>NZ_MACG01000027.1 GCF_001884035.1 Bacillus tropicus
GCTGTTCTCCGCCCACATACCCCACCCTGTATTAACCTAAATATATCAGCGATTTTTCAAATATATCGATCGTAACTCCAATTATATCGGCGATTATTTTAATATATCGACGTTTCGACACAACTTATCGACTTACCGACAATTCTCGACAAGCATGCACACCCCACATACCCTCCCACCACCAATCCCACGCAAATAACAAAACAAAAAAGCTATCGCACATATGCGATAGCTTCTTATTGTACATATGCAGCTAACGCTTCTAAAGCCTCTTCTGCATCTGAACCTTCTGTTGTAATTGTTATCATGCTACCAGTTCCAATTGCTAAGCTCATAATCCCCATTATGCTCTTTGCATTTACTGTCTTTCCATCTTTCTCGATGAAGATATCTGCATGAAAGCGATTGGCCTCTTGTACAAACAACGCAGCCGGACGTGCTTGTAAACCGTTTTTTAATGAAACCTGAACTCTTTTCTGAACCACAGCTCCATTTCCCCTTTAACCTCTTATTTTTTTGCTACCGTTTCCCCCGCGCGTAATTTCTCTGCAATCTCATCGATTTTACGCAAACGATGATTAATACCCGATTTACTAATTTTCCCCCCGGATACCATCTCACCTAACTCTTTCAATGTTACATCTTGATAATCTCTTCGTAATTGCGCAATTTCTCGCAATTTATCTGGCAATATATCAAGACCAACCGTCTCATCAATATAGCGGATATTTTCAATCTGCCTTAGCGCTGCACCAATTGTTTTATTTAAATTAGCTGTTTCGCAGTTCACTAAACGATTTACAGAATTACGCATATCACGCACGATTCGAATATCTTCAAATCTTAAAAGTGCATTATGAGCACCTATAATATTTAAAAACTCTGTAATCTTTTCTGCTTCTTTCAAATACGTAATGTACCCTTTTCTTCTTTCCAACGTCTTACTATTTAAATCAAATCCGTTCATCAGTTCACATATAGCATCATTATGTTCCTTATATAACGAAAAGATCTCTAAATGATAAGATGATGTTTCTGGGTTATTTACTGAACCACCTGCTAAAAATGCACCGCGTAAATACGATCGTTTACAACATTTCTTTTCAATTAATTCTTGCGATATATTTCGAATAAATGAAAAGTCATCTCGAACGATATGAAGATCCGCTAATATTTCGCGAGACTTCTCAACAAGCCTTACGATATATACATTATTTTTCTTCAATCGCATTTTTTTACGAACAAGTAATTCTACCGTCACGTCATATCCTTTTTTCAAAAGCGTATAAATCCTTCTTGCAATTGCCGCATTTTCTGTTTGAATATCGATTGATAGACGACGATTTGAAAAAGAAAGCGATCCGTTCATGCGAAGTAACGCTGATAATTCTGCCTTCTCACAGCATTCCTTCATCTCCAGATTCGTCAACTCTTTCTTTGTTTCTGATGCAAATGACACAGTCAACACCTCCTTATACGATTATTGTGGAACAAAAATCTTGTCCTATATGAAATGAGGAGCGTTACCTCAAACGAGGCAACGCACATCTACAACAGTGAATATAAAATAGAAGCTAGTTTTAATGTATCGTGTCTTACAACACGGTCATCATACTTCGCTAATTGATCTTGAATCACATTAATATTGTTTTCAGTAAAACGCTCTTCATCTACTACAACTGGCGCCGACATTTCTTCCTCATATAACTGACGTAATTCACAAGGAATATCACGGTTATTTACAATTGCAGTATCGATAAATGGTTCACCTAAATGATCATGTAACGCCTGCACATGGTCAAACGCTGTATATCCCATCGTTTCACCAGCTTGCGTCATAACATTACACACATATACCTTCTTCGCTTTTGCAGCAAGAACAGCGTCCCCGATTTTGTTAACAACTAAATTCGGTAATATACTCGTATACAAACTTCCTGGACCAAAAACAAGTAAATCGGCTCGTTTAATCTCAGTCAACGTTTCATGTAACGGCTCTACATCTTCTGGAGTTAAAAAGACACGGTTAATCTTCTTTCCGAAATAAGGAATCTTTGATTCACCTGTTACAATTTCTCCATCTTCTAGTTCCGCATGCAGTACTGCACTTTGATTCGCTGCCGGTAATACACGTCCTCTAACATTTAAAACTTTACTCGTTTCCGTAATCGCATGGAAGAAGTCTCCTGTAATCGAGGTCATACCTGCCAATAATAAATTTCCTAACGCATGACCTTTCAGCCCATCTCCCGTTGTGAAACGATGCTGAAATAAAGCTTCCACCAGTGGCTCTACATCTGATAACGCGACAAGTACGTTACGAATGTCACCTGGGGGTGGAATTTCTAGCTCATCACGTAATCTACCTGAACTGCCACCATCATCAGCGATTGTAACAACTGCTGTAATATCAACCGGATATTGTTTTAATCCTCGTAATAAAACAGAAAGTCCAGTTCCGCCTCCCATAATGACAATTTTAGGTTTTCTCTCTTTTTTCATCCCTTAATGGCCCTTTCTCTTCTCCACATCACGATGAGATACATGAACGCTATACTCTGGTTTCAAATGTTTCCCAAGGTATTCTGTAAGCGTAACAGAACGATGCTGTCCACCTGTACATCCAATTGCAATTACAAGTTGACTCTTGCCTTCTCTTTTATAATGAGGCAGCATGAAAGTGATAAGATCAGTCAATTTCTCTAAAAACTTATGCGTCTCATTAAATTTCAGCACATACGATGAAACTTCCTCATCTAGTCCTGTTAATGGCTTCATATGTGGAATGTAATATGGATTTGGTAAAAAACGAACATCAAATACTAAATCTGCATCAATTGGAATACCGTACTTAAATCCAAATGACATAACATTTACACGAAATGCTTGCTCAGTTTCAGTTGAAAATAGGTGAACAATTTTTTCACGTAATTCTTTCGGTTTTAAATCCGATGTATCAAGCACAATATTAGCGCGTGCCTTCATATCAGTTAATAAGCTACGCTCCATCTCGATTCCCTTTAACGGCAAACCAGTTGGTGCAAGTGGATGCGAACGTCTCGTTTCTTTATAGCGAGTTACAAGCGTGCTATCTTTCGCATCTAAGAATAAAATATGAGGAATAATCCATGTACGTTCTGATAAATCATCAAGTGCTCCCCATAAATGTTCGAAAAACTCTCGGCCACGTAAATCAACGCCAAGTGCTACTTTATTCATTTTTCCTTTTGAATCCGCCATAAGCTCAATAAACTTCGGCAATAACATCGGTGGTAAATTATCCACACAGAAATATCCTAAATCTTCAAAACTTTGTAAAGCTACTGTCTTTCCAGCTCCAGACATTCCTGTAATAATTACCATTTTTATATCATTATTCTCTGTCATCGTATCCTCTCCTTGACGGTTTAACTCGGATCTAATCGATATGAAAGCAACTCAAAATCTGGGGTATATACAAATGTACCGTAGATTATGCCATTTCCTTTAATTAAATAATCAATAATGTGATAATCTCCTGGTGCCATTGCTAAATCATCAATTTTATCAAATGTATGCCAGCCAATGATGCCTTCTTCGCTCTCTAGTTTGTTTTCTCCTGCAAAATCTGTCGCTAAAAAGGAGAACATCATCCATTCAGAAACAACTTTATCACCTTCTTGGATGACAAAGGTGAAGACCCCCTTTAACGCTGGGTTCTTTAAATAAATACCTGTTTCTTCACGATACTCGCGAACAACGGAATCCCTTACAGTCTCACCACGCTCCATTTTCCCGCCTGGTGCAACCCACCAATTCCGGCGAGGTTTTTGGAGTAAGAGTACTTCATTATCTCTAATTAACACACAGTTTGTCACTCTTTGCATGTTTCTTCACCTCAGCTATTTGCAGCAAATTTCTCACTGCATACTCATTTCATTATACTATCAAAAACAGTTTGCTACAACGAAGGAGCCAGTCCTCTTTCGCTAAGCATATGCTACTCAACAATTTTAAAAAAGCTTTCTATAACAAGCAATGTAAATGCCTGAACTTTCAATGCATAGCATGAAAAATCCCCTTAACGATTTTTATCGCCAAGGGGATTCAAGCCTTTATTTTTTACCGAAATAAGTCACAATCGCAAATCCTAAAATAAAGGTAATAATTGAACTTATAATTGAAAATCCTCCCGTTGGAATACCAGGAAACACAATTACAATCGAACCGATAACTAGTCCAATAATTGCCGCAAATGTCATACTTTTATATCGATCTAATAAGAAACTAATTCCTTTACTACTTACAACGAACCCTACCATAACACCAGCACCAATAACTGCGATTAAAGGTAGATTGAGTGTAGTTAAAGCATTAATTGCTGTCGGATACACACCAATAATTAATAAAATAAATGATCCGCTAATTCCAGGAAGCAACATAGCCATACTAGCCATCCATCCTGCAAAAAATAAACCAATTGCATTTAAAATTGTTAACGTCGTAATTGGATCTGCTGTCTTATCTGGTTTAAAGAAAGCTGTGATCGCAACAAGAATTGCAGCAACTATTAATAAAACAATATGCTTACCTTTAAACGACGACTTTGCATCAGCTTCTCTCATTAACATCGGTAATATACTAATAATTAAACCGAGGAAGAAAAATTGAGTCGGTTCATAATGATTTGCAAGTAAATATTTAATAACGTGACTTAACGTTAAAAACGCTGCTGCCACACCAGCTGCAAGTGGAATTAAAAACCCTAAATGTTTTTTCCATTCACGACTAAAGAATCCACTAATTGCCGCAAGCAATTGTTCATAAATCCCTAACACAACAGCGATTGTACCGCCGCTCACACCAGGAATTAAATCACTAACGCCCATACAAAATCCACGATATATATTACGCCATTCCATACTGAATAAATTCCTCATTTCTTATAGTGATTTTTTCCGTAAAGTCCAGTATATCAATAAGAAAGCTTATAATCCCAATATTTTTTGACAAAACTTTGACATTTTCACACACAAAAAAAGAAGAAAGCTCCCATCGGTAGCTTTCTTCTCAAAAGGTATGTTATCCCTTATTTTTCTGATACAGTTTTTAGTTCTTCTAATAATTCTTCTACGTAATGTTGTGCACTTTGTGCTGCAATACTACCGTCACCTGTTGCAGTTACAATTTGACGTAGCATTTTTTCACGAACATCACCAGCTGCGAAAATACCAGGAACTTTCGTTTCCATACGCTCGTTTGTTTCAAGGTAACCATTTTCATTTGTAATACCTAGTTCAACAAATGGTTTTGATAGTGGTAACATACCGATGTATACGAATACGCCGTCAGTTTTGACTTCTTTCTCTTCTCCACTGTTTACGTCTACAAGTGTTACACTTCCTACTTTACCATTTGATTCGTTAATTTCTTTAATAGTGTGATTCCAAATGAAATCTACTTTTTCGTTTTGGAAAGCACGGTCTTGTAAAATTTTCTGTGCACGAAGCGTGTCACGACGGTGAACAATCGTTACTTTTGATGCGAAGCGTGTTAAGAATACACCCTCTTCAACAGCAGAATCTCCGCCGCCAATAACTACAAGTTCTTTACCTTTAAAGAATGCCCCGTCACATACCGCGCAATATGATACACCACGGCCGCCAAGTTCTGTTTCACCTGGTACACCGATTTTTTTATACTCTGCACCACTTGCAACGATAATTGCGCGTGCTTTATATTCTTTTTTACCAGCAATAATTGTTTTGTATTCTTTACCATCGATGACTTCTTTCACATCACCGTATGCATATTCAGCACCAAATTTCTTCGCATGCTCGAACATTTTATTTGATAAGTCTGGTCCTAAAATAGACTCATAACCCGGGTAGTTTTCTACATCTTCTGTATTTGCCATTTGTCCGCCTGGAATACCACGCTCAAGCATTAATGTGCTTAAATTCGCACGAGATGTATATACTGCAGCTGTCATACCAGCTGGTCCTGCACCAATAATAATGACATCATAAATTTTTTCTTCTGACACACTATTCACTCCTATTCATTCCTACACAATTAAGTTACCCTCATTATACTGTTAGCATCATTTTTTTCCCAATGATTTGCTTATCTATGTGTGCGTACGTTTAACAGCTTGCACATACTTTCGAACAGTCGCTACAGATACATTATATACATCTCCGAGCTCCGACTGTGTCATCTTATTTCCTTGTTCGCTGCGTACGATATATTCAACCGCAGCTGACCAGCCGTATACATTTGTAAAAACTGCCCCAGATGTATATAAACGTATGAACGTACAAAACCAAAATTGTAAGCACTCTTCGATTAATTCATCATCTTTTTTCGTATAATTGTATAAAGCATCCGCAATTCGCGCGCACTGTTCAAATTGCTGTAAATCAGCTGGAATACTCTTATGGCTATTCAGTAAAAAGAAATACTTTGCCAGTTGCGATACGATTGGAACACCATTCTTCGCCTGCGTTACATCAAAGAAGAATCCCACCTTCTCCGGCGTTGATAATTCATTCATTAAATATAAAGCTAGCATTTGTTCCTCTAGCGTCGCACTTTGCTGAAATGATTTTCGTAATTCTTCAAATAACACGTTTTGTCCTTCATCCGCTAAATTCAATGCATTCCACGGTTCTTTTCCCTTTTTATCAGGGTGCAATTCTACAACATGTTGCCACATTTTTTCAGCTACTTGCTGATCTTTCACCATATACGCAGAATATGCAAACCAATAATAAAAACTAACGTCTCCCTCGTATCCTTGACGCTTTAATAATTTGAACCATTTATATGCAGGCTCGAAATGACCAATTGTTGCAAGTGTCGTCCCAAGTTTCAAACGATGTTCAAACGAAATCGGATATACAGAAACTAACTGTCCCGCTAACGCCTCTACTTGTTTATGCTCTCCAATTGAATATAGAAAAATAAGCGTATTACAAAGCGCATGTATATTACCTGGATTTTTCTCTAAAATCATTTCCGTTAACTTCAGCGCCTTATCTACATTACCAGATTGAAAATGCGCAATGGCTAAATTATTATGTCCCGACCAAAATTCCGGATAATCTTTCGTAACAATTTCTAATGTAGCAATTGCTTCTTCTAATTGTCCGTTACGAATATAACGATTCGCTTCTTCCTGCATAACAATTAAATCATCTTCATCCTCAATCTCTTCCGCACCCATCGCTTCTTCTTCCATGATTTCAAGTAATTCTAATGTATCTTCTACGAATTCCTTCTCTACTGCAACTTCTAAATAGCGATCCGCATACTTCTTCGCCTGCTGAAATAGCCCCATATATGCATAATTATTTGCAATAAAATAATAACACTGTTCAAGTTCTGGATTAGATCTAACAAGCTTAAAGAAGGTTTGATTTGACTCTTGATATTCACCAGCCTCAGATAATACTGTTGCTAATTGACATAAAATAAACGGCTCCTTCTCACTTTGTGCCGCTCTTCGAAAATATTTAATTGCATCTTGCAATTTTTGCCCTTTGTAAGCCCTCATCCCTTTTTTATAAAAGAAGTCCGCTAATTGATTAAAAGAGATAACTTGTCCGTTCTCCTTATATATTCTTTGATTTTTCCCCATATATCCTCCAGTTTTTTGTTTTCTTCGTTCACACATTCTTCTATCTATAAGTATAAACGATTCCGTAAAAAACAAAACAGTATATTATACTCAATTATTGCCTTTTTATTCATTAAAAAAGAAGAGAAATGTTACATTTTTAGCATCAACCTTCTCTAGCATCCATTTCTTCTTTTGTATAAATAACACGCATTGGATTTCCACCCACGAAAGCACCACTCGGTACATCTTTATGAACAAGTGTGCCAGCTGAAACAATCGCGCCATCCCCAATTTTCACACCCGGTAATATCGTTGTATTTGCTCCAATCATCACTTCGTTTCCTATGATGATTTCCCCCAGTCGATATTCGCGAATTAAATATTCATGTGCTAAAAGCGTTGTATTATAACCGATAATTGAATTTTCTCCCACAGTTATCTTTTCTGGGAACATAATGTCCGGCATTACCATAAGCGCAAACGATGTTTTCTTTCCTACCTTCATCCGCAAAAATGTGCGGTACAACCAATTCTTGACGGATAAAAAAGGTGTATAACGTGCAATTTGGATAATCATAAAGTTTTTCATTACCTTCCAAAAAGACACTGTTTTGTACACATTCCATAATGAATTTTCTCCTGAAACAGGATAGCGCGTTGTCCGTCGCACTTCACTCGCTCCTCTACTTATCTTTACGAACGATTCATGTCGGACAAAATCGGCAATAAATCACTCATTTTATCTAACATAAAGTCTGGCTTGTAAGCCTCTAAATATGCTCTACCTTTCAATGTCCATGAAACTGCAGCTGTTTTCGTACCCGCATTTTGTCCGCCAACAATATCATGATGGTTATCCCCAACCATCAATGCTTCTTCCGGTTTCGCATCTAATAACTCAAGCGCTTTTTGAAGTGGCTCTGGATGTGGTTTCACATGCTCTACATCATCAATTGTCACAACAACATCAAAAAACTCGTCAAGCTTTGACAACTTTAATCCCATCTCAACGGTTTGTCTCGCTTTCGTTGTAACAATACCAACTTTATAACCTTGTTTCTTCAACTCTTGAACTGTTTCATATACAGTTTCATATTCTTCCACTAGTTCATCATGATGATCATGGTTAAATTGACGATAACTTGTAATTAACTCTTCAACCTTACTTTCATCAACCTTACTGAAAGTATCATGTAAAGATGGACCAATAAATGGCAATACATCTTCACGCTTATATTGATTTGGATAATATGTATTTAAAGTATGTAAAAAAGAAGAAATAATAAGTTCGTTTGTATTAATTAACGTTCCATCTAAATCAAATAACACTGTATTTATTTTCATTGCCTTAGTCCTTTCTCTTTCCTGAATATGAAAGAAGCAGCATCTTATAATAAGATGCTACTTTTCTCTAATTTTCCGAATATCTTTTATCAGCTTGCCCCATTTTTCGTCTCACAATAATGAAAATAATAGAAATAACAACAAGTCCAATTGACATTACTTGTGCAATACGAAGTGGTCCTAGCATTAAACTATCTGTACGTAACCCTTCTACGAAGAAGCGTCCTATTGAATACCAAATTAAATATGTGAAGAATAATTCCCCGCGGCGTAAATTCACTTTTCGTAATGCAAGTAATAGAATTACTCCCGCAAAATTCCATAATGATTCATATAAAAACGTCGGGTGATAGTACACACCATCAATGTACATTTGATTAATAATGAAATCTGGTAAATGAAGGCCTTCTAAAAACTGTCTCGTTACTTCATCACCATGCGCCTCTTGGTTCATAAAGTTTCCCCATCGGCCAATTGCTTGTCCTAGTAAAATACTTGGTGCAGCAATATCCGCCAACTTCCAGAATGAAACCCCGCGGCGTTTCGCAAAAAGAATCCCTGTAATAACAGCTCCGATTAAACCACCATGAATCGCCAAACCACCTTGACGAATATTAATAATTTGACTCGGGTTTTGCGCGTAATATTCCCATTCAAAAATAACATAGTACATTCTCGCAAATAGAATAGCGATCGGTACTGCAATTAATACAAGGTCAACAAATGTATCTTTTGGAATACCTAGCCTTTCTCCTTCGCGAGTTGCTAGCCAAAGACCTAATAGCACACCTGTACCGATAATAATCCCGTACCAATAAACAGGAAACGGCCCAAGTTGGATGGCTACGCGGTCAAGCTGTGGTACAGAACCTAACAGCATATGTATGACCTCCCTCTCCAATGTTTACTCCTGATTTCCTAACTCAATCGCACTCATTAATCGCTCTGAGAACTGCTGTGCTGCATTGACCCCCATACGTTTTAAACGGAAGTTCATTGCTGCCACTTCAATAATAACAGCCAAGTTTCGACCAGGACGAACTGGAAGTGTAATCTTCGTAAGTTCTGTATCAATAATCTTCATCTTCTCTTCATCAAGACCTAAGCGATCATAATTTTTCTTTTGATCCCAAATTTCAAGATTAATAACAAGTGTAATACGCTTATAATTTCGCACTGCCCCTGCACCGAATAACGTCATAACGTTAATGATACCTAGACCACGAATTTCTAATAAATGCTCAATTAAATCTGGTGAACTTCCTACTAATGTGTCTTCATCTTCTTGGCGAATTTCTACACTATCATCCGCAACAAGACGGTGACCACGTTTTACAAGCTCAAGAGCTGTCTCACTTTTACCGACACCACTTTGACCTGTAATTAAAACACCAACGCCGTAAATATCTACTAAAACACCATGTACAGCTGTTGTTGGTGCTAACTTACCTTCTAAATAATTTGTTAAACGACTTGATAATCTTGTTGTCGTTTGAGCAGAACGTAATAAGGGCATGCCTGATTCACGTGATGCTTGCAATAACTCATCTGGTACATCTTGATTACGAGTTACAATAATACATGGCGTCTCCTCAGTACAAAGCGCTTTCATTCTCTCTTGTTTTTGCTCTGTCGTTAACGTGTCAAAAAACGTCAGCTCCGTCTTCCCAAGAAGTTGCACGCGATCAGCTGGATAATATGTAAAAAATCCTGCCATTTCAATTCCAGGTCGTGATAAATCACTTGTATCAATTGGACGATGAATTCCTTCTTCACCACTTATTAACTCCAATTGAAATTGTTCAATTAAATCTTTTGTCCTTACTTTCGGCATATGTATAAACCTCCACTCCGCTGCGGGTTCAGTCTCATTTGATGTAAAATTCCATTCTACCGGATATTGTACCATTTTTTTCTGGAAACAAGAAATACGGTTTCTAATAAATAGAAAAAAACATTCCATACACATCATGAAATGTTTTTCTTTTTGTCATTTTCTCTTTTTTTCATATAAAGGTTCCACAATTGCCTTTTCAATAATCATATTAAAAATTGAAATACAAATTGCCGCAACAATCGCTACACCGAAACCTGATATATTAAATGCATCTCCTAATAATGAATCTGCTATTTTTAACGTAATTGCATTAATAACAATTAAGAAGAACCCGAAAGTTACAACTGTAATTGGTAGCGTAATTAAAATTAAAAACGGTTTTACAAACACATTTAAAACAGCCAAAATAATACTCGCAATAATTGCAGTTTGTATATTTGCTACGTAAAACGCGTCTGGTGCAATCCCTTTTAAAAGTCCCGATACAGCGATTAACACAACGCTATTTACAAGAAGTGATACAATCCATCTCATTTTCTTACACATCCTTTTAAACATATATATTTCATCATACGCTAATAGATAAGAAACGCAAGTATCATACGGACACTTATATCAACTTATTCTACTCTTCACGCTTGTATACCTACCAACATCTCTTTGTGAAATAAGGACCACACCATCTATGCTCATGAGTTTTCACAAAAGTCCAAGTGAAATCTCTATCTACAATATAGATATCCCCTTTATACATATTATCCGTCTCACACAATATATCATCCATATGTAATAAACTCGCATCCTTCATTAACAGTACCTCATCACAGTGTTGATAGAAAATGTAGCAATCCTTTTTCACTTCATTATGAAACGCGTTTTCCGCTTCTTTACCCTCTAAACACTTCTTTTTCTCATAACTAAATATGTGCCATAGATAACCACATGCATACTTATCTCCATAAAGAAAAATATCTTCTTTTTCTTCATCACTTAAATGATTTGCAAAATGATCCTCCCAGCGCTTGCGAAAATATACACCCCAATTTTGAAACTCTCTTACCTTCATAGTTTTCTTTCGCAACACATCTAAAAACTCCATCTTCTCCCCCTATACAATAAAAACCGAGCGTCATTTCCACTCGGTTTTTCGTAATACCCTTATTGCGATAACTCTACTTCTTTTATTTTCTCTTTCATTCTTGCTTTATCACGATTTAAAATCTCTTTTAAATACTTACCTGTATACGAGCGCTCTTCTTTCACTACTTGCTCTGGCGTTCCGGAAGCAACGATTTGTCCACCTTTGTCTCCGCCCTCTGGTCCAAGGTCAACGATATAATCCGCTGTTTTTATCACATCTAAATTATGTTCAATTACAAGAACCGTCTCACCGCTCTCAACAAGACGTTGCAACACTTCTAGAAGACGTGCAATATCATGTGCATGTAAACCAGTCGTTGGCTCATCTAAAATATATAGTGTACGTCCTGTAGAACGACGGTGTAATTCAGAAGCTAGCTTCACGCGCTGCGCTTCACCACCAGATAACGTCGTAGCTGGTTGTCCTAATTTCATATAACCAAGTCCAACATCTACAAGAGTTTGAAGTTTACGCTTAATTTTTGGGATATTAGCGAAGAACTCTACCCCATCTTCAATTGTCATTCCTAATACTTCAGAAATGTTTTTATCTTTATATTTCACTTCTAACGTTTCACGGTTGTAACGTTTACCATGACAAACTTCACACGGCACGTATACGTCTGGTAAGAAGTGCATTTCGATTTTAATAATTCCATCACCACGACACGCTTCACAACGTCCGCCTTTCACATTAAAGCTGAAACGTCCTTTTTGATATCCGCGCACTTTCGCTTCATTCGTTTGGGCAAACACATCACGAATATCATCGAATACACCTGTATACGTTGCTGGATTTGAACGTGGTGTACGTCCAATTGGCGATTGATCAATATCGATTACTTTATCTAAATGCTCAAGACCTTTAATCTCTTTATGAGTACCTGGCTTCGCTTTCGCTTTATATAACTTTTGCGCTAACGATTTATATAGTACTTCATTAATCATCGTACTTTTACCTGATCCAGATACACCCGTTACCGCTACAAACGTACCAAGTGGGAATGACATTTTCGCGTTCTTTAAGTTATTCTCTTTTGCACCGACAATTTCCACTTTACGTCCGTCACCTTTACGTCTTTCAAGTGGAACCGGAATAAACTCTTTACCGCTTAAATACTTCCCTGTTAACGAGTTTTCATCTTGCATCACTTCAGCTGGTGTACCTGCTGATACGACTTGTCCACCGTGAATACCTGCGCCAGGTCCGATATCAAGTAAATAGTCAGCTGCCATCATCGTATCTTCATCATGTTCAACAACGATTAACGTATTACCTAAATCGCGCATTTCTTGCAATGTACGAATAAGACGATCGTTATCGCGCTGATGCAAACCGATAGAAGGCTCATCAAGAATGTAAAGTACGCCAGTAAGACGAGAACCAATTTGCGTTGCTAAACGAATACGCTGCGCCTCACCACCTGATAAAGTTCCTGCGGCACGACTTAACGTTAAATAATCTAAACCAACGTTCACCAAGAACCCAACGCGCTCCTGAATCTCTCTTAAAATTAAATGAGCAATTTTTTGTTGTTTCTCCGTTAGCTCCACATTTGAGAAAAACTCCTGTACTTCTTGAACTGAATACTTCGTTACATCAGCAATCGTTTTATCACCAACAAAAACAGCTAAACTCTCAGGTTTTAAACGTCCACCTTTACACTTCGGACAAGCTTGTTCTGCCATATATTTTTCCATTTGCTCACGAATGTAATCGGAACTCGTTTCACGATAACGACGTTCAATATTTGGAATAACACCTTCAAATAAAATCTCATTTTCCTTTACTTGACCAAATTCATTTACATAGCGGAAATAAACCTTCTCTTCACCGCTTCCGTACAACACTTTATCAAATAAATCTCTCGGTATATCTTTCACAGGCACATCCATATCAACGCCGTAATGATTACATACAGATTGTAAAAGCTGTGGGTAATATTGTGAGCTTGTCGGCTCCCAAGGCGCAATCGCATGTTCATTTAATGATAAATCCCAGTTCGGAATAACAAGTTCTAAATCTACCTCTAGCTTTGAGCCAAGTCCATCACAAGAAGGACATGCACCGAACGGACTATTGAATGAGAACATACGCGGTTCTAATTCTCCAATTGAAAAACCACAATGTGGACAAGCATGATGTTCACTAAATAACAGTTCCTCTTCTCCCATTACATCGATTAACACGCGGCCCCCGCCAAGCTTTAATGCACTTTCAAGTGAATCAGCAAGACGGCTTGCGATTCCTTCTTTTACAACAATACGGTCAATTACAACTTCAATGGAATGCTTCTTATTTTTATCTAACGCAATATCTTCAGACACATCAAGCATTTCACCATCAACACGTACACGAACATACCCTTGCTTCTTAATATCTTCAAGTACTTTCACATGTGCACCTTTACGTCCAGAAACGATAGGAGCTAAAACTTGTAATTTCGTACGTTCAGGATATTCAAGTACACGGTCTACCATCTGCTCTACTGTTTGTGACGTAATTTCAATGCCATGATTCGGACAAATCGGCGTACCAATTCGCGCAAATAATAGACGTAGATAATCATAAATCTCCGTTACCGTTCCGACAGTTGAACGCGGATTACGACTTGTCGTTTTTTGATCGATTGAAATCGCTGGTGACAATCCTTCAATTGTATCTACATCCGGCTTATCCATTTGTCCTAAAAACTGACGCGCATACGCAGATAACGATTCTACGTATCTGCGCTGCCCTTCTGCATAAATCGTATCAAATGCTAATGATGATTTCCCCGAACCAGACAATCCCGTTACAACGACAAGCTGATTTCTCGGAATGGTTACATCAATATTTTTTAAGTTATGTGCTCTAGCACCTTTTACAACGATAAAATCCTTGCTCTTACTCACTCTTTTCACCCTTCCGCTTTTAATTCTAATAGTAAATCTCTTAATTCAGCTGCACGCTCGAAGTCTAACGCTTTTGCTGCCTCTTTCATTTCTGCTTCCATCTTGGCAATTGTCTTTTCACGCTCTTTTTTCGTCATCTTCTTAGCTGGCGTTGCCTCATATGTTTCCGGCTCTTCAGCAGCTGTCGTTGCACGGATTACATCACGCACACCTTTTTGAATTGTTTTCGGCGTAATACCATGCTCTTCATTGTAAGCCTCTTGTATACTACGACGACGCTGTGTTTCTTCAATCGCAATTCCCATCGATCTCGTTATACGATCTGCGTACATAATAACGCGGCCGTTTTCATTACGCGCTGCACGGCCAATTGTTTGAATTAATGAACGTTCTGAGCGTAAGAACCCTTCCTTATCAGCATCTAAAATCGCTACAAGTGATACTTCTGGAATATCTAACCCTTCTCGCAATAAGTTAATACCAACAAGAACATCAAACTTACCAAGGCGAAGATCCCGAATAATTTCAATACGTTCTAACGTTTTCACTTCAGAATGCAGGTAATTCACCTTAATCCCTACATCTTTTAAGTAGTCTGTTAAATCCTCTGACATCTTCTTCGTTAAAGTTGTAATTAATACACGTTCATTTTTTACAATGCGATCTTGAATTTCTCCTAATAGATCGTCAATCTGCCCTTCAATTGGTCGTATATCAATTGGCGGATCTAAAAGCCCTGTTGGACGAATAATTTGTTCTATTACTTCTGGCGACTGCTCTAATTCATACGGTCCTGGTGTTGCTGAAACGTAAATAACTTGATTCGTTTTCTCTTCAAACTCATCAAATGTGAGCGGTCTATTATCTAAAGCTGATGGCAGACGGAAGCCATGATCCACAAGCACTTGCTTACGCGCTTGGTCCCCGTTATACATCGCTCTTACTTGCGGCACTGATACGTGTGACTCATCCATAACGATTAAGAAATCTTCCGGGAAATAGTCTAATAACGTATACGGCGTTGCCCCCGCCGGACGAAGCGTTAAATGGCGCGAATAGTTTTCAATACCTGAACAAAATCCCATCTCGCGCATCATTTCTAAATCATAACGTGTACGCTGCTCTATACGCTGCGCTTCTAACAACTTGCCGTTATCATTTAATTCCTTTAAACGCTCTTCTAATTCTTTTTCGATATTTTCAATAGCGACCTTCATTTTTTCTTCACGTGTAACGAAGTGAGATGCTGGGAAGATTGCTACATGATCACGCTCTGCTAATACTTCCCCTGTTAACGCATTTACTTCGCGAATACGGTCAATTTCATCACCAAAAAACTCAATTCGGATACAATGCTCGTCAAGTGATGCCGGGAAGATTTCAACTACATCTCCGCGCACACGGAATGTACCACGCTTGAAATCAATATCATTACGACCATACTGCACATCAACAAGTTCACGAAGCAATTGATTGCGATCCTTTTCCATACCAACTCGAAGTGAAACAACTAACTCGCGGTATTCTTCTGGAGAACCTAAACCATATATACACGAAACACTCGCAACAATAATTACATCATCCCGTTCAAATAATGCAGACGTTGCCGAGTGACGCAATTTATCAATTTCATCATTAATCTGTGCGTCTTTTTCAATAAACGTATCTGTTTGCGGCACATACGCTTCTGGTTGATAATAATCGTAATAACTAACAAAATATTCAACTGCATTATTCGGGAAAAAGTCTTTCAACTCACTATATAACTGTCCTGCTAACGTTTTATTGTGAGCCATGACAAGTGTTGGCTTTTGCACTTCTTTAATGACATTTGAAATCGTAAATGTCTTACCCGTTCCTGTTGCTCCAAGCAACACTTGCTTTTTCTTTCCACTATTAATTCCCTCTACAAGCTTCTCTATAGCTACCGGCTGATCACCTTGTGGGGAATACGCTGAGATAATTTCAAATTGATGTTCCAAGTAAAATCCGACCTCCTCATAAAAATCTGTATTATTATTTTACCACGAATGCTCATAAAAAACCTAAAAAAACGAACAGATATTCGGTAAAGTTTTCGACAATATATACATAGAAAAAGGAAGGAGTACATACTTCCTTCCTCTACTAACTCTATTTTTTAGATACATATAATAAGTCATATCCATTGCGCCCGTCTTCATTCGTACAATCTATTAGCCTATAAGTGATTCCTGATTCGCGCTGGTCTTTAACAATACTTTTACAATTATCTTTATATAACCCTTTATCCTCACCAGCAAATTTGTCTTTTGTATTATCTGAAACATAAAATATATCGTTCCCACTATACTCTAACGTTTGAAAAATTGGGTCCCCTTCAAGGGTATACTGTACAATTCTTATTTTATCAACTTCCCTTTGCTCGACATTCAAAACGAACTTTTCAAATTTATCTAGATTGAGAATTCTTGCTCCCTTTACAATGACATCATTCTTCTTATCAATTGTATTGTTAGATGGTGAGCATGCTACTAAACTAAAGAGAAATATCCATATAAAACTGGTTCTTTTTCCTATTGTCATCCTCTCCTATAAAAATTATTTGTATACCGCAAAAGCTACTTTCCTCTAAGAAAGTAGCTTCTTTTTCCCTTTCTCCTTCTTCGGAAAAAGAACATATGAAAATGAAATAGCTGCATCCACTAAAAGTATAATCGCCCAAACTTGGCTAACACGACTAGCTGATTTATTTAAAACAATTCCCGTTTCTAACCAATTACGCCATTGTTCAACCGGGGCAAGACCGTACAGAAAGAAAAAGAAAATATGCACAACAACAAACAAACTAAGGTGCAATACCCAATTTTTCATTTCCTGATTCGCATAAGCCATACCTGTTAATTCTACCTGTTCTTCTATAATAGGCGCCGGCTCATTTCGCCATTTCGCAACTAATTTTTGCGCGAATGTATCAAGCTTCTTCAAATCCTTTTTCCCGTAAAAGACTGCATACAATAAAATGATTACAGTAATGATTTGAAAGTTAGAAAATTTTCCTGTTTGATAGTAATCCACTACTCCTAAAGTTAAAATAAACACTTCATTTACGAGTAGCACAATCCCCATAATAAAACTCGCCTTTTTCAAACGGAATCCGTAACGTAGTAAAAAGAAACCGATAGCCGATAACCAAAATACAATCTCTGCCCCAATTAAAAAATACCAACGATATTCTGCGAGCATACTCATTTATCCCTCTCCTTTTCATCATAAATGCGAAAAGCTTCATCCATATATAGTAAAAGTTCTTCTTCAATTGGATACATGCTCATTTTCTGTGAATCTTCCTTCGATTTTCTAACTTCCCATAACTTATCTAAAAACGCTTCGTCACCATTAGCCATTTCTAAACACTTCTGCATTAATCTCTTCGTTGCCCCTTGTACCTCATCACTAGCTACTTCTTTACCGTCTTTCATAAAAGTACGGAATTGCTTTAATAAATCTACCCATTCTAAAACATTCGGATCTTCTTCACTCATATTTGGCAAATTGTAAAGCAACTTTTGCTCTTCCTTTGAAAATACTTCATTTTGAAATATTTCACGTATACGAGAAGACTGCTTTGAAAGCTGAATCAGTTCAAACATAACTTTCCAATCAAGTTCTCCCTCCACATCTACCGAATAAACAACTGCTTGTAAAACACGCTCCATTCGATAAAATTTCTTTTGTTCTTCCTGTACAAACCGAAGTTGTTTTTCAAGGGATTTTTTTAAATCCAGCTCACCTTTTACTAACATATTCGCAGCTTCTTTTAATGAAAATCCCATTTCTTTTAAAAATAAAATTTGTTGCAGTCGTATTACGTCCGCTTCACTATATAACCGATGTCCACCTTCTGTTTTCCCGCTTGGCTTCAATAAATCTATTTGATCATAATAACGTAATGTGCGTACTGTTATCCCTGTTTCTCTCGTCAATTGTTGTATTGAAATCACTATCATCACCTCTTCCCCTTCATTATAAAAGATGACGTTACGTAACTTTCAAGTGTTTTGTAAAAAAATACAAAAAGCTGTTTATACCCTTTGTATAAACAGCTTTTATGGAAATAACCCCTTGTGTACAGCACGACCACAAAATAAAATAAGTGCTCCAACAACAACGCTCGTTGCTGTTTTATGATAATGAGCTAATAGTAATAAATAATACGATAAACCTACAGTACCAATCATAATACAAATGCTTGGCACTGGATTACGAGAAAAATTTTGCATTCCCCAAAGAAGCGCAAATATAACTGTAGCGACACATAACACCGGTAATCCCATCCGAGTTCCCCTTTATCTATCTATTCCTTGTTGCTAACACACTCGTTGATGCCGTACTAATTAATAAACCAAAACCAATCCCTATATACTTAAACGTTTAATCTAATTGAAATCTCTCAAGCTTATCCTTTATTTTCTCTCCCCTTACTCTAGCGTAAATATTTCCTCCACCTTCACTCCAAAATATTTGGCGATTTTTAAGGATAACTCTAGACTCGGGTTGTAATGATGGTTTTCAATCGCCACGATTGTCTGCCGCGTCACCTGCATCGCCTTTGCCATTTCAACTTGCGTTATATGATGTTGCTTTCTTAATTCTTTAATTTTATTTTTTACACCCATAGGCTCCACCTTCAAAAGTAAAGATATCTTTACTTAAATTATAAATATTTTCCAGTTATAAGTAAAGATATCTTTACAAATTTTAGAAAAACATTTCACTGAACATCCACCCTAACAAAATACAAGAATAATTCAATTTATATCGGCGATTTTTCAAATATATCGACTTACTGACATCCGTAGCAAGATAAGCATAAGAAAAAGCTGCTCCCAAATATAACTTCGGGAACAGCTCTCTCCTCTACTACATAAATCCTAACGCATATACAAGACCATATCCAAGCACCGATAAGCAAACCGAACCAATCAGCCCTGCCACGAATGCTTTGCTTCCTAACTTACGGAACGTTTTAAACTCTACATTTAAGCCAAGCCCCGCCATCGCCATTGCGATAAGCATATAGGCGATGACTACAATATATCCCGCAACAACTTCTGGGATTACGCCCAGCGAATGCACCGCACTCATCGCTAAAAATCCGAAAATGAACCACGGAATTGGAAGGTCTCGCCACGATTTCTTTTCTTTGCTACCTTCACTCTTACCAAACCATAACCCAATTAAAATTGCTACTGGTACGAGCATCGCTACGCGCGTTAGCTTCACGATAACTGCGATGTCTACAGCCGTACTTCCTCCTGGCGCTGCAGCCGCAATTACGTGAGCAATTTCATGCAGCGTCGC
>NZ_MACG01000028.1 GCF_001884035.1 Bacillus tropicus
ATAACCGTATGGAGATAGGCCAAGCACTGGATATAATAACGTATAAATAAGCGTAAATATCGTACCTAAAATAGCAATAATTGCGGCACCAACTGCCGTTTCATCATCTTTTGCTTTCACTTGCGGCGCAATTGCCACGACCGCTGCCGCGCCGCAAATTGCTGTCCCGCATGCTGTTAAAATCCCAAGTTTCTTTTCTACTTTAAATACTTTCGTTAGTCCATATACAACGAAAATCGTAAATGTAATAACAACCGCTGCGATGACCAATACTTTCGGCCCTGCCTTCGCAATATCAACAAGATTTAATCGCATTCCAAGTAAGATGATCCCAAAGCGCAGCAACTTCTTACTTGCAAAGTTCGTCCCTGCAATCGCATCTTGAGGGACTCCAATTGTCGCACGCCAAACCATCCCAATTAGAATAGCAATTACTAATTGTCCCATAATATTTAAAAATGGAAGCTCTGCTAAATATTTCGCCACAATTGCGATTAATAGTGTAATCCCAATCCCTTGTGAAAAACCAAAGCCCTTTTTCTTTTGTATAACAAGTGTTTGTTCCACTTTGAACCACTCCAATAATCGTATTGGAACATGCATGTTCTTTCTACTTACATTATAAGAGAGTTTCTATAATAAGTTTAATACCAATACTAAATCTCTATCATCAGAAATACTTATGATAAGATGATAGAAAAAGAAAGGAACAGATTATATGAACGTCGACATTTTAAAAATTTTTGTTACGGTTGTTGAACAGAAACACTTCTCTCGTGCAGCGGAATTATTAAATCTTTCACAGCCCGGCGTAAGTATGCACATTCGCAACTTAGAAAACGAATTTGGAACTACACTTATTCAGCGATCCCCCAAACATGTCCAAGTTACGGACGCTGGAAATATTCTATACATACATGCAAAGCAAATGCTCTCTCTTTATGAAGATGCCAAACAAGAAATTAATGAACTACATAACGTTGTAACAGGAACGCTTCGCATCGGTGCTAGTTTTACAATTGGCGAATACTTACTTCCAAAAATACTCGCTAATTATGCCAATGAAAATCCACGCGTCGAAGTTCATACCTTTATTTCAAATACAGAAGACGTTTTGCAAAGCCTTCGCTCTAATCAAATTGATATCGGCTTAGTAGAAGGTCAAGTTGTATACGCCGACGTTGACGTTGAAACGTTTATGCAAGATGAAATGAAACTCGTCGTCCCGCCAAATCATCCACTGCTCCGCACAAATGAAATAAATGAAAGGACACTCCAAGATCAAGTGTGGGTATTAAGAGAAAGTGGTTCTGGAACACGTGCTTATAGCGATCGCTTTATTCATCAACACCATTTAAAAATGAAACGATTCTTTACATTTAGTAGTATTCAAAGCGTGAAGGAAGCCGTTAGTGCCGGGCTTGGCATTGCTATACTTTCTGACTGGACTGTACGGAAAGAGCTAATGGCAAAAGAGCTATTCCACATCGAAGTTCCAAATGAACAACTTATCCGTCCATTCTCCATCGTGCGTGGCAAATATTTCATCCCATCTAAAGCTATTCAAGTGTTTTTAAATCATGTAGATTCTTTTGCCAAAAAACAGAGTTGACCCTCACATTAGTGTGAAGGTTTACAATACATGTAAAAGGAGTGAAACGCATTGCGAATCGGGGAGTTATCAAAAGAAACTGGCGTTAGCGAAAGATCACTAAGACATTACGAAGAAAAGGGATTACTCCCTTCGAAGCGCCTCGCAAATGGCTATCGTGATTTTGATGAAAGTGCCATCGAAAAAGTGGAGCTTATTCAAATGTACTTACAAATTGGCTTAAATTTAGAAGAGACGGCAAGGATGCTGCGCTGCCTTGAAATTGAACCGCACTTATACGACAATCCGTGCAGCAGCATCCTTACGCTTTATGAAGATAAACTTAATGAAGTAACAAAGCAAATCTCATTGCTTTCCAATATTCAAACGAATTTGCAAAAACACGTTTCACTCCTAAAAAAAGCAAAAGAAAAGGAATGATTACATGTTTGTTATACACGGCAGTTCAAGACAAAATGGAAATACGGAAGCTTTAACACATATGATGATTGATGGAATTGAAACAGAACAAATTTATTTACGTGATCACACAGTCCATCCTATTACAGACCAACGTCATGATGCAGAAGGATTCCAACCTGTAGATGATGACTACGAGCAGTTAACAAAGCGCATGTTAGAGCACGACACAATTATCTTTGCTACACCATTATATTGGTACGGGATGAGCGGTCATATGAAAAACTTCATCGATCGCTGGTCACAAAGCTTGCGTGATACATCCCTTCATTTCAAAGAGAAAATGAAAGATAAAAAGATGTACGTTGTCATCGTTGGTGGAGACAATCCAAAACTGAAGGCATTGCCGCTTATTGCTCAGTTCCAATATATCTCTGATTTTGTTGGTTCTTCATTTGAAGGTTATGTTATTGGAGATGCGAATGGATTGGATGAAATCACAAATGATGCTGAGGCGCTGGCAAAGGCAAAATTGTATAATAATAAATTCAAAAATAGTAAATAGAAATTAGTGTGACAAAAACGATGACATCAAATCTCTCGAACAAGAATACGAAACAGTATTAGTTCAAATCCAGAAATGTAAAGAAGCACTCTAATGTCTTCCCTATATATCGACGGGACCTGCCGCATTTCCCAAGAAATATTAAAACTTCGACATAGAATATAAAAAGCCGTGCACCAGCACGGCTTTTTACTTTATCCCGAATTAACGGGCAGTAAGACTCCCACCTCAAAATTCGGTTAAGGCAAAGAAGGTAGATGGGAGATCAACTGCCCGTAAATGCCCGATTGGTTCAACTAATAATCAGTGGGGAACAAACACCCCACTGATTAAAGTTTCACTTTATATACGAACAGCAGTCCCGCTGACCGCGACCATTAACATCCCTTCGCGAACTACTTCGTAGTCCACGTCGATGCCAACAATTGCATTCGCATTTTTTTGTCTTGCGAAAGTTTTCATTTCTTCCATTGCGATATCTCGCGCTTCTTTTAATTTACTTTCATAAGCGCCAGCACGACCGCCGACAACGTCACGAACAGAAGCGAAAAGGTCACGAACGATATTCGCGCCCATAATCGCTTCTCCATTAACGATATCGATATACTCAATAATTTCTTTTCCTTGAATTGTAGACGTTGTTGTTACAATCATACTGTATAGCCTCCCATATGAGATTTTTACCTACTTATGGTGCACTAATTCAGTACAAATTATATTTACGAACTAAACTGCGCTTCGTATAACCTACTGTATCCTCCGCCTTGTTCAATTAATTCATCATGTGAACCTTGTTCTGCAATCCCATCTTTATTTACAACGACGATTCGATCTGCATTTTTAATCGTTGCAAGTCTGTGAGCGATAACTAACGTTGTACGGCCAACAGATAGTTCAGCAAGTGATTTTTGAATCGCAAGTTCCGTCTCTGTATCTAGTGCGGAAGTTGCTTCATCAAGTATTAAAATTGGCGGATTTTTCAAGAACATACGTGCAATCGCTAGACGCTGCTTCTGTCCACCAGAAAGTTTCACGCCGCGCTCACCGATAACAGTATCTAAACCGTCTGGTTGTGAGTAAATTAAATCTTCTAATTGCGCACGTTTTACTGCCTGCCAAATTTCAGCCTCTGATGCCTTTAAATTTCCGTAAGCAATGTTTTCACGAATCGTTCCTGAGAATAAGAACACATCTTGCTGCACAATTCCAATTTGCTTACGAAGTGAAGATAACGTCATATCTTTCGTATCAATACCATCAATTTGAATCGATCCAGATGATTGCTCATAAAAACGTGGTAATAAGCTACATAACGTTGTTTTTCCAGCTCCTGATGGTCCAACGAACGCAACTGTTTCACCCGCATGTATTTTCAAACTAATATCATTTAAAATCGGTTCTTTGTTTTCATATCCGAATGTAATGTTGTTATATTGAATATCACCATGTACATGCTTCACTTCCATCGCATCTTTAGAGTCTACAATATCTGGCTCTGTTTCAAGGAGCTCTACATATCTTTTAAAACCAGCAATCCCTTTCGGATAGCTTTCAATTACCGCATTAATTTTTTCAATTGGGCGGAAGAAAATATTCGTTAATAGAACAAATCCGATAAATCCGCCGTACGTTAATTCACCCTGCAGAACAAACCATGTACCACATATTAAGACGAAGAGCGTTACGAGACGCATGAGCATATAACTAATCGATGAATTTAACGCCATAATTTTATACGCCATTAATTTCGTTGTACGGAAACGAGCGTTGTTCACAGCAAATTGCTCTTTCTCAAACTTTTCATTTCCGAATGCTTGTACAACGCGAATACCACCAACGTTGTTCTCAATACATGCATTGAAATCAGCAACGTCTGAGAATAAACGTCTAAATGTACCTGTCATTTTCTTATTGAAATAAAGTGCTAACCATAATAAGAATGGAATAACGAAGAACGTTAATAGCGCTAACTTCCAGTTGATCATCATCATAAATGAGAATGCCCCAACTAAGGTCATAACAGCGATAAATAAATCTTCTGGCCCATGGTGAGCAATTTCCCCAATCTCCATTAAGTCGTTTGTAAGACGTGAAATTAAATGACCTGTTTTATTATTGTCAAAAAATCTGAATGATAGCTTTTGAATATGATCAAATAATTTCTGCCTCATATCTGTTTCAATGTTAACACCAAGCATATGTCCCCAGTATGTAACGACGTATTGTAAGCCTGCATTTAACATATAAACTGCAAGTAAACCGAAACAAGCCCATAAAATAAGCGTCCAGTTTTGCCCTGGCAATAACTTATCAATAAATTGATTTACGATAAGCGGGAAGCCAAGTTCTAGTAATCCTGCGATGACTGCACAAGAAAAGTCGAGTATAAATAAACCTTTATACGGTTTATAGTAAGAAAAAAATTTACGCAGCATATCTTACCTCCATTTTCCAAAATTAAAAAGACTCCCTAAATGATAACCATTATCAAATAATTATTCAAGTTATCCGTCTATGAAACTGAAAATAAGGTTCACGATAGTTGTCGTTTTTTTGCCGGAAAGTCGATATTTTTGAATAATCGCTAATATAAATTTCATGTACTAACTACCGCCCCCCTTACCAAAAAAGGGCATCACCACAAGGTGATACCCTCACTTCTATTACATTGCTTCCGAATCCCACTCATGCTCCTGCTGAACAAACACAACACCTAATTCGTGATGTCCTCCGGCGTATAATGCCGTTTGAGCGAGACGTAGCTCTCCATTTGTATCTAATACTTCTAATTTACAAAACGCTCCTGTTGTCTTCGTTTGAAGCGCGTCATAAAATTCCTCGGCACTTCTTGGAACGACTCCATTCACTTTCGTAATCATTTCTCCAGGTAGCAAATTCAGCTCTGCCCCAATTGTATTCGGTATTGTATCTAATACAACGAGTCCATCATTACGTGCAGCGAAGTACGCTGGTCTTGTCTCATCGGAAATTTTTTCTTGCATGGAAATCGTGAACCGTCCAAGCATCGCAACTCCCATTGCAATAATTGCAAGTACATGCCACCAATAACTTGCGATTCCTAAAACAAGCACAAGTCCTGCTAATCCGTACACACGTCTTCCTGTAAATAATAAAGCTTCCGTCGGCTCATAACTTCTAATCCTTCTCATAAATCCAATTAAAAATGGAATGAGGAATAGAGAATATGTATCTGAACCGATTGAAACGACAGGCCACCATGAAATAAACTGGGTTACTGCGTCACCTGGTACAAGAATAAAAATAGGAACGATCCATAAACGCTTTGATTCGTGTAGACCAATCTTTAGCCCACGCTTACCCTTCCTAATCTTCGGCGTCGAATATCCTACTGCATTTTTAGAAATCAATAAGCCCTCTACAACGAGCATAACGCCTAGCAAAATAGCAAGAGATACAATCGTACTCTCTTCACCTTCTCCAAGCTGTAAGAAGGAAACTGGTAGCTTAGAAGATAATAGAACACATACAATTGCGATACTAAATGTATAAGCTGCTGATAAATATCGATACATAGCAGTTAATCCAAATAGTAACGTCCAAAGTAAAATGGCCCATAAGCTGGCTTTAGAAACAACAAGTCCAAGTCCAATTGTAATGATAGATACGATTAATCCGTATTTTACTCCCGCAAATAAAGATGTTCGCAATTCAAACCAAATATCATAAACTTTAAAAGAAAAATCCTTTCGTTCTCGTAACATACGTAAGTATCCAACGAAGATACTACTTATTAAAAATACATAGACAGCAGGGTGTAAGAAAAAACGTCCAACTCCCCGCATTATTTCAAAAATCCATGCCTCCACGAACCCATTCACCACCATTTATATCATTCTTTCTTTTTATATTATCATAACTGGACAAACGTTTGTTTAACACAAAAAAATACAGGCAGCAAAATGCCTGTATTTCTTTTTATCCCACTTTAATGGGCAGTAAGGCCCTCACCTCAAAATTCAGCGAAAGCAAAGAATTTAGGTGGGGGTCGGGCTGCCCATTAAAGTCCGATTGGTGAGGACTGATAATCAGTGGGGGATGAAGAAAACCCCCGCTGATTAAAGTTTCACTTTATTTTGCTATTAATTTTAACGCTGACTGTAATTGTAAATCATTTTCTCCAGAACGGATTTTTTCAATAATTTTCGTTTGAATCGCCTCAGCTGTCTTTTTATCCAGCTGTCCTGTCGCTTCCATCTTATTCGCATTTTGGAATGCTTTCAGTGCTGATTCTGTCTCTTTACTAAAGTATCCATCTTCACGTCCTGGTACATATCCTAAACTCTTAAGCATTTCTTGTGCGTGTTTTACTTGTACATCATTTGAATTGTATGAAAGTGTCTTTTCAATTTGAATTGGTGTCGCATGATAATAATCTGGTTGTTTCACTTCTACAGTTGGCTTGATCCCTTTTTTATGAATCCAGTTTCCATCCGGTGTTAACCATTTGAACATCGTTAATTTGATGTTGCTGCCATCTTTAAATGGAACAGCTTGCTGAACAGTACCTTTGCCAAACGTTTTTTCACCAATTAAATCGTATCCTTCTCCCTCTTTTAACGCACCCGCTAAAATCTCCGAAGCAGAAGCACTTCCATTATCAATTAATACTGAAATTGGATATGGCTTTCTCTCTTTCAGTTCGGTAGAGAATTTCTTCTTCTCACCATTTCGTTGCTCTACTTGTAGCATCGGCTTTTTATCCGTCATAATTTCCCCTAGTATCTCTTCTACACTATTTAAGTAGCCACCAGGATTACCACGCACGTCAATAACTAGGCCTTTTATGTTTTTCTTCTCTAACTCTTTTAACTGATCCTTAAATTCTTTCGCTGTATTTTCAGCAAAAGAAGTGATTTGCATATAACCGATATCTTTTCCGCTCTCTTGTTTCACAGAGCTAAACACTGTGAAGATTGGAATTTTTTCACGCTTAATTTTAAATACAATCGGATCAGCTACTCCTGCACGCTTAATTTCAATCGCAACAGTCGTTCCTTTTTTACCACGAATCTTTAATACTGCTTCTTCACGTGATAAATCTTTCACACTATTTCCATCTACAGATAAAATTTGGTCATTTGGTTTAATGCCAATCTTTTCTGCCGGTGAGCCTTTAATTGGAGATACAATAATAAGCTTACCGTCCGTTTTGTTCACCTCAGCCCCGATTCCTTCTAACTCAGGATCAAGTGATTCACTAAACTGTTTAGCCGTTTCTTTATCCATATACGTGGAATAAGGGTCCTTCAGCGTAGACAACATGCCTTGTATTGCACCTTCGACTAATTTTTCATCTTTCACGTCTTCCACATAACGTGAATCAATTAGTGCATACGCCTCATTAATTTTTGCCAAATTCCCTTGCGCAGTGCTAGCGTTTCCACTCGAAATTGTTTGCGTTACTTCTGCTGGGTTAACCCCAAATAAAGACATACCTGCAAACATTCCGCCAGCACCAATTAAAAATGCAACAACCATTCCAATAATTGCAACTCTACGTTTCAATGCGGAATTCCCCTTTCCAAAACACACAGGTGGTGTAGCAAAAGGCATCACACAGTGTGTGATGCCTTTACCTATTTCTACTATATGATAAGCTTGTACGAATTATGTTTGCAACTTTTTATACTTTTAAGAAGCGACGAATTGACATTACACTTCCCCACATACCAATTAAAGCCCCGATTAATACTAGTAAACCAGCTAATTGGAATACGAAAGGACTGTATGGTAGAAGTTCGAAAATTGTTCCGCCAAGTTTTTCGTTAAACACACCTTGTAGTGAATTATACGTAACTAGAATTAAGCCAATTGGAATAATTGATCCTAATACTCCTAGGAATAACCCCTCTAATAAGAATGGCCAACGAATAAACCAGTTTGTTGCACCTACAAGTTTCATAATTTCGATTTCTGTACTACGAGCATAAATTGTAATTTTAATTGTATTAGAGATTAAGAACATCGCTGTGAATAAAAGACCAGCAATTAACACAATCCCGATGTTACGACCAGTTTTTACAGTATCAAATAATCGTTCAACTTGTCCTTTTCCGTACTGAACATTACTTACAAACTGCATTTTTTCAATTTTTTTCGCAATTGTCGCTGTATCTGTTGGTTCTTTTGCTTTTACAACGAATACGTTTTTAAGTGGGTTATCTTGTTCAAATAACTCAAATGTCTTTCCGCTATCGCCTAAGCTTTTAATTAAACGTTTTAACTCTTCTTCTTTAGAAGAATATTTAATAGAGTCTACTTTTGCAATTTTACTCATATCATCTTCTAATTTCTTTTGATCAGCTTCTTTTGCTGCTGGATCAATGTGTACACGAATCTCTACATCTTGCTCTACTTTCGTCGCAAAATGGTTCATATTCATAATCGCTGTTAAAAAGACACCTACAAGTAATAATGTAACTGTTACTGCACTAACAGAAGCAAATGTCATCCATCCGTTACGTGATAGATTCTTTACACCTTCTCGCAAATGTCGACTAAGGGTCTTAGCCTTCATATCCGTATCCTCCCTCAATCTCATCTCGAACAATTTTTCCGCCTTCAATCGCGATTACACGATGACGGATTGTATTTACGATATCTGCGTTATGTGTCGCCATAACAATCGTTGTACCACGCTCATTAATGCGCGTGAAAATCTTCATAATATCAAGAGCTGTTTCAATATCTAAGTTACCTGTTGGCTCATCGGCAATTACAACCTTTGGTCTATTAACAATTGCTCTCGCAATCGCAACACGTTGCTGTTCCCCGCCTGAAAGTTCACTTGGAAGTGCGTCTGCACGATCTTCAAGACCTACAAGACCTAACACTTCTGTTACACGCTCAAGAATTGCCTCTTTCTCTTCTTCAATTACCTCTAAGGCAAACGCAACATTCTCATATACCGTTAACTTAGGTAACAATTTAAAGTCTTGGAAAATTACGCCTAATTGACGACGGAAATATGGAACGTCTCTTTCTGCTAATGTTTCAATAACAAGTCCATTTACATTAATAGATCCTGTAGATGGTTTCTCTTCACGATACATCATTTTAATAAATGTAGATTTCCCGGCTCCACTCGGTCCAACTACGTATACAAACTCGCCTTGTTTAATGTTAACTGTGAGACCAGCAATGGCTTTCATACCATTCGGGTACTCCTTATAAACATTCGTCATTTTTATCATTATTTATCACCCAATACTTAATGATTTTTTTCGAAATACTTTTCTGTACATTTGAAAATAAAAGCTAAACCTTTATTCTCGTTTAAACCACTCTTGTTGAAGGTAGTCTACTTATACTCTTTTTCTAAGCAATACTACTCTATGTAATATATTTCAGCAAAATTCTACAAACCTCATTGTAACATCAAACGGTTTCCAATTCGGATACATTTTTGTTACAGTTATGTTACACTCCAAAAAAAGGGAAACGAGTTGATTATATGAATCAACTCGTCCATTTTCCCCCTTTTTATTTATGTTCAGCTAACCATTCAGCTACTTTTTTCGCATCTTCACCTTGAATAAGTCCTGGTGACATTGAACCGCGACCTTTTTTAATAATTTCTTCAATATCTGCAGCGTCGTACTTCCCGCCTACTTTTCTTAAATCAGGTCCAGTTGCTCCCGATAAATCTGTTGCGTGACACCCAGCACAACTTCTTTGGAAAATTTGTTCTGCACTGTCTGTACTTGCAGACTGGTTCGAAGACTTACTCTCTTCTTTATTTCCACACGCTCCTAAAGCAAAAACGACTGATGTCCCTAGCGCAATAGCTAACAATTTCTTTTTCACTTCTATCGCTCCCCATTGTTGATATTCTTTTCATTCCTAACACACTCAATTTCATTATAAGCATTATCTTTATATAGAAAAACTAAGGTATATTTCATATTCTTCAAAAATACAGTGAGAACCCTAATAGTATAAAGCTTTTATAAGTTGTTTCAATTCTGTGAACAACGTAAAAACTTCTATAAAGAATCCTTTTTAAACGGGAATTTAGAAAACTTCTGTAGAAAGCCTTACTCTATTGCCACTCTGTTTTACTATTTTCTACTTTTTACAAAACAATATACAACATTGTATGCTACATATAATCCCATCAAAAAGAGAAGTTGTCGTTTCCAACTTCTCTTCCTCTGTACTTCATCCATATAAATAAAATAATACTCTTTATGTCCCCTATATCCTCAACGTGCGCCAACAATTTTGTTGGCTTTTTTTCACTTAGCTTATTAGATGCGAGAACGTAAGTAAGCATCAATAAACGGATCAATTTCTCCATCCATAACTGCTTGCACGTTACCGACTTCTGTATTTGTACGGTGGTCTTTCACAAGAGAATATGGGTGGAATACGTAAGAACGGATTTGGCTACCCCATCCGATTTCTTTTTGCTCTCCACGAATCTCATCTAATTGTGCCTGTTGCTCTTCCAATTTCTTTTGATATAATTTCGCTTTTAACATTTTCATCGCGTGCTCACGGTTTTTAATTTGAGAACGCTCTGACTGACACGTTACAACCGTATTTGTCGGTGTATGCGTAATACGAACTGCTGAATCTGTCGTATTAACGTGCTGTCCACCAGCTCCACTTGCGCGGTACGTATCAATTTTCAAGTCTTCCGTACGCACTTCAATTTCAACTTCGTCATTGAATTCAGGTACAACTTCACAAGATACGAACGATGTATGACGACGGCCTGAAGAATCGAATGGTGAAATACGTACAAGACGATGTACACCTTTCTCAGCTTTTAAGTAACCGTAAGCGTTATGACCTTTAATTAATAAAGTAACGCTCTTAATACCAGCTTCATCACCTGGTAAGTAGTCAACAGTTTCTACTTTAAACCCACGTTTTTCAGCCCAACGTGTGTACATACGTAGTAACATAGAACCCCAGTCTTGTGACTCTGTTCCACCTGCACCTGGGTGTAATTCTAAAATGGCGTTATTTTTATCATAAGGATCACTTAATAGTAACTGAAGCTCATACTCATTCATTTCTTGAATTAAGCCTTTTACTTCTGATTCAAGCTCCTCATGTAAATCTTCATCATACTCTTCTTTTAAAAGTTCATGCGTTATTTCTAAATTTTCGAATGTCTCATCTAACTGACGGAAACTCCCAACCATATCTTTTAACGCATTTGCTTCGTTAATGACAGCTTGTGCGCCTTGTTGGTCATCCCAAAATCCTGCGCCCATCATTTTTTCTTCTAATTCTGCAATTTGTTTCTCCTTAGTAGGGAGGTCAAAGAGACCCCCTAAAAGCCGCTAATCTCTTAGCCATTTTCTCTAATTCCTGTCTAATTTCTACTAATTCCATTTCCTTCACCTCTATGTAATTGCTGTTACTTTCGTATGAAAACAAGGGAAACTCTCTCCACTTATGACGGAGAGAGTTTAATCCTTCTTAATTATACATTTTTGATGTAAAAGTTTGCAAAGCAGCCTGGGCTACCGTCCTATATTACTTCCCAATACCACAGCAGTTTTTATATTTTTTACCGCTACCACATTTACATAAATCGTTGCGGCCCACTTGGTCACCTTTTACAACTGGTTTTTTCTTCGCCTCTTCGCCATCGCTAGATGGGTGAACAGCTTCACCTTGAACAACTTCTTGACGCTCTAAGTTTTGTTCAATTTCAGCTTTCATAATGTAACGAGAAATTTCCTCTTCAATAGAAGCAATCATTGATTCGAACATTGCGAATCCTTCCATTTGATACTCACGAAGTGGATCAATTTGACCGTAAGCACGTAAATGAATACCTTCGCGAAGGTGATCCATCGCATCGATATGCTCTGTCCATTTCGTATCTACAACACGGAATACAACAACTTTTTCGAACTCACGCATTTGCTCTTCTGGCATAAGTTTTTCTTTGTCATTGTAACGCTCTATTAATTTCGCGATAATTGGCTCGCTCATTTCCTCTGGAGCAAGGCGACGTAATTCTTCTTCTTTTACATCTCCTTCTTGCAGAAGGTTTGTATTTAAGTAGTCAACAAGACCTTTAATGTTCCAATCTTCTTCAATTTCCTCTTGTGTATGAAGTGCAACCGCACGCTCTACTGTAGATTTCATCATACCTTCAATAATACTGCGTAAGTTTTCAGACTCCATTACCTCTTGACGCTGTTTGTAAATAACTTCACGTTGCTGACGAAGTACATCATCATATTGTAGTAACTGCTTACGCGCATCATAGTTATTTCCTTCTACACGTTTTTGCGCAGATTCTACTGCACGAGAAACCATTTTACTTTCGATTGGCTGAGAATCATCCATACCAAGGCGATCCATCATCGCTTTCATATTATCAGAACCGAAGCGGCGCATTAGTTCATCTTCCATTGATAAGTAGAACTGCGTAACACCTGGATCCCCTTGACGACCAGCACGACCACGTAACTGATTATCAATACGACGACTTTCATGACGCTCTGTACCGATAACTGCTAAACCAATGTTTTTAATATCGTCTCCAAGCTTAATATCCGTACCACGACCCGCCATATTCGTCGCAATTGTTACAGCACCTTTCATACCAGCTTCTGCAATGATATCCGCTTCACGCGCATGGTTTTTCGCATTTAAGATGTTATGACGTACACCTTTACGCGTTAACATTTTTGAAATAAGCTCTGACGTTTCAATCGCAACTGTACCGACAAGAACAGGTTGCCCTTGTTTATGACGATTTACAATATCCTCAACAACAGCATTAAATTTACCTTCCATTGATTTGAAGATTAAATCCGCACGGTCATCACGAATAATCGGTTTGTTTGTTGGAATTACGATAACGTTCATATTGTAAATATTACGGAATTCCTCTTCCTCTGTTTTCGCTGTACCAGTCATACCAGATAACTTTTCGTACATACGGAAGTAGTTCTGGAACGTAATGGTCGCAAGCGTCATACTTTCATTTTGAATTTCTACGCCTTCTTTTGCCTCGATCGCTTGGTGTAAACCTTCGCTATAACGACGACCTTTCATAAGACGACCAGTAAATTGGTCTACAATTACGATTTCGCCTTCTTGTACAACATAATCTGTATCACGATGCATAACAACGTGTGCACGAAGTGCCTGATTAATATGGTGAAGAAGCGCTACATGTTTTAAATCAAATAAGTTTTCAATATGGAAAGCTTTCTCCGCTTTCGTAATACCATCTTCTGTTAACATTACATTTTTCGTCTTCACATCAAATGAATAATCTTTTTCATTTTCTAACGTACGAACGAATGCATTTGCAAACATGTACAGCTCTGTTGACTTTTGAGCTTGTCCAGAAATAATAAGTGGCGTACGCGCTTCATCAACTAAGATAGAATCGACTTCATCGATAATAGCAAAGTGAAGTGGGCGTTGAACGCACTGCTCTTTATATAAAACCATGTTGTCACGTAAGTAATCGAATCCAAGCTCATTATTTGTGCTATACGTAATATCAGCAGCATAAGCCTCTTGTTTCTCTTCGCGTGACATACTGTTTAAATTAATCCCTACTGTTAAGCCTAGGAACTCATGAAGTTGTCCCATTTCGCTCGCATCACGTTGCGCTAAGTATTCATTGACTGTAACAACGTGAACACCTTTTCCTGTTAAAGCATTTAAATATACAGGTAATGTAGATGTTAACGTTTTACCTTCACCCGTTTTCATCTCAGAGATATTCCCTTCATGTAAGGCAATACCACCCATTAACTGTACGCCATACGGACGCATTCCAAGAACACGAGTCGCAGCTTCACGAACAACTGCAAAAGCTTCAGGTAGTAGATCATCTACTGTTTCACCTTTTGTTAGACGTTCTTTAAACTCAAGCGTCTTCCCTTTTAATTGTTCATCAGTTAACGGCTTAATAGATGGCTCTAGTGCATCAATTTGTTCAACTGTCTTCTGCATACGTTTAATTTGGCGTTGATTTACATCAAACACCTTTTTTAAAATACCGATCATAGGAAATACGCTCCTCTTTTTATTAAAATAAAACTCCCGATTGTTTTTTCTTTTTCTTTATTACAATCAGTCGTTATAAAAATCAAATGTATGTTATGCCAATTTTTCTCCTAATTAAAAAAACTAAAATGTATATACCTAATGATAATTGTAACACTTGTCTTATAACTATGACAACAATCGGCCGAATGTCTCGTTCTAAATTAAGAAAACTTTTTTTTAGGAATCTATTTTCAGCAAAAAAAGCGCAGCCATTTCGGCTGCGCTTTTGAATTATTATTTAGTTTCGATTAAACCATATTTCCCATCTTTACGGCCATATACAACATTAGTTTCATTTGTATCAGCATTTGTGAAGACGAAGAAATTATGTCCTAGCATATCCATTTGTAAGATAGCTTCTTCAACGTCCATCGGTTTTAAATCGAATCGTTTTGTACGTACAAGTTCTAGTTCATCCTCTTCTACCTCATCCAGGACAGCTACTGCTTCTGGAAGGATAAAGTTCGTTTTCATAGAACCTTTCTCACGTAACTTACGATTTACCTTTGTTTTATGTTTACGAATTTGTCGCTCAAGTTTATCAACTACTAAATCGATAGCAGCGTACATATCGCTATTAGTTTCTTCTGCACGAAGTAATAAATCAGTAAATGGAATTGTTACCTCGACACGTTGCTTGTCAGAGTATACTTTTAAATTAACTTTAATCTCTGGGAATGTATCAAAATAACGCTCTAACTTACTTAGTTTTTTCTCTACATATTCCTTTAATGCTGGAGTTACTTCAATATTTTCACCACGAATGTTGAATTTCATAGATGAATTCCTCCTTTCAAGCCTATGTACTATAATTTCGACATTGGCTTAAAAACTCCTTCTAACTTTTTTAAAAAAATTAGTGGAATTGCGATTTTTTTATCGTTTTTTGTTGAAATGAAAAGATGCATCGTTTCTATCTTTATTTTATCCTATTAACATCGTGCATAACGAATATAACTGTGGACAATTCGTTACAGAAAAGAAACAACTTTTTGACAACTCAATTTATAACAAAAACCCCTTGCAAAAAACAAGAGGTTCTACTACATATATATAACGTTGCCACAAACGCAGCTTTCTCTTCCCAAAAACAATATCCCTACAGTTTTACAACATTAGCTGCTTGTGGTCCACGTGCTCCATCTACAATATCAAACTCAACTTGTTGTCCTTCTTCTAATGACTTATATCCATCTTGTTGAATAGCAGAAAAATGAACAAACACATCATCACCATCTTCACGCTCAATAAACCCAAATCCCTTTTCTGCATTGAACCATTTCACTCTTCCTTGCATGTTCATTCCATTCCCTTCACTCTAAAAATCAGGGCATTCGCCCCATAATTTGACTATAACGAATGACAACATACGAAGTCAAAGAAGACTTATCGCCTTTTTATTATCCCTTTCGACACTGCCATATTAACTTCTACAAAGTGTCAAACTAGATACTTCCCCTGCCCCTCTTTCATATAACAAACTTCCGATTTGCCTAACTGTAATTCCTGTCGTATACACGTCATCAACGAGTAAAATATGTTGCCCAGAAAACATCTCTTCTCCCTGAAAATAAAAAGGATTGCTTCCTAACACCCTTTCTTTACGTGTCTTCTTACTTTGCTTTTCTGTTTCCCTTCTTCTTAATGATGGATAAGAAATTTTGACAGGTAAACAAGTTGCTAATAACTCAGCTTGATTAAAACCACGTTCAACTTCCCTTTCCTTACTAAGCGGAACAGCGATAACAGTTGAAACGTTCTTAAAATACTTTTGGAATAGCTTCCGAAAAGACCGACAAAAAATACGAACTAACTCCGCATCACCTCGAAACTTAAACTGTGCTAATACTTCTTTCATCTCATCATCGTACACATACAAAGAACGATTTTTTAAAGGCCGATACTTCTCTTCCTTCATCCACCGTATACAATCCATGCAAATATCATCCTTTTTAAATACAGTAGAAAGAAGTTCTAAAGGTCGCCCGCACTCCGTGCAAATCTCTCCTATAATATAGGAAAGTTTCCGCTCACATCTATCACATATACATTTTTTATGGGACTTTACAAAGAAGGTGTACCAACTAACTGTTTCCAAAATGTATTCATCACAAAGTAAACAATGCATTAATCAATCAATCCTTGTTCCTTCGCATTTTTGTTCATACTTTGAATATGTTTTTTCGCACGTACCATCGCCTCTGTCTTACCGTAATGAAAATACATAACCTCGCCATAAGGTTCTTCAAAACTACGACCTGCTCGGCCTGCAATTTGTACGAGCGCACTTTCCGAAAAGATTCCTTCTTCAGCTCCTAACACAGCCACTTGTAAGTTCTTCACAGTCACTCCTCTTTCTAAAATTGTCGTTGTAACTAATAACGGAATTTCTCCCTTTCTGAAAGATGCTACTTTTTCTTTTCTCATCGGATCTTCTGCATGTACGCCATCAATTCTATTATCCAACCCTTTCAATAACAGGCTCATTTCTTCTATATATCGTACATGAGGAACAAATAAAAAAATAGGATACTTTTTGTTTAAGTTCATTTTTAACCATTGTAGTAACACGCGAGGAATTTTTTTATGATGGAGGCTTTTCTTCCAATTTCCGCACCAACTAAATAGAGGAACTGGTAACGGATGGCGATGGTATCGTCCCGAAACAATGATGCCTTTTTGTTTCCCCCTTCTGAAATTGCGCTTCCACTTTTCATCAGGAGTTGCAGTTAAATAAATACGCGCTGCTTTCTCTTTCATCGCTTGTTGCACTGCATACTGTAACATTTTATCCGCATGATACGGGAAGGCATCAATCTCATCTACAATCATCACATGAAACGCTCTATAGTAACGTAACAGTTGGTGAGTCGTTGCAACGACTAACGCTGCATTTTTTTCACGATCTACACTCCCTCCGTATAAAGCAGCTACATTTATACTTGGAAACACTTCTTGTAATCTCGGCGCTAATTCCAGTACAACGTCCGTCCTTGGCGTTGCGATACAAACTCTTTCTCCTTTTTGAAGTGCCTCTTCTATACCATAAAATAACATCTCTGTTTTTCCAGCTCCGCACACAGCCCAAATAAAAAAAGATTCTTTCTGCTTAATCGCTTTTATAACACCTTGCGCCGCCAACTCCTGACCAGTAGCCAATGTACCTTTCCACTGTAACGAATTTAATTCCCTTTCACCTTTTCTTTCATGAATCCCGCGAACGAGTACAGTACATTCACAAACTCTCCCCATAGTTATGCACTTCCGGCAATACGTACATACTTTACTGCACCTTTTACATAAAAATGATGCAAATAGCCGCTGCTCTATATTTCCACAACGCTGACATATATATTTAGAAGCCTTCTTTATTACACCTTGTACACATATGACCTCTCCCTTCCTTTTCAAATCACTTAATTCTCTCCGTAAATCTGAAGAGAGTTCTTCTAATAGTAACTGCTTTCCAGCGAGCATCAGCAACCACCTCCAGCACTACTATAAACCTTTATCATAACCTCGTAAAAACTCAAAAAAGCCGATAACCTACTTATAAAATAGTAAGCTATCGACTTTATACACATGTTTTATTCGATTATAAATCCTAGAATCTACCGTATCCTAAGAAATGTTTTTGGTTATACGAACTGTTAATATCACCGTACGCAATTCCTTTATCACTAGCATGAATCATTTGGCCATTACCAACGTAAATGCCGATGTGAGATGGACCATTTTTATAAGTATTTTGGAAGAATACTAAGTCCCCTGGCTGTGGGCTACTTACTTTAGAAACTGAATTCCAGTAACCATTAACATCTTGACGACCTACACCAAAGATGTAAGAAATGAATCCACTGCAATCAAAACCACCGTTTGATGGAGATGCACTTCCCCAAACATATGGCTTCCCTAAATATTGCTTAGCTTTACCAATTACGCCAGTATCTGGTGGAGTTGGTGCTGGGTTTTGCTCTGGTGTTTTCTTTTCTGCTTTAGGTGCCTCTTTTTTAGGCTCTTCCTTTTTAGGTTCTTCTTTTTTAGGCTCTTCTTTTTGAGCTTGTCCACCATTGTTTGCTGGTGCAGCTTGCTCTACTGGTGCTTGTGCTTGTTGAGCTTGCGCATCTTTAGCAGCTTGCTCTGCTTGTTTTTGAGCAGCAGCTTCTTGTGCAGCTTTTGCTTGTGCTTCTTCTTCTGCAATACGTTGTAATTGCAGTGCTTGTTTCTCAAGCTCTTTCAATTGACTTTCCGTACTTGTCATTGAAGTTACAACTGTATCCATTTTACCGCTTAAATCGTTTACTGCTGTTGCTTTTTTCTCTTTTTCAGCGTCAAGTTCTTTCTTAGCAGTTTCAATTTGAGCTTGTGCTTCTTTTAATTCTTTTTGCTTTGTTTTTACCGTTTCAACATCTTTTTTCACGTTCGCTTGATCTTCTTGTTGCGTTTTCATGATATCTTCGTCAGACTCAAGAATTTTAGAAACAGAAGCTAAACGATCAACTAAATCTGCAACGTTTTTAGAGTTTACAAGAACTTCTGTTACAACGTTCGTGTTTGGTTGCTCTTGAAGTGCAACTAAACGTTTTCTTAATAACTCTTCACGTTTTGCAATTTTTGTTTGTAATTCTGCAATATTTTTATTTTTCTTTTCGATTAATTGCTCAGTATCTGCAACTTTTTTCGTTGTTTCATCAAGTTTTGCAGCATTCTCTTGAACAGACTTATCTAAACCTTGAATTGTTTTGTTTAAGTCATTCATTTGTTTTTGTAATTCATCACGTTCTTGTTGTTGTTTATGTAAAGTGTCATTTTGTGTATTAATTTGTGATTTCACGTCAGAAATTTTATCTTCTGCAAATACATTTGGTGTTAGCCCTGAAAACATTAACCCTGCAACTAATGCGCAAGATGCCATTTTTAGCTTTTTCATTTTATTTTTTACACCGCTTTCTTTTTTCTTTTTCCGTATATAACCTATAAAATTTATACCATAATTCGGGATTTTTTTTGCTAATGTTACGCTTTTGTAAAACAAATGTAATATTATATGTAACTCTATCGCAAAATATGCATATTTTTGTATATATGTGTAGAGTTTTAAAAGTTTTTTTATAAGCAAAGAAAAAAACGCAAGGTTTCCCTTACGTTTTATTAAATATACTAATACAGATGAAATCAAAACTTTATTTCATCCATTTCTCAGCCCAATTTTGGACCTCATCCATAACACTTTCTAACGCTTTTCCCTTGTCAGTTAAGCCATACTCGATTCGAACTGGTACCTCTGGATAGACATTACGAACTACAATGCCTTCGCTTTCCAATTCCTTCAAACGCTCTGACAACATACGATCGCTCATATTTGGGATAATATCTGCGATTTCTCTAAAACGTTTTGACTCTTCCAGCAAAGATTTAATAATTAAGCCAGTCCACTTCTTACTAAGCAGAGTAAAAGCTGACTCAAACTTTGGACATAAACAAGAATTATGCTCCATATGTTTCACCTCTCCTCTATTATAATATAGTTTCTTGTAAAAAGTAAGTTATAAAACTTTCCTCATTATTTTATTTTACGTACATTTTACCATTTCCAAATATTAACTTGTCAACTTCACGTAAAATATCCGTAAAAAAACCCTCTTCCGAAAGAGAGCTTTTTATATCTTTATTACTTCGTATACCATCCAAGACCTAGTGCACCTTCACCTAAATGCGTTCCAATTACAGCACCGAAATAACCTGTACGGATTGTAACATGTGGATATTTTGCTTCTAATTCTTTCTTCCATTCATTCGCTTCCTCTTCACGTTGTGCATGAATGATAACTGCTTCCATAGGTACACTTTTACTTGCTTGCTCGTCAAAAATTTCAATGATACGTTTTAACGCTTTTTTACGCGTACGAATCTTTTCAAACGGAATAATGACTTTCTCTCTAAAATATAAAACCGGCTTTACTTGTAACAGACTACCGATGAAAGCTTGCGCGCTATTTAATCGGCCTCCACGTTGTAAATGGTGTAAATCATCTACTACAAAATAAGCGTCCATCGTTTTCTTCATTTCATCAAAACGGGCGATAATCTCTTTTGGATCCTTCCCTTCGCTTGCTAGCCTTGCACCTTCACGCACATAGAATCCTTGTACTTCACAACTAATTTCAGAGTCGTACGTATATACATCAATACCCTCTACCATTTGACCAGCTGTCGTTGACGTTTGATATGTACCACTAATCCCACTTGAAAGATGAATGCTAATAACTGCATCATAATCCTTAGATAATTCTTCATATAGCTCAACAAACTTTCCGATTGCTGGTTGAGAAGTTTTCGGAAGTTCTTCTTGCTCACGTACTTTTACATAAAAATCATCTGCTGAGATTTCAGCTTCTTCTTGATAAGATTCCGTTCCAAACACAACGTTTAATGGAATCATATATATATTGAGTTCATCACGAATATGCTTCGGTATATATGCTGTACTATCAGTAACAATAGCTGTTTTCATTTTCGTACCTGCCTTATAAAAAAGTTTTTATTTCCTAATTTTACACGAAAACTAAAAATGGTGCATCCATACATGAAAATGCGGGTTTGAAATTATACTCATCATCTCGACAAATTACAACAAAAAGGTAAAACGCTCACCAAAAATTTCAACTTATTTATAAAAAATGTTTGAATATAAAAACGCCCGCTTTTAAAATGTAAAGTACTAGTCATTTTGATGGATAGGAGCGTAAACAAGTGTTATTACAATATTTAACAATAAAAGATTACGGTGAACACGAAATTGTTATTCAAAAATCAAGATTCATCTGTTATGTTAGTCGTGCTACAACCGAAGAAGAGGCTCAAGAATTCATACAAAAAATCAAAAAACAAAACTGGAATGCAACACATAATTGTTCTGCTTATTTAATTGGCGAACAAGATCAAATTCAAAAAGCAAATGATGATGGTGAACCTAGCGGTACAGCTGGCGTACCTATGTTAGAGGTACTAAAAAAACGCGGTTTAAAAGATACCGTCGTTGTCGTTACCCGCTATTTTGGTGGCATCAAACTGGGCGCTGGTGGATTAATTCGTGCATATGGAAAATGTACAAGCGAAGGAATTAATCATGTCGGTGTTGTCGAGCGAAAACTAATGCGTGTTATGCAGACCGAAATTGATTACACATTACTTGGCAAAATTGAAAATGAGTTACGCAATTCAAAATATGCCATTAAAGATATACATTACCTCGAAAATGTCACATTTGATACGTATGTAGAAGAAGATGGAAAACAAATATTCACGGATTGGATGATTGAATTAACAAATGGGAAATGTACAATTACAGAAGGAGATATGTTGTACTTAGAACAAGATGTTATCTAAGAACAACTACTTTATCGCCTTTAAAGATTAATGTAGTGAATTACTTTCCTACAAACGAACTAAGGAGATTATATATGGAAGAACGTTATTATCATCTCCAAAATAGCAGAATAAAAAAGAAACGAAGAAGAAAGTTTTTCTACTTCCTTATTTTCTTATTTTTATTTGGTAGTGTAGGACTTTATATATTAAATTCCTACTCTTCTCTCATGGGGATGTATAGTGGTTTTACTCGTGAAAAGTCGGATTTGAGAACCGAAGATGTAGAAATTACAAAGGAGCCTTTTACACTCCTTATTATGGGCATAGAAGATTATGCAACAGACGGTCAAAACGGTCGTACAGATTCATTAATGTTTGCGACAGTCAATCCGAAAACGCAAAAGATTTCGCTTATGAGTATCCCTCGTGATAGTCGCGTTCCAATTGTCGGAAAGAATAAAGAAGACAAAATTAACGCTGCGCATGCTTACGGCGGAGAAGAAATGGCGATCAAAACTGTCGAAGGGTTTCTAAAAGTGCCTGTAGACCATTATCTTAAAATTGATTTCCAAGGCTTTAAAGGTATTGTTGATGCTGTTGGCGGTGTTACTGTTGATGTCCCCTTCGATTTTTGGGAACGTTCAGACGTGGATTACTACAAAAAAATCGAATTTAAGCAAGGACAACAAGAATTAAACGGTGAAGAAGCGCTCGCTTACGTTCGTATGCGAAAGCAAGATCCAAACGGTGACTATGGCCGGGCTGCTAGACAAAGACAATTACTGGCTGCTGTTGCTCAAAAACTAAATTCCACCTCTACCGTATTTAAAATTAAAGATTTGACAGCAGTCGTTGGAAAATATATAAAAACTGATATTCCTATTTCAGACGGCCTTGCTCTTTACAACAAACTCTCTGGGTTTGATCCTTCTACAATGCAAACGTTCAAACTTGAAGGAGAAGACAAAAAAATAGGTGGTATTTATTACTTCCTTCCGGATCCAAATGGTGTTGAGGCAGTACGTAACGAAATTAAAAAAGAATTAGGAGAAAAGGTAAATACGCAAGAAAATCCAACAACAAAAACCGAATCAAATCCTTCTTCAAATTCTAACTCTAACGAAAAAGCAAAGAAAGAAACGGACCAAGATCAGAACAAAACACAAACTGAGCCCCCTCCTTCTACGAATGCTCATGCAGAGTGGATTATGAGAAATCAGAAGTAAAAAAAAGAGCCAAATCGTATATGATTTGGCTCTTTTTATTTACTTATTAAAGTGTTGTAAAATCGCTTCTACAATACGCTCTGATGCACGGCCATCACCGTACGGATTAGATGCTTTCGACATCTTATCATGAGCTTCTTTGTCTGATAACAACTCATCAGCAAGACTAAAGATTGTCTCTTCGTCTGTTCCTGCTAATTTCAATGTACCTGCTTCAATACCTTCTGGACGTTCTGTTGTATCACGAAGCACAAGAACCGGTACACCGAGTGACGGCGCTTCTTCTTGTACCCCACCAGAATCAGTTAACATTAAGTATGAGCGAGCTGCAACATTGTGGAAATCAATTACATCTAGCGGCTCAATTAAATGAATACGGCCATGATCACCTAAAATATCATTTGCTGTTTCACGAACAACAGGGTTCATATGAACAGGATACACAACTTGTACGTCTTCATGCTTATCAACAAGACGCTTAATTGCACGGAACATATTACGCATTGGCTCTCCTAGGTTTTCACGACGGTGAGCTGTCATAAGTACAAGACGATCATTTCCAAGTTTCTCTAGTACAGGATGACTATATGTTTCTTTTACAGTCGTTTTTAGTGCGTCAATCGCTGTATTTCCTGTTATGAAAATGCGTGACTCATCTTTATTTTCTTTCTGTAAGTTCGTTGCTGATTTTGCTGTAGGTGAGAAATGAAGATCTGCCATTACGCCTGTTAATTGACGATTCATCTCTTCTGGGTATGGAGAATATTTATCCCATGTACGAAGTCCTGCCTCGACATGGCCTACTGGAATTTGATTATAGAAAGCAGCTAAGCTTGCAATAAATGTTGTCGTTGTATCACCATGTACAAGTACGATATCCGGCTTTGCTTCTTTCATTACTTTATCTAAACCTTCTAAACCACGTGTTGTAATATCGATTAAAGTTTGGCGATCCTTCATAATATTCAAATCGAAATCTGGTGTAATCCCAAAGATACTTAATACTTGGTCTAACATTTGACGGTGTTGCGCGGTTACAGTCACAATTGATTCAATTTTCTCTGGATGCTTTTGCAACTCTAATACAAGAGGTGCCATTTTAATTGCTTCTGGACGTGTCCCGAAAATTGTCATTACTTTTAAACGTTCAGTCATTTCATTGCCTCTTTTCTTTCACTAGTTACAACTTCTATTATGACATATAAGAATATACATGAATACATACCTTTTTAACGAATAACGGAAAAGTCTCTCTTACAAATACTTTCTCTTCCAACAGAATAATAATCTATCTCTTGCTCCTTGACGTCCTCAACAGTATAACAATTTCTTCCATCAAATAAAATAGGTTCTCTCATAAGTTGGGCGTACTTTTCTAACGGATAACCACGGATAGCCTCCCATTCTGTCATGATAAAAGCCGCACTCGCTCCTCTAATCGATTCATCTATACATTCGCTATATTGTATAGTCTTCCCAAAGATATTTTTCATATTTTGAATCGCCTTCGGGTCATATAGAACTATATCCGCACCTATATTCATTAATTCTTGTATCATAATAAGGGATGGTGCATCTCTTATATCATCTGTGTTCGGTTTAAATGCCGCTCCCAGCACTGCAATCCGCTTCTTGTTCATATTTATTACTTTCTTCGCTTTCTCGATCAATAATAACTGTTGTTTATTATTTACTTCAATGACGGCTTTTAACAAGCGAAAATCATGTGCCACATTCCCTGCAATTTGCACAAGAGCTTTCGTATCTTTCGGAAAACACGATCCTCCGTAACCAATTCCCGCATTTAAAAAAGATGACCCAATTCTCTTATCCATTCCCATCCCTTTTGCAACGTCTAATACATTAGCTCCTACCTTCTCACATATATTTGAAATTTCATTGATAAAACTAATCTTTGTCGCTAAAAAAGCATTCGATGCATATTTAATCATCTCTGCACTTTTTATGTCTGTAACATATGTCTTTAAGTGTAATTCACTATATAAATTCTCCACTTTTCGTGCCGCTTCCTCATTATCTGCTCCAATTACAATACGATCTCCCCGAAAAAAATCGTAAATACCTGAACCCTCCCGTAAAAATTCGGGATTCGATACAATATGTAATTCATGCCTATTTTGTAATGTCTCCTCAATCCATCCCTTCATAGCATCATTCGTCCCTACAGGAACAGTACTTTTTGTAACAACAATAATGTCTTTAGTCACATATGTTCCAATATCAACACACGCATTTTGAATATATGTTAAATCCGCTGTCCCATCTAATAACGATGGCGTTCCAACTGCAATAAATATAAATTCTGCATCGTTAAATGCTTCTTCTTTACTTGTTGTAAAAGTTAAGCGATTATTCTCACACGCATCATGTATCAATTCATATAAGCCAGCTTCATAAATAGGTAGATCCCCTTGTTTTATCCGTTCCATTTTCTCATCATTTATATCAAAACATGTAACCGAATGTCCCAATACTGCTAATCCTACTCCTGTAATTAATCCAACGTATCCGGTACCTATTATCGTAATTTTCATTTCCTTTTCGCACAGGAATATACAATAGAAAATATACGAATACATAGAATTCTCCCTGTGCTTCCCCCTCTCACATTAAAAATGAGAAAACTCCTTTACTTCTTTATTATATGAATTACTTTCTTCATTCTTTTTTAAGTTTTTGTAAAATTAAATATTGTTCATTAAACCGATAGAGATCTTACCGAGATTAAAGCTCCCTTTTCATGCAGGATAAATTCCCACATTTTAACACGGAACTTACTCATTTCTACGTGTAACACTTATAATATTGAAATAAAAGTATTCGCTATTAAAGAAAAAGAGAAATTGTCATATTTCAAAGCCCAATACAATTAACCTTCTCAAATGATTCAACATTCTGTATACAATTGTCATATATTCTATCCGCTTCCATTTACCGTAAAACGAAAAAAAGATTGAATTCTAATCTTTTTGTGATACCATATGTTATGAGCCTGTAAATAAACATCATAATTTTCAGATAAATATATTTAAAAAAATTACGTTAGACTATAAAAGGGTGGGGTATTAATGGACTCACAAGTGATTTATGCCATTTTGGCATCTTTCATCACTGTACTCGTCGTTACTCCTTTAGTTATTAAGTTAGCTTTTAAAATAGGAGCAACAGATAAGCCAAACGCACGTAAAGTGCACCAAAAGATTATGCCTCGTCTTGGCGGGTTAGCGATATTTATTGGTGTTGCTGTTGGATTTGTTGTCGGTGGCTTATACGAACAAAGAATGTTATCGATAACGCTAGGTGCGATTATCATTATAATCATCGGTATTTTAGATGATATGTACGAGTTATCTGCGAAGGTAAAATTCGGTGGACAACTATTAGTTGCCATTATGATTGTAAAAAGTGGATTATTAGTGCAAGTATTATATATTCCAATCCTCGGGGATACTGAACTTGGATGGCTTGCTTACCCAATTACAGTATTTTGGATTGTAGGTATTACAAATGCCATCAACTTAATTGACGGCTTAGATGGATTATCCGCTGGTATTTCATCTATCGTACTGGCAACGCTAGCATATATGGCCTTCACTAGCCCATGGGGTACTGGAACAGCTATTATTTTACCGCTAGCACTAATTACATTAGCAAGTACAATTGGATTTTTATTCTACAACTTCCATCCAGCAAAAATTTTCATGGGAGATACAGGAGCACTATTTTTAGGATACTGTATTTCTGTTATATCGTTACTTGGATTGTACAAAAGTGTAACGTTATTCAGCTTTATCGTTCCAGTGATTATTTTAGGCGTACCTGTATTTGATACGACATTTGCAATTATCCGTCGTATCGTAAATAAAAAACCTATTTCAGCACCAGATAAATCGCATTTACATCACCGTTTACTTGCAATGGGATTCTCTCATCGTAAAACGGTACTAATTATATACGCATTCGGTATTTTCTTTAGTGTAAATGCAATCATTTTCTCTAGTGCGACATTATGGTTATCCATTATTCTTCTTTTCATTTTAATCTTCTTTACAGAGATTATTGCCGAAGTAATTGGGCTTGTACATGAACGTTACAAACCACTTATTTCCTTTTATAAAAAAGTGAAAAAACGCGAAGACTAATTGTAGTATAGCCTTTACTATTATGAAATATTCAAATAGCATCCTCTTTCTTATAAGAGGATGCTATTTTTTATTCATTATTTTACATTTCCAAAATATAGCTTGTTTGAGAGTTCCACTATTGGAGAAAGATATACATAATAAGAAAAGGATTATATTTTCTTTTTTACATCTTGATTGTCAAACTGAGGGTGAATGTTATGATCAAGCGAGTATTTCAATACATTATCTTATTTTTAACGATTACTATGTACGCGTCATCTCATGCAGGAGCAACTACAATTCCCCCTGCTGAACATCATCCAAATACCGAAACTACCTCTTCTACCAAAAAAATCGCGTACTTAACATTTGATGACGGACCAAACAAATATACTACACAAATTTTAAACATCTTAAAAGAAAAGAACGGAAAAGCGACTTTCTTTGTGATTGGTGGAAAAGTACCACATTATAAAAAGACAATGCAGCGATTAATTAAAGATGGACATTATATTGGACTTCACAGTATGTCACACGACGTAAAACGCCTTTACACTGGTGATCCATCTGCTTTAATTACAGAAATGGAACAAACACAAAACATTGTCCAACAAGTTACAAAATTAAATACACATCTCGTTCGTGTCCCGTATGGTAGCATGCCTTACTTAAAAAAGAATTACCGTGATGCACTTGTATCAGCCCAGTATAAAATGTGGGATTGGACAATCGATACATACGACTGGAAAAGCTATGACAATCCTTCTGCCATACTAGAAAGGGTACGTAATCAGAGCGATGAACAAGTCGAAGTAATTTTAATGCATGATTCGAGTGTAACTGTACAAATACTGCCACAAGTAATTGATTACTTACAGTCACAAGGATACAAACTTCTTCCCTATAATCCATCTTCTCATCTCGAAGTAAACTTTTGGAAAGACACAAGATTGTAACAGCTTTAGTACCTATGTGCTAAAGCTGTTTTATTTTTCTCTTCCCACCCTTCCCATTTTTGTGTAAAATTTTAAATAGTGATGAAGTTTCGAGGTGAATAGAAATGAAACGAATAGATCTCATTTTTAACGCAATACAAAAAGGCAATTATACAGAAGGTGTAACTGCATCAGAACTCGCTACCCTTCTGCAACTAGATCGAGCCAATGTAAGTAGCGACTTAAACAAACTTGTAAAAGATAAACGTTTATTAAAAACAAATACGCGTCCTGTTCGTTTTTATATAGAAACGAACGCTTCGTTGGAAACGCATTCAAAAGAAGTAACTTCATTAGATACATTTGCAGTTGAAAATACGAGCCTTAAAATCGCAATTGAAAAAGCGAAAGCTTCTATTCTCTATCCTCCAAACGGTATGCATACTTTACTGCTCGGAGAAACAGGCGTCGGAAAATCCATGTTTGCTTCTTTAATGCACGAATATGCAATTGAAGTTGAACAGCTTCCTAAAAATGCACCCTTTATCGTCTTTAACTGTGCTGATTACGCAAATAATCCACAGCTACTATTAGGACAATTATTTGGGATTAAAAAAGGAGCTTATACAGGGGCAAGTGATCAAAAAGGGTTAATTGAAAAAGCACATGAAGGGATCCTTTTCTTAGATGAAGTACATCGCCTTCCTCCAGAGGGACAAGAAATGCTTTTCACCTTTATTGACCGCGGAGTATACCGCCGCCTTGGAGAAACTGAAAATGAACGTAAAGCACAAGTATTAATCATTACTGCAACAACAGAAGAACCAAATTCATTTTTATTAAAAACATTTACAAGACGTATACCGATGACTGTCACGCTTCCACCACTTCGTGAGCGTACACATAAAGAACGTTTTGCTTTACTGCAACTATTTTTCACAAATGAAGCAATTCGCTTGCGAAAAGAAATTCACGTTAGCCCGAATGCAATGCGTGCTTTCGTCTTTTACAATTGTCCCAATAACATCGGTCAATTAAAAACGGATGTACAAATTGCCTGTGCAAAAGCCTATTCTGACTTCGTGACAAAGAAACGTGATTCTGTCTATGTTTCAAGTACAGACTTACCTTGGTATATGAAAGAAGGGCTATTCATTGAAAGAAAAAGCCGTCATTTATACCAAATACCGAATGAAACATTTATATTTACAGGTGATGAAGGCTGGAGTAATCATAAAGCAGAAAATGAAAAGCAATCTTCTATTTACGATTATATTGATTATAAATATGAAGAACTTCAAGCTCGTGGTATTGAAGAGGAAGAATTAGAATTACTAATCGAAAATGATATTCAAAGCTTTTTCGTACAATATTTTAACCAAATGTCAAAAAAGACAAGTCATGAAAATGTTTTTAAAATTGTGGATCGTAATATCGTTTCCGTTTGTGAAAGAATTGCAGAACTTGCCGAAAAACATTTATCCAAGACGTTTGATGAAAAAGTATTTCTCGCTTTAAGTTTACATGTACAGACAACTCTACAACGTTTACAAGCTGGAAAACAAATTCATCACCCACAATTAAATCAAATTCGTACGAAATATAAAGAAGCTTTTTCCGTAGCAATGCAATGCATTCAACTACTGGAGGACGAGTTACAAATAACAATGCCTATTGATGAAGCAGGCTTTTTAACAATGTTCTTCGTTGTTGATCCAATTCCTGCCTCACAAACAGAAGTAAAAGTATTAATATTAGCGCACGGCAACGGCATAGCAACAGAAATGGCAAACGTCGCAAACGAACTGCTCGGCATTGATGAAGTAACTGGTATCGATATGCCGTTACATGAATCGCCGAAAGATTTCTTAGAGCGTGTGAAAGTGTATATGAAAACACTCCAAAATGTAAACGGGCTTCTTTTACTCGTCGATATGGGATCTCTCGCTTATATTGGTGATATATTAGAAACTGAGTTCAAAATTCCGGTACGTGTTCTTTCCATGACGAGCACTCCACATGCACTAGAAGCTGCTCGAAAAGCTCAGCTTGGCTACTCGTTAGATGCATTATATGAAACAGTGAAGAACTTAACACCGTTTTACTTAAACGTACAAGAAGAAAAGAAAAAGCCACTATCACCAATGAAATCTGTTATTTTGACAGCTTGTTTAACTGGGGAAGGCAGCGCTTTAGCTATTCAAAAAATGTTGGAGAACTATTTGCGATTTGACAAGGAATTAATTGAAATCATTCCGATTAGTATCGTCCATGAAAAAGATTTAACAAAAATGATTGAGAACATAAAAAAAGAGCGGAATATCATTTGTATCGTCACGAATTTCGATGTGCAGGTGCCATGCTTAACTTATCATTTCCAAGACATTGTAAACTACACAGCAATTCAGCCAATTCAAGAATTAATTACGTATGAAGAAACATATGCAAAAATGGCTGACATTCTTGAACAACAAATGCAGCGTAACGACGGAGCATTACTTATTAAAACGATCCGTTACGCATTGAATACAATTCAAGAATTAATTTCCTTACAGCTAACTCCTGACAGTTTAATGGGTGTTATTCTGCATATGAGCTGTATGGTTGACCGTCTTCAAAAAGGAGAAAGTCTCCTCCCTCATCCGGATAAAGAGAAACGAAGACAAGATGAATACTGGATGTATATGAAAGTAAAAAAAGCATTGCAGCCAATTGAAAATACATTTGAAATACAAATACCTGATGACGAAGTGTTTTATGTTATGGACTTCTTCATTAAAAATCAGCCTGTAAAAAATTAATCGAGACGGTATTTTAGTATGTCGAACGTAACTCAGATTTTATCAGCGATTTTCAAGATATATCAGCGCAACTCGGATTTTATCAGCGATTTTTCAAATATATCGATTTACCGGCAAGAATCGCTAAAATTTGCACCTTATAGCAAAAAAGGCTGTTCCAAAATATGGACAGCCTTTTTTCTACTTCTTTACTTTCCTGATTCTCCCCCTTATTTCACCCTTCTTATGGGACTTCGTATAAACATTTACATATACATTCGCCTGAATGATTTCTTGAAGTAAGCTATCAAACGCTCTCCCCTGTAAAGGCCCTTCAAAATCCCCCACATTAACTACACCAGTGACGACTCCTTCATTTACACTAATACCTTGCTTTAACGGACCAAGTAAACTTAAAACGATTGGACCAATTTGATCTACTTTCCCTAAATGAATTTGGCATGATGTAACTTTTTCGATGTTTTTCAATATGACCCGATATTGCAACTTCTTTAAATCCTCACTAAATATAAACTCTGCTACGCCATAAGCTTCTGTATTTACAGGAGGTATTTCCCTCTTACCTGTTAACCTCGCAAAGAAATGTGTTGTCATACGGGCATTCTCCTTATATAAATTTCCCAGCACTACTTCTACTACTTTATGGTTTATATATAATCATTTATGACTTTTTCAAGTTTTAATTACAAAGAAAAGATTCACACAATCTTTACATTAGAATCGTTCCTTTTGCTTTACTACCTCTTGTATAATGCACATAGAAAAACATTATAGGAGGGTATTTTGAAAAATAACAAATACACTTTTCACACATTATTAGAGATTTTTCTCGTTTCATTTAAATTAGGACTTACTTCATTTGGTGGTCCTGTCGCTCATCTCGGTTATTTTCATCATGAGTACATCCAAAAGAGAAAATGGATGGATGAACGAAGTTATGCTGATTTAGTCGCACTATGCCAATTCCTTCCTGGACCTGCTAGTAGCCAGGTCGGTATGGGGATTGGGTTAGTACGCGGCGGGTTTTTAGGAGCTATTATTTCATGGATTGGATTCACACTACCATCTGTACTTGTTTTAGTTTTCTTCGCCTCATTCCTTAATCAATTTGACCTTCGAAGTGTTGGCTGGATTCATGGACTAAAACTTGTAGCAGTCGCTATTGTCGCTCATGCAATATGGGGAATGGCACAAAAATTAACGCCAGATCGAAATCGTGCAACGATTGCAATTGCAACTGCCGCAATCGCCCTATTATGGCCAAGTAGCTGGACACAAGTCACTCTCATTATAATAGCTGGCTTTATCGGCTGGCTTTTATATCACAACCAACCAATTAGCCAATCTCAACATATAAAAGTACCTATTTCAAAAAAGATAGCAGTTTCTTGTCTCGTCTTATTCTTCGGACTATTACTACTGCTACCAATATTAAGACCGTTCTCTTATTACATCGCTTTATTTGATAGTTTCTATCGCTCTGGCGCACTTGTATTTGGAGGCGGACACGTCGTGCTGCCTCTTCTTGAAGGTGAGTTCGTACAAAACGGAATGATGACGAAAGAACAATTTCTAGCTGGATACGGATTAACACAAGCAATGCCAGGACCACTATTTACATTCGCTTCTTACATAGGAGCAGTGTTAAACGGGACGCTCGGGGCAATACTCGCAACAATTGCAATCTTTCTTCCTGCTTTCTTACTCGTTATTGGTGTATTACCATTTTGGAACAGTGTGAGAAAAATATCTTTCATACAAGGCACACTACTTGGAGTCAATGCCGCTGTTGTTGGTATTTTAATTGCCGCCTTTTATGATCCTATTTGGACAAGCACAATTATGAACGCTGTAGATTTTGTTTTTGCGTCTCTTCTATTTTGCTTGCTCGCTTTTTGGAAAACACCACCTTGGATTATCGTTATACTTGGGGCCTTTGGCGGATATATTCTGTCCATTTTATAAATAGAAAAAACGACGGCTACATTATGCCGTCGTTTTTTCTATTAAAACTCCACAAGCTCTATTCCTTCAGGCAACTCACTCTCTGTTAAAATACGTAATTCTTTCACACGATCCATTACGTAAGAAGAACGTTTCACAAGTTCCGGATCTATATAAGCTGGATGAACCATAATTTCTACCGTTTGTTCACCTTGTACTCTTTCTTTTAACTTCACAAAATAATCTTCCGTCACACCATCCGCATAAAAGTCACTATAAAACACATCAGAAAATGGACGCACTGCTCGATCTTCTTCACAACGACGAATTGGAACATTATATGTAGCAGCTAATCTTTCCAGAACATCGTGCAAGATCGGTAATCCATGCACGTGATGATGACTATCTAAATGAGTTGGTTGTAGTCCGTAAGATAGGAATTTCTCAATTTGAGCAGTCCACTCTCTCTCAACTTCTTCTGGATTTATCTTCCCTTCCCATACGACGCTTTGTTTATGAAACAATCCATCGTTACTTACAAGTGATGGTACGTCTCCAAGAAGCGGTTTCCCCGCCGTTAATACGAGATGTACGCCTACTCCTAACGTTTTATGCTCTTTTGCTAAGCGTACCGCATGCTCTGTTCCTGGCATGTTCATCATCATCGTCGTTGAATTTACAAGCCCATTTATATGTCCATCAATAATGCCGTAATTTGTACCTTCTGTAAGACCGAAATCATCTGCATTTACAATTAACTTAATCATTATAATACCTCCTAATAGAATAAAAAAAGCGGGCTAAATAGCGCCGCTTTATTTCTCTACCTTTTTGAAGAACTGTGGAAGATATTCTTTATGTGCTTCCAACATTTCATCTAAAATTTGTTTTGCAACTTTATCTGATGGTACAAGTGGATTAATTGTCATAGCAAGCAGCGCTTTATGATAATCCCCTGTAACAGCAGCTTCAATTGTTGTGCGCTCAAATGATTTAATTTGTTGTACTAAACCGCGAACTGGTACTGGAAGATCTCCAACTGCAATTGGTTTTGGACCTTCTTTCGTAATAATACAGTTCACTTCAACAGCAGAATCATGTGGCAAGCTTGCAATCGTTCCGTTGTTTCGTGTATTAACAGGCTGGATATCACCTTTATTATTATAAATAGACGTAATTAAGCTACATGCTGCATCACTATAATAAGCGCCTCCACGTTTTTCTAATTGTGGTGGTTTAATATCTAAGTTCGGGTCTTTATATAACTCGAATAAATCATCTTCTAATTGTTTTACTACTTCTGCACGTGTTCCTTTTTCAACCGAAGCTTCTTTCTCTTCTTCTAGCATTTCACGTGTTTTGTAGTAGTAACGATGGTATGGACAAGGAATTGCACGAAGGCCGCGAATAAAGTCTGGCTCCCAGTTAAGCGCAGCGATGTTTTCCATCGTAATTTGCTTTTCTGGATCTGTTACAAGTTCTAACACACGATCCATTACACTTACGCCATCTAAGTATACGTCTAGTCCGTATACCATATGGTTTAAACCTGCGAAGTCAACGTGTACACGACTTGCATCTACTTCAAGTAATCTCGCAAGACCCATACGAATTCCGATTGGAACGTTACATAGACCAACTACTCTTTGAATATTTGTATAACGAAGAACAGCTTCTGTTACCATACCAGCTGGGTTTGCAAAGTTAATTAACCATGCATTCGGACAAAGCTCCTCCATATCCTTACAAATATCTAAAATAACAGGAATCGTTCTCAACGCTTTGAATAAACCACCAGGACCATTCGTTTCCTGACCGATTACATCATATTTTAACGGGATCGCTTCATCTTTTGCACGAGCTTCTAATAAACCTACGCGAAGCTGCGTCGTTACGAAATCAGCATCCTTTAATGCCTCGCGGCGATCAAGTGTTAAATGAACCTCGATTGGTAAACCGGATTTTTTCACCATACGTTTCGCTAAGTTACCAACGATTTCTAACTTTTCTTTTCCTGCCTCAATATCTACTAACCAAATTTCACGAACAGGAAGTTCATCATAACGCTTAATAAATCCTTCAATTAACTCTGGTGTATAACTAGATCCACCGCCGATTGTAGCAATTTTAATTCCAGTCATGCTTTATTCCCCTTTCGCTTCTAACTTTTTATAAAGGTCAATAAACTCTGCTGCTAATTCTTTTACTGTAATCGCATTCATTAAATGATCTTGTGCGTGAATTAAAAGAACACTAATCTCTGTTTTTTCTCCTCTTGCTTCTGATTGTATGAGCTCTGTTTGAAAATGATGCGCTTCATTGATCGCTTCTTTCGCCTTTGCCATCGCTTCATCAGCTTCTGTCATTTTCCCCTGTTTTGCAAATTGAAGTGCCTCCATCGCAAAGCTTCGTGCGTTACCACTATTTAAAATCAATTGGAATGGAATTTGTTCTGCTGTAGTCATCATAATTACCGCCCTCTCTATATGGTTCAACCGATTGAAATACCCCTTCAGTTTGAACATTTCTATTAAATTATTATTTTATGAATGATAGTTTGGTGTTCTTGTAGATGAGTCTCATCTTTTTGAACATGATATAAAGGTAATTGTTCTCACAGACAATGCTGTCTGTGAGAACAATCTTTATGTTACATAGGTACAGAGTTGTTATTTCCTTGCGCTGCTGCTTTTTCAGTACGAACAACAGAACGATCGCATAATACAACGAATGGATAATAGATTACCATCGCAATTACAAAGTTGAATAACTGTAGGAGTGCACCTGAAAGATGTCCACCTGTTACAAGATAACCACTAATAATTGGTGGTGTTGCCCATGGGATCATCACAACTGTTTTTGGTACCCAACCAATAGATATAGCTGTATAAGAAGTAATTACTAATACAATTGGTGTTATGATAAACGGTAAGAATAAAATTGGATTTAAAATAATTGGTGTACCAAAGATTACTGGTTCGTTAATGTTGAATGCACCAGGACCAATTGATAAACGAGATACACCGCGTAATTGCGCACTTTTCGCTACAAGTAATACAACGACTAAAAACGCTAATGTTGCACCAGAACCACCAAGATATACGAAAGTATCAAAGAACGGTTTTGTAACAATGTTTGGAACATCAAATGCAGATGTGCCACCTTTGAATAACTGCATATTTTTCTCTAATGCTGGTAAGTATAACGGCTCAATAATACCACCAACGATATTTGGACCATGTAAACCGAAGAACCAAAGAAGATGAACAAGGAGTACAATGACAATTGCACTTGGTAATGTCCCTGCTAAACTTTGCAGTGGCGATTGAATCGTATTAAAGATAAATTCATGAACACTTGTACCGGCTAATTTCACTGCTAATTGAATACCTGCAACTACTGTTAAAATAACAAATGCTGGAACTATAGCTGCGAAAGATCTTAAAACTGCTGGTGGTACTCCATCAGGCATTTTAAAAGTAATGTTTCTTTGTACGAAGAAACGGAATACTTCAGTAACAAGGAGTGCTACAATAATTGCTACGAATAACCCTTGTGCACCTGTCCAAGCTAAGTTCAATCCGCCTTCTTTCGGTGTTGTTGGCGTAAGAATAATTAACGCACCAAATGAAATAATACCTGCTGACAAACCATCAACGCCGTAAGATTTTGCTAAGTTATAACTTGTTGTAAATGCTATGATTAATGCTAAAATCGCGAAAGAACCAGTCCACATTCCACCGCCAACTTGTTTCCACGTTTCACCAAACAAACCTTTCATGAAATCTTGGAAAGCTTCAGACGGAAAACCATTAATTAGTGATGCCAGTGCACCAACTAAAATAAGTGGCATAACTGCAATAAATCCGTCACGGATCGCAGCTAAGTGACGTTGCGATCCGATTTTACCAGCGACAGGAACAATATATTTCTCCATGAATGCAATAAACTTTTGCATTTCGCTTCCCCCCTAATTATTTTTTTAGTGTTAATGCGTGATCTAAAACTGCTTCTCCATTCATCATGCCGTAGTGCATTGGATTGATGACGTCGATTCCAACGTTTCTCTCATCAGCAAGCGTTTTCATTGAAGAAAGCATGTAACGAACTTGTGGTCCTAGTAATAATACATCTGCTTGATCGATATTCGTTTTTACTGCATCCCCAGATACAGCCCAAATCTTTCCTTCTAAACCGCGAGCTTTTGCAGCCGCTTCCATTTTTGTAACTAGTAAACTTGTAGACATCCCTGCTGAGCAACATAATAAAATATTCATTTGAAAATCCCCCTTGTGTAGTATAAAAAATTTATGTTTTATTTATTTTTCTTTACGCTATTTATTAATGCAATTAGCGTGCCAACTTTTTAAAACCACTAAAATCAGCACTTTTTCGACCATTTTCTTTGTGTGTTAACGCTTTCAATTAGTGTGTCGACCAAAAAACACACAGTGTGTTATAAAACAACACGCTTTTAACACATAACTGTATGAAAATAGATTAGTGTTTAGTTGTCTAGTTGTGTTTAAAACAAAAAAACACTAAAAAATTTTTTTAGCGTGAAAATCTAGTAAAAAAATAAACCTTTCTTGAACACACTCTTCTATCTATTGTCCAAGCAAACTCTACTAAATTACATAGAATAGAGTAAAATAACACACTTCGAAAGGAGATTCCTATGCCAAAACATAGAAAACAAAGCAAAATAAAGATTTATAGAATAACAAGCTATAAAAAAGACAAGCGCTCTGAATTAGAATCTGACAAATTTGAACTAGAACAGCAGGAAATAGAAAATAAGCAGGACAAGCACGGTAAACAAGGCAAACAGGATAAACAGGACAAACAAGACAAACAGGACGAACAAGACAAACAGGATAAACAGGATAAACAGGACAAGCAAGTACAATCGGAAAATGTAATCATAGTGCCCACAGATTCACACAACTTAGATATATGGGATGAAATTTCTCTAAAAGAAATACAAGCTGGTGAACATACAAGTTTATTGAATGAAAAAAGTAATTATCAAAATATTAATTTGGTACAAGTAAGCGATATCCGTTTATATTTGGACAACCAACTACAATTCAGTTCCGTTGATGAACAAATTTATCATGAAGCTCTTGTACATCCAATTATGGCAAAAGTAATTGATCCAAAACGTGTTCTCATATTAGGTGGCGGCGATGGACTTGCTTTACGAGAGGTTTTGAAATATGAAACTGTGCTACATGTAGACCTTGTTGATTTAGATGAAGCAATGATTAATATGGCACGTAATATTCCAGAAATAGTATCCTTAAACAAAAATGCTTTTTTTGATAATCGTGTGAATGTGCACGTATGCGATGCGAAAGAATTTCTAAATTCTCCTTCATCTTTATACGATGTAATTATTATTGATTTCCCTGATCCAGCAACAGAAGTTTTAAGTACTTTATATACAAGCGAACTTTTTGCTCGTATAGCTACATTCTTAACTGAAGATGGCGCTTTCGTCTGCCAATCTAATTCACCTGCTGATGCACCTCTAGTATATTGGAGTATCGGTAACACAATTGAACATGCGGGATTAACTGTGAAAAGTTATCATACAATCGTTCCTTCTTTCGGAACTGACTGGGGATTTCATATTGCCGCTAATTCTGCCTATGTACTCGATCAAATTGAGCAATTATATGTAGTGCCAACGCCTCGAACATTACCTTCTCTTCTTTCTCCTTTATTTCAATTTCAAGAAGAACATTTAGAACAACGTAATCTCGCCCTTCTAAACTCAGAATCCAATCTTATCCTACATCAATGTTACAAACAGGAAATGGAGTTTTAACGCTACTATAGTAAGGAGTGCTATTTTATGGAATATTCTACTTTCGGTAAGCATATAATAGTAGATTTATGGGGAGTGGATTTTTCCCTATTAGATGATGTTCACTTTTTAGAATATCATTTAGTTACCGCTGCTGATCAATCAGGTGCCCATGTTTTAAACGTAAGTGCAAAAGAATTCGATCCGCATGGCGTTACTGTTTTAGTTTTACTATCAGAAAGCCACCTTTCTATTCACACTTATCCAGAAAAAAACTTTGCAGCCATCGACTGTTATACGTGCGGTACAACCGTTGAACCGCAAATAGCGATTGATTATATCGTGAGTATATTAAAACCAAATGAGATGCATATAAAAAAATTAATTCGTGGTATAGGAGAAATTGTTACTGTCGATTAAATATCAATCTTACTCATTTGTAAAAAGGAGGATTGTAAATACCATCAGTGGAATGAATATTCCACTGATGGTACAGACACATACATAAAGTGAAACTTTAATTAGTGGGGGTTTGTTCATCCCCACTAATTATTAGTTGAACCAATCGGGCCTTTACGGACAGTTAAGCTCCCTCCTAACTTCCTTGCTCCAGCCACATTTTGAGGTGGGAGTTTTACTGCCCGTTAATGCGGGATAAAAAAACCTTGCATACGCAAGGTTCATTCAGATACTGACATCTTCCTATATAATTCTACAAATTCACTCGCTAATTCCTTCACCGTAATCGCATTCATTAAATGATCTTGCGCGTGTACCATTAGAAGGGTCACTTCGGTCTTTTCACCACCAGCTTCTTTCTGTATGAGATCCGTTTGTACACGGTGCGCCTCTTTTAATTCCTCTAACGCTTCTTGTAATTTAGCTTCTGCTTCTGTAAACTCCCCACGCTTCGCGCAATCAATTGCTTCCATTGAACAACTTCTCGCATTTCCCCCATGCAAAATCAAATGAAAAGCTTTCGTCTCTATCGTATCCATTTTCCTTCTTTACTCCCCCTTTTCTTCTGCTACTTTTTGTTTATCCCATATTTTTAAGAACGGTAAATAAATGGCGAACGCTAGTGCAAAATTAACGAGTTGCAAAATAACACCTGAAATTTTGCCACCCGATCCTAAATATCCACTAAATAGAATTGGTGTCGTCCAAGGTACAGCAGCCCCACTCGGGCGAGCAACTAATCCCCATTCCATCGCAAAGTAAGAAACAATCGTTAACACAACCGGAACCAATATAAATGGAATTAATAAAATTGGGTTCATTACAATCGGCATACCAAAGGTTACCATCTCATTAATATTAAATATGCCAGGCGCAATTGACAATCTCCCTAAACTTTTTAATTGCTGACTTCGCGCAAATAGTAACATTCCTACAACTAAAGCAAGTGTTGCACCGGAACCGCCCATATAAATCCATAAATCAAAAAACTGTGCAGTAATCGTATTTGGTATATCTTGCCCTGCTTGGTAAGCAACTCGGTTTTGATCCATTAACGACAACCAAACCGGACTCATTACACCACCAACAATAGTAGCTCCATGAATTCCACATGACCAAAGAACATGAACGAGAATAACAGCTATTATTGCGCCCCAAAGACTAGCACCAAGTACACTAAGTGGTTCCTGTAAAATTTGCCCCACAATATTATGGATACTGCCAAAAGAAGTATTTTCTATAATTAAGCGTAAAATCCAAATAACCGTTACAACAATAAATCCTGGAACAAGCGCGGCAAATGAACGTGTGACAGCTGGCGGAACTGTCTCTGGCATCTTTATAATTATCTTTTTTTGTACAATAAACCGATAAAGTTCAGTAGATATAAGTGCAATAATCATTGCTACAAATAACCCTTGGCTTCCCATTAATACAGCTGGGATAGCACCTTCTACAAGTACACTCTCTTTTGTACTTGGTATAATATATGCAACTTGAAATGGCGTCGCAAGTAAAAACGTCACAAGCGACAATGCCCCGGATGCTAAAGCGTCCACTTTATAATATTCCCCAAGTCTGTAAGCGATTCCAAAAACAGCTATTAAAGCCATTATATTAAAAGTTGCACTAACTGGATACCCCAAAGCCCTCTGCCAATTCTCCCCAAACAAACCTGCCATAAAATCATTATAACCTGGTATTGGTAAAGCGCTAATGATGAGGAAAAATGATCCTATAATTAAGAACGGCATCGTCAATACAAGTCCATCACGAATTGCTAACAAATGCCTCTGCTCTGCAACCTTCCCTGCTACTGGCATCACATATTTCTCTAAAAACCGTATCATCTATCCCACTCTCCTCATGGTTTCATTGACAACGCTACTTGCAAGATAGCTTCTCCATTACAAAGTCCATAATGGACAGATTGAATAACATCAACAGGTACTCCTTTCCCCTTACATAATTCCTTCATTTTCGGTAATAAATAACGTACTTGTGGCCCAAGTAGCAGTACATCCGCTTCATCAATGTGGCTATTTACTTCAGAACCTGATACAGCCCAAATCTTTACCTCTATTCCCCTTGCCTCTGCTGCTTTCTCCATTTTTGTAACAATCAAGCTGGAAGACATTCCCGCTGCACAGCAAAGCAAAATATTCATCCCGTTTCCCTCCCCCTTGTTATAAACCTAAGTTATGGTGCACTCCTTGCCACCACTAGGTTACAAATATATATGTCTAGATTTCCTGCTGTATGCCGAGCTCAAAAACAAAAATTTCTCGGTTTTCACGCTATTCCATCTATCAGTATTTTCCTAGTAAAGAGCACTCTAACTCGCTATAATAATTCAGTATGATTTTTTATAATTGATAGGAGGGTATATTTATGAAGGCATATCGCTTTCCACTTATTTTATTATCTTCTATCCTAATTGGTGGTTTCATTGGTTATTTCATGGGTGCCGATGCCGTTGCTTTAAAGCCGCTTGGTGACATTTTCTTAAACTTAATGTTTACGATTGTTGTACCGTTAGTGTTCTTTAGCATCGCGTCATCTATTGCTAATATGGATGGATTAAAACGTTTCGGTAAAATTATGTCTAGTATGGCTGGGACTTTCTTATTTACAAGTATTTTAGCTGCTATTTTTATGATTATTGTCGTGAAAGTATTCCCGCCAGCACAAGGTGTTGTATTAGAATTAACACAACCTGACAAAGCTGAAAAAGCTGTTAGCGTTGCAGATCAAATTGTTGGTATTCTAACAGTATCTGACTTCTCAAAGTTACTATCTCGCGAAAATATGTTAGCACTTATTTTCTTCTCTATTTTAATGGGGGTTGCAACTTCAGCAGTTGGTGAAAAAGGAAAACCATTTGCTACATTCTTACAAGCCGGTGCAGAAATTTCAATGAAAGTTGTATCTTTCATTATGTACTACGCTCCAATCGGACTTGCTGCTTACTTCGCAGCATTAGTTGGTGAATTCGGACCACAGCTTCTTGGAACTTACTTCCGAGCAGCAATGGTATACTATCCAGCGTCTCTCATTTACTTCTTTGTATTCTTTACGTTCTATGCATACCTTGCAGGTCGCAAGCAAGGTGTACAAGTATTTTGGAAGAACATGGTCTCTCCTACAGTTACATCTCTTGCAACTTGTAGTAGTGCCGCAAGTATTCCAGCGAACTTAGAAGCAACGAAGAAAATGGGTATCTCTTCTGACGTTCGTGAAACAGTTGTCCTTCTTGGATCTACACTTCATAAAGACGGCTCTGTTTTAGGCGGCGTATTAAAAATTGCTTTCTTATTCGGTATTTTCAACATGGAATTCGAAGGACCGAAAACATTAGCAATCGCACTTGTTGTTTCTCTATTAGTAGGAACAGTAATGGGCGCTATTCCAGGCGGCGGTATGATTGGTGAAATGTTAATCGTTTCTCTATACGGCTTCCCGCCAGAAGCATTACCAATTATTGCAGCAATTAGTACAATCATTGATCCTCCTGCAACGATGTTAAACGTAACAGCAGATAACGCTTGTGCCGTAATGACAGCTCGCCTTGTAGAAGGTAAGAACTGGATCAAAAACAAATTTGCTTAATAGATAGAAAGAGGACGCTCGTTTAGAGCATCCTCTTTTTTTATTGTGATAGATGTATCGAAATAACCCATTCCGCCACAAATTTGTTACAATCTTCACAAATATTCCACACCCATCATCCATTCTCCGTACTATAATCATGTATGGAAAAGGAGATGGACATAATGACTCAAAGCGCACCAGAATTTAAAGTTTTGCAAAGCATTGCATTCCTTGCTGTCGTTTTGCAAAGTTCGTTATTATATACAATGAATCAAGGACATGTTTTACTTGAGCAATCCCTCATTATGGGCATGCTATTTAATCTCGCAAAATTTTCAGCACCTGCATTCATATTTATCGTCGGCTTCCACTTAATTCGGCAATATACAAAACAACTAGCCTACAAAGAATATATTTCTGAAAAAGCCGCACATTTACTCATTCCTTATTTCTTCTGGTCTATTCTTTACTTATTAACAACAAACGATATGATTACACTACAAAGCGGAATAAAAAGTTTATTACTCGGAACGGCCGCACCCCATCTTTGGTACGTGATTATGATGTTCCAAATTCACCTATTGTTCCCTTTGCTGTGTACACTATTTTATTGGTTTCAAAAACGAACAGAAAATAAAAAAGACATATATAAATATATGACCATCTTTGCTTGTTTATATTTCCTCTTAATGTGGTATTCTTCGCACTACATTTTTAATGGAGAGAAATTGACTAGCTCAACAATTTTACATTATACAGACCGTTCCTTCTTCTTCTACTCATTTTATTTCGTCATGGGAGGAATCGCTGCTGTAGCACTAAAAACGTGGCGTACATTTGTTATGAAACATATCCCGCTTATCACAATATTATTTTTCGTCTTATTTTTATTCATCAATTATGAGTTATTTAGTTTTTACGGAGCAAACTCTATTCATTTAACCGTTTCGACTTATTTAAAACCGTCTATGTTTTTATATATCGTATGCGAAATTATTATACTTTACGTGCTGTCTATTACAATCGTACAGCGACGCGGTTTCTTATATAAAGCTTTACGATTTATCGGGAATTACACGTATGGTGCTTATTTAGCTCACTTTTTCTTCTTGCAACTATGTACAAAGTTTCTTTCTTTATTTACACTGCAAGAAAACACAATATTATATAGCCTATTATTATTTACACTAACAGCCACAATCTCGATTTCAGCAATGGTCATTTGCAGTACACTACCACTTCATACTTGGATTACAGGACCTTCTCCTACAACAAATATGAAATGGGCGAAAATTGTACTTCGGAAAAATCACGAAAAGGTATTCAAACCATATCTTTGATATAATAGAATTCCATACAAGAAAAGAAAGTAGGACACACCTATGATTAATCAAATTGGGCAAATTATGCTATATGTAAATAATCAAGATGAAGCAGTACAATTTTGGACTGCGACAGTAGGATTCCAAATTATTGCGGAAGAAAATAACGGACAAGGTTTTCGTTGGATTGAAATTGCGCCGGCAAAAGAAGGAGGCACAAGCATCGTCCTTCACGATAAAGCTTTAATTGCAAAGATGCAACCTGAATTAAACTTACATACACCTTCACTTATGTTCTTCTCTAACAACTTAGATCAACTGTATAAAGATCTTTCTGAGAAAAACGTTACTGTTGGACAAGTTGTAGATTTACCTACTGGCAGAGCTTTTAACTTCGCTGATAACGAAAACAATTACTTTGCGGTAATGGAACGCAAATAAAAAAGAAGCTATCCGAAAAAGTCGGATAGCTTCTTTCATTTTAAGAAACTTGTTCTGCATTCGTTTCCCTATGTTGTATATGGCTCGTAATCCAAGCAATTCCACCAGCAACAACGAGATAGCATAACAATATTAAAATTTGCATTTGTAATTGCGACCAATCTCCTAAAGAAATCACATCTTGCAATCCTCTAAGAGAATGGGACATTGGAAGAAATTGTCCAATCTTGCTAAGAACAGCTATATTTAATTCTCCTGGGAAAGTCCCACCGCTCGTCGCTAGTTGCAAGACGAGAAGCGTTACCGCTAAGAACTTTCCAACAAGACCAAATACAGTTACTAGCATAAGAATAAACGTCATGAACGTAAAGGAAATAACGATACTTGATAAAACAAAGAGTGGCACACTTGCAACTTCTAATTTCATAACTCCTAGCACAACCACATCCACTAGTAATGCTTGAATAAGTCCAATTAAATATACTAATCCTAATTTATTAATAAAATGTACCGTTCCGCTTACTTTCATATTTTGTCTACGACCAAGCGGTAAAATATTTGATGCCATAATTCCGCCAACATAAAATGCAAGCGATAAGAAATATGGTGCAATACCTGAACCGTAATTAGGTACGTCAGAAACTGTTGACTTCACTAATTGAACCGGCTCTGAGAACATCGTATTGCGTGCATCATCATTGCGAACATCCGCTATCTTCTCTGCGCCCTCTCCTAATTTCGTAGAAAGTTCTTTGGCACCATCGTCAAGTTTAACAAGTCCGTTCGTTAACTGATCAGCACCATGATTCAGCTCTGTTCCGCCACTCGCAAGTTGATTTACACCTTCTTGTAATGATGTAAATCCAGTTCCCCATTTCGTAAATCCACTAGCTAAATTTGTAGCACCATCTGCTATCTTTTTCGTTCCAGCAGTAGCTTCATTTAACTTAACTCCGAATGTATTCATACCTTCTTCAACCTTATGCTGACCATCTGCAAGCTTCTGCGCACCTTGTGTCAATTGTTTCTGACTATTATTTAAAGTGTTTGTTGCTTGAGCCAATCCATTAGAAGTAGCGATAATCTTTTGAAAAGCAGGATCTTGCTGCACTTCTGGATGATTTTTCACGTACTCTTCTAATTGTTGTTTTACACTATTTGCTGCATTATCCGCTTTCACTTGCCCTTCAGCAAGTTTCTCACTTCCGTTCACCCATTCATTTGTACCAGCACTTAATTCACTAACCCCTGATTGTAACGTTTTTTCACCTTGCGTCAATAACTCCATACCGCTATGAAGTGAGGTTGCTCCTTGACTTAGCTCATTCGCTCCGTCAGTTAAGGCTGATTTACTAGAAGCAAGTTTTTCACTTCCTTCTTTCACTTTTGATGTCCCGTCACTTAAACGATGAATACCATCTGCAAGCTGATTTGCCCCATTTCTTGCATCTGTCGTTCCTTCATGTAACTTCCCAGCGCCATTACTTGCATCACTCAACCCTTGTGCTAAGTCTTGAAACTTTGAAAAGACACCTTCTGTATAAGATTTCGTAATACTATTTGAAATTTTTGTTTTCATATTTTCAACAGCTGTCGTTCCAATTTGCGCTGCTACAAAGTTTTTACCAGGATTTACTTTGTACTGCAATTGTGCTGGTTCTGGTTTCTCATCCATAAGTGTACTTACCTTTTTAGAGAAATCCTCTGGAATCGTAACAACCATATAGTACTTATCTTCTTTTAACCCTTCATCAGCATTTTTTTCTGATACGAAATGAAAAGCCAGTTCTTTATTCTCTTTTAAATTTTTAACAAAATCGTCTCCTGCATGAATTGTTTTCTCATCCATCGCAGCGCCTTTATCTAAATTTACAATCGCAACAGGTAATTTATCTAATTTCCCATATGGATCCCAGTATCCAGCTAAAAAGAATCCTGAATAAATTAAAGGAACGATTAATAAAAAAATTAAAGCGATACGTCCATGTTTATGGTGCCACATCGCTTTCCAATCTTTAAATATAAGTTGAATTCCATTCATGAAACATACTCCTTCTCCTAATTTCACACCATTACAATGGTTTAACAGATTTACTATACACGTCACTTTTCATACTGTATAATACATCTTTAATTATCAATTCATTCCTTTTGGTCTATAGATAGGAGAGTCAAAATGGAACTTCTTCAACTAAAATACTTTCAAACAGTTGCACGATTAGAACATATGACAAAAGCCGCTGAAGAATTGCATATCGCACAGCCTTCGCTCAGCAAAACAATCGCTAGATTAGAAAAAGACTTAGGCGTCCCGTTATTTGATCGCCAAGGTCGACAGATTACATTAAACTCTTTCGGGAAAGTATTCTTAAAACGAGTAGAGCGCATTTTTCATGAATTAAGTGAAGGCGAACGAGAAATTAAAGATTTAGCTGACTTACAACAAAGCTCTATTACGCTGGCTGTTTCTATTCCAAGAATATTACCCGAACTAATTGGTTCTTTTTTACTAGAACATCCTAACGTTCGATTCCAACAGTTTCTCGCATCTACTCCTTCTATGAAACGACAACTAGATAATATAGAAATTGACTTTTGCATTTCTTCTGTGCCAATTGAAGGCGAGGAGATTATTTGGGAACCACTTATTACAGAAGAAATTTTCTTAGTCGTCCCTTCAGGTCATCATTTATCAGAACGTGAAAGTGTATATCTGCATGAAGTAAAGGACGAACCGTTTATTAGTATGAACACTGGTTATGGATTTCGTCACTTAACAGATGAATTTTGTAAAGAAGCTGGCTTCACTCCACATATCGCTTTTGAAGTAGATGAACCAACTGTGATTAGCGATCTTATTAAGCAAGGCCTCGGTATCGCTTTTGTCCCAAGTTTAACTTTATTAAAAAACTCTACTTTAGCATTAAATAAGTTACGTATTATTGAACCAATTTGTAAGCGAACGATTGGCTTAAGCTGGTCAAAAAAACGTTACTTATCGAAAACCGCTCAGCAATTCCGTGAATTCGTGATTGATTACTTCTCCAATATTAGGACGTAAAATAATATCAAAAAATGCACCTCCAATTGTTAGACTGTGTCTAACAATTGGGGTGCACTTCAACATAGGGTGGCACCTTTTATTTTTCACTCTTCTCTAATTCTATTTCAGCTAAAAGCGGCAAAACATTATCAAAAATATGCGTATTATTATTTTCGCCTGTTACATATCCACCGTAATATCTACTAAATACGTTGTCATTTCGGAATGTGGCCATATGATCATATAATTCCTTTGCAAACTTTGTATCACCTGTTTGTAGTACGTACAAAATCGTTAATCCGTAAGCGGCTGGCGATTCATAATTCACAGTTTGCTTTCCCGTTTCTAAATTGTAACGACCGTATAGCTTTCCATCCTCCTGGAATTTCTTCTTTATAAATTCCAAATAAGCATCTGATGCAAGGCCACCTAAACTACGATGATATGCAACGTATGACTGGTCAATAAGATTCACTTCTTTGTCGTACGTAAATGTACCATCTGCTTTATACTCTTTCGGGAATGCCCATCCACGCCTTGGATAATCCGCTAAAAATTGAACGACTTCCTGATATTGCTGAGCAGAAACTTTGCCATACTTTTTCATATAGGAGAATGCGCGCGGATTTATATATGACGTTGTTGCAAAATCATTTTGTTTCCTTGCATCTGCATCATAATAATCAACATAATAATTCCCTTTCTTATTATAACGAATTACAGCATCACTCAATTGATCTGCCAAGTTTTTATAACGCTCTTCCTTATACATTTCATAAGCGCGATATAACTGTTCTATAATACGAAGATCATCGATAAGTGCATTTGTAGCCGACTGCATTTCTCCCTTTTCAGAGATTTTCCATAAAACAATTTGGTTCTTATGTACAAAGTTATTTTGAATAACCTTAACTTGTTCATCGAATAACGCTTGATCGTCTTTATCCAATGTATATTGTAGCCATAGTCCTGCTGATTCCGATAAAGCTTCACGTCCTTTCGCTTCATCAGTACCTGCTTTTGTATCGTCTAAACGATATGTAGCAAGCGTCCCATTTTCATTCACCATATGTCTTAAAATAAAATGTTCCGTACGGTTTCCTTGCAAAGCTGACCAAAATACAATTCCACCTAAAGCGACTAAAAGAATAACTCCAATCACTATATATATACGTTTCCGCAAACTTTTCACCTCCCTAGTAAGGCTATCCTTAATTTTACCAGAACATACGTAAATGTAAAAAAGACAATCTGTTAGATTGTCTCCCGTTCCTCTATCTCTCACAAGCCTCTTTAGAAGGTCTATATAGCGATTCCACGAGTCGATCATACTCACTACGCGTAATCTCTTTATTATACAGCTTCAATAATAAATCTCTATGCTCTTTTGAAAATGCCATCTTTTTAATGACTTCAGGATACATAAAACATCCTCCCCATTTCACATAAACTTCTTCACCCTAAAAATAGAACTTATGTTCGCATAAAAGATTATAAAATATTCCTTACTAAAAAACAAACAAAATATTATTAAACACTAACTTCTTTCTATTTAGAATATTCAAACATTATATTAACATATCCACTTTTTAAATACATATATATTTTTGGTAGTTTTTTTGAATAAATCTTCCAATTCAATCAGAAAATAATGGCAAAAAAGAAGAGGAGTCTACATATGGATACGGTAACATTAGCAAGAGCATTTTTCGGTTCTTCACTAGCATTCCACATTATCTTCGCAACACTTGGTGTCGGACTTTCATTGATGATTTTTATAAGTGAAATACTCTATCACTGGAAGAAAGATTCCGACTACGCCATTATGGCGAAAAGATGGACAAAGGCTTTTGCCATCCTTCTTGGTGTAGCAATTCCAACTGGAACAATCGTTGGTGTGCAAATCTCACTTCTTTGGCCTGGTTTTGCCAAAATTGTTGGGCAGGTTATTTCTGTCCCCTTTCAAATTGAGATTTTCGCCTTCTTTTTAGAGGCTTTGTTCATGTCGATTTATGTATATGCAGCTGACAAACTACCTCCATTCATGAGATTAATCTCGCTATTCTTCGTCATGATTGGTGCCACGGCATCCGCCGTGCTTATTACATCAGCAAATACATGGATGAATACACCCGCGGGCTTTTCAATGGGGCCAGATGGATCAGTTTTTAACGTTGACCCGTGGAAAGCTTTCTTTAATCCGAGTTTTGGCACAAGCGCATTCCACGTTGTGATTACAGCCTACGCAACTGGAGCTGCCGTCATTGCCTCTATCGCTGGATTTAAATTATTAAAGAAGAATTTAAGTGAACGTGAAGTAGCATATCATAAAAAAGGACTACTATTAGGACTCGTCGTGACATTTATTACAGGTGCTACGATGTGGCTTTCGGGACACGAATCGGCAATTGCCTTACATAAGCATTCCCCTGAAAAACTGGCATCTGCTGAAGCTCTATTTGAAACGACATCACATGCACCGTTATCAATTGGCGGCGTTGTAGATCCTAACACACTTGAACTAAACTATGCACTAGAAATCCCGAACATGCTTAGCCTACTAGTGGGACTAGACCCTAGCACCGTCGTAAAAGGACTAAAGGAATTCCCACAAGAAACATGGCCACCATTCTACACACATACACTGTTCAATTTAATGGTCGGCACTGCTGCCTTTACCTTTGCAGTTGCAGCAATTGCCCTCTTATATTGGTACTTTGTTTACCGAAAAAAAGGAACAGAGCTACCGAAGTGGCTTCTTTGGGGAGCTGCCGCATGTGGACCAGTTATGATGCTCGGCATTGAATTTGGGTGGATTTTCAGCTGTAGCGGTCGTCAACCGTGGACCATTTACGGTATGCAACGTACAGTCGACGCTTCTACACGCGCTGATTTTGTCGGTCCTTTATTTATTCTATTCATCATTTTATATATTGGACTCGGTATTTTAACAGTCTTTGTGCTACGGACATTCTTTAAGAAACATCCGCTTACAAATGATTTACATCACGAAGGAGGCGATTCTCGTGCATGAGGAAAGTATTGCAATCATCATCTTATGGGCTCTTATTTTTGTATACAGTATATTAGGGTCCATCGATTTTGGAGCAGGTTTTTGGGGCATGGTATACGCAAAACATCCAACGCTCGCTGCCAAGCTTGCCAACCGATACTTATCACCGACTTGGGAAGTAACAAATACATTTCTCGTCTTTGTCGTTGTCGCTTTTCTCGGTTTCTTTCCGAAAGCCGCTTTCACCCTAGCGACGGTGATGTTCGTACCCGTTATGTTAATTTTAGTACTCGTGGCAATTCGCAGTACATTTATGGTATTTGCTTATTCCCTGCCGAAGTACCAACACCTTCTTCGTATTATTTCAGGTATTACAGGACTCTTAATTCCAGCCCTATTAATTACCGTTTTACCCGTTACAGAAGGTGCATATATTACAATGTCTGAAGGAAAAGAAGTACTCCTATACGGAAAACTTCTTTCTAGTCCTGTTATTTATTGTTATATGCTCTTCGGACTAACTTCGGAGCTATTTCTTTCCTCTCTCTTTCTTGCTGATTTTGCGAGAGAACAAGGTTCAGAAGATGCATATAAAATTTATAGAAGAAACGCGATCATCCTTGGTCCTGCAACGCTCGTTACGGCGATTATCGCCCTCGTTGTAATGGATCCGGAAACACACTGGCTTATGCAAGGACTAATAAAGCAATTCCCATGGTTTACGGTTTCTATCGTTTTATTCGTTATCGGGTACTCTTCTCTTTGGTGGACAAACAAGAAGTATGACACACTAGGATACCCTCGTATTGCTGTTTTAGCAGTCGTCGCTCAATATGCATTTGCAAGTTACGCTTACGGCGTTGCGCATTTACCGTATATTATTTATCCTGATGTAACTGTATTTACAAGCTTTACAACGGTTGAAACATTCTATGCATTGCTTATTCTATATGCAATTGGCATTGCAATTTTATTACCAGGATTTATTTTCTTCTGGAATTTATTCTTGAAGGATCGAACTTTTTTGAAAGAAAAATAATTTAGCCTTAGAGTCTGTTCCGAAAGATATTTTGGGATGGGCTCCTTTTTTCATGTTTTGTCGATAAGTCGATATATTTTAAAAATCGCTGATATATTTTGAGTTGCACCAATATATTTCAATAATCGCTATTATATTTTAAGTTGCGCCGATATATCTCCATAATCGCCCATATAAATTTCATTTACTATCTTACTGCCCCAACAATTTATAGACTCCTCTCATAATAGTTATTTCACTATTCATGACACTTGTCCTTTAGCTTGAAAAACACATATTCGTTTCATTCCATTATACGTCTAGTTCTTCTTATTTTTTGCTGAATATACTACCAATACAAACCTTGAGACAAGCTACTTGTTCAAGGAAAAATAGAAAGGTAGGCAAAATATGAGCGTTGAAATATGGATTACTATTATTGTATTCTTCTTAACGATGATTGTTATCTTTTGGCGACCTCGTGGTTTAAATGAGGCGTGGCCGGCAGCAATTGGTGCTGGCATTATCCTGATTACTGGACTTGTATCAAAACCAGACGTCATGGACATTATTAGTAAAATTGGCGGTGCCTCCATAACAATATTAGCGACCATTGTTATGGCGGTTATATTAGAAAGCTTCGGCTTCTTCCACTGGGCCGCAGCGAAACTTGCAAACTTAGCAAAAGGTTCCGGTCGCCGTTTATACTGGTATATTCAATTATTATGTTTTCTTATGACTCTTTTATTTAATAACGACGGTAGTATTTTAATTACAACTCCAATTTTAATTCTTCTCCTAAAAAATCTTCAATTAAAACCACATCAACAAATCCCTTATTTATTAAGCGGTGCTTTAATCGCTACTGCATCTAGTGCGCCAATTGGTGTAAGTAATATCGTAAACTTAATCGCATTAAATATCGTGAATATGACTCTTTATATGCATACTGCTATGATGTTTGTACCAGCAACATTAGGACTATTATTTATGTCATGGCTTATGTATACGGTTTTGAAGAAAAAACTTCCGAAAAAATTACCTGTTTCTTCATATGATATTGAAGAAATATTCTTCACGAAAAACTTCCATCCGTTAAAAGGTAAAAACTCTGTTGATACGAAACAAAAACGGACAAAATTCATGCTAAAAGTACTAGGCTTCGTCTTCCTTATGCGCTGTCTTCTATTCGTCGCATCCTTCTTATCTATCCCCATTGAAATTGTTGCCGTACTCGGCTCACTCGTTCTTCTCATCTGGAGATGGTACTACTTACGAACAAATCCTGTCGACATTTTGAAAAAGACACCGTGGCACATTTTAATTTTTGCTTTCTCTATGTATGTCATTATTTACGGGCTCCACAACGCAGGATTAACAGCAGCGCTTGTTCAATGGCTTGAACCAGTTGTAAGTCAACATCTACTTTATGCTAGCTTTGCAATGGGTGGACTCGTTTCTCTCCTCTCCAATGTCTTCAATAATCACCCTGCACTTATGATTGGTACCATTACGTTAACAGAAATGGGATTAGATCCAGTCACATTAAAAACTATCTATCTCGCAAATATCATTGGTAGTGACATCGGTTCACTATTATTACCAATCGGTACACTAGCTTCTCTCATTTGGATGTATATCCTGAAACAAAACAAAATTAAAGTAAAATGGAAAGACTATTTAAGTGTATCCCTTATCGTTATCCCACTTACAACAGTCGTCACATTATTCCTCTTATTCTATTGGGTACATCTCTTCTTCGCCTTATAAAGTGAAACTTTAATCAGCCCTAACCAATCGGACTTTTATGGGCAGCCCGACCCCCACCTAAATTCTTTGCTTCTGCTGAATTTTGAGGTGGGGGTCTTACTGCCCGGCAAATAGCGGGATAAACAACAGAAGCCTGCTTTGCTACCGTCTTAGCAAAGCAGGCTTCTTCTATATTTAAGTTAGGTACTACAGTGTGATCAATCAAGTAAAGAGGTGTAACGTGTTATTGGTATAAATGACTACCAGTGTCTTTAAATTCTTTCGCTTTCTCTTTCATTCCCTTTTCAATTGCTTCTGTCGTTTCTAAATCATTTTCTTTTGCATATTCACGAATATCATGTGAAATTCTCATACTACAAAACTTCGGTCCACACATGGAACAGAAATGAGCCGTTTTTGCACCTTCTGCTGGCAACGTTTCATCGTGATACTCCATTGCACGTTCAGGATCTAAAGATAAATTAAATTGATCGCGCCAACGGAATTCAAAACGAGCTTTTGAAAGTGCATCATCACGCTGATGAGCCGTTTTGTGCCCTTTCGCCAGATCAGCCGCATGTGCAGCGATTTTGTACGTAATAACACCTTCGCGTACATCATCTTTATTCGGTAAACCTAAATGTTCTTTCGGCGTTACATAACAAAGCATCGCTGTTCCAAACCAGCCGATCATCGCAGCTCCAATTGCGGATGTAATATGGTCATAACCTGGTGCAATATCTGTCGTTAAAGGCCCAAGTGTATAGAACGGGGCACCCTGACAAATATCAAGCTCTTTCTCCATATTTTCTTTAATTAAATGCATCGGTACATGCCCAGGCCCTTCGATCATAACTTGCACATCATGTTTCCAAGCGATCTTCGTTAATTCACCAAGTGTTTCAAGCTCAGAGAACTGTGCTTCGTCATTTGCATCTGCAATCGAACCTGGACGTAATCCATCTCCAAGAGAGAACGAAACATCATACTGCTTCATGATTTCACAAATCTCTTCAAAATGAGTATATAGGAAGTTTTCTTTATGGTGGAATAAACACCACTGCGCCATAATTGAACCACCACGTGAGACGATACCTGTCGTACGTTTCGCCGTGATTGGAATGTAACGAAGTAATACGCCAGCGTGAATCGTAAAGTAATCTACGCCTTGCTCCGCTTGCTCAATTAACGTATCACGATACACTTCCCACGTTAAATCTTCTGCAATTCCGTTTACTTTTTCAAGCGCTTGATAGATTGGTACAGTTCCAACTGGTACAGGCGCGTTACGAATAATCCACTCACGCGTCGTATGAATGTTTTTACCTGTAGATAAATCCATAATCGTATCTGCACCCCAGCGAGTAGCCCACGTCATCTTCTCTACTTCTTCTGCAATAGAAGACGATACAGCAGAGTTTCCGATATTTGCATTAACCTTCACGTGGAAATTACGTCCGATAATCATCGGTTCTGCTTCAGGATGGTTAATATTCGCTGGTAAAATAGCACGACCTTCCGCAATTTCCTTACGAACAAACTCCGGCTCTACTCCTTCACGAATCGCAACATATTCCATCTCAGACGTAATGATGCCATTACGTGCATAATGCATTTGCGTAACATTTGCACCTTGCTTCGCTCTAAGGGGTTTGCGATCCATCTGCGGGAAAACAGGTGTATGTTTCGAAGCCACCTTCACACCGTCATCCTCTGGTTTCACTTCGCGCCCTTCGTATGCTTCTACATCCCCGCGCTCTAAAATCCAAGAGTGGCGCGGCGTTGGAATCCCCTTCTCTAACTCGACTTTATACGCAGGATCTGTGTAAGGACCGCTCGTATCATATACGCGAATTGGCGGATTCGGAACGCCATTTGTATCACTTTGTTCAATCTCACGCATCGGCACTTTCATACCTTCTCGTGGTCCATCCACATACACTTTCTTACTTCCCGGTAAACTCGATTTCAATTCAATTTGCTCAGCTGAAACAGACTGTTTCATAACCTTTGTTGCCCCCCTGTACGTGACAAGGACGAGATATGGCCAGCGTATGCCAAAATAAAAAGAGCCAGGTCCATAAAAAATAAGGACCTGGCTCATAAAAGACATCATTATGTAAAGCCGTTAACTTCCCTACGCTGGTACGAGCCAGATCAGGTCCAAAGGGTTAAGAAGTTCACGCGCTCCTCTCTCAGCCTACGCATACGTTAGGCACCCCTAGTTTATCACTGATTTAATTTTCAATACTTTCCCATCATACACGATAATCTGAAAAATGCAAAGTTTATTTCTTTTATTGTTTATGGAATCATCCACGTTAAATAATATGCCTGTACATACGTCATAATACCAACAATAATTACAAAGAATAGACTATGCTTTACTGTAAACCTGAATAAATCTGATTCTTTTCCAGCAAGTCCAACTGCCGCACAAGCAATCGCAATCGATTGCGGAGAAATCATTTTCCCTGTTACACCGCCCGTTGTATTTGCTGCAACGAGAAGTACTTCTGATACACCGACTTGCTGCGCTGTAATTGCTTGTAAATTTGAGAATAATGCATTCGCTGATGTATCAGACCCTGTTAAGAATACGCCAATCCATCCTAAGAATGGTGAGAAGAACGGGAATAGTCCGCCAGTTCCTGCTAGTGCTAATGCTAGTGTAGAAGATAGCCCAGAATAGTTTGCAATAAATGCAAATCCTAATACAAATCCAATAGATAGAATTGGCATTTTTAATTCACTTAAAGTTTCTTTAAATGTTACTACTGCATCTTTTACACTCATTTTCAAAATAAACATGGAAATGATACAAGCAATTAAAATTGCTGTTCCCGTTGCTGATAATACATCAAACTTCAAAATTGCCTCGTAAGGCGTTGCTTTATTTACAATAGGCTCTGCTTTCATTACTAAATTGTGCAAGCCTGGAATTTCAAACTTAAATACAAGGCTTTCTAACGCGCCTCCTGGAACAAATAATGCTTTAAAGAAACTTTGGCTCCAAACGACTACCATAACCGTTAATACGATAAATGGAGACCATGCCTTTACTACTTTTCCTAACGTTAATTTTGGCATCGATGCCACTGTTGTTGCAGCTACTTCTCTATTCGCTTGCCCAGATTGATAGATTTCTTTCGGTTGCCATACTTTTAAGAACAGCGCTAAACTCACTAAACTTACAAGTGCTGACGTAATATCCGGAAGTTCTGGTCCTAAGAATGTCGCTGTTATGAACTGCGTAATTGCAAATGAGCTACCTGCTACAAGTAAAGCAGGCCATGTTTGTCTTACCCCTTTCAACCCGTCCATTAAAAATACGATAAAGAATGGAACAAATAATGATAAGAACGGTAATTGATGTCCAGCCATTTGTCCAATTTTATGTGGATCAATACCTGTTACTTGTCCAGCAACTGTAATCGGAATTCCCATAGCTCCGAACGCTACTGGTGCTGTATTTGCAATTAAACAAAGACCTGCTGCATATAAAGGATTTAACCCAAGACCTGCAAGAAGCGCTGCCGTAATCGCTACTGGTGCACCAAATCCCGCTGCCCCTTCTAAAAATGCTCCGAATGAAAAACCGATTAAAATAACGAGTAAACGATGGTCATTCGTAATGGATAATACAGATGCACGAATCACATCGAATTGACCTGTTTTCACAGATATTTTATATAAAAATACCGACATAATGATAATCCAAGCAATTGGCCATAGCCCGTATAAAAAACCATATCCAGTCGCTGCCATCGCCATCGTGAACGGCATCTTATAAGCGAATAACGCCACTAAAATTGTAAGTACAACTGTAATAAATCCTGCCACATACCCCTTCATGCGGAAAACTGCTAAAGCTAAGAAAAAAAAGATAATCGGAATAAGTGCGACCGCTGCCGAAATCCAAATGTTTCCGAACGGATCATAAACTTGTGTCCATGTGTTCATTGTTCTCTCCCCCTAAAGAATCCCCTTTTAAATAGAATAACCTCATCAATAGACTATCAGGTCATCATACCTTTCAGCCTAAAAATAAAAAACGTTTAAGAAAACGTTTTCAATAACTTTCATTTATACTGTACCATAACAATTTCCATTTAAAAAGATTTTTTTGAAAATTTTATTATTTAACAAAAAATCTTACAAAATCGTCATGTTCTTGTAATGTTCATCGATAGTAAGCTTGCCAAAACTATTGCATAATAATAGTATAACAACGGACATTATTTATGAGGTGATATATATGAATGGAAACAAAATTTTAGCAGCTTTATCATACTTTAGTGTATTATTTGCCCCTATCTTATTCCCTATTATTGTGTGGATTGTGGGCGATGCGGAAACGAAACCACATGCAAAACGTGCTCTATGGACACACATTATTCCAAGTATCGCTACATTCATCGGCGTAACTATTTTAGGAATTATGGGTCTTGGATCTGATCAACCGGATGTAACACTGGGCATCGGTACAATGATTGTCTTATGTATTTGCGGAATCATTAGCTTATACTACTTTATTTGGAACATCGTAAAAGGTATTAAAGTACTGAAAGCTTAAATTCCTCTTTAAGCAAACGTTTGATTAAAAAGAAAAACCGTCCCAAAAGGTATTTTGGAACGGTTTTTTTATCTTCTGCGTTTCTTCTTTTTTCTCATCATTTTCTTGCGGCGCGTATTCACTTTATCCGCTATAATGTGAAGCGTGCTTGCCACAACAATTCCCATTACGAACGTTACAATTTCAACCTCATGTTCCTTCGCAATTTCTATTAAATTCCCGTCAAGCGCGATTACATTTAATAGGAATAAAAACGGAGAAAACACAATTAACATGTATGCAATACGAATCACATCACCAAGTATAATTGTGTGTGTAAAGAAGGAGCGATGCGGCATCACCTTCTTATACGGATACCAAAATATACGCAGGAATCCCCATTTATTATACGCATTACTATACGTATCTAAATCCGGTGTTAAAAATGTAGTACCTACTAAAAAGCCAATTGCAAAAGTTAATAAAAAATCAAAATTTGTTAGTCCATACGAAAAGAGCATAAACAAAACAACCGGAAGGGATATTAAGTTTATTTTCGTATGCGTTCTTCCTGACGGCATAATGCACTTCCTCGCTTACGTTCGCCCTGTCACTATGTGACAGTTCTCACCTATTGATCTAATTTCTGATCGATAAAGGATGTGTCTATATCCGAACCAAACCATTCTGCCAACTTCACTCGTGCTTTATCTTTCACATCATCATTGACGTATAACGACGCTTGTAATAATGCAGCCATTAACGCCCCTAAATCATCCGTATAACCAATTCCAGCAATGAAATCTGGAATCGCATCAATCGGTGCAATAAAATAAGCAAGTGCTCCAATTACAATAATTTTCACTCGTTTTGGAACATCTGGTTTCTGCAAAACGTAAAACAATAATAAGCTTGCATAAATAACCGACTGTCCTGCTTGCTTTGCGACATGTTTTACCTTCTCCCAAAACGCTTCAACTGAAAATTTTTGTTTCATGTAAAAGCCCCCCTATTTTTTAAAAGAAATAAGCTACAATATGTTTTCAGTAAAAGTTCATCAAAATTACACATAATCTATCAATGAACTTTCATTGTAACAAACAAACCAAAAAAGAACAAGTGTTCGTTAATTTTTACATACTTCCCTTCATATAATAGGTTTCTAGATAACCACTTACCCATTATCATTTCTTATTTCTCAACAAAGAAAATTTTCACTTTCACTTAACATTCTGCTCTACCTTTGTTATATTTTCTAGTTGACGGACATATAAACGAGTGTTAAAGTTTTCTCTGGTAGTGACAAATATCATACAAAAAATGTAAAATGTTATAGTGTTTCTCAGAAATGAATTTTGTTGTATAATACAGAAATGACGTTATGCTTATGAGCAACACAAGAAACTAAAAGGGTATGCATAGTTATAGTCGTATATGGGTGAATATAGAACCTCTAATTATGGCCAAGAAAACTATGTATTTTTTATTTTAGCATTTTTCGCTCCAAAATCGACCAAGCCTGATAGAGAAAGGGTGGAAATGAATGAAAGAAACCTTGAAATCACAATTTCAAAATGTGCGTTTCACTGTATTCGTAGCTTTAGCCTTATGGTTGAAGACATATCTTATTACACGCACAAGCTTTGATTTAAAACTTGAATCTTTCATGCAAGAATTCATTTTATTCCTTAGCCCATTAGCAGCATCATTACTGCTTGTTGGTCTTGCATTATTTGCAAAAGGGAAAAAACGTAACTATATAGCACTTGGAATTAATTTTGTTTTAACAATCGTTCTTGTTGGTAACGTAATGTTCTACGGATTCTACAATGACTTCGTTACTTTACCAGTACTAGGACAAACATCTAACTTCGGAAGTTTAGGTTCTAGTGTAAAAGAATTGTTTAACTACAAAATTATCCTTGCATTTGCTGATATTATCGTATTCTTCATTTTATTGAAGAAGATGAAGAATTTTGCACCGACAGAACGTGTAGCACGCCCAATGCGTTCCCTATACTTCGTGTCAACAATTGCTATTTTCTTCGCAAACTTAGGACTGGCAGAAGCTGAGCGTCCAGAACTATTAACACGTTCATTCGACCGCGTTATGCTTGTTAAAAACTTAGGTTTATATGTACACCAAGTGTATGATCTTGGCTTACAAGCAAAATCAAGTTCACAAAAAGCATTTGCTGACGGTAGTAAGTTACAGGAAACAGAGAACTACGTAAAAACAACGCAAAGCAAACCAGATCCAAATATGTTTGGTACTGCAAAAGGGAAGAACGTAATTGTTGTCTCTCTTGAGTCATTACAAACATTCTTAATTGGTGCAACAGTTAACGGACAAGAAGTTACACCATTCTTAAACCAATTTACGAAAGAAAGTTATTACTTTGATAACTTCTTCCATCAAACTGGGCAAGGAAAAACATCTGATGCTGAATTCTTAGTAGATACTTCAATGTATCCACTAGACCGTGGTGCTGTATTCTTCACACACGGTAACAACGAATACACAGCAACTCCAGAAATTTTACGTCAGCAAGGATACTACACTGCAGTATTCCACGCAAACAATGCAACATTCTGGAACCGTAACATTATGTATCCGGCACTTGGTTATGATCGTTACTACAACGAGCTTGACTACAAGATTACGCCAGAAACGAAATTAAACTGGGGATTAAAAGATATCGAATACTTTGATCAGTCAGTCGATATGTTAAAACAAGTGAAGCAACCGTTCTATACTCGTTTCCTTACTTTAACAAACCATTACCCATTCACTTATGATGACAATACAAAATTAATTGATGAATACAATTCTGGTGATGGCGTATTTGACCGTTACATGGTAACAGCTCGCTACTTAGATGAAGCAATGAAACACTTTATTGAACGTCTAAAAGCAGAAGGTATTTATGATAACTCAGTTATCGTATTCTACGGTGACCACTACGGTATTTCTGAAAACCATAACCGTGCAATGGCACAGTTCTTAGGAAAAGAAGAAATTACTGCATTTGACCATATGAACTTACAAAAAACACCGATGTTTATTCACGTTCCAGGTCAAAAAGAAGGTAAAACAATTTCAAAACCAACTGGTGAAATTGACATTAAGCCAACTATTCTAAACTTACTTGGTGTAGACTCTACGAATGACGTTCGATTCGGTCATGACGTATTCTCACCTGATAATAAAGGATTCGTTGTTCTTCGTGATGGTAGCTTCGTTACAGATAAGTACATGTACACGAACAGTACATTCTACGACCGTACTACTGGTGAAGTTGTACAACTACCAAAAGAAGAATCTCAACCACTCATTGATCGTGCCCAAAATGAATTGAACATGTCTGACAAAATCATTGAAGGCGACTTACTTCGCTTCTCTGAAAGTAACAAGATCAAAACTGGTGAAGTAAAGACAGCTATTAAAGAAGAAAAGAAGAGCGCTGAGTAATCTCGGCCTCTTTTTTTATATTTCTCCATACAATTACTTATATTCATTAACTTTAACATTACATAAACTTTACCAAATATTCACATAGAATTAATGAAGTATCTCTATAATAAAATATGTAAACGAGGTTCTATATATTTCTTATCTCTCATCTGTAATAAGATCCCTTAAAGAAATATGTAAATCGTTTATTTCTACTTTCTTATAATTGTCTTTCAATATGTTTTGTTTCCATACACAAAACATTCAATAAGACGATGTCCCTATGAAAGATAGCTACCCTCCTTGTGCAGCATTCCATAAGAATGTTGCTTTTTTTTATTTAAAAGCAGGATTCTTATTTCTTATTTTCGAATTTGTATATACAAAATGCTATAAAGTTTAACTAATTAGGAATTTACGGGCAGCTATTCGCCCACTTCACTTCTTTGCTCTAGCCGAATTTTTAAGCGGGAGTTTTACCGCCCACAAATAGCGGGGTAAATCACCACTACTTCTCTACCATTTACCAATACATATACGTCATATGTAAAGAGTTACTCACATAACAATTACTATAGTGATTATTATCCGAACGAATTACAGTTTCACTTTACTTATGCACTTACGAAAGGATGGGACGAAAATTGGCATATGAAAGATTTGTACTTTGGAATGATGCAGTTATTGATACAACGAAACAAAAAACGTACATAGAGCTTGAAGAAAGAGGCTTGCAGTTTGGAGATGGTGTCTACGAGGTCATTCGTCTATATAAAGGGAACTTTCACTTATTAGATCCGCATATCACAAGATTATATCGCTCCATGGAAGAAATAGAATTAACACTCCCTTTCTCAAAAGCAGAACTGATTACCCTACTTTATAAACTAATCGAAAATAATAATTTCCACGAAGATGGAACGATTTATTTGCAAGTATCTCGTGGTGTACAAGCTCGTACCCATACGTTCTCATATGACGTCCCTCCGACAATCTATGCCTATATTACAAAGAAAGAAAGACCAGCGTTATGGATTGAATATGGTGTACGTGCCATATCAGAACCGGATACGCGCTGGCTACGCTGTGATATCAAATCATTAAATTTATTACCAAATATATTAGCTGCTACGAAAGCGGAACGAAAAGGTTGTAAAGAGGCTCTTTTCGTTCGAAATGGTACTGTAACTGAGGGAAGCTGTTCTAACTTCTTTCTAATTAAAAATGGAACTCTTTACACACATCCAGCTAATCACCTTATTTTAAATGGCATTATTCGTCAATATGTCCTTTCTTTAGCGAAAACTCTTCGTATTCCAGTACAAGAAGAGCTTTTCAGCGTTCGTGATGTTTATCAAGCGGATGAATGCTTTTTTACAGGAACGACAATTGAAATTTTGCCGATGACTCATCTTGATGGAACCGCAATCCAAGATGGTCAAGTTGGTCCTATCACTAAAATGCTACAAAGATCCTTTTCTCAAAGTTTGCTACAATCCAATATGTCATCTTCTTAAACACGAATAATTTTTATCCTTTCTACATTCAACATATGTATTTACATGGAAATCAAGGTATAGACTTATGCCTTGATTTTTTCTTGTAATCTTTTTGTCATATTCAGATTCCCGCATAAGTCTTGACAGTAATCGACATGCTCTTTAGAATTTTTAACAGTTGGTAAATATTTCTTCACTACATTACAGACAGAAAGGAATCGACAAATTATGAAAAAATACCTTGCCGGTCTTGCGGCAGTGTCTGTAGCAGGAGGAGCAGCACCTACACTTGATAGCGTTCAAGCTGCCCCTGAACAAAATACACAAAAAGCTGCTACAACTGTCCAAGCTTCTGCATCAAACAGCTCATCTTATAAGGTTAACGCTGACGTATTACATGTTCGTGCAGGATCAAGTACTTCTCACGACATCATCTCGCGCGTTTATAACGGTCAATCACTGAACGTGATTGGCGAAGAAAATGGTTGGTACAAAATTAACATTAATGGAAAAACAGGCTTTGTTAGTGGTGAATTTGTATCAAAAAATGGTGCAAGCAATTCCAATGTAAGTACAACAGGTGGAAAGAATAAAGTTACTGCTGATGTATTGCGTGTACGTACAGCTCCTAACACCTCTAGTTCTGTTTCAGGACGTGTATATGAAGGACAAACATTAAACGTAATTGGCCAAGAAAACGGTTGGGTGAAAATCAACCATAATGGACAAGTTGGCTATGTAAGTGGCGAATTCGTATCCGGTGTTTCTTCTAATGCAGGTTCTTCAAACAACAATACGAATAATAACAACCAAGAATCTGTAAAACCAGCAAGCGGAAACTATACAGTAAATGTATCTTCCCTTCGTGTTCGTACAGGTCCTAGCACTTCTCACACAACTGTAGGTTCTGTTACAAAAGGACAAGTAGTACAAGTTGTTGGCGAAGTTCAAGATTGGTTCAAAATCAATTATGCAGGCCAAACAGCTTACGTAAGCAAAGACTATGTAACAAAAGGCGGTTCTAGCGATAACGCTACGCAAGGAAACAACCAAAATAATAATCAAAACAATAATGTAACTGTTCAAACTGGTGGTACTTACGTTGTTAACGCAACATCTCTACGCGTTCGCACAGGTCCTGCTACTTACCATAGTGTAATTGGTGGCGTATTAAACGGTACGACATTAAACGTAATCGGCTCTGAAGGTAGCTGGTTTAAAGTTAACTATCAAGGAAAAACAGGCTACGTTAGTAGCGAATTCACGAAATTCGTTAAAGGTGGCACTACTACTCCTGAGCAACCAAAACAACCTGAAAAACCTAATCAAGGTGCAATTGGTGACTACTACATTAATGCTTCTGCCTTGAATGTACGTAGTGGCGAAGGTACAAATTATAGAATCATAGGCGCACTTCCACAAGGACAGAAGGTTCAAGTAATCTCTGAAAACTCTGGATGGAGCAAAATTAACTACAACGGTCAAACTGGTTATATCGGCACACGTTACCTTTCTAAAACACCAGTTGGTGGCGCAGTAGATAATAAGCCTAACAATAACAACAACAACAACAATAACAATAATAGTGACGACAGTTCTTCCATACTTGCATATGCAAAATCAATGCAAGGTGTACCATACGTTTGGGGCGGTACTTCTGCTACTGGCGTTGACTGCAGTGGCTACATCTACCACGTATTTAAGAAATTTGGTCATAACATTAGCCGTCAAAGTGTTGCGGGATATTGGGGTAGCCTACCACAAACTTCAAATCCACAACCAGGCGACTTAATTTATTTCCAAAACACTTATAAATCAGGTCCTTCTCATATGGGTATTTACCTTGGGGGCGGATCATTTATCCAAGCTGGAGATAAAGGTGTAGCAATCGCTTCGTTAAGTAACTCTTATTGGAAGAGCCATTTCTTAGGATACACGAAAGCACCTTAATTAATAGTTTCAAAGCCTTCTAGATTACTAGAAGGCTTTTTTATGTGTGTTACCTATATCCCCTAAAAAATAATGTATCTATTTTCCTATTTCATACACTATATTCTACAATAATGATCCATAACGTTATCATAATGTATATTTTCACATAAAAAACATAACCTATTTCATGCTTATTCATTTTATATGTGTTTTTTCAAAGAATTTTCTTTTTATTTAAACTTTTCGTTAGACGTTTGACCTCCGATGTCCATTATGATAAGTTACTTAAGATGTTATATTTGCAGAAGTATAGACAACTGTTTTATACATTTTTTTACTATGAGGAAGGAGCATACACTGCATGAATCTTTTATGGGGAATTGGCGGCGTGATTGGAGTATTAGCAATTGCTTTCTTACTATCTTCCAACCGCAAAGCTATTAATTGGCGCACAATTTTAATCGCGCTAGCATTACAAATGTCATTTTCATTTATCGTATTACGCTGGGATGCCGGAAAAGCAGGTTTAAAACACGCTGCAGATGGCGTTCAAGGATTAATTAATTTTTCTTACGAGGGAATTAAGTTCGTTGCTGGGGATTTAGTCAACGCAAAAGGACCTTGGGGATTTATCTTCGTTATTCAAGCACTACTTCCAATCGTATTTATTAGTTCATTAGTAGCAATCTTATATCATTTCGGTATTATGCAGAAATTTGTTAGTATCATTGGTGGCGGGCTAAGTAAACTTCTTGGAACTTCTAAAGCAGAAAGTTTAAACTCAGTGACAACTGTATTTTTAGGCCAAACTGAAGCTCCAATCTTAATCAAACCTTACTTAGCACGTTTAACAAATAGTGAATTCTTCGCTATTATGGTAAGCGGTATGACAGCTGTTGCTGGATCAGTTCTTGTCGGCTATGCAGCAATGGGTATTCCGTTAGAACACTTATTAGCAGCAGCAATTATGGCAGCTCCATCAAGTTTATTAATTGCGAAACTAATTATGCCAGAAACGGAAAAAGTAGATAACAACGTTGAACTTTCTACAGAACGTGAAGACGCAAACGTTATTGACGCAGCAGCACGTGGTGCATCTGAGGGTATACAACTTGTTATTAACGTAGCAGCAATGTTAATGGCTTTCATTGCATTAATCGCTTTATTAAATGGCTTATTAGGATGGGTTGGCTCTTGGTTCGATATTAAACTTAGCCTTGATTTAATCTTCGGTTACTTACTATCACCATTTGCAATCTTAATCGGGGTTTCTCCTGCTGAAGCTGTACAAGCAGCAAGCTTTATCGGTCAAAAACTTGCAATCAACGAATTCGTTGCATACGCAAACTTAGGGCCACACATGGCAGAGTTCTCTGACAAAACAAATCTCATTTTAACATTCGCAATCTGCGGATTCGCAAACTTCTCTTCTATCGCAATTCAATTAGGTGTAACAGGAACATTAGCTCCTACTCGCCGCAAACAAATTGCACAATTAGGGATTAAAGCAGTTATCGCTGGTACACTAGCGAACTTCTTAAATGCAGCAGTTGCAGGTATGATGTTCCTATAAAATAAAGCAAAGTCCTCTCTTTCTAAAGAGGGGACTTTTTATTATATTTTTATTTTCTCGTTATATATTTAATACTTTATGCCTAAATATAAAAACATTATGATACAATGATTAATAATCTGCTTATTTTTCTTACAAAAGAGAGATACTACTTGTTGTTGCTCTACAAAATAACCTAGTTGTCTGGTCTATTTCTTAATAATTGCGCATACTACAAGTATCCTTGCATGAATTACCTTTAAGGAGGAACGTTTTGTGAAAGATAATTACTATAAAGTCCTCTCTATGTGGATTTTACAAATTTTATTTTATTTTACAACTGTACATGTCACACAATATGAGCATGCCCTCATTTTTACAATTATATATGTAATTGTTAATGTACTATTTCTATTTTTGGCTGATAAAACTGCATTCGTTTTCTTCATATTAGGAACCATTATTTCGGTATTCTACCTGTTCTACCAAGCATGGATTTACTTATGGAGTACATCAGAACAATGGGAATACATTATTACTCACTTCCTAATGGCAGCAAACTTCTTCATCGTATATATCTCCGCTCACCTATTAAAAAAGGTTATTCATGAAAATAAAGTGTTAACCGAACGTGTGAGAACGTTAGAACAATACATTGGAGAATCGAAATTATTAACAAGACAAGAATTCGAAAGACGACAAGCATTATTAATCAATGCAATGAATCGTCGTAATGAAACAGGCGTTATTATGTATTTTGACTTCAATTCCTTTAGTAAATATACGAAGGAAAGTGTTATGAATCGCGTAGCTTCATTATTAGTTGGAACGGTAAGAGCTGACTTTGACCTTGTTGCTGAATATGATAATAATACGCTCGTCATTTTATTACAAAATACAAATGAAGTCGGTGCTGACATTGTAATGAACCGCCTAAAGCCAAAAATGGAGCAATGGCTTGCTGCTGAAGCGATCCAAGATATAAAAATTTCACGCGAGCAAATTGGGAACAAAGGACAAACGTTACTATGATGACACTCGTTATACTTCTTTTATTCCTTCTATTTTGCGTACTCGTTTTTTGGATCAGCATCACATTTTCGATTAAGTATGTACTTATTTTTACAGCCTTTCTTTTCTCTGGCTTACTTGTTTACTATTCTTTCTTAACACTCGCTGGTTTAGTTCACCGAAATAGGAAACGAAAAGATCGTACGCTAGAACATTACCCAAGCGTCGATATTTTAATACCAGCTCACAATGAAGGGGTCGTTATTAAAGATACTTTAGAGGCGATGGCAAAGATTGAATATCCAGGCAAACTAACTGTTTATTTATTGAACGATAACTCACAAGATGAGACACCTGAAATTGGTGACGATTTTGACAAAGCTTATGCTCATATTCGTCACATTCGCGTTCCACCTGGTGAACCAAAAGGGAAATCGCGTGTACTAAACTATGGTCTTAGTATTTCAGAGGGTGAATACTTCTGTGTTTATGATGCAGATAACCAGCCTGAACCACATGCACTGCGAATGCTTGTAGAACACGCTGAAACAACTGAGGATGCCGTTGGAGCAGTTGGACATGTTCGTACTGTAAATGAAAAAAGAAACTGGCTAACACGAATGATTTCGTTAGAATTTCAAATCTTCCAGCTCCTTATGCAATCCGGACGCTGGTTACTATTCCAAACAGGTTCACTAACAGGAACAAACATGCTTCTTCGCCGCGCTGCATTAGAAGAACTTGGGGGCTATGACCCTTATGCAATTGCAGAAGACGCTGAATTAACATTACGAATTACACAAAAAGGCTATCTCCTGCCAATCGTTCCAGAATCGATTACATGGGAACAAGAACCTGAGCATTTAAAAATTCTTATTAAGCAGCGTACACGTTGGCTCCAAGGAAACTTGTACATTTTAGAAAAAATGTTTTCTTCATTAAGTTTCTTTAAAGGAAAACTTCTTGTCCATTCTTTACAACAAGTTTTAGTGTATGTTGTATTTTGGTTATTCTTAATCATTTCGAACGTTTGGTTTGTAATTGGGTTACTTGGGATATTCCAAATTCAATATAGCATTCCGCTACTATTTATGTGGTATGTCGCATATATTACATATGTTTCTCAATTATTTAGTGCCCAGAGTGTAGAACGAACCTTTACACCAACTAACATTTTTATTAGTGTTATCATGTACTTTACGTACGCACAGCTCTTTACGTACTTATTCATTCGTAGCTTAATTTTATACTTACGTGCAAAGAGCAAGAAACAAGTCATTGGCTGGGATAAAACTGTTCGATTCAAAAAAGATAAATAATAAAAATAAGCACAGAGCGCCGTATGCTCTGTGCTTATTTATTGCCGTATAAACTATATATCAGACAATACCCCTTAGCTGAAAGTAATTTCACGTCCATCCCCCAACGAACGATCGACCTTCATTTATATACGAAAAAGTGATTGCTATTTTTGTAGAACCAATTGCTTCTCTTGCTGCTCTTTGCGCGTTTCAGTCTTAGGTTCCGTGCTTTCTTGGACACTACGATGTGCCACACGTTTCAAACAAATATGCTTCCACTTTCTTTCGTAACGTTTCATTATTCTAGATGTCCCCCTTGAATGCGCTTTAAAACTATTTGAAATCGCTTACAGGAAATAATATAGCACATATATATAAACGTGACAACACATTTCCGACAATTTTTTGTCAAAAATATGAATAGAACCCGCAAGATATCGAACATTGTCGAAATATATCGATTTTCCTCCGTATAAAAGGCATACTACTAATATAGTAGAGTATTTTATTTCCCTTACTTGCAGTTCAAATTCCTTCTATATAAAAAAAGAGCTGATACATAATCAGCTCTTTTTCCTTCTATTATTTATGACGCTTCATACGACCTTCTTTTTGTAACTCTTTAAATAATGCTGCCATCATAAAGAAAATAACGAAGACGAATGGGAATGCTGCAATGATAGCTGCCGTTTGTAAGGCTTCTAATCCACCTACATATAATAAGGTAGAAGCTATCGCTGCTAAAACGATACCCCAAATCATTTTAATGCGATTTGGTGGATTTAAACTTCCATGTGTCGTTAACATCCCTAGAACAAATGTCGCAGAATCTGCTGATGTAATGAAGAATGTTGCAATAAGTAGAATACCTAATACTGATAACGCTGATCCAAAGCTTCCCATCTGATCGAACATAGCAAATAATCCTACTTCTGTTCCCAGCTCTTTCACTTTTTCGAAGATATGAGCATCACCAAACAACTCCATATGAATACCCGTCCCGCCGAAAACAGAGAACCAAAGTGCACCAATTACGGTTGGTACGAGTAACACACCGATAACAAACTCACGAATGGTACGCCCTCGTGAAACACGAGCAATAAACGTACCTACGAATGGTGACCATGCAATCCACCATGCCCAATAGAAAATTGTCCAAGATTGAATCCATTGGTTTCCGCCTTCATCTAATGGACTTAAACGGAAACTCATGCTTGGCAATTCCTGAATATAAGAACCGATTGTCGAAGTGAAGTAATTCATAATAAAGTTTGTTGGACCCGCAAATAATACAATAATCATAAGTGCAAACGCAAAAATAATGTTCGTATTACTTAAATATTTAATTCCTTTATCAAGACCTGTTTGCGCGGATAACATAAATAACACTGTTACGATTGCAATAATAACTAACTGAGTCGTTAATGAGTTCGGAATAGATGTTAAATAACTAACACCACCGGCAATTTGTTTCGCACCAAGACCTAATGATGTCGCCACGCCAAACACAGTTGCGAAAACAGCTAACACATCAAATGAATGAGCAATACGCCCATGGTCCCCGCCTTTAAACAACGGTCCTACTGTCGCACTAATTGTACTCGCTTTTCCTTTTCTAAAAGTAAAGTAAGCAATACACAGCGCTACAAATGCATATAGTCCCCACGGATGTAATCCCCAATGAAAAAATGAAAAACGCAGTGCAAGACGCGCACTTTCCTCAGTTGCACCTTCTCCAAACGGAGGTGCGTATAAATGGTTTAATGGTTCGGCAACGCCCCAGAAAACTAAGCCGATACCCATACCAGCACTAAATAACATAGCAAACCATGTCATATAACTATAATCAGGCTCGTCATCATCTTTACCTAAGCGAATAGAACCGTATTTCGAAACAATTAAAAAGATAGACACACCTAAAATAATAGAAACAGAAATAATATAAAACCATCCAAACTTACTAACTAATGCAGTTTGAATTGCGGTTGTTACATTTCCTAAGCTACCTTTTCCAATAATAGATTCGGGAATAATCCCCCAAATTGTAAATGCAATACATAATGTTAATGAAACGATGAATGTTTTTGTCAGTTTCCTCATCAAATCCCCCTTCGTAGGTTTCACTTTTGTAAATAACATAAATTCCGATATGTAAAATCGGATAGAAAACTATAATTTCACGGTGATTTTCTTACTTTCACCTTCACCAATTCGAATTCTTATGGACAGCCTTACCTTCCGTATAACCTTTTCACTCTGCAAGAGCTATAAGATCGAAATACTGCTGTCAAATTGTGTGAGAAAAATGCGGATGGGAATGTATTTTCCCAAAAAAGGATGTGTTACAGATGTAAAAAAGGGCATTTTTCTTCCTTGCAACCCTTTCTTTTTGTAACAATTATGCGGTTTTTTTGCTAGTATATAGCGCGTGTTTATAGTTTCACAAACGAAATGTTTATGTTTATATAACTATATTACCCATAAAACGGTAAAATACTCAAGGAATGTAATCGTTTAGTAAACATCATGTAACACTCTTGTAATATTTTTATTTACGCCGAAAACAATACGTTGTATTAAATATTTTGAATATAAGTAGAAACCTAATAATCTCATAGAATGAAAAACGCTTTCCTATATTTTTTGTTATATTACAGGATGTTAACGACTTATTACGAATGGTTTGTAATTGTGTGTTTTCCCGAAATCCGAAAAAATCTGTTGCTATAATGAGGACACGAAAACAAACGCAATGGAGGCTATCATGAAAAAATTAATTGGAATAGCAACAGCAGCAGTTTTTGGTCTTGGGATTTTCACATCATCTGCTAATGCAGAAACTGTTGTAACAACAGACGTACTAAATGTACGCGAAAACCCTACTACTGAATCAAAAGTTGTCGGTAAATTACTAAACAGTAATAAAATAGATGTTCAAAATACAGAGAACGGATGGTCAAAAATCACTTTAGATGGTAAAGACGCATTCGTAAGTGCAGAGTTCACAAAAAGCATCTACTACGTAACAGCTAACGTATTAAACGTACGTGCTGAGGCGAACACAAACTCAGAAATTCTTGGGACGCTTAATAAAGATGATATGATCGAAACAACGCACCAAGTACAAAATGAGTGGTTACAATTCGAATATAATGGGAAAACAGCTTATGTTCACGTTCCTTTCTTAACAGGTACAGCACCTGTTATTGAGAAACAAGAACAAGCTGCTCCTGCTAAAGCGCAAGCACCAGCTAAAGCACCTGCAGCACAAGCAAAACAAGCTGCTAAGCCTGCTGTAAAGGCTGCTGAAACTAACACACCTTCTGGTGGTCGTGAGTTAACAGTTGTAGCTACAGCATATACAGCTCATCCGAGCGAAAACGGTGGCACATACGGCGGCCGTGTATTAACTGCAATGGGTCATGACTTAACAGCGAACCCAAACATGAAAATGATCGCTGTTGATCCGAAAGTAATCCCATTAGGGTCTAAAGTATGGGTAGAAGGTTACGGAGAAGCTATCGCTGGAGATACTGGCGGTGCAATTAAAGGTAACCGTATCGACATCCTACTTGGATCAGATAGTGCTGCTCAAAAATGGGGACGCAAAACTGTTAAAGTGAAAATTTTAAAATAACCAATGACTGCTAAATTACAAGCTAGTTCTCTTTATTGAGAGCTGGCTTTTATTTATTTATAATAGCTATAAGGAGGCTACGCCCATGAATGTACAAGCAAAAGTAGACTGGATCGGTACGCCAAAACCGTACATATATAAAGATGAAGTAACATATAACGCTACTTCTATTGATTTTTCACTCGCTGGTGATGATAATCGCTATAAGTTAATTGTGCTCAAATCTGAAAACAATACACATTACAAAATTGTGCAATATGGAATAAAACCAGGCTCTCAAAAGCCATTTCCTATCGACATTCCATTCGAACAAAACATGTTACCAATTATAGAGCAAATATTACATGATCCATATGTGCAAGCGATATTAAAGGAAACGCGCTTCTAATTGAAAAAAGACTATCTCAATCATGAGATAGCCTTTTTCATTAACGAGTTGGACCAGATACTTCCTCTGATTTCAACGTATTATTCGCTCCAAGAGAATGGTACAACATCTTTCCATTTCCATTCACAGTAACGATATGGTCATTATTAAAGCTTTTGAACTTCACAGATCCATCACCGTAGCGAATATGATACTCTTCATATGTCGTTACTTTATATTTCGTTTCACTTTGACGCTCTACATTGCGAACTTCCATTGTTAATAAATCTTCTGTAATTCCTTTTTTGTGTAGATATTGCAAGTAATCACGGTCTTCTTTATACGATTTGCCGCTCTTATCATAGTTATTTTCAATTAGACTAAAATCATTTAATGAAATCGCACGTACATTATCATAAATATGATTTCGTACAAATTCACCAACAGCCGAACTTGATGTTTCTTTCGGGAACTTTAAATAATACGTGCTTTGGTCTCCAATTTTAATACTTTCAGATTTCATCACACCAAAATCAGTAGTTTTCTCTAAGTGTACTTCCACTGTTTCGTCTGTCGATACAGGACCTAGATTATAACTTCCATAATTTAATTTCCCACGTTTTTTACCGTTCACAAATACAGTTGCATCATTTTCATCAGAAGAAATCGTTACATACTTTCCTTCAAGTGATAAATCCACTTCTACTTTCCCACTCTGTTCATCTGCTAAATCTACTTCTTCTTCTGTTTCTAATTCAGTAAGTTCAGTCTTCGCAGTTGCCTTTACAACATACGTACCTGGGAAGTATGGTCCTAATTCTTTCGAAGTTTTACCACTAGAAAGTTCAGTTTCTTTTTTATCATTCACATATATTTCAGCATTTTTTGCAGTTGTACTAACGCTCATATAATAAGATTTCATGCTGAATTTATACTTCGGATATAAAAACCACTCTTTTCCTTCTTCTACAATTTGTCCATCTTTAAAAGATGCCTTATCTTTTGTTAACTTTTGATCTACTGTCTGTTTCTGTAAATAAGCCAATAATTCTTTGTTATACGAAGGATTCTCTTTTAAATAACGCATGTACGCCTTAATATCTTCTGTCTTAATCTTTAAACTTGGATCATCTGCTTTCACAATTTCATCAATTGCATTGATATCTTTCTTTTGGAATGCTTCAATCATCACATTTACTTGTTTTTCTTTTGAAAACTTATATGCCCCAAATTTATATGCTCCAAATAATACAGCCGCAATGATGAGGAAACCGATGATTAAAAATAAATTTTTCTTACTTTTCGCTGGTTTTATCTCATTTTGTACTTCTGTGTATGAAGCGGCAGTTTTATCAACAATTACTTCCACTTTGCTTCCACATTCAGGACAAAAGTTCAAATGGTCTGCAACGTTCTTTTTACATGTTCCACAAAACTTCAACATGCTCTCCCCCTATTTTTTAGCTAATTTCATTCCAGCGAATGCCGCTACATATGTCAAAATAAAACTAAACAAAGTTAAATACACAAATGAATTTTGCATAGATAATACAGTACCGCCCGCTCCAAAGAAGTTCTTTATATTTCCAGATACATCAATTTGGAACTTAGAAATGATGTTCATTACAATCATCATAATCGTGTAAGAACCACTACATACCGCTAGTGTGATATACATATTCGCAGTTGGTAATTTCGCTAATTTCCTCCCAGCCATGAACATAAAGAATGCTGGAATGATAAGTAGTAATAAGCCATAATGGAATGCACCATTGACTTCTTCTACTTCAGCAAGATCCTCTGGATATCCACCTTGTGCAATTATGACATCCTTCATTCCGATACCATTTACAGAAATACCTGACACGAATGAGAATGCTAATTTGTTATCAGATGCTTTCTTAGTAAATTTTTTCAATTCATGATCCAATGCTGGACTTGACACTTCTAACGGAGAAAAATGAGCCATGCTCCATGCTTGAGGTGTTAATTCTAGCGCTAATAATACAGCTTGTGTTTTTTTAGATTCTTTCGCTTCTTGTAATGGTGAAGCACTATCTATGTTACTTACTAACGCTACAGCTAAAATGCACATTACTACCGCTGTCGCTAAAAACCCTTTTATCATAGATGAAATTCCATAATAAATAGATGCTCCATATGGCATTAATTCTTGGAATGCTGCTGCCATATTGTTTTTGCTTGTATGAGCAATAAATCCTAATAAAGTAAATAATGTTCCGCATACAAAACCACTCAAAAAGCTCTTAAATGCTGAAAAACCAACCGTAATCTTACCTGCATCTGAGAATGGAATTGCAAAAGATTGTGATGCGATAAAACTTATGATAAATAAAAAGACGCCATAAATAATACCAACTGTTGCTGCGATAAAAATTTGATCTTTAATCGTTTTTGCAGCACGCTGCTTTCCTAACCAAATTCCTGTTCCAGCGAAAACAATAAATGGAATGATCAATAATAATGTAAATGGAGTATGCCAAGATAAAGATAATACCATTCCACTATCGGCACTAGCTGTAAAACCAAGTAAATGATAACTTAGCAGTGTAGCAGTCGCGCTCGCATAAAAGTTTGGTAGCATTTCTAACTCTTTCGCAAATGTACTAAACATCTCACTTAACATAGATGCAAATAATACACTACCAATCCATCCAGCAATTAACATGAGAATACTTGCAACAGCTCCACCAATAAAACCTGTTTTTAACACGGCTTTATCTGCTTTGAATTCAACCTTAGGAGCACCGTCCATCGTAGGTAATTTTACAGCTTGTTCTTTTTTCTTTACAACAAATAACGAGTGCCCACACTTTTGACAATATAAATTTTGCTGAGCATTTTCATTACCACAGCCTTTACAATATTTCGCAGTATCTTGTTCTAACGTTACTACATCAGTAGCTCCCGCAATCTCCATACTACCTTCATTTGGGCAATAATTTACTTCTTCACCATGTTGCTTTCCGCACGTGCGACAATACATCTTATTCACTCCCCACTTTGCTTAATTCCACAAACCGGACAGTAAGTAGAGTTTTTATCGATATGCTCATCACATGAAATACAATTTGCCGTTTCACCGTCATTTTCTACCGCTAACATTGGGTTAGGATTTCCGCATGAACCACAAAACTTATCATTCATCGATAAAGGTCCACCACATTCACATGTAGCTTTCTCGCCTTGTTGTTTTTGCAATTCAACAATGCGTTTTCTCGCTTGATAAATAGCCACATCAAATTCTTGAACTGGAGCAATCATTTCTTTCAAACTTTCTTCATTTACTCCGTTTCCTCTTAATTGAACATATACTTGTTGTCCAACCTCTAATAGAACCTCTGCCTTTTTCTGCATTTGCACTTGCATTCCCTTTTTCAATTGAGCAATTTCTTGCGCAACTTGTAGCTTCATCTTCCCTTGCTCAATTCCTTCTTGTAACTTATTCATTCCACTGCCTAACTTCGTTTGTAAATCTGACAAACTGATTCTCCCCCTATAAAAATATAGTAATATACAAAATTAACATTTTATATATTACCATGATTTTCAAGTAATGTAATCTAAATTTCATTTTTTCTGTTTTGAGCATTTTTTGTTTATAATGGTAAAGGAAAGAAATATGTGTACGGAGGAATATTATGCTGCAACACTCAATTACGAAAGATGAAATTATGATGATTGCGAATGAGTTCGTTCAAGGACTAGATCCACAGCAAACAGCTGATCAGGAACATGTCGCTACAGCTCGGCACCTATATCGTAGTGGTGTTGTCTACAACGTTGACTTTGATGGCTATACGCTATCAGGAACTGTAGATGCTGAAGGCAGCGTATATAGCGTCCATATCCCGATTCGTAACGTCGCTGAAAGCTATTGCGATTGCTTCGCACCAACGCAATGTGAGCATATGCTCGCTGTGTTACTATCGGCAGCATCTAGTTTCGGGCAAGTAGGAGATGTATTAACTTTATTTAAAAATAATACGAAACCTTCCCTTCCTCCTATTCGAACTGCAAGACAAGTATTACAATCATCAGCTTTTGAAGAAACGGATTATAAAAGTTGGCAATCCTATTTTGATAACGAATATGAATCATTTAAAAAAGAACAAGCTCGGCTTACTTATAAACAAATGTATTTTCTTATGAGTATTTTTACGGACTTCTATACAAAACTCGAGCGGAAAGCTCCACGTATTATTGTGATACATGAGTTGTTCAGGCTACATGCAGCACTTTATTGCTTTCAAAAATTATTAGAAGAAATTCAGGACTTTGAAGCAAATAAAACGTATTCTTATCACCAGCCAGTTAACGTCGTTCGCCTATTTGTAGATAAAGTGGAATCCATCGTTCGGGACTTACAATCAGAATCGATTCCTTCAGAGTCTAAATTAATTTTGCAAGAAACAGCTCGTCTCGTTCACGAAGTATTCTTCTCCACTGACGCCTATACGCAAGAGAGATTTTTTATTTATCGTCACATATGGAGTGAACTCTTACACAGTAACGAGCAAATACAAGAAGAAGAAAAACGAATCGATACGAAAATGAATCCACTTTCCAAAGCATTAGCATCTTCTCATCTACTCTTTTTAAATGACGAAGACCTATTAGCGATGGACTTACTAAAAAAACAGCCTGCTTCCGTTGTAAGTCTGTACTTCTATTGGTTAGAAGAGTTATTAAATGCAATGAAGTGGGATCGTGCGAAAAACTGGCTTTCCTTTACGTATAAACAAGTAAAAACAACGATACATGAACAAGAAAATACGATTTTCATAAAAGATATTGTGCGCTTATTTGTCATCATGTATGAAACGTATGCAACCCATACAAATGAACAAGCTGGACTCGAAATGATTCTACAAGAGCTATTACCATATAGTTTCGCAAACTATGAGCAATACGTACTGGCGAAAAAGCAGTATCGCACATGGGCAGAACTTCAGCTCTTACATGGGTTTGAAGCAATTGAACTTTTGAAAGAACCGCTGAAAGATATTGAGAAGGAAGCACCAGAAGCAGCCCTTCCTCTTTATCACCTTGCTGCTGTAGAGGCAATTGAAGAGCGAAATCGTAAATCATATAGACGTGCAGTTCGTTACTTAAAGAAATTACGTACATTATATAAACGATTAAAGCGTACCGATGAATGGGATGCTTTCATTATTCACATCGCAAACTTACATTCACGTCTGCGTGCACTACAAGAGGAATTACGGAAAGGAAAATTAATCGATGATCAATCAAACTGAAGTAACAATTAGGCTCCAGCACGTTAGTCACGGTTGGTTCCTTTGGGGAGAAGATGATAGCGGTACTCCATTATCCGTAACAAGTTGGAAACGAAATGCATTTACATGGCACTCCACTTCCTTCTACGGTACGTTTCTAAAAGAAGCAACCTTTGAAGGAAAACAAGGTGTTATGCTAACAAACGCACAAGCATTTGAATACATCGCTAATAAACCGATGAACTCCTTTGCCCGTATTCAAATGAACGGCCCTATTACAGCACTTACGGAAGATGCGAACGAATTGTGGGATGCCTTCACAAGTGGTAGCTTCGTACCTGATATGGAGCGTTGGCCAAAACAACCTTCTTGGAAAGTACAACATACACCGATTGAAGATGACACATTAGCCTCTCTTTTCTCATCCGCGGTAAATGAAAGTATATTACAAGATAACCGTTCAAACGATGGATGGGAAGATGCAAAGAGACTTTATGAACATTACGACTTTACGAAAAGACAATTAGACGCAGCACTACATGAAGAAGATTGGCTTCGAAAAATTGGTTACATTGAAGATGACCTTCCCTTTACAATCGGGCTACGACTACAAGAGCCACAAGAAGAATTTGAAATGTGGAAGCTTGAAACAATTGTTACACCAAAGCGCGGAGCACATCGCATATATGTATATGAGAGTATCGATTCTTTACCAAAGCGATGGCACGATTATGAAGAACGTATTCTTGAAACACAAGAAGGCTTCAGTAAGCTCGTACCTTGGTTAAAAGAAGGGGATACATTCCGAAGTGAACTCTTTGAAACAGAAGCGTGGAACTTCTTGACAGACGCAAGTAACGAACTACTTGCCGCAGGTATTACGATTTTATTGCCATCGTGGTGGCAAAATTTAAAAGCGACAAAACCAAAATTACGTGTGCAGCTGAAGCAAAATGCTACGCAAACACAATCTTTCTTCGGCATGAATACGCTCGTTAATTTTGACTGGCGCATTTCAACGAACGGCATTGATTTATCAGAAAGTGAATTCTTTGAACTCGTTGAACAAAACAAAAGATTATTTAATATAAATGGTCAGTGGATGAGACTAGATCCAGCCTTTATTGAAGAAGTACGAAAACTCATGAACCGTGCTGATAAGTATGGACTTGAAATGAAAGATGTCCTTCAACAACATTTATCAAACACTGCTGAAACAGAAATTGTAGAAGAGGATAGTCCGTTTACCGATATTGAAATTGAACTAGATGGATATTATGAAGATCTATTCCAAAAACTATTACACATTGGAGATATTCCAAAAGTAGATGTCCCTTCTTCACTAAACGCCACACTCCGTCCGTATCAACAGCATGGTATTGAGTGGTTATTATATTTAAGAAAGCTTGGATTCGGCGCATTGTTAGCTGACGACATGGGACTTGGAAAGAGCATTCAAACGATTACTTACTTACTATATATAAAAGAGAACAATCTCCAAACAGGTCCTGCTTTAATCGTGGCACCGACATCTGTTCTTGGAAATTGGCAAAAAGAATTTGAGCGTTTTGCACCGAATTTACGTGTTCAGTTACATTATGGAAGTAACCGAGCTAAAGGTACATCATTTAAAGACTTCCTTCAATCAGCAGATGTTGTATTAACATCTTATGCATTAGCTCAGCTTGATGAGGAAGAACTTAGTACGTTATGCTGGGATGCTGTTATTTTGGATGAAGCACAAAATATCAAAAACCCACATACGAAACAGTCCAAAGCAGTGCGAAACTTGCAAGCAAATCACAAAATCGCATTAACTGGGACACCGATGGAAAACCGCCTTGCCGAGCTTTGGTCTATTTTCGACTTCATTAATCATGGATATCTTGGCAGCTTAGGGCAATTCCAGCGCCGCTTCGTCTCACCGATTGAAAAGGACCGTGACGAAGGAAAAATCCAGCAAGTTCAACGGTTTATCTCACCGTTTTTACTGCGCCGTACGAAGAAAGATCAAACAGTCGCATTAAACTTACCAGATAAACAAGAACAGAAAGCTTACTGTCCACTGACTGGGGAACAAGCTTCCTTATATGAACAACTTGTTCAAGATACATTGCAAAATGTAGAAGGATTAAGCGGAATTGAAAGACGCGGATTTATATTACTCATGCTGAACAAACTTAAACAAATTTGTAATCACCCTGCTCTTTATTTAAAAGAAACAGAACCGAAAGACATCATCGAACGTTCCATGAAAACAAGCACGCTAATGGAGCTAATTGAAAATATAAAAGATCAAAATGAAAGTTGCTTGATCTTCACACAATACATTGGTATGGGGAACATGCTAAAAAATGTGTTAGAAGAACATTTCGGTCAGCGCGTCCTCTTCTTAAACGGTAGTGTACCGAAGAAAGAACGTGACAAAATGATCGAGCAGTTCCAAAACGGAACGTATGACATTTTCATCTTATCGTTAAAAGCAGGTGGAACAGGCTTAAACTTAACAGCTGCCAACCATGTCATTCACTACGATCGTTGGTGGAATCCCGCTGTAGAAAACCAAGCAACAGACCGCGCATATCGCATTGGTCAAAAGCGCTTCGTTCACGTTCATAAACTTATTACAACGGGGACACTTGAAGAAAAAATCGATGAAATGTTAGAAAGAAAACAATCATTAAACAACGCCGTCATTACAAGCGATAGTTGGATGACTGAACTATCTACAGATGAACTAAAAGAATTGCTTGGTGTATAAACAAAAGGAGCTAATCTCACAAGATTAGCTCCTTTTTCTATTCCAAAACCAATTACTTATTATAATCCCTGTTAATCCGCCGCACGTATCCAGTAATGAATCTTGCCACATCGGTGTGCGATCTCCCGTAGTCCATTGATGAATTTCATCAAATGTTGCATATCCCGCAACGAAAAGGAGAGCGTATATAAAACACCTTTTTCTCGAATAACCCAATTTATGAAAAGCGTAATACGTCAATGCACCGAGCATAAAGAACACCATAAAATGAGCACCTTTACGAAGAAAGAACTCAATAAATCCGCCTACACCTTTATTTGCAATGCTAACAGGTGTACCACCGCCGTAATCGATAGATACCCATGAAAAATGCTCTTTCACAAACTCCACATTTACATATTGTTCAATATCTGAACGCATATCCTGCTTTTTATACGGTTGTGCCGAGGAATAGAAAATCAGCCCCATCCACAGTAAAACAGGAATCCAAAATAACCATTTACGATTCATTCTTCCGAAACTCCTCTCTTAGTCTTTTAAGAGTATCAAAAAAAAGAATATATTTCACGCCAAAACATGACATTCACGCCCTATTTATATAGTGAAAGGGGGTGATAAAAATGGCAGTCGAAACAATCGTAATGGATTTAACTTTACGTCTTGTCTTAAACAATGGATTAGATAAGAACGGAAAAACAGTTTTTAAGAACAAACAATTTAAGCGCGTAAAAACAAACGCAAACTTAGAGCAAGTACAAAACGTAGCACGTGCTCTAGCTTCTTTACAAGCATCAACACTTCACGCTGTACAACTTGTTAGCACATCAGATCTTTCTAGCCTATAAGATGAAACTTTAAAGAGGGGGCATCCCCTCTTATTGTTAGCTAACACTACTAGCTGGATAAAAAAAAGGAGGCAATAACATATGCAAGTACTAGAATTGATCTTCGCGAAAGAAGATGGAAAAACAGTTGTTTTTTCTATCGAGAAACCTATCACACCCATCGATGCACAAGTCGTCAATCAAGTAATGGATACGATCCTTGCCTCATCTGTATTTTCATCAATTAATGAAAATACCCGCAAAAAAGGAGCTCGTCTCGTAGAAAGAAATGTATCTGAAGTTCCCATTACCTTATAAAGTGAAACTTTAATCAGTGGGGGTTTTCTTCATCCCCCACTGATTATCAGCCCTCACCAATCGGACTTTTATGGGCAGTTGATCCCCCACCTAACTTCTTTGTTTTCGCTGCATTTTGAGGTGGGGGTCTTACTGCCCATTAAAGTCGGATAAACAAAAAAGACGAATCTGCATTATTTTGCAGATTCGTCTTTTTTCTTCGGCATTTCAATTGGAATAAAGATTTTTGAAAAACCGACGCATACATATTTATAATGTTCTCCGCCGATATCAAATTCCGTCTTATATGTTGAGAAGAATATATAATCATCTCGCTTCGTATAATGATCGATTAATAATCCAACTTGTGGCTCAACATATTTTTTCGCCAACTTCTTACCAGCCGATGCTAAATCACCAAGGAGACCCTCTTCATTTTCCTTTTGAACTTCATCTAGCTTCTTACTTACATCATTACGTTTCATAAACTGCTTTGCTGCCCAATCCGTATATTCACCTTTACTCGGATTACTATTTGCTAAATATACTAGAAGAACAACAACTAGAGCCATAATAATATACCTTTTCTTCATACTATCTCACCGCCTACTCTTTTCTATTTTCATATATATGTACAAGCGATGCAAATTAGAAAAGCTATCATCTCTTGATTGTAAACGAATAACCAAAGTTTACAATACGAAACAGAATATTAACAATTAATTTACTTCATTCGTATATAATTATATCTAGAATTACTACCATTTATAAAGGGGGAATCAAATTTATGAATGAAGAAAATGATATTATTATTTCTAATTCTACAATGATGCTGGAACCATACAAGCACCCTTATTATCGTACCAAAATTATCGACAGTAGCGGGAACCATCTTTACTCCTGTCAAACTGCTCTCCAACTCATCAAGCAATCTTGTCTAGCCAATGTTCATTCTACTTATCAAGGCAGACGTAATGCAGTTCAAACAAACTTTAAGTTCAAACAAAATGTTCCAATTCCAATTAATCATAGAGAATATATTTGTACTTTCCCAACAGAATCTCCTTCTTCTCCAAACTGTATATGGCTGTTTTATAATCATATAGATGACATAGAATTTTTGAAAAAAAGTAAAAAAGCTACTATTCATTTTTCAAATGGTACTACTACAACCATACATATCAGTCCCCATAAGTTAAAACAACAATTATTAAAAGCCGGATACGTATTATCACGTATGAACATGCAAGATTCACTACAATTCAAAAACCTCTTATTACATTTACTACCTTAACAAAATAAATAGAATGGAAAGCAATATCCCTTGCCTTCCATTCTTATGATAATGTCTATCCCCTTAAGCTATTTCGCATTTTCTCAAGCGCTTGCCGATACACCCACCTTACTTGATAATAGGTCATCTCTGTCTCTAAAGCGATTTCCCCCATCGTCTTTCCTACAAAAAAGCGTTCAAAAATAATATACTTCTCCTTCTCATCTAATACACTCATAAAATCCTTCACTTTCATTTCAATATCTTCAAAACGAAAGATATCCTCATACTCTCCTACACATACACACTTCTCTTGCACTGTGAACTCTTTTTTCAACCTCTCCAATATATAACCACGTACCGTTACAACTGCATATGCAGGAAAGCTCCCTTTCTCCGCATCAAACTTTTCATACGCATGCCAAAGACCGATTAACCCACATTGATAATACTCTTCATAATCTTGATAAATACCTAACTTCTTTATTTGATTTACGATCATTCCTTCATACAACAAAGCTGTCTCTGTAAAAGTTGCTGGTTTCACACAGTACCCACTTCTAAAAGGTATACCTCCTTGTTATTCCGCCGGTACCTCCACAATATAAAAATAAAGAAGCGAATTCACTGTGAGTAATTTCAAATACTACTACCGAAATTTGAAATTACACTAGGTAGAATTTGAAATTTTGCTGATGGTATTTGAAGTAGGAGTAAAAATAAAAAAGGCGACTCTCGGGAGAGCCACCTTTTTGCCCAATCATATTATACCGGCAAACCAGGTAAGAACTTTGCAATTAATACAACAATCGCAGCTAGGAATCCTGCTTTAATAATGAATAAGACAATAATTGGAATAGCTGCTTTCACTTTACTTAATCCTGCTGTAACTTGTAATCCTAACCAAATTAAAACTAAATTCCATAAATAGAACAATTCAATTGTATTACCAATTCCATATGCAAGTGAACCTTGATCGAATAGTGGTCCTAAACTTGTATACGCAGTTGGTCCAGCACCTAAAATTAAAGCTATAACACCATTAATAAGTCCACCAATAATAACAATAATATCTGCGTATACAATAATCATTACTATTTTTTTATAAGAAGTATCATTCCCGTAAAACATCATGAACACTTTATAAATAGCTGCAACAACTAATGTTGCAATCATAACACCTACTATTCCCCATATCGTACCAGAAATTACATCTGATACAAGCGAATCCTTATTTGCAAATTCGCCTCCTAATTTCTTTTGCATTTCAATCATTTCAGGTGATGTATACGTAATATACGAATTTAAACCACCTACAATCCCTTGTAATATTGCCACTATGAAGAACATACCCCAAACTTTCTCAGTCGTCTTCATTCTCTCAAACTGTAAACCAGGAGAAGTAATCATTCCAAACAATGATGGCTTCTCCCCACCAGCTTTTTGTGTATTCACATTTGCTTCCATTATAACGCCTCCTTCTATTTATATAACCCGTTCTAACGGGCGGTTCACTTCCTCACGCAAGAGGCTACGAACCGCCCACTAAAACGGTAATGTGTAGTTCTACTACACGATTAATTACTCATAACGAAGTGCTTCAATTGGATCTAATTTCGCAGCTTTGTTTGCTGGAATTAATCCAAAGATAATACCAAGTGTCATCGAGAATAATACGCCGCCAACGACAACTTCCCATGAAACAAGCGGTGGCCATTTTGCGAATGTGGAAACGATATATGCTCCGCCGTATCCAAGACCAATTCCGATTAAACCACCTAGAAGTGTTAACATAACTGCTTCAATTAAAAACTGTAATAAAATTTTACTACGTGTTGCCCCAAGTGCTTTACGTATCCCAATTTCGCGTGTACGCTCCGTTACAGATACAAGCATAATATTCATAACACCGATACCACCAACGACTAATGAAATACCTGCAATACCGCCGATGATCATCGTCATAATACCAGTTACTTTAGAAACATTTTCTTGGAATTCTTTTAAATTTACCAGTTCATATTTACCTGGAATTTCACTTGGCTTACGACTATTTAATACATCAACAGCTTTTTTCCCCGCTGCTTCTAAGTCATCTACATTTTTAGCTTGAATTGCGATATTTTGAATATCATCCGTTCCGTATAAAACAGGCCATAATGTAAGGGGGATTAACGCTTCTTCCATTTCAAATCCCATAAACTCATTATCAGATTTATACACACCAATAATTTGCATTGGTTGCCCCTTCATCTCAATAATTTGTCCAACTGGGTTTACGTCCTTAAATAATGTTTCCTCTGTTTTTGTACTAATCATCACAACATTATTTGCATGAGTAATATCTGATTCACTTAAAGTACGTCCCTTTACGACCTTTACTTTATTAACCGCAAAATATTCATTATCAAGACCAATAATATTCAGATTTGCTTTTTTATCATTTACATCAAGCACCTCTGAATTCTGGTTTGTCGTAATAACATGTGAAACATCTTTCACTTGTTTCACTTCCAAAATATCCTCTTCCGTTAACTTCGGTATTTGAAATCCGCCCATAGCAAACTCATCATTAATATCTGCTTTAAATTGAATTGGCATAAGATTATTACCGCCAGAACCTGCGAATTTCGACTTCAGCATCGCTTCTCCGCCTTGCCCAATTGCAACGACAGTAATAATCGAACCAACGCCGATAATAATACCGAGCATCGTAAGAGCTGAACGCAGTTTATGAGCTAAAATAGAAGAGAGAGCAATTTTTATACTATCTAGTAAACTCATACCGCACACCTTCTATCTTCTGTAATTTTCCCGTCTCGCAGTACAATGCGGCGGGAAGAATACGCTGCTACTTCCTCTTCATGCGTAACCATAACAATTGTTGTACCTTCTGCATTAAGCTTTGTAAAAATATCCATAACTTGCTCACCAGATTTCGTATCAAGCGCACCAGTCGGTTCATCGGCCATAATGAACGTTGGATTATTCGCGATCGCTCTTGCAATTGCTACACGCTGCTTCTGCCCACCTGACAATTCATTCGGTAAATGATGCACGCGGTCTGCTAATCCAACTTTACCTAATGCCTCTAAGGCACGCTTGCGACGCTCTGCTTTCTTTATGCCACCATATACGAGCGGAAGCTCAACATTTTCGACTGCTGAAAGACGCGGCAGCAAATTAAAGTGCTGAAACACAAAACCGATATATTCATTACGAATTAAAGCAAGCTTTGACTCGTCTGCTGTTAAGATATTCACATCATTCAGCATATATTCGCCTTCTGTTGGACGATCTAAACAACCGATAATATTCATAAGCGTTGATTTACCAGAGCCAGACGGTCCCATAATGGAAACGAACTCACCGCCCTGAATCGTTAAACTAATACCATGCAAAATCGGCACTGCCAGTTTTCCTTGATAATACGTTTTAGCAATATTATTTAACGTAATCATTTCTCTTTCACTTCCATTCCGTCATACACATCGTCGGAAGGATTTTTAACCACCTTTTGCCCCACTGTTACGCCTTCTACAACCTCTGTCCAGTCTCCATCAGTAGAACCTTTTTTCACATTTTGTTTACGAAGCTTTCCTTTATCCTCAACATAAACAAATGCATCATCGTCTTTTTCTACAATGCTCTTAGTCGGAACAGCAACCATTGTCTTATTCTCTAAATTTACTTGCAATGAAACGTGATAACCTGGAGATAAACCATCTTGACTATCAAGACTTGCTTTATATGTATATTGAGACATATTTTGAGTCGCTTCACCCATACCACCAGCTTGGGCCATCTCTGCACTCGTTGGGAATTCGCTTACCTCTGTAATCTTACCTGTCCACTTCTTCTTATTATTTGCTTTCGCAGTTACAGTGAATGTTTGATCTGGTTGGATTTGTGACTTCTGAAGCTCAGTTAACGTCCCTTGCACTTGAAACGGATCTTTAGAAGCCACTTGTAAGAAGGCCTTCCCTTGACCACCTAACGCTTGAGATGAACTTTGCGCCGCATCTTTATCTAACTTTTGAACAACACCAGCAAAGTTACTATAAATCGTAAGTTCGTTCTGCTTTTTACTTAACTCTTCTTTCTGCAACTTCCCTTTTTCTTTCTCAAGATCAGTTGTCTTTTGCGCCATCTCTAATTCACTTACTTGCTCTTCCATCGGATCTGTTACTTCTTTCCCAGCTCCGCTATCTTTCGCCTTCTTAATTTCTTTCTTGAGCGAATTAATTTTCTTCTCTCCTTGATCATAACGCATATCTGCCACCTTCTGATCAAGCTCAGCTTGCTTCATTTGCAAATTAATCTCTTCATTATCATAAGAGAATAACTTCGTACCTTTCTCTACCTCTTGTCCTTCTTTTACCTCAATATTTTTCACTTTTCCTTTAGTCGGATCCGCATAAAAACTTTCAATATTCCCAGGTTTCACCTGACCAGAAATTAACTTCGTATTATTCAGCTTTCGCTCCGTTACCTTCTCAAAACTTACAGCGTCAGCCGTTGTTGCTGCGCCCTTCTTCTTCCCTTGCATTACAAAAATATTAACTGCTGCTACAATGACAATTAGTGCAATAACCCCGATAATAATCCATTTCTTCTTCTTGTTTGGAGTACGAACCGTATTTGGTAGCATATTCTCTCTCCTTTTTATAACTTAATAGTTTAATATAAAAATTGTATAAAACTTTCTGAAAATGAATTACATATTATTACATTCTTTTTACAAAGTTTTACACATCCATTTATATTGTAACAAAAATTCCAATGATTAGAAATATGACATATTGTCTTTTAAGATAGATTTAAGGAAAGATTATATGAATATAAGAAAAGCTATCCAAAATGATAATTGGATAGCTTTTCAAACAAAATATTACGCCGCTTTAGGAGCTTTGCTCTCGTGTCCACGTTGAACAATGAACAAGAAGATCGTTGATAAAATGGCACCTGTTAATAGTAAGATAAAGCAGCCATCCCAGCCAGAACGATCAACAATAACACCGATTGCTGCGTTTGCTACAAGACTTCCACCTACGTAACCGAACAGACCACACATACCAACTGTCGTACCTACTGCAAATTTCGGTACTAATTCCATTGCACTTAAACCGATTAAGAACTGTGGTACATAAATTAAACAACCGATAATAGAAACTGCAATACTTACAACAAGTATGCTAGTTGCTTGCCAATATACAAACGTACCAATAACAACTCCGACCATACTAATGATACATAATGGCATACGTTTTCCTTTAAATAATTTATCACTTAAAAGACCAACGATTAATGAACTTGGAATTGCCATACCTTCAAAGATTGCGTACGCCGCGTGTGCTTCATTTTTTGAGAAACCTTTAACTGTTGTTAAATAAAGTGGAACCCAGTTAATAACACCGAAACGAATTAAATATACAAATGCATTTGCGATACATAAGAACCAAACAAATTTATTTTTCACTACATATTTCATTAAAATTTCTTTTGGAGACATCTTGTTAGCATTATCTGCTTTTTCAAGATTTTCATAGTCATTACGATACTCATCAATTGGAGGAAGACCTTCTGATTCTGGTGTATCCTTCGCATTAATCCAAACAAGAACTGAAATTACCATTGCGATAATCGCTGGGAAAATAAATACGCCACCTTGCCAATGATTTTCACCAAAAATACCTACACCAATTCCGACAAGTGGTGGTACAAGCATTCCACCAACGTTATGTGAAATATTCCAAATACCTGTTTTCGTACCGCGTTCTTTCTTCGAGAACCATTTCGTCATAACAATACTACAAGGTGGTGCTCCCATACCTTGCACAATACCGTTAACAACAAGTAATGTAACAATCATCCCAAATGAAGATGCAAAACCGAAGCAAATGTTTACAAGACCTGATAAAAATAAACCGACCGCGATAAAGCGCTGGGCGAAAGCTTTATCCGATAAATTCCCCATAAAAAACTTACTAAATCCATAAACAATTGCCATTACTGAACCTAGTAGACCAATTTCAGCTGTACTAAAGCCATATTCTTGTACTAAATACGTACTTGATAACGTAAAGTTACTACGAACTAAATAATAAGCAGCATATCCAACTGAAATTCCGATTAACACACGAATACGTAATAATCGATATACACGGTCGATCATATCCGCAGGCAATCTTTCAATTGCAGGTGCTGGCTTGAGCCATTTAAACATATTCTTTCGTCTCCTTTTCTCACTTCTGAGAGAGACGTTGTCTATTCCATATCTCGATTATTCCGCTATTTGATATATTTTGGTTTGTTCTTCTAACCGGCTGTCCTTCTATTTCTTTCTCGTTCTTCGCAAACATCGTTGGCACGCCAAACGAAACCTTTTCTAAAATGTGACCCGCTTCTTCTGATAAACAATAATCAATAAATAAATCCGCAATAATACCATTCGGTGCACGTTTTAGTTTCGAAATCGCATTAACAGATAACCCTGTTTGCTCAGGTACGATACTTACAACTGGAAAGCCTTGTTTTTGAAGCATTCTCTGGTCTCCCATGAAATTGATGCCTATCATATACTCACCGCTCGCAACAAGTTCCACTGGTATGTAACCATTCACGGTTACTTCACCAACTTGCCCTGCAAAGTTCTTAACATATTCTTTCGCTTCCTCTTCACCTACAGTATCAATAAGTGATTGAAAAAACGTATATGCTGTTCCTGATACATTTGGATCTGGCATAATAATCTTTTCCTTATATACTGGGTTTAATAAATCTTGCCACCTTGATGGATAAGGAAGTCCGAGCGGTGCTATTTCTTCGTTCCACCGCTCTTTATTGATCGCAATTGCCAGCTTCTCCACCTCATAACCGTACCAATAACCATCTTTATCTTTAACAGTTTTTGAAATGCGGTTCGCATGCTGGCTCGTAACAGGAATAGATAGGTTTTTTTGCTTCATCATTTGATGTGCGTCTACCGTACCGCCAATAATAATATCCGCTTTCGGATTTCCGGCTTCCTCTTCTACTCTCCGAAGAAGCTCTTCTGTCGAAAGACGAATAAATTCATACGTACAGCCGCGTGGTTTACAAAATGATGAAAGCAACGCTTCTCCAACTTCCTCACGAGCCGCTACATAGGCAACAAGATGACGATCATCCAAAATAGGAAGACCACTTTTATTATATTTAATAGAGGTTGTATCTCGAGAGCAACTAGACATCGCTCCTCCAATTACTAGCAAAAAAAAGAAAAAGGCTATCTTTCTCATGACACATTCTCCTTTACAAATAAATTTGCGAGGGAGCTTTTCATATACATGACATTCCCATTATTATCACCGAGATATTGCACAACAAAGTACGATGGATACACAGAAATAGTAAGAATGTCTTCACGCTCATTCTTTATACGCTTACCAATTTTATAAGCGGTAATATATGCGATCGGTTCATTCTGTGATTGTAATAACTTCTGGATTTCTCCGTAATCTGTAATTTGCTTTGCGTACCGAATCGAATCAAGTATGTGCGTAAGATTCATCGCACGTTCTACATCACCTTGGCGTACTATGACATCTTGTGCTGACGCAAAAAAATCACGAATACGTTCTGGTGTGTAATACAGGCTTAACAAATACGTTTGAAATGCTGAAATCATTGGATCGGTACCATTCTTTCCGTACATATCAGCCCCGTACTGGAACAAGTCACCTACTGCAAAAGTACGTTTATGTCCGTTCAAGTACGTTACTTCTCCAGTAAATACTTGTTCTTGATTCTTAGCTTCACTCGGATTTATTTGAATTCGGTCAAAGAATGAAACAATCGTATGCAAACGAACTTCATCCGTTATAACAATTTCTCCCCACTTTTCATGCCTAACCTTCATTTCAGTAGGCAGGGATTCATTCACTCTTTGTAAAACAGCTTGTTTGTCATTCACTATTGTGATTCGATTATATATTCGCTTCTCCATCACATAAAACAAAATAAGAGAAACAATTATACAAAGGACAAATATAAGAATTTGAAATGATAGCCTTTTCATTTCTGCCTACCTCCAAGATAAAAAAACGTTGTTTCGAAAATACCGCATAATTGTTTCATAAATGTATCATTTAACCGCTTTCAAGTTTTTTATGTCTTCCATCCGTCTCGGAAGCAAGAATGTAATAAATATTGTAGTTCCTATTTCTTCACTACTCTCAATCCGCATACTTCCGCCCTGCTTATTCATAATCTCCTGACAAATATACAAACCGTAACCATTCCCGTAACTAGAAGGAAGTACCTTTCCTTCTGGCGATCCATTCCACTCTGCCAGCACACCTTCATCTATACCAATGCCATCATCATGAACAAAAACTTTTGCCTCACATTCATTTATAATTACATTCATACGAATTTGCGTAGCATCGCTATATTTTATCGCATTATCAAGTACATTTAAGAAAATCTGTTTCGTCTTATCGAAATCAGCAACAACATGTACATCTGTTAACTCGTTGATAACTTCAATCTCAAATTTCTGTAGGCGAGGTTTCACAATTGAAACTGCTTCTTCGGCTAATTCTTTTATATTCACAACTGTAGGTGATATTTCAAACGTACTCGTCCCGTACTTTGAAGACTTAAGTAATTCCTCTACAAGTGATAATAAACGCTCACTTTCTACAGCCACATAACGTAGGCTCTCCTGTACATCTTCCTTCGCCTTTAACTTCGGAATTAAATCCACATAGCCAATAATCGCCGTTAGCGGTGTTTTTAGCTCATGCGTAATGCGATCTAAGAAATCTTTCTGCTTCTCTTTCTCTTCCTTCAATTGCTTAATATGTAGTTCAATCCCATCAGCCATCGCATTAAAAGACGCTGAAAGCTGTGCAATTTCTACATATTCATTTAACTCAATCTTACTTTTATAATCACCATTCGCAAGCCGGTGCGCCATTTGTCTTAACTGATCAATCGGCTTATGAAGAGACTTTGCCAAACGAATTGCAAAGAAAATACCCGCAGCTACAAGACAAAGAGACGTCATTAAGAACGTCCAACCGACATTTGTTAAAACTTCCTTTTCACCCGTTAACTCATTTATAAAACGAATACTACCAATGACATCGTTTCCATAATACACCGGGCTTGAAAACAAAAGAATTGGAGCTGGGTCTCCCTCTTCAAAAACATAAGATTTCTTCCCCTTCAAGGAACTCTCAATATCAATATTCCGATGAAGAAGTGCTCCCTTTTGCGTATCCGCAACAACATCCCCATTCTTCCCAATCATCTGTACACGGACATCCATGCGCTTTGCTAAATACGAAGCAATTAAAAGTGAATTAGGACCGAGCGTCTCTACCTCTGCTTCCTTCTCTAAATAATTCATCGTATAAATTTGTGCTTCTACACTTAACTTTTCTAAAGAATTTGCTGCGTTATGATACATATTCTTTTCTAACGTAATATAAACAACTGCGTACAAAAGAACAAATATCGGGATTAACAGTCCAACGATTCCAAACACCATATTTCTTTTTAAAGACATCCCATCACCACTTAACAATCTAGTTTATAGCCAACGCCATAAATTGTTTTAATATATTCCCCGCTATTCCCTAGCTTCTTTCGCAGTCTTTGCACCATAATATCAACCGCTCTCGTATTTCCAATATATTCAAACCCCCATACTTTCTCCAGTAACTCATCTCTCATAAATACACGCTGCGGATTTGAAACAAACAACTGACATAAATTAAACTCTCTGTACGTTAACTGAATCTCTTGTCCACTAACATGCACTTTTCTTTCCTTAGGACAAATCGTAATCTCTCCCGCCCCGATTACTTCATGGCTTACCGTTACCTCTTTCTTCTTCACGCGCCGCGTCATATTCTTAACCCGAAGAATAAGCTCCGCATAATTAAATGGTTTCGTCACATAATCATCTGCACCAAGCTGCAAGCCAAGTAATTTATCATTCATCTGACTCTTCGCAGTTAACATGAGGACTGGAATATCCCTATCCTTCTCCCGGAACAAACGAAGCAACTCATACCCATCTGTATCTGGAAGCATAACATCCAAAATCAATACATCCGGCCCTTCATTCCATTTCTCCAAAGCTTCTCTTCCATCAGCCGCCGTGAGCACTTCATATCCTTCCATCTCAAGCTGCATTCGAATCAAATTACGAATACTCGATTCATCATCAACTACAAGTATTTTCATTATTCTCCTCCTTCCATCCTGTATTATAGTACAGTTTAGTATAGCAAAAAACTTATAAAAAAAGAGAGGGTATTGTCGAACATATGTTGAACGACAATACCCCTTTTTCACTTATTATATTTTATTTCTCATACCCATTAGGTTTCTTCTGATGCCAATTCCAAGCATGCTCAATGATTGTCTTCACATTTACATACTGAGGATCCCATCCTAACTTCTCTTTCGCCTTCTGAGAAGAAGCAACTAAACGTGCTGGATCTCCCGCACGGCGCGGTGCTACTTCAGCAGGAATTTCATGATTTGTAACTTCACGAACTGCATCAACGATTTCTTTTACACTGAAACCATTACCATTTCCTAAGTTATAGAAATCACTCTCTCCGCCGTTCTGCAAGTCTTTAAGACCTAAGAAGTGAGCCGCTACTAAATCTTCAACATGAATATAATCACGGATACAAGTACCATCTGGTGTATTATAGTCATCACCAAACATCATAATCTTCTCACGTTGACCTAACGCCACTTGCAGCACAAGAGGAATTAAATGCGTCTCTGGACGGTGATCTTCTCCAATAATACCATTTGGAGTTGCACCAGCCACGTTAAAGTATCTGAAAATCTTATAACGTAAATTAGAAGCTTGGCTATACCAATGAAGCATCTTCTCGATTGCTAACTTCGTTTCTCCATACGTATTCGTTGGATTTGTCATCGTTTCCTCAGTAATAAGGTCTACATCTACCTCACCATACGTTGCCGCAGTAGAAGAGAAAATAAACTTATCTACCTTAAACTCATCCATTACCTCTAATAAGCAAAGTGCACCATACACATTGTTATTATAATATTGAAGAGGCTTCTCCATACTAACTCCCACTAAAGAATCAGCTGCGAAATGCATAACCGCCTCAATATTTTCTTGTGTAAAAACATCTCTTAAAAATGCTTTATCACGAAGGTCGCCATTATAAAACTTCGCACCTTCTGTAATTGCATCTTCATGACCCGTTTGTAAGTTATCTACTACTACTACAGATAAACCTTCGTCTACTAATTTTTTCACAGCGTGAGAACCGATATAACCAGCTCCGCCGCAGATTAGAATTGAATTCATTTTCTTCCTCCTACTTCAATAACTATACTCAACAAAACAAATAGCTTCTCTCTTACATTTAAAATCATTTACTTCCTTATATTTTACCATAAACTTTCATTTGAAATGGTATAATTCGAGCCTTATCAACTTGTTTCATATAGTTAACTTCCTACAATCACAAGCTTCTCTCCAATTAAAAAATCCCAAACAACTTTTTACGTTGAATTCGATTAGCCTCGTACTTAACAATTGATTGCCCGCTAATTAATAAAGCCGGCGCTCCTTTTAACCCGTGCATAACGTTAGTTCCAAATTCCTTTTGAATTCTTTCATAAGCTTTATTTAAGTTAAAACCTCTTGTTGTTGTATTATGCGCGTCTGAGGCAATTACATGTGTTAAATTATGTTCAACAAGTTGCAAAGAAAATTTATTGATTTCCCTCCCAAATTTCCCAATCAAACTGCCTGCTGTTACTTGCGTCAAGGCACCTTTCTTTACAATATCGTATAGCTTATCTGGTCTCTCTCTAAACTCAGCGTTGCGTTCAGGATGAGCAATAACGGGAGTAATCCTTTTTAATTTCAACTCATATAATAATTGTTCCGCATAATGTGGTACATGATTAGCTGGAAATTCAATCAACATATATTTATTTGTCTCATTTAAAGTCATAACCTTACCAGACTCATATTCTTTTAATAAATTACCATATAATCGTACTTCTTGCCCCGGCAACACTTTAAGTGGAATGTTTTGTCTTTGTAACTCATCATTTAATCTTTCTACTTTATATATAACTTCAGCACGTTCATTAACATATTTTCCGTTTTTATGATGCGGCGTTGCAATAATAGTATGAATTCCTTCCGCCACTGCCCATCTTGCCATTTCCAAACTGTCTATTAACGTATTCGCCCCGTCATCAACGTTAGGTAAAATATGACAATGTATATCAATCATTTCTTATCACCATCCCTTTACACAACAACCTCTTTCTATAAATATTAACTAGTTAATATTTATAAAAAAAGGTAGATATGTGAGGAAACATATCTACCTTTTTATTCATTAGTACGAAAGTTAAAATGACAAACTAGAATTATATAACCATACACATCAGGAAGAAATCCTTCGTCTAGTCATACGTAATAAAGGCTCTTATGCTACTTCGTCACTTCAAGATGCGCTCTTAATTTATTCGTTAAATCTTGTTTTGCTGCATCTGGAACATAGTAATACCAAATGCCGTCAGCAGCCTTGTGACCATCACCTGGAATTTGAATATCTTCACTATTCTTCAAGCAATCTTTATAGTTCTTTTGCATATCAAACATTTGATCTTGCGTTAAGTTTGTCTTCACATTCTTTTGAATTGCCGCTAATACATCTCCATAACCTGTTAAAGAAGAGAAGCTTGCACCCTTCTTAATAACAGCCTGCATTACTTGACGCTGACGCATTTGACGTCCAAAGTCACCACGTGGGTCTTCTTTACGCATACGTGTATATGCTAGAGCTTGGTCACCTGTTAAATGAATATTCCCTTTTTGGAAGTGCTTCCCTTCTAGAGAGAACTCTAAATCATTATTTACATCTACCCCACCAACTGCATCAACGATATCTTTAAAGCCTTCCATGTTCACTTCAATATAATAATTAATAGGAACATTCAAGAAGTTTTCTACTGTTGCTACAGACATATCTACTCCGCCGAATGCATAAGCATGATTAATTTTATCACTTTTACCTTTTCCAACAATTTCTGTATACGTATCACGAGGAATACTTACTGTTTTCATAGAGTTATTTTTAGGATTTAATGTAATTACCATTAAAGAGTCTGAACGCCCTTTATCATTACCGCGCTCGTCTGCTCCCAGTAATAAAATTGACACTGGTTCACCCTTGCTAACTTTTTCTCCAAATTTATTGTTGTTTTGATCACGTTTTAAAGGTTGATGAACTTCCTTTAAAGTATTAGATACAGAAGAATATACATTATAGGCATAAATTCCTCCACCTATGATTAGTACCCCAAGGATACCGAGTATCCAAAATAAAATTTTCTTTTTCATTATTGCAACCCTCTTTCTTAAGCCTAACTTACAATACATGTAAATTCTATTATACCAACCACAAAAAAATAGACAAATAACAATTATATATTGTTATTTGTCTATCATATATCTTAATATATTTATTCTTTCTTGTCACCAAGTGCAAAAGTGATTTCTGTCTCACAAGCAATTTCACCATCTACAGTAGCAATGGCTTTTCCTTTTCCAATCGCTCCACGTACACGTGTCATTTCAACTTCTAAACGAAGTTGGTCACCTGGACGGACTTGTCTTTTAAAACGGCAATTATCGATACCTGCGAAGAATGCTAAGCGACCACGATTCTCTTCTTTCTTCAACATAGCAACAGCGCCAACTTGTGCTAAAGCCTCCACAATTAAAACACCCGGCATTACAGGATAATCAGGAAAATGTCCATTAAAAAATTCTTCATTAGCTGTAACATTCTTTATCCCAATAGCACGCTTTCCTTCTTCTACTTCTAAAACTTTATCCACTAGTAGAAATGGATAGCGATGAGGAATTATTTCTTTAATTTGTTGAATATCTAGCATACACTTCTCTCCTTACACAAGATTGGTCATACCACCAGAAGTTATACTATCATTATCCCATTTTAACTCTCATTTGTCATTATAAAAAAGATTTTAAAATTTCCCTTCTAAAATAAAAAAATGTATACACTCTTTTCAATATGTATTATTACTGACACGGAGGTTGAAAAGAGTGTATACCCAAGTTAGGGAAAGGCAAATTATATCAAATATATTAAGCCTTAATGTCGTATTCAAGATTTATTATATATGACAAAAATAAGAAATTAAAACCTAATTTTCGACCTTTTTCGTATTAATTCCCTAATATTACTCAGGATTTCTCTATTTTCCTTACATTCTCTTAAATGTGATATTTAGAAATATAAATTTTAATAAAAAATATTAAAATAAAAATGATTGTAATAAAACTTACATTTTTATATTATGATAAAATGAATATAAGATTTTAAACTAATTATTCAAGCACTTTTATTTTTAGAAAGGAATCCAAAAATGGCAAAAGGTATACATACTGTAGAGTTAAATGCTTCACCGGATCAAATTTGGAAATTTATTAGTGATATAAACAATTGGGCTCCACTAGTCACAGGCTATGTTAAACATAAAGTTATTGATGACAAACATTCGACTTGGCGTTTGCACGGTGATTTAGGATTTATTAAGCGAGACGTTAGTCTCAATGTCGAAATTATTGAATGGCAAATGCCTGATAAAATTAGCTTTACGCTGGCTTCTCCAACAAAAAAATTAATTGGTAGCGGCTTTTTTCATTCTGAATCACTCTCTCCTTCTACTACAAAAGTAACAAGTCAGTTAGAATTGCGAACAACTGGTAAAGGATCCTTTGTCTTTAACGGCGCCATAAAACCATTTGTTCCTAAAATGACAAAGCAACTTTCTAAAAAAGTGGCAGATAAATTAATGAAACAGTTATAAAAAACCATCTCAGAAATTTATTTTACAATAAATTTCCGGGATGGTTTTTTTATGAAAGTTAATTATTAACCATTTCTTTTTGTAATAACTTCTCCATATAGCTTAATAATTCATTCTTTAACCCATCATGCTGTAATGCCATTTCAATTGTTGTTTGAATGAATCCAAGCTTCTCTCCAACGTCGTATCGCTTTCCTTCGAAATCATAGGCAAATACTCTTTGTATCTCATTTAAACGCTGAATAGCATCCGTCAACTGAATCTCGCCGCCTGCTCCTGTTTGTTGATTCTCTAAGAACGTGAAAATCTCAGGTGTTAATACATAGCGCCCCATAATCGCTAAGTTAGATGGTGCTGTTCCTTGATCTGGTTTTTCTACAAACTGACTAACTTGATAACTACGACCTTTTTGTGCTAGTGGATCAATAATACCATAGCGATGCGTTTCCGTCTCTGGAACAGTTTGAACACCAATTACCGATGATTGTGTTGCCTCATATTGATCCATTAATTGACGTAAGCATGGTGTTTCAGCTTGTACAATATCATCACCAAGTAAAACAGCGAATGGCTCATTACCAATAAACTTACGAGCACACCATACAGCATGACCTAAACCTTTCGGTTCTTTTTGACGAATATAGTGGATATTAATTTTAGAAGACTCTTGCACCTTCTTAAGGATTTCATGCTTACCCTTTTCTAGTAAGTTCTGTTCCAACTCAAAAGAATGATCAAAGTGATCTTCGATAGCGCGCTTTCCTTTTCCAGTTACAATAATAATATCTTCAATTCCAGATTCAATCGCTTCTTCTACAATGTATTGAATTGTTGGTTTATCAACAATTGGTAACATTTCCTTTGGCATTGCTTTAGTTGCTGGTAGGAAACGAGTTCCTAATCCAGCTGCTGGGATAATAGCTTTTTTTACTGTTTTCAATGATAATCCTCCTAAAAATATCTAATAAATATTACACATTTAATTATATTACTAAAATTTAATACTTTGAAATATCAAAGATTGATATTGAATTAATCGTAGAGCCGATTAAAGAAAAATTAAAATCAAATTTATTTGATCGGTAAATAAATAGTGAATCATCCTCAGCTTTTAATTGTGCTTCACCTAATTTTTCAAATAAACTTTCTTTTGGTATTTTCATATTTTTAATATCTATTTTCTGAGCAATCGATTGATTGTTATATACTATATCAATATCTTTATATTGAACTAATGTTCCAACTGCTAATTGTTTCTCATTTTGTGAATTACCTAATGTATTGATTATTTCTTCTTTAGTCTTTCCTAAAAAAGCAAGATACTCTTCTAAATTTGGGGTAATTCCCTCTATTTGTTTTAATTCCTCTAAAAACTTGTTATAAGATATCGTTTGGTTATACGGGATTGATTTAACAATGGATTCACTAATCCATCCCTCTTCACCATTCTCTAATGTGAGTTTTAACCAATTAATATCTGATTCTATCTCTTTTTGTTGCTCTTTTACAATAAACGGCGTTCCAAATAATATCGTTCCTACTACCTGTCCATCTAAATTCGGCTTACTTCTAACACGACCTTTTGCAGAATTTACATAACGGACGTCTAAAGTTGCGAGCGGGTTCTCCTCTTTTTTAGGAACCTCCACCTTATCTATTGACTCTTTTTTCTGTTCTTTCGCCTGTAGAGAATGTAAAATATTATCCTTTTGCCAGTAAGTTATCCCACCAAGCATCATCAATAATATAAAAACACTTAAGAACTTTCGTCCCTTTTTCTTTTTTATATGATGTGAGCTTTGTTTTCTTAATAATGATACATAATCTACAGCTTGAGCTTCATTCTCACTTTTCGCAGGTTCATTTTTTATTAAAGTTTTACCTGCCTGTTTTTCCATAGATTCCTTTTTAAACTTCTGCTGTTCTTCTTTACTCATAGCCTTGTACTCTTTTAAGAAATTCTCATATTTCGGCATAATTTCTTGAATTGGACCATAATCTTTAATTTCTCCATATTCTAACCATAAAGCCTTTGTACAGAACTTTTTCACTTGTCCTAAAGAGTGACTTACAAAAAAGATAGTTTTCCCTTGTTCTTTAAACTCATTCATACGTGTCAAACATTTATCCGCAAATGTTTGATCACCTACTGAAAGTGCTTCATCAATTACAAGGACATCTGGATTAATACTTACTGAAATAGCAAAACCTAAACGAGATTTCATTCCACTTGAATACTTCTTGACTGGCATATCAATAAATTTTCCAATATCAGCAAATTCAATGATTTCCGGTGTCAATTTTTCAATTTTTTCTTTACTTAATCCCATCATTAAGCATTTTAATTCAATATTCTCCCTACCGGAAAGTTGATTGTTCAGCCCTGCTGCAATAGCAATAAGTGCAACTTTTCCTTTAATATCAATTTTTCCTTTTGTAGGAGGTGTAATTCCAGCAATTAAATTTGACATCGTCGATTTTCCGGATCCATTCACCCCGACAATACCAATTACATCACCTTTTTGAGCTACAAACTCTAAATTTCTTAATGCATAGAAATCTTCGCCAAACCCTCCAGGATACATGATATCCTTTAATTTCTCAGAATTTTTACTATGCATTTTGTATTTTTTTGTTACATTATGAAACCTGACTGATTCATTCATTTTTTACAACCCTCATTATAGATAATCTGCAAAATGCTTTCTAAATTTCACATGTAATGTTGAGCCAATTAAAAAAGTAATAAAAACAAATCCCCAAAAATACAATGTATAATTTATATCTTGAAAGAACCAATTTGTCCCTAATAAAGATGCTCGGTACCCATCAACAATATAACAAAAAGGATTTAATTTCATAATCTTTTGGAAAATAGTTGGTAATCTTTCAGGAGTCCATAATATAGGAGTCAAATATAATAACATTCTCATAATTGATTGCACAATCATTTGAGTATCCCTTACTATTGTCGCTAAAGTGGATGTAATTAGAGACAATGAGAATACTAGCATCAGCGTCGCAAACATATAATAAATGAGCTGAATATAGTGAATAGAAATCCCTTGTCCTGTTACTAAAAATAAAATTGTTATAACTCCTACAAGGATTACATGCGAATAGAAATTAGACATGATTACAAAGCTTGGAATAACACTCATGGGGAAATTCATTTTTGAAACCATGTTCAGCCTCGTATAAATCGATTTAGAAGCTTGCATCATTGCCGGATTTATAAAAAACCATACAACTAACCCTGCAGATAACCAATAAACGAAGGAGACTCCATCAACACCTTGTCCCCCTCTAATACCTAAACCAAACACAAACCAATAAATACTCATCTGTATCATTGGATTCAAAAATTCCCAAAAGAGCCCTAAATAATTATTATTATTTGTACTTTTCACTTGATAAATAGATAAGCGTTTAATTAAATATAAACTGCTTATCTGTTCTTTCAATACCATGACCATTGATTTCATCTTTACTATGCCTCTCCGAAAAATATTTTCCTTACAGTTCGTTTAGAAGCACCACCATCTTCTAAATAACAATACTTATTATAGAAACTATCGTATTTCTCTGCAAATTCTCCTAATCCATTCGATTCATACTTTACTATTTCTCTTAATACTTCTCTTGTATTCTTTACAATTGGACCAGGAGCTTCTTCCTCCAAATTAAAGTAAAATCCCCTTAATTTATCTCGATAAGAATCAATATCATACGTATAGAAAATAATTGGGCGTTTTAAATTTGCATAGTCAAAAAAGACTGAAGAATAATCTGTAATTAACATATCAGATATTACATATAGTTCATTAATATCGACATGCTTAGAAAAATCATAAACAAACCCTTTATATTTAACTAAATCAAATTTTTCCGCTATTAAATAATGCATACGTAATAAAATAATGTAATCCGTTCCTAATTTACTTTGTAAGAGATCCAAATCTAATTGTAAATCCAATTTATATTTTCCCTTACTATAAAATTGATCATCTCTCCATGTTGGTGCATATAAAATAATTTTTTTATCTATTGGTAAGTTATTTTTTTTCTTTAAGAACTCCACTCCTGAAGAATTATTACTCTGATATAAAAAATCATTACGTGGATAACCAACTTCTACAACTTCCTTTTCAAATTGGAATGCTCTTCTAAAGATGTCTGTAGAATAGTTATTGGGCGAAAGTAGGTAATCCCAATTTTGCGCTTCCTGATGAAAATTATGCTTATATTTTTCTGTTGTTGTACCTGGCATATGTACCTCTTTCATATCACCAGCTAATTTCTTTAATGGCGTACCATGCCAAGTTTGGATATATACCGTATGTTTTGGTTTAGGTAACCATAAAGGCATTCTACTATTAGTAATCCAATATTTTGAACGCGCCAACAAAATAAACCAACGAATGGAGAACCTTTTCACATAAGGAATTCCATTTTTTTCAAATTGATCCTTATATGTTTTATTCACACTCCATACCATTTCAAAATCCATATTATTTTTTAATATATATTCATATATGGCCCTTGGATTACAACTATATTGTTTTCCAGAATAACTTTCAAACAAGATCATTTTTTTTCTTGGCGGTAAATAACTAAAAAATAAAAAGATTGCTTTACATATCTTTTTAACTATCCGATGATTTTTTATTTTTCTTATAAAACCCATCTGTTTTGCACACCTTCTAATTCATTTATCTCACATAACTGTAATTATATTATTGTAAAATCTCACCTTTTCCGTTTCTTCCCATAAGCATATCTACCTCTTCTTTCGCACTCTTCCCATTAAAAAGAACATTATATATAGCATTAGTAATTGGCATTTCAACATTAACCTTTTTAGCTAAATGATATGCTGCTTCCGCTGTACGTACCCCTTCAACAACCATACCCATATTTTCTAATACTTCATCTAAATTATGACCTTTTCCAAGTAAATTTCCTGCTCTCCAATTTCGGCTATGAATACTCGTACAAGTTACAATTAAATCACCCACACCTGTTAAACCTGCAAAAGTAAGCGGATTTGCCCCCATTTCACATCCCAAACGTGTAATTTCCGTTAAACCACGTGAAATTAAAGCTGCCTTTGCATTATCTCCGTAATCAAGTCCATCTGAAATGCCAGCTCCCAGAGCAATAATATTTTTCAATGCTCCACCTAATTCAACACCAATTACATCTCGATTTGTATACACCCTAAAATTATTATTCATAAATAATCGTTGTGTGTCCTCTGCAGCTTGTAAATGGTAAGAAGCGGCTGTTACCGTCGTAGGATGGCGAAGACTTACTTCTTCTGCATGACTTGGCCCTGAAAGAACAACGATGCTCTCAACTAACTCTTTTGGCATCTCTTCTTCAATCATTTCCGAAATACGTTTAAATGATCCAGGCTCAATTCCCTTACTGGCATGGATAATCGTTATTGGCTGTTTTACAATAGAGTTCAAGTTTCTCATAACACCACGAATTGCCTTTGTTGGTACAACTAGTAAAACTATATTGACTCCATCCATCGCCTCTTCTAAAGACTCATATCCTTTTATTCCTTTGGATAGTTGAATCCCTGGTAAGTAAGACTTATTTGTATGTTGCTCATTAATCTCTCGAATCTGCTTCTTATTATTCCCAAAAATCCGTACTTCATGTCCATTATCCGCCAGAACCATAGATAGGGCAGTTCCCCAACTTCCGGCTCCTATTACTGTTATTTTATTCAATATAGTTTCTCCCCCTATCAGTTTAAATATTTATTTTAATTAGGGTTGATATGAGAAGGAGTAATCATAAAATCTGATTACTCCTTCTCATAACTAATTTACTTTACACTTCCCTCTAATTCTTTGATTAATTCTTCCCAAAGTCTACCAATATTCTTAATTTCATATCTCTTAACATTTTTTAAGCCTAATCTAGCAAATCTTTCCCGTTTTTCTTTATCCTCAATTAAAGACATTAATCCTTCTGTAAAAGCGTCTATATCCCCATCTTTAATTAATAAGCCGTCTTGATTGTTTTTAATAATTTCCGCCGGGCCCTTGGGGCAATCAAAGCTAATAACTGGTACCCCACATTGCATAGCTTCCACTATAACCATACCAAACCCTTCAAAACGAGAGCTTAATGCATAAATAGAGGAATTTGAAAGCTCAACATCAATATTTTTAGTAGGTCCCATTAAAATTACATTATTGTATAGCCCATACTGCTGAATTAAATCTTGTAAATTATTCTTTTCTCGCCCAAATCCAAATATCTTTAATTTCCAATCCGGATGCTTAGCAACAACAGGTCTAAATGATTCAATTAGTAAATCAAAGCCCTTTTGGGGGGCCAATCTTCCCGCCGCCATAATTACCTTTTCTTCTAGATTAGAAATTTTACCATTTAAAGGCGGTACCGAATTCGTGATTTTTCTAACCTTCAGTGGTGTACCTTCAAATAATTTTTGATAATCATCAGTATCATCATCAGTTAGAGTAATTAAATAATTTAATTTAGGATAATTTTTCATTATAGATTGCTTCAATCTATCAGGGTATATTTGGAAATTAAGGTGTTCCTGTCCCACTATTGGAATTCCTTTATTAGCATACTTTGCAGCAAAAATATTAAAACTAGGACGGGTTGTAATAAGAATCCCCGAATTAATACTTTTTATATAGCTATACATCTTAATATCTGTTAATAAAGAAAAGAAATGATGTGCTTCATCATCTGGATGTATTAACTGACTCTTCATTTTTGATAATTTATTCGCAATTTTAGTCTTTAAATCCAATCTATTTTTATCTCTTTCGACTAAATCATGTAGAACTGTAACCTTTATTCTTGGATCTATTTCAAAAAATCCTTTGTTACGATGTCTAAATACACTAATAATCTCAATATCATATTGATGTTGAGCTAAATAATTAGCTACATTAAGTACGGTACGACCTGTTCCACCCATTCCAAATATATCAAAAACTAAAAAGTGAATCTTCATTAAAATGACTCCTATCTTATTTTTCTACTCCAAATACAGCATCTATAGTCCGTTTCGATGCCTTGCCATCTTCTAAATGACAAAACTTCTCTCTAAACTTTTTATACTTTAATTCATAAACCTTTTGTACGGTATCTATTTGTCGAAGTGCTTTAAATAACTCCCTTTCATTTTGAACTAATGGCCCTGGGGCTTCCTCTTTAAAGTTCATATAAAAACCTCTGATTTCGGACCCATATCTTAATAAATCGTAAGTAAAGAAAATCATTGGCCTATTCAAATTAGCATAATCGAACATCACTGAAGAATAATCTGTTACTAAAATATCAGATATCAAATATAAATCTTGAATATCATTGTAATAAGTTACATTATGTACAAATTTTTCATAACCAGTTATAGATACTCTTGCTGCATCGAAATAATGAAGTCTTAATAATAATACATAGTCATCTCCAAATTCTTTTTGAAACTTATCTAAATCAAATCTAAATGCAAATGGCTCATGTCTTTTTTCATAATCTCTCCAAGTTGGTGCATATAAAATCACCTTTTTCTTTGGATCAATGTTTAATAACTTTTTAATACGACTAACACGTTCATCGTTATTTCCCCTATAAAACATATCATTACGAGGGTAACCCACGTCTAACATATTCCCCTTAAAATCATAGGCCCTTTGAAGTATTTTTGATGTGTAAGCATTTGGACCAATCAAATAGTCCCATCTCTTATTTCTTCTTATTAATTCAGGTGAAGTATTTTCCACATATGCAGGTGAACTAGGATCTATATCTAGCCCCAATTTCTTCAAAGGTGTACCATGCCAAGTTTGCAAATGAATTGTACCCTTACGCTTCTCATAAAAGTCTGGGAAATTACCATTATTAACAAAGAACTTCGAAATCGCCATATAATAGTAATATTTAAGAGAATATGGTTGGACCTTTGTAGGATTTCCTACAATATCTGTCTCCAAATTTTTAACAATCCAAATTGCCTTCATATCTCTATTCTGATTTAGCATCTCTTCATATATAGCTTTTGGATTACATGCATAACTATTGCCATAATAACTTTGGAATACCACCATTTTTTTATTAATTGGTAAAATTTTATTTATGACACGGTAAAGAGTCTCTTTATTTTTTTCAACCACATTTTTCACAAATGACTTTCGGTTTGCCCTACCTTTTGTATTTACATGAACCCTTTCAGGATTCACATTTAAAATGAACTTCGAAATATAATCTTCAAATTCTATTTCACATTCAATAGAATCAAAACGAATGTTTTTAACTATTTCTTTATAGATTATAGGCAAATCTTCATAGTTTGGATTAGCACTTGCTTCAAACTCAAATTCTACAAGTGTCTTCCCTGTTTGTCTTAGATTCCACACTAAAGGTATCTCATATAAAATTCCACCTGGACCTTTTATAGATATTCTACCTTTTGTACAATCGGGCACTCTTTCTGTTGTTTTCATAATATTTACTTTACCAATTAACTTCATTTCTCTAGGACTAATAAAAAATTCTTGAACGTTTTTATGAAAAATGTAATTCCTAATAAGAATGGATACTTCATTATGCAAGGTATAGTACGGTTTAATCACCAATGCTTTATTAATCGAATTTGATGCTAGTTGTTGTGGAAATACCATACACTTTTGTTTATCCTTTATCTCATCTAAACAAGTTGCTAAGCGATAATTTTTCCCATTAATTCGTACATATAAATCCCAAATTCCCTCTCTTAATTCATCTTTTAATGTTAAATTTTCAATATCTATTGAACAACTAAATTTTTTATCTTCTATTTCTATTGGTAAGTGTAAATAGACATCAACAAACCTTTTTTTTATCATTAAAGATTTTTCACCATCTAAATTCACAATAGTATTCTTAGTTAAGACTAATTCTCCATATATATCTATTCTGTTGTTTTCTGCATATATTACTTTCGCCTCTGCATGTAAATCAAAATTATTAATATAGACTATTAACTCACTAGTATCAGGCTCAGTATTTAAAGAAATTTTCCTTACACCTTTATTAGTTTCGAAAAATTCCCCATCCTTCAAACGGTCAATTATTTCACCCTCACCTTTAAAAGGAATAAGTTTCTTCACAATCTCATTTTTATCTGTCTTAAATTCTAAATCAATAAACATTTTAAATGCTTTATTTTCTATTTGTTTTAATTCCTTGTGTAAATCAATCGCAATCGAAAATCCTGATCCATCATAATTTTGTTTTAATACACTATATTTTTGTGTTATATCTTTCCTTGTTACATTTTTACAAGATAAGTAATACTCCTTATTATCCTCTTCCGTCCGTATTACTATCTGTTTTTTTGTATTTTTACTACTAACATCTAATCCTGGGATAAATGAATAACCATCTAAACATAGTTGCCCTTCTTCATTCAAGTAGCATGATTCTAACTTAGAAATCCCATCAGCCATTTCACATTTAAAGGATAGATTTCCTTTTACTGTTGCGTATGGACAAATAACATTCTCATTCAAACCAATTATTTCTGGAAATTCACTTGTTGAATTTTTTATTCTATACTTTTTATTTCCCTTTTCACTCTCCAACAATAAGTATGCATCCCAAGTACCATGTGAAATAGTTTTAAATAAACTTTTTAGATTAATGTCACCTATTAAATCCCAATAACCTAATGAATGTTTCTGCTTTAATGGATAGATCAATTCTTCTTTATTTTTCCTATGTATTAATACCAGATTAGTATTGTACATAGTTTGATCAGTTTCATCATTAAAATCCAATCTCAATTTTATATTAAATTTATTGTCACAAATTATTGAATTTAACGAGCAAACCACCTTCTCTTTATGCTTCCATAAAAAACCAACTAAATTCATCCTACACCTCTCAAAGCTAAATTAAATTTATATCTCTACTTAAAAATTTTTTCTACAAAACTCCCACTTGAATTACCCTTTGAATACTGATTCCATTTCTGAGAAAAGGTTTTTATATCGTTCATGTTGAAATCATTTTTTTGAATAACCTCGATTAACTCCTTTGTTGAATATACAACTGGCCCAGGAACAGTTGCATGATAATCCTCTATAAACCCCCGTTGTTTTTTATACTGCTCCAAATCATATGGGTAAAAAATCATAGGTTTATTTAATAAACAAAATTCAAATGGAATTGAAGAATAATCGGTTATCAAAATATCAGTTATTAAAAGCAATTCATTAACATTAGGATAAAGAGAATAATCAAATATAAAATCACTATATTGTTTTAGATAGTTGATTTTATTTCTAACTGCTGGATGCAACTTAATAAGAAATATATATTCTTGATGCAACTCTTTATAAATTTCTTCTAGATTTAGATTTAAATTAAAATGCTCGATCTCCCCATCTCTAAATGTAGGAGCATATAATATTATTTTTTTTTCTCTCAAAAATTGATTTTCATTCAAAAAATTATTTATAATTTGTTTTTTCTTCATCTTATCAAAAAACAAGTCTGTACGAGGTATTCCTGTACTCAACATTTGATCCTGACTCAAATTAAATGCATCCGCATAAACAGTCGCTAACGCATCTGAGCCCACAACAATTTTATGAAAGTTATTGTAGACTTTCACAAAACGTTTCTGGGCTCGTCTATTTCTTTTTTTAAATACAGTAGCTAATAAGCCAAACTTTTTAATAGCCCCTGCCGCATGCCAAAGTTGAATACACTCAGTTCCTTTTCTAAATTTAACAGCAGACAAAAAGCCAAAATAATTGTCAATAATAACATGTTTAGATGTTGTCAAATGATAAACAGCTTCAATCATATTCACTATACTTAGTGTTTCAAATTGATAAGACTTCACCTCGGGGTAGTCTTTTAATTTATATTTACAAGTAGGTTTATATAAGAATACGACATCTAAATCGGTTTTTTTCTCCCTCATTTTTTCATATATAGATAATGCATTCTCTCCATATGACATAATAAATGTCGCTTTTTTTTGAATTGGAAACACTCTGAAAAGATTAAATAGTAATCTGAATATTGTAAGGTATATAGCAATTTGTATTTCTCTAATCATAAAAATTATCTAGCCACTAATAATAATTCCTGTTTAATTTTTGTCGTTGAAATTCCCGCTGTACGTGGTAAATACTTAACTTCGCAATGAGGCTTTAAGAAATCAAATTTACCTTCCCAATCATCACCCATAACAAATAAATCAACGTCATGTTCTTTAACATCTTTTTCTTTTTGTTCCCATTCATTTTCAGGAATTACTTCATCTACGTAACGAACTGCTTCTAAAATCATTTTGCGATTTTCATAACTATGATAAGCTTTTTTTCCCTTTAGCTTATTAAATTCATCTGAAGATATAGCCACGATAAGGTAATCTCCCAAGTCTTTTGCTCTCTTTAGTAGATTAATATGTCCCCAGTGCAATAAATCAAATGTTCCATATGTAATTACCTTTTTCATAATTTAATTGTCCCCCTACAAATTTTTCTAAAAAATAATAAAAAAACAATAGGGCCTTCCCCGCATCATTATTCAAATAACAAAAGCCCTATGTAAATCGCTAAGATTTACAAATTATTTACATTAAGTTCACACGAAATTCACACTAGCGATTATAACACAAATTTTAGCAATCAACTATTACAATTAATATGCATTTTATGTAATATATACATAAAGAAAGCGCTAACATTGTTAATTTGTAAGTGTTTTTCCAATATATTTCAATCAATAAAAAAACCAGAAAAGAATTTCTTCTTTCTGGTTTTTTATTTACAATTGAATTTATTTTTTATCGCAAAGCACGACGTGGTAATTTATCAATATTCTCTAACATAATACCTGTACCAACCGCAACACAGTGCATTGGGTTTTCAGCAATTAATACTGGTACTTTTAGTTCTTCTGCTAGAAGCATGTCAATACCGTGTAGTAAAGCTCCACCGCCTGTTAGAATCACACCGCGGTCGATGATGTCCGCTGATAATTCTGGTGGAGTGCGCTCTAGTACGCCTTTTGCAGCTTGTACAATAACAGCTGCATTTTCTTTTAATGCTTCTGTAATTTCTTCAGAGCATACTGTAATTGTACGTGGTAAACCTGTTACCATGTCACGTCCGCGAATTTCAAGTTCTTCGCTACGTGCACCTGGGAATACTGTACCAACTTTAATTTTAATATCTTCTGAAGTACGTTCTCCGATTAATAGCTTATACTTACGTTTAATGTAGTTTAAGATCTCCATATCAAACTTATCGCCAGCCATTTTGATAGAGGAAGAGGTAACAATATCACCCATAGACAGTACAGCGATATCCGTTGTACCTCCACCAATATCAACAACCATGTTACCGCTTGGTTGGAAGATTTCCATACCAGCACCAACTGCGGCTACTTTTGGTTCTTCTTCTAAAAATACTGTTTTACCACCTGAACGTTCAGCAGCCTCACGAATTGCTTTTTGTTCTACTGATGTGATATTTGTTGGACAACAAATTAAAATGCGAGGTTTTGAAAAGAAGCTCTTTACGTCCAATTTGTTAATAAAATACTTTAACATTGCTTCTGTAATCTCGAAATCTGCGATTACACCATCTTTTAGTGGACGAATGGCTACAATATTACCAGGCGTACGTCCCACCATACTTCTTGCTTCTTCACCTACTGCTAATACTTTACCTGTGTTACGATCAATAGCAACAACAGATGGCTCATTTAATACAATACCCTTACCTTTAACATGGATTAATACGTTAGCCGTACCTAGGTCAATTCCGATATCTCGCGCAAACATTCCCGTTTTTTCCTCCTCGATATTCAAAATCAGGTTACACCCGAATTCTTTTACACCTAATTTCTGATTTTATCATAAATTTAACAGAAACGTAATATTCGCAAAAAGAATTCTTCTGAAAAATATTACCGAATTGAAACGGAACGTTTGCGATCCCATATTTATTGACGTACCGGCTTTTCTACATCTTCTTTTCTATACTTTTGCTTTGTTGCTTCTCCGCCTCTTAAATGACGAATAGACTTATGATAATCAAGAATTTCTTTCACTTCATTTGCGAGCTCTGGATTAATTTCTGGTAGACGTTCCGTTAAATCTTTATGGACTGTACTCTTTGATACCCCAAATTCCTTTGCAATGACACGCACTGTCTTTCTTGTCTCCACGATATACTTACCAATCTTGATAGTTCTCTCTTTGATGTAATCGTGCACACCACTCGCCTCCCTAAATTGGATGTGAGAAGTGTGAAATGAGCCTCGCTGTATACGACTTAGAAGTAAATGTGAGTGCTGTTTGTAAGCGTTAAACATTCTTGGATTTATAATGAAATGATTCACGATTTCTCACCTCAAACACTCTCTTTGCTTTGGTTTATACCATTGTATTGCCCGCACTACTGATATATGCTACATGTTCAATATTTTTAAGGACTAAGTACAAAAAATTTTATTTCAAGAAAAAATCCATTCTTTAAACAAAAAAGCCTATTAGAATTTAAATATAATTCTAATAGGCTTGAACTTTACTTATTTGGAACCTCATATTCACCTGAGACTATTTTCTCGAAGTTATCCATTTTAGTATCCACTGAAATAAACCAACGTTTTATTTCTAAGGGATTATTTTCTGGTGTCGCATATCCTTGTAGATTAGTAAATGCCAACTCCATTTTTAAATCTTTTAATATTTGGAGTGTATCTTTATTATATTTTCCAAATGGATATGACATATAATTTGATTTTAAAATATCTTTACTTTTTAATATGTCATTTTTAACTATTTGATTCCCCTCAACAAGTATAGCCGCTGATCCATTCTTAAATTTATGTAAAGTATGTGTATGACTTCCAAATTCAAATACATCTTTCATTTTATCCATTTCATTCATACTTAACATTTGAAAGGCTTTAGGATTAAACTTTTCTTCCTTATTACTTATTCTAGATGTAACTGCAAATGAAGCAGCATGCATTTTATATTTTTTTAAAATAGGATATGCATATACATAATTTGATTTAGAACTGTTATCGAATGTGATTAAGACACTTTTATTAGGAAGTTTCTTTTTATTTTTTATAAATTGATTAAATTCTTCCAAAGTAAGAGTGTGATACTGATTATCCGCTAAATACTTCATTTGTTTTTCAAACATTTCTACCGATATCGCACTTTCCCTATCTTTTAATACCGGATTTTGTTTTTTATCATTATCTTTTGTTAAATAATAATATCGCAGAACTGGCACTTTCTCCTGCTTACCCGCAGCGCTCATTTTATTAAAAATAAAAAATCCAATCCCAGCAATTAGCGCTACTACAACCGCTATTAAAATAAATAATTTTTTCGGACTTTTGCTTTCTCTTGCTTTCAATTTAAAACTTCCCCCTCAACCACAACAAAAAAACACAGTATTTTAGAGTCCTACTGTATTCAAATATCGTTTTCTTATGTAAAAAAATCACAATTAGTATTATACGGCTTAGTCTTAAAAATTCCAATAGGTGTACAAAAAGAAAAAGACACTCTTTCTTAGAGTGTCATTCTTCTCGTTCAAATTCTTCTTCTAACAATTGATGGTGGGGAACCTCTTTCTTACCGGCAATATAATAATATAAAGTGAATAAAACAAACAATAAAATAATAGCAGTCGACAGAACAAACAAAAATGACACAGTATCCCCTCCCTTTTGTAATATATATTCGAGAATCTCGTCATTTTTCCTTGTTATTGCAACTTTTTTCTCGAAATTGAGTATTTTTATATGAAAATGAAAAAATCAGCTCTCCTAGTGAGAACTGATTTTTTCACTTTCTTATTCTTGTGAAGAAGAATCGCTAGATGATTCTGTAGAACCATTTGTTGATCTTTCTTCTTTCTTCGGTTCTTCTTTGTTGTCACTAGTCGAACCGCTAGTTGATTTCTCTTCTTTTTGAGACTTGTCTTCTGTTTTACTTTCTGGTTTCGTGCTCGTTGACTTTTCTTCTTTTTGAGATTTGTCATCAGCTTTTTTACCAGAAGCGTTTGTTGCCTTTGCAGCACCTGCATCAGCTTTAATTTCTGCTACTGACTTATTTAAGTAGCGCTCAGGGTTCACAGCCACATTGTCTTTACGTACTTCAAAGTGAACGTGAGAACCTGCTTCTTTATTCATTGCACTTAGACCGGATTTTCCTAATACTTCACCTTGTACAACTCGTGCACCTTTTTCTACTTTCACACTGCCTAAGCTTTGATAAGAAGCTGCTACACCATTTCCACTATCAACTGTTACAACATAACCAAGAAGTGAATCTTTTTCAGCTTTCGTTACTGTACCACTTAAAGCAGTTGTAACATTGAATTCTTTTCCATTCTTCGCAGCAATGTCAATTCCTTTATTCGGGGAATATGTGTTGTTATAAAAGACAAGTGCTTTTTCTTGTTCCGCCTCAGTTGCTGCATCTTCATAGAACTTCTTCTGTACGACTACTTCTGCATTAGCAGGAGCTGGCATTTTCACTACTTCTGAAGATTTCGTTACTGGTACTGCCGGATCTTCCGTTTGTGTATACGGTGTTGCTTGATCTTGGTTCGGAGTCTTCTTCGTATTAGCTCCTTGGAACCATAGCGCAACCATTAAAATTACTGCTGCACAAGCAATGTATAGTGCCGGAAACACCCATCTTTTTTGAAATAAATGTACTACCTTTTGCGACTTTTTATTATTTCTTCCTCGCATTCCATCATCACCTCAGCAATCATTTTGAACAATATTCACGTATCCTATACAACGTATAACTAATTACTTTTCGACAAAATCTGTAAAAATATGTATGGTAATTGTAAAATTTCCGAGGAAATGATAGAAAATAGAAAAAACTGAGCGTTTCGGCTCAGTTTTTAGTCCATTTGTTTCTTTTTGTAAATTATAATACAAAGAATAATTGAAAGCACACACCAAATTATAATATTGATTAAATCACCACTAACAGTTGAAAATCCTTTTCCAGCCAGCAATTTCGGCATTGCATCTGCAAGATGTTTCGTTGGAAGAAAATCGATTGCCTTTTTTACAAACTCACTTTTAATAAATCCTCCTAACATTGGAGCTAAAAGAAAAACAAATAGAATCGGCATACCTACTACTGATGTTGACGCCGTTGTTTTAGCTATTAATCCAATCGCTGTACCTAACATAAGGAAGAAAAATATACTAACAAGTAAAAATAGAGCAATTAAAACCATATTTCCCTTTATTACACCTAAAATAGCAAAGTTACTAATACAAATTACGAATGTAATAAGAGCTGTTAATGCGCTTTTTCCTAGCAATACTTCTAATGTTGATGCTGGCGATAACATCATTACACGTAGCGTATGCTTTTCTTTTTCTTCCGCAATTAAAGCTGCTTGAACAAAGCTTCCTACCATTGTTAAAGCCATTAAAGTTACCATATTAGCTATTTGCTCTTTCGGCCCATCCATCTGTTGATAAACAAAAGAAAATACAAGTGGCAGTGCCGCCATTACGAGTACAGATGCATTTGCTTTAATATCCTGTACCTCTTTCCGAAAAATAGCTGAAAATCGTCTCATTGAAAATGTCATTATAATCCCCTCCCAGTAACTTCAATAAAGATATCGCCTAGCGTTGGTTCGTGTGAGTGAATGGATAGTAATTCACCTTTTTTCATCCATTCTGAAATCCGTTTTGCACCTAATTCATCTTTTTGCACGACTTCTTTTTGCTTATCTTTTAATACGACTTGTATTTGATCTTTCGCGTATTGCAAGCGAAGATTCTCTGGTGTATCAAGTGCTACAATTTCTCCGCCGCATAGAAAGGCAATGCGGTTACAAAGCGTCTCTGCTTCTTCCATATTGTGAGTCGTTAAGAAAATCGTCGTTCCTTCTTTATTTAAGTCTTTTAAGATTTTATGAATGTTTTGTACGTTAACTGGATCAAGTGCAGATGTTGGTTCGTCTAAGAAGAGGATATCTGGTTTATGAAGGATTGCTCTAGCTAATGTAACGCGCTGCTTCATTCCCTTTGATAGTTTTTTTACTAATGTTTTTTTATCATCTAATAAGTTCACTTGTGCTAGTACTTCATCGATTCGTTCTTTTTTGCAATCGTATAAGTCACAAAATAATAGTAAGTTATCATAAATGCTAAGTCTCTCATATAAACCGCTGTTGTCTGTTAAAATACCAATTCGTTTATAATCGATGCTGCTTGGCCCTGTAATATCTTTCCCTAACACTTTTACCGTTCCAACGCTATGAAGTAATTGAGAAGTTAATATTTTTACTGTTGTCGTTTTCCCAGATCCACTCGGTCCGAGGAATCCAAAAATTTCTCCTTGCTTCACCTCAATATTTACATTTCGAAGTGCTGTTTTTTCGTTGAAACTTTTCATTACATCTTTCATTTCAATTGCCAATGTCATCTCGTCATCCCCTTTGTTTTTTTCTTTTATAGATGAAAGTCGCTTTAGCGCTTTTCGTTTGTTTGTTTCGCTTTTCTTGACTCAATCATATGAAAAACAAAGGGATTACGCAGTAAAATACCGGTAAAAGGAGTATTTTTACCGGTGAATAGATCTTATTTTGAGCTTATGAGAGCACTTTTTATAGCCCAATCACGCCTTTTAATTCGTCCATTCGCCCTTTCGAAAGCGGAATTGAACTTTTTCTTTCGTCATCCAAAATTAAACTAAAGCTATTACGAGTCCAAGTAATCACTTCTCGTACTCTTTGTAAATTCACAAGATACGAGCGATGACATCTAAAGAAACCAAAACCCGTTAATCTGGCTTCTAGTTCACTTAATGTTAATGCACATACGAAATCACCTTCACGAACATGAATATGTGTCATTCCGTTTTGCGTTTCAATGAAATGGATTTCCATCGGATCAAGTAAAATGATTTTATCGTTCACTTTCGCTGGTATTCTTTCTAACTTCATTTGCGGAATCATTTGAATGACTTTTTCTTCATCGACTTCTTCAGCTTCCTCTTGTTCGATTTCTACTTTTTTCACACCATCATTGTTTAATATGTATACATCTTCTGTTAACGAAAGGGCGTCCGATAGAAACGATGATGTAATAAAAATTGCCTTTCCTTGCTCTTTCATCTTCATAATCGCTTTTCGAATAATAATCGTACTCTCTGTATCTACATTTTGCTCCGGCTCTTCCAAAATAACTAAATCCGGATTATGAATCATCACTCGCCCAATATGAAGACGACGTTTCTCTGAAAATGATAATTTTTCTATTTTAACGTTTAATTTATCTAAGAGGCCGACATATTGTACAACTTCTTCTATACTCATATTTGATTCATACAGTCCTAATAAAAACCTGTAATATTCCTTTACCTTCAAACGATCATATGCTTCATCTTTCAAAAAACAAAAGCCGATGCGAGAATAGTTTTTCTTTCCAATCGACTCTCCCTCAAATAGTACATTGCCAGTTGAAGCTTCTTCCTCACCAATAATAATGCGGTGCAACACTTTAGCTGTATGGTTATTACATTGCAAAACAACACATTGCCCCTTCCCAACCTTCAGTTCAACTGCCGGTAACTGGTTCGTCTTCCCTAATTGTTTCAACTCCAGTAACGCCATTCTGTCTCCCCCAAATACTTTTTTATCCTATTATACCAAACAATTAATGGAAAATTATGATATTTTAAACAGAAAAATAGGTGCCAGAGTTCTGACACCTACTTCTTCACCATCAACTTGCCTTCATAATCATTCATCGTCTTTATTTCTACGCCTTTGTAGTAATGAGCGACGATATCTGTATATTTCTTTCCTTCTGCTGCCATACCATTCGCGCCGTATTGGCTCATGCCAACGCCGTGACCGAAGCCCTTCGTCGTAACAACAATTTTATCTCCCTCTTGTTTCCACGTGAAATCAGAGGAGCGTAAATCTAATTTGTCACGCACATCTCTTCCGGTTAATGTTTTCCCTTGAAATGCTACATCTTTTACACGTTTTCCTTCCGTACGCCCTTTAATATCACCAACTTTTCCGTCTGCTAGCACTTTCACGCCGAGACGTTTTTGAAAGTCAGCTACTGTAAAGGTTTGCTCGCTCGTAAATTTCGGAGAAGCTTGATCCCACGGACTATCTACGCTCTTTAAGTACGGATAATCATTTCCCCAATAATCAGCCGCATTTTCTGTCCGGCCATTACTCGTTGAGAAGAATGATGCTGAGATTGGCTTTCCTTCATACGTTAAAACTTGTCCTGCGGTTTTCGAAACAGCTTCCTCGATTTTCTTCAAATTATTCTCGTAGTTATTGCCCCATTGTTTTTTCAATTCTTCTTTGCTTTTGTACACTTGATCTTTCACAGTATCTGTCACGTCCGCATTGTTTTTCTTTCCTCCGCTTAGCATACGCTGGACTACAAATGTTCTCGCTGCTAATGCCTGCGCCTTTAGCGCCTCTATTTCAAAACTGGCATTCATCTCAGAAGCTACTACACCGGTCACATACTCCTCCATAGGTAATGATTCTACTTTTTTCTGTTTTTCACGATATACAGCAACTTGAACCGCTGTATCCACTTTCCCTGGAGCTGGTATACTTTCTATCGCTGGAGGAGTTTTAGAAGCTGCTTCTTCCCCTACTTTTGCTTTCGCAAACGGAATAACAAGAGCAGCAGGTACAATGATAACGAGCGCTATGAGAAGCGCTACTGTGATAAAAACTGGCTTTGAAAATTTCATCTTATTTCCCCCAATATAAAGTGAAACTTTAATCAGTGGGGGTTTTCTTCATCCCCCACTGATTATTAGTTGAACCAATCGGGCTTTTATG
>NZ_MACG01000029.1 GCF_001884035.1 Bacillus tropicus
AAGCTTTACTCCATTCATTCTTATGGAACAATTCTTTCTTTTAGAACATACTTAAGGGGAACCACTTAAAACGAAAATTTTCTAAATATTTTTACTGGTACTTGCATAAGTATAGAATTTCTTGACTATAACAGTAATAACCCAAAAAAATAGCCCCTACGTCAAAAGACGTAGAGACTATTTCAATTAAGCGTGAAGATCAGAAACTTCTTGTTCTTTCACTTCTTCTACTTTTTCGTTTACACGTTCAATAGTTGCACCTAATGCAGCTAATTTCTTATGGAAATCTACATAACCACGGTCAAGATGCTTTAACTCAGTTACACGAGTGTAACCTTCTGATACTAAACCAGCTAAGATTAATGCAGCTGCAGCACGTAAATCAGTTGCGCCTACTTCAGCACCTTGTAAGCTGTTTGGACCGTTCATAATAACAGAACGACCTTCGATTTTAATATCAGCATTCATACGACGGAATTCTTCAACGTGCATAAAGCGGTTTTCGAATACCGTTTCTGTAATCATACTTGTTCCATCAGCTTGTAGTAATAATGCCATCATTTGTGATTGCATGTCTGTTGGGAAACCTGGGTGAGGCATAGTTTTAATATCAACCGCTTTTAACTTATCTGGGCCGATAACACGTACACCTTCATTTTCCTCAATAATTTTAACACCCATTTCTTCCATTTTCGCTGTAATTGAGCGTAAATGTTCCGGCACAGCATTTTCAATTAAGATGTCTCCACCAGTAATTGCTGCTGCAACCATGAATGTTCCCGCTTCAATACGGTCAGGAATAATAGAGTGGTTTGCACCATATAATTTATCAACGCCTTCGATACGAATCGTTCCAGTTCCAGCTCCGCGTACTTTCGCTCCCATCGCATTTAAGAAGTTAGCTAAGTCAACGATTTCTGGTTCTTTCGCTGCGTTTTCAAGGATTGTTGTCCCTTTTGCTAATGTAGCTGCAGACATAATGTTTTCTGTCGCGCCCACGCTTGGGAAGTCTAAATAAATTTTAGCTCCTTTTAGTTCTCCCTCAACGTATGCCTCAACAAAACCGTTACCAACCTGTACTTTTGCTCCCATTGCTTCGAAGCCTTTTAAATGTTGGTCAATTGGACGTGAACCAATTGCACATCCACCAGGAAGTGCAATACGAGCACGACCGTTACGTGCTAATAATGGTCCCATTACTTGAACAGATGCACGCATTTTACGTACATATTCAAATGGTGCTTCAATGTTTAGTTCTTTAGAAGCATCGATTGTTACTTGGTTATTTTCAAATACGACTTCAGCATTTAAATGACGTAATACCTCATTAATTGTGTATACATCAGACAAAACTGGTACTTCAGATAGTACATTCTTTCCATCACTCGCTAATAGGGCTGCAGCGATTATAGGTAATACAGCATTTTTTGCGCCCTCAACACGCACTGTGCCGTTTAACCGCTTTCCGCCACGGACGATGATCTTTTCCAAATTATTCCCCTCCGTGTCCTTTTTTCAGTATCTATTCACTCAATACTCAGAAGTTATGATCGGTGTGCCAACCACAATTGTATCTTTGTTGTCTGTAGAACGTATTGCTATTTGCACATTTATTTTCTCTCTATTTGTTGAAAGAGCGTCATCCCACTTTTTATTGTATGCGGAGACTGACACAAATGCTCTTTCTTCTATCTGTTCGATCGCTCTTGCTGAAAGATCTTTCAAAACCTGATTGGTTTTATTTTGCAAAACACCTTCAATCTTATCATTCAGTACACCTTGAACACAAGTGTAAATTATAGGTTTTTCACTAAAAATTTTATTCGTTTTCTGAATGTACTTCGGGTCCCATTCCGCCCCGCTCACTTCAAAAATAATGAAAGTGTTTTCTTTAGTATTTTCCTTACTCCAAGTTACTACTACTCGTTCTTCATAAGAAGAGAACTTTTTATAGGATGTAGCTTTATATCCATCTGGAGATCGCTCTAATTCCCACTTTTGAATATTCGCCTTATCCTTCACATCGTTTAACAACTTTTGAAACGTATGTATATTAGAAATTGTTTTTGTTTCTCGCGCTAACCATGACCATTTCTCTACTTTAGCATCATTTTTCTCTACAGCTGCGATCATGCTCTCCATCTTCTGTTCATCGCTGATTGGTTTCATCTCTCTATACCCAACCAAAAATAAAACAACACTTAATGCAACAATAAGAATGGCTTTAAGCTTCAATTTCATCCCCTCCTATCCCCATTGTTAACGGAGATATGAGGTTCTATACACTTACTTTACTAAATACGTTAAACTCTTTGAATAGCCTAAATAATCAAGGAAAAAGTTACTTACAGATGTCCCAATTGCAATTGTAACTAGGATAAGTAATACTCTCGTCTGCATCACCTTTCCAGGCTTCATGAAACGCTCAATGTGAAGACCTTGTAAGGCCCACCACGTAATGGTAATAAACAATAAATGCGAAACAATGGCAATCAGTGCTTGTTGCCCTAAAAGATGTGCCAAAAAATCGACCCCTTTTTACCTAGCTACTACTTACGAAATACTATAAAAACGATACCATAATAAGTAGGAGCCACACTTTTTCAAATACAAATAAGCATCTTACATTTCACATCATAATTTTCTCTTTAAAAACGTATACCTATATGCATTTTCAATTGTAGTTCACACAAAATAAAAAGCGCAGAGTAAGGACTCCACACCTTTTATTTTCACTATTGTACCACGTTCCCTAAGAAGAAGAAATCTTTCATTAATGGAAAATATTCATAAAAGAAATTGTAGCCAATCATCGGCATAATCCCTAGTATTACAATCGAAATTGCACAAAGGCTCATCACAACCTTTATATTGAATGGCAAACGAATTTTCTCTTCTACTTCTCCCGTCCGGAAAAACATTTGCTGTAAAATGCGGAAATAATATACGAATGAAATGACTGTCGTCCCCATCATAATAGAAGCTAGTACGTAATGAGCTGGCTCTACATGAAGTGCACCTAAAAAAATGTTAATTTTCCCGATGAAACCAGCTGTTCCTGGTATCCCAGCCAACGATAAAATAAAAATCGTCATCACGATTGCTGTAAATGGTGACCTTTTATATAATCCGGTGAAAATGGTGATGTTTTCTTTGTCACTTTGTAAGATTAAACCGTGGATAATTGCAAACGCGCCTATATTCATAAGCATATACGCAAGCATGTAAAACCACATGCTATCCATCGTAAATGGTGATAATGCTACAAGCGGAACGAGTAAATACCCCGCATGCGCGATTCCTGAATAAGCAAATAGGCGTTTTACGTTATATTGCTTTAGTGCGACTACATTTCCAATAATCATCGTAATACTCGCCAGCACAGCGATGTATATGCTCATACGTCCGTATAAAGATTGCATGTCTCCTTGCACCGACACACTTGTAAAAACCATGAGGAACAAACGAATAATGAGTAAGAACCCCGCAATTTTAGAAATTGTTCCAAGAAAAGCAGTAACGGGTGTAGCTGCCCCTTCATACACATCAGGTGCCCACATATGAAACGGCACTGTGGCAATTTTGAATGAGAGACCAACGAGTAATAATAGAAATGCGAGAGCTAGTAATAACTGAATACCACCAGCCAATTCCCCGGCAAATACTTTTTGCATATCCACGATATTAGTTGACCCTGTAATACCGTACAAATAACTCATTCCAAAGAGCGTAATTGCCGTTCCAATTCCTCCATTAATGACATATTTCATTGCTGCCTCATTTGATGCACGGTTCTTTTTTCGTATCCCTACTAAAATGTAGGAAGAAAGTGAAAGCAATTCTAAACCGACGAAAAGTGTAATGAAATCAACGCTAGAAGCCATAAACATAGCCCCAAGAAGCGCCATTAAAAATAAGTAATAATATTCTCCCTTATCTTCAATTGGATTTTTCTTATCATCGCTCATTGCGGTGCATAAAATGAGCGCCGCTCCGCCTAACAACAACGTTTTAAATCCTTTTGAAAATCCATCTAGCACAAACGATCCATTTAAAATATCTCCCGCTGGTTCGCTATATAGCGTAATTAGTGACAAGATTGCTAATACAACCGACACGATTGCACCAAACGCTACGTATCTATGGTTCAGCTTAAAAAACAAATCACATATGGAAAGAAGGATGGCAGCTCCGAGAATAATGAATTCTGGCACCATGAGATGCCATGATAAGCTAATTAACGTATTCATATCCACCCTACCTCACCCCCAATGTTTTCAATGTATTTTGAAGCGGATCCCCTAGTATTTCTGGCATTACTCCAATTGCAATAATGCAGAAGATAAGTAGCAATATAGGGACATACTCCCACCCGTGTATATCAGCTTTCGCTTCCCACTCTTTCTTACCAAATGTTATTTGAAGCGTTGCTCTTAATACGTATACAGCGGTTAAAATGATGCCAAGTACTCCGGCCGCAGCAATGACTGGCTCCCCTTGGAATAAACCGAGAAAAGCAAGGAACTCACTAACAAATCCAGACATTCCTGGCAATCCAAGCGATGCCATTCCTCCCGCTAAGAAGAATCCGCTAAGTACTGGTACACTTTTTGCGAGTCCGCCAAGCGCTGTAATATCCGACGTTCCAAAACGCTGTTCTATAACACCAAGTAAGAAAAAGAGTAAGGCTGCAATTAAACCGTGAGAAACAACTTGGAATAGAGCACCTTGTGTACCTGGTGCATTTAACGCCGCAAGGCCCATTAATACAATACCCATATGTGAAATACTAGAGTAAGCAAGCACCTTCCGAAAGTCCGTTTGAATGAGCGCTAAGAAGGCCCCGTACAATAAGTTGATGACTCCTAAAATCGCAATGAGCGTTGCAAACTCGCGAAAGTATTCCGGGAATAGCCCCTGTCCGAAGCGGATTATACCGTATGCTCCAATCTTCAGTAAAACACCTGCATGAAGCATAACTACAGCCGGATGTGCTTCAATATGTACATTAACCATCCAGCGATGTAATGGGAAAACGGGTAGTTTAATTGCAAAAGCAATCATTATGGCAAGAAACAACCCGAACTGTAGGCTACTTGGGACAGCCATTCCTCCACCAGCACCTCCACTCGTTAATATTTCTTTAAGCTCTGTAATATTTGTTGTACCTGTTTTCGCAAATAAAACCGAGAAAACGATGAGCAAAATAGCGGAGCCAATCCCGTTATATATTAAATAACTATAAGCAGCTTTTTCACTCGACAATTTCCCCCACTTCCCAATTAATAAAAACATTGGTGGCAATGTAATTTCAAAGAAGATAAAGAACAACATTAAATTTTGAGCAGCGAAGACACCGAGCATCCCTATTTCTAACATGAGTAACAGCATATAAAATGCTTTCAAATTCTTTTTAATAGTAAATGCTGCAATTGCTGCAAGCATCGCTAGGAGGGCCGTCAGCACCATCATAACGAGCGATAAACCATCAATACCAAGCTCGTAATAAATGGAAAACCATCTTTTATCCACCGCTGTAAAATCCCCAAATTTAATCCATTTCACTTTTTCATCAAATAGAGACAAACTCTTTCCAGAAGCATATGTACAAGCGAGGACGATAGCGATTCCAAATGGAAGCGCCGTTCCAAATAAACCAAGCGCCCGCACTGTACGCGATTCTTTTTTCGTTGTTAATGCAAGTAAGAGAATTCCTAAAAGCGGGGAAAAAATGAAGAACGTTAACAACAAATCATTCATCGCAAATCCCCTCCCGTATAGAGCAAAATAATGAAGAGTACTGCAAGTGAAACAGCTGTTACAGTCCCGTACACTTGTACATTTCCATTTTGGAGTCTAGAGCCAATTGCACTAATCCCTTTCACTAAACTCCCTATTAAAACGGCAATTCCTTCGACTACATACACTTCAAATAAGCGAAGCACATGAGCGATTCCTTTTGTAATAGGCAGCACCGTCATATTGTATAGTTCATCCACATAATATTTTTCTTTCAAAAGTTTATAAAGAGATGATTCCTCGCCACCAGCCCAATCTCTAGAAATAGATTTCTTGCCATATATGACATATGCAAGAGCAATCCCCGTCAATGAAACGAGCGTCGCAACAATCATAATCCAAACTGGTCCGTGTGCCTCTCGCACTTTAAATGCTACATCTTTCGTAAGCCAATCACCGAGAAACGTTCCAAACCAAGGTGTATTTATATAGCCTGCCACGACTGCAAGAACGCCAAGGACAATCATCGGATACGTCATAATACGGGGCGATTCCTGCACATCTTCCTTCGTCTTCACTTCCCCCGTAAAGACAAGAAAGTATAGGCGGAACATGTAGAACGCTGTTAAAAATGCTGCAATTACTGCTAAGATGAATAAAACGTAATTGCCGTTCATCCAAGTCGACGCTAAAATTTCATCTTTACTAAAGAAACCGGAAAGGAATGGCACACCACTAATTGCAAGTGTACCGATTAAAAATAGTGCACCCGTTACTTTCATCTTCTTCTGTAAGCCGCCCATTTTATTAATGTTTTGCGTATGCACTGCATGAATGACACTTCCTGCTGCCAAAAATAGTAGCGCTTTAAAAAAAGCATGTGTCGTTAAATGGAACACACCAGCCACATAACCGGCAGATCCTAATGCAAGCATCATATACCCGAGCTGGCTAACTGTAGAATAAGCAAGTACTCTCTTTATATCCGTTTGTACAAGACCGATAGAAGCTGCAAAGATTGCAGTGAAGGCTCCAACAATTGCTACCGTCTGCATCGCCACCGCACTTGCTGCAAATAGCGGGAACATCGTTGCAACTAAATATACGCCAGCTGCGACCATCGTCGCCGCATGAATAAGTGCCGAAACAGGCGTCGGCCCTTCCATCGCATCCGGTAACCACGTATGAAGCGGGAACTGACCTGATTTCCCCATCGCTCCGATAAAAATTAATATCGCCGTTATTGTAATCATTGTAGGAGTAAGATCACCCGTATGAATCGCTCTAAATATCACGTCATATTCAAAACTACCTGCATGCCAAAAAATTAAGATCATCCCAATAAATAAACCGACATCTCCAATACGTGTCATAATAAAAGCCTTTTTCGCGGCAGCCTTCGCTTCTTCTTTAAAGAAATAAAAACCGATGAGTAAGAATGAACCGAGGCCGACTAACTCCCAAAATATATAAAGCTGTAATAAATTTGGTGATATAACAAGCCCGAGCATCGCAAATGTAAAGAGCCCTAAATAAGCATAAAAGGTTGGTAATCTTTCCTCACCTTTCATATAACCTTTCGAATACACGTGTACAAGTAAACTCACAAGTGTAACGATAAACAGCATTAAAGCCCCTAATGCTGTCACTTCAAAGCCAAATGATATATCAATATCTCCAGCTCTAAGCCATACCCACTTATGCTTCACTGGTACTGTCGAAAATCTTTCTATTAATACAAGTACCGCAAATATAAAGGAGAGAAAGACGAAGAAAATACTAAGTACACTGCTTCCTTCTCTAATTTTCTTCCCGAATATAATTAATAACAAAAACGAAACAAGCGGGAAAAGCGGTATGAGCCATGCATAATCGATCATTGTTTCCTTCCCCCTTTTCGGTCACAATGTTATCCTTTAAGCGTATCCATTTCATCTACATGAACTGTCGTACGATTACGATATAAAGCAATTAAAATGGCGAGTCCTACCGCCGCCTCCGCTGCTGCTACGGCCATCGTAAACAGAGAGAAAATTTGCCCTGTTAAATTTGGGAACAAACCTAATTTACTAAACGCTACTAAATTTAAATTGGCTGCGTTAAGCATTAATTCAATACAAACTAATACAATCACTGTATTTCGCTTCGTTAAAGCTCCAAATAAACCGATGCAAAATAAAATAATCGCAAGCGTTAAATATGCAGAAGCAGGAACGCTACTCATTGGAATCCTCCTCTTTCTCATCCTTCTTTGCAAGAATAATTGCGCCAACAAGTGCTACAAGTAAAATAACTGAGGTTAGCTCAAATGGAATAATATATTCTGAATAGAGAAGTGTACCGATTTGAAGTGTGTTTTTTTCATGGAGAGGTAAACTTCCTTGTGTGCTTTCATTTGCAAAATCTATATTATTAACAGCGAAATACATAACTGCTCCAAATGCTACAACCGCAAAGAAGATAATCCATTTTCGAAGAGTAAGACGTGATTCATTTTCTGCATTATGTTTCGTTAACATAATGCCAAAAATCATAATAATTGTGATCGCACCCGAGTAAAGTAAAATTTGTGCAACCCCGATAAATTCAGCTGATAAAAGAAAGTACAAACCTGCAATGCTGAGAAATGTCAGAACGAGAGCTAACATCATATGCATGACTTTCGTTAAATTCAACATAAGAACGCCGCCGATAATTGCAGACAAGGATAGTATAAAGAATGCTATAAACTCGCCATTCATGCTTTATTCTCCTTCCTGACGTTTTCGTCGTTTTCATCAAGCCACTGCAAATTTTTAAATAAGTCATCCCGCGAATATTCCGCGAGTTCAAAGTTATTTGTCATAACGATTGCCTCTGTCGGACAAACTTCTGTACATAAATCACAAAGAATACAAATTTCAAAATTAATATCATACGTGTCGATAATTTTTCCTTTTTTCGTAGGATCCGGATGTTTTTTCCCCGTTAACTGAATACAGTCTGTCGGACAAATATTGGAGCACTGGTTACAAACGATACACTTTTCTGGATAAAATTTTTGAATCCCTCGAAAACGATCTGGCAATGGCAACGGTTGATTCGGATAATCATAAGTTACCTTCTTCTTACTCAAATTGCTTAGTGTATATTTTAGCCCTTTAAATAGCCCCTTCATCTCTTACTGGCACCCCCCTCATAGATTAGAAGAATAACTCCTTAATCAATGCCGTTAAGAAAATATTTGCAAGTGCAATTGGCAATAATACTTTCCAACCAAACTCCATTAACTGATCACCTCTTATACGCGGAAACGTAACGCGGAACCAAATTAATAGAAAAACTACACTGCTAAACTTTAAAGCAAACCATACGGCACCTGGGATAAATCCAAGGAACATAACTGGATTCCATCCGCCTAAAAAGAGCACTGTAATTAAAGATGCCATCCCAAAGAAATATACGTACTCTGAAAGCATGAAAAACGCCCAGCGAAACCCTGAGTATTCCGTATGATATCCAGAAACAAGCTCCGACTCAGCTTCTGGTAAATCAAACGGCGTCCTATTTAACTCCGCTACCGCTGCGATTAAAAATACGACAAAACCGATTGGTTGCACGAAAATGTACCAAACATTCTCCTGCGCCGCTACGATTTCATTTAAATTTAGGCTACCAGCTAACAAAACGATGCCAATTACACTCATTACGAGCGGAATTTCATAAGAAATCATTTGCGCCGCTGCACGCATCCCTCCTAAAAGGGAATATTTATTATTCGATGCCCATCCTCCGGTTACGACACCAATCGTCGTAATGCCAGAAACAGCAATGTAATACAGTAAGCCTACGCCAATATCCGCGAACTGAAATTTATCAGTAAATGGGATAACTGCAAGAACCATAAATGCTGGCGCGAATGCAATAACAGGTGCTAATATAAACAACGGTTTATCTGCAGCCTTCGGAATACTATCTTCTTTCAGTAATAACTTTAAAACATCCGCTACCGTTTGCAGCAGACCAAACCGGCCTCCAACTTGGTTTGGCCCAATCCGCCCTTGCATAAAACCCATCACTTTCCGTTCTGCCAAAATACCATATGTAACGAAGCCAAGGACTGCAAATAATAGGAGCACCGCTAATCCGAAAAAAATGAAGAAATTCGTCCAGCTAGAAGGTGATTGTAAGAGCGTTTCAATCATTAGCCATCAACCTCCCCAAGTACAATATCCACTCCACCTAAAATCGTAATTAAATTGGCGATGTTTTCACCTTTCAATAATTTCGGTAAAATTTGCAAATTGTAAAAAGACGGCCTGCGAAACTTTAAACGGTATGGCTCTTTCTTTCCATCACTAGCAATATAGCAACCAATCTCTCCGCGCGGCGACTCTATACGGACGAATGCTTCCCCTTTAGGGGCCTTAATAATCTTCGGCACTTTAGCAAGTACAGCTCCTTCTTTTGGGAACTGCTGGACAGCTTGCTCGACAATTTTTAAGGACTCCTCAATTTCCTGCATGCGGCAAACGTAGCGATCCCAAGCATCCCCCACGCTCCCAACAGGAATATCAAAGTCAAACCGATCATAAATGGAGTACGGTTCATCCTTGCGAAGATCCCAATTTACTCCGGTACACCGCAAATTCGCTCCGCTTAAAGAATACGAAATCGCTTCTTCCGCGTTATATATACCAACACCTTTTACACGATTTAAGAAAATCTCATTGCCACTAACAAGATCATGATAACCTGCCAATTGCTCTCTCATATATGGAACAAATTCTTCCACCTTTTCAATCCAACCATCTGGCGCATCCCACTTCACACCGCCGACTCTCATATAGTTAAAAGTAAGCCGGGCACCGCATAATTCGTTTAATAAATTAATAATCATCTCTCGCTCACGGAACGCGTACAAAAACGGGCTGACCGCTCCTATATCGAGAAGATTTGTCCCCCACCAAACGAGATGACTCGCAATCCTTCCAAGTTCCATTGCAAGCACTCGCAGGTATTCAGCTCGCTCTGGGATTTCAAGCCCCATCATTGTCTCTACAGCATGGCAAATGACGTAATTATTCGTCATAGCCGATAAATAGTCCATCCGATCTGTATAAGGGATAATTTGTGTATACTGTAAGCTCTCTGCAATCTTTTCGGTCCCGCGATGCAAATATCCAATAACCGGTGTAGCTTCTTTAATAATTTCCCCGTCAATCTTAATAACAAGCCTGAACACACCGTGCGTACTCGGATGCTGAGGACCTACATTCAAAAGCATTTCTTCTGTACGGATCATTAGCTACACCTCCACATCATACGGCTCATAATCTTTCCTAAGCGGATGTCCTATCCAATCATCGGGCATTAAAATACGTGATAAATTCGGATGCCCCTTAAATACAATACCTAGCAAATCATACGCTTCCCGCTCTGGCCAGTCCGCCCCTTTCCAAAGCGCTGTCACTGATTCTACTTGCGGCGCTTCCCTATCCAGCTTCACCTTTACCGCTACTGACTGTTTCTTTCCATATGAAAATAAATGAACATAAACTTCCATATGTGTCACAAAATCCGTCGCATGTAACTCTGACATATAATCAAATGCAAGTTCCTCATGGGATCGCAGTAACTCCATTACTTCATAATATTTTGAGGGCTCAACTACAAGAGTTGGCACATCTTTGGAAAGTTTATTAATGTAGGAATCTATTAATATCTCCTCTCCTATCTTCCCCTTAATAACTTCAACATACTGATTTAAATACGGTTGATTCACAGATGGGTCTTCCTGCTTCAGTTCCTTTTCCTTCTTCCCTTCAGCACCCTTCGTCTTTACTCTTGCAGCCGCTGCCGCTTTCGCCTTTGCGGCTGCAATCGCCTTC
>NZ_MACG01000030.1 GCF_001884035.1 Bacillus tropicus
CAAGTTCAGATAACGGCTGATTCCGTCAATAATTACTAGATTGCTCGTTCACTATTGAAGTTCAAAGGTGGTAAAATCATTTCTCGTGTTAGGAAGCTCACACCCTTGACTTCCCTCTCTGTAAACCGTAAAAATGATTTCGTGTCCTTATCGTTACTTTTTTCGTTCATGTTTATTTGTTAACTCATTATACTCGCATGAAAAACAAAATCAATACCGTTTTTTAATTATTTTTAATTTTCAATCTGACAATCCGTAAAAAAACACACTCATCCCTAGGAAAGGGACGAATGTGTTTTCGTGGTTCCACCCTTGTTCCAATCCAGACGCATTTCCTCCTAGATTGCTCAAGTTCAGATAACGGCTGATTCCG
>NZ_MACG01000031.1 GCF_001884035.1 Bacillus tropicus
GTGCAGCAGGTTGCGGTTGGTTATGCACAGTAACAGATGATTGTCCAAATAGTGTATTTGTATGTTGCTAATTTGATTAAATGTAGTGATTTTAAAGACAAGGATAGTTAAATATATCCTTGTCTTTAATTATGAGAAGTCGGATTCAATAATATTCCAAATATGTAAAAGGTTTATTTTAATGATAATTATGCAGAGTGCAATTTAATAGATAATTAAAAATCAATCGATTATTAGCGATGGGAGAAAAAATAATGTCAAAACAATTAATATCTAAAGAATTATTGCATTGGAATCGTGGTTTATATTTACATGAACGTAATAGTATATTAGAGAAATTGAACGAGGAAATAAATGGAGGGACAAGCTGTTACATAGAAGATTGGTATAGAAGAACAGGTATACCAAAAAAGTTTATTTTGAACAGGCTGGAGAATGATGGATTAGATGAGAGTTCTTTTCAAAAAATTATTTCGATGAAAGAGAATCCTAATGCTTTACAAGAAGAGCGCTGGATGAAAGTACTGGAAGAAATATTTTCAAATAAATATATAAAGGTAGATGACAATGACTTAGATTCTAATCAATTAAATAATCATATGTTTTTAGACTTTGTCCGTCCGTTTCTAGAGTGGACAAAGACAGAGGTTTCTAAGAGTTTTGAGCAGATTGAAGAAAACTATACATCTAAAGTAGATAAAGTGGCTATTCAGTGTAATATATTAAATGCTGTTTGTAGAAATTTAATAATGTTGGCAGGAAGAGTTCTAGTATATGAATTAAACTTAGCACGCATAGAAAAAAAGTTACATGGAGAAACATCTGAAGAACGTTTTGAGTATTTTGTAGAAAATTATATAACAAGAAAAGAAGATATTTATAAAATTTTATTGAAGTATCCGGTATTAGCTCGTCTGATGGTACAAACAGCTGAAAGATGGAAAAATGCAATTTTTGAAGCGCTAGGGCGTTTTTTACATGACTATGACCTTATTCATGAATCTTTCTCAGGCAATTTTTCTAAATTAGTTAATATTAAGACTGGTATAGGTGATTTACATAAAAATGGACGAAGTGTTTTTATTTTAGAATTTTCAAGTGATAGTCGATTAGTGTATAAACCAAGATCAATGAGTATTGATATTCATTTTAATGGATTGCTTAATTGGTTAAATAATAAAGGTGCTAAACCTCAATTTAAAATCTTAAATGTATTAAATCATGGAGAATATGGATGGCAAGAGTTTGTTGAGGCCAAAGAATGTAATTCATTAGAAGAGGTTGAGAAATTTTACGGAATATTAGGCGGATATATAGCAATTTTTCACATACTACATGCAACGGATATGCATATGGAAAATATTATAGCATCAGGAGAGCATCCACAGTTTATAGATTTAGAATCACTATTTCAAAACTTTAATCCAGTGGGTGATGATGCATTTACAGCTCTGCAAAAAGCATCTGATGAACTGTCACAGTCGGTATTACGAACAGCCCTTTTACCTGCTTCTCTTTTTAAATCTGGGTCGTTCCGTTCTATAGAATTGAGCGGTATTGGAGGACATGGTGGTCAACGTTTACCTAGAGCGAAATATGAATTTGAAAATAGCGGAACCGATAAAATGAAACTGATTAAAGGAATTGGTTTTTCTAAAGGTGCCAAAAATCGCCCAATGTATGCTGGTAAAGAAGTGTCTCCTGAAAAATACGTAGATAATATTGTTCGTGGTTTTGAGGACGTATACAATATATTTTTAAATAATCGACAAGAATTGTTAGCGAGTGAAGGGCCAATTATGTCTTTTGAAAATGACAATGTTCGTGCCCTAATGCGCCATACCCAATCGTATTCAATTATGTTGGAGGGAAGCATACATCCAGAAAATCTTCAAGATGGACTAAATCGTGTTCGATTGTTCGATTATTTATGGCGTGTGGCAGAATTAAATGAAGATATTGTACCACTTATCTCTTCCGAAACGCATGACCTGTTATTAGGAGATGTACCATATTTTCAAAGTAGCGTGAATTCTACTTCAGTTTGGGATAGTAGAGGAAAAGAAGTTAAAGGGTTTTATAAACAGTCTGCTCTTGAAAATACTTTGAATAGAATTAAGGTGCTTGCTGTTGAAGATTGCCAAAAACAAATGAAATATATTCGTATTTCCATGACAACAATGTTGAAACGCTGGGATTTGAAAGAATATCGTAATGATTTTTCTAACCATAACTTACTCGATATGGCTACATCAAAGCAATTTATACAACAAGCGATTACTATTGGAGATAGATTATTAGAATCAGCGTTTTGGGGGGATAAATTAGAAGATGTTAACTGGATTGGCATTGGAGCTTCCCTAAATGATCGATGGTTATTTACACCTTTAGATGCATCACTATATGATGGGGTTCTTGGTGTTGCTATGTTTTATGCTTATTTAGGTGAAATATCTAAAAATGAAAAGTACACACAAGTTGCTAAATCAGCTGTACAATCAGCAATTGATTTCTTAAAGAAATATGATGGGCTAGGCTCATTGTCAGCATTTAATGGATATGCATCAGTTGCATATGTTTTCAGTCATCTAGCAGTATTGTGGGAAGATAATACATATTTACAGAAGGCACTAGTTACACTTTCAGAATGTGAAAAGTGGATCGAAAAAGATCAAGCTTATGATTTAATTGGTGGTGTGACAGGAACACTTATCGTCGCATTAAGACTATATGAATTGACTAAATCTGAAAAAACAATTGAAATAGCTATTCAATGTGGTGAGCATTTAATTAAAAATGCTAAACAGCAACGAGAAGGCTATGGATGGACTTCTCATCTTGATCCAGATACTGCACTAGTGGGTTTATCACATGGTACAGCTGGAATGGCGTGGGCGTTAGCGGAATTGTATAGCGTTACAAGAGATGAGAAATTTTTAAACTATAGTAAGCATGCAATTGTGTATGAAAGAACGATGTTTATGCCGGACGAGGGAAATTGGTCAGATTTACGTTATAGAGAAGAAAGAAAAAGTCTTGGAATTGTAAATCCTGTTCAATGGTGTCATGGTGCAGCAGGTGTGGCTTTAGGACGTTTAATGACGCTTCCTCATTGGAATGATAAGAAAATGGAGGAAGAAATAAGAATAGCAATTGAAACAACCTTACGAGATGGTTTTGGTGGTAGTCATTGTCAATGTCATGGTGATTTTGGAAATTTAGAAGTTTTATTAGTTGCATCTGAAATTTTGGACAAACCAGACTTATATAAGAATGCTGTTAAGATAGGAACTCAAGTTTTGTGTGAGGTGAACGAAACCGGTTGGTGCTGCGGAATACCTCAGAACGAAGATACACCGAGTTTGATGTTAGGACTATCTGGAATCGGTTATGGATTACTTCGGTTAGCTGCTCCTCAAAAAGTACCACCTGTACTTGTATTAGGAAGTCCAGTGGGGATGATTAAATGAAAAGAAGAATACCATTTATAGAACAAATGGAGCAATCAGAGTGTGGTTTGTGTTGTTTAGCTATGGTCTTATCATATTTCAAAAGTGAGTATACATTATGGGAATTACGTGATCGTTGGGGAGGTGGAAGAGACGGGATAAATTTACTTATTATTAAAAAAATGGCTGAATCTTTAGGGCTAGAAGCTACTGGTCATAGAATATCGATTGCTAATATTAAAGAAATTGAATTACCAGCAATCTTACATTGGGAAGGCAATCACTTTGTTGTAGTTGAAAAAATTAAGGGGAATAAAGTATTTATCCTGGATCCTGCTATAGGAAGACGAGTTCTTTTATTAGAGGAAATAAAGGCTGCACTTTCAGGAATGTGTATATCTTTAAAGCCAACTAGGCATCTAGAAAAGCGAAAAGTAAAAGGGAGTTGGATAGAGTATCTTCGATTTTTATGGAATGAGCCATGGTTAGTAAGTTCAATCGTTGTATTTTCACTGTGGGTACAAATATTGGCTATTGCTACTCCGATGTTTGTACAATTTATTGTTGATAATGTCATTACGCCTGGTGGAAATGATGCTTACATGAGTTTATTAGCAATAGCAATAGGAATATTAGCTGTAATTCAATTCGTTTTTTCACTATTGAGAGCAAGAACACTTGTGAAATTACAAACCCGTTTAGATTGGAATTTAATGAGTAGATTCTTTGAAAGGCTATTGAAATTGCCATTTCATTTTTTTCAACTTCGTTCCAGTGGAGATTTAATATTAAGAGCAAATAGTAATTTAATTGTAAGAGAAATCTTATCCAATCGAACAGTAACTATGCTGTTAGATGGAGGGTTGGTATTCTTATTTCTTTTCTACATGTTTAATCAGTCAGTGCATCTTACTATGTATGTTCTTGCAATTGGTGTTTTACAAGTATTATTACTATTGGTAAGTAATCATTACACCCGAAGATTATCACAAGAGGAGATTTTACGACAAACCCAATCTTCAAGTTATTTAGCTGAGGTTTTGCGTGGGATTTTAGTTGTTAAATCCGAAGGTGTTGAATCCCAGGTTTATAAGCAGTGGGCAGGTTTATTTGAAGATCAAATGAAAGCAGCTCGTAGACGTGGTTTTTTTGGGGCATATATAGATAGCATATTACAAACTTTACGTTTTATTGCTCCATTATTAGTATTGTGGATGGCATCACAAGAAGTAATAGCACAACGTATGACTGTAGGTTCTATGTTTGCTTTTTATACACTTGCAATTAGCTTTTTGCTCCCGCTTACAAATCTAATTACTACAGTCAACCAGATGATTTATATGGGGACATATTTTAGACGTATTTTAGATATTCTTGAGGCGACTCCGGAACAAGACGATCATAAAGTTATTGATGCACCAATGCTACAAGGAGATATTCAGCTTGAGAATGTTAGTTTTCAATATAACACACATGGATCTGTTGTAATCAAAGACGTGTCACTTGAGATAAAATCTGGCCAGTTTGTAGCTATTGTAGGTCCAACTGGTTCTGGAAAAAGTACTTTAGCTTCACTACTTTTAGGACTTTATCAACCAACGAAAGGAAAAATAACTTTTGACGGTCATAATATTATAAATTTAGATAAATCTCAATTCCGTAAACAGATTGGTGTAGTTACTCAACAAATTCATTTGTTTAATCGATCAATTTTTAATAACATTGCTTTTCATAATGATACATTAAGCGAACAAGAGGTTATGCGTGCAGCAGGATTAGCCGAAATTCATAACGACATTATGAAATTACCTATGAAGTATCAAACATTATTGTCTGAGGAAGGTAGTAATATATCTGGTGGTCAAAGGCAGCGTATAGCTTTAGCAAGAGCGTTGGTTCATAACCCTAAAATACTGTTATTAGATGAAGCAAGCAGTGCCTTAGATAGTAAAACGGAACAGAAAATTTACAACAATATTGATAGCTTAAAGTGTACAAAAATAGTAATTGCCCATCGATTAAGTACAGTTCTGCGTGCAGATAAAATTTTAGTTGTAGATCAAGGGAAAGTGATCGAGAGAGGCACACATGAACAGTTAATGAGTTTAAAAGGTTCATATGAAAAATTATATAATACTCAATTACAGAAAGAAAATATGGGGGTAATGGCATGAGGAAATATATAAAATGGATTCTATTGATTACACTATTTTTAGTTGCTGGAGGAGGTATATGGGCTGTAACCAATCCAAAAGCAGCATTGGAAATATTTGTGGATTTTGGTGGTATAAATGAGGGAGAGGAAATGCCCTTAATTACAGGGACAGAAGTTAATGGTGAGAAAGCTTCTTTGGAAAAATTCAAGGGAGAAAAGTATGTTTTGATGGTGGGTAAAGTAGATTGTGAAGTATGTCAAAAAACTTATCCAGTTCTTAAAAATTTAAAGAACGAACATCCAAAAACTAACTTTATTATGATAGGTCAAGGCGATAAAGATGAATATGCTCAAACTAAACAAAAGAATGGATTTGAATTTCCTATAATATCAGCAGACTCCAAAATTAGTGAAGAAATGAATTTGAAAATTTATCCTGTTTTTTATTTAGTTAATGAAAAGGGAGAAGTTGAGAAAAGATCAAATGGATTTGAAGAACCTGAGTTACAAGAGATGCTAAGAAAGGCTGAGAAAAATTGAATAAACGAGTCCAAATTACATTAGTTCAAATAATATCTATATTAGGATTTTTACTTTCTGTTTATTTATATATATCTCATTTGTCAAGCAGCTTTTTTTGTCCAGTTGGCGATTGTCTAAAGGTTAATAGTAGTTCATATGCTCAAATTAAAGGGGTTCCTATATCCACACTAGGTATAATGTATTATCTCCTATTACACATAGTTACTTACTGTGGTAAAAAAGTATTTGTAATAAAATTAATTAAATACTGGTTATTACTAGGACTAGTATTCTCTTTATATTTAACTTATCTGGAAATATTTAAGATTAAAGCAATTTGTATTTGGTGTATGGTATCTTTTGGATTAATTATAATAGGAAATATTATCGTCTTTTTTGATAGTAAGAAAGACATTATTGAAAACAAAAGATACACTTAATGGAATTTCTCTTATAATTAAAGGAAATGGAATGTGTTGTATTATATTAGGGGGAAAGGCGAAGTCTTCAAGTAGACTTCGTTTTTTTACGTAAAGTAAATTACAGCAGGAGTTAGCAGTTTAATGAAATTTAATTATAAAGGCGTTTTTTGCATGCTTAAGATTCTTTTCCAGAAGAATTTTTATAAGGTGAAGCAGGTTAGAGTGAATTAAGTTGAGAGAGCATATTTAGAAGATGGGATAGGATTTAAAAGAAACGCCTGTAAGAATAATATCATTAATTAGGATTAGACACTTTTAAGTCTTTGTATCTATGAAAAAGGATAAGTTTTTTATCGTTTCTTCAATTATGTCTTTTCTAGAGGAGGACTTTGTACATCTTTCTCGGTTTGTCTGGATGGCTGTACATCCAAAAACACAAAAAAAAGACACTCTCAAGAGTGCCTCCCCTTAGCAGCCGAATCCGCCGCCCCAACAGCTAGCGCCAACGATGATTAATAAGATAAAGAGTACAACAAGTAAAGCGAATCCGCCGCCGAAACCGCAGCCTCCACCACAACTACCGCCATAGCCCATATTAACTCCTCCTTCCATAAAGACCATTAATTAATGGATTTAATTCACTTTATGTTTTTACGGATAATCTTGAGCAGGTCCTTTTGAAAAATAAAGGTGCTTAGATTTTAAAAGAGTTGACGACCTTATTTTTGTAACCGCTATTCGGCTGATGGCATATTGTATTTTATTCTGTGTATTGGGGGAAGGAGGATCTTTATGGCCAATTCTGAAATGATTTTACGATTACTTACGGATTTAAAGATTGAACAGCAAGCCTTAAAAGAGCAGTTGGAAAAAATACAAACAGCTGTGAATACTCTTGAAGAAAAATCAGCGATTGTGGAAGAAAAACCAAAGACTATTGAAGAAAAACCAGCTGTTGCTGCTGCAAAGCAAAGAGCTCATTCTGGACACCCAACATCTTTTCGTGCTTGGAGAGCATCTGCTCAAAGGAATTCATAAAAAATATAAGAAAAGAAGACATCTAGTAAGATGTCTTCTTTTGCTTGTACAATCCAAATGAAGTTAAGAAGATATATCCATATTGCTTTAAAAATAAGAAGAAAATAACGATTGTCGACTCCTTTTTTAGTATAGCATGTAATAGTGAAATTTTTCTATGTAATATTGCATATATATGAATTATACAATTTTTATCGTATATATTTTAGTTGTCTGTTATTTGTTTTAATTCATTGACTTATATTATTTTTTGAGCGCCCCAGTGATGGTTTTTTTTATAATTGTATTAAAGTGGAAACCTCTCAAGCATAAGGAGGGGTTCCATAACTAGGGAAATGGTTATTAGTGTTTAATAAGATGCAGCTCAGGATATTGCTTCTGAATTTCTTCTAAATGATTTTCGTTTATCCCTTTTAAAGTTTGATCGAAAAAGCTAGTTACTAGTTTATTAATGAGTTTATAATTTGCGGCTACATCTTCACCGGGTTCATTAATAATACGTGAAAATGCGGCTAAATCTGTAAAACTATTATGATTTGTTTTTGGAATTACAACTGTGTACGCGCCAGGTTTTTCAATGGTTTTATTTCTTAAATAGGATATTTCAAACAATTCATCTTGGATTCCACCTGTCTTTTGATTCTCCGCTTCTTTCATATACTGAATGGTAGCTTCAGCGTTCATCAACATGAATGGTTTCTGAGGGCCGTCTTTAGGCATTGGATCTCCATACAATCCGCCGTCCATATCAATTGCAGCTTTAATACGAGTATCCTTTATTAACATTTGCGCGGCAGTTGCTCCTCCATAAGAGTGACCTAACATGCCGATTTTGTCATCGTCAATTAAATTTGTAATGGCTGTAAAGTTTTTATCAAAATTGCCTTTTATTACTTCGTTTAAAACAAAAGTAGTATCCTGTTCCCAATTTCGAACCATGTTATTTAAAGCGTTAGGTGTAAATTCAATTGGTACGGAATCTATACGTTTTCCATTAGGGAAAATTGTTGTTGCTGCGTATCCTGTGAAATTAAGAGCGATTACTACATAACCTTGACTAGCTAATTCTTCTAACTGGAATGTATTTTGTTGTCCGTATAATTCCATCCCATGGCCGAATAAAAGGAGTGGGAATTTTTCTTTAACTTGAAGTGGCTTAGCACCTTGATAAGAATGTGTTTTTGTCAGCCCTAAATGTGTCGTTACGATATACGGAGCACCTTTTGTTACACCCAATTGTTCAGCGAGGGCGTCTATGTTCTCAAAGTAGGCAGAAGGTTTCCCAGATCCTTTTTCAGCAGGATAGTACACTTGTATCATAAGTTCACGATTTCCATGACTACTACTCGGTACAATGGTTTCTTTTCGATTTGTATCAATTAAATGAAAAGCTTTCGTTCCTACTGTATATTTTCCTGTAGGCTCTGGGAGTGTTAAGATCGGAAAAAGCAAGGGTAGCGTAAACATTGCGATAGCAGTTACGATAATTCCTAACCCTTTTAAAATTTTGATCACTAACTTTTTAGAAACAGCTGTAGTTTTTGGTTTCAAAAAAACTTGTAATGTTAAAACGAACAATAAGAAATAGGCAGGGATCATACGCCAGTTTGCGTCAATTAATACGATGGTGGCTAATAAGAATGTGTAATTTATTATTAAGATGAATACATTCTTTTTCGTCAACCCGCGCTTGATAAAGATAAGTTGGATGCTAGACAAAAGTAATACAGCAACAAAAATGATTTCTAACATTTTCAGTTTTTAGCTCCTTTCCTAATCATATAAATGTAGATTGCTAATCTATAATCTTACCGGTTATATAACCGTCATTGATAATTGTATGCATGTAAGTAAGTTTAGAATGTTTTCAGATGACATATTAAGAAAAAAGTACTCATACGAGTACCTTTTTCTTAAACCGTGCCCCATAAATGATAAACCATACCGATAACAAAAAAAGCGAGTCCCACAAATAAAACGATTAAAGCAAGTATTCCATTTTTATTATGTTCCATACAGTCAGCTCCTTTTTAGTTATATAGAAAAAAGCCTTTAGTCGTAATTATGGCTAAAGGCTTTGGGTATCATACGTTTAAGTTTATAAAAATTTACTTGGTTATGTATCCCACTATTTGCGGGCTAATAATCAGTGGAGGGTGGACAAAGCCCCGGCTGATTAAAGTTCCACTTTATGGGAGACTTATATCCTGTAATAATGAGAAAAACAATATAAAGATTCCGATGGAAATAGGTTGTATATTTGAATGTAATCCAAAATGAAAGAAGAATTTACGGCGTTACTAAATGTATTAACTTGATAATGATGCTTGATTATTAGAAGCGAAAAATTTTATTTTTATTATAATTAATAGAAATGAAAGTAGTATAAATATAAATCCACTCCAAATAAGCTGGTGAATACCTAAGTTTGAAATAAACCAGCCTCCAATAGTTGTACCTAAAGTAATTCCGAGATTGGAGAATGAAACGAATAGGCTATTACCAAATTCAGGTGCTTCTTTTGCTTCGCTTATTAACCATGTTTGACCAACAATTAATCCGCCGGCATGTATGATTCCCCAAATGAATACCATAAAAATCATTGGAACAAGGTAGGAGCCTAAATAATAAACCAATATGTAAACAATAGAATATAAAATAGGGAACGATATTACTGTATTTACTATACTTTTTTGTAGGAGACCACCAAATAATTGATTGCCTAAAATCATAACTATACCAAATATAAATAGCATAATACTGATGAGCGATCCATTCATAGAAGTTACTTTTGCAAGGTACTCGGCGAAATAGCTGTATACAGAAAACATGGCCGCAAAAAGGAATGTGACGGTTAAAATATTTAACCATAATCCCGGTTTTCCGAGTATGCGAATTTGTTTGCCAAAGGACATTTTTTCTTTAACAGGCATAGAAGGAAGTGAAATTAATATTCCAATGAATGCAAGAGCGTTAACAAGCGCTCCGAATAAGAAAGCAATTTCTAGTGAAAACTGGTCTGCAAGGTAAGAGGTTAATGGTACACCTAGAGCAAAACCAACTGTAATTCCCATAAAAACTTTTGTAACTGCTTGACCACTTTTTTCAGGGGGGACAAGTTTAGCAGCAGTTACAAGAGCGATTGAAAAGAAGAGTGGGTGAAGAGCTGCTGGTAAAATACGAAAAATAAGCATGATTTCAAATTGTGTTGTATAAGCGTAGATTATATTTGAAATAACAAAAACAAAGATTGCTGTTAATAAAATTATTTTTCGATTCACACTAGAGACGAGCAAAATTAAAAACGGACCAGAAATAGCAACAACTAGCGCGAATATACTTACTAAAAATCCTGCTTGTGCAGTGGAAATACCAAATTTCTGAGTGATTTGTGGTAATACACCGACAATACCCATCTCGGTAGTAATAATTCCGAACACACCTATTGCTAGTGTCAGAATAAGTAAAGGATTTACTTTTTTCATTTGTAAAAATCTCCATTCTTATTATTATTTTGAAAATAAAGTTGATTCATTAACAAAGAAAATGAGCATTATTATAAGTATGATTGGATGTAAATAGTATTAGAATTATGTAATGTTAAATACAATAACAGATATCTAAATAACTAGATATGATATGTTAAAAAATTTTCTCCTTTCTATGTTTTTTGCTTTTATAGGTAGTGCAATTTTATAAAAGAGTAATTGGACACCTGTAAAAAAGCAGAAGGTGTGAAAGCTACTAATCAATTGGTAGTTTGATTAGTAGCTTTTACTTTATAATTCGTTTTGGACATATTCAGAAAACGCCCGTATTGTTTCTTCATTTCGACGATAGTATGTCCATTTTCCAATTCGATCAGAGTCTAGTAGCCCTGCCTTTTTCATAGTTAATAAATAACTAGAAATAACCGATTGGGCTAAGCCAGTTTTAAGCTGGATATCTCCTACACACACTCCAATCTGAAAATTAATTCCTTGTTCTAAATAAGGTTTTTCGTCGAAATGGTTTTCTGGATTTTTTAACCATGATAAAATTTGACATCTTGTTTCATTTGACAATGCTTTATAAATTAATGAAGGTTCCATAAGGATATTATATCTACTTTTATAGATTTGTAAATGGGTTTTGATGATTTTAAGGGAAGGAGGTATATGTAGATTCTTTTAAATGTGAATGGGATGCTCTAGTAAGGGGGATTTTTTCTAGATGTGAATTTATAAAAAGTTGTACTTCTGTATGAATTTGGAATATGATTATTTAAAGAGTAGGTGATGAGTACATGCAGGAAACAAAACAATTCCCGCTTATATCTGGAAATCTCTCATTAGATTTAGTGAATACAGAGTTAGTTAGGCGTGGACAACGTTATGATTTATTAATAACGGATGAAGATGTATTAGAATGGCTACATGTAATAAAGGTTAATCTGCCTTTTTGGAATGAAAAAACACTTATAGGAATTCAAGAGCGAATGAATCAAGTTACATCTAGCATACTAGAGCTAAGAGAATTACTGAGAAAACAGTTTGAGGCAATTGCCGATCAGCACGAAATTTCGGATGATTTTATTACGTATTTAGAAAAACAAATTGAGAAGGCACCCTTTACATATAAATTCATTGAACAGCGTCTAGTACCTGTCCCAGTTGGAGAAATTGAGGATGTACTTGTATCGATAATTGCATTGGATGCTTTAACCTTAATAACAGAAAATAAGCTTATTTCTCTTAAAAGGTGTTCAAACCCTGACTGTGTTTTATTATTTATAGATAAAAGTGGAAAACGAAAATGGTGTTCTATGAAAATATGTGGGAACCGAAAAAAGGTAGCAAAATTCCAGGATCGAAAATGTGAAGAAGTTTAGGGAATCAACTTATAGAAGTTGATTCTTTTTTTGTAGTTTTAAACTAACCGCTAAAAATATAATTTACAGGTTAGTTTATTTGGATTATAATTATTGGTAAATAAAGGAGGAGAATGATGGATAATATAACAGCAGCTAAGCAGAAAGAGGCTCCACCAATAAGTGTACGATATTTTGCAAAAATGAAAGGGAAAGGAAGAAGTCCGTTACAAGTAAACATAAAGGACTCTTTGACGGGACTATTAGGTGGATTTTTAACAATTCTCACCTTAACATATTTAACGAGTATAACTTCTACAGAATTACTAATGGCTCCATTTGGGGCGAGTTGTGTATTAGCGTTTGGAGTTTGGAATGCACCGTTATCACAGCCGCGTAATATTATTGGAGGACATTTAATTTCAACTTTCATTGGTCTATCAATATATCATTTGTTTGGGAATGAATATTGGACAATTGCTTTAGCAGTGGGGATGTCGATTGCTATTATGATGTTAACAAGAACAACACATCCTCCGGCAGGGGCCGATCCAATTATCGTTATTTTAGGGGCATACAGTTGGAGTTATTTAGTAACACCCGTTTTAGTTGGTTCTCTTGTTATTGTAGTTATTGCTTTATTTATTAATAATATGAGTAGTAAAAGGAGCTATCCAACTTTTTGGATATAGTTAATAAGGTGAAAAACAATTTGAGTAAGTATCCCGTTTTTTACTATGTCTTCATTTCATATACTTTTTAGTTTACAAAGAAAAGACACCCATATAAGAGTGTCTTTTCCGATAGTTTGTTTAGCAGAAGCAAGCAGCTCCAACGATGATTAATAAAATAAACAATACAACTAATAATGCAAATCCTCCAGCAAAACCGCAGCCTCCGCCGCAACTACCACCAAATCCCATAATAGTTCCTCCTTTAATAAGAGGGGAAAACAAAGGGTCACTCGTGTTTTTTAACGGATTCTATTTACTTTATGTTTGACGCATGAATGTGAGCAGGTCCTTTTGAAAATAAAAAAGACACCTTTAGGTGCCTTCTGTTCCATGTATGTAATTAATATTCGTTAGCATAAAACTCTTTTATTAGCTTTATTTCATTTGTATCCGGATCAAATTTAAATATTCTAATTTGATTAGATTCGTCTTTATAGGCAAATGTATTATCGCCAACTTGGGTCATATTGCTAGTGTTTAAGATAGGGTCACTACCATGATCAGTAATTTCTACAGGTTTCTCACGATCCCAAAATGCAATGACAATAATCAAAATGATGAGGCATACACGTATGAAACGTAGTTCTCTTGCAACAGGATGTTCCATTTAATCGTCTCCTTTATCATGTAATAGATTTTGTGTCTAAAAGAGATAAATCCTTAGAATATAAATAAAAAAGACACTGTAAAAAGTGTCTTTTTTATTTAAGTTATGCGCATTGCTTAATAAGACGCTAGTTCCTCAGTATGAATATGAGGAACTATGTAGGGTAATTTCATTATAACATTTTAACCAGTAATGGGTCTATATGGGATTTTTGTAATTATTATGTTTATTTATTTGGAATGATAGATGTACCGTGCAGGGAAGATCGGAATTTGATTAATGAAAGGCAGTGGAAAAGGAAAAGGACATACTTTATTCCGTGTTATAGGAACGTATAGAGCTAGATTTCCCTTTACACAAACATAACGGTATAATATAGTTAAGTTAAGTGAACTTAACTATTAAAAGTGAAATAAAGGCATGGAGGAAGAATACTATGACGAGAACGTATAAAGAAATAATTAATGAAATGAACCGAGCCTATAATGAATTCTACATTTTACTATTTCAGGAGTTAAAAGATGAGTACGGTCTTACAGGACAGCAAGAGAGTATGTTGTTTCATATTCATTTAAATGAAAACACGACAGCAAATCACATTGCGACTACTTTTAATATATCGAAAAGTGCTGTGAGCCAAGTGTTATCGAAATTGGAAAAGCAGAAGATGATTTCAAAACAAGTAAATCCTAATAATAAAAGGGAGTATTTCCTTACACTTGGTCCGAACGGTAGTAAGTATATGGAGCAGTTGTCTGAGTTAGATGATGTATTAATTGAAAAGTATTTTTCAAAAATTGATATCGGTGCTTTAGAGCAAATGACGGATACGTTAAAGAAAATAAATAAGGTGATATTGGAAGAAAAACAGAAGGATCTTGATTGTAATGAGTAAAAAGGAGGGGAAGCATGTGATGAGTTACATACCAAATATGATGACGATAGCAAACTTTGTATGTGGACTTCTCGCTATTCACGCTGTTTTCGTTCACGATATGTATGGTGCAGTCATGTTCATTATTACAGGTATGGTATTTGATTTGTTTGATGGCATGATTGCTCGGAAACTAGATGCTGTTTCGGAAATTGGCGGAGAGTTAGACTCATTTGCGGATTTAGTTACCTTTGGTGTGGCGCCGTCTATTCTTGCCTATAGTGTTGCGTTAAAAGATCTGCAGTCTATTGGGATGATATGTGCGCTCGTGTATAGTGTGTGCGGAATGCTTCGGCTTGCAAGATTTAACACGCAGCAAAGCAAACTCCCGACCTTTATCGGCATGCCCATTCCATTTGCGGCAATGTGCCTTCTTATTTTATGCCTCCTGAATAATCCAGTTTCCGTAGCGTTTGGCACATGCGTACTCGCGTATTTAATGGTGAGTAAAATCAAATTCCCTCATTTTAAAAAAGATATATCGGAAAGCTTGAAGTCCGAAAGATGGAATTAAAGAGAAAGGTAAGGAGCAGAACATGATTCGTATGGCATTAAGATCATTTAACATACAAATATATTGTTTGCTAGGCGTAATGTTATTGGGATGGTTGATGACACCTTTTCGAGCCCAGTTTGTAGGGATAAGCATTGGCCTTTTAGTTAGTATGTACTGCACCTGGATTTTAGGAAGACGTATCGAAAAATTTGGAAATAGCATTGTAAAAAAAGAAAAAGCACCGATGCTTGGCATGATGAATCGATTTGCAGCCGCCATACTCGGCGCAATTATTATGTATGAAATTGAACACCGTGAGTACATGTGGACATTTGCAGCCGGAATTATGGGTGGGTATTTCTTGATTATTATTAATTTGGGGTATTACAGTATGAGGGATGCGGAGGAATAGATGAGTAAACTCTCAAGTATAGAACGATATACTTGAGGGTTTTTTTATTATATAAAAAGTTTGCTCATTTTAAATGTATCTATTACTTGTTGCAACATATCCATTAGACCCCCCCATTTCAGTACCTTTAACAATATAACATATATATTCATTATTTTTGGAAATCTTAATCTATTTCATGTCCCTTTTTCGGGGGTACTTCATTTATCTAGAAGGATTTTCTGTATTTACCAATAATAAACAGTAATGTATAATCTAATTTCTATGAATGTAATAGGGAGGCAGTAAAATTTGAACAGGAAAATTTGGTATGTATTTACTTTTTTTGCTCTTTTAGTATCTGGTTATATCGTTGTCCAATATGTTATTATGGATGGATTTCAAACAGGGCTTGTAAAAGCGAAGCTTATGTTTGGATCTAAATTAAGTGAGTTCTGGTATAGCATGTTATTTATACATATTACAACTAGTATAGTAGCATTAGTAATTGGTCCGTTTACATTATCCACTAAATTTAGAGAAAGGAATATCAATCGTCATCGAATAGCTGGGAGAATCTATATGGTTGGTATATTATTAGGAGGCATTTCTGGAATGTACCTGGCCTTTTATGCTACGGGAGGATTAGTAGCGAAGCTAGGTTTTGGTTTGTTATCCGTATTTTGGCTAACATCAGCATATCAAGCATTACATAGAGTTAAGAATAAAAAAATGAAAGACCATCGAAATTGGATGATTAGAAATTACTCTTTAACCTTTGCGGCAGTTACATTAAGAATTTGGCTACCGTTGTTTATCGTTCTATTTGGAATAGAGCAGTTTGAACTTAGTTACGCTATTATTGCTTGGTTAGCGTGGGTACCCAATTTAATTGTTGCAGAATTATTTATAAGACAAAGACTGAATAAAGGAAAATACGAGGGAAATGAGGATTTACATTTTTGATGTGAATCTGCTGTCATATTAAGGACAGAATTCTTCAGTAGTTCAATGTTTTTATAGGTGTAAGCATGTTGCTATCTAACAACGAATAGCGGATTCCTAACGAGAGTAATAATAAAACCCAACATAAAATTTAAGAAAAATTTTATATTTACCCCACTTTTTATTTTAAAAGTTTTTCCTATCCTATAAACAAGTTATAGCAAGGAGGAGACTGAAAATGAAGGAGTGGGGATTTTTTATTTTTAATATATTCCCGATACGCGAAGATAAAGTAGAAGATTAAATATATGAACAAAGTACTGGTTCTTAAACTATGTTCTAAAATAATAGATGAAAATGTAAAGTTAGGGGATTCCACATGCATACAGGAGTTTTAATGAGTTATTTGTATACTTATTTTTTTACAATTATGTTTTGTATTTTATTTCAAATTGGATTTTATTTTAAAGCGAAAAACAATATATCTATTCGGCATTTTCTATGGGTGTATGTTTTTCTATTCTACCTTTCGTTAGTGTATAAGGTGACGCAAATCGCGACTGTATGGGATATAAGTAGATATGAAACGTGGATTCGTGTAAATCAAATCAACTTGACTCTATTTGATACGGCAGGTAGTACTACGTATCTTTTGAACATTGTATTGTTTATGCCGTTCGGTTTTTTATTGCCGACTATTTGGCCGCAGTTTAGAAAAATGAAAAAAACCGTATGTGCGGGATTCTTTTTTTCATTGGCAATTGAGTTAAATCAATTGTTAAATAATAGAATTACAGATATTGATGATTTATTTACGAACACCCTTGGGGCGATTATTGGGTATTTATTATATAGCGTTTTGTTTAAACTGATATTTAAAAGAAAGGAAAAAAAGCTGGATACGAACTCTTCTCTAGTTATAAAATACGAGGCTGTTTTTTGTTTAGTGTGTTCCTTTGTAGGTGCGATGTTAATTTATTATCCAGCTTTATTTGGAAGACCTGTCATCCTTCAGTGAGGTGATTACGAATTTCTTTTGAACGCTCGTACGATATTTCAATGTGCAAAAAGCCTTTAACTTGTTATAGTTAAAGGCTTTTATCATCATAATTCTTACTTACCAACTACCCACTCGAGCATCCGCCTTCAACCACTTCACCCAATCCAAATCCTCTACCTTAAGCAAACTGAGTGAAACACCTTTCATATCTAAAGAAGTTAACAGTGTACCAACCTTTACGAATGTAATCTGTAATCCTTCCAGTTCACATAAACGACGAATGTCATTTGCGAAAATGTATTGTTCCATTAATGGTGTCGCACCTAATCCATTAATGAGAATAGCGAAGTTGTCGCCTTTTCTCCAGCGGTAAATACTTTTTAGTTTGTTCATCAGTTCAATCCCTAATATTTCAGAAGAGGATAGTGCTTCTTTACGGTAACCTTTTTCGCCGTGGATACCAACGCCGTAAAAGACTTCATCTTCGTTTAATGTGAATGAAGCTTGTCCTTTCACCGGATCGTTGGCAGGTGAAAGGGCGACTCCTAATGTGTGTAAGTTTTCTGTAACAGAACGGCCAATTGTTGTTAGTTCTTCTAAAGAGTGACCTTCAAGAGCGGCCGTACCAAGTATTTTTTGAACGAAAACAGTGCCAGCGACGCCGCGTCTTCTTTTATTAAACGAAGCGTCATCTTCAATTGAAACGTCGTCATTTACGATGATGTGGTCAATTTGTCTTCCTTCTTCTTTTGCGATTTGTTCTGCCGCTAAAAAGTTAGCTACGTCATCTTTAAAGTTTTTGATGATGAATAGTATATTTTTATCTTTTGGCATGAGGCGAGTTGCCATTACGATTTGTTCTACTGTAGGCGGAGTGAAGATGCTGCCGTTTACTGCAGCCGTGAGCATTCCTTTTCCTACATAACCAATATCAGCAGGCTCATGTCCGCTACCACCGCCGCTTATAATAGCGACGTCTTGCTTCATTTTTTCGATATCTTTTACATAAATGATGTTATTTGTTTCGTCGTAATTTACTTTGTCGTTATGTTCAAAATAAAAGCCATGCATCATATCTTGAACGATATGTTGTACATCATTCATAATCTTTTTCATCGCTTTTTCCACCCTTTAATTACTTTGCTGATTGCTCCAGTAATAGTAGTAATTGATTGTTTATCATATTTTTCATGAGAGAAGACATAATGGACGGATCTACTTCGCACTTACTTTCAATCCAATCTTTAATCGTTCCAACGAAGCCGTGGCTATAAAAAGAGGCAATCGTATTTTTCGTCTCATTAGAAAGGCTGAATCCACAGCTCACGGATAGTTCATCAATAATCTTCATATATAAGTTTTTCGTATGCTCAAATAAATAGTGATTAAACGAGTTTTGTTCAATGACTTTAAAAGCGTTTCGGTAAAATTTTTGATTTTCGTAAAAGTAATCAAATAATAAATCAAAAATGTTTTCCCATGTTTCATAGTCGAGAAAGTCGATAATGTTTTCTTTCGTTTCTTCTCTATAAATCCAGCTTAATAGTTCAAACTTGTCTTTAAAATGATAGTAAAAAGTTTGCCTACGCATTTGACAGTGTAGCATAATATCGCTCACTGATATTTTATGAAACGACTCTGTCTCCATTAAATATTTCAATGAGTTCGCGATTATCTTTTTAGAAATTATAGAAGAGGTCATCTCAATCATCCCTAGAATGTTAGTAATATGAAAATCCTACCCATAAATGAGAGCGGTGTCTTTAGACAGATTGTCCATTTTGTCCGTTTACTATAAAACGCTTTCATTTTAACATGGATAGTAAGAAGAAGATTTCAAATATATCACAATATATTAAAGGAATTGAGGGAGAACTACAATGAAAAAGATTATAAACAAACCAGAAACATTAGTAATGGAAATGTGTAACGGAATGGTTATGGCTCATCCAGAGCTTGAGCTTTTGAAAAAATATAAAGTCATTAAGAAGAAAGAAATGAATGAAAATAAAGTAACGTTAATTAGTGGCGGCGGTAGTGGTCATGAGCCGGCACATGCGGGATTAGTCGGAAAAGGAATGTTAGATGCGGCAGTGTGCGGAGATGTGTTTGCGTCACCTTCACAAATTCAGGTATATCAAGCAATTAAAGAAACAGCTAGTAAAAAAGGTACGTTATTAATTATTAAAAATTATAGCGGCGATATTATGAATTTCAAAAACGGTGCGCATTTAGCGACTGAAGATGGAATTGAAGTCGACTACGTAAAAGTGGACGATGATATTGCGGTAGAAGATAGTCTGTACACAGTAGGACGCCGCGGCGTTGCGGGCGTTATTTTAGTCCATAAAATTGCCGGTGCAGCAGCGGAAGCAGGTATGGATTTAGGAGCGGTGAAAGCTGTAGCGGAAAAAGCAGCGGCTAACGTGCGCACAATCGGTTTAGCGTTAACATCTTGTACAGTTCCAGCGAGTGGATCACCTACTTTCACACTTGCGGAAGATGAAATGGAATACGGCGTTGGTATTCACGGCGAACCAGGTATTAAACGTGAAAAAATGTTGTCAGCTGATGAATTAGCGAACCGTATGACAAATGATTTAATGAAAGATTTAGGAGTAAAAGACGGCGAGGAAATCGCACTTCTAGTTAACGGTTTTGGCGGAACTCCACTGCAAGAACTTTACTTATTTAACAATGCAGTTACGAGAGAATTAGCTGCTAGAAACATTAAAATCAATAGAGTATTCGTCGGCAACTATATGACGAGTATCGACATGGCTGGTATGTCTTTAACAGTGATGAAGCTAGATGACGAGCTAAAAACATTACTATCGAAAGAATGTAATACACCTGCATTTAAAGTAGATGGACCAGTTGAAAGTGTAGAGTACGTAAATGTGCTTGAAGAGACAGAAGAGAAGGAAGTTTCATTTGAACTAGAAACAGCGGAAGAGCACGCTGTGATTAAAGATAATGTTATTACATTAAACAACATGATTTATCTCGTTGATAAAATGAGCGATATTATTATTAAAAATGAAGTACCATTCTGTGAGTTAGACACGCATGCAGGTGACGGCGACTTTGGAATGAGTGTGGCAAAAGGATTTAAGCAATTAAAACGTGAGTGGCATTCTATCGTAGAACAAGAAAACGTAACAATCGGATCATTCCTTGACGGTTGTTCCATGATTATTATGGAACATTGCGGCGGCGCATCTGGTCCAATTTGGGGCGGTGCATTCCGCGCAGCTAGTAAAGCAGCAGGCGAAAAACGTGAGCTAACAGTGAAAGAATTCGCTGAAATGTTGCAAGCAGCACTGCAAGGCATACAATCGATCGGTGAAAGATCATTCGGCAGAGGAGCGGTAGTTGGTGACAAAACACTTGTTGACGCACTTGCTCCATGTGTAGACTCTTGGTTAGATAGCGCTTCAAGCGCAGAAGAAATGAAAACTGCCTTTGAAAAAGGTGCAAAAGCAGCGGTCAAAGGAGCAGAGTACACAAAAGAAATCGTAGCTCGCATGGGCCGTGCCGGCACAGTTGGTGAAAGAAGTTTAGGATATCCAGATGCAGGTGCGCATGCACTTGGGGTTATCTTTACGGAGATTGCGGGTAGTTTGAAATAGGAATTGGAAAGTCCCCTCTGCCTTAAGGTGGAGGGGTTTTTCTGTAGTTGATATGTAGAAGACTTCTTTCGTTACTTTTTGCTTATTTGAGAGATTTCTTCAATCAAATTGTATTTTAGACTTAGTTTGTTTGTGATTGCAGCTTATCAATTTTCCAGTATGTTTCTAGAGGGTCTAAAGAGCTTTCAATATAAAACATATATTCATCTGCGGTACCTGGTACTTCAAAAGCTATTTTTAATTCTACCGTTTCATTTGGTTTAACTTGTATATCAGAAGGGTTTTGATTAAGCACCGTTCCTTTATAGGTCTTTCCGTCTTTTTCATCTTTTAAGTTATATTTTAATTCTGATAGTCCAATCGTTTGACCTCGTACATTCTTTACAGAGACATTAACAACTACGGAATCGTTGCTAGCATTTAAATATGCACTTTGAACGGCGGTCAAGTAATAGCCTCCCTTAACACTCTCACCAACTAATAAAATACCTTGTTCCAAGCGGCTCATATCTTCTTTTTCTTCAAAATTTATTAATTCTTCATTTTCATTTTTTGCGGTTGGTTCTTCTATTGGACCATTTTCAACGGCACTATCTGTTTTATCTTGTGTGCAAGCAGCCGTAACACTGACTAATACTAGAATGAAAGTGAGTAATATAGATAATTTTTTCATAAAATTTATCTGTCTCCTTAAGTTTCTCAATTTTGTGCAGCTATACATATAAGATTAACATAATGTCTCATTATTGGCTCAAAATAGGTAATCTTTTAGACAACTTATTCTTTTGGCTTTTAATATACATTCGATTGGTTCTCGCGATATTTGTTAATCTGTTAAAACATTTGCATAGTAATACCGAGGGTTATTATAGATATATTAATCATATAATTTGTCCCTATCAAAATGAACGTCTTTTGCATCTAATATATTGTAAATATATTTTATTTCGAAAGGATGTGATGATATGGCTCATAAATCTACTGGAGTGTTTCGAGTTCCCGTTTCTGAAAATGGGATTATTCCAACTGCTCTTAACATTATGTTAAACAATGATTCACGCTGTCATACTAGTAATGTAACGGTCACTGTTAAGAGAAGTCCAAACACTTCTTTCCCAACTCAAAATGAATTAGTTGAAATCTCTCGTACTTTTGTTTCTTTAGAACCAAACAGAACAACTAAGATTGTGTTATTTACTCCAGAATTCCAAATAGAAGATTTTCTTGATGTCACAATTAGTGGAAATAAAGAGGATGTTAAGGATGTTCTTGTATATTCTTTCTTAGCAGATTCAGCAGGTCACAATCTGCCATCTACTGTTTTCAGAAATGCAGAATACACTTTTGCTTGCTGACAACGTGATGATGTATTCTTTATTATCATATCAAGGTAGCATCCTGCAGCTTGAATCATCATAATTTTATGGTGTTGTTATTATATAAGAAAAGAAGACATCGATTAAGATGTCTTCTCTTACTTGTACACTTGATGTTAAGAAGGTATCATATTGCTTAAAAACCATGAAAAAAATATAACAATCATCGAGTAAGACTATTATAGCATCAATAAATAAGTTTCAATATGCAATATTGCATATATATGGATTTATTTATGTTTAATCTATATAGTTAAATTGTCTGTTATTTGTTTTAATTCATTTACTTATTTTATTTTTGAGTGCTCCAGAAATGGAGCCTTTTTTTATGAATTAAAACATTTTCTTTGCGTTATTTATTTGATCTATATTAACTTTACCTCTTTAAAAAATATCCATCAATTGTTTAAATAAACGTTAATTAAACGAATATTATTCTGAATTTTCTGTAAAAATTATCTCAAGTTTATGAAGATATCAAGAGGTAATGTTGTATGGTAGTATGAGGAAAAGAGTATATAGATAATTTTGGAAAAGGGGGATGTAAATTGAATGTTCAAACTACCGTAAATAACAAAGTTACTGAACTGTTAAATGCCTGGTATATTGAAATTCGAAATAGAAACGTTGCGAATGCATATAAATTAAAAAAAGAAATAGAGAGTTCTATAAACAACATTGAAGAAGACCAAAATCTATTACTGTATTATTCGTTACTTGATTTTGGTTATAAATATTTAATAGATAATTTGAGTATAGCAAAAAATAGTTTTGATCAAATTGAATCTTTGGGTGAACCAACTGATGATTTTTTATCGTATTATTATCATTTTTATAAAGCGATCTACTCTAATGCAGTTGGTAATTACAATGCAGCAAAAGAGCATTATGAAATGGCAGAAAATTTACTTAAAAGTATTCCAGATGAAATTGAAAAAGCAGAGTTTTATTATAACCAAGCTGTTTTCCAATATCATTATTATCAGGCTTTTGTGGCCTTTCAACAGGCAACAAAAGCAAAAGAAATATTTGCTAAACATGAAGGGTATGAAGTGAAAATCGGTTATTGTAACAACCTAATGGCGTTAGCTTGTACACATTTGAAAGAATGGGAATTAGCTGAAGAACTTTACATTTCGGCAATGGATATCTTTAAAAAGGTTAAAAATGAAAACGGTATGTTAGTTGTAAAACAAAATTTAGGTTTAATGTATGCTGGACAGAATCTTTCGGAGTTAGCTATCAGTCATTTAAATGAGGTCTGTGAAAAAATGCCTGAAAACTATAAAGCGATATATATTAAGGGGAAAGAACATTTTAAATTAGACGAAAATTCACTAGCTTCAGTACTTGTTCGAAAAGGCACGGAGATTTGCGATAAATTAGAATTGGTAGAGTACCAACACCATTTTAAAATTTTAAATGGACGAAATGAAGGATTAAGTGGAGAAAAGCTAGAAGAAATTATATTAGAAGGTATTGTATATTTCGAAAGAGAGAAGCTTTGGGAATACGTGAAAGAATATACTGAAGTATTAGCGGTTCTATTCCATAAAGAACATAACTTTGAAAAAGCGAGTTATTATTTCTTCTCTAGCCATAAAGCGAGTGAAGAGGTTTTTAAAAAGGAGGCATTAAAATGAAAAAAATAAGTGTTACCTTAGTTGGTGTTGTCACGGCTCTTACGTTATTTTTGAATGTGTCTCATAATTCGGTCAATCATCAGGAATCTTCTCAATTTATTAAAGATGTCATCGTTCAATATGCACATGGGAATACTGGTTGAAGATAAAGTTTTGTGAAGGAAAACCTCGTTATTAATAGCGAGGTTTTTTTGATGTTAAATAGTAGGGTATCGTTATCAAGCTAAGAAAAGCAAATACCCCAAATTAATTTTTTTGTTTAGGGTATTTGTATATACTTCCAAATATTAAGTCGATAGGCCATGAATGATGCCCCGAGATAAGAGAGTCTAAAGTATTTGAATAAGAAACTTTAGATTGTTCGTTGGAGTTTTTTAAAATATTAAAATAATAATATATACTTTTTATTATTTTAGTTAAAAGAAGTTTGGGATTTGTAATTCACTATGTTTTCCGAAGAAAATAGTGAAAGGCAAGGCGATGAATACATTTACAAAATGACAAAATTGTAAGAATACACGAATGTTTGTAAGAAAGTTCGATGTTTTCCTTTTTCTTTTTTTATTATAGTGAAAAAGAAGAAAGAAATATTCTCTTATGTAGGAAAGGAAGATAATAATGATTGATCTATTAAATAAATGGATGTTAGAAAGTACAGGGAATTTCAATATCGTTGTAGGACTTACAGCACTTCTATTTTTGGGTTCAGTAATTGCACTTATTATTATTTACAAAAAAATTGGTAAACCAGATGAAGGAACAAATGCTATTTATTTAAAAATTACTTCTCGTATGTTTATTACTCAAATTATAATGAATGCTATATTTATTTCTTTAGTTGGTAAAGATATTGAGAATTTCCGTCAAATCTTTATATTATTTGAAGCTTTTGTATTCTTTATTGGTGCTATTTATTCGTTTAAATTATATAGACAGGAATACAAATAATTCACTTATAAGAAACAATAAAAAATGTAAACTTTTCATTTTTAGTTTACTGTATATTCTATACATATGAGGTTAATATAACGTCTCATTATCGGTAGCAAGAAAAAGGCGAATTCCTATTTTCAAAAGGAATTCGCCTTTTTCTTTTTCTATAACCCTATTCATCTTTTTATAAATTTTGCGTTTAGGGTTCTTGTTTGTTACTGAATGAGTCGAAAAATTGTATGGAATTTTGCATACTCTTAGCGTGATTCTTTTTTTTAAATGCTGACGGTACTCCGTTTATAGGTTATGAGAAAGGGTATTTTTTGCACTATTATCTATTCTTGGATATTATTAATAATATCTATATGAACTTATTTTTTTATTAAAAAGGTTTGGCGGTGTGTAAAATGATGAAAGGGATTAAAAATATTGAAACGAAAGAACCGATAAACATGTTTCTATTTATTCCCTGTAGTACTCTTTTGTTTGATAGTATTTATCAACATTTTATTCTTAGAAAGGATTTTACACTACAGAAGCTTTTATTTGAACTCGTATTTTTATTTATTTTCACTTCACTTTTTTTATATAGTAAGTGTTTACAAAAAATGAATAAACAAATGTTTACAAAATATATTTTTCTCGGCGTTAGTATTATTTATCTTTTGGCATACGACCTTATGTTTATACGTAATCCAGGTGCTTCTTTACATATCCCTTATTTAGAGTGCTTCTTAGTAATTTCTGCACCTTTATTTTTAAGTATTTATTATCTTCTATCGGTATCTATTTGTATGATATGTAGATTTTTAATTGCTATTTATTATTTTGAAATTAACTATCCAATATCATTAATATTATTGTTTCTAACAATTTTTGTTACGTCATTTTTTGTATTTCTTTCATTAAAATTTTTAGTACAAAAAATTAAAGCATCCTATGAAAAACAAATGAAAGAAACGGCTTTATCGATAATGAGGATAATGGAATTAAAGGATCAATATACGAAAGGACATAGTGAACGTGTAGCCAATTATGCTACTATTCTTGCTAAAGAAACAAATGAATATGATGATAATTCTTTAAAACAATTTCATTTTATTTGTTTATTACATGATATAGGGAAAATAGGTATTCCGGATGAAGTTTTAAAGAAAGCATCTTCTCTTACAGAAGAAGAATATACTATTATCAAGACACACCCGCAATTAGGATTAGAAGTTTTTAAAAATATATCTTTAATAACAGGTAGTGAAGACATAATTCTTTCGCATCATGAAAGATGGGATGGAAAGGGCTATCCTCAAAAACTAAAAGGAAATCAAATACCATTATGCGCAAGAATTGTTGCGATAGCAGATGCATTCGATGCAATGACTTCTTCAAGAGCATATCGTTCGGCCCTATCTCCTGAAGAAGCTTATAGACGTATTATAGAAGGATCTGGTACACAATTTGATCCTTCTATAGTAGAGGTTTTCAAAAAGGTATTTCCTTTGTGGGAAAAAATGGTCCCAAATTTTTTTCGTTAAAAGCTCATGTCTGAAATCGATTCATATTTGAGGTATGATGAATGCGGAAAATGAAAAAAACGAATCCAATCGTGATAAAAGTTTGGAACTAGATAATGAATAAGGCACATAAAGAAAAGGTACCTATATATAGGTACCTTTTCTAATAGTTTTTTAGCAGAAACAACTGCATCCGATAATGATTAAGAGAATAAATAATACAACTAATAAAGCAAATCCTCCAGCGAAACCGCAGCCTTCGCCGCAACTACCACCATATCCCATAACAATAGTGCCTCCTTTAGATAAGAGGGGAAAACTAGGGTTCATTCCATAGATTTTAACGGGTTCACTTTAACTTATGTTTAAAAGAATGAATTGAGCAGGTCCTTTTGAAAATAAAGAAAAGACGCCATTAGGCGCCTTCCTTTTAGGTAGATAAGACTTTAGTTTTCCAATCTAAAGAAATTTTGTATCAGCTCTTTGTGAGTATATCATAATATCTGATTGATTTATTATGCATTGTTGCATACTTTTATCTCCCTCTATTTTCCATTTGATAAAATAAAATTCCAATATTGATAAAATTTAAATAAATATTTATAAAAATTCAATATATTTACATAAATTACAAAAGTGATACATTTAAGTTGTAAGCTATAAAAACTATTAAAGGGGGATTTATTATGTTCAAGAAATTAGTAGTAGGAGTATTGGCAACTGGTATTGCATTAACAGGAGGAATTGGGGCAGCTTCAGCTGATACGCAAAAAGCTGTGAGCTCTCCGAAGCAAGCAACATGCTCAATTCCTTATGAGTATTCTAATGGTAAATTCAAAAGAACTCTTTATTACTCAAATGGAGTATATGCTAATAGTTTTACTGAAAATGTTTGTGGCGGGACGATTACATGGTATTTAAAACATGTTCAAAATGGAGTTGCTTTTTATGAAGGAAATTTAAAATAGTAGATTTTTTGAACCTCATGTATTGAGGTTCTTTTATCCCGCTTTAATGGGCAGTAAGACCCCCACCTCAAAATTCAGCGAAAGCAAAGAAGTTAGGTGGGGGTCGGGCTGCCCATTAAAGTCCGATTGGTGAGGGCTGATTAAAGTTTCACTTTATTTTTAGTTTTTAAACTGATTCTCAATAAAAAAGGGTTCTTACTATTACGTAAGAACCCATAAATAAAGAAAAAATCGTATGTGCCTCTATATTATTGTAGTGAAATTGAAAGTTAGCAAGCCATACTTAAAAAAGTAAAAGCGGCAAATCCGTAAACTAACAAGCTACTAGTAGCAAGGAATTTTATAATTTCATTTGTAGAAAGAAAAGTTAAACATAGTGCTATAGATGCACCTATAAAGAATTGGTACTTCGTATGTATATTTGTAAGGTTAATTATTACAAGTACAGTTAAGAAAAGTGAAATGAAGTTAAAATATCTTTTCATTGTCATATTTCCTTTCAATGTTTGATCTGTATTTATTATACCAGCTTGTACCAGTAATAACATACTTTGTAATGAATCTTAATAGAAATCTCATTTTGCCATAAATAAAAAGGTGGTTGTTTCCGCAACCACCTTTCAGCAAAACAAAGCACATTTTCAGAAATAAAATATGGATGATTCCTGAAAATGTTATAGGATATAATCCCATTTTTATAATTCAAGTGACGAGCTTAATTTATAAGAAAGGAATGACTACATTATATGAAAGCTTGTCTAACAAGGTTACAAATAAAAGAGCAGCTAGCAAGGGCTAACTGCTCAATACAAGGAGATACAGAGAACACTAAATGGGTTTTGGCATACAGCCTATCAACATTATGGACATAATATTGAGTTTTATTCGAAGGAATTCATGTTTTAGAAATTAGCTTATGATAGTCGATATTCTCCATATTGACTAGGAAAGAACGAAGAACTCTAGTGAAATTCTTTTATTAAATAGCCAACAGCACTAGTTGCTATAAGAATAAGTTCTAGTGTAACTGGCATTTGATTCCCTCCTAATATATTAATTTTATATATAATGATTATAAGTTTTTGTAATTAGTGGTGAAAAATTCAGCAAAATTATCTCTATATGAAAAAAGATCCTGTTGTCTCCAACAGAACCTTTTCTAAAATGGCAAAGAGTAACTCTTACCTTACTCTTTGTTTATATATTACAGGAGTTTTAATGAAAATCCAAGGCTTCTTATATTGAGAAATAAAGAAGAATTATTTTAAAGAGTATCATTATAAAATTAGAGATTACCATGAGGGGAGTTATAACGAGTTACTACCTATATATGTTCATAAGTAAAACAACATAATATTAATACGAAAAAATATATTAATATGAGTTTTTGCATATTTCAAAACTTAGTGTATCCTTCAAAAAGTTTTAATTGTATAATATGTTTTGTCATATTCTTTTAGATTTTTCGACAAAAAACAACATAAATAGAGAACGGTATTGGGAGAAGGAATTATGTACATAAAACTACTAAAATCAATTACATCATTATCACTTATTGGCGGTGCTTTATTGTATACAAACGGCAGTGATGTGAAGGCTGCTGAGGCGGGGATCTTTTCTGATGTGCCTACGTCGCATTGGTCGTATCCGGCGATTAAAGATTTATCGAGTAAAAATATTATTTCTGGTTATGGAAATGGGAAGTTTGGTTTCGGTGATGTTGCGACGAGAGAGCAAGTTGCAGCTTTAATTTATCGTGCGCTGTTACCGAATAAGCAAGGTGGCGCGTTCAGTAATGAAGGTGCTCGTTACGTATTAAAAGATGGATCTACTTTAAACAATCCGTATCGAGATATTCGCTCAGGATCTACATTGTTTCCAGAAGAGATTTTAACGTTAACGAAATTAGGGATTTTTAACGGGGATGGAAACGGAGGATTTAGACCGAAAGATTCTGTTAGCCGTGCAGAAATGGCGCAAATTATTAAAAATGCTTTTCAAATTTCGGCTAAGCAAAAGCATACATTTAATGATGTTCCAGATGGTTTTTGGGCAGAAGGGGCGATTAGTGCGGTACAGTCAAACGGGATTGCATCTGGTACAGGCGACGGAAAATTTGAACCTGCTAAAACGGTAACGCGTGAACAATATGCACAGTTTTTATATAATGCTTTGCAGTATAAAAAGCCTGCGGTTGCGGTGAAAAATACAGGAGATGCAGCACTATTAGCAGCATTTAAAGATGAAGTACAAAAGCGTATTAATGCGTACGAAACGAATATTACACTTCCATATAAAACGAAAAATGGTAATCAGGAAGAAGTAATGAATACACTGTTCAACGCATATAAAGAAGTCGCAAGTAAAAATGAGTATACAAATTATAATAGATCGAATGTTTCATATGGAATTTCTGGATCACCTGGAAATTATACGTTTACGCTGAAAATTACATATCGTGAAACGAAAGAACAAACGGAATATGTAATGAAACAAGCGAAAGCAATCGTTGCCTCTATTGTTCAAGTAGGGATGGATGATCACGAAAAAGTGAAGGCGATTCATGATTATGTCTTAAAACATGTTTCTTATGATACGTCTTATAAAGCTTACACAGCATATGAAGCACTCGTAAATCGTTCTGCAGTTTGCCAAGGTTACGCACTATTAACCTATCAATTATTAAAAGAAGCGGGAATTGAAAATCATTTCGTAACGGGAACTGGTGATGGACAACCTCATGCTTGGAATTTAGTGAAAATCGAAAACAAATGGTATCACCTTGATACAACATTCGATGATCCAGTGCCAGATGAACAAGGCCGCGTAACGTATTCCTATTTCAACTTATCAGATGAGCAAATCGCAAGAAATCATGAGTGGAACCGTGGGGACTATCCGCAAGCTACAACAAATTATTATGATACACTAACAGGTAAAATCGCAGGGGGCAATGCTAAAACAGCTGCATACCAACAGATTTTAAAAGATACAAAGTTAAATTATTTAGGAAATGAATACATCGCAAACAACTATAATGAATTCAAAAATAAAATGCAGCAGCGTTATAGAACAAAGTCACCAAAGATTGAAATCCTTTATAAGCAATCAATGAATGGCGCATTGCAAGATGTGAAAAAAGTAATTGGGGAAATCGGTTATCCGCAAGGAGCAAGCCGTGTTTCTTATAGAGCTGAGCCGTATAATGCGAAAGAAGGATATTCTTTAGTGACGATTACGTTTACGTATTGATAATGAGAGAAAGCATCTGTTTCAGATGCTTTTTTATTATTTTAGTTCGACATAATGTGACAAAAGAACATAACTGTATCTGTTATGATGATTTTTGTAATTTTACATTTTGGAGGATTAATAATGAACAAAAAGAAGATTTTTGCTGCGTTAATAGGAATTGTAGCTTTACTTGTAATTATTAATGTAGTTATTACGAAGGGAAAAACGACATCAACTAGTGAAAAAATGTACACTGAGAAAGAATACAATAAATTAGTAGATGAGCATTTTGAAGAAATGCAAAAGTTAAAAAGTGATAAGAGTGTATTAGAAACTGAAAATAAATCTCTTGATGCACAAGTTAAGAAGTTAAAAGATGAATTAGCGAAAAAAGAGCAACAAGTAGCACAGCAACCAGTCCAACAAGAACAACCAAAGCAAGAACCACAACAACCAGATCCACAGCCGGAAAAGAAAGAAGAGCCAAAACCAGAACAACCTACTGGAGCATTTGAAAACCCTATGAAAAGCATAAACAAAACAGATGCAATGAACAAAGTGAAAGAAAAAGCGAAGCAAGATTTCCAAGATGATTATATGACGCAAAACTTTGTTGCGGATGAACAATCAAAAGCATTTGATTTCTTAAACGGAGTAGAAATTAAATCACAAGAAGAATTGAACGTGATGAAGAAGGCATTGGGAGATTTTCCTAACGATTTTATGACCGCAAAGTTTGTTTATGAAGAGCAAATGAAGGCGAAGAATAAGCAAGGATAATATGAAAAACGTTACCTTTTTATCAGGTAGCGTTTTTGTTATGGGTTATAAAGTTATTTCTGCATTTGACATATACAGTCTAACTGTATAAAATCAAACTATACAGTTTAACTATATAGTTTAGCTATATACTTATCGTTACATTGGAGGTCTTTATGAATAGAGATAAAAATTTACCATTAACGGAAACAACATATTACGTTCTTTTAGCGTTATTAGAGCCGGCTCATGGATATTTAATTATGCAAAAGGTAGAGGAACTGAGTAATCACCAAGTGAAAATCGCAGCGGGTACATTGTATGGGGCGGTTGAAAATTTATTGAAACAAGGATTAATAGAATCGGTAAAAAGTGAAGATAAACGAAGAAAAGTGTATGTCATTACGGAACGCGGGAAAGAAGTATTACATTTAGACTTTATGAGAATGCAGCACATTATTGCGGTTACAAAGGGTTTATTACACGTATAGTTAGGGGGAAACGATGATGTGGAAATTGAAATTCTTTTTAGACTTTGAGAAAGAGGAAAAATGGTTAGAAGAGATGGCTTGGAAAGGCTATCAACTAGAAAGCAATACATTTGGTTATACATTTAGATATACAGAATCGGAAGATGCGACGATTAAAATAGACCATAGAGTATTTAGTAGAAAAAGTGATTTTATAAATTACTGCACATTATTTGAAGATAGTGGCTGGGAGCATATAGCTGGTAATTGGTGGTCAGGTACGCACTATTTTAAAAAGGTAAATGAGGAAAGTGAAGATGACATTTTTTCAGATCAAATGTCACGAGCAGGGAAATATAAACGTCTATCTAAAACATTTTTAGAATTAGCTATATGTTCTATTCCGATATTAATCCTATTTATGTTTAATGACACGATTCATTTAGGAGCACTTGCAAATCCGAAAGAACTATATTTTACGCCAGGACTATGGGATAAGCAAGGTGTATCATTTCTATGGGCATTCTTATTTGAAACACCACTTGCATTGATGAGAGGCTTTGCATGGTTGTTTATCCCTACTGCAATTGTTATGTATTTAGTTTGCTCGTATAAAGCGAATCGATTGTATGAAGAGAGAAGATTATAGGATGGATTCCCTTAAAGCTGATGCTTTGAGGGGATTTTTTGAATTTCGACATTTGGGTTTGATTGTAAAATATTTACTTTATAAACGTTGGAGTGTGATATAATTAATAATAATATTCCTTAGGAGGGTGATGATCATTCATACACTTTTAGGTATTATTGGAGCAATTGTTTTACTTGTATTTGTTATCCACCCCGGTGTCCCAGACAAACGTGTCTCTCTAAAAAATAAACTCGCAGTAATCCTTCCATTGATTGTTATAGCCGGTTTCATTTCCTTGTATATATAATGAAAACAAACATTTATCATGTAACATCAAGATAGGTAGAGAAGTATATATCTATTTTTCTATCTATGTGTAGTCCCATTAGGAGGTTGCTTATAATGAGATTTAATAAATACACAGTAATGCTTATGTTTCTAGCCATTGGCTCATCAAATGCCGCATTATCTATGTGGCTCAAGCAAGGACTTTTAGGTGTTATTACGGCTATTGTTCTCTTGTTAATCGCTGCATGGACTACAAAAAGACCTCATTCAGACAACCAGCACAAATAAATTATTGTATTTCTCAATAAACAAAAACAACTTAACATGGTAAAATAATAGTTGGATGGGAGTCCAATACATATTATTAAAATTAAGATGGTTCAAGTCGGAGGAAGGCACCTTAGGGTGTCTTTTCTTTTTTACCAAAAAGAAAATTGTATTTTAAAACGCATTGTAGATACAAAACAACCGATTTCTTATACGTTAAGAAACCGGTTGTTTTTAGGGAGCTTTTTCTTGTAATGATATTAAATGATTGATTTATGGTTATACACTTAAATCATAAATAAAAGATAGAGTAATATATAAGAAATAAATGTAACGAAAACAAGAAAACATATAAACTGGGAATTAGATACATATTGTTCTATTCTTTTTTTCATGTTAATTCGTATTCTTTTTCAAATGTGAAGTATCAATTGGAATTTGAGCTTGCCAAGATCCATTTACTTTTCCAATTCTAGTTATATTTACGTCTAAAGTAAGAGGCTGTTTAAAAACATCTTTTTCTTCATTAGTTATAACAAATGTAGAAACACCTTCGGGTCTATCATTATCACGGATGCCTATTGTATCTAATTTTTTACCTGCTGCCACAAGTTCAAAAGGAAGACGATCATCTGCATCATGGATAAATGATAGTCTCCCATCATTTTTAATCTCAGGGTTTTCTTCTTGTTGCCCATTAATTTTACCATCACTTTCGAGATCTAATCCTGATGTATCAAATTCAAATGGTACTAAACTTCCGTCAGCTTTTTCCATTCTATAATGAACTGATATACGTGAATCTGCGATAAATAATTCTTTGAGGTGTACAGTAATACCTTGATCTGTAATTTTTTCATCAATAGGAATATATTTACCATTCTTCATCATATCTTGTGTGACACCATTTTCATCTTTTATTCCTTCATTTACAACTTTATCATTTGTAATTGCATCAGAAAAATATGAAGCAACATTTGTAGCCGCTACTTGTACTTGTGGAATCATTGCTGTTGTGAAAAGTGCAGCTGCAGCTACTGCTGTATACATGAAACGTTTTGATTTTTTACTCATGTTTGTAAACATCCCCTTCTTTTGTGGTTTTTTCTGTTTGATATTAGAAACATTGTCTAACTTGGAACGACTTTCAAATGTTTTCCATGCTTGTTCTATATCAATTTTGATTTCTTGTGGTGAAATTGCACATTCTTCATCTAGCATTACGTTTTCCCATTGATTTAATTTGCTGATTTCTACTAATAAATCTTGGCATGTTTCACATGTATCTAGGTGCTTTGTGAATTCTTTTCTTATATCATGAGAAAGTTCGCCATCAATATATGTTTGAATAAATCCGATATCATAACATTTCATTTGTTATGCCTCCTCTATTTGTTTATAAATCTTACGAAATTTCATTTTGGCTCGGACCAATAATGTTCCAATAGAAGATATTTCAATTTGAAGTATTTCTGCAATTTCTTTATATTGAAAACCAGAGAATTTCATTAGTAAAAGGGTTCGTTCGCGATCATTCATTTTATTTAGTATCGTTTGGACCTTTGTAATTTCTTCTTTTCGTATCCAATCATCGTCTAATGATGAAACATTTTGTACTTCATGGTATTGCATTTCTTTATCAATCTTCGCTTGCTGCCTTTTTTCAGAGCGAAAATGGTTATAAGCTACATAAGTAGAAGATTTAATCAACCATCCAGGTATGTTTTCAATTCCTTTCCAATCGCTACGATATAATTGTAAAAATACTTCTTGTGCTAACTCTTCAGCGATAGATTGATCTTTAACAATCCATATAATCTGTTTCACAGCATAAGCATAGTACTGCTTAAATAAATATTCAAAGGTCATATTAGAAGCATGACTTTCTTCGTTTTCTATGGTTAACATATTAGTTTAAACCTCACTTTCAATTTGATACCTGTATTATAGAGAAACCAGAAAAACGGATTTTGTGACAGTTTTTCTAGTTATTTTTTATATTTTTTATTATGTACTAAAAAAGCATTAATCTGATTAAAAGGGAAATGCAAACATAAAAACTAAAACTCTTGCAGTAGTTGTCTATTAGCGTACAATTTTCTTTTTTCTAAATAAAAGTTTTGCTTTAAAGAAGATAAATTTTCAATGGATTATTACCATGAGTATATAGATAAAGTCCATCCATATATTTGTAGAAAGGAGGAATTCAAATGAAGAGAGATGATAATAAGATTGGTCATTTTATATCGGAAAAAGGGAAGGAAGATTTTCAAATTGCTTACGATGAATCAATGGCACTCCTTCCAAAACCTAACGATACGAAAGATATAAAAACGAAATATGGTACAATTCGTGCTTATTACTTTACTAAAGAGGAAAACAAACATAAGGAACCAATACTTTTACTCCCTGGACGTGGTGCATCTACTCCAATGTGGGTGCCCAATTTAGAAGGGCTAAGGGAGAATAGGCCTGTTTATACGATAGATTTACTCGGTGAGCCTGGAATGAGTGTGCAAACGAAGGTGATTGAAAACCAAAAACAACAAGCAGAATTGTTAAATGAAGTAATTGAAGGATTAGGTTTGGAAAAAGTGCATATCGTCGGTGTCTCCATTGGAGGGTGGACAACAATGAACTTGGCTAGATATAATCCTGAGCATATTGCTACGGCTAGTTTACTGGACCCAGTCTTTGTATTTGCGCAAATATCCATAAAGATGATTCTAGCATCTATTCCAGCTTCTGTTCCTATTGTACCTAAGTTTATAAGAGAAAAGATGTTAAGCTACGTTTCTGGAGGGGCGGAAATAAATGACGATGAGCCAATCGCTAAGTTAATCGAGTCGGGTATGCGTAATTATAAACTGAAAACACCAGCACCTGATCTATTTAGTAAAGAAGACTTAAAAAATATTAATATTCCAGTGCTTGCATTAATGGCTGAAAAAAGTACAATGCATAATTCAGCAAAAGCAGTTGAAACTGGGGAAAAATATGTGAAAGACATCGATATAGTGAATTGGAAAAATGCATCTCACGCAATTAATGGTGAGTTCTCTAACGAGGTTAATGCTAGAATTCTTGATTTTGTAGAAAAGCATGCGAATGATAACTAAGTTGAACGTGGAGAATATGTTGTAATAACAACTTTCTCTTAGGGGAATTTATCCATTTTTTGTTTTGGAATATTTTACTTCTTCTATTTTTATGAATATGTATAATTACATAAAATTTCAGAGGAAAAGAGAGTATACTTTCTTATTGTGTAATAAAGATAAAGCCCGCCTACGGAAATAGGCGAGCTTTTTTAACATATAACGAAAGGACAACTTTAAGATGCCTTTCTTCGAGTTGAAACATTTTACTAGGTTAAGTATTGTGATGAGTATCTCTTTTCATTTAACGGAATGAGAGTAGTGCATCACTTTATTTTTAAGCATCATTCTCAACAAATGTGAATATTTTCATTATCCTTTTCACTACAAAGGGTAGTAATTTAGAAGCTAAAAATGCAAGTACGAAAGCAATTGCCCATGTTTTTATCCATGATTTGAGAAATAAAGCTGTATATCCAACATTCATTGAAACCATGACGAAAGAGATAATACTAGATATACCTAAAATCATAAAGAGATTAAAAATTATCGGTTCAAATTTTTTATTGATTTTCAAAAATAACACCTATTTTCTATATATACTTTGCTGCCCGATTTCACCAACATCTAATCTTACAGTTTGAAATCTAGGTTGTCCAGTTTGTTGTACTTTTCTGCAATAGCAACAATAGGTATATAACCATAGAGTAAATAAACGTCTTTATAATATAACTAATACTTCTGCTTTGGATGATAAGGAGCAGAACTCGATAGGCTGTATGAAGAGAGAAAGGATCCCCTTAAAGGAGATCCTTTTTACATTTTAAAGAAATCTTTCATCATTTTAGCGTCTTCAATATTCACGATCACGCCTTCAACTTTATTTTTCTTCTCATCTTTAGCAATTGTAATTTGTTCCTTATTATCAACCCACACAAGAAATTCTTCTTTTGATTCATCTTTATATGTAACGGTAATAGTAGAATGTGCAGATTCTCTCTTTTTTTGATCTAAAGTAATTGTTTTAGGTGTTCCATTTTGAACTCCTGAAACGATAGATTTTATCATTTCTTCGTTATCTGTTTGAGATTTTGAAACGTTGTTATTTATTGTGCTAAGTATTTCAATATCTGTAATGTTTGCGGAGTTTAATTGAAAGGTATTTTGTGTATGTTCTTGCTTAACTTGTGAAGCTTTATCTGTAGCCGAGGTGCTTGCACAGCCTATTACAGTGAAAGATAGAGCGGTTAGAGCACATATAGATATGATTTTTTTCATAGTATCCCTCCTTATGTTTAATTATAACAATTTTCTGTTAATTTAGGTAGTTATTGTAAGGAGGGGATATTTTAAAGTGGTAAATGATGTTGTTCATTTTCTATTAAAATAAAAATTCACATAACTTTTTTCATATTTTATGTTTAACATTTCGAAAATAGGTGTACTACATATAATATAACAAATAATTCATTTTAAAGGAGGAAGTTAAAGATGGAAACGAAGTATAGTAAACCTTTTGTATATGAATTTATTACGGAGAAAGAGGTCATGAATGCAGCGAATGATCTAGTTAAGAAAGGAATAGACCAAAAAGATATCTACGTATTAACACACGAGAAAGAGAGGACAGATAGAATCGCAGACAATGCAGACGTGAACACAATTGGAATAAAAGAGGAGGGACTTGGGACAAGTATTATTAACGTCTTTCAAAAAACGGGAGATCAGTTAAGAAATAAGATGCAGGAGTTAGGGCTTAATGAGGAAGAAGCGAACTTCTATGAAGAAAAGCTAGATGAAGGGAAAATCTTGTTATTCGTTAAGGATTTAGAAAGAGTCGGTGAATGGTTACAAGAAAGAAGATGCACGTATTCTATTTAAATTTGTATCCTATAAATCTATTAAGAAAAGGAGATAGAAAATATGAGTGAGAGCGGACTAAAAGAACAAATTACAGGTAAAGTTGAAAAGACAAAGGGACAAGTAAAAGAAGGGATTGGTGAAGTTACAGAAGATAGAAAGTTGAAAAATGAAGGGAAGTGGGACAAGACGAAGGGAACGATAAAAGAAAAAGTCGGAAAAGTGAAACAAAAGATAAGTGATGGATTGGATAATAAAGAATAATACATGTTTATCAAGCTTTGGTTACATACCAAAGCTTGATAAATACAATATAAAACGAATATAGGAGGGTTAATTGTGGGACTTATTATTACGTGTATTGTAGGTGGACTTATTGGTGCGTTAGCTGGAATGATTACAGGAAAAGACTTTCCTTTAGGTATAGTTGGTAATGTAATTGCTGGATTAATCGGATCTTGGGTTGGTAGTGCATTATTTGGTCATTGGGGTCCTGAATGGGGAGGCATTTTCGTTCTTCCAGCGTTATTAGGTGCAATCGTCTTTATTTTAATCGTTACATTCTTCTCTAGAATGCTACGGAAAGCGTAAGTATGATAATGAATGGTAATCTTAAGTTTGTTATATGTGACTATAAAGTTAATAAGCTCGTAAAAATACATAAAAAAAGCATCCAATTAAACTAATTTGGATGCTTTTTTTATGTATTTTGCATACGAATGAGCGGGGAATAAAGAATTCCCCGCTCATTGAAATTACACTTTCTATTATGTATTAAACCATCGTTACTTTTTCACAATTATTTATTCTTACGACTTGCCTTGGTTCTATATGAGATAAGTCCTCGTTATTACCTATATCAACTACAATTGTATTCGTTAGTATGTTAATAATGGAACCAACTAATTTTGTAGCATGATCGTGTCGATAAGAAAATTGAACAAAATCTCCCTTTTTAAAGTTGTGCTCTTCCATAGATAGATCCCCCTAAAAATAATGTTTATACATTATACATACACAAATTTACAAGGTTTAAACATTTAGTAGTATTTTTTAAGTGTTAAGCCGAGAAAGGTGTAGAAAATTTATTTATAATAAAAATAAAAAAATATGTTTAAAACTAATTTTTATGGGTAATTAACATAGTAGTAGTTTGAGATAAGGGGGCGGAAATGATGAATTTGGGAATAAATATTTTGCAAAATGATGTAGGGTATACGGTACAACTTAATGGTGAAATTGATGCGTATACGGCATCAGATTTAAAAAATAAGATTATGCCTATTGCAGGCGAAAAAGAGGTTCATATTGTCGTAGATTTTACTGAGGTAGAGTATATGGATAGTACAGGTTTAGGCGTGTTTATAGCGCTATTAAAAGCGGTTAAGAAAAATGATGGAAAACTAGAGTTTATTGGTGTATCTAAAAGGTTAAAAAGATTATTTGATATTACAGGGTTAACAGAAATATTAAATTTGAATTCCGATTTTGAAAAAGTAGAAAGAAGGTGACTAGGGATGATGGAGAGATTTGAAAAGATAGAAATGAAAATTCCTGCAAAGGCAGAATATGTGGCTATTATTCGTTTAACAATGGCTGGTGTTGCGAATCGAATGGGCTTTGCTTATGACGATATAGAAGATATGAAAATTGCTATTAGTGAAGCATGTACAAATATTGTACAACATGCATATAAAGAAGACGTTGGAGAAATTGCAATTGTCTTTGGGCTATATGAAGATCGATTAGAAATTATGGTTGCGGATAATGGGGTTAGCTTTGATTTTAATAACTTAAAAAGGAAAGTTGGTCCGTATGATATTAGTAAACCAGTAGAACATTTGCCGGAAAATGGTTTAGGTTTATATTTAATTAATACGTTAATGGATGATATACAAATCATGCATGATGAGGGCATGACAGTTTTAATGACAAAATATATACAAAGAGAGCAGGTGGAGAATGATGGAAATCCAATCTCAACCTACAACTCTTACTAAAGAAGACGTTATTAAACTAATTGCAGAATTTCAACAAAACCAATGTGATGAAGCGCAGGAAAGGTTAGTTGAGCATTATAAAAACCTTGTCTATTCCATTGCATATCGCTATTCAAAAGGCGGACCGATGCATGAGGATATTATACAAGTAGGCATGTTAGGGCTCTTAGGCGCAATAAGAAGGTATGATTATTCGATAGGGAATGCCTTTGAGCCGTTTGCAATACCTACAATAGTAGGCGAAATAAAGAAGTATTTACGTGATAAAACTTGGGGCATTCACGTTCCAAGGCGAATTAAAGATTTAGGCGGGAAAATTAAACTTGCGATAGAGGAGTTAACAGATCACCTGCAACGTTCACCGAAGATTATAGAGATTGCAGACCATTTAGGACTATCCGAAGAGGAAGTGCTAGAAATTATGGATGCGAAAAATAATTATCGAGTATCTTCCTTAGATGATGTAGTTGAAAATTCATCTGATGGAAGTTCGGTAGCGAGAATTGAATCTGTAGGTGAAGTAGAGCAAGGATATGAAGAGACAGAAAGGCGTCTCGTTTTAAAGGATATTTTTAACGTATTAAATGATACGGAAAAGAGGGTTATTCATTATATATTTGGAGAAAATTTAAATCAAAAAGATACAGGGGAACGGTTAGGTATTTCACAAATGCACGTTTCTCGTATTAAAAGACAAGCGATAAGTAAATTGAAGCAAGCAGCGTTTTTAGATACATAAAAATTTAAAATAATGATGTTTAAAACATGAGAAAAGGGGTACTTATTAAGTATAGGAGGAGATATGAAATGTCACACGATGTGAAAGAACTAATCGAAGGATTGAATGAAGATTTAGCAGGAGAATACTCGGCAATTATTATGTATAACCATAATGCAGCTACAGTTTCTGGTATATATAGACAAGTGTTAAAACCTTTCTTTGAATCTGAAATTAGTGATGAACAAGGACATGCCCTATATTTAGCGGAGAAAATTAAGACGCTAGGTGGTACACCTACTACAATCCCTTTACGAGTGAAACAAGCAGAAGATGTTAGAGAAATGTTAGAATACGCTAGACAATCAGAATATGAAACAATTAAGCGTTATGAAAAGCGAAAAGAACAAGCAGCGAAATTAAATATGACAGAGTTAGTTGTAAAGTTAGAAGATATGATTGCAGATGAAACAAATCATATGGAAGAATTAGATCGTCTTTTAAATGATAAAGCAATGGTGCTAAATTAAAAGTGGAAATAATTTATAGAGTGAAAGAACAAACTCTCATCTCTGGGGGTTTGTTCTTTTGCTGTATAAATGTGTTTGAGTAGGAAATTTTCATTTTATAACTGAGTATGTAATACTAGAAAAATAGAAAATGATAATCGATTTACATTTTATATAAGAAAAGGGGAAATCACTTGTGTCCATTTTAATTGTAGATGATAATCCGGTGAATATCTTTGTAATTAAGAAGATTTTAAAACAAGCCGGATATCAGGATCTTGTATCGCTGAATTCTGCACAAGAGCTTTTCGAATATATCCATTTTGGAAAAGATTCTTCCAGGCATAATGAAATAGATTTAATACTATTAGATATTATGATGCCTGAAATTGATGGACTTGAAGTTTGTAGGCGATTACAAAAAGAGGAGAAGTTTAAAGATATTCCTATTATTTTTGTTACAGCTTTAGAAGATGCAAATAAATTAGCTGAAGCTCTTGATATGGGGGCAATGGATTATATTACGAAACCTATAAATAAAGTTGAATTGTTAGCGCGTATGCGTGTGGCATTACGCTTGAAATCAGAATTAAATTGGCATAAAGAACAGGAAGAAAACCTTCGGAATGAACTAGATTTAGCTACACAAGTACAAAGAAACTTATTAAGTAGCCCATTAAGAGAAGAGCATATAAAAATTGAAGCAAGTTACTTACCTTCATTTAAACTAGCTGGAGATATGTATTATTGGTATAAAATCGATGAAAATCGCTACGGTATTATATTATTAGATGTGATGGGACATGGTGTATCTGCTTCATTAGTTTGCATGTTTATTTCGTCTGTATTACGTGAAACGATTAAATGTTTAATCGATCCAGAACTCGTTATGAAAGACTTAAATAAATATATGACTCTTTTACATAATGAGAATGACAATATTCCCTATTATTTTACAGCGATATACTTAGTAGTTAATACAGAAGATAGAACGATTGAATATGTAAATGCAGGACATCCTTCTGGATATGTTTTAGTTGATGAAACAAATGTAGTGGAACTAAATCGCGGGAGTTGTGCAGTAGGATTTTTTGATGAAATAAAAGTTGAAAAGACAGTTATACCTTTTGAGAAGAACGCTCAAATCGTATTGTTTACAGATGGTGTCCTTGAAGCAATAGCAAATGATGAATTTGAGGCTGAAGAGAAATTACGTACTTTTACAGAAAGAAAATGGGGAGAGTTAGAAGAAGAGATAGAAGGGTTTTATAAGGAAGAACAGAAACAAGCGCAATCAGATGATATGTGTCTCATTATGATACAAACGAATGCGAAATAAAAAGCGTATGAAATCCAAATAGAGGATTTCATACGCTTTTATTGTATTTTTTGATAGATTTGTTCGTTCGGATTAAATTGAATATAATGCGGCATTATATTTGAAAAACGAAGAGTTTCTTTATTCCCTAAACATAGGAATCCGTTGTGACCTAAACTTTCATAAAATAGTTGCTGTACTTGGTTTTGAAGTTTACTTGTAAAGTAAATTAAAACGTTACGGCAAAGTATAATGTGAAATTCGTTAAAAGATTGATCAGTTACTAAATTATGTTGCGCAAAAATAATGTTTTGTAACAGTGATGGATTAAAATAAGCAAAACGATTATCTGTTGAATAATAGTTAGAAAATGCTTGTGTACCGCCAGCTTGTAAATAGTTTTTCGTATAAGTTTGCATTTTATTTAACGGAAGAATGCCTTGTTTTGCTTTTTCTAACACATTTGTATTCATATCTGTTGCGTAAATAACAGCTTTTTCACTTAATCCTTCTTCTTGAAGTAAGATGGACATTGATAATACTTCTTCACCAGTTGCGCATCCAGCATGCCAAATTCTAATTTCAGGATGCTTTCTTAATTCAGGAATGACATGCTCTCTTAGCGCCTTAAAAAAGTTAGGGTTACGGAACATCTCAGTTACATTAATCGAGAAATCATTTAATAGCTGTTCTAAAACCCCTTCCTCATGAATTACTTTTTCAATTAATTTTGAAATGGTAGGGATATTAGAAAGCTGCATTCGATTACAAATCCGCCTATAAATAGATGTGCGAGCATATTGGCGAAAATCAAATCCTGATAGTTTAAATACCGCTTCCAATAGTAAGTCAATTTCTAAGTTCGTACGCTTATCCGTATCTACTGATGGATCAAAATTATAATACTTATTTTCCACTGAAACGAAACCTCACTTATTTTATTAACCATACACTCATTACCGAATAGAGTTGATGTAAATTTAATGGTTTACTTATATAATCTGAAGCGCCAGCAGATAAACATTTTTCCTTATCATTTGGCATTGCTTTCGCAGTTAATGCGATAATAGGTATTTCATGTAACCCTAAGTTCATTCGGATATGTTCCATCGTTTCATAACCGTCCATATTTGGCATCATAATATCCATTAAAATAAGGTCGATATTTGTATTGTTTTTTAGTATTTCTAAACACTCTAGGCCGTTTTGTGCAGTAATGATATTGGCATGTTGTTTTTTTAATGCATTTTGTAATGCAAATATATTTCGGTGATCATCATCGACAATTAAAATAGTTTTCTCTTGGAAGACGTTATTTGTTTCTGGGATAACAATAGTTTCCTCCACAACTTCAGCAGGAATAACATCTTCTATCGTCGCTGCGACTTCTAAATTGGATACTTGTATATCAGTTAATCCATTTGGAAGGTTAGGAATATATACGGTGAAAGTACTGCCTTCTCCTACATTACTCTCTAACGTAATCCAACCACCTAATAATCTAGCAAACTCTTTACAAATAGATAACCCTAAGCCTGTACCACCATACTTCCGAATCGTTGCGCCATCTGCCTGTTGAAAGGCTTCGAAAATAAGTTGATGCTGTTCTTTAGCGATACCAATACCAGTATCTTTTACTGAAATTGTAATCCAGTCTTTACTTACAGACTGCATATCATCACTTAAATTGCTTGTTTTTATCGAATCGAAATGTAAAGAGACAGATCCTTTTTCCGTGAATTTAAATGCATTGGATAATAAGTTTTTAATAATTTGTTCAATCCGTTTTGCATCTGTGTAAAACAGATCAGGAATGGTGTCACTGTCTTCAACAGTGAATTCGACATTTTTTTGTGCAGCGATATGTAAGAAGTTTTGATGCATACTTGCTGCCATATCACTTATGTTCGTTGCTTCAAAAATGACATCTAGTTTTCCGGCTTCTACTTTAGATAAATCCAGTATGTCATTAATTAAAGTAAGCAAATCTTTCCCTGATGAATGAATAACTGTTGCTAATTCAATTTCATCATCGGATAAATGATTATCATGATTTTCTCTTAACATTTCAGATAATAGTAAAATACTATTTAACGGTGTGCGTAATTCATGTGACATATTTGCTAGGAACTCTGATTTGTATTTTGAGCTACGTAACAACTCGCTTGCTTTTTCTTCTAATTCTAATTTAGTAATTTGTAAGTCAGCTGTCTTTTGCTCAGCTTCTTCAGTTCTAGTTTCTAATTGTTCATTCGTTGTTCGTAATTCTTCGGCTTGCATTTGGAGTTCTTCGGCTTGCGTTTGTAACTCTTCTGATTGAACTTGCAACTCTTCCGTCATTGCTTGTGATTCATGTAAAAGAGTTTGAATTCGCATACGTCCCATAATACTATGGATTGTTAAACCTAGATTATCAACAGTTTGTTGGATTAAATCTTGATGTAAGTCTGAGATCTCAGTTACACTTACTAACTCCATTACTGCAATCACTTCATCTTCAAATAAGACAGGGATGACTAGTAGATTTTTAGGACGTATTTCTAATAATCCAGTAGTAACGTAACGAAACTCTTCGGGTATGTCCCTGAGAATAAAACTTTTCTTTTCTAAAGCAGTCTGTCCAATGAAACCTTCACCCATTTTAATAGACTGTTTTCCAATATCAGCACCTTGCTCAGCGAAAGAAGCTTTCTTCACATAGTAGACAGTTTCTTCAACTTCTTCACGTACATAAAATGCACCGCAAGAAGTTTGCGTTTTCTGTATAATTCCACTCAAAATTTTGTTACCTAACATCTCAATAGAAGATACACCTTGATACATTAAAATTAATTCTGCAAGCTCGGTTTGTAACCATTCTCTTTTCGATATTTCGTCTAGTAGGTGATTTGTTGTATGAGCAAGATCTTTTATTTCATCATGTGTATTTACATGAATTCTTTCCGTAATTTTTTCTTTAGAAGAAATGGATTTAATAGCTTGAATTACATTTTTAATCGTTTTTGTAATGGAATTGGAAATATAAAGTGAAACGATAATGGCAACACAAGAAAGTAAGAACAATAAACTGTATAACCAAATCTCTAATTTATTATTTTCAATATCTAATTGTGCAGCTCTTTTTTTCGTTAATTGCTCCTCTACACTACGGAAGTCAGTTAGCTGCGACTGTAATGACTGAATTTGAGTTGTGTCGATTGCTTGTATGTTATTACTGGTATTGCTTGTAATTAGTGGGTGAATCTCTTTATTTATCCAACTAGTAATGTTTTCGTTAATCTGTCTTAATTTTTCTTGCTGAGAGGGGTTATCCTCTAATAGAGCAAAAAGATCATGATAATGTTTTTCGTAATCCTTTTCCGCAGCGTTAAGGGATTGAACGTAATTTGCATTATTAGAAGTGATAAAGCCTTTTGCTTTATTTTCAATTGTTAGCAATTCTTTCTCCACTTGGTTCGTTAAATTAAGAACTTTAAAATCGTGATCAATAATAAAATTACGAGATTTTTGTAAATTGGAAATCTCGTTGTTTAACATAATGAAAGAAATAAGTAAAAACAAAATGATAACTAAATAACCAGCCATAATTTTGTAGCGAATACTAAATTTTGCTTCCGATTTCATTAAAAATTCCTACCTTCAAGGTTATTAAAAGTTTTCTATTTTAAAGAATGAAAAACGTAATATATATTATATCAGTTTTCATAGGGCTAAACTAGAAATCCCCCTATTGTATTAGGGGGTCTCGTTTTGAATAGAGGAAATCATTTTGAAGTATAAAACTATATATGAAAAGTAATAATCGAGGGAATAGGGGGTAATAAAACCTTTAAGAAGGAAAGAGTGTTCTTAAAGCTCTTTTTGCATCTATTCCTTCAAATATAAATAATACAAGCTCTCTCTTTTTTATAGTAAGGAAAAAGGATACTAATGTGCTTAAGTTTTTAATAGAAGTAAGTGTTCCGTGTTTACTTATAAATACATTCGTTTGAAATGTTGTCATTAAAGCATAAAAATGATGAATCTGAGTTATTGTAGGTGTTTCATTATAAAGAATAGTAGTAGAGTGAATGGCATTCATCGTAATTTTCCTTTCCATATAATAAGCATAACAATATAAACATACCCGTTAAAAAAAATGTTAAACATATAAATAAGAAAAAATATAATTTTAGTTTTTTACGTTTAGAAAAGGTTACGAAGGGTATACATATACTACAAAGAGATTGACTAAAGATGAACTGAAAGATTTGTAGTCTATAAAAATATACTTTTACTTTAAATTAAAAAGGAGACTGTTATATATGGATAAAATGATAACGGATATTACATTTGATTTCATTTACTTGTTAAGTAGTTCTCTTGTAATCCTTTTATTATTGGCGTTTTTCGTAAATGGTTATGTGAATAAAAAAATTAGTGTATATAAAAACGAAGAGTAATAAAGATATATTATATAAAACTTTAGGAGGTTAATAGTTATGAATGTAGACAGAAAAATAGTAGGTGTTTTTCAAACAATTGATGATGCGGCACTCGTTATTAATGAATTAAAGGAAAAAGGATACTCAGCAGATAACATTTCAGCTATTGCGAAGGATCAAAAGGAAATTGAACATCTGGAAGAAAAATCGGGTGAAAAAGTGAATCATGAAACTGCACATAAAGCAGATATCTTTTCAGCGACAGGGCTTGTGGCTGGAGGAGTAGCAGGTGGACTCGGTGGTTTATTAACAGGTCTTGGTGTACTTGCCGTATCTGGACTAGGTCCAATCGTAGCAGCAGGACCTATCGCAGCAGCTATTGGAGGAGCCGGTATTGGCGGAGGAGCTGGAAGTTTAATAGGAGCATTTATTGGCTTAGGAATCCCTGAAGACCATGCTAAAAAGTATGAAGAATACATTTACGATGGCAATATATTAATTTTAGTAGATGCAAAATTAGATGATAAGTTAGAAATCTACAAAATATTTGATAAGCATCATGCTTATAACTCGGATTTCTTTAAATAAAATGTAAACAAATTAAATATTGCTTTTGATCTTAAAACTTTGGCGCGACCGAGGAGTCGTATGACTATAAGAGAGGAAGGGCTTATAGTAAAAGATCAAGTTCTATTACGCTATTTTAAAAGGAAAGAGGTGTCTATTCGTGATTGTAAAAATATTAAAAGATAGTAGTAATAGTTTCCTTTGTACAGTTCAAAATAAAAATGGAGATCAGTATGTGAAGAAATGGTTTCGTAAACATGAAAACAATGAAGAATTAGGACGACCAACTTTCAAAGAAGTAGAACGCGACTGGAAAGAAAATAGAGAATCGTTTATGTATCCTAATGTTAAGGCGCTTTATTAAACATAATAGGCGCTTTATTCTTACAAAACTGTCACATTCCTGTAAGGTAATTCAATAGATTCGTTGCTTGTTCCATGTCATAATAAAGACATAAGAAAGCTTATTAAAACTACAACTTATTAGGAGAGTGTCAGTCATGATTGTAACAACAACTTCTGGAATTCAAGGTAAAGAAATTATTGAGTATATCGATATTGTAAATGGTGAAGCTATTATGGGTGCAAATATTGTCCGCGATTTATTCGCTTCTGTTCGTGATGTTGTCGGTGGTCGTGCTGGTTCTTACGAAAGTAAGCTAAAAGAAGCTCGTGATATCGCAATGGATGAAATGAAAGAACTTGCAAAACAAAAAGGTGCGAACGCTATTGTTGGTGTTGACGTAGATTACGAAGTAGTTCGTGATGGAATGTTAATGGTTGCTGTAAGTGGTACAGCTGTACGTATATAAGTAAATAAAAAACAGGCTCACCCCTTGAAGTTTATGCTTTGAGGGGGTTTTTTATTTTTCTTTTGTTCATGACTAAAGTTAAAATAGAGAAGGGCCGACGTACTAACTCGCTTATTTCAAATGTAGTATATTATTTTCGGAAATAAAAGTAATAATATGGAAACTGTATGTTTAACGAAGGTGTTAACTTTATGACAAATAATAAAATTGTTATTTGAGGTAAGGAGTGAATTAGTGGTATGAATAATTTTAGAGAGTGTATAGTTAATAGAAAAAAACAATGGAGCATGTAAAGAGTTTTATTACATAAAATTTGTAAAGAATTGGAGGCGGTTACACTATGTTTTGGTTAGGGTGCTTTTTAGGATACATTGTAGGTTCTGTTATTACATGTGCGCTACTTTACTTTGGATATAGATCCCATGAAAATAAAAAAGCGGATATGCAAAAGGGGGAGGAGAGGAAAATCAATAAAAAAGGTGTATAGTGGGCGAGAGGTAAGGTGATCGTGTTGATACAAAAATAAAGGACAGTACATATTGTATATGACTACTATGTACTGTTCCGCTTATTCTTTTTGGATTATGAGAGATTGTTTCCTGTCTTACTATAAAATTCATAGGCGAAAAACCCAAATAAATAGCCGATTCCGAATCCTAAACTAATGGAAAGCAGTGAGAAATCCGGGAAAAACATACCGAAAATCAAACCGATTATACAGCCAACTAGCATTCCCATTGGTATGAAGCTATCTAATAAAATTTGAGCGTTTTTTGACTTTTTCTTACCTAAGTTACCGTTGTTATATTTATGTTTAAGCCTTCCAATCACATATACTACAATTCCCCCAGCTATTAAAACAGGCGCAATTGCCGAAAGTAACCACATGTTAGAGTCTCCTTTCATTTTTAAATTTAATAATACCATATATTAACATTATTTTATTTGAGTGGAGATATGATCTTTCGCTTCGATTCTTTTTTTGTTGAATATTAATGTGGATATAGTTATTTGAAAATTGGGAAACATGTTAAAATATTGTGGATAAAAGATAAAGGGAGGAAACTTAAAATTGGAATTTAATATTGGAATATATAATGAAATTAACACGAGAATACGAGGAATAAAAGATGAAAGTGAAAAAGTTAATAACGTTTTTGCTTGGTTAAATGAAGAGTTTGAATGGGTGCAAACTGACTACGTGGAAAGGACAGTAGAAGAAATTCTAGCGCGAAAAGCAGGGAATTGCGCAGAACAGGCAAAGGTAGTCGAAAAAGTATTAACTCATATAGGAATAGAAACTAGGTGGATCTTGGAAATAAATTCTCATCCCGAAAGTATGGAAAGACAAAACTTTTCCCTTCATTTAATTGAAACACATGGAGATTTCTATTCAATTTTTGGCTGGAATCATAACGACCATAGATGGCTGGAGTATTACAACACACATCTTGAAAAATGGATTCCTATTGATACAGCATTTGGTGTTTTAGATATAAATCATTGGCTAGAAAAGAGAATAAGTTTTGCTAGAGAATCTATACCAACTACACAACAAATAATCCCTTTTTGTATTGTTGCGTTACATACAAAAAGGGATGTATCAGAGATACTATCAAACTTCTATCTTATTGACCAATTTGATACATTTTACAATGGGATGCTAAGTAAAACAACAGTATGGGAAGAATGGAAATTGGTAATTAACAAACTAACCGAAGTAGGAATAGAAACCTACAGCGGACATGGTAACCTCCACAAGTATCAAAATGAAATAAAATGTTTTAACAACCTGTATCTGAAATTAAAACAAGAAATTCTAACAAACACTGTTATTTAAACGTAGTTCTTTTTATACGTTTTCTTTGTAGTTAATAACTCGTCAAAAACACTTTCCCTTTCGTTTTTTCAGCAGACTGCACAACATCAACTGCTGTTTTCACATCTGCTAAGTCATATGTAGAATGTACTTTCATAAAACGTAATTGCTTATTTTCTACTAAGTGAATTAAATGACGGAATGTTTCTTGCCATTTATATGGTGACACTTCTTTATTCCAATGTCGTAAATGAAATATGTTCGCGTGCACTTTTGCTTTCGTGACAATCTCTGCCCAGTTAACTTGTACACCTGATAGAAGCCCGATCGTCAAAAAGTGCCCGTTTGGACGTAAGGAGAAAGCTAATTCATTTCCATCCGGCCCCCCGATAGAATCAATCGCAGCATCAGCCCCGGTTCCATTTGTTAACTCCATAACTGTTTCGTGAAGCGGAGCAGTGGAAGTATCAATTACATATGCAGCACCAAGGCGTAGTAACTCCTCTGTATGCTTATTATTTCTTGTCACGGCAATAAGTCGGAAGTTTAAAATGTGTGATAACTGCGCAAAAAGATGACCAATTGCGGATCCGCAAGCATTCACTAATAAAACATCATTCTGTTGTAAGTTTAGCGTTTCTGTACATGTAACCCACGCCGTAAGAGGATTAATATACATTTGTGCCGCTGTAAAATCATCAATAGAATCAGGAATAGGGACTACAAAGTCAGCTGACGTCTTCACATACTCTTGCCAAGTACCTTCTCCGCGTAATGGTAAAACCCGTTTGCCAATAAGGTCTCTAGAAACAAAAGCTCCCACATCTTCTACAATACCAACACCTTCATAACCAGGTATGTTAGGTAACGGAATTCTATGTGCATACGCCCCGGTTATTGGAATTAAGTCAGATGGATTAATCGGTCTAACTAACATACGAACTAGCACTTCATTCTCTTTTAATGGTTCTATATTTTTATATTCAACTTGTAATACATCTTTTGGGTTGCCGAACTTGTGAAATTGAATGTGTTTTCCGTGCAAAGTATTGTTCCCCCTTAGTGTAGTTGGATTTATTATAGCATTTTCAGCTTGTATGCTTACTTCGTTAAATATATAGGGAATAGAAATTTAAAAAAGGGAATAAACACGAAGAGCTAGCCAAACAAAAACTAAAGTTGAAGGCACCCGAAAGAGTGCTTTTATTTTGTTTTTATAAATATAATTTAAAGATTATACATAAATGGGGGAGTCAGCATGAATAAAAAGATAATCTGGGGAATTTTAGGGGTTATTGTAATTATTATAGCCCTTGTAAGTATGAACGTATTACAGGAAAATGCTAAAGAAGCAAAAGAAAAAAAGGAACGTGAAGCTAGATATGTTCAAGCGGCAGCGGAATTTTATTATAATATTGAACTAATGGGGTTTGTTGCTACTTTTGTTTTACCGCAATATTCCGAGGTTTGGTCTAAAGCTATTGATGATCGCCGAGACTTTAACGTAGCTATTCATGCTAAGAGAAAATCTCTAAATGCAATGGTGGCTCAATCTTCTGTAATATATAGCGATATGGAAGATCAATTAAAAACAGTGTCTGAAGCTGCAAAAGAAAATCCAAATAAGTACAAAGAACTTTATGATGAATACAAAAAGATGTACGGCACTATTACATCTTTAAAGGAACAAACAGAATCACCTAGTGGGACTCTGGTGACATTTAACCAAAATGCAAATATGTTACTCCAAGAATACAAGAAATATAAAGGGAATATAGATGTGGCTGTATCTGAGGATATAAAAAATGAAGTAGAGGAGATAAAAGAAAAAAATAAAAAATAATTACAAAATAAAACATATGGCTTAAAAAGAAAAATTATTAATTCTATTATATAGTTAAAGCTTTAAAAGTTTGTGATGGAGGTATTCTAAATGAAGCTATTTAAAGGGAAAGTTGTTTGTCCAAGGTGTGATGGAAATGGTCTCGTTTATAAAGCAGAAATTAAAGATATAAATAAAGTTGTATATGTTTGTGATGAATGTGACGCAACGTGGTTTCAGAATGATAGATGTGGAATGGATAATTTTGTGGACTATGAGACGTTTCTTGAGGAGAATTCATTGTCTTATATGAAGGCGAATGTTATTCATTTAGGCTATGATTGGTACAAAGGATAGTAAATTTTTAAAAAGCAAGAAGCCACTTAAAAAGTAGCTTCTTGTATTTTTTTATTAAGCCGAAGCTCTCTTCATTCTCTCAAGTAAACTAGATAACACATGCGTACGATACGACTCTAGTTTTTTGCCTTCATAAGTACGGATACCTAATTTTTTTAGTTCTTTTACATACCAACCTTTGCTTCCGAAATACATGTGATCGCTCCCCTTCAACTTTGTTTTATTTGTTCTGATTGTATATGGAGGTACGGGTAATATAATGAAGGAAATGAATTTCGCGCGAAAATGGTTAACTTTGTTGCAAAAGACATATATACTAAAGATAGTATACAACGAGGTGGACAAGACGTGATTATAGAGAAGCACGAAATTCAAATTGACCAAATTACGAGTGGTAAGGTGAATATCTTTACTTTCTATCGAAATAGAAAGCAAATTGATGATCATTTTTTACGATTGCAAGAACCATCGCTTACAGCAAACTACTTTTTCCATTTTCATTTTGATGCAGAGAGCTTGCATCTACTGCAGGAAGAGTTTCAGGGCGTATATCCGTACGACGGTAGTGAAACGATTCACAACTGGACGGAAAAGATGAAAGCAGAATTGCAACATCAGATCCAAACAGGAAAATGGAATAAACGCGTACGTATCGGTAATCGCATTCTAGATGTGGTGTTTACGTGGTGTGACGAAGATATAGTAGAGTGAAAAAGAAGCGGATGACGCTTCTTTTTTTTAGCGCTGGAATAAAACGAGCTTACCTGCAGTAGATGTGCAGCGATGTGTTTTTTCATACAATCCTTTTTCTTGTAAAATAGATTCACCTTTTGCTTTCGCTTCTTTTTCAGTTGCCGCCTCGAATGATTCGTCTAATGCTTTTGAACCATCTTTTTCAAAGACTGTTAGAACGTATACTCCCATGAAAATTCCCTCCAATAATAAAAATCAGAATCTTATAACTATTTTGGCATAAATCACTAGAATATGCAAAGAAATATATGACATTGCGTGGTAAAATAGAGTGAAAGTTTTATGGACATTAGATTTACTATTCGTAGTAGAGTACGGAAAAAGAAAGGATCGTTATTTGTGAAACAAGTGAAGTTTATACATGCGGCTGATTTGCATTTGGATAGTCCGTTTAAAGGGATGGAGATGAATGTACCGCAGTCTGTTTGGGAGAGAATGAAGCAAAGTACGTTTGAATCGTTCGAACGTATTGTTGATAAAGCGATTCAAGAGCGCGTTGATTTCGTATTGCTAGCCGGGGATTTGTATGATGCGGAGACGAGAAGTTTGAGGGCGCAAGTGTTTGTGCGTGAGCAAATGAAGAGACTTTCGCAGTACGATATCCCTGTTTTTATTATTCACGGTAACCACGATCATTTAGGGGGAAGCTGGGCAGCAATTGAGTTTCCGGAAAATGTTCATGTGTTTACCGAGCCTTATGTAGAAGAGAAATCATTTTATAAAAATGGTGAGTTGTTAGCTTCTATTTACGGATTTAGTTATTTGCAGCAAGCGGTAACGGATAATATGACAGCGCAGTATATGAAAATGGGTGATGCGCCTTTTCATATTGGAATGCTTCACGGAAGTGTGGAAGGGGATGCAGAGCATAATCGCTATGCACCGTTTCAAATTCGTGAGCTGAAAGAAAAGCAGTTTGATTATTGGGCTCTTGGCCATATACATAAACGTGAAATTTTATCAGAAGAGCCGTATATGATTTATCCAGGGAACATACAAGGTCGTCATCGTAAGGAAACAGGCGAGAAGGGTGCGTACCTTATTGAACTTACGAAACAAGGAACGCAATGTTCATTTTTCCATACGGCAGATGTTGTGTGGGATGAGATAGAAGTGAATATTGATGGACTTGAAACTGTTGATGAACTTATGACGAGTGTGTCAACTGCGATGAATGAGTGCCGAAGAGAAGAGGAAGGAATGCTACTAACTGTCGTATTTACAGGACAAGGCCCACTTTCTCCGTATTTACGTGACGAAAAGCGTGTGGAAGAGATTTTTCATATTTTAGCAGCTGGCGAAGAGCGAAAAGATTTCGTGTATGCGATGAAGTGGAAAAATGAGACGGTCTCTTTTGCGGAAATCGAACGTTTGAAAGAAGAAAATCATTTCGTCGGTAGTGTGCTAAAAGAGTTAGAAGCTTTCACTAATATGGACGGTGTGTTGCGCACGATTTGGACATCTCCTGTAGCGCGTAATAGTATTGAATCTTTTACAGAAGAAGAGAAGAAAGAGATTCAGAAGGAAGCGGAAAATATTATTTTAGAACAATTATTCCAGCAAGAGAGGGATAAAAAATGAGAATGGAAAAACTCCATATTTATGGGTACGGAAAATTAGAAAATGTGGAAATGGATCTTTCAACGCTGACGGTGTTATACGGTGAAAATGAAGCTGGAAAATCGACAATTCGCTCGTTTATGAAAAGTATTTTATTCGGTTTTCCGACGAGAGGACAGCGCCGTTATGAGCCGAAAGAAGGCGGCAAGTATGGCGGAGCAATTACTGTACAAACAGAGAAATACGGCCGTTTGAAAATTGAACGATTGCCAAAGACGGCAGCGGGTGAAGTAACCGTTTATTTTGAAGACGGGAAAACGGGCGGCGAGGAAATTTTACGCGATATATTAAGCGGGATGAATGAGAGCTTATTTGAATCGGTCTTTTCATTTGATATGCACGGTCTTCAAAATATTCATCAGCTTGGTGAAGCGGATATCGGTAATTATTTATTTTCAGCAAGCGCAGTCGGAAGTGATGCGTTATTACAGCTAGATAAAAAGCTAGAAAAAGAAATGGATCAGCGCTTTAAGCCGAGTGGGCGTAAACCAGAAATTAACGTATCACTGCAAGAGATGAAGAAACTGGAAGAGAAGATGAAAGAGTGGCAAGGAAAAATTGGCACGTATGAAAAGCAAGTCGAGCAGTTAAAAGAAAGTGAAGAGAAACTTGCTTCTGTTCGGGCAGAAAAAGAGAGTGCGGAAAAACGAAAGCAAGATTATGAAATATTAGCAGCACTAGAGCCTCTCGTTATTGAAAAACGTGCGCATGAGAAAGTATTAGAAAACGAGAGCGGGCAATTTCCGGTAAACGGAATGGCGCGTTATGAAGCGATTAAAGCGAAAATGGAGCCGCTCCAATTACAAGTTGATTCGCTCCATAAAAAAATAGAGACAGTGCAATCGGAAATGGAATCGATTCAAATAGATGAAGAATTTTTACAAAAAGAAAGTTATGTAGAAGAACTTCGCATGCAGCATATGTCGTATGAAAATGCACGCCAAGAAATGCGTGATATAACAGGAGCGATTACGAATATAAAAGAAGAGCTTGCAGAACTCGAGCAACAAATCGGTGCTACTTTTGAAAAAGAAACAGTTCTTTCGTTTGATATGAGTTTGGCAACGAAAGAGTTAATTACGCAAGCAGTGCAAAAAGCGCGTGAATTAGAAACGCAAAAAGCACAGCTTGATGATCGTTTTAAAGTAGCGCAGGAGCAATTAGAAGAACAAGAAGAAAACATAAGACAAATTCAGAAACAAATGTTAGCGGATGAAGAGCGAAATACGTTAGTGGAGAAAGAAAAGTCATTTCAAGATGCGGCGTTTATCGGTATGGGCGCTGAGCGTATGAATCGCAAGTATGAGGAAAAAGCAGGAGCGGCTATGCAAAAGAAAAAGCAGTGGCAAAGAGTTTGTCTTCTGTTACTCCTTATTAACACAGGCGTTTTATTCACAAGCTTATTTATAGATAACCGCCCGCTCTTATTTATTAGTGTCATTGTTTTTGTAGGGATTGTTCTTGCTCTCGTTTTATATAAAGATCCGTCAAGCGGATTACAAGAAGAACTGCTTACTCTTCAGCAAAGTGCTGGCGGGAGACAAAGCGAAGAAGCGATGTCTGTGCGATACCAGTTAGAAAAAGACGAAGAGATTCGTAAGTTATTTGAGCGTGAGTCATATAAGTTGCAGCAAATGGAACGTGTTTATGATAAAGTCGTTTCATCGTATGAGGAATGGGAGAGAGAAACTTTCCGCATCAGTGAACAAGTAGATGCATATAAAACGCGTTATATGTTCCCTGAATTTTATACGTATGCACACATATTGCCGGCGTTTGAGCGTATGGAAAAAATGCAGCAATTATATCGTGAATTAGAGAAGCAAAGCGCGCGAAAATCTTCATTATATGAAATGATTTCGCAATTTGAACATAAACTAGAAACTGTTATCGGTAGTGCGGAGTATAGTAAGCTGCACGAGGCGCAAAGCCGTATGCAAAATGAGAAAGAAAAACGCCAAACTTGTAAGCAGCTAAAAGAAAAACTAGCTGAATGGCAAGAAGAATATGAGTTCATGCAAGAGCAATTAAAGCAATTACTAGTAGAACGAGACAGTTTATGGCATATTGCAGAGTCTACAAATGAAGAGATGTTTTTAGAGGCAGGTAAACTAGCGGAAAAACGTGAAGATGCAGAGAAACAAGTGGGGCGTTTATTGCCGCAAATTGATCTGTTAGAACAACGTTTAACGAGTTTATCATTAGCTGAACATTATGAGGCTGATGGTTATGATGAAAAATTAAAGCAAGAACTGACAGCCGTGCAAAACTGTCTTACAAAGGAAAAAGAACTGACGGAGCGCATTGCGAAACATCGTATGGAAATTGCGAATTTAGAAGAAGGTAGTACGTACGGTGATTTACTACACGAATGGGAAATGAAAAAAGCGCAAGTGCGTGAACAAGTGAAGAAGTGGGCTGCGTATGCGGCCGCAAAGACAGTGTTAACGAAAACGAAGCAATATTATCATGAAGTACATCTTCCTCGTATTTTACAAAAATCAGAAGAGTATTTTGTGTATTTAACGGGCGGACGATATAGTAAAATCTTTTCACCGTCAGAGGCGGAGCCGTTTATTGTAGAGCGTAACGATGGTATGCGTTTTTATAGTCATGAACTAAGCCAAGCGACAGCTGAGCAGTTGTATTTATCGCTGAGATTTGCATTAGCGAACACATTTGAACATGATTATCCATTTATTATTGATGACAGTTTCGTGCACTTTGATGCGGTAAGGACGAATCGTACGATTGAACTTATAAAGGAAATTGCAAAGGATAGACAAGTCATATTCTTTACATGTCATGCGCATTTACTCGCGTATTTTACAGAAAAACAGATTATAAAATTAACGCATATGCGTAAAGAAAACGAGTTGTAGTGTGCTATACTAAAAGTAACTGATTTGGTGGAGGAATTCGAATGAAAAAGAAAATTGCAGAGTATGAAGTTGGTGAACAAGTCGATGTTTTCTTATTAATTAAAACAGCGACAAAAGGTATCGCAAGCAATGGAAAGCCATTTTTAACAGTAATCTTACAAGATCCAAGTGGAGATATTGAAGCGAAGCTATGGGACGTATCACCAGAAGTTGAGAAACAATATGTAGCGGAAACAATCGTGAAAGTAGCTGGTGACATTCTAAACTACAAAGGCCGTATTCAATTACGTGTGAAACAAATCCGAGTTGCGAATGAAAATGAAGTAACAGACATCTCGGACTTCGTAGAAAAAGCGCCAGTGAAAAAAGAAGATATGGTTGAAAAAATTACGCAATACATATTTGAAATGAGAAATCCAAACATTCAACGTTTAACAAGACATTTATTAAATAAGCATCAAAACGAATTTTTAGACTATCCAGCAGCGACTAAGAACCATCATGAGTTCGTATCTGGATTAGCTTATCACGTCGTATCGATGCTTGATTTAGCGAAAGCTATCTCAAATCTATACCCATCGTTAGATAAAGACTTACTATATGCAGGCGTTATTTTACATGACCTTGGTAAAGTAATCGAACTATCTGGCCCAATTTCTACAACGTATACGTTAGAAGGAAATTTACTAGGCCACATTTCAATTATGGTGAACGAAATTGGTAAAGCAGCAGACGAGCTGCAAATCGATGCAGAAGAAGTATTAATTCTTCAACACATCGTCCTTTCTCACCACGGAAAAGCAGAATGGGGTAGTCCAAAACCACCATTAGTAAAAGAAGCAGAAATTCTGCACTACATCGATAACTTAGATGCAAAAATGAACATGATGGACCGCGCATTAGGACGCACAAAACCAGGTGAATACACTGAGCGTGTCTTTGCTCTTGATAATCGATCGTTCTATAAACCGTCGTTCCATAATTAATAGTGTGAATAAAGTGGCCTCATTAAGTGTTAATACGCTTAGTGAGGCTGTTTTTTTATTAAAAATGAAATAGTTAAAAGGAAATAATTGAAGAAGAGTCATTGAAAAGGGTAAGTTCTAAACATGCAAAAAAATGAGTTAGAACAGAAATTATTACAAGAAGAGGTGTCAAAGGACTTATATAGTTTAAAGGGTGGATTACCAAACGAATCGTATTGTTTCAATGAACAGAATGGAGTATGGGAAGTATATTATAGTGAGTAAGGAATAAAGAGTAATCTTAAGACATTTAATTCTGAGACAGAAGCATGTGAATACTTCTATACTAGTTTAATTGAGATGTTAAAAGGCATGGGTGTAATTTAAACCTGAAATACATGAAATAAAAGGGGTGTTCTATCTGGAGACGCCCTTTTATTTTACTAGCAACCATTTTGCATATATTATTAATACATTTAGAGAACTTTCATATTGAATTTGTAAAAGAAGGCTAGTCATTTTCCACAACTTCAAACTAGAAATCAGGAAATCATTTTCCTCGGACAACTCCAAACATGAAATTCAATATAAATAAAGGGGGCCTTATTTATGGCAATATGTTTATTAATGACTAAAGAATTTGAGAATGAAGAGATAGTTGTTTATCAATACTATACTGCTGAATCCCCCACTAAAATAGGTAAGATGCACTATAATAAAAAGGAACGAATGTTTTATGACATAGAGCAAGCTCCAGTGGATTCATTAAATATGAGAGAACATTATTTTAATTGTGCGTGTATTAGGATTGTGCGATGTCTTAGAAAGAACGAGGAATTTCCAGATAGCATGGCATATCAAGCATAATGAAACGAACATAAAAGAAGCCGCTCAACAGGACAGCTCTTATTTTACTTAACCTCATATCACCAATATCTACGATCAAGGCATTCTTTTATTCCATTAAGTTACCCATTAGGTGTTTCGTAGGGGGAGCAAGCTCCTGATTTGATGATGTTTTGTTTTGGTGATGGCGATGCAACTTTAATCTAGATTGACGGTTCTTTTCTCCACTCATGTTTTTAAGATTTACTAAACCATTCTCCAGTCCAAAATGTTATGCAATAAAAAAATGTCTCGAATTTGAGATATTTCTCTTGCTTTTTAATCACTTGAGGTGTAAAGTGATAGTAACGAAAGCGATTGAGTCATATGAAAAACATACACTCACTTGCTTTCGACTTACAAAACAAAGTAACTTATGCGGTAAAAACTAAGATGAATTTACAAAAACATAATAAGAATAAATTAAAACGCTAAAAACCATATTAGTTGTGGGAAATGTTATTTTTTTAGTTATCACTTGACTAGTAAAACGAAACGGAGGAATAAACAATGTATGAAATTAAAGGGCATCATCACATTTCAATGGTTACGAAAAATGCAAATGCAAATAATCACTTTTATAAAAATGTACTTGGCTTACGTCGCGTGAAAATGACAGTAAACCAAGATGATCCGTCAATGTATCATTTATTTTATGGAGATAAAACAGGAAGTCCAGGTACGGAATTAACGTTTTTTGAAATTCCTTTAGTAGGAAAAACATATCGCGGTACGAATGCCATTACTCGAATTGGATTACTCGTTCCTTCCGAGGAAAGCTTACATTACTGGAAAGAACGATTTGAGACATTTGATGTGAAACATGGTGAAATAACAACATATGCAAATCGTCCTGCTTTGCAATTTGAGGATGCTGAAGGTCTTCGCTTAGTACTACTCGTTTCAAACGGAGAAAAAGTGGAGCACTGGGAAACTTGGGAGAAATCAGAAGTTCCTGCAGAGCATCAAATTCAAGGAATGGGTTCTGTGGAAATGACAGTTCGTAGACTTGATAAAATGGCAAGTACACTTACAGAGATGTTTGGTTATACAGAGGTTAGTCGAAATGACGAAGAAGCGATTTTTCAATCCATTAAAGGCGAGGCTTTTGGAGAAATCGTTGTGAAATATTTAGATGGTCCTACTGAAAAACCGGGCCGCGGTAGCATTCACCATTTAGCAATTCGTGTGAAAAATGATGCAGAGCTTGCTTATTGGGAAGAACAGGTGATACAAAGAGGCTTCCAGTCCTCAGGAATCATCGATCGTTTCTATTTTAAAAGCTTATATTTCCGCGAATCAAACGGAATCCTATTTGAAATTGCGACAGATGGACCAGGATTTACAGTTGATGGAGATGTGGAACATTTAGGAGAAAAACTTGATTTACCACCGTTCCTAGAAGATCAGCGTGCAGAGATTGAAGCGAATTTAGCACCTATTGAAGAGAAGTAATAGAAGCGAAAAGATAAAATAAAATTTAAAACCATCGGAGGAATATAAAATGAACCAATTAAAAGGAATTCACCACGTTACAGCGATTACAAGTAGTGCAGAAAAAAACTATGAGTTTTTCACTCACGTTTTAGGAATGCGTTTAGTTAAAAAAACAGTAAACCAAGATGACATTCAAACATATCATTTATTCTTTGCAGATGATAAAGGTAGTGCAGGAACAGATATGACATTCTTTGACTTCCCAGGTATTCCAAAAGGAGTACATGGTACGAATGAAATTTCAAAAACTTCATTCCGCGTGCCAACTGATGCAGCGTTAGCATATTGGGTGAAACGCTTTGACCGTCTGGAAGTGGAACATACAGGCATTAAAGAACAATTCGGTAAGAAAACTCTATCTTTCGTTGACTTTGATGACCAACACTATCAATTAATCTCGGATGAACTTGATAAAGGGATCGAATCAGGTACACCTTGGCAAAACGGACCAGTTCCATTAGAATATGCAATCACTGGCTTAGGACCTGTATTTATCCGCATTGCAAACTTTAGCTTCTTCAAAGAAGTATTAGAAAAAGTTCTATTATTTAAAGAGGTTGCGCAAGAAGGAGAATTCTATTTATTTGAAGTGAACAAAGGCGGAAACGGTGCATCTGTTATTGTAGAACATAATACGGTTCTTCCAGAAGCACGACAAGGTTTTGGTACAGTGCATCATGCTGCATTCCGCGTAGAAGATCGCGCTGTATTAGAAGAATGGATTGAGAGAATCAGTAGCGTTGGGCTTCCTTCATCTGGCTATGTAGATCGTCACTTCTTCGAGTCATTATACGCGAGAGTTGCACCACAAATCTTATTTGAATTTGCAACAGACGGCCCAGGATTTATGGGAGATGAGCCATACGAAACACTTGGCGAAAAATTATCTTTACCTCCATTCTTAGAGCCAAAACGTGAAGAAATCGAAAAATTAGTTCGTCCAATTGATACAGTGAGAAGTACGAAGGAATTTATTAAAGAGTAAAAGTAGAGGTAATAAGTAGGAGAGCAAGTAGTTTTAGCTGATAGCTGGAACTGCTTGCTTTTTTATTTTCGCTTTATGAGTATTTTGCTAAAATGTATGTAAAACTGATGGAGGAATAAAATGACGAAAATGAGTGGGTATACTTGTAGATGCTGCGGTACATATCATGAAGAAATTCCAACGAGCTATGGATCATCAGCTCCTGTTTATTATTATGATGCTGAACCTGAAGAGCGAGAAGATAGATTTGAAATGAACGATGACTTATGCGTGATGGATGGAGAACATTTCTTCATGCGAGGGAGTATTGAAATTCCTATCATTGGTACAGATGAACATTTCATATGGGGTGTATGGGTTTCATTAAGTGAAGCGAATTTTGATAAGGTGAATGAATTCTGGGACAAACAACAATTATTAGAGCCGATGTTTGGTTGGCTTTCGACTGATCTACCATTTGAGTTGGAAACAGTAAGTTTAAAAACAATGGTTCATCCGAGACCGAATGGTATTCGTCCTTATATTGAACTGGAACCGACTAATCATCCTCTAGCTGTGGAGTTTAGAGAAGGAATAACAATGGAACGGGTACAGGAAATAGCAGAACAACTTTGTTTAAATAACGAGGATGATGAGGGAGAGTGCTGATGTTTGGTGGGCGCTCTTTTTATTATATTGAATAAAATAATTGACTTACTTTTTCTTTGTAACTATAATGGTTACAAAGAAACCGTCAGTAATAGAAGTAAGGAATGTTTTTTTAACATAATTGTAACTGTTGTAGTTACAATTAAAATTAATTATAAAAAAACCAAAAAATGTAAAAACTTTAAATAGCAACACGAGAAAGGAGACGGGAATGTTGAAACGGTTTAAGTTTTATTTGATTAGCGGTATTGTGCTCGTTTTGCTTATCGTATGTAACTTCGTTGATAAGCCGATTGCGAAGGTCGAAGAAGTGAAAGATACTGTTATGATGAAGCTGAATACGAAAGAGAGTATGGCACAAATCGACGGGCAGACGATTTATTTTAAGAAAATTGGTGAGGGGAAGCCTCCTTTACTTATGCTGCATGGGTTTGGTGGTTCTTCAGATGGATTTAGTGATATTTATCCGGAACTTGCGCGAGATCATACGATTATAGCGGTTGATATTTTAGGATTTGGACGTTCTTCTAAGCCAATTGATTTCGAGTATTCGTTTCCTGCGCAAGTGAATTTATATTATAAGTTAATGAAGAAGCTCGGATATGATCAATTCGCAGTACTTGGTCATTCGATGGGCGGAGAGATGTCACTGAATTTAGCGTATTTATATCCGGATGCAGTGACGCATCTTATTTTAGCGGACTCTACAGGAATAGAGTCTTTCCAGCAAAAAGAAAGTTATGAAGTGCCGCCGTTATCAACCGATCTTCAAACGGTAACAGAGATTACGGATTATAATAAAAATGAAGTGAAAAATAGTCGCGACGATAAAGAGCACTATGATCAGCTGACGAAAATGAGAGAGCGCCGCATTGCGATGGAAGCCGATAAAATTAAGGTTCCGACTTTAATTATATGGGGACGACACGATAAGAGCGTTTCTTGGAAAAATGGTGAACTGTATCATCAGCTATTTGCGAATAGTACGTTCCATATCATTGAAAAAGGATACCACGCACCGTTTCGCCAGGAACCAATCGAGTTTATGGAATATGTACAAGCGTTCTTCGCGAAGAATCCACAATAAAGTGAAACTTTAATCAGTGGGGGGTTTCTTCATCCCCCACTGATTATTAGTTGAACCAATCGGACTTTTATGGGCAGTTGATCCCCCACCTAAATTCTTTGCTTTCGCTAAATTTTGAGCTGGGGGTCTTACTGCCCATTAAAGCGGGATAAATTTTAAGCATAAATCCACTTCTTTCCTCATACAGTGAAACTAATAAGGCTTGTCTAAGGAAAGGAATGAAGTTGAGTGGAAACTTTACCATGGTGGGTGTATCTTGTAATCGTTGGAATCGTATTAAGTGGCTACATGGTTTTATATACTTCGAAAAAAGAGCAAGAGATGGATAATGAGTTTATTGAAAAAGAAGGCGAAGTATATATGAAGCGCTTAGCAGAGGAACGCGAGAAACGTAATCAGGATAGTGATAAGGATTCGGTATTGCTTTAATAGTAGTTTTGAAAGGCTACCATCTAGTAGAAGTTTACATCTAGGTGGTAGCCTTTTTCTTTTTGGGGGAGCATGTATACGAAATTCATCATGAACTTTTATTGAGGGCATTTATATATATGTTTCCTCATAAGAATGGAATTAGCGGGGTATTTTACTGGGGGGATTAACAATGCATAGGGATGAAACTTCATTACATCCGGATACAGGTGTTACATCTGTAATGTTTGTTGAGCGTTCATTAAATGAAATTCGTTTTTGGTCTAGAATCATGAAGGAGCATTCTCTTTTTCTTCGCTTAGGGTTTAGATGCGAGGATACTCAATTAATCGAAGAGGCGAATCAATTTTATCGATTGTTTGAACATATTGAACAAATAGCGCATTCCTACACAAATGAAACAGATCCTGAGCAAATCAAAAGATTTAATGCAGAAGTACAACAAGCTGCAACTAATATTTGGGGATTTAAACGAAAAATTTTAGGGTTGATTCTCACATGTAAATTGCCAGGACAAAATAACTTTCCATTGTTAGTTGACCATACGAGTAGGGAAGCTGATTATTTTAGAAAACGTTTAATGGAATTAAATGAAGGGAAACTAGATGCCCTTCCTGATGCTATTATTAAAGAAAATGTTTTCTTTTTGAGGATTATGGCAGACCATGCTAAATTTATTGGTCATCTTCTTGATCCATCGGAAAGAAAGCTTGTAGATACAGCACGAAATTTCAGCAATGATTTTGATGCATTAATGTATCAAGCAATTGACTTAGAATCAATGAAACCACAATCCCAAACAGTCCCTCTTTTAGATCAATTTTTAGATCAAAATCGTGTGTCGGTTGCATCTCTTCGGGATTTTAAGAAAACAGCACGTGATTTAATTGAGCAATGCAAAATAAAGAGCATCATTCATCCATTATTAGCAGACCATGTTTTCCGTGAAGCTGATAGATTTCTTGAAATTATTGATATGTATGATGTTCATCTTACAAATATTCAATCACAACCTAGATATTAGAAGATAAGGAAAGATACTATTTTGCTTTCAGTTGAGAAGTTAACAATGTATTGTTAGCTTCTTTTCTTTTTGATGAAAAGGTTTGAAAATAAAACATTACGTTATTCTTTTTGAAGAATGCTAAGAAGGAATAGCGTATTTTTTATACCTCATTTATTCTTTATTAGTATTAATTCTTTGTATTATTGTTCGGGAAATTATTATAGAAGAAAAGTATATGAAACCTACATCGTATAGCATATGAAATAGTGCCATTATAAGGCGTAACGCACAAGTTGCACAGGACAAGCAACGACAACTCGCTTTACTCTTTCTTATGTATTTGTCCATCCTAGACGTAGAGAGGTGATAAACAGAGTATGATTTTTAGTGAGCGTTTAAAAGAAGAACGAGAAAATTGAAAGAAATCCCCAACACTAGCTGTTCTTTTCACTTAAATTGTGTACTATAAAGGGTAGGATGACATAAAGAAGGGGACATTTAGAATGGAATTTCATGAACAGAAGATTTTGCCGGCAGTGAGGCAAATTAAAGATTTGGAAAAGCTATTACATAGTTCGTATGAGTATATCGTTATTTTAGATATTCATGTCGGTCAATTGAAGAGTGTTATATCACTTGCGAAGCAATATTGTAAAAAGGTGTTTTTACATGTGGATTTAATTCATGGTTTGCAGAGTGATGGGCATGCGACGGAATATTTATGTCAGGAGTTTAGACCGTACGGGTTACTTTCAACAAAGGCGAGCGTGATTATGAAGGCGAAGCAAAAAGGTGTTGTGGCAATACAACGCATCTTTTTAATCGATTCGAGTGCGATGGAGAAGAGTTGTAATCTTTTAGATAAGACGAAACCGGATTATATAGAGGTACTTCCTGGAGCATTAACGGACGTTATCGCTGAAGTGAAAGAGCGTACTGGTGTACCGATTTTAGCGGGTGGTTTTATTCGTACAGTGGATGATGTGGAGAAAGCGTTAAATGCTGGTGCGACAGCAATTACGACATCAAAACGCGAACTATGGAAACATTACCAAAAAAAGTGACGAAAATGTGAAATAATTCTGTTGACACCGCTTTCATTAACGGTTAACATTATAGACAAGTTAATAAACGTGACGGAGAAAAGAAGAGATCCACATTTCATTGTTTCTATATAAATTTATATAGAAGCGTGCAAAGCTGTGGGTCTTTTTCTTTTGAAAAAAACGAATGGCCATTCATTTTACCTCTATCACATTTGGAAGCGTTTAAATTGATTGTGGAGGGATACTATGTCAGCATTTTTAGGAGAGTTAATAGGGACTGCGTTGTTAATCGTACTTGGTGGCGGCGTTTGTGCTGGTGTAAGTTTAAAGAAGTCGTTTGCGAAAGATTCTGGTTGGATTGTTATTACAATGGGCTGGGGCTTAGCGGTAGCGGTTGCAGCATATGCGGTTGGATCAATTAGTGGGGCACATTTGAATCCAGCTTTAACGATAGGATTAGCATTTAAGGGAGCGTTCCCATGGAGTGACGTACCTGGTTATATCGCAGCACAAATGATTGGGGCAATTATCGGGGCAATTATCGTATATTTACATTACTTACCACACTGGAAAGAAACAGAAGATCCAGGAACAAAGTTAGGCGTATTTGCAACAGGTCCAGCAATTCCGAACACATTTGCAAACCTTTTAAGTGAAATGATTGGAACATTCGTTTTAGTATTTGGTATATTAGCAATTGGTGCAAATAAATTTGCAGATGGATTAAATCCATTCATCGTAGGTTTCTTAATTGTAAGTATTGGTTTATCATTAGGTGGAACGACAGGATACGCAATCAACCCAGCACGTGATTTAGGCCCGCGTATCGCACACTTCTTCCTTCCGATTGCAGGAAAAGGCGGTTCAAACTGGAAGTATGCATGGATTCCAGTAGTAGGTCCAATTTTAGGTGGATCACTTGCAGGATTATTCCATCAAGTTGTATTTGAAGGAAAACAAAATGCAGCACTTATTTATGTGATTATTGCAACAGTGATTGTACTAGCAATCTCTTATATGACAAGCAAAAAAAGTGGAAGCAATACAAATAGTAGAAAAGTAGCATAAGGGGGAAACCGATATGAAAAAATATATTCTTTCATTAGACCAAGGAACAACTAGCTCACGCGCAATTCTTTTCAATAAAAAAGGTGAAATTGTTCATTCAGCTCAAAAAGAATTTACACAACATTTTCCAAAGCCGGGCTGGGTAGAGCATAACGCGCAAGAAATTTGGGGATCTATTTTAGCAGTTATCGCAACTTGTTTAAGTGAAGCTGATGTAAAACCAGAACAAATCGCTGGTATCGGTATTACGAACCAACGTGAAACAACGGTTGTATGGGATAAAACAACTAGTAAACCAATTTACAACGCAATCGTATGGCAATCTCGCCAAACAGCTGAAATTTGTGATGAGTTAAAAGAAAAAGGTTATGGCGAAATGGTTCGCGAAAAAACAGGTCTTTTAATTGATGCATACTTCTCTGGTACGAAAGTAAAATGGATTTTAGATAACGTTGAAGGTGCAAGAGAGAAAGCAGAAAACGGCGATCTATTATTCGGAACAATTGATTCGTGGCTTGTATGGAAACTATCTGGTGGTAAAGCGCACGTAACGGATTACTCAAATGCATCACGTACATTAATGTTTAACATCCACGACTTACAGTGGGATGATGAGCTTCTAGAAATGTTAACAGTACCAAAGAGCATGCTTCCAGAAGTACGTCCATCATCTGAAGTGTATGGAGAAACAATTGACTATCACTTCTTCGGTCAAAATGTACCGATTGCAGGTGTAGCTGGTGACCAACAAGCAGCATTATTTGGACAAGCTTGTTTCGGTGAAGGTATGGCGAAAAATACTTACGGAACTGGTTGTTTCATGTTAATGAACACTGGTGAAAAAGCGGTAGCTTCTGAGCATGGCCTATTAACAACAATTGCATGGGGAATAGATGGTAAAGTAAACTATGCATTAGAAGGAAGTATTTTCGTAGCAGGTTCTGCAATTCAGTGGTTACGTGACGGAATGCGCATGTTTAAAGATGCAAGTGAGAGTGAAGTGTATGCTTCACGCGTTGAATCAACTGACGGTGTATACGTTGTACCAGCATTCGTAGGATTAGGTACACCTTACTGGGATAGTGAAGTACGCGGTGCTATGTTTGGTGTAACACGCGGTACGACGAAAGAGCACTTCATTCGTGCAACACTAGAATCTTTAGCTTACCAAACAAAAGACGTATTATGCGCAATGGAAGCAGATTCAGGTATTGAACTAAAAACATTACGCGTTGACGGCGGGGCAGTTAAAAATAACTTCTTAATGAAGTTCCAAAGTGATATTTTAGACGTTCCTGTAGAGCGTCCGGTAATTAATGAAACAACAGCTTTAGGTGCAGCGTACTTAGCTGGTCTTGCGGTTGGATATTGGAAAAACCAAGATGAAATTAAAGAACAGTGGCATATGGACAAACGCTTTGAACCAACGATGGAAGCGAAAACAAGCGAAGAGCTATATGCTGGATGGAAAAAAGCAATTGAAGCAACAAAAGCTTTCAAATAATCATAAACAGTGTTATAATGGTGACAAGTTAATAATTCGGTAGGAGATTTGGAGAGACCACAACACGCTATAGAGGCGAAATCTATAGCGGAGTTTGTGGTCTCTTTTTTCGTTATCAAAGGGAGGAATTACCATGAAATTTTCAAGTAAACAACGTAAAGACGTATTAAACGGAGTAAATAAACAAGAATTAGATGTGATCGTAATTGGTGGAGGTATTACTGGTTCTGGTATTGCATTAGATGGAGCAACACGCGGGTTATCAACAATTGTGTTTGAAATGCAGGACTTTGCAGCAGGTACATCAAGTCGTTCAACGAAGCTTGTACACGGTGGTCTACGTTATTTAAAACAACTTGAAGTGAAAATGGTAGCAGAGGTGGGTAAAGAGCGTGCGATCGTATATGAGAACGGTCCCCATGTAACAACACCAGAGTGGATGTTACTTCCGTTCCATACAGGCGGTACGTTCGGATCATTCAGTACATCAATTGGTCTTCGTGTATACGACTTCTTAGCAGGTGTAAAACGAAGCGAGCGCAGAAAAATGTTTAGCCGTGAAGAAACGCTGAAGAAAGAGCCTCTTGTAAAACAAGAAGGATTAAAAGGTGGCGGTTACTACGTTGAATATCGTACAGATGATGCGCGTCTTACAATTGAAGTAATGAAAGAAGCAATTGAGCACGGCGCAAAAGCTGTTAACTACGCAAAGGTAGACGGTTTCTTATATAAAGATGGAAAAGTATGTGGTGTACGTGTAATCGATTTACTAGACGGAGAAGTATATGAAGTTTACGGTAAGAAAATTGTAAACGCAGCGGGTCCTTGGGTAGATACACTTCGTGAAAAAGATAACTCGAAAAAAGGGAAAGTACTTCAGTTATCAAAAGGTGTTCACTTAGTAATTGATCAAAAACGTTTCCCATTAGGTCAAGCGATTTACTTCGATACACCAGATAAACGTATGGTATTCGCGATTCCGCGCGGAGGAAAAACATATGTAGGTACAACAGATACGTTCTATGATAAAGATGCAGCTGTACCACAAATGACAACAGAAGATCGCACATACATCATTAATGCAATTAACTACATGTTCCCAAGCGTAAAAATTACGGAAAAAGACATTGAATCAAGCTGGGCTGGTGTACGTCCGTTAATTTATGAAGAAGGTAAGAGTGCATCTGAAATTTCTCGTAAAGATGAAATTTGGACTTCTGAATCTGGTTTAATTACAATCGCAGGTGGTAAATTAACAGGATACCGCAAAATGGCTGAAATGGTAGTAGACTACGTAACGAACTTACTACAAAAAGAAGGCCATAGTGCATATCCGAAGAGCTCAACGAAACATATGCCAATCTCTGGTGGACATGTAGATGGCTCTAAAGGATTACCAGCATTTATCGCGAAAAAAGCAGGCGAAGGTACGAAATACGGTTTAACAACAGCACAAGCAGAAGAATTCGCGAAATTCTACGGCTCTAACGTTGACGTACTATTTGATCTAGCGAAAAAACATAAAGACGAAGCGAAAGAATACAACATGCCGCTAGACGTTCTAATCCCACTTGTATACGCAATGGATTACGAAATGACAGCAAAACCAGTCGACTTCTTCGTACGCCGCAGAGGCGCTGTATTCTTCAACATCCACTGGGTATACGAGTGGAAAGAAGCAGTAATCAACTACATGGCTGCAAAACTAGGCTGGAGCAAAGAAGAGCAAATGAAATACACAGCAGAACTAGAAAAAGCATTAACAGACGCTGTCATTCCTGTAGATCAACAAGAACAAGCAGCTGCGTTAGCGTAAAATAGAAACCACCTGAAGGGGAGCCTTTAGGTGGTTTTTCTCTTGACTAAAAATAATGAGAATGTGTTACAATGATGATAGAGTATATAGTATGAATTTTGCATAAAATAAAGAAGACAGAAGCCTGAGAAACTTCTGCCTTTGTAACCTAACTTGCTATTGTGGTGGTAGTAGGTGCGGTTATAAGACAATTACATTAACGTTTTAGCCGAGAACCGCCCTTACCTTTTCCACGAAGCAGGGTGGTTCTCGCTTTTTTGTATACAGAAATTAGCCATGGACCGACGTATCTTCTACCGATGACAACGCCAGCTCCGGTTAGGATACCATACACTAATTTAATTACAAACATTGCGATCATATTATCACCTCCCCCCTTTTTCAAAATGGAAGAGATGATTACCACACCTACTAGTTATAGCTTATTAAGTCACGTATTAATTGTATTATGTTTTCAAATAGGGAACAAGACATATGAATACGTATATGAGGTGTATCATGAAAAAATTAATTACTTACGACCCTGAAATCCAGATGGCATATCTGTATGTAATTCCATTCACTTCAGAAATTAAGATTGAATCGACTGAAGAATTGGAAGAGAATCCTAATCTGAATGTAGATATAGATCAATTTAATCGTATAGTAGGGATTGAGTTTTTTAGAGAAAATGCTCGTAAATTAAAAGGAATAACAAATATGAATAAAATATATATAAAGAAAACCTTAAATGATAATACATATATATACTCATTTAGACTTTCTCAAGATAATCATTTGCAAAAAGTGTTATTTCATAATATCGTATTTTATTTTTCAGATAAGAAGTATGAAGAATTTATCGGTTTTGATATTATCAATCCATCCTTGTATGGTTATGACATATTAGACTCTTTAAGTGAGCTTTAGGAAGAAGAGGGATCCTGATTAAATGGGTTCTTTTTTTATTTATCGGTTCTTGAAGAATAATTCCAAAATGAAAGAGCGCCTTGGGAGAAAGACGCTCTTTCGGTGAATGTAGTGTAATAACTATTCGGTTTATTATATGTAATTTGCTGAGGAAGTGTTTTATAAAAAATGTTATTATCAATTACATTTTTTTATTTATTTTATAAAACTTTTCCATACAGTGCGTCGTCTAATATATGGGAAGGAGGAAATGATGTGGATGAATTAACGGTAGAAGCGTTTGAAATAGAAGATAAGGAGGACCTTATCGACGAAATCATGAACAAGTATGGACAAGAAGTCTTACAGCTTGTGTATTCATATGTGAATAATAAAGAGGTTGCGGAGGATTTAACGCAAGATATATTTGTGAAATGCTATAAATCTCTTCATACATATAAAGGGAATTCGAACTTAAAAACATGGTTATGGAGAATTGCAATCAATCATTGTAAGGACTATTTAAAAAGTTGGTATAACAAAAAAGTTATCGTGACAGAGGATGACTTTACGTATATGGGGAGTCAAAAAGAAAGTGTGGAACAAACTGTCATTCAAAATGCGGAGGATCGTGAGCTGGCTTCTGCAGTAATGAATTTACCGATAAAATATCGAGAAGTAATTTATCTATTTTATTATGAGGAATTATCAATTAAAGAGGTTGCTACAGTAATAGAAGTGAAGGAGAACACGATAAAAACGAGACTGAAAAAAGCGAAGGAGCTTTTGAAGGAAGGATTGGAGGAATAGTCAAATGGAAGACCGATTAAAAGGCTTGCGAAAATCAATGGAGAACACAACGTTTAAACATTTGAGTTTTTCTGATCAGCACCAGAAGCGGGTGCGCGAAAAAATCAATCAATCGTCCGAAAAAGAAGAAGATATCCTTTTAGCAGTGTTGCAACTTCTTATGAATGAAAAAACAGGTTATGAATTGATGCAGTTACTGCGGGGGAGAGGAATTCAAAAATTCGAAGGTGATGAAGGATCTCTATACACTTTATTACATCGTCTAGAACAGAATCGCTTTATCCAATCTAGCTGGGATCATGCGGGAGCTAAATATTATCAATTAAATGATAAAGGAAACAAGATGCTGCGAAAGGCAGAGAAGAATGCTACGAAGGCACGATTTATATTAAAAGGATTAGTACAGGAGTGAGAAAAAATTGAACAAAAAAGGGGAGCATTTTTTAAAAGAGGTTACGAACCATATTAAATCAAAAGAAGCGAAGGACTTAGTAGCAGCGGAACTAGATTTTCACTTAAAACAGGCGAAGAATATGTGGATAGGGAAAGGGTTAAGTGAGGAAGTTGCTGAAGATAAGGCTGTTGAACAAATGGGAAGTCCGATTAAACTGGGGCAGGAACTTAACAAACTTCATAAGCCAAAGGTTGATTGGTTTTTAATTGGTTTATTAGTGGTTGCGATGGGGTTAGGGTTTTTGCCGGTTATAACTTTTGGACATGCTGACTTATTCATGAATAAGGTGATATTTGTTATTCTCGGTGTTGTAACAGCTGTTGGGATTATGCTACTTGATTATCGGAAGTTAGAGAGACTCGGGTGGCTGTTTTATACAATCGGTGTACTTATCTTGTTAATGATAAAATGTTTTCCGACTGGTTACGTGATTGGGGAAGCAATAATAAAAATTGGCCCCATCAAAATTGACTGTCTAATGACGATACCATTCTTCTTTCTAGCTTGGGCTTCTTTTTTCAATAATAGTAGGTTAAAGTTTATGCATCTTCTCATGTTGTACGTATTTTCTTTATATCTATTTTCAACTACATCAATTCTTTTACCAATTTTCATCTATATTACGATGGTATTCGTTATGCTTTGGTGGAGTAAGTTAGGAAAGAACACGGCATGGCTCATTACGATTTTACCAATTTTACCCTTTATTATTAGGGATCTATTTTCCTGGTCTGTGGTAAAAGAATACCGGATAGCTAGAATTTTAGGATTTATAAATCCAGCGCATGATCAATGGTATTTACGTTTACAAGAGGCGATGTCTTCAGCAGGTTGGTTTGGTACATATGGGAATATAAAGTCTATCCCTGCTGCCCATACTGATTTTGTATTTGCAAGTTTGACTTACTATTATGGATATGTACTTGCGCTAGTTCTTATCGTGATTCTTTCTCTTTTTGCAGTAAGAATAATGAACATAGCTTATAAAATAAATGATGGTTATGGTAAATTGCTTCTCGTTGGGGGAGTGACACTTTTTGTAATCCATTTTATTTGTAACGTTGGCATGACCCTCGGTATATTACCACGTGTTTCTATAGCATTACCTTTTATTAGCTACGGATTGTTACCAACTCTGTTTCATGCATTTATAATGGGAATCGTACTAAGTGTATATCGACGTAAAGATATTCCAGCGAGAAAATCAGCTTAAAAAACAAACCACCCGTTCCCTATATTATTTAGGGGATAGGTGGTTTGTTTCACACACTTAACAAGTTTTTCCGTCCTCAACTTCTCCGCATGAATCAGGAATTTGCTTATCTTTTATTAATTGTAATAGAAGTTCAAAAAACTGCTCACGTTGTTCTAATGTGAGGTTTTTTAGAATATCGTTTGCGACTTTGTCTTGGAAAGCGAGCGCCTGCTCCATATTGGAATGCGCGCGTTCAGTAAGTTGAATTAATGTAGCTCGGCGATCAGTTGGATCTGGTATACGAACTAGGAGCTTGTCTTGTTCGAGTGCATCGACAAAATCGGTAACTGTACGTGCTTTGACGCCTAATTTAGCAGCTAATGCGTTCATTCGAATGGGACCATTTTCAGAAACGGTAGATAGAACGCGTAACCTAGGACCTGTTAGATGATAAGGTGTGTCAAGGGCTGACAATTGAGATTGAAATTCTCTTTGAACATAGTTCGACGATTGCATTAAAATATGGATGATATCTATTGCAGCTGTATTATTTAATTTCATGAATGGGATGACCTCCTCATTATTTTGTAGTTCATTTTTGCACGTTTCATAAATATATTGTATATTATTAGTGAGTATCCTCTCTATATTATAAACAATTAGTGAGTAACCTTATTATATTGTATGCTCATAATGTGTAATAGCGGGATAATTACTATTATAACTGATGCGGGGGTCTATAGAAAATGATAATAGAGTGAGGTGTATGTATGTAAGGAATTTCAAAGCGTTTCAGAATTCAATAGCAATACCCTTAAAAAATATATAACGGAGGATTGTACATGACTATTGTAGCATTAGTACTTCAATGTTTATTAATTTTTGCATTCTTCTTTTCAAGTGTGAGTAAAATTGCGGGAGCAAAGATGCAAGTAGAGGCTTTCGCTCATTTAGGTTTACCTCAATGGTTTAGAATTGCGACAGGTTGGATCGCTTTAGCAGGCGTGGTTGGACTAATTTTTGGTTTCTGGAATGAGGTCGTATTAGTTTTAGCAGCATTATGGATTGCTTGTATTATGTTAGGAGCTGTATTGTTCCATATGCGTGTTAAAGATCCAATTGGAAAAATAATGCCGGCAGCCGTGCTTCTGATTTTAGCGCTAATTCTTGCGATTGTTCATTCTTCGGCAGTAACAGAACTTCTGTAAAATAAGTTGTAGTTTAGTAGATTTGAGTGAATAGAGGCAGAAACTGAGCGCGTACGATAAAAATGATATCCTCATTATAATAAAATAGTGAGGATATTCATTATGTTGATACTCATTTAAATTTGTATAGATTATGGGAAAGAGAAAAGGAGGTCTACACGATGGTAGATAATTCATCACAAAATGCGGATAAATTACTGGATAATGGTTCCACTTCGCTACAACTCAATCCTTTTATTGCAAATGAAGCTGCAAATATGTATAGTAATATCTTCGGCGTGATGTCATTGTTGATCTTACTTGTAGTTGTGCTGTATCGCCTTCAATTTGGCATGGGTGCTTCTGCGTTAAATATGACTAACAAAGGTAGTAAGAATTTATAAAAGAGAATACGAGGAGGTTTATGTATGAATGCTCAAACTGCGTCTATTTCTTCGCAGTCAAAGGATTTTGACAATGTGAAAAGACTCCCAATTTTAATATCAATGATCATTGGAGCATTTTTCACCATTTTGAATGAAACATTATTGAACGTTGCTTTTCCACAATTAATGATTGAGTTGAATGTAACAGCGTCGACTCTTCAATGGCTTTCAACAGGGTACATGCTTGTAGTTGCTGTACTAATTCCAGCTTCTGCTTTATTAGTGCAATGGTTTACAACAAGACAAGTATTCATAGGTGCTATGGTAGTCTTTACTTTCGGTACACTTGTAAGTGCGGTTGCGCCTGGATTTTCTATACTATTAATGGGTCGCTTGTTACAAGCGGCAGGTACGGGATTAATAATGCCCGTATTAATGAATACGATTCTCCTTCTATATCCTCCTGAAAAGAGAGGAGCGGCAATGGGGAGTATTGGGCTTGTAATCATGTTCGCTCCTGCCATTGGACCGACACTTTCAGGGCTCATTTTGGAAACATTGAATTGGAGATGGTTGTTTTATTTCGTTCTTCCATTCGCGATTTTTTCTATCATTTTTGCGTTTATTTATTTGAAAAATGTCTCTGAGCCTACTAAACCAAAGGTAGATGTATTATCTATTCTTTTATCTACAATTGGATTTGGCGGAATTGTTTATGGATTTAGTAGCTCAGGTGAAGGTTGGGGTAGTTTCCAAGTATATGGCATAATCCTAATTGGTCTTGTAGCAATTCTATTCTTCGTATTGCGTCAATTGAAATTGAAAGAGCCATTACTAGACCTTAGTGCATTTAAGTATCCGATGTTTACGCTCACGACAATTTTATTGACGATCATGATGATGACGATGTTCTCGACAATGACGTTACTACCATTTCTATTCCAAGGTGCTTTAGGCTTAACTGTCTATGCAACTGGTCTTATCATGCTTCCAGGTAGCCTGTTGAATGGTCTGCTTTCTCCAGTTTCAGGGAAGCTTTTTGATAAATTTGGTCCAAGAGCGCTTATTATTCCTGGTACGATTTTATTAGCGGGTGTGATGTGGTTCTTTACACAAGTAACGGCAGATACGTCTAAAATAACTTTCATTCTATTACATGTCACTATGATGGTATCCATTTCAATGATTATGATGCCGGCGCAAACGAACGGTTTGAACCAACTTCCGAAGCGATTTTATCCTCACGGAACAGCTATTTTGAATACTCTATCGCAAGTAGCGGGTGCGGTAGGAGTTGCATTCTTTATTAGTGTTATGACTTCCGGACAAAAGAAATATTTGGATGCATCTTCAAATCCAACTGACCCAGCTCAATTGACAGAAGCAATGGTTTCAGGCGTGCATAACGCATTTACAATTGGTTTTGGTTTAGCACTACTTGCAGTCGTTGTAGCTTTGTTTATAAAACGTTCGCAGATCTCAGAAAAGTAAGGGGTGAAGTAAAGAGGGTATGCCGAGGGCAACCCTCTTTATTATTTTGTTTCTACATATCAATTTGATTTCGGTTCCTTCTTATTAGAATAGTATTTGTCGGATAGCACACCACACCTTTTTAAACTTATAATGGAACAGCTCTAACTTAGTGATAAAGTTTCATTTTATGTTTCAATAATTGAACTCGCTTTAATAGATGTACATAATTCAGAACGAGAAATTGATTCAGCTAGCTGCTGTAAATAAGCATATTCTGCCGCATCCTTTTCAGAAGTGTTAGGATCCAATAAAGATGAAGAAAGAAGTACATCAATCGTAAGTATGTTTGCATTATGAGAGACGATGTTATAACCTGCAAATACAGGGCGTTTTAAGTCTTTTACTTTTTGAATCATCTGATGGAATTTCGTAACGCTTATATGGATTTGTGCGAATGGAAAGCATTTTTTGGTAGGATTCTCGATGGTCTTTCTAATTTTATAATCGTATACATAGTAGTACTTTTCTTGCTGCTTGAGTGTTTGCAACTCTTTCGTTAATAAGTGGTATTTGTCTGTAAGTCCAGTTGTAAGTGCATCGTGTTCTTCGCCAACTAATAATGTGAAAGGTCTTGGTGAGGAGATTGCAATAGTGCGGACGTTTAGGTCAGTAAAAGTGTGCTTAGATTGTAAAATGGTATGTAATTTTTCGGTAGGAAATTCACCGTCATAAATAGCAATAAAATAATGGTTCATCTTTTCGCTCCTTAACTTTTTTCTAAACTGATATATTCTACTTTAAAGGTGTAAGTCCTGCATAAAAAAGAAAACACCTTGATTGTTATCAAGGTGTTGTAATAAGCTCAAAACTCTCCGAATCAGCCTCAAGAATAAAAGGACTAACCTCGCCAACGCTATAAAGCTGTAGTTCATGCATCGCGCGCGTACAAGCAGTATAGAACAATCTACGTACGCTCTCATCACTGTACACATCTTTAGAAGCATCGTAAATAATAACAGCGTCAAATTCGATACCCTTCGCTAAGTAAGCAGGGATCACAACAATGCCTTGCTCATACTCAGCTGAGTTACTCTTAACGAGTTTAATATTCTCGATATGACTAAGTGACTCATAGGCAGCGGCGCTTTCAGCTGCAGATTTACATATAATTGCGATTGTATTGTGCTGCTCTTTTTGCAGTTCAGCAACTTTAGCAGTAATATGTTCGTGCAGTTCGCTGTCATTTGATACTTTCGTCACTGTAGGTTTCTCGCCGTCACGTTCAAAGGCGTGAATGTTCTTTCCTTCTGGTACGAGAGCACGTGTGAATTCAATAATTGGTTTTGTTGAGCGATAGCTACGAGTTAAGTTAATGCCGTTTGTTTCATCCGGTCCGTATAAGCTAGTGAGCGTATTGAAATTCACTGTTTCACTTGCATGGGCAAATATCGCTTGGTTAAAGTCCCCGAGTACCGTCATTCTTGCAGCAGGGAAGAGACGTTTTAAAAACTCGAACTGAAACGGCGAATAATCTTGCGCTTCGTCTACGAGTACGTGTTTAATCGATCTATTCGTTTGGAAGCCTTCAATTAATTCTTTTAAAAGTAAAAATGGAGTCGCATCCTCGTAATATAGCTTTCCTTCATCTAACATGTTCACCGTTAATGAGCAAATGTCATCCCAGTCTTTCGGTTTTTCTCCAGTAACCCATGATGCATCTGTGAATAGCTGTTTATATATTCCTGTGAAATTGATAAAGCGCAATGTTTGAACACCTTTACGAAGTGGCTTCAATTTTTTACGGACAATCATACGTCCAAGTACTTTCGCCTCTTTCTCAAAATCGTTAAAGGAGTTGTCGTCAAACTCGCCCTTTTTCTGTAAATATTTATAAGCCTTTTGATATTCATCTTTACTAAGTAGTTCGATTTCTTCTTCTACCCAAGGCTTTTTCAGTTCTGCTTTTTCAAGTGCATCTATTTGCTTATTTAGCCAATCTGTTAACTTCTCAATTCGACTATGGAAGCGGAGGGAGGAGTCGGTATTGTAAAATTGCTCTGTAATTTCTTTCGCAGAAACAATTAGCTTTCCTCTAAATTTCATTCCTCTAAATAGCATGCCTGATGATTCAAGAGATTGTCTGTACGTTCTAATCATCTCGAAAAATTGAGTAGATGCTTTAAATCGAATGCTCGCATTTCTCGTTTTATAGATAGGGCTATTCGTTTCAGTTAACATATATTCTAATTGTTCATAAGGGTCTTCCACATCAAATGCTTTACTTAGTCTATGGTTTAAATATTCTTGGAATGTCACTTGCTGCATATTTTCTTCGCCGAGTTCAGGTAGTACGTTAGATACGTAGCTATTGAACATAGAGTTAGGGGAGAAGAGAATAATTTGATCCGCTTTTAGCCATTCGCGATATTTATATAGTAAGTAGGCGATTCGTTGCAGGGCAGCTGATGTTTTACCACTACCAGCAGCTCCTTGCACGATAAGAAGTCGGCCTTCATCGTGACGGATAATTTCATTTTGCTCGCGCTGAATCGTAGCGACGATACTTTGCATATGTTTGTTTGTACCTTTTCCGAGCGCTTGTTGCAAGATTTCATCGCCAATTGTAAGGCTCGTATCAAACATAGAATCAATCTCGCCATTTTGAATAATGTATTGTAATTTTTTCTCCACATTACCGTGAATTACGCCTCCTGGTGTACTGTATTCAGCCGGTCCTGGTGGATAATCGTAGTAGACACTCGAAATGGGTGCGCGCCAGTCATATATAAGAAAGTTTTCTCCGCTAGCATCAGTAAGTGTAGCAACGCCAATATAAATTTGCTCTGCAGCGGATTCTCCTTCTTCTTTGAAATCAATCCGTCCGAAATAAGGTGCTTTATGCATGCGTCTTAATGCGGCAAGTCGATTAAAGGTGTGCTTATGAGTAATTTGTGTGACAGCTAGTGACTGAGCTTGTTGTCTTAAGTTGATAACTGTTTCAAGATAATCATCAAAAGTATCAGTATTCACTTTTACATCATCCCAAAAGTGTTTACGAATATTGATTACTTCTGCTCGGCGTCTGCCAGTTTCGTTTTCCAGTTTATCAATTTGCTGCGTAATCGTTTCGATTACGGTATCCAATCTTTTTTGCTCTAAATCAAGTTTTTTGTTCATACGGTAAGCACTCCTTTAAAAGTGAAAAATAGAGGTTGACTGAAGATGTGTTTTGGTGTAAAATTAAGATACGGATAAATACGTTCTTTGTGTTTTATAAAACGTGTTTCTGTACTAACTTAACATAGTTTTTGAATTTAATCAATGATAATAAGATAAACCTTGGTTCCGTGTGGCGTGGATCAAGGTTTTTTTGTGTTTTAAGAGGGGTTCGCAGTTATTGTCAGTTTCTGTCGGTAAGTCGATATATTATGAAAATCGCCGATATAATTGGAGTTGCGGTCGATATATTTGAAAAATCGCTGATATAATTTATTCAGAGGACCAACTATATAATTTCATTTACCGAACTCGGACATAGCTACCGGGGAAGAGGGCACATAAAAAAGCTCGGGCCTAAGCCCGAGCTTTTTATTTCATTATTTCTTTTCTTCTTTTTTAGCGTCAGTTTTCTTCTCTTCGAAAAGATCTTTTAAATCTTTATCGTCAACTTTTACGTCAGCTTTTTTGATTTCTTTCATCATAAGGTCGTTCATGAATTCGCCATCTTGTGCTTTCTTTTGAACGATTTCTTTTTTGATGTCAGCTTTAGATTGTTCGAATGATTTTTCTGGCTCTTTAATGTCTGTTACTTTAATGATATGGTAACCGAATTGTGATTTCACAGGTTCGCTTACTTCATCTTTTTTCAGCTTGTAAGCAGCCTCTTCGAATTCTTTAACCATTTTACCAGGTCCGAAGAATCCTAAGTCTCCACCTTTTTCTTTTGAACCAGTATCTTCAGAGTATTGTTTTGCTAACTCTTCGAAAGATTTACCTTGTCCAAGTTCCTCTTTTACCTTTTTCGCAGTTGCTTCATCTTTTACAAGAATGTGGCTTGCTTTAATTTCAGGCTTGTAGTTGTCTTTTAATTCTTTATCAGTGATTGTTTTCTCGATAGCTTTTTCTTGCGCTAATTGAGCACGCACACCATTTTTTATAGTTTCTTCTTTAATACCTTGTTGTTTTAATAGTGTATCGAATTGATCACCGTATTGTTTTTTCATTTCATCGAACTTTTTGTCTACATCTTTGTCTTCGACTTTGTAGTTTTTAATAAGTACTTTTTCCATAACCATGTTGTTTAGTACTTGTTTACCATATTGTTGTTTCATTTGCGTGTAGAAATCTTCTTTTGTAATGTCACCAGCTTTAGAAGTAACAACTTTGTCTGATGATGATGATGTTCCACAAGCTGATAATGCGATTACACTTGTTGCGGCTAAGGCAAGCATAGCTTTCTTCATTCGATAAACACTCCTACTATTATGTATTTTTAATTTATCCTATACCAATGAATTTTAGTTCATAAGAGCCCGATTAAGTCTCACTGATACTTTTGCTTTGTATATTGGTAAAGCGCGCTTAACAGGGCTTACCGAGGCTTTAGGATAAAGTTAAGATGCGTGTCATTTATTTCATAGTATAAGCAATATGTACAAAATTTAATATATCATATTTCGACGTGTTTTCATATTGATAAAGAAAAATTAACCAGTACGTGTCAGATTTTGAAGGTGTACCGTAATGGGCATATGCCGCATATACAGAAAAGAGGAGGGGATGGGGGATGAATTCTCAACTTATTTTATTACTTGTACTGTTTATTTTATTGGTTATTGTAGGTATAATTTGCTTATAGAGGAAAAAAGTGAGGAAGGGGCTTTCCTTCCTCACTTTCCATGAAATATAATTTCTATATAACTAGAAATTAATAAAATTGTTATACATACATTAATAACCCGAAAGACACCGGGTTGGCGGCTCGCAGATATTTGTTTTCGTTCACACAGTGTATGTGTCATGAAATTCGTGTAAAATATAACAAGAAGTGCGAATGCGACAAAAACAACTGTTATAAGTGTCATGAGGCGAGACCTCCTTTTGGCTAAAATACATATACTTTATATATTGTATCATACGATATTTTGTTCGTGTTATAAAATTCAGAAATAGAAGACTTTGTGTTAGAAAGTGAGGGAGAAAATGGACGTTGTTAGAAGATTAGAACAAGCTGAATACTACGTAGACCTACTATTTAAAATGATTGATGAAGAAAAGTGTCCATTTTATTCTTTGATCATAAAGAAAAAAGCTCGTAAAAAAGATATTGAACGTATACTAAATCTTTGTGAAATGCTGAACGAACAATATGTAGTGGAGAAAGCAGAAGGACTTCTTTTGTTCGATGCGCTGTTAGATCAATTTGAAAAAGCGCTTCCACATCAGCTCGAAGTACACGAAACTGCGGAAGCGCTAGCAAAACAAGGTTTATTCAAACCGCTTATGAATGAATTCTTAAGCATGATTGCGAAAAAATAAATAGATTACTTCTTAACTAACTTCTGATCGGATTCTGTAAAGTTCTCTTCAATATCTTCTAATGATTTCTCAAAAATATCGATGAAGTCTTGTCCGTAAATGTTACGCAAGATTGCAATCAGTTCGATATTTTCTGGGAACTTCCCATAAAAATTACGAAGTGCAAGAGCCCCATTAAACACTGAATTATTTTCAGGGTCATACTCCTCCATTAAGCGAAGTAGTAATTCTTCCCCTTTGTCTGTAATTTCAATGTACGTATTTCGTTTATCATCTTCTTTTTTCGAGAATACAAGATAGCCGCGTTCTTCCAACTTTTTCGAGAAGTTAAACGCTGTTGATACGTGCATAACTCCAAACTTAGCAATCTCAGAAATAGAAGCCCCTTTTAAATGATAAGCGATTGTTAAAATATGATGCTCATTAATATTTAAATCATAAGGCTTAATCCACATCTGCCAATCTTTCTCTACACATTTCCATAACGCTTTCGATAATTGAGCAATGCGTTGGCTGAAAATCATCGCTTCTTTTACCGAGTAATCTTTTTCTCCACTTTTCATATACTCACCCACTTTAACATTCTTTTTCATTACTATCTATTATGCCAGTAAAATAAAAATTAATAAAGTCTTTTTGTGAGAATTGTGAAAATTTTTTGGAAAAATGACATTCTATACAAATCATGCATAACTATGGAAGCGTTTTATGAGTCGTGAATACATGTGTTGTCCATACATGTTGAGTGATAACATATATTGTAAATGCATAAAAACACGGCATATCTATGTGATATGCCGTGTTAAGGTCAATTTATATAAAAAATATTTGTTATATGCAAAAAACTAAGCAGGAAATTGTTTACGCTTTTTCCGGAACAGCTTCTTGTAGTTTCTCAATTGATTTTTGAATGTCCAAAATCTCTTTCTCAATATGTCGTTTGTTTTGAGAAATGTCTTGCTTCCAGTTAGAAAGTGTATCGTGCATATCGTCTTTTAATTCTTGGAACACTTCTTTACCTTCTGAAGCAGTTTCAACGATTTGACGTTTTAATAATTTTGTATCAGCTGTAATATCAGCTAAAGTCTTTTTAATATCATTTCCTTTTTCTTTTAACTTGCCGCGCATGTCTTTACCAGAAGAAGGAGTAGAGAAAAGAACAGCTAGTCCAGCAACTGCTCCGCCGCAAATGACACCTGTAATAAAGGATTTAGCTTTTGACATAAAAGGAGACCTCCTTATTTTTTGTTCGTATTCATGATGTGAAAAAATATGCATATCTTTAAGACGAGGGAAGGAAAAGTGTGCAGTGCACAGTCCCCAGCATCTTAAGTGAAGAAACAAGCCGTGCAATATTTAATCACTTTAGGAAAGTGGCTTGTTATGTATTACTTCTTATAATAGTGTCACTATTTCACACTATTTGCAATTGTACTTGCGATGTTTTGTAAATTTTCCATTGTGTATTCATTTTGATGTGATTTCCAAACAGCACCGAAACCATCGTTTTCACCGTAGCGTGGAATTAAATGAAGGTGGAAGTGGAACACAGTTTGTCCAGCTTTTTCACCGTTATTGTTAAGTAGGTTAAAGCCGACTGGATTAAACTCTGCTTTAATCGCGTTTGCGATTTTCGGAACGACAGAAAAAATGTGTGATGCGATTTCTGGCGTTAACGCAAAAATGTCTTGTTTGTGAACTTTTGGAATAACAAGAGTATGTCCTTTTGTTACTTGACTAATATCTAAAAATGCAAGCACATGTTCATCTTCGTATACTTTTGAGCAAGGGATTTGCCCGTCAATGATTTTGCAAAAAATACAATTATCTGCTGTATGATTCATCGATCTCATCCTTTCAAATATCCTTAGCCGTATTTTACCATAATTACATAAGAGAACAAACACGAAAAACAGGAAGCTGACTCAGCTTCCTGTTTTCTGAAGAGGGATTGAAAAAGCATTATCGTAATTTACGTTTCGCAGACACCTCATTTATTTAAGAAATGCACGGTAAATCGGCTAAAGTTTCTGCCGTAGACACCCCATTTTCAAGTGAAATGAATTGCAATCTTTTATAAAAGGAAATTGTTTATTTTTAAAACAGTATATGCTCTTTCGGAGACACCCCGTTTCTAAAATGAAACAAATGATCTGGTTATGTGTAAATTTCTTTGTCCAACATGGACACCCCATTTCATGATGACTTCACTATGTTGTTGTACTCATCAATTGGTGGTCGCTTTTTCAATGTGTTCCTTCTTCACTAATTATGATGTCCGCTTTCGTAAAAATATATGCGAACAAATTTAAATTTTTTTTGAGTGCATCGATACTATGTAGTACAGCGTAATTTTTGGTAAGATGAATATAGAACGAATATAAATGAAGAAAGTGGTGTCGTATGAGCGAGTTATTGCGTGTAGAAAATGTTACAGGAGGATATACGAAACGACCTGTATTAAAAGATGTTTCGTTCTCTGTGAATAAAGGCGAACTTGTCGGCTTAATCGGTTTAAATGGAGCTGGTAAAAGTACGACGATTAAACATATTATCGGTTTAATGGAACCGAAAAAAGGAACTGTCACAATTAATGGGAAAACAATTCGTGATGATATGACAGCGTACCGTTCTAGTTTTTCGTTCATCCCAGAAACACCAGTATTATATGATGAGCTAACGCTAGAAGAACATTTGAAGTTAACAGCGATGGCTTACGGTGTCGATGAAAAACAATATGAAGAACGTGTAGGACAATTATTACAAGAATTTCGTATGAAAAATCGTTTGAAATGGTTTCCGTCTCATTTCTCAAAAGGGATGAAACAAAAAGTAATGATTATGAGTGCGTTTTTAGTGGAGCCATCTCTTTATATTGTGGACGAACCGTTTGTTGGGCTTGATCCGTTAGCAATCCAATCACTCCTTCAAATGATGGACCAAATGAAAAAGAGCGGTGCAGGTATTTTAATGAGTACACATATTTTAGCGACGGCAGAGCGTTATTGTGATTCGTTCATTATTCTGCATCAAGGCGAAGTAAGAGCGAAGGGAACATTATCTGAGCTGCAATCACAGTTTAATATGCCAGGTGCAACGTTAGATGATATTTATATTGCATTAACGAAGGAAGAAGATTATGAATAGCACAGCGTTATGGAAAGAACGATTTCGTCACTTTCTACAAGAAGTTCGTACATATAGTAAATACGTATTTAATGATCATTTAAAATTTATTTTCGTATTCATCATCGGCGCAGGAGCGTATTATTACCAGCAATGGTTACAAACGTTAACACCTTTGTTTCCAACTGGGCTCGTTATGGCAGTGTTACTTGGACTCGTATTAACGACCGGATCCATTCAAACGTTGTTAAAAGAAGCGGATCTCGTTTACTTACTGCCAGTTGAAGAAAAGTTAAAACCGTACTTCACAAAGGCATTTCTTTTTACGTTTATGATTCAGTTATACATAATTGCTATCGTAGCAGCAGCGCTTGCCCCGTTATACTTCCAGCAAATGAAGCAAACAGGAGCGGCTTACATATGGATTGTAATCGCGTTTATCATTGTAAAAGCGTGGAATTTATTCGTAGCGTGGGAAAAGTCATTTTTAACAGACAAAAATATACAAAGAGCCGATTGGTTCATTCGATTTATTTTAAACGCCTTATTTGTGTATTTCCTTGTAGAACGTACTTCCGTTATGTTTATTGGCGGAATCGTTCTTCTCATGGTGTTATACCTTGCGATCATGCATCAAATGGTGAAGGGAAAACCGTTAAACTGGGAGTATTTAATTTCTGAAGAAGGTAAAAAGATGATGCTGCTGTACCGCATCGCGAATATGTTCGTTGATGTACCAGCATTAAAAGAGAGAGTAGCACGTAGAAAATGGCTTGATTTCATTCTGGCGATGATAGGCGAAAAGCGTACCTATTTATACTTATATACGAGAACGTTCTTAAGATCTGGTAACTATTTCGGCTTATATGTGCGCCTGCTCGCTCTCGGCGGAGTTATTCTTTACTTCATTCCGTTTTTATATGGACGATTTATCGTAAGCCTTATCTTCCTATACTTAATCGGTTATCAGCTATTAACTTTATGGAAACATCACCGCATGAAAATTTGGCTTGATTTGTACCCAGTAGGCGGAGAAGAGAAGAAGAAAGATTTTCTTACTTTATTAAATGCAATTCTTATTACAGGTAGCGTTATATTTACAATTATATTTGCACTTGCTACGAAAGATTTCATGATGACGGGAATTTTACTAGTCGTAAGCATAGTATTTAGTATCGGTTTCGTTTATCAATACGGGGCAAAACGTATTGAGCGTTTAAATTGAAGGGAATGAACCTATGATTACATATGAAGAAAAGGTTATAAAAGAACTGGAGCAGTGGAAAGCTACATTCATGAAAGATTCTTCTATGATGACACGGTTCTCAAAGAAAGTGCAGACGAAAGTACAACAGCTTATTCCGGCGAAAGTACAAAAAGTATTAACAGAAACGATTCGGATGATGGTGCAAACGATTAGTGCCGGATCAAACTTTATAAAGCCGAAATTAAAAGAGACGAACTGGTCGTTGCAAAGACGAGATGATGAAGTACGTAAAAAAATGGATGAGTATAAAAAAATAGCAGCGGCAGAAGGAGCGGGGACGGGAGCAGGCGGTATTCTCCTTGGCCTTGCTGACTTTCCGCTGTTGCTCGGCATTAAAATTAAATTTTTATTCGATGCAGCAACATTGTACGGATTTGATACGAGCGATAAAGAAGAGCGCCTTTTTATCCTTCACGTTTTCCAGCTTGCCTTTTCAAGTGATGACCACCGAAAAGAAATATGGAAAGCAATCGAAACATGGGATACAGAAGAAGAAAATCATATGGACTGGGAAAAGTTCCAAACAGAGTACCGAGACTATATCGATTTAGCGAAAATGCTTCAGCTCGTACCAATAATCGGTGCCCCGGTCGGCGCATATGCGAACTATCAATTATTGCAACGACTTGGAGAAGTAACGATGAATTGTTATCGTATGCGATTGTTGAATAAGGATTAACAAGAAAGCATCCTAAAATTGTGATTTAGGATGCTTTTTATTTTTTATAAGGAACACTCCTGAATGAAAGAAACAAACTTAACTAGTTATGTTGAAGTGAAACCGTTAGATTTATTGTTTTAAATCAAAACCTTCAGATGTGGAAATGGAACCGATGTGATAATCATTAGCGTATTCAACAGCTGCCGAGAATGTTTTATTTTTATCATCTTTAACATGTCCTGAAATCCAAACACTTTGAAAGTCCTTTGGGGCAAATTTATGTTTAGTAATCTCTACATCTAGATTTTCTTTTTCTTTAAAATATTGAATTGTAGTTTCTGTAGCCTTATTAACTATTTGTTGTTCCTCATTCTTTTGATCTATAGTGCATCCTCCTAAAAGGATAAGTGTAAAAATAAAGAATAATCTTATAGCATATTTTTTCACGAATAATCACCCCATTAATAGTGCATTATATTCCTCTACAATAAATTTTTATCTTCACTGAACATTGTGTGGTGAAGTATAAAGAAAAGCCACTCTAAAGTGCCCAGATTATTAGTTTTAAGCTCTAAATTTTTGGAGTGAGACATAGAGCTTATATGATATTCTCCTCCATCATATTCTTCGTCCATAGAAAAAATCTTATTTTTGTTATCTTTAACATGTCCGTTTATAAAAACTATTTAAAAATCCTTGGGAGCATATAGGAATGATTTAGATGAAAATTATGGGAAGTTAGTATTTTAATTTTAAACTTTTACTTTTAGAAATTGAACCTATCGTGTATTTATCTCCGCTATATTGAATAGTTATATTAAATGTTTTGTCTTTATCATCTTTGACATGCCCAGAGATATAAATGGATTGTAGGTCTTTAGGACCAAACTCATGCCCAGTAATTACTACGTCCAAATCTTGCTTTTCCTTAAAGTATGTAATGGTTGTCGCTTTTGCTTCTTTTACTACTTTTTCTTCATTGTTTTTTTGATCCATATTACATCCCACTAAAGTACTTAAAATAAGTATAAATAATAAACAGAAACTAAATTTTTTAATAGTAATATCCATATTTATCCTCCGTAAATGTTATCTTAATTATAAGAATATATCAAATGTTGTAGGAGAAAAATGTTTTGAGTAACAAAAATGAAGTTTTAGACTCTACTTTCTATCAATTAGCAGACACAACGTATAAATCTGATAAAGATATTGAAGAAGAAGTTGTTATTACCAATAAAGAAGGTCGAAGTTTACAAGCATAGGAAAAGGGAGGAACATTCCACGATAAATTGGGATAGACGCAGTAGTCTTTGTACGAGATGTGAATGGGGAAAAGCAAGTTATGGTAGCTTTCCGAGGAACAGAAGGGGATAAAATTATAGAGAAAAACTCTTTAGGCATTCCGATGAAGCCAGGGGAAGGTATGAAGGATTTAAAAACGGATACAAATCATTTTGTATTACGAGAAGGTGTTCATGAACCAGCAGCACCTCCTGTAGCAGGGACTGAGAATGAAGGTTCAAAGAAATATTGGAATGAAGAGAATCAACGTTGGGAAACACATAATCAATTTGAACAAGCTGAAAGGGTCATGAAACAAGTAACGGATACATATAAGGGCAGGGATGATGTGGAGATATATACGACGGGTCATTCATTAGGCGGCGCCTTAGCGGAATATGCAGCGGCATCTAATGACAATGTAAGATGTATGTCATGGAATGCGCCGAGTGCAAAACATTTGTTACCGCCTGATTTACAAGAAAAAGCAAATAATGGTGAATTTAATAATAGAATTGTAAGTGTTGTTCACGGAAATGATTCAATTGGCTATGGACCATTTGGTGCATATGAAAGTCATATAGGATCGACTTATGCGGTAACCCCACCAATTTCGAAAGAAGAAATGTCAAAGCTATCATTACAGCAAAAGCTTGGGATGGATGTTACTCGATTTTTGAATTCGATAAGTGGCCCTGGTTATCATTATCAAACAGATCAAAACTTCCAATTTGGAGAGAATGGGTCTTTATCAAATAAATACTTGTTAAATGTAGACACGAATGAAAGAGTTTATGATTCACCGGGCGCGTTATTAGGCGGGGGAGAGATTCGTGTAGTGGTAGAGAATTTGGAAAAAGCCGTAGGAGATATGAAGCGAAACGCACAAGAATTTCAAGATAGAGTACCAAGGTTAATTTCTAATATGATGACATTATTAGAAACGGCTGAAAGTAGGCGGGTAGAAGCTAAAGTAAATAATATACGTGCACATGTAGAGCATTTAAGTTTTTGGTACATACGAACAGCAACGGAAATTTCAGATTTTATTGAGAAGAAAGCCGAGGATTATAAGAAGACGGATCAACAATATTAAGGGAGAAGATTAAGATGCCGAGAATTTACTTAAATGAAGAAGCATTGAGCCAAGCTTTACAACAATTTGACCATATGATTCAAGACTTAAACCATAATAAAAGAGTGGTAAGTACTGTACATGATTTACTCTTATCGAGCTGGTCTCAACTTGGAGTAGGGAAAAAAGCCATTAGCGATTTAGAATCTTTTAAAAAAGATATTGAAAGAAGGATGGAAGAATTAGAGTCTGATAAAAGAGAGTTAAAGGGTGCGATTGATTTATTAAAAGCGCTAGATCAAAGTTATGATTACATGGGGCCTAAATATTAGATTACAAGAAGCACTCACAACGGTGCTTTTTGTGATTTAACTGGATTAAAGATTATTATAGTAATTATTAAGGAATATGATCCAGATTCATAATATAGATTGAAAAAGTAATATGTAGTTTTGAATCAAACTTGCAAACGATAATTTTTTATTTTACAATTTACTTACCGACCGGTAAGTAAAAATAAGTGAGGTACAGTATGACAAAGAATTTACAAACATCGCAGAACATTGTAGAGGCATCATTTAAACTTATGGCAGAACACGGCATTGAGAAGATGAGTCTTTCCATGATTGCGAAAGAGGTAGGTATTTCAAAACCGGCTATTTATTATCATTTTTCTTCTAAAGAAGCGTTAGTTGATTTTTTATTTGAAGAAATTTTTTCTGGGTATCATTTCGTGAGTTATTTTGATAAAGAGCAATATACGAGAGGGAATTTTGCAGAAAAGTTAATCGCAGATGGTTTACATATGCTCTCTGAGTATGAAGGACAAGAAGGAATACTACGTGTCATAAATGAATTTATCGTAACTGCGGCGCGAAATGAAAAGTATCAGAAACGCTTATTTGAAATACAAGAAGAGTTTTTAAATGGTTTCCACGATCTATTGAAGAAAGGCGCGGGACTAGGCGTTGTGTCACAAGATGCAACGGAAGAAAACGCTCATACGCTAGCGCTCGTAATTGATAATATGAGCAATTACATGCTCATGGGATTTCAGTTAAAGTATAAAGAAATTTGGATTCGAAATGTGAAAAATGTCATGAAGGAGGAGTAAAGATGAAAATGCAAAAAAACTGGTGGCTCGGTTTTCTTGGGTTCATTGGGGTGTATAAAATTCCAGGCATGATAGAAGCTTTTCAAGCGGATGGAAATTGGATGAAGTTAATCGGTTTCATTTGGCTACTTTGGTTCGGATATTTTATTCCTGAGAAGAAAGAAGATTAAATTTCAATTTTCTGTAAGGTTATGTAAAATATAGATTGAGACTATTCATATATTAGATTACTAGATTTGGAGTGGTTACATGGATCCATTGAGAAATAAAATTCACCCTGACATGGTCAAGGTGTGGAAAGTTCGGGCTGTAATAGAAGAAGGGATCGGTATTCTTGTCATTTTAGCTTACCTTTTCCTCATGATAAAGTTTGATTGGTGGGCGTGCATTTTGTACGTGTTAATTGGGTTAACAGTTGCGTTAGCACCATTGGAGTACTTCGTATTCCCGAAACTACGTCAGCGTTATTACAGCTACCAACTAAATGAAGAAGAACTTGAAATTCAGCACGGTCTTTTCGTGGTAAAGCGCGTATTAGTACCGATGATTCGTGTACAGCACGTGACCATTGAACAAGGGCCGATTATGAGAAAATACGGTTTAGCACAATTACACATTTCAACAGCAGCAACTTCTCACAGCGTCCCAGGCTTAACGATGTATGAAGCAGAAATGTTGAAAACGAAAATTGCAGAATTAGCGAAAGTGAGTGATGAGGATGTATAAGAGGCAACATCCAATCACGATGCTATTAGAATTAAAAATAACAGACTTTATACCATTTATTATTTTTCTCTTTAGTTTAAAAGGAAAGTTCCCATTTTGGTATTTAGTTCCTATCGGTTTTGCGGTAATCACGATTGTTTCAGCTATCGTAGGCTGGTATTACAAAGTATATTGGATTGAAAATAACGTATTACATGTGAAACAAGGTCTCTTTGTGAAGAAGGAGAGCTACTTAAATAAAGAACGTGTTCAAACAATCAATACAAGCTCTAACGTGTTATATCAAATGCTTGGCTTAAAGAAAATCCAAATTGAAACAGCTGGCGGGGGCGATGATGCGGAGGTTAGCTTAGCCGGTATTACAGTAGAAGAGGCAACTGAGCTTATTGCTTTGCTAAATGAGCCAACTCCAGAAGTGAAAGCAGAAGGAACGCTAGACGAAAAAGCGGAACATGCAATAGAAAAAGAAATCGTTACAGAAGAAAAACAAACGACAGAATATAAATTGACTTGGAAAGAAATTTTACTAGCATCTGTTACATCGGGTCAGTTTGGGCTATTATTCTGGTTAATCTTTTTCGTGTATCACCAAGTAGAGGAGTACATTCCGAAATGGATAGAGAATGACGTAAAGTCGTATGTAATGGAATATGATATATACGGCTGGATTTTCATGGTAGTTATTTTGCTCGTCCTTTCGTGGATTATATCTACAATCGGTTATGCGCTAAAACATGGAGATTTCACAGTAAATCGAAGAAATGACGAAGTCCGCATTTCACAAGGATTACTTGAGAAAAAAGAACTCGTCCTAAAGTTACATCGTATTCAAGGGATTACGATAAAAGAAAGTATTTTACGTCAGCCATTCGGTTATTGTGCTGTGCAAGTAGAAGTGATTCAAAGTAAGGGAACGGATGACGAAAAAGAAAAAGTTACACTGCACCCAATCATTCGAAAAGATCGAGTACAACAGTTACTCGGGCATTTACAATTACCATACGAACTGGATACAAATATTATTTCATTACCAAAAGCAGCATTACGCCGCTATCTCATTGATAGCTTCATCTTTTTCGCAATGATAGCTATCCCGCTTATTGGAATAAGTATATACTTTGAAAAGCATTTCATCATGTGGGCACTCATTCCGCTTGCGATCCTCATCTTTACACTTGGATACGCAACATTTAAAACAAATGGTTACAGTGTAAATGGAGAGCAAATTACGCTTGTATATCGCAGCATCGGAAAATATACAGGACTTGTTAGAAGAAGACACGTCCAATCAATGGAAAAGACACAGTCATATTTCCAGCGCCGCGCGGATTTATGTACGTATAAGTTCTCCAGTGCATCATCGAATTATAAATTAGAGCATACGAGAGTAGAAGATGCGGAGAGAATGCAGGATTGGTATAAGAAGAGAATAAGTGAGAATTAAGTGGAATGGCTCGTCTTTTGCGGAAGGCGGGCTGTTTTTTTGTGAAAATAATGAATAATATATGGGGAAGGAAAAGCGACTAGTGAAGATGTGAAGGATGCTAACTGGAAGTGAATTTTTTAAATAGCATAAAAAAATATTATCACTCAATTCAACAAGAGTAATAACATTTTTTATGTAATGATGAAAGAGTTAACGCCGTCTTACAAGATAAAAAAGTAAAGATGATACAGTAATAGGAAGGCCGGTTTCCAGAAAAGCTTCTAAATAAAAGGATAGAAAATCTCTGTTGTTAAACCACATAAAGAAGAAATGATTGTAGGAAACACCTAACAATAGAAATAAAGGAATACCGATTTTTAATTCGCGACTTCCTTTTATTTTTCTATAACAAAATTCACCTATTAAACAACCGATAAGAACAGGAATACTTCCAAGAATTGAAAACATAATAATAGATACCCAAATCGGTCCCCATGAATCTGCATAATTTGGAACGCGTGTATACTGTAAAACATTCACAATAGTAGAGAAAGCTAGTAAACATGCTATATAGCTAACAGTAAATTTCTTCATTAATATCCCCCGAGACTATGTAAAATAATGTGGAATGACATTTCGCAATAGAGCTAGCTGCAAATAACAACATTTCGTTTCTTATATGTGATTATACCAAGTATATACGACAGTAGCGTTATTTTTTCGCTTAGTAAGTTGGTAGTACATTCTTTCTTTTTAAGCTATATATTGGAATATTTAGGATAAAAGGTTATAATTAACATTTGTGTGATCTGTCATTATGATAGTTTTTGTGAAACGAATCACAATAGTACTACGAATTAGTTTAATTAAGAAGAGGGGAACATATATAAAAATGAAGTTTATAAAAATAGCAACGATAGGTATGATTGCGATAGGATCTCTTTCTATTTCTTCAAGTTCTTTAGCTGAAATGGAAAATGTAAGTAAGAATGAAGTGCAAGCAGCTCCAAGTGGTTTCCAGGATGTTCCGGGTTGGGTAAAGCCATCAGTAGACTATCTGATAAATAAAAATGTATTGTCAGGTATGCCTGATGGTACGTTTTCACCAAATTTAGAGATAGATAGAGGCTCATCTGCAAAAGTTATGGCAAAAATATTAGAGCTTCCTATCGATCAATCGGCAACGCCTTCTTTTGATGACTCAAAAAGACATTGGGCAGCTCCATATATTGCGGCGGTAGAAAAAGCTGGTGTTATTAAAGGAGATGGGAAAGGAAAGTTCAATCCTACTGGAAAGTTAACAAGAGGCGCAATGGCTTCTATGCTAGTCAATGCATACAAACTGCAAGAGAAAGTGACTGGAAATCCTCCAACAGTATTTAACGACTTAAAAGACCATTGGAGCGAGAAGTATGTAAACATCTTGGTTGCATTAGGTATTTCAAATGGATACGGTGATGATAATTGGAAGCCTGATCAAACGATTACTCGTGCAGAATCAGTAAATTTAATTGCTCGAACAGATCTGTCAAAAGATAAAGAGCTCAAACGTAAACAAATCCATATGTACAAGCCATTCTTTGTTTATCATAATGCATCATTATCTTCGGGTATTGCTTTTGAATGTACACCACAAAATGTAACGGTGTATGAAGAAAGAGGAGACGGATGGGTAAAGATTCATACATATCAAGGATTCAAATGGATCTTACTAAACGAGAAAAGAGTTCATATTAATAGAGACTTTTTCACATATGATTATCCAGCAGACTCAGCGAATGTACTGTTAAAATATACAGCGCAAACGGTGACAGTAGTGGAAGAAAGAGGTACGTGGTTGCGTATAAGAACGGCTTCGGGTCTACAATGGATGAATACGAATGAATCTAGAACAGTGATTGATAATTTAAAAACAATCCAACATAATCAACAAGTTATTTTAGTCACTACAAAAGGTTATAATACGAATCAAGCTCAAGTTCGTACATTTGAAAAATCAAGTGGGAAATGGAGAGAGCAAAAGAATATAAGTGGATACATCGGGAAAACAGGTTTTGCAGTTGAGATGAGTGAAAGTGGTGTGAGTTCGCCAAGAGGAAAATACACAATTGGCTCAGCTTTCGGTAGACAAGGGAATCCTGGTACGAAACTGCCCTTTATTAATCTAACACCAAATCATGTTTGGGTAGATGATTCTAAATCTCCATACTATAATACGCTGCAAGAAAAGCCTGTAAGAGGTAGATGGAAATCAGCTGAAAATATGTATATCCCAGCATATGATTATGGCTTCGTAATTAATTATAATACGGAATCACGTACACCATACAAAGGAAGCGCAATTTTCTTCCATGTTTCTAATTCATGGACAGAAGGATGTACAGGTGTAGATAAACAAAATGTGATTGATATTTTAAGATGGATTGATCCAGGGAAAAATCCTGTTATTATTCAAACCCCTGAAAATGAACTGATGAATTATTAATTTGATAACCTAAAAAATTTTAAGTCTACTTTCATTAGTAGGCTTTTTTTTGTTAAGTATGAAATTTTTGTTTCATTGGTGTGATTCCGATGCACATAGAGCTAACTAAATGGACTGCTCCTAAAATAATAAAAATGAGTTTTATTAATAGAAAAGATATAAAATTTTCGTTTTTGGAGACAATGAATTATTAATTTGATGATACAGTTGATTCCTTTTATATAGTTATAAAAAAACATTATAGTTTTTAGAGGTGTGAACAGAGATTTTGAATTAATTTAAAGTTGATGGAACAAAATAAAACGAATTGAGCAAAAAAACTTGCAAAACTAAAAGGGGAGTTGTATATTAATTGACGTATCAAATATTGATATGTCAATTAATATTTTGATAAGAAAGAAGGCAGAATTTTATATAAGCTACAAAGTTAAAACGAAGATAGTATAAATTTGATATTAGGGAGTAGAGGGGGCACAATACTGTGGAAATAATCGCAGCTATTTTAGTCGGGATCGTGGCATTAGAACATTTATTTATCATGATCCTCGAAATGTTTTTTATGAATTCAAAAGTGGCAAAACGTGCTTTTAAATTACCGGAGCATTTAGAAGGAGATCGAAACGTAGCCATTATGTTTGCAAACCAAGGTTTATATAATGGATTTTTAGCCGTTGGTCTCATTTGGGGACTTATACTTGGTCTCAATTCAATTGGCTATATGGTTCAATTATTTTTTGTAATGTGCGTGGTGGTAGCAGCTCTTTTCGGCGGTTTCACATCTAATAAATCAATTATTGTGAAACAAGGACTTCCAGCTATATTAGCGTTGATTGCCCTTTTAATTGTAATATAGAACCAAAGCGTTTGTATAAAAGAACTCATTTTTGAAAATACGCTATTCTTTCTGTAGGCTCATAGGAAAGAATAGCGTATTTTTTCATTTTCATATCCCTCAACTTAAGAAGTTTATAACATCCGAAAATAATAACTTTGTACATTTTCACTTAGAAATGTAAATTCCCTCTTTTTGGCGTGATTGTTATGAAAATACGTATTACATTAAGGATTGGAACCGGATTAACGCTTTAAAATATAAAAAGTGGGGAAAATAATGTAAAAAAATATTGTATGTTTAAAATCTTTGTGTTACATTTGTGTTACAAAGAAGTTACAGAATATGACTTTTATTTCATTTTGTTTTCCGTTGTTTTTCGGTGTGTTACGAATTGAGGTGCGTATCCAATCAACCGAGAATATATAAAGTTAAAAAACTACCAAAATAAAAATAGTTTTCCTATGTGTATAAGAGTGTGTGTAGTAAAGAGCCTGGTGAGAGCTTTACGCACATTATTAAAATTCCTTTCTGTCTTAAAAGAAGAAAAAAACCAACTACCAACTATTTAGGGGTTTTAAGTAATGATAGTAAATGAAATGTACTTCCTTTCCCACACACAATGTAGTACATATTTACTTTCAGTCTAATTACTACACAGATTTTTATACATATGACGTTATTGTTTTAGGAATACATAGGGGGAGAAACATTGAGGAAGTTATTAACGGTAATTGGGATTACATTTTTAATGTTAGCAGGATGTAGTAATGGAGATTTTGAAAAAGAAATAGATGCAGGGAAGACCGCGTTAACGAATAAAGAATATAAAAATGCTTTATCATCATTTGAACGAGCGCTGGATGAGAAAAAAGACGATTCAGATGCGATAGTGCTTGTAGAACAAACGAAAATCATGATGGAAGCAGTAAAGTTAAAAGAAGAAACAAAGATAGAAGAATCAATTCAGTCATTTGAAAAAGTAGAGAACATGAAGGATGGAAATACTACGCTTATAAAGCAGGCCAAGGAAGAACGAACAGCATTACTAGCCCTTTTAGAACAAAAAAAGAAGTATAGCGAGCAACTGACGAAAAGTGAAGAGTTAATAAATAAGAAAAATTATGCAGAAGCGAAAGAGACATTAAATAAGCTAGTTTCAGAAACAAAAAATAACAAGAACCTTGAAGAATATAATAAAAAGGCAGTAGGATTAGTTACGAAAATTAGTGAAGAAGAAAAAACTGCAAAGAATGTTACGGTAGCTGCGAAGGCACAAAAAATAAATGCAGTAACGAGTCAAAAGGTAGCGACAGAAAAGAACCCAAAAGTAGAGACAGGAAAGAATCAAGATGCATTTACTTTTGAGAAAGCTACAGCATATATTAAAAATGAATATAAAGAAGACTATGATTACACACTAGAACATACGCAAGTAGAAAATGGAAAGAAATATTATCAAATTAGAGTGCGTACGACATATAAAATAGAAGGCGCAGCTGGATCAGGATTTACTGGCGTATTCAAAGTATTTGAAGATGGTACGATTGTTGAAGTGCACTAAATTAATGGAAAGGTATCCTCAAAGTGTTTGAGGATACCTTTTTAGCATAAAAAAAAGCATCTAGCAAAAGTACCAGATGCAAATAAAAACACAAGGGAAGACAAAATTCTTCCCTTTTCCCGTAAGTAATTATATCAAAAAATTTATAAAAAACTAGCTTTATTTTTAATATAATTGATGTGTGAAGCTATGAAAGTATAAGATTACACTATTTTTGTAGTGTTTTGTTGAAAAAGGAGCTGTATATATGATTAATTTTAAACCAGAAAATTTGAACCAACTATTAAAAGTGATGCTCATTAGTGCGAATAAGTCTTATGATGCGATCCAAGATTATGAATGTACGGGAGAAGCAGTCGTATTCCGTGTAGACTTCGAATATATTGACGTTTCTCTTATGATTGTAGATATGCTAGGAAGATCGGCTTCTAAATTTAACATTTTGCCATTTGCTAAACCAGATACGAATGAGATAGATTATATTCAGTTTCAAGTGTATGCCATTAATGAAGGGAATTTTAAAGAAGTAATGGACACAATGTAAAAACTATAATTTTACAAATATGTATATAACAACTAATATATAAGTAATAAATTCATATAATTGGAGTGATGAAATGCAGCCGTTAGAAAGGGAGATTCATGCTAATATGCTGAAAGTGTGGCGAATTCACGCTTTAATTGGGGCGGCAGTTATACTAGCAGTCGTAATTGCGTATTTCTTTTTTATGATCAATTTTAATTGGTGGGGTTGGTTGTTTGGCTTGTTAGTAACAGGCGCTATTACATTTATCCCGCTTGATTATTTTGTGTTTCCAAATTTACGTCAGCGCTATTATAGTTACAGATTAAATGAAGAAGAAATTGAAATTCAAAAGGGAATGTTCGTTGTAAAACGCGTACTTATTCCGATGATTCGTGTGCAGCACGTAACAATTGAACAGGGCCCAATTATGAGAAAGTATAATTTAGCAGAATTACATATTTCAACAGCAGCAACTTCTCATAGTATTCCAGGTTTAACGAAAGAAGAAGCAGAGCAGCTGAAAAGACAAATTGGAGAGCTTGCGAAAGTGAGTGATGAGGATGTATAAAAGGCAACATCCGATCACAATCTTATTAGGTATTCGAATTGCGGGTTTATTGCCTTTTATTTTTCTTGTTCTATTTAAATCAGATGGCCAAGTAAAACCTTGGTATTTCTTTCATCTCGTTCTTTTGACCATATTATTTATTATGGCAATTTTCTCAGCTATAAAATGGTATTTTAAAGTGTACTGGGTCGAAAATAATATTTTACATATAAAGCATGGTGTGTTCGTGAAGAAAGAAAGTTACTTAAATAAAGAACGTGTGCAAAATATTAGTACGTCTTCTAACATCATTTATCAAATACTTGGACTGACGAAATTAAATATTGAAGTAGCGGGCGGCGGTACTGAACCAGAAGTGATGTTAGCTGGCATTAGAGAAGAGGAAGCGAAGGAACTAATTGCCTTATTACATAAAGAAAGAAGCGTTGTGAGTGAAGAAGCGCCTGCGGAAGAAGGAAGTAAGACGGTTTATCAGTTAGCAACGAAAGAAATTTTAGCAGCATCTATTACATCTGGCAGATTTGGATTAGTGTTTTCTATGTTAGTCATCCTTTACACAGAATTTAATCAATTTCTACCAGAATGGCTCATCAATAAAGTAGAAGCGTACGTGATGAATAACGGTGTATATGAATTAATCGTTATGGCGGCGATTTTAATGGTAGTCTCGTGGGTTATTTCTACAGCTGGCTATGCGTTAAAATATGCGAACTTTAAAATAGAGCGAAACGAAAATGAAGTTCGCATCGTGCAAGGATTATTTGATAAGAAAGAGTTTGTATTAAAATTACACCGCATTCAAGCGATTACGGTGAAAGAGGGAATTCTCCGCCAGCCTTTCGGTTATTGCTCTGTCGAAGTAGAAGTCATTCAAAGTATAGAAGCAGCAGGAAATGAAGTGATGTTACATCCTTTTATGAAGAAAAAAGATGTGCAGCAGTTACTCGCATATTTACAGTTGCCGTATGAAATGGACGAGGAAATGGTTCATTTACCAAAGGCTGCATTACGTCGTTACGTCATAATGGGATGGATTACAAGTGCTGTACTTGCTGTTCCGATCATCGGTGCGAGTATATATTTTAAACAAAATATTGCGTTATTCACTCTCATACCACTATTTATTATATTTACGTTACTTGCATACGCTCGGTATACAAGTAGTGGTTATATGATACGAGAAAATCAGTTAATCATGGTGTACCGAGGACTCGCGAAATATACAGGAATCATGCGAAGAAGGCATGTGCAAGCAGTCGGATATAGTCAGTCGTACTTTCAAAAGAAAGACGAGCTATGTACAGCTACCGTATCAGTAGCGGGGCATCGTTATAAAGTGAAACATATGCAAAAAGAAGATGCGCTTCGTATATATAATTGGTACAAAGAAAAAGGAAACACCGGCGTGTAACGGTGTTTCCTTTTTTGTGTCATGATTTGTCGATAAGTCGATATTCTCTGTCGAATCGTCGATATATTTCAAAAATCGTTGATATATTTAAAGATACGATAGATATATTCGAAAAATCGCCGATATAATTTCATTTACCGTATTCCTGGAGGAACTACAGTACAAAAAACCCTAAACTAACACATCAAAAGTAGTTACGAAAGACGGACGAGAGAAAATACTTTTTTGCTGTTCAGCATGTGGATGCGCCGGAGCTTGTCCTTCTGCTTGTGCGGGGCGTTTTTTATGAGCGTTTTCGAATGAACGTGATTCTGTCCAGTCTTTAAAGTTTTGCTCTGTTTCCCACATCGTTAAGATGACGTATGTATCGTTACTTAATGGGCGTAGAACGCGGATCGCTTGGAATCCTGGTTCGTTTTCAATAAGGCCTGCGCGGTTTTTAAAACGGTTTTCAAATACTGGGCGACCTTCGTCTGTTACAGAAATGTTGTTACAAACGATATAACCAGGTTGTCCTTTAAATTCTCCAACAGCGTCTAGTACATCATACTTAAGAGATCCTTCTACAGATTCTTCTGTATTTTCTTTATAAAACATATTTTTTTCATCATTTTTTGCAGTGAAATGTGCTTGTTCTAGAGGTGTTTCGTATGAAATAATAGCCTTCATTTTAATGCCCCCTTACTTATTTGTTTCTATTATATCAACTCTCTTAAAAAACTTCGAAGATTATATACATAAAGATACTTCTTTTTCAAATAATAAATGTACCATCATTTGGAAAGAAGGCCGATGTATGAAGAAAGTAAAGTGGACTTTATTAGGTGGGTTAGCAACGCTTGTATTAGCGATTGTCCTTTATAAACTTATCGTGTTAGCTGGTGGCTATATGATGGATGAAAAGCAGCTCGTTTTCCACTCTTCATCACGTATCGTTGACCAGAAAGGGAAAGAAATTACGAAATTATACGTAGAAAATAGAGACCTCGTACCAATCGAACAAATCCCAAAATACGTGCAGCAGTCGTTTATTGCGGTGGAAGATTCTCGTTTTTATGAGCATCAAGGAATTGATTACCCGTCTATATTTCGTGCTCTTTATAAAGACACGTTAGCTGGAGGGAAGGTCGAAGGCGGCAGTACGATTACGCAGCAACTTGCTAAAAACGTCTTTTTAACTCGTGAAAAAACATTTACGCGCAAGTTGAAGGAAGTCGCAATTTCCCTTCAATTAGAGCAAAAATATACGAAGCAACAAATTCTTGAAATGTATATGAATCATATTTATTTTGGACATGGAGCTTACGGTATTCAAGCAGCAGCAAAATTGTATTTTAATAAAAATGTAGAGGATTTAACAGTAGAAGAAGGGGCAATGCTTGCAGGTCTTCCGAAGTCGCCAAACGGATATTCACCTTATTTTTCTCCAGAGAAGAGTAAGGAGCGGCGTGATCTCGTATTGTCACTTATGCATAAACAAGGCTATTTGACTGCCGAAGAAAGCGTACGTTATCAAGGGAAGACAATTGCTCTATATAAAAATTTAGATGAGAACGAACTCGCATATATGCCGTATATTGATATGGTCATAGATGAAGCAGCACGTTTATACGGATTGTCTCATCAAGAAGTGCTTCGCGGAGGATATACGTTTGTTGTACCGATGGATGAAAAGATTCAAAAGGTAGCATATAACCAGTTTCAAGATGCAAGGAATTTCCCTGGGAAAGAAGAGGGAGCGCAAGGTGCTTTTTTATTAATGGATAATCGTACGGGCGGAATTAAAGCAGCAATTGGCGGAAGAAAGTACGTCCCGAGAGGATTTAATCGTGTTTTTGCAAAAAGACAGCCCGGTTCTGTACTAAAACCACTTATCGTCTATGCACCAGCACTTGAAACGAAAAAGTATAATCCGTATTCTTTACTGACGAATGAAAGACATTCTTTTGAAGGTTATGAACCTCGGAACTATAACCGTGAATATTCGAAAGAAATAACGATGTACGATGCGATTTTAGAGTCAGCAAATGTACCTGCGGTTTCTTTATTAAATGAGTTAGGGGTAGAAGAAGGAAAGCAATATTTAGAGAAAGGAAATGTTCACATTGCTGATGCTGGTTTAAGTACAGCGCTTGGCGGATTAAAAAATGGCGTTTCAACATTTGATCTTGTGAAAATGTACCGTGCGTTTTTAGCAAATGGTGATATTATTGAGCCGCACGTTATTGATAAAGTATTCAATAGACACGGCGCAGTCATTGGAGAGTCGCCAAAAGTAGAAACGAAAATTTTCTCGAAACAAACGGCCTGGTATATGACGAAAATGTTAGAAGGAGTTGTAAAGGAAGGGACAGCGAAAGCCGGTGTATATAACGGGGCGTTAGCTGGGAAAACAGGTACAACTTCCTTACCAAATGACGATAATGGAGCGAGAGATATGTGGTTCGTTGGCTATACGCCAAATTTAGTAGGCGCTGTTTGGATTGGATATGACCGCATAGATAAAGAGCATCAGTTGCAAGGAGAAAGTGCGTCAGCAACAAAATTGTTTAAGAAAATTTTAACGAAGGCAAATGTAGAACAGAAAGAGCAATTTATGAAACCAGAAGGTGTGGAAACAATCGGTGCTCCGATTCGGCTGCGCAAGATAGAAGATGTGAAAATGAAATTAGCATTTAGCCCTTTCGGTTTATTTAAAGCGAAATTAAGCTGGACACCACTTCCAGATGAAAGAATTATGTATCGTATTTATAGAGTGGAAAATGGAATTCATACGCATGTAGGTACTGTAAACGGTGCCGGGGAATATGAGGAAAAGTTCGTTAACATCTTTTCAAAACCGAGTTTTTACGTTGTGCCATATAACACACAAACGAATCGTGAAGGAGAAAAGTCAAAAGTAGCTAAACCATAGTTTTTCTCTGTGTTATAATAAGAATGTTGTGAAAATAGTAAGCGTTTTTAAGAATGTTTGTGTCAATTTAATGAACAACGTACATAATATTATGCATTTTGTTTTTACAAGCTGTATAGTAAAAAAAGATAAATATCGAACGTATTCGAAGCATTGGTAAGGAAGGGAGCAAGGGTCTTGGTAAGAACTATAAATGAGACATTTTTAAAAGCATGTAGGGGGGAACGTACTGATTATGTACCAGCATGGTATATGCGTCAAGCGGGTCGTTCGCAGCCGGAATATAGAAAGATAAAAGAAAAGTATTCTTTATTTGAAATTACACATAATCCAGAGTTATGTGCTTACGTTACAAAACTGCCAGTTGATCAATATAACGTAGACGCAGCAATTCTTTATAAAGATATTATGTCACCACTACCTGCAATTGGAGTGGATGTAGAAATTAAATCAGGTATTGGCCCAGTTATTGATAATCCAATCCGTTCTTTACAAGACGTAGAAAAACTAGGGGAAATCAATCCAGAAGATGACGTACCGTACATACTAGATACAATTCGTTTATTAACGACAGAAATGTTAGACGTACCGTTAATCGGTTTTTCAGGAGCTCCATTTACATTAGCGAGCTATATGATTGAAGGCGGTCCATCTCGTAACTACCATAATACGAAAGCGTTCATGTATGCAGAGCCAAAAGCTTGGTTCGCTTTAATGGATAAACTAGCAGATATGGTTATTACATATTTAAAAGCGCAAATTAACGCAGGGGCAAAAGCAGTTCAAATTTTCGATTCTTGGGTTGGAACAGTAAATGTAGCAGATTACCGCGTATTTATTAAACCAGCAATGGAGCGTATTTTTGCAGAAGTTCGCACGATGGGTGTACCGATGATTATGCACGGCGTAGGAGCTGCACACTTAGTGAATGAATGGCACGACTTACCGCTTGATGTAGTTGGCTTAGACTGGCGCTTACCGATCGAAGAGGCACGTGCACGCGGCGTTCATAAGGCGGTACAAGGTAATATGGATCCTTCGTTCTTACTTGCACCATGGTCTGTTATTGAAGAACATGTAAAAGGTATTTTAGATCAAGGGATGAAGCAGCCGGGTTATATCTTTAACTTAGGTCACGGCGTATTCCCAGAAGTAAACCCAGATACATTAAAACGTTTAACTACATTTATTCATGAATACTCTAAAGGGCAGTTAGCGAAGTAAAGGAGCATTGCTGTATGAAAAAGAAAATTGGTTTGCTTGTAATGGCATACGGAACGCCATATAAAGAAGAAGATATTGAACGTTACTATACACATATTCGTAGAGGAAGAAAGCCAAGTCCTGAAATGCTAGAAGATTTAACAGAGCGTTACCGTGCAATTGGTGGTATTTCTCCGTTAGCTACTATTACATTAGAGCAAGCTAAAAAGTTAGAGAAGCGTTTAAATGAAGTGCAAGATGAAGTAGAGTACCATATGTATCTTGGCTTAAAACATATTGAACCGTTTATTGAAGATGCAGTGAAAGAGATGCATAACGACGGTATACAAGATGCAATCGCACTTGTTCTTGCTCCGCACTATTCTACGTTTAGCGTAAAATCATACGTTGGACGAGCACAAGAAGAAGCTGAGAAACTTGGAAACTTAACAATTCACGGCATTGATAGCTGGTATAAAGAACCGAAATTCATCCAGTACTGGGTTGATGCAGTGAAAGGTATATATAACGGTATGTCAGACGCAGAACGTGAAAAAGCAGTATTAATCGTATCTGCTCATAGCTTACCAGAGAAAATTATCGCAATGGGCGATCCATATCCAGATCAATTAAATGAAACAGCTGATTATATTGCACGTGGCGCTGAAGTAGCTAACTATGCAGTAGGTTGGCAAAGCGCCGGAAACACACCAGATCCTTGGATTGGTCCAGATGTACAAGATTTAACGAGAGAATTAAATGAAAAGTATGGTTATACTTCATTCGTATATGCACCAGTTGGATTTGTTGCGGAACATTTAGAAGTTTTATATGACAATGACTTTGAGTGCAAAGTTGTAACAGATGAAATTGGCGCGAAATATTATCGTCCAGAAATGCCAAATGCGTCGGACGCATTTATTGACTGCTTAACAGATGTTGTAGTAAAGAAAAAAGAATCTGTAATGTAAGAAGAAAGGGGGAGCCTGCTTGAGGAAAAAAGTTGTGATCATCGGCGGTGGCATCACAGGGTTAACAACAATGTATCACTTACAAAAAGATATTCATGACAAGAACTTGCCGATTGATACATTACTGATAGAAGCATCGGGTAAACTTGGCGGGAAAATTCAAACCGTTCGAAAAGATGGATTTACAATTGAACGCGGACCGGATTCTTTCTTAGCACGAAAAGAAAGTGCAGCTAGATTAGTGAAAGAATTAGGTCTTGGCGATGAACTTGTAAATAATCAGGCCGGTCAATCATTTATCCTCGTAAACAATCGGTTACATAAAATGCCGAATGGATCAATGATGGGAATTCCAACGCAAATTACGCCGTTTCTATTCTCCGGGCTGTTCTCCCCAATTGGTAAACTAAGAGCTGGTTTTGATCTATTAATGCCGAGGTCAAAGCCAGTATCTGACCAATCACTCGGACAATTTTTCAGACATCGTCTTGGAAACGAAGTGGTTGAAAACTTAATAGAACCGTTACTATCGGGTATTTATGCAGGGGATATTGATGAAATGAGCTTAATGTCAACATTCCCGCAAATGTATCAAATTGAGCAGAAACATCGCAGTATTTCACTCGGTATGCGTACGCTCGCTCCGAAAGAAGAGAAAGCTGAACCGAAAAAAGGAATCTTCCAAACAGTGAAAACAGGTTTAGAATCTATTGTAGAATCTCTCGAAGCAAAGATGCATGAAGGTACGATAATAAAGGGAACTCGCATTGAAAAAGTTGCAAAACAGGGTGATGGCTATACGATTACTCTTAGTAACGGAAAAGAAATAGAAGCAGACGCGGTCGTAGTGGCAAGTTCACATAAAGCATTGCCATCTATGTTTGCACAGTACAAGCAGTTTCGTTTCTTCCGCAACATTCCGTCCACATCAGTTGCGAATGTAGCAATGGCTTTCCCGAAATCAGCCATTCAGCGCGATATTGATGGTACAGGGTTTGTTGTCTCTCGAAATAGTGATTATACAATTACAGCATGTACGTGGACGCATAAAAAGTGGCCACATACAACACCAGAAGGAAAAACGCTTCTTAGATGTTACGTTGGACGACCTGGTGATGAAGCAGTTGTAGAACAAACAGAAGAGGAACTCGTTCAGCTCGTACTAGAAGACTTACGAAAGACGATGGATATTACAGAGGATCCAGAGTTTACAGTCGTAAGCCGCTGGAAAGAAGCGATGCCCCAATATACAGTAGGCCATAACGAGCGAATGAAGAAACTCACAACATTTATGGAAAAAGAGTTGCCAGGTATATACTTGGCAGGTAGTTCTTACGCTGGTTCTGGTCTTCCGGACTGTGTTGAGCAAGGTGAGAAAGCAGCAAAGCGTGTGCTAGCTCATTTGGAGAAAATAATGGAAACGGAATTAATCGCACAGTAAAGTGAAACGCCTTCAATCATATTGAAGGCGTTTTGTTACTTATTCACCGATAAACATATATAAGTTATTTGGCTTTATCACTGCATCTCCTGCATAAATAACCCATTCTGTTAAGTCATCAAAATCTAACTGATAACTATTTCCTTCACTCATATCTTCTATAAAATATGGTTCATTAATAAGTATTCCTTGAATAAGGTCTTCCGTAATATGTTGCATTTCAAACCACATATGTTCGCTTTTACCCTCTTCATAGGAAACACCAAACTTAGCGAGGAAACGAAAATCTTCATTGGATTGTTCAATTTGAAAAATGTTGCTGAAATATCCGAAAGTATTCTTCGCATTGTAAGCCATACGAGCCGTTTCACTATTTGTTTTATAAAACATGAGCCCTGTAGCTTCCTCGTGTTCTTTGAAAAAGCTTTCAATACATTCTTCTGAAGTATCAAATTTGAACAAAAGAACAGATGGCGATTGATGGTATTCATCTCGGTCATCCATCCCACCTAAGAATGTGTTTTGTGCATCTATTGGTTGTAGCTTCACTTCTTCATCCTCAATTGAAAATAATTGATCCATACTCGTTTTATGCCCAATATAAGATAAACCTTTTTCCCATGGCACAGCTACTGTATGTATAGAACCTTGCTGACTATGTGCGATAACGATAGGCTCATTCATAGGGACTTGTCCATTCTCAACGGCATTATTAGCAAATGTTTGAAAGAGGTCACCAATGCCATAGTAAGAAGAAATGCGATTTGGAATAATTAATTCTATTTCTGTTACACCTGCTCTTAAAAGGCCGTGTGTATGAAACCAATATTGCGTAGGCTCGCCTTCTTTATCGTCTTCATAAACGGAATGAATAACGTATAAGTCAGGAATGTCAGGTAATAATTCATTTTCAACGTGATATTCAATATAGCTCCTAGATATTACCTTCATTGCTGCGCTTGAATCAATTACAAATAACAAATCTGGGGCGAGGTTCCATAAAAATTGTATTTGCTGGAAAAAGCAATCTAGTACATCTCCTACAAATAGCGTACGAGTGAAAATTTCAGTACCGAAAGCCGCATCTTCAAAATTACGATCTACGATTGTAGAATCTTGTCTATTGTACATTTTATATTCTTCTGGCTCATTCGCCTCATCGATATGCAGTTCATACGGTATAATTGTTTCATCCATATGTAATTCAACAATAAGGCTTGCCTCATCACTATAAACAATTTTTAACTCATCAACTTTAGTAGCGATATTTTCTAGCCGCTGTTTTAACTGTTCAATTGTAATTCTAGTTGGTATAACAGCAATCATATCTGAAAAATGACGTTCTAATGTTCCATTCATAGCTGCGCGGTATGTTTCTGTTTGCACTTCCATCCAATCACTCCTATTCAAATGAATCCATTTTACATGCCAATGAAATTTCGATATTTCTGTTTTTTTCTCTTTCATATTATAAAACGCATTCGTAGAAGGTGTAAAATTATTATTTTGTATTATAGTTTGAAAACGAGTAAATTAGATTAATTTTTTGTAAAACTTGTCGAAATATCATTCTATATAACGAATCATTTGTTATGATAGAAATGTTGAGAAAATATGAAATAGAGAGAGGAAAATGGCTGTGAAGAAATTGTTAAGTATCTTTTTATCATTCTTGCTATTGCTTTCATTTACTGGGACTTTAGCACAAGCAGAAGAAACTACTTCTATATCAGTAGAAAAAGCAATTCAAGTATTTAAGCAGCAAGGGAAAACGAAGGGGACAGTGGAAGGATATATTGTCGGATATACGCAAAGTCCTTCTAAATACACGAAAGATCCGGCTAAGTTTGATGATACAAACGTAGCAATTGCTGATTCGCCAAATGAAACGAATCCAGACAAAATCATGCCTGTTCAGTTGCCAAAAGGCGATGTGAGAGCGGCAGTAAACGTGAAAGATCATCCTGAAAATATCGGGAAGAAAGTTAGTTTAACAGGGACACTTGAATTATATTTTAGTAGTCCAGGTTTAAAATCGGTAACAGCTCATAAGTTTCAAGGAGAAGGACAAAACCGTGTTAGTGATGTAGTAGCTTCACCTAGTGGCGGAGAAATTACGAAAGGAACAGCGGTAACGTTAACAACGAATACAGAAGGAGCAACAATCTACTATACGTTAGATGGCTCTAACCCTACAAATAAAAGTGTTCGTTATAACGGACAAATTGTTGTGAATGAAAATAGTGTAATTAAAGCAATTGCAGAGAAAGAAGGGCTTACTTCTTCAGCAATTTCAACTTTTTCATTTGTTATCGTAAACAATGAACAGGTTCGTATTCATGATATTCAAGGAAAATCACATATTTCTCCTTACAGTGGGACGAAAGTATACAATGTGGAAGGCGTTGTAACAGCGCTTGATAAAAATGGCTTTTATATAGAAGACAATCAGCCAGATAATGATCCAGCTACTTCAGAAGGTATGTACATATACAAAAAAGATGCGAATGTAGCAGTAGGAGATCTTATTCAAGTTGATGGAGTAGTAGAAGAATATGTTGGGCCTGGATATGCAGAAAGGTTTGAAACAGACTTAACGACGACGGAGATTAAAGCGAGCCGCGTTGCTGTAATCGCAAAAGATCAAGCTTTACCAGCACCGATTGTACTTGGAGAAAACGGTGTGAAAATTCCTGATCAAATTATCGATAATGATGCATTTGGTTTATTTGATCCAAATGAAGATGCAATCGATTTTTATGAAAGTATAGAAGGTATGCGCGTTACGATGCCAACACCAAAAATTATTGCTCCTCAGAAAAACGGGAATTTATATGTAACAGTGAAAAATGGTGGGAATAAAGTCGTAACGAAATATGGCACACCTTTATTAGATGAAAATCAATTAAACCCAGAGCGTCTTTCTGTAAAAGTACCTCGTGATTATGTAGCAAAAGTAGGAGATACTTTCACTGGAGATATAACAGGAGTAGTCGGATATGATTATGGTTCGTTCCGCATTGCGCCAATAACGGAATTACCATCTGTAGTAGACGGCGGATTTAAGCAAATAGGAGCAAATATTCAGCCTCGTCTTGATAAGTTAACAGTTGCTACATATAACATTGAAAACTTCTCGGCGAATAAAAAAGAAACAACAGATGAAAAAGTAAAAGCGTTAGCGTATTCTATTAAATACAATTTAAAAATGCCAGATATTATCGGTGTAGAGGAAATGCAAGATAATAACGGAACGATTAATGACGGTACAACAGATGCTTCATTAAGCGCAAAACGTATCATTGATGCAGTGCTAGAAATTCGCGGGCCAAAGTATGAGTATGTAGAAATTGCTCCGCATAATAATCTAGACGGAGGAGCACCAGGAGCGAATATTCGCGTCGGTTTCTTCTATAACCCATCACGCGTGAAATTAGCAACAGTACCGAAGTTACTTGATAAAAATATCGTTCGTATTGGAGACGAAAATCCATTGTTTGAAAGTACACGTAAACCGCTTGCGGCAGAATTTACGTTCCAAGGACAAAACGTTGTTGTCGTTGCCAATCACTTAAACTCAAAACTAGGAGATGCAACGCCATTTGGAAAAGTACAACCGCTCGTATTAAAAAGTGAAGAAAAACGAGTTCAGTTAGCACAAGAAGTAAACAATTTCGTACAAGGTATTCAGAAAAAGAATACGAATGCACCAGTTGTTGTGTTAGGGGATATGAACGATTTTGAGTTCGCTAAACCACTAAAAACATTAGAAGGAACAAACTTAAAAAATATGTTAAACACAGTGCCAAAAGAGAACCGCTACACGTACATCCATGAAGGAAATGCACAAGTGTTAGATCATATTTTAGTAACAAACAACATCGCACCACACACAATTGTAGACCCAGTACACTTAAACTCAAACATTATGAAAGAACATGGACGTGTAAGTGACCACGATCCAGTACTTGCTCAAATTGATTTGAAGAAAGCTTCTTAAATAGTTGAGAAAGAACGCTTAGAGATATACTGAGCGTTCTTTTTCTGTAAAAATTATGTTAAAATTATTTTAAAATTCAGTATTATTAACGAGGAGGTTAAAAATGCAAGCATGGTTAAATGGAAAAGTAATGAATCAGCTTGCAATTTTTTTTAGTACCATCGTCATGCTTCAATTTCTAGCTGATGTAACAGGTCTTACGCAAGATTTAGATATTACGTATAACTTAATACATACAGTATCTTCCTATATAACGTTTAGTTTGGCAGTTATTTTTACTTTAATAGGTGCCCAAAGAGAATTAAGTAAATATGCAATTATTTCATTATGTTTAGTGGTAGGTATTAAAGCGATTTATTTTGTAGCGGTCGTTATTTTATGGGGATTGGTTGGTACGCCGTAAAGGGGAGGATGATTATATGAGTAGTGAAAATAAGAGCGTAATTCTCTAATCGAACTTAGGGAATTACGCTCTTATTCGTTCAATGATTTAGTCTGAAATTACTTGAAACGCTTTTCTACACCGATCTCTTCTTTGCAGTCTTCTTTTATATTTCTTTCTATCCCGCTTTACTCCTTGTATATACATGAATAAGCTAACGAGAAGGAAGAAAGCGCATTGCATCGTTAAAATGTACGGTGACATGCCTTGCAATGGTTGCTTTGGGTCATATAAATGAATAGGTGCTCCGCCTATTGTAGGGAATATTGTATTTAGCAGGACGTACGGGATGGAGTTAACTGCAAATGGAAATAGAATCGCCATATAGTCCTTTTGTGACCATGCAGATGCAGCGAGTCCTAAGAGGGCCATTAATCCTGCAAATAAAAAATTAATTCCGATATATACCGTAATGTAAGTGAGAGGCGCATCTAAATATAGGTTTGCGAACATTCCATCATCATTTATGATGCCTGAACCAGCTATAGGTTCTCCGTCTGGAATGGTTAATTTGCAAAATAATAATGATAAGATGAACGGAAATGTATAAAGAAATCCTCCGCAAAAAAACGTAACGATATATTTCGTTATTGAATAAGGAAATAACGAAATTCCTTTACTTACGAACGGTTTAAAACCATCTGACTTATCGGAATTGTAACTTGTACTAAAGGGAAAACTCGCAATAACTGGCATTAATAATAAATAAACATCCATTTCATTGTCACGAAATCCAATCCATTTTATATCTGTTGATATAGGTCCGCTCGCAGCGTCTCCTAAATAACGAATGACATAATAATAATGATAAATACAAATAAGAACGAATCCACTAAACATAATAATTAAAGAAACACGATTACAAAAAGCTTGCTTTATATTTAAACGAAGCGCACGCATCATGACTGAAAAAGCCTCCACTATTTTGATAAAGTGAAACTTTAATCAGTGGGGGGGGTCTTCATCCCCCACTGATTATTAGTCTTCACCAATCGGACTTTTATGGACAGCCCGATCCCTACCTAAATTCTTTGCTTTCGCTGAATTTTGAGGTGGGGGTCTTACTGCCCATTAAAGTCGGATAAACTTGTCTATTTTCTATATTACTATTAAATGTAAAGATTTTCTTGTTTTTTTATTTGATTATTTGAAAAAAGAGAAATTTGTTGTTTGTAAGTAAGGTTTAGCTGTATATCTCAAGAACACCTTTTCCTTTTCTCTTTTCTTCTGATAAACTATGGAAAGTATGATATAACTTGACTGGAATTTTTTATACTGGAAATAATAAAAAAGAGAACTTGTATAGAATGTAAGCGTGTGGTAATATCAAAGATGTACTGATTGACTATATTATCCAATTGGTCATTTTTGGAGGTGAAGATGTGGCAATAGATCGAAAACGTTCTATTATTGAAGCTGCAACAAAGTCTTTTTCAGCGTTCGGTTATAAAGCAACAACGATGGATCAAGTAGCGAAGTTAGCGAATGTAGGAAAAGGAACGATTTATACTTTTTTTAAAAATAAAGAAGAGCTATTTGGTGAAATTATTTCTAATTTAATTACAGAAATGAAGCAAGTTGCAGAAAATGCAATTCGTTCAGATGTTTCATTTTTTGAAAATGTACATAGAGCATTATATAGCATATTAGAATTTAGAAAAGAACATCAGCTCATGATTAAGTTAATTCAAGAAGAGCGCGATATGGGAACGAAAGAAGTACAAGAAGTGATGCAACAAGTAGATGTGGAAATTGTTTCTGTTATTCAATCGTATTTAAAGATTGCGATTGATAAAGGTGAAATTAGCAAATGTGATCCAGAAATTACAGCATTTATTATGCTTCGCTTATACGTATCACTTATTTTTGATTGGGAAAAAAATCATGAACCGTTAGAAAAAGAAAAAATCGCAGAATTATTTGAACTTTATTTATTAAAAGGATTGTCAAACTAAGATAATCCTTTTATTATTATAAAAAAGTGACCGATTGAACAAAATGGTCATATATTTAATTTAGGAGGGATAATAAAAATATTCACTTCATAGTAAGGAACAGTTGCATAGTATAAATTCGGGGATAAGGCATATGTATGAATAAGTATAGCCTTTTTGTTTGGGTAAAAATGACTAAATGAACAATTTGGTCATTTTAAAAGGGGGAGAAATGATGAAAGGAAATCAGTTACTTCGTAAAGAGTTCACACAAATTATAAAAAGTAAAAAAATATTAATTCCAATTATCGCGGTTTTATTCGTACCAATTTTATATGCAGGCATGTTTTTATGGGCCTTTTGGGATCCTTATAAACAGTTAGATGATTTACCAGTTGCGGTAGTCAATTTAGATAAAGGTGCAGTATTTGACGGAAAACCAATTGAGGTCGGAAAAGGGCTCGTTGATAATTTAAAAGATAATACAAGTTTTAAATGGGAGTTTGTAAGTGAAAAAGAAGCGAAAAAAGGAATGGAAGGTAGAAAGTATTACATGTTAGTACGCATTCCAGATGACTTCTCAAGTAACGCTACAACATTATTAAAAGATGAACCGAAACCATTAAACTTAGAATATATTCCAAACGAAAGCTTAAACTTCTTATCTTCACAAATTGGCGGAACAGCCATTGAAAAAATAAAAGGTGAAGTAGCAAGTACGTTAACGAAAACATATGCAGAGAAAATGTTTGATTCCATTCAAGACGTCTCAAAAGGATTAGCAGATGGGGCGGAAGGTGCAAGTAAACTACACGACGGATCAAATGAGCTGCATGATGGTTCAAGCAAAGTAACGAATGGCCTTCATACACTTCAAGGGAAGTCTGGGGAGATACAGACAGGGGTAGGGAAACTATTTGATGGATCTGGGAAAGTAACGAACGGTTTAAATACGTTAAACAGCAAAACAGGTGAGATGCAAATAGGTATCGGAAAATTAGTAGATGGATCAGGAAAAGTAACAGATGGTTTACATGTATTAAATAGCAATGCAGGTATCGGGAAATTAGTAGATGGGTCAGGAAAAGTAACGAATGGTTTAAATACGTTAAATAGTAAAACAAGTGAGATGCAGACAGGTATCGGGAAATTACAGGATGGGTCTCAGAAAGTAACAGTAGGTTTAAATACATTAAATGGTAAAACAGGTGAGATGCAGACAGGTATCGGGAAATTACAAGATGGGTCCAAGAAAGTAACAGCAGGTTTAAATACATTAGTAAGTCAATCCGGTGAATTAAAAACAGGAACAACTGATCTATCAAATGGTATGGAACAACTGGTTGGGGGACAAAGCAAATTAGAGGGAGCTTCTCAACAAATTGAAAAGGGTTTGGAAGATTTAGATCGTGCAGTAAAAAATTCTGCTGCAGGTTTAAAGGAAATGCAGTCGAAAGGCCCTTCTATATTGAATACAGTAAATGAGAAAATAAATGGAGCTGGGGCGAATGTAAACCAGTTAAATGAACTTACGCAATCAACAGCGGAAGATGCAAAAAATGCAGCGCAAGATGTAGCGAATTTACAAAAGCAAATCGAGAGTTTACCGAAAGAATATCAAGAGCAGTTACAACCATTCATAACAAGTGCTGTAAAAAGTACAGCTACAGTTCAACAAAAAACTACTGGAGTAGCAGGCGGAACAAATAAATTAAATGAAGAAGTAAAACAATTAAAAAGCGAAATAAATCAAAAAACAAGTGATTCACAAAACAATCTACCAGATACAGAAAAATTGGAGTCTTTAACAGATAGTATTGAGAAATTAGCCGGTGCACAAAAAGGATTTGTTGGGAATTTCCAAGAGTTTGGTAAGAAATTAAATAAAGCAAAAGAAGGTGCAAATAAATTTAAAAACGAATCCAGTCAATTAATTGATGTGATAAATCAATTAGCAGATGGCTCCGGTAAAGTAACAGGTGGCTTAGACACAATATCTGCAGGAGCAAATCAAATGGCAGGTGGAGTAAATCAATTAGTAGATGGCTCAAGCCAAGTAACAGGCGGTTTAGGCCAGTTATCTGCAGGAGCAAACCAAATGGCAGGTGGTGTCAATCAATTAGCAGATGGCTCAAGCCAAGTAACAGGCGGTTTAGGTACACTATCTGTAGGTGTAACGAAATTAGCGGACGGCTCAAGTCAAGTAACAGGCGGTTTAGATACATTATCTGTAGGAGCGGGCCAAATGTCAGGCGGAATAACGCAATTAGCAAATGGTTCTGGCCAAGTAACAACAGGCTTAGGGGCATTATCAACCGGCTCAACCCAGCTAATCGACGGCGTTAATAAACTAGCAGACGGTTCCGGGAAAGTAACGGATGGCCTTGTAAAAGTAAACGACGGTTCAGGTGAACTTGCTGAGAAACTTGGCGAAGGGGCAGAGAAAACGGGTGAAGTAAAAGGAACGGATAAAACGTATGATATGTTTGCAAGCCCTGTAAAAGTGAAGACGGAGAAAATGGCGGAAGTTCCAAACTACGGAACTGGATTTACACCGTATTTCTTATCACTCGGTTTATTCGTTGGGGCATTACTATTATCAATCGTATATCCATTACGTGATACAGTTGGTGTTCCGAAATCAGGGTTTAGCTGGTTTATTAGTAAGTTTGGCGTATTACTATCAGTCGGTATTATTCAAGCAGTAGTAGCTGATGTCATACTACTGTTCGGATTAGGTGTAGAAGTACAAAGTATTCCGTATTTCATACTCTTTAGCATCGTTACAAGCTTAGCGTTTATCGCATTAATTCAATGTTTAGTAACAGCATTCGGTGATGCAGGGCGTTTCATTGCCATCATCACATTAATTATTCAGCTTACAACAAGCGCTGGAACATTCCCACTAGAATTAATTCCGAAGTTTTTACAACCATTTAATGCTTGGTTACCGATGACATACTCTGTATCTGGATTGAAGGCAGTCGTATCAAGCGGAGACTTTAACTTCATGTGGCAAAACATAGGAATACTCATGATCTTTATCGTTGTGTTATCACTTGGAACAATTGCTTCATTAACTTGGATGCATAAACGACAGTTTAAAAGTATTGCTGAAAATCAATCGGTTGAAGCGTAGAAAAAAGCACCTTTTCGGTGCTTTTTTTATTTTAATGTAGGGCATCTTTTTTGTAGTTTGGATATAAATTTGTCTAAAAACTATAGAAACGAAAGAAAAGGAATTACAACAATTTACAGAGAAACATAGAGTAGAGGAGCTGATATGATGAAAGGAAATCTTACTTATTATTTTATCTTAAATCCGCTAATCATCTTTCTTGTTTACGCCCTTTCACCTATCTTGTTTCATAAAGAAAAATATATAAATATGAAAGATGCACTAGGAATACTTGTAGTTTACTATGTGCTTATTAGTGGGTATTACTTTATGGATGTTATTAGTAAAAGAATGAAGAAAAACGGTAAAGACAAATAAAGGGTTTTAGTACATAAAAATCGATGGAGGACAACAAAATGACTGAAAGTGAAATGAAATTTAGGGATACGACCATTCGTAACTTTTTTGATAAAGAGGACCGTCTAAAATCAATTCCAGGTCAAAAGAAGAAAAAACTAGTATTGTTAGAGTATTTAATTAGCAAGTTAAATGCGGAGAATCAGTATACGGAAAAAGAAATCAATGCATTCATCAAACAATATCATGACGATTTTTGTACGATTAGACGCGAGTTTATTGTGCAGGGGTTTATGGACAGAGAGGATAATATGTACCGTATAAATGGGAGAGAAGTGTGGACGAAGTGGGAGGAGCTATGAGTGTAATGAGGAAGGGGGATTTTCTTGCAAGCTAGTAGTCTTATACATGAAGAGATTTCAGGGAAACCATCAATTTTGGGGATGTTTACTTCACCAACACTGCAATTCAAAAGGATGAAGAATCAAAGAAATATATTTTTACCACTCGCTCTTTTAATAGTATTCATTATAGTTTCAAGTGCGTTAATGTCTTGGAATACTTTAAACAATCCTGCGCTTAGTATGTTTCATGATAAAACAGGATTTACTGTACCAAAATACATAACTTTCTTTACCACATTTGGGATTTCTACAGTCAGTGGAATCGTAGCTTTATTTTTTGCGCCTATATTCTATAAAAATATTATGATTTTTTTCGGGGTTGATATTAACTATAAGGAAACGTTCCCGATAATTATTTATGCTTCATTTGTCTTGCGATTAGGGATGATTTTAAACGGATTAATTGCACTGTCTCTAAGTGGGTATGAGATATCTTATACAAGTTTAGGCGCGATAGCAACGGATAATATGGTTCTACATACAATTGCTCAAAGAATAGATATATTTAATATTTGGTATTACATTTTATTAGGCATAGGTTTAAAAACGATTACGAATTTAAATAAGGATAAACTTATTCCTCTTATTATTGTACTTTTCATTTTTACTAGTTTATTAGCAAGTATGGCGGGATTTATGCAGGAAATATCTAATCCATAAAGGTATTATGAGAAGCAGAACTATAAAAGGTGGATTGGATATAGAACAATCCACCTTTTATCATTTTTTACACTAAAACTTTTTTCTCCAATCTTTCTTTCTGACGAAGATGATGAGCAAAATGCATAGAAATAAGTTGGAACCATTCTGCTGCATGTAAGTAACCAAGCCCAGGATGTTCGACTTTACAATCACTTGGAATAGAAGAAAGTGTTGGCTCAATGTCTTTAACAACTGTAATTAATTCTAGCATACGTTTTTGTATTTCTTCTTTATTAGAGGGGTTTTCAGGTGTATATCCAGGATGATTTGGTACTTTGATTTGTATATTTGGGAAAGCACCAAGTTTATATACTTTTTCACCCATATCCGTTTTCTTGTTAGTTGCAGAAGGCACTTCAGTTCTACATTTCGCGATTGCATCTAACTGCATATATGTAGAGGCGATTAAATGATTGTACATTTGACCGAGAGACCATTCCTCAGCAGAAGGTTTGATCCTAAATTGTTCTATCGAATATTTTTCTAATTCCTCCATGTAATACGTAGCTAATTCTTCAAATTTCTTCATAGTGTTAACTCCTTTTTATAAAAATGTATTTGTTAATACTTACTATAAAGGAGGGGTACTGACAACATTATGTCAGTAGTGAAATTAAAGTTTTAACATTTTTTTTGCTTCATCATGGATTTTCTCAGAAAGAATTTTTGGCTCAAGTACTTGCACTTGGCTTCCCCAGCTCAATACCCATTGAAATACTTCGTCTATGTTTCTTGATTTCAACAAGACATGAAAGCCATTGTCTTTGTGCTCGTATGAATCTATAAAAAAGTAGCGAGATTCAATAATCTTATGTGCAATATGAGATGGGAATAATAAATGAACCGTAACAGTGCGATTGCTTTCAGGCTTGTAGTCTTGTAAAGAAAAGTCTTTCGGTTTTGTGAAAAATTCTTGTTCTTGCTGTAAATCCTCCATACGATCTAAGCGGAAATTGCGTATTTGTTTTCGAAGTAAACAGTGGGCAACGATGTACCAAATTCCTGAAATATTGACTAAGCCGTAAGGATGAACGGTCCGCTGCATTTTTGTAGTTTCCCTCGGTTTACGATAAGAAAAAGAGACAGCTTGTTCTTTTTGTATAGATTCTTGCAACAGGATCAGTTGGTCTTCAAGTTTTTTTTGTTCAGGTTGCTGCTGCGAAAATATAGGAGAAAGGAAACGAAAAGTTCCTCGTAATTCCTGGGCTTTCTTTTGTTGATCAGCAGGGAGAACAATTTCGAGTTTCTCTTTTGCTGATCGTGCATGTACAGAAAAAGAAGAAGTGAAAGTTTTCTCGATATAATCACCGCCTAGTAAAAGAGTAACAGCCTCTTCAGGCGTAAGCTGAATGGGGGGCAAGAAATAACCATCCATTAATGAATAACCGTGACCAGGCATTGAATAAATAGGAACACCCGATTCGTTAAGTGCATCCATGTCTCGATAAATAGTCCTTATACTTGTTTCGAATTTTTCAGCTAAGCTTTTTGCTGTAACAGTTTGTCTTCTTTGTAATTCAATTAATATGGCTAATAAACGATCTGTCCGATTCATGAAATATCACCTTCAAATTTTTATAAATATGTTTACTATAAACTTCTAAAAGCAGTATGTTTTCCCCTCCCATTAACAGACTTTTCCCTATGTATAATATTAATATAGTAAAATCATAACAACCGATATTGCAGTTTCCAATAATATACTATATAATCAATTTAAGAAAACGTTTTCATGCAAAGGGGGAGAATTTCGTGTCGACTATAGAGGACGTGGCGAAATTAGCGGGGTTATCAAGGACAACGGTTTCTAGGGTGATCAATAATCATCCATATGTTTCAGATGAGAAGAAAAAAAGGGTTCAATTAGCGATGAAGCATTTAGGCTTCGTTCCTAATTCTGCGGCGAGAAGGCTTCGTAAACAAAAAACGGAAACAATTGCGGTGCTAGTTCCAAGGATTACAAATCCTTTCTTCAGTAGATTTATTGAAGCAATCGAGATTGCTGCTTCTGAACATAAATATAAACTGATTATTTGTCAAACAAGATATTTACCGGAAAAAGAGATGGAGTATTTACAATTATTATCTACGAAACAAGTAGATGGGATTATTCTATGTTCACTAGAAAATTCATGGGAAGATGTAGAGCCATACTTACAGCACGGTCCAATCGTGTTATGTAATGAATATATTGAGGAAGCAAATGTTCCAACAGTGAAGTTTGATCATGCGCAAGGAGCATACATAGCTGCTAAGCATGTGTTAGAACAAGGGTATCGTAATCTTATTTTTTGCCGTGGTAACGAAACCAAAGTGGTTAGCCAACAGCGAAAAATGGGCTTTTTACGTGCGATAACAGAGAAAAGCCGCCAAGTAGAAGCGATCGATTTTCTTGAAAACGCTTTCTCTTGGGAAGATGGAAAACGAATATTCCATGAAGTATTAAAGGACAAAAAAAATCCTACCGCGATTTTGGCAGGAGGCGATGAGGTAGCAGCTGGAATTATCTCAGAGGCGAAACGCCATGATTGGAGTATTCCAGATGATCTCGCTGTTATCGGTTTTGATAATCAAATTTTATCACAGATTACAGAGCCAGGTATTACGACAATTGAACAGCCAATCGATGAGATGGCCCGAAAAGTTGTCGACCTGATGATGGATAAAATCCATACGAAAAATTATCGAAAAAAAGAATTGTATGAGTTTGAACTGGAGCTCTTGGTGAAAGGTTCAACGATGAAGGATACGATGTTATTAGCCTAGTAGACTATGTCTGCTAGGTTTTTTATGTTCACAAACTACTATTCTTCGTGAACGCAGTCATCACATTTGTTATGGTATGCTTCGTGCTGCTCATCAATTTCTTTCCCGCAGTGCGCACAAGTTTTCGTCGGTAAATTTCTGAAAAACTCCATTGGTTGATCGATCATGTCAATCCCTCCATTTCCATTTCTTACTATCATTGTATTAGTACAAAAATGAAAAGTCAATAACTGTTTTATAACAAAATTGAAAATTAATGAAAAAGTTTAGGAAATGGATTATAGTTAACAATGTAGGGTGTAAGTAAAAACTGCATTTCTACTCGGTTTTAGAAAGGATGGATACATATGAAAATGACTGTTGTCGGCTTTTGGGGCGGCTTTCCAGAAGCGGGAGAAGCAACGTCGGGGTATTTGTTTGAACACGATGGTTTTCGTTTACTTGTAGACTGTGGTAGTGGTGTACTAGCACAGATTCAAAAATATATAGCACCATCTGATATAGATGCAGTTGTACTGTCGCACTATCATCACGATCATGTTGCGGATATTGGGGTATTGCAATATGCGAGATTAATTACAAGTGCCACAAAAGGACAGCTACCGGAGTTACCAATTTACGGTCATACGTTTGACGAGAATGGATTCAACTCTTTAACGCATGAACCACACACGAAAGGAATCGCGTACAATCCAGAAGAAACACTTCAAATTGGACCGTTCTCGATTTCATTCTTAAAAACTGTTCATCCTGTTACATGCTTTGCGATGCGTATTACAGCAGGTAGTGATATCGTAGTATACAGCGCTGATTCCAGTTATATTCCTGAGTTTATTCCATTCACGAAAGATGCTGATCTTTTCATTTGTGAGTGTAATATGTATGCACATCAAGAGGCTGCAAAAGCAGGGCATATGAATAGTACAGAAGTAGCAAGTATTGCAAAAGATGCGAATGTAAAAGAACTTTTATTAACGCACTTACCGCATACAGGCAATCCAGCTGATTTAGTAACAGAAGCAAAACAAATTTTCAGTGGTCATATTACGCTAGCGCATAGTGGCTACGTATGGAACTCATGAGGTGATACGATGTTATTTATTGATAATAAAGGGATTACAGATCCTAGAATAAACTTAGCGATTGAAGAATACTGTGTGAAGAATTTAGATATTAACGAAACATATTTACTGTTCTACATTAATGAACCTTCGATTATCATTGGTAAAAACCAAAACACAGTAGAAGAAATTAATGCAGATTACGTAAAAGAAAAAGGTATTCATGTTGTTCGTCGTCTATCGGGCGGAGGCGCAGTATATCATGATTTAGGAAACTTAAACTTCAGCTTTATTACGAAAGATGATGGAGATAGTTTCAGCAACTTCAAAAAATTCACAGAGCCTGTAACGAAAGCGCTTGGTAAATTAGGTGTAAATGCAGAACTAAGTGGTCGTAACGACATTTTAGCTGAAGGTAGAAAAATTTCAGGTAACGCGCAGTTCTCAACGAAAGGTCGTATGTTCAGTCACGGTACGTTACTATTTGACTCTGAAATCGATCACGTCGTATCAGCACTGAAAGTAAAAATGGATAAGATCCAATCAAAAGGAATTAAATCAATCCGTAGCCGCGTTGCGAACATTACAGAGTTCCTAAACGAAGAAATGACGACAGAAGAGTTTAGACAACTTCTTCTAGAAACAATTTTCGAAGGCGAAACAGAAATCCCAACGTATGAATTAACAGAAGAGGATTGGAAAGAAATCCATAAACTTTCTGAAGAGCGCTACCGCAATTGGGACTGGAACTACGGAAAATCTCCGAAGTTCAACTTACAACATTCACACCGCTTCCCAGTTGGACAAGTTGACGTTCGTCTTGAAGTGAAAAAAGGAACAGTAACAGAATGCAAAATTTACGGTGACTTCTTCGGTTCACTAGATGTGCATGACATTGAAGAACGTCTAACAGGCATACAATTTGATAAAGATGCATTCACTGCAGCTTTAGAAGGCGTAGATATCGCACGTTACTTCGGTAACATTACAACAGAAGATTTCTTACATTTATTCTTCTAAAAATAAGGGAGGCTGCCGTAACTGGCAGCCTCTTTCTTTTTGCATTGATTGTCATGTTTTGTGGATAAGTCGATATATTTTAAAAATCGTTGATATATTTCGAGTTACGGTCGATATATTCGAAAAATCGCCGATATAATTTCATATACCATAGAATCACAGGACATCTGCCCCTTATAAAGGAATATATATATTCAAAAGGAGGCGGATTGAAATGAAAAGAGTAATGTACGTTGTATTATTACTTAGCTTTGTCATTGGAATGACAGCTTGTAACGATGAAACGTCCTCAAGTGGCACACTTTTATCGATTGGAAAGCCAGCGAAAGATAATGTTATATATTTTACGCATACAGATAACAGACAAAAGATACAGGAAATACAAGACATGTTTCAAAATAAGAAGTGGAAAAGAAATGAAACATTCAGCACTGTTAATAAGACACCAGATGTCGTTTTTTCAATAGATGAAGACAATACAGGGTTACCGACATTATATGTTACGGTGTATTTTCATGAAGATGGAGCGGACGCGATTAACTTGTTTGGAGAGCATACGACGTTAAATAAAGAGGAACTTACTAAACTTAGAGAAAAGACGAGTGCATATTATCCTAAAATGATTTTTGGTCTAGTTTCATAAATTACTTGCAAATAAAATTCCCTTATCCTTCCAAAGTAAATGAAGAGGAGGTGATCTGTTTATATGCAGTTAATGGAATAACACTTGCCACTTTAATTTTCTTTTAATATAATTAATTTAGAATTTTTAAATATTCTAAATTTTATAAAGGTGGGGTTTGTGTGAATCTCGTTCAATCTTTGGCTGAAACGGCGAAAAAGAAGGGGGATAAACCGGCTTATATATTTATGGATCAGTCGGTCTCATATGACCAATTAAACAAAATGGTCACAAGGTTTTCTAGCAATTTAGCAGAAATGGGCATTGGAAAAGGGGACAATGTTGCATTAGTTGTTGGAAATTCACCACATTTTTTGGTCGGTTTATACGGAACAATGAAAGCGGGAGCAACTGTTATTCCAGTTAATCCAATTTATACAGCAGACGAAATGCATTACATTTTACAAAATGGAGATGTAAAAACAATCATCGTACTCGACGTCCTTCTACCTGTTATACAATCTCTTACAACTAGACTTCCTTCACTTGAAAACATCATCATATGCGAAACCTCATCAGATTTTAACCATACAGAAACCGAAAAAATGAAAACGTTTACTAGAATGATAGGGGCTGGAGATTTAACTTACGAAGGCCCAGAACTAGATGAAGAAGATGTAGCGGTTATTCTATACACTTCGGGCACAACTGGAAAACCGAAAGGCGCTATGTTAACTCATAAAAATTTATATAGTAATGCGAGCGATGTGGCGTCGTATTTACAATATACGGCTGATGATCGCGTCGTTGCGGCACTGCCAATGTTCCACGTATTCTGTTTAACAGTGGCGGTCAATGCACCGATTGTAAACGGGGCAACGATTTTGATGTTACCGAAATTTAGCCCGAAAGAAGTATTCCGTATTTGCCGCACGTATGAACCGACGATTTTTGCCGGTGTACCGACAATGTACAATTATTTATATTTATTCGAAGAAGCAAGCGCAGAAGATGTGAAGACTCTTCGCCTTTGTATTTCAGGTGGTGCTTCAATGCCTGTTGCTCTTCTGCAAAACTTTGAAAAACGTTTTGACGTTATCGTTTCAGAAGGATACGGTTTATCAGAAGCATCACCAGTTACTTGTTTCAACCCGCTAGATCGTCCGCGTAAGCCAGGATCGATTGGTACAAATATTTGGCATGTAGAAAATAAAATTGTAAATGAACTTGGGGAAGAAGTACCAGTTGGTGCAGTCGGTGAATTAATTGTTCGTGGGCCTAATGTTATGAAAGGATATTATAACGCACCAGAAGATACAGCTGCGACATTAAAGGACGGCTGGCTGTATACAGGAGACTTAGCGAAAATGGATGAAGAAGGTTACTTCTATATCGTTGATCGTAAAAAGGATATCGTCTTAGTTGGGGGTTATAACGTATATCCTCGTGAAGTAGAGGAAGTATTGTATACACACGAATCCGTAGCAGAAGTTGTCGTAATCGGTGTTCCTGATGAAAACTTAGGAGAAGCAGTGCGAGCTTACGTCGTTCTGAAACAAACGAACGTAACAGAAGAGGAACTTATGCATTACTGTGCGTTACATTTAGCGAAATATAAAGTACCAAAGAGTATTGAATTTTTAACAGAATTGCCGAAGAATACGACAGGTAAGTTGCTGAGAAGAGCTTTGAGAGAAAAAGCGATGCAAGTTTAAATATAGGGGCAGCCATCTTTATGAAGATGGTTGCCTTTCTATTTTTTAGCATTGGTTAAGCTATGATGCCATATATTTAAACCGTAATATGACTAATAAGGAGGAGATATAAGTGGAGCAGAAGGAATTACGTTTGCGGCGAGTACAATATCTTATTTGTGACATTATGGATGAAATGAATACTGAAAGTGAGAAGAAAAACTTAGAGATTTTGCAGCAAGTCATTGATCACCTTTCAGGAGCGATAGGTGATTTAGTGGATCCATCAAGCTCGTATTCTATCGATTATTTAGAGAGGAAAGTTCATACGGCGCATTATTTACTTTTTAAAAATGAGCGGAAAGCTTACTTATGTAGGAAATAATAGTATTATTTTTATTTGACATTGATAATCATTATCAATATGATAGTTGTGTTAGGTATATTTATATAAAGGGAGATGTCATATTGATAATGATTAAGAAAAAGTATATGAATGCATTTGTTATAGCAGCAACGTTAGCAGTTCCATTTAGCGGTATGATGGCACCGATTGCGAAAGCAGAAGCGGTAGTAGAAATGAAAGCAGCTAGCAAATTAGCAGATGGCACGTATGACGTTATTTTAAAGACTTATAAAGATCAAACGAATGATACATCAGTTGCTTCTACATATTTAAAAAATGCAAAAGTAACGATTCAAGGTGATAAAAAAATCGTTACGTTAACAGTTCAAGATAGTAGCTATTTCCAGTATCTTAGAGTAGAAGATCCAAAAAAATTAGGGACATTCCATGATGTAAAAGTAATTTCCGAAGATAAAGCAAATAACGGTACGAAAGTTGTTCAATTTGAAATTGATGAGTTTTCGAAAAAATATAATATGCAAATGCATATATTAATTCCGGCAATTAAATATGATCATACATATCAAGTACAGTTTGAAATCGATGCGAGTGCAATTGAACAGAAGCCTAAATTCTCTGACGTACCAACTTGGGCACAAGAGTCAGTTCAATATTTAGTAGATAAAGGAGCAGTAAACGGTAAACCAGACGGTACGTTTGCACCAGCTGAAAGTATCGATCGTAGTTCCGCTGCAAAAATATTAGCAACTGTTTTAGGGTTAGAAATTAAGAAAGATGCAAAGCCATCATTCCCTGATGCACAAAATCACTGGGCAACGCCGTATATTGCTGCTGTTGAAAAAGCAGGTATTGTAAAAGGTGATGAGAGGGGTAACTTCAATCCTAGCGGGTTAATTAACCGTGCATCAATGGCTTCTATGCTAGTAAATGCATATGAATTAGAAAGAAATGAAAATATAAAACTACCGAGAGAATTTGCTGACTTAAACAATCATTGGGGTGCGAAGTATGCCAATATTTTAATCCAAGAAAAGATTTCAATTGGAACAGATAATGGCTGGGCTCCAGATAAAGCGGTAAGCCGTGCAGAAGCAGCACAATTTATTGCGAAGGCGGATAAGTTGAAGAAATAAATGAAATAGAATGAGAAATGAAGGCGCACAACGTTCACTTTTGTGAATGGATTGTGTGCTTTTTTATTGTGGGATTCATTAATGAAGTAGAAGTAGATAAAGTATTGCCTCTTTGAATAAGGGGCCAGATAAACTTTATTTCAATCTAAAATACGATAAATATTATATTGTAATATAAGGTTGATAATCTGTGAATAAGAATTATAAAATTGTTGTTAAATTGTCGGATTTTGTGCACAAAATCTTCAAAACTTTAAAACTATATTTACTTTACTCTTTCGTTTGTTTAAATTGTGATATGTAACATTATATATGTTAAAAATATTTCAGCGAGGTGAGTTTATGGAAGCAAAGAAATGGTATAGGTACTTAATCCAACTTATCGTAGTTGCATTAATCGTTACCTCCGTACCACTGAATGGATTGGCAGAAACGGCACCACCGTTTACACCATCTCCAAATTCAGAACAAAGTCCAGAAACAGAAAAGAAAGAGGAAAAGGAGTTACCCGCTCCACATCCAGATCAGTTAAAGAAGGATAAAGCTAAAGCAAAGGCAAATCCAACTGAGATTGTAGAAGAAAGAACGGAAACAGAGAAAGTTTTCGATAATAATGATGGTACGTATACGAAAAAGGTATATACGGAACCGATTCATATTGAGAAAGATGGAAAGTTAGAAGAGGTTTCACCGAAATTAGTAGAAGCACCAAATGAAAAAATTGTAACGGAAAATACAACATTAGAACCAGAATTTGAGAAAGCAACACAAGATGGAAAGTACGTTCAATTTAAAGTGAAAAATCATAACATTCAGTATAAATTAATAAGTGCAAATGGTGAAAAAGGTGAATTGAAGCCAACGCCAGTCACTGCAACACATGAAAAGAATACAGTATGGTATAAAGGGATTTTTCCAAATATTGATTTAAAGAGTACGACGTTTAACGAAAATGTAAAAGAAGATTTTGTATTACGTGAATATACAGGACATCATATTTTTACATTTGCATTAGAAACGGATTTAATACCGAGCTTACAGGAAGATGGTTCTATCGACTTCCAAAATGAGAAAAAAGAAAAAGTCTTCACATTACCGAAACCGTATATGAACGATTCAAATGTGGATCAACAGTCAGGTGAGGCTGTAACATCAGATGCGGTTCGTTACAATATTAAGAAGACAGATGAAAAAACATATACATTAACGGTTACCGCAGACCCACAGTGGTTACAAGCACCAGAGCGAAAATATCCGGTATATGTAGATCCTTCGATTCAGTTGAAAGATTTTGATAATGCATATGCTTCTAGTGCATATCCAACTGTAAACTATTCAGGAGGAAAGCTTTGGGACTCTGGTCAAAATGCTTATACATTAAAAGTCGGATATTATGATGGCGCATCTGGGACAAACTTTGCATTTATTAAACCAGACGTTTCAAATTTTAAAGGGGCAAATATTGAAAGTGCAACATTCAATGCACATACCATTTGGCATTATTATACGAATCAACCAAATGGTGTTTGGTTAGACGAAGTGACGGGTGCATGGAATGAAGGTAGTTTAAATTGGAATAATAAGCCTGGTTCAAATAATATTGCGCATGCTGATGTAACAAGAGGGCAATGGGCGAGATTTAACGTAACTAACACAGTAAAAGCATGGGTGGAAGGCACAAAGCAAAATAATGGCTTTAAGCTACATGCAAACGGAAATGGTCAAAACCATTGGAAGAAATTTATTGCAGCCGAAAATGGAACAAATGCACCATACTTAGAAGTAAAGTATTCTTACGCAAAACCGAATAAACCAAGAGTACAAACTTATTCAAATGGTAGTGGTAGTAGTTCAGGCCACTTCAATGTACAATGGGATGCAGTTCCAGGAGCGAACGGCTATAAAGTAGCAATATTTAATGGACATGAATATGAAGAAATCGAAGTTGGGAATGTAACAAATTGGACAACAAAAGATAAAAAAATATTCCCAACGCCAGAAGAGATTGCACAAGGTCGTTATTGGGTGCATGATGACGGAAAAGGTGCAGAAGCACCAGTCAATCCAGGTCCAATTTATAAAAATGCATTTTTAGATAAAAGTCCGTATGGAGATTATAGTAGTGCACGTGGATATTGGATTCGTATCATAGCAACATACCCAACTGGTGAGGATAGTCCGCTTTCTGATGAAGCAATTGTCTATATTCCATTGGAACAAGTGAAAAAGCCAGATGGCTCAGCGTATATCAATGCGACAGATCAAACAACTGGTTATGTAACATTGAAATGGGATGCAGTACCAGAAGCAGCAGGGTATAAAGTTTGGATTTATAACGGAAAAGATTATGAAGCGTTCGATGTAGGAAATAAAACAAATTGGACAACGCAAAATGAGAAAATTTGGCCAACGAAAGATGAAATTGCAAAAGGCCAATATTTACTTCATCATGACAAAAAAGGTGTAGAATTAGCAGTTGATCCATCACCTGTGTATAAAAATTCTGGTGGAATCTATGCAGGTGCGAAAAACTATTGGTTTCGTGTAACGGCATATAGTAAAGTTGGACATGCTGAAAGTGAAATTTCACATGAGTTTGTACCTAGATTCTCCCAAGATTCTGGATTTATAGGAATGTTTGATTACTGGGCATCAATTCCTGTGTTAAATGGTAAAGTAAATGCTACAAATGGTAACTTTATCATGAGTGAGAAAGATATTACGTTATCAGGGCGCGGACCGGATGTATCAGTAGAAAGAACGTATAATAGCCAAAGTAAAAAGGTAGGTTTATTTGGTACGGGTTGGTCTAGTGGATTAGAGGAAAGAGTTTGGGCCGATGGAAATGGAAACTTACTTTTAATTTCTGCTGATGGTGCGAATATTACCTTTACTAGAACAGGAGATAATAAGTACCAAGCTCCTACTGGTATATATTTAGAGATTAAGCAAGTATCAGGCGGATATGAAATAAAAGATAAAGATCAAACTGTTACTTTCTATAAATCTGGAGATGCACAAGGACGTATTGAGTATACAAAAGATAAATACGGAAATACGACGACGTATGAGTATGATGGTGCATCCCGTTTATCAAAAGTAAAGAATGCTTCTGGTAAAGAGTTAGTCGTACAATATGACGGTAATAATAAAAAAGCAGCAAGAGTAATCGGTCCAGATAACAAGACGATTACCTTTAATTATGATGGAGATTTACTTGTTTCTTCTACAACACCAGAAGGAAAAGTGTATAAATACGGATATGATAATGGGGTATTAACATCTATTTATGATCCGCAACATACAGATGCCAAACCATATAAAACATCGTATGCATATGAGAATGATAGATTAGTAAAAGTAACGGACCCATTAGGTAAAGCTACAACATTAGCATATAATACAGGTTCGAAGGAAGTTACGTTAACGAACCCTAAAGGACGTAAGACTGTTTATACGTATAACGATGCTGGGAATCCAGTGAAAACAGTTGAAGATGTGGGACGTCTGAATTTAACGACATCGTATGAATATAATGCGAACAATTTAGTGAAAACAACAACTCCTAAAAACCAAACAGAAACAGCGACTTATGACGGTAATGGGAATGTAACTTCTGTTACTGATGAAATGGGAACTGAGAAGTTTGAGTATAATAAAGATAATGGGATTATAAAAGCGACAGATAACGAAGATCGTAAAACAACTGTTGCTTATGTAGGAGCAAATACAGAAGTATCTCAAACAGACCAAGGAGCAAATACATCTTCTGTTATTCACCATGATCAATACGGTAATCCGATTGAAACAAGTAAAGAATTAAGCGCCGGAGGGAACTTAATTCAAAATCCTAGTTTTGAAATGAATGGTACGGAAAAATGGGTGAAAGTAGATACGAATAATAGCGGATCTATCTCAAAAGATGCAACACCAGCACCAGGTGGTCTGGGCGGGGAATCATCACTCAAAATTACAACAAAAGCAACGAATAATGATTGGGGCTATATTGCTGCCATCCAAGAAGTAACGTTAGAACCAAATACAACGTATACGTTAAGTGGTATGGTGAAAACGGATTTAGCCAATGGTGCTGCCTTCTTTAATGTACAGTCATTAAATGAAAATGGTGCTGGTATAGATGGTGGTTGGCATGATACTCGTCACAATAAAGTTCAAGGAACGAGTGATTGGGTTAATCGTCAAGTTACCTTTAAAACAACAGAGCAAACAAGAAAAGTAAAAATCTATTTACAAGTAGAAAATGGCGGTTCTGCTACGAGCGGTTCTGCATGGTTTGATAAAATACAATTGGAAAAAGGAGAAGTTTCTTCAAGTTTTAACCCAGTATTAAATAGTAGTTTTGAAGAAAACTGGCCGGATGGATTTGTGCCACAGTGGGTAAGAAGTTGTTCTCAACATTGTGAACGTAACGATGTGTCTAATGATAGTTTCACAGGCCACTCGTCTATTGTAATGGAGAGAAGTGAATATGGTCCAAATGATATTGGATACCGTAATCGTGTCATTTTAAACCAGAAAAAAGCAGAAACAGTAACACTTACTGCGATGTCTAAATCTGAAAATGTAGTCAATGACGCACCAGATAAACTTTCCAAAGATTATGCAGTTTTAGCTGAAACCTACTATCAAGATGGAACTGTAGTAAATTATTATACAAGTTTCCCAAGCGGGACAAATGATTGGAACCGTAGTGCAGCTGTTATTCCAGCAAAGAAACCAATCCAAAAGATTGAAATATTCCTTCTCTTTAGAAAGAATAACAAAGGAAAAGTATGGTTTGATGATGTTCGTTTACTAGAAGGAAACGCTCTTATTAAAAACGAGTACGACAACGACGGAAATGTTGTTGCGACGTATGATGAAGAAGGACAGAAGAATACATTCACATACGATGCATCTGGAAATAAAAAGAGCGAAACAGATGAAAAAGGAAATACAAAACTATATGATTATAACAAAGATAATTTATTAACGAAGGTTACTTTGAAAAATGGTACGTCTGTAAATTATCGTTATGATCATAATGGAAACACAACAGAGAAATCTGTCATGTTTGGTGGGAAAACACAAACACACAAATATGAATATGATGTAGATAATAAAAATACAGTGTATATCGATGCATTAAACCGTCGTATTGAAAATATGTACGATGAAAATGCAAACAAGATTAAAACAACAATGCCGAACGGCTCTATTTTAGAATCTGTATATGATACAGCAGACCGTGTCATTGGTGAAAAGCGCAACGGAAAAGATTCATTTACATTTGAACGTGATCAAAATGGACAAGTTACGAAAGTAAAAGACCATGTCAACGGTGTAGAACGTACAAAAACATACGATAAGGCTGACCGTGTCACAAGTGCGACGGATAGCCGAGGCGGAAAAGTTGACTGGACATATCACGACAAAGCAAACAGTAAGACAGAGAAATTAAAAGAACAAACAGTAACACAAGGTGGATACACAAATAAAGTATCGTATGACTACAACACGTTAGATCAAAACATACGTGTGACAGACGGTTCGCAAACGTATCGATTTGATTATGATGATCAAGGAAATGTTCGTACGTATACAGCAGGAAATGGTTCAGGTTCTACCTTCAACTATGACCAGGCGAACAAAATTAAAGATTTAGTAGTAGGTACATCAAACAGTATTCTACTTTCGGAACGATATGAATATGACCAATCGGGTAACCGTACGAAGATTAAACATGAAGGTGCAGGCGGAAAAGTAACAGAAACAAACTTTGTATATGACCCGATCAACCAACTATTAAATGAAGCATTGCCAAACGGAACAAGTAAATCTTACACATATGATGGATTTGGAAACCGTACAAGTGTGAAAGTTATAGAGAATGGAAAAGAAACAAAGTCTATAGCAGCAACATTTAATGAAGGAAATCAGCTTGTAAAATTCGGAAATGAATCATTAACATATGATGCGAATGGAAATCGTACATCTGATGGAAAGTACAAGTATACATGGAATGAAGACGACCAAATTGTAGCTATCACAAAACAAGGTGAGAGCAATGCATTTGCGACTTATAAATATGATGAGGATAATCGTCGTATTGAAAAGAGTGTAAATGGTCAAGTAACACGTTATTTCTATGATGGAGATAGCATTAATCTGTTGTATGAGACGGATGGTAGTGGAAATGTTCTTCGTCAATATGTATACTCTGTAGACGGTTTACGTTTGGCTATGAAATCGAATGGACAAACGTTATACTATCACTATAACCCACGTGGTGATGTCGTTGCGATGACAAATCAAAATAGAGAAGTTGTAGCAACGTATGAATACGATGCATGGGGTAACGTATTAAAGAGTGACGCAAAAGGTATTGCAGCAGACAATCCATTTGGATATGCGGGATACATGTATGATAAAGAGATTGGCATGTATTACTTGATTGCTCGTTACTACAACCCAGATCATGGTGTGTTCTTATCGGTAGATCCTGATCCGGGTGACGAAGATGATCCGATTACAATGAATGGTTATACGTATGCAGATAATAATCCAGTGATGATGACAGATCCTGATGGGCATGTAGCTTGGTGGGTAACTGGTGCATTAGGTGGGGCTGCTTGGGAAGTAGGAAAGTATCTGTATAAAAATAGAAATAAAGGTTATACGTGGAAGGGTGGACTTAAAGCAGCGGGATATGGAGCAGCTAAAGGTGTATTATTTGGTGGGATAGGACGAACATTTGGATATCTTTCTCACTTAAATTTTGGAAAAAGAGTGGTTCAAAAAGGATATAAGCCAGTAGTTAGACAATTAAAATCCAATTACGAGCGTTTTAAGAAGAATCCTATAAAACAGATTAAAAGGAACCCAGGTGCTAGACTTGACGGAATGAAAAGGGCGAAAAAACAAAGGAAAAAAGCATTTAAAAATTCAACGACAGCGAAACTTATGAAGATTTCGAATGCAGTGAGAAGACGTTAATGAAGGGAGACTAAAAGTGCTTATAGAAATTTTAGAATTTGCTTCTATCTTGGCTTTAGTAGCTGTATTAACATTAACGGTTATGTTGCAAGATATATTTTTTATAAATATAAATAAACAATATACTGAAACACGTATTGGGACAATTATTTTTAGTATCCGTATGTTGTTTGGAGCATGGGTAATATTTGTTACGGAAACTACTATAATTGCTATCTCAAAAGTGAATGCAATTCAATTAATTATTTTACTTCTTATTTGGGTATGCTCAAAGTATGTACAAAAAACTCGTGAAAATTGGCTAATCACTATAGTTGCTTTTGTTATTTATGGTGTTGGTACTTACATTTATATTCAGTTTGCTTTTAAAGGCTATTAATATATCACCAGAAAAATTAGTGGTTAGAAAGATTCATTTGTTAAATGTGTGTATGAATGAATTACATGAAAAGTTACTATATGATGTAGAAGGGGATAAGAAATAAATAGAGAAATAATTTGGAGAAGGAAGAGCGAATATAGGCTCTTCTCTCTTTTGGTATACATTAATTTTATTATGATTATAAAATTATAAGAAGAAACGTTATATTATCACTATAACCCTCGTGGTGACAGATCAAAATAGAGAAGTTGTAGCAACGTATGAAGATGCATAGGTAATGTTTTGAAAAGTGATACGAAAGGTATTTTAATAAATATTATACCATTATATGAAGAATATATAATAGGATTCGTTTATTACAAAGAACAGGGAATTAGGCACATAAAAAGACCTTTTCCATAAAATGAAAAGAACGAAAGGATTTTGTTATTTAAATAAAAACCGAACTACCATCTAAATGGCGGTTCGGTTTTCTTTATTTTTTCTCAACTAATTTCTTATTCTTCCAATCTAGTGTGAACAATTTATTAAATGTTTTTTGATTAACATCTTTTACGTTGTTTCCAACCCAGTTTGCAGTTCCGAATGTGTAGCCTGGACGAAGTTGGTAGTCGTCGGCGTGTTTTGTATAAGCGACTTGTAAGTTAGATTGGTCTGTATTTTTTTCAGAGATAACAACAGCGATCATACCAGGAGAGAAACCACTATTTGTTAGCGCTGGAAGTTGATCCATCGGTATTAAATTACCTTTTGCATCAGATTCATATAAGTATGTGCGAGAGTACATGAACAGTTGGTTTCCATATAAAGAATGGTAGGAATCACGTGTGTAAATACCCCAGTTTTGATTGTTATATCCGTTAAAGAATACGTTCCATTTTACGTTTTTATTTGTTTGGTCAATTAAGTTTGTTTTATAACTAGTTTGTTTATAGCTTACAGAGTCAGACCAAGTTACTTGGCCAGTTGCGCCAGCTTCAGCGCTAGGTCCATTTGGCGTTGCAGAAGCTTTAACAGAACCGCCAAGTTGATATGATACACTAGAGGTTACAGTCGTTTCTTCTACAGCATTTGTAGGTGCTACGTTAAAAAAACGGGCGCTGTTATCTTGAAGATTAAAGGCAATATCATACTGTGAAGGGTAGCGTAATGTTGCACTAGCGCCAGGGATTGGGTAGTTATCAATAGGTGCACTACTTATAGTAGGATTTGCTTTTAGAAAACTACCAGTTGTATTAATAACGGCAATCTGTTTATCAGCGCTCGGATCATCGATAAAAGTTACCTTTAAAGACATTGTCATATTATCAGTTTGATCATTATTAAATGTATTATAGCTCGTATGTGTTTTTGCATTTTGCCCGATATCTGTTACAACTTGTGACGTCGTTTGAGCGTAAGCAGCAGGTGTTGAAAGTGCTAAAGCGCTACTAGCAAAAACAGCGGATAATGCTAAACATTTTAAATACGTTTTAGAGCGTTTCATACAATCACTTCCTTTTATTTTTTGTCGATATATGTCGTATTTCGTTTATATCGTAACATGAAAATAAAACGGAAGGGATAGTTATGCATAATTGCATAGGTGAGTTTTGGATAGTGAAATTTTATGAATCCTTCTCAAGGGAATCGCCGCTGTATTGTTTATATATTCCTCTTCATCAACTCCCCAACTTGCGTCGCAACAAACGCAACATCACTATCAATTTCGTCTAACACGTAAGATTCCAAAATGCCCATTACAGCCGTTCCTAAAAACTTTAAAATGATGTGTTTATCGATGTTTTTATTTACTGATGTGTTTGTGTTTAACTTTTTCTCTATTTCACCCATGATGAAAGTTAGTAATTTTTTTTGAAATGATAAGGTGCTGTTACTGTTAAATAACGCCGCGAAAAATGGTTTGTGTTCTTTGAAGTATTCAAACCATATGATCGTTCCTTCTATAAACCCTTTGTTTTGTTTCTCATAGCATATTTCTTTTAATTGTTCTAAATGATCATCAACAATTTTATCTAATAAATTGTACTTATCTAGATAGTGTAAGTAAAAAGTTTTTCGCCCGATGTTTGCTTTTTCGGTAATGTTTTTTACTGTAATTTCGTCGAAACCATCTGTAATTAACATTTCTATAAATGCCGATTGAATGGCGTTTTGTGATTTTATAATTCTTCGATCGATTTTCTCCATATGGTGTTCCTCCGTTGTTGATACACATATTTCTGTATGTGTGTATTATCACCCAAATGTGTAAATGTGGTCATTGAAACAAGGTGCTACTCATTTTATTATAAATATACACGTGAGTAATAACTCTCACAAGTGTAATATTAAAAATGAGATAAGGGTGGTTTTATATATGTCAGTTACGAAGAAAAATGTAAGATTTTATGCAAGAGGTTTACAAGTTGCAGGTATTTTGAACATTCCTGAAGGTGCTGAGGAAAAGAAACAAAATCCAGCGATTGTTTGTGTGCATCCAGGTAGTAGCTGTAAAGATCAAACAGCAGGGTTGTATGCGGAAAAGTTAGCAGAACAAGGATATGTAACGCTTGCGTTTGATGCATCGTATCAAGGGGAAAGTGAAGGTGCACCGAGATATATAGAAGAGCCAGCTGCGCGAGTTGAGGATATTCGCTCAGCAGTAGATTATGTAACGACTCTTCCTTATATAGATGAAGAACGTATCGGTGTGTTAGGTGTTTGTGCAGGCGGTGGTTATGCGGTAAATGCTGCGATGACAGAGCGCCGCATTAAAGCGGTTGGTACAGTTGTTGGTGCAAATATCGGTCGTTTAAATCGTGAGTCTAACCCGATTGGTGTGTTAGAGGCAATTAGTAAACAACGTACTGCTGAAGCACGCGGAGCAGAGGTAATGATTACAAATTGGATTCCTAAAAATCAGGAAGAGTTAGCGGTAGCAGGTATGACAGATATAGATATTGTAGAAGCAGCTGAGTATTACACAACGCCGCGAGGTCAAAGTGTGAACTCGCCAAATAAGTTAAACTTTACGAGTATGGGATCGGTAATTGGTTTTGATGCGTTCCATTTAGCAGATACGTTATTAACGCAGCCACTGCAAATTATTGTCGGCAGTAAACAAGGTGCATTCGGTTCTTATAAAGATGGTCATGAGCTTTATGAGAAAGCAGCATCAGAGAAAAAAGAATTACTTGTTGTGGAAGGTGCGAGTCACTACGATTTATATGACCAACCAGAACCAGTAAAAATTGCAGTTGAAAAATTAACAAGCTTCTATAACGAAAATCTGTAAAAGTAATTTTGTTTTGAATTGCACCTCTAATTGTTAGGTTTGCATCTAGCAATTAGAGGTCTTTATTGTGAAGATTGCTGTGCTTAATATTTACGCTAAACGTGCATAACAAGATATAATAGAAGAAATACATAAGGAGGCACGCTGTGAAGAATCGTCGTTATTTCAATATATTTACTATGTTACTTGTATACACACTACTTATGTTTTACATCGGCTGGAACGGATGGGTTTGGCTTCATGCGGTATTTGGCTGGGAGTCTTGGGGATATTACGCTTTCGTTGTTGGCTTCATTTCATATGCGTACATTCTCGTGCAAGTGTTTAAGTTTTTGCCATTTCTACGAACGATAGGTTCGATTTGGTTTGCGGTTATACAATACGCGCTTATGCTATTGCCTTTAGCTAATATTATGGTCTTTCTTTTACAGTTTTCAGTGGAGAAAGAAGCGGCAATTATTTGGACAGGGGCGGCTGTGTTAGCTGCATTTATTTTAATCTTTGCGTACGGAGTATTCAACGCATATAGCCCGGTAGTAAGAAAATACGAGGTGCACATACCGAAAAAAGTAGAGGGACGTAAAAGCTTACGCATTGCGATGGCTTCTGATATGCATTTTGGTAAACTATCTGGCGTTTCGCATTTAAAAAGACTTGTCCATCATGTAAATGAAATGGAGCCTGATATTATTTTACTGCCAGGAGATATTATCGATGATCATCCAGGTGTGTTCATTCAAAAAAATATGGGACATATTATGAAACAGATGAAAGCTCCACTAGGCGTATATGGTGTGTTAGGAAACCACGAATATTACGGGCGAGCAGTTCCAGAATTTATACAAGAGATGGATAAGATTGATATTCGCATTTTATTAGATGAAGTAATTACAATTGAAGATCAGTTTTATCTCGTTGGAAGAAGAGATAAAACTGAGCGAGATCGCCAAAGTTTTGAAAATCTTATGAGTACGGTAGATAAAACGATGCCAGTTATCGCAATGGATCATCAACCATTCGAGTTAAAACAAGCAGCGGATGCTGGCGTAGATTTACTATTATCTGGTCACACGCACCGCGGACAAATGGCGCCAAATCATATTGTAACGAGAAGAATGTACGAACTAGACTGGGGATATGCACAAAAAGGTGCGTTCCACGCAATTGTTTCTTCTGGTTTCGGATTTTGGGGACCGCCATTAAGACTTGGAAGTAGGTCGGAAATTGTACAGGTGGAAGTTACGTTTGAATAAATTTATGTAATAGAGAGCTATGGCTCTCTATTTTTACAAATAAAAAAAGGCTCCACATAAGGAGCACTCAATAAAAATAAATGAATTAAAACAAATAACAGACATGTATAATATACAGTATTTATAGTTTAATATCAATATATTTAGATTTACAATACATATTGGTGTCGATTTCATAAAAGAGGTACGATTATAAGAGGTGGCTGAAATAAAGGGGGATTATAAGTGCTCATATCAGATATACTATACGGAGAATTTAAAGTGGATCAAGTGTTAGAAGAATTAATCTTAAGTAAGTCTGTGCAAAGACTAAAAGGTATTCATCAAACTGGCGCAAGTTATTTAGTGAACAAGGAATGGAATGTAACGCGCTTTGATCATTCAGTTGGTGTTATGTTGTTAGTTAAAAAGCTAGGTGGTTCAGTAGAAGAGCAAATTGCAGGTTTACTGCACGACGTATCGCATACTGCTTTTTCTCATGTGATTGATTACGTTTTTGATAATAGAAATGAAAGTTATCATGAAGAGATATTTAGTTCTGTTGTGAAAAACTCAGAAATTCCAGCGATTCTTGCGAAGTATGACTATAACTATGAAGATATTTTGCTAGCTGATTCGAAGTGGATGTTACTGGAAAGGTCAGCGCCCGAATTATGCGCAGATCGAGTGGATTATACGTTACGAGATATGTATACATATGGGTATATTTCTTTAGAAGAAGCTCACAGTTTTTTAGAAGATGTAATTGAAGTAAACGGAAAAATGGTCCTTCAAAACATCGAAATGGCAGAGTGGTTTACAGAAACGTATTACAAAGAAGTCATCGATTTCTTTATGCAACCAATGAATAGTTACGGAAATGATATGTTAGCAAAAACGCTAAAGTTAGCTCTACACAAAAAGGTTATTCATGCAGATGATTTTCTTCTTGAAGATGATGAGCTAATATCGAAATTGCAGCAATGTAATGATCCGGAAGTGCATGCTTTATTAAGCAAAGTCCACCCGAATGTAATAGTAAAAGAAGAGAGAAACGATTACGATTTGTATCAGAAAAATAAAGTCCGTCTCATTGATCCTCCATTACTTCATGAAGGGGAAGTTGTTCCAGCGTCTGTCGTATCAGAAAACATAAGGCAGATGAGCGAAATTGCTTATGAAAAAGCGGTGAGAGGGATGTATGGGAAAGTGATTTCGGATTAACAGAAAGAAGGTATCATCACATAAGATGATACCTTCTTTCTATTCATCTAATATTTTCCACTCGTTTCCCCAATCCTTCATCGCGTCAAAAATAGGACGGAGTGTTGCACCTTTTTTTGTTAGTGAATATTCCACGTGAGGTGGCATAGTTGAATAGATTGTTCTCTTTATAATATTTTCTTGTTCAAGTTCTTTTAAGCGAAGAGATAGAGTGCGTGGGCTAATACCGTTTAGGCATCTTTCAAGCTCAGCAAAACGTTTAGGACTATAAAACAAATCTCTTAAAATTAAGAAGGTCCACTTTCCGCCTATTACAGACATTGTTTTTTCAATAGGGCATTTTAATAAAGTTTCTTTATTTGTATTTTCCATATAAACACTCCTTACTATATAAAAGTATAGGTACTATATAAAAAATCAGTACTTTTATAAATGAAGTACTTTATTTATTATAGTCCTAAAGGAATATATAGGTAAATTACTAATTTTTGAAAGGGGAGTAAGTAAGTGAGTGGGGTGGCTAGTAGAAATTTAGATGTTCAAACTAAAGAGAAATCAGGTATTATCATTTTAATCGCTTTAGCGATGGGGTTTATTATGGCAACATTAGACGTAACAGTAGTAAATGTTGCGGTAGTGAATATTCAAGAAACATTAGGACTGACATTGTATAGTTCGACATGGATTGTCGACGGATATATTTTATCTTTTGCAGCATTATTATTGGCTGGAGGAGTGCTGGCCAATCGATTTGGAGCAAAAAAAATATATATGATTGGTTTAATTATTTTTGTGTTCGCATCTCTTTTATGTACTGTTGCTACAACGGGGAACACTCTTGTTATAGGGCGGATAATTCAAGGTGTTGGAGCGGCTTTATTTATGCCAAGTTCACTTAGTCTATTAGTAGTATCGTTTCCGGATGAAAAGAAGAGAGCTAAAATGTTTGGGATATGGTCCGCAATTGTCTCTATTGCTTCTGGTACGGGTCCTTTTATTGGTGGCCTTTTAGTAAATACATTTGGTTGGCGAAGCATTTTTATTATAAATCTTCCAATCGGGATGATTGGTATTTTAATGGCTTTTGTAATTATTCCAAATGTTTTACCGAAAAAGGAGAAGATAAATGTAGCGAATCATTTAATCGGTATAATTGTAATAACATTGTTGGCGTTTACTCTAATTGAAGGGCCAAGTTACGGATGGTCTTCGCCTCAAATTTTAGGAGGAGTAGTGGGGACGGTATTAACTACTATTCTCTTTGTTTATGCAGAACGAAAATCAAAAAATTCAGTTGTACCAAGAGTGTTGTTCCAAAACGAGACATTTATCTCGGCGAATATAGTTGGATTTCTAATAAACTTTGCGTTATTTGGCGGCATATTTATGTTTGGACTCTTTTTACAAAAAGCATATGTAGCAAGCCCATTTGTAGCAGGATTACAACTATTGCCGATGATGAGCGTATTTGTTATTGGGAATGTATTATTTGCAAAAATGGTGACTAAGTTTAGCTCAAAATCGTTATTATTCATAGCGTTATTTATAGCTAGTATAGGATCTTTATTATTAATGCTTTTAGTAAATAATGTGAGTTATATAGGAATTGCAATCATTTATAGTTTTGTTAATCTTGGAATCGGTATAGCAGTACCTGCCATGACTACAATTGTAATGAAATCTGCCGGTAGTGAAAATGGGAATATGGCTGGAGCAACTTTAAATGTAAATCGTCAAATTGGTGCATTAGTCGGTATAGCAATTATGGGAATCATTTTAAATGAATCATCCAATTGGTACAGAGGGGCAAGCTATAGCTTTTTAGTTATTGGGTTTTCCTATCTATGTGCAGCATTTTTAGTTTGGAAGTTTGTGGAGAGGGAATAAAAAGAAGAGCATCCCCCTAGATGCTCTTCTTTTTCTCATCACTGATCAAACCAATTCCAAACCTCAATATCTCCAAGAGTCGCATAACGCACGTTCGGTGAGTTTTGTAATTTTAATAACTCTTTCGACGGTCCAGTAATGACAATCCCGTATACTTTCACACCGTTATCTTTTACATACTCATAACGCTTAGCTAAGTTCAGCTCTTTTTCAGGAGTCCAAGTAGTTTTACTTACAGTTTTTTTATGCTCAGAAAGAATGCGCATCATTTCGATTACTTCATCTTCTTTTGTCTTCGGTCGTTCTGCTTCACTATCAGGGAGGTTTATATGTTCTGGAAATCCGATAACCTCTCCGCCATGTAGGATGAAATCTACCTCATCTATTCTCTCTTGTTCTGTGTCTAAAGCGTACCATACAGGAGTTGGTGGCATTTCTTGTGCTTCAAATGTGCTATATAGAATGGATTCTAATTCTTGTAAAGTGTAAGGTTTGTCAAAAGATATCGCTACTTCTGCAACGGTTCCGTCATGTACTTTTGCAAGTGTATCCCAAACTTTTTTAGACGATTCTTTTAAGTGATCACCTTGTTTTATTTTTGGATGAACAAAATAAAGATTAGAGTAATTCAATTTGTTTGCCCAAGATTTATTTGTAACAGTTACAGACGATAAGAAGCTTTTCGTTGTTACTGTACCGAATTGAACTTCTTTTTTGCCGACAGTTTTAACTAAATTCATTTCATTTTCTGTACGGAAAAAGGGTTTGATTTTTGTACTGCCTCCAGTGGAACGACTATTTGGAATGGTTGCTTCTAGTGCGAGTGCTGGAATCTCATTTACTTCGGCTAACTTTTTCATATTATAGAAGTAAAGAGAAGATGAAAAATGACCGGCAAAATAGATTGCTATACAAACCGCAAGGACAAAACTAACAGTTTGCCAACGTTGTTTCCATTTTATTTTCCAAAACGGGACATTAAGATTTTGTGGTGGTAGTCTTTTCTTTTTTCGTGCACTTTTCGCAAGTAATTCATCCAAATACGCTTCGCATTCTTCACATGTTTCAATATGACTTTCTAACAGTTCCTGTTCATCATGCGTGAGCGTTCCGTTTTCGTACTTCTCCCATAGTTTTTTAAATGCTGCACAACCCATCTGTATCACTCCTCTATGTTTCTCGCTTCTTTCCGTCCGCGGTGTAATTCAATTTTCACTTTCGCTAATGAGAGACCGGTCATTTCTGCTATTTCCTTATACGAGAATCCGTAGTAATCTCGTAGTAACAGGACATTTCGTCTTTCAAGCGGAAGAGAAGATAAACTGTCTAACCAACTAGCAATCTCATGTTTTACGAAATAAGAGTGCTCTGTACTTGGTACGTTTGGTAAATGGAGTTCTTTAACTGTCGTCGTTTTATATCTGTTTTCTTTTCGATACCAATCGATAAAGGCGTTGTAGGCAATTGTAAATAACCAAGGCCTAATTTCTTCGCCTTTATAATAGTCAATATGGACGAGCATGCGGTAAAAGGTTTCCTGCATGAGATCTTCAGCAAAATGGGAGTCTCCGGTTAGGGAGAGAAGATAGCGAAATAAATCTTGCATATGCTCGGAGTAAATGTCTTCTAATGATTGTTTGCGTTTCACTACATTTCCCTCCCTTCATACATAACAACGAAATACATATAAAAAAGTTACAATTTTTTATGGAATTATAGTAAAAAACGTCAAGAATTGGATAAGATTCTCTTTTATCATAATACATATAAGGCGGGTGAACAGAGATGGAAAGCTATGAAACACAAATTCAAAGGTCCATTGATTATATCGAGGAAGATGTAATGGAAAAACAAACGCTGCGTAATTTAGCTCGTATTGCGGGTTTTTCTGAGTCGCATTTTCATCGTGTATTCCAGGCGTTAGTAGGTGATACAGTAATGGAGTATGTTCGAAAGAGGAGGTTAGCCCGGGCAGCTTATCAACTTTCTCATACGGATGAAAAAATTATTGATATCGCATTTGAGCATGGCTTTCAATCTCACGAAACGTTCACGAGAGCTTTTAAAAAATTATTTCAAATGACACCGAGTGAATATCGAAAGCAAGAAATAGAAACACCGATGTATTACAGCGTGAATGTAAAGCAAAGAAAATTAAATCCGTATTTAGGGGGCATACAAATGGAATATCGTATTGTAAATAAACCAGAATTTTTAATGGCAGGTTATGAACTGAAGACGACAAGTAAAGAAGGGAAAAACCATCAAGACATTCCAGCATTTTGGCAAGAATATTTACAAAAAGATCTTGGAACAACGATTCCGAATCGTAAAGATACGAGACAATGGGTAGAGCTTGGATTATGTACTGATTTTAATTTAGAAACGGGCGACTTCACGTATATTATCGGAATGGAAGTTACAGACTTTGAAAATGTACCAAATGAAATTGCGAAGCGTACGTTCCCAGCAGCGACATATGCTGTGTTTACAACGCCGAAAGTTCCTCATGAAGAAATGGTATCGTCTATTCACCAAACTTGGAATGCTGTTTTCTCAGAATGGTTCCCGCATTCAGGCTATGAACATTGCGGCGTTACAGAGTTTGAATTATACGATGAGCGCTGCCACGAAGATAAAAGTGAGTTCGCTCAAGTAGAACTTTGGATACCGGTGAAGAAAAAATAATAGAGTGAGAGCGAGTCATTGAGAAATGGTTCGCTTTTTTATAAAGGGGGAAATGGGAAGATGTTCAAAAAATTAGAATGTGTATCTATACATACGAAGGATATAGGGAAATCCGTTTCTTTTTATAAAGAAATGGGAATGGAGCAAAACTGGATTATAGAGAGAGAACTAGAAGAAGGGGTTATTTGGACGTTAATAGGATTGAAGTTTCCAGATGAGAAAAGCTCGGAGTTAGTAATAAGCAATCATCCGGATATAAATTTTATGGAAATCGAAGTATTAGTAGAAGATGTGCAACAAACGTATGATAGTTTAAAAGATAATAAAGATGTAAAATGGATTCGTGAACCATTTCCAACAGAATCAGGACATGTTGCGGTAATGGAAGCACCTGATGAGAATGTGTTTGTGTTGATAGGAAAATAGCTGAAATATGGAGTGACCTTTCATAGTTAGTTATGAAAGGTTATTTTTACTTTGTATAGTAGTAGGTTATTATTGTCGTTTTTTGTCGGTAAGTCGATATATTTAGAAAATCGCTGATATAATTCGAGTTGGCCGATATAATTTCATATACCGCCAAAACACCTCAAAAAAACGATCCGCATAACTTTATATTCCGATGAACTCTCCCAGAATAGAAAAAAGAAAAGACGCCACATAGCGCCTTTTCTACGAACGAAACGGAAATACAAGTATAATTGTTGTTCCTTTTCCAAGTTCGCTATCGATAGAAATCGTTCCGTTATGAGCATGAACGAGCTGCTTTGTAATAGCGAGGCCAAGTCCCGTTCCGATGTTGCTTTCTTCTGTATTTGTTCCTCTGTAATATCGCTCAAATAGAAGCTCTTTCGTTTTATCATCCATTCCTTTTCCATTATCTGAAATAGATAGTGTAAATGAAGTAGCGTTTTGCGAAAGTTTTACGATGACATTAGTCGTTTCATTATTATGTTTTACCGCGTTTACGAGTAAGTTTTCGATAATACGTTGGAACCATTTTTCTTCAATGAAATATTGAATTTTATTTGAGCTTGGTACGAATTCAATATTTTGATTTTGAAGTGTCGGATTATTAATAAATTGTAATAATACTTTTTGGACGAATTGATTCATTTCAATGTTTACATGCTGCGCAGGAAGACTGTTGTTTTTTAATTGATACGTTAAGCTTAAATCATCAATTAATGTCGTCATATATTGAGATTTCTCTTTCATAACACTACCGAATTGTTGAATGTCACGATCAGTCCAGTTATATTGCTGTGATTCTAGTAATAAAGCATAGCCATATATAGAGCTTAGTGGTGTTTTTAAATCGTGCGTTAGACCAGTAATCCATTCTTCCCGTGTTTGCTGCAGTACTTGCCTCATCGCATCATTTTTTTTGAGTGTAATAGAAAGGTGTTCTAGTGAACTTGTCACATCTCTAAACAAACGGAATGACCATTTTTCTTTACCAGATCGCCTGAACCTGATAGGTTTTCCTTTTTTACTAATAGGTTCTTCATACTTTCCGCCAGCGATATTTTTAAGCCAGCGCATCGCATGTAATAACGGTTTGCCGAATTTATTCCCGTACCAAATAGAAAGAATGACTAAATAAACAAATACGATAAGAAGGATTAATCCACATCCGATGAGAAACTTCTTAGTAAATACATCTTCTATTTCATCATCTGGATAGTAGTGTTCATTTTTGGCAGTTACAACAAGAAGATGATTGTTATTTGTGTCATAAAAGCTAGACGTATTTTCTTTATGATTCCACGGTTCTTTTTCACTAAGAGCGGCTTGTATAACAGAAAAAGTTTTTTTCTTTCCGTTTGGATAGGAGAATACTTCTTCGCCGACGCTATTAAAGATTTGAAGTGTTGCTTTTTCTTTAGAAAGTAACTGCTGTTCTTCTTCTGTTAATGTGAACGAATCCGTAGATACAGAAGGGTGCGTTTTTTGGATTGTTTTTAGTAATGCATTGCTTTTTAACATACCGCCGTAAATAACAAGTACATTCTTTTCTTCTAATTCAACTTCCCAATATGTAAATGTATAAGGGCTTTCTGTGTGATTCTGTATATACGAGAATAAAGATGCTTTCGTATAAGATGTTGGTACATCACTAGGTGTATTAAAGTGATAGAGAACTTTTCCGTTTTCCTCCACAACTTGAATCCAATCATTTTTCTCTTTCATTAAGTCTTTTACTTCAGCTTTTAACGAAATATCGCCATCTTCTGAAGAAATATATCGTGCAATCATAAAATTATCAGCATCTGGAATGTTCGGTTCGTATGAAGTACTCGTAACAAGAAAAATTAAATAAGTGAAAGCAGCTACTACAGCAATCAGTAATGTAACTAAAACGAATACGTGTTGCATGATAAACTGGATAATAAGTCGTTTATTAAAGTTCATATCATCACCTTACTTTGTAATAAACTTATAGCCAAGTCCGCGAACAGTTTTTATATATTCTGGTTTACTTGGATCTTGTTCAATTTTTTCACGTAGTTTTCGAATGTGGACCATAACGGTATTGTCATCGCCATTGTAGGCAGGTGCTCCCCAAACTTTTTCGTATATTTCTTCTTTCGAAAATACGTAGTTCGGATTCTCGCAAAAGAAGAGTAATAGCTGAAATAGCTGGGCGGAACATTCGACAATACGTCCATTTACTGTAAGTTCTGCGGAATGTTGATCAATTTCAAATCTACCAAATGAACTGGAGTGTGCTTTTTGTTCGTGTGGCATTACTTGCTTCATGTGTCTTCGGAGTTGTGCTTTCATACGAGCTACTACTTCAAGTGGATTAAATGGCTTCGTAATATAATCATCTGCACCGTGTGAAAATCCAGATATTTTATCTAAATCAGATGTTTTAGCTGTGAGGAAGAAGATAGGACAATCTGTTTTTTGACGAATGATCGGACAAATATCAAAACCAGATTGTCCAGGAAGCATGATATCTAAAATAATTAAGTCGTAATCGTTTTGCTGAGTGAGAGATAAAGCTCTTTCAGCTGATGTTGCAGTTGTAATATGAGAAAAACCTTCTTTTTCAAGAATGGTAGTTAGTAATTGTAAAATTGCTGTTTCATCATCAACGAGCAAAATATTTGCTTCATACATAAAAAATCCCTCCTAATTTCCTCGAATATCATATCATCTTTCTGTAACTTATGGAATTTTTAAGGAAATTTTAAGGTTTTCTTTCTCAAAAAATTAAGAATCAAATGATATGATAAAAGGAACATAGGGGAGGAGATGAGTGTGAATCCGTTTCAAACGATGCGAGCTAGATATTTTTTAATTGTATTTGCAATATTAACTTTAGTTGCAAGAGTCAGTAATGAATTGATAGAAAATACATTTCATATGCAAAATTCTACTTTTATAAATATTCTTATATTCTATATCCTGCCGATTACGTGGATTGTTTTTGAGTATAGAAAACACCGTGTTTCATTTTCATTATTTATTAATAAAAATGAAACATTTAACTTGGTGCAAGTTTTATACATTACGATTATGTTATGCGTGTTTAGCTATGGATATCTTATTTTGTACATGTATAGCTTTGCATGGATTACACCGGCATTTATTATGAACGCATTACGTGAACCGATTATAGATAGCACTGGGGGATATGTCTATCAAGTTATTATGGTCGTATTCATCGCACCAATTATTGGGGAATTTGTTTTTCGCGGATTTCTACTGCAACGCTTTGCAGCAAAATGGGGAACGAGTATAGCAATCATTGTTGTAGCGATATTATTTGCATTGTTACACGTTGATTTCCTAGGTGCAGTTGTATTTAGCGTTGTACTATCAATCGTATATATTCGTACGAACAGCTTACTCATGCCAATTGCTATTCACATGTTAAACAATGCATTTGTAATCGGCGTTTCTTTTTTAATAAATAAAGAAGAGATAATGAGTTTTGCAGATTTCTCAAATTATACGACGTTCTTTCCAGGACTTATTATTTTTATAACAGGATTAAACTTAGTACTTATCTTTTTATTTGTTAACCGAAAGTATTGGAGTAAAGAAATGCCAGCTATATATGTAGAGCAGGAAAAAAGCTTTTCAGACGTAGTGGGGAGTAAATGAGATGAAGAAGACGATTGAAAAAATATTGAAAGACATTATAGATGCTACGTCTCTTACAGATATGTGTGATAAAAGCGTTTGTCATTGGCTGCAACCTGTAGTAGATACGATTGTGTTTCCAGAGTATTACTTATTTTCTAGTACTCATTTAAAAGGAAATATTATTTCTCTTCTTATTGTGTTAGGGGTTTTACTAATATTTGGTCTAATTGTAGAAGAAATGATGAAGCGCATCTTCAGAAAGAATGAAGAGAAGTATATGTGGGTTCATAAAGTATTCGAGAAAGTAATAGTGGCTTTCCTTTTGTTTTATAGTATGAAAGCAATCATTTACTTTATAGCCTTGAAACATCATTAATTCAAAATGTGAAAGGGATGTATAAAATTATATGAATGAAACAATATCATCAAATAAGTTTTTTTATTTGATTTTGTTTAGTATAGTGCTGATAACGACAGTCAATGTTATTCTTCGTTGGGAGGAAGCTTATTTCTTTATGTATTTAGCACTTCATTTGTTAGGGATTTTATGTATTAGTGGCGGAGTAGTTGCTGAAAAAAAGAGTGAAGAAAGCGTTAATTATATGTGTGTGACCGGTCTTATTTTACTTTTAGCTGTACAAGGTATTATGAAATATAGTTCTTTTTCTCTGCAAGATTTTAGTTTATTAGTGGATGTACTTCCTTAAGGGGGCGCGTTATGTTGTCTAAGAAGCAAATAGGATACGTACTAGTTTTAGTCGGTTTTTTTACGCTTATTGTAACGACGTTATTTTTTCAGGACTATGAATATATACGCTATATAAAAGGTGCTGGTTTAATATGTTGGGTTGTAAGTACGTTTCTTATACCAGATTATGAACCTAAGAAAGTGTCTAAAGGTAGGTAAAACTCTTCTTTATGTAGAAGAGTTTTTTTATGTAAATAGAGGGTTCTCGAGCAATTCGCGTAATAAGCTTGTTCTAATTTAGCATGTACGAACTTACAATAATAATAGACAGGCAGCATAGAGGAGGGAATAGCGTGAGGAAGGTTATCGGGTGGTCACTTTTTTTGTACGTTGGGTTTGCGTTATTTATATATTGGTATTTATTTGGATGGAATCATGAACTGATTCCTGACATGTATAAAGGAACGAGTGCAGATCCAGAAACATTTATGAATGCAAGAGAGCTTACGCTAAGCCAAGATTATTCGCGCGTGAAAAATTTGCTGTATTTTTTAGCAACGCCTCTTGAATGGGTTATTTTATTATTTGTACTTGTGCTCGGTATTTCAAAAAAGTTTGAAAAATGGTCGAAGGAAACGACGAAAATAAGTGTCCTGCAAGTTGCGATTTATTTCTTTTATTTATCATTACTTACAACAGTTCTTGCCCTGCCAATGCAATGGATTAGCCGAAAGGTGTCCGTTGATTACGGTATTTCAACGCAAAGTACACAAAGCTGGATAAAAGATCACGTTATCGGTTTTTGGGAAAGCTATGCGACTATGTTAATTGTAGTTACGGTTCTTCTATGGCTTATTCGTAAATTCCCGAAGAGATGGTGGCTAGCAGGGTGGGCGCTCTCTGTTCCGTTTACAATCTTTTTAACATTCATACAGCCTGTTGTGATTGATCCGCTGTATAACGACTTCTCGACGCTAAAAAATAAAGAATTAGAAACGAAAATTTTAGCGATAGCAGACAAAGCAGACATTCCTGCTAAACATGTATATGAAGTGAATATGTCGGAGAAAACGAATGCGCTAAATGCATATGTAACAGGAATTGGCCCTAACGCCCGTATTGTAATGTGGGATACAACGCTAAAGCAATTAAAAGATAAAGAGATTTTATTTATAATGGCCCATGAAATGGGACATTACGTTATGAAACATATATATTGGGGCGTTGCGAGTTATGTCTTACTATCGTTTATAGGGATGTACCTCATTAGTCGTATTATAAATATGTGTATTCGAAAATGGGGAGATACGCTGCAAATTTCAAAAGCAGCATGTTTTTCAATTTTACCTTTATTTTTCTTAATTTCTTCTGTACTCTCTTTTGCATCACAGCCAGCAACAAACTATGTTTCTCGTATAGAAGAACGAGCAGCAGATCAATACGCTTTAGACATGACAAAGGACGGGAAATCTGGTGTAAAAACGTTTCAATATTTATCAAAAACGAGTTTAAGCCAAGTAAATCCTCCTGCGTTAGTGAAGTTTTTCTTATACACACATCCACCAATTTTTGAAAGAATTCATACGTTTGAACAATATGAAAAAGAAAAGAAGCAGTAGTGTACTGCTTCTTTTTTGTGGGTTATTCGAATTTTGGAAAATTATAGTGTATAATATATGGAATATTCAGTGAAATATTTAGGAGGTTAATATTTTGTTTCATTCAAAATCAATGCCGGCTATAAAAATGATCCTTTCGATGTCTATTTTCGGGTCAATTGGATTTTTTTCTGTTCAAACAGGTTTACCGTCTTTTGAATTAGTATTCGTTCGTTGCATTTGTGCGACAATATTTTTAGCATTATGTTGGCTCGTAACAGGACAGTATAAAAGTGAGCAATGGAATAAAAAAGAAGTCATGCAAATATTAGCATGCGGTGTATTTCTCGTTTTTAACTGGGTATTTTTATTTAAAGCGTTTGAAGTTATGTCGATTACAATTGCAATTTCAGTTTACCATCTGGCACCCATTATCGTATTAATGATTGGTAGTATCGTATTTAAAGAGAGACTTACAATGTTTGCTGTTTTGTCTATTGCCATTTGTTTTATCGGTACAGTTCTAGTAGCTGGTGTAGATGGAAATGTATCGCTTGAGAAACTGATGTCATCTGGTATGGTATGGGCACTCCTTGCGGCACTATTTTATGCTTTTACTACTTTACTAGGAAAAGGAATTCAACATACGAGCGCATATGCGATGACATTTTTACAAACATTTTTAGGTATATTTTTATTGCTACCATTCGTAGACTTTGGCAAGTTTCAAGGGTTAACAGAGATGAACTGGATGATGATTACAGCGACAGGTCTTATACATACTGGATTTGTATATTACTTATTTTTTGACAGTTTAAGAGATTTATCTACTAGAATGATTTCTGTATTAGTATTTTTAGATCCTGCTGTTGCAATACTATTAGATACAGTCTTTACTGGATTTAGACCGACTAGTATGCAAGTAGTAGGGATTATCCTTATATTTGTAGGAATGGCCTTTACTTTTCGAAAAACGAAAGGTGAAAAAATAGTGGTAGAAGAAAAAATGTATTCGGAATTGTGAATAATTTAATCATATTCTATTGATAATTTCCATATTTTCTGTAAAATAGATGAGTAGGAAAATAAAGGAAAAGGTAGATGAGAGAGATGAAAAAGCTAGTAAAGATCGCGACATTACTAACTTTAATGGGGGGGATATTTGTAAGTGCAAATGGTGTGTCTGCAAATACAGATGTTACTCAAAAATCTAGTCCTAATATTATGATAGAGTTTGATGATGTCACAACAGATCATTGGGCATATGAAGAAATTACAAATTTAGTATATCATCGCATTATGTATGGCTATGGAAATGGTAAGTTTGGGACAGAAGATAATATAACACGTGAACAGGCAGCGGCAGTGCTACATCGTGCACTTGGTTTAAAAAGAAGTGTATTTGATGCGAATCCATATGGGGATATTAGCGGGAAGTCAACAATGTTCCCTTACGAAATTTTACATTTAACAAATATCGGTATTTTTAAAGGCGACGAAAATGGAAATTTCCGTCCGAAAGATACACTGACTCGTGCAGAATTAGCACAAATTTTAACGAAAGCATATGAGTTGAAAGCGAAGAGCCCGCATACATTTACAGATATACCAGAAAACCATTGGGCAAGAGATGCAATTAGCGCATTACAGTCTAATAAAGTAGCGGTAGGAACGGGAGATGGCAAGTTCGAGCCAGAAATGCTTGTTACACGCGGGCAATTTGCGAAGTTTTTACAACGATCAATTGATAATTCTCCAGGGAAAATGGAATAGATAAAGAGAAAGCTCATAATTTGTAGAAGAGGTATCTTCCGCTCATTATGAGCTTTTATTAATAGAGAGGTTAATATTGTCGTATGTTGTAGTTAAGTTGATATAAATGCATTTTTTGTCTAGAAAATGAACGTTTAAAATGTGAAGGATTTCTTTTAAAAAAAGTAGAATATTTATATTATAGAAACACCTTTACATGAATACAGGAAAGAAAATTGATTTGCGTACAATTCGGCATAAAAGTTGAAATCGAGAGCGAATTGGCTCTCCTTTAGTAGTGATTTTCACAATAATAGATTTTTTAAATGTAATATATTGCATAATGGGTGCAAAAGTAACATATGTAATATTGGAAAGGATTTCAGTCTATTATTTTCCGTTTTTTCAAATGGAGATAAAGGGGAGAGGGCAATGAAGAAGAACATGTTACGTATAATGGCAACGGTAACTATTATGGGCGGCTTGTTTGTAAGTACGAATGTTCCAAACGTAAAAGCAGAAGAATATCCAGAAATGATTGTATTTGATGATGTTCCAGTAAACCACTGGGCATATGACGATATAATGGACGTAGTATACAATAAAGTAATGTTAGGCTATGGAAATGGTAAGTTTGGTGTAGGAGATAATGTAACACGAGAACAAGTAGCTGCAGTACTCTATCGTACATTGAATTTGAAAAAAGAAGGACCTTTAAAAAATCCATACAAAGATATTTCAGAGAGGGCTACATTCTTTTTAGATGAAATTTTAGTATTAACAAAGCATGGTATTTTTGAAGGCGATGAAAAAGGGAATTTTAGACCAGCCGCACCAGTAACACGTGCAGAAATGGCGCAAATTCTTACGAAGGCATTTACATTTGAAGTGAAGAAGAACCATACATTTAAAGATGTACCAAATAATCATTGGGCAAAAAATGCGATTAGTGCACTGCAGTCTAATCATGTCATAGTAGGAACAGGGAATGGGAAATTTGAACCGAATAAAGTTGTAACACGTGAGCAATATGCAACGTTTTTAAATAAAGCTGTTTTTTATTTTCCAGTAAAAGATGAGAATTATGAATAAAATTTAAAATATAAGGATGTTTAAATTATATTAATATAATATATATCGAGAAAAAAGTGTGGGAATCCCACGCTTTTTTCTTATTTTAAATTATTTATAAGTATATCGATTTACTATTTACAATTTAGTTATTGGAATTTAGTGGATAAAAAGAAAATGAATAAAGTAACTTTTTATTGGTTAAATATACGATTTAGTAACTTTATTATTAATAGAGTGTAAATAAAAGTATATGAAATATAGTTCATAAATTAGACAAAAATAACATGGGAATTGTATTGTTACGCTTCCATTAATTCTTTATATTAGAAAAAAATATGTTTTTAGGGAGAGAATACTTTGAAGAAAAAAGTTTTAAAAGTAGCAACAGCTTTAACAATTATGGGGGGAGTAGCATTTGGTGCTGAAGGGACAACAGCAAAAGCTGAATTAGCTGCAAAGCCACAACAAGCAAGTCAGGCAATCTTTAAAGATGTGCCAGCAGGACATTGGTCTTATGAAGCAATTCAAACTTTAGCAGAACAAGAAATTATGCTTGGTTATGGAAACGGGATGTTTGGTTTTGGACATAATGTAACTCGTGAACAAGTAGCTGCTTTAATTTATCGTGCGCTTGATCTTGATGAAGAATTTGGTGAAGATGAGGAATTAGAAAGCCCGTATAATGATATTGTTGATGATAATTCAACGATGTTTCCTTTCGAAGTGTTAGCAGTAACAGAATTAGGTATTTTTACAGGTGACGAGAAAGGAAACTTCAGACCAAAAGATACGTTAACACGTGCAGAAATGGCGCAAGTTCTTACGAGAGCATTTGGACTACAAGTAAAAGGATCAGCAGGATTTAAAGATGTACCAAAAGGACATTGGGCAGAAAATGCGATTAATGCAGTAGGTTCAAATGGTATTTCAGTAGGAGATGGGAAGGGTAACTTCGCTCCGAACATGAAAGTAACACGTGAACAATATGCGCAGTTCTTATTTAGAGCGCTTTAATAAAAAAGGGGTCAGTGTTGTATAACACTGACCCTTTTTTTTATGTGTAATGCTAGTGGAAGAACACAGTTTTATAAAAAAACAATTAAATTTTCAAAAAAAACTTCCTTTTCTGAAGATTTGTTATATAATATAAAACATAAAATCAAATCTGTTATAAAACAGTTTAAGAAGGGGATGCTAATATGTCGACGCAAACTTCACGGGTTACATTGCCCGGAGAAATGTTGCCAGCGTACAACGAAATATTGACACCTGAGGCGCTTAGTTTTTTGAAGGAACTACATGGGAATTTCAATGAGCGCCGCATAGAACTTTTACAAAAGCGTGCGGAGAAACAAAAGAGAATTGATGCAGGGGAGTTTCCGAAGTTTTTAGAAGAAACGAAGCACATACGTGAAGCGGATTGGACAATTGCTAAATTGCCAAAAGATTTAGAGGATCGCCGCGTAGAGATTACTGGCCCAGTAGATAGAAAGATGGTTATTAACGCTTTAAATTCAGGAGCACATCTTTTTATGGCGGATTTTGAAGATTCGAATTCACCAACTTGGGAAAATGCGATTGAAGGTCAAATAAACTTACGAGATGCAGTAAAGGAAACGATTTCACATAAAAATGAAAACGGAAAAGAATATCGTTTAAATAGTAAAACAGCAGTGTTAATTGTGCGTCCAAGAGGATGGCATTTAGAAGAAAAACATATGCAAGTTGATGGGGAAAATATGTCTGGTAGCTTAGTAGATTTCGGACTTTATTTTTTCCATAATGCGAAAGCTCTTTTAGCAAAAGGAAGCGGTCCATACTTTTACTTACCAAAAATGGAAAGCTATTTAGAAGCAAGGTTATGGAATGATGTTTTCGTATTTGCTCAAAAATATATCGGTATTCCAAACGGAACGATTAAAGCAACGGTATTACTGGAAACGATTCACGCTTCGTTTGAAATGGATGAAATTTTGTATGAGCTTAAAGATCATTCTGCTGGATTAAATTGCGGAAGATGGGATTATATTTTTAGTTTTCTAAAGGGTTTCCGTAATCATAATGAATTTTTACTTCCAGATAGAGCGCAAGTCACGATGACGGCGCCGTTTATGCGCGCGTATTCTTTGAAAGTCATTCAAACGTGTCACCGCCGTAATGCACCAGCTATTGGAGGGATGGCAGCACAAATTCCAATTAAAAATAATCCAGAAGCGAATGAAGCGGCTTTTGAAAAAGTACGTGCGGATAAGGAGCGCGAAGCTTTAGATGGTCATGACGGGACTTGGGTTGCCCACCCGGGACTTGTACCAGTCGCGATGGAAGTATTTAATCACATTATGAAAACGCCGAATCAAATTTTTAGAAAACGTGAAGAAATACATGTTACAGAAAAGGATTTATTAGAAGTACCAGTGGGAACGATTACAGAAGAGGGGCTTCGCCTGAATATTAGCGTAGGCATTCAATATATAGCATCTTGGTTAAGCGGACGGGGAGCAGCACCAATTTATAACTTAATGGAAGATGCGGCAACAGCGGAAATTTCTAGGGCACAAGTATGGCAATGGATTCGCCATGAAGGTGGAAAATTAAATGATGGCCGTAATATTACACTTGAATTAATGGAAGAGCTAAAAGAAGAAGAGTTAGCAAAAATAGAAAGAGAGATTGGTAAAGAAGCCTTTGAGAAAGGGAGATTCCAAGAGGCGACAACGTTATTTACAAATCTCGTTCGGAATGATGAATTCGTACCATTTTTAACATTACCGGGTTATGAAATTTTATAAAAAGTGAAAAGGGGATGGAACAAATGAAAAACGAAAGAATCGAGAAATTACAAGAGAGTTGGGAACTAGATACGCGTTGGAAAGGGATCACACGTCCATATTCGGCAGAAGATGTAGTTCGCCTGCGCGGGTCAATTGATATTGAACATACGTTAGCGCGCCGCGGTGCTGAAAAGCTTTGGGCATCGCTTCATACGGAAGATTACATTAACGCACTTGGCGCATTAACAGGAAACCAAGCGATGCAGCAAGTAAAAGCTGGGTTAAAAGCAATTTATTTAAGTGGATGGCAAGTAGCAGCAGATGCGAACCTTTCTGGCCATATGTATCCAGACCAAAGTTTATATCCAGCGAACAGCGTACCTGCTGTAGTAAAACGAATTAATCAAACACTTCAACGTGCGGATCAAATTCAGCATATGGAAGGAAGCGGTGATACAGATTATTTCGTACCGATTGTAGCAGATGCAGAAGCTGGATTTGGCGGACAATTAAACGTATTTGAACTGATGAAAGGTATGATTGAAGCAGGTGCATCTGGCGTGCACTTTGAAGATCAATTATCTTCAGAGAAAAAATGCGGTCATTTAGGCGGAAAAGTATTACTACCAACGCAAACAGCGGTGCGTAATTTAATTTCGGCACGCCTTGCTGCAGATGTAATGGGAGTACCGACAATTATCGTTGCAAGAACAGATGCGGATGCAGCAGATTTAATTACGAGCGATATCGATCCTGTTGATAAAGCGTTTATTACAGGAGAAAGAACACCAGAAGGATTTTACCGTACGAAAGCGGGTCTTGATCAAGCGATTGCACGTGGTTTAGCATACGCTCCTTATGCAGACCTCGTTTGGTGTGAAACATCTGAACCAAATTTAGAAGATGCAAAACGATTTGCGGACGCAATTCATAAGGAGCATCCAGGGAAATTGCTTGCGTACAACTGTTCACCTTCATTTAACTGGAAACAAAAACTAGATGAGAAAACAATTGCTAGCTTCCAAAAAGAAATCGCGTCTTACGGTTATAAGTTCCAGTTCGTAACACTTGCTGGATTCCACTCATTAAACTACGGCATGTTCGAATTAGCACGCGGCTATAAAGAGCGCGGCATGGCAGCGTACTCTGAACTACAACAAGCAGAATTCGCAGCAGAAAAACACGGCTACTCTGCAACTCGTCATCAACGAGAAGTAGGAACAGGTTACTTTGATGAAGTAGCACAAGTAATTACAGGCGGTACTTCATCAACGACAGCATTAAAAGGATCTACAGAAGAAGCACAATTTACGAAATAAAAGGAAGGGGCACCTGTTTAAATGGTGCCCCTTGTTATTTTCTAAACCATTCAAGTGTGAATCAAGTTATATAAACGATTTTTTTCGATATATCTATCATAACTTAAAATCTATCAACGATTCGACAAAGGATATCGACTTACCGACAAAAAAGACAATATGATCAAATCCACTCAGCTCCATAATCACGAATAAACTTCATATCTTTCTCATAATGCTCTAAATGTCCTTCATCAATCATTATTTGGAAATTTACGTCGCCTTCGTTTGCTTTTCTTTTCATATATGTACATAATGCTTCTAATCGCAGTAACACCATACCTAAGTAATCTTCATCCATACTTTTACCGTAGGACTGGACGAATAATTTTATTCTTTCTTTCATACGGCCAGCATGTTGTGCCGATTCATAATGAACTGCCTCGCCTGATTCTGTATAATACGTTCTACTTAAAGGTACACAAGTATAGAGCGTATAAGCGATATCCCAAATTCTTGGTCCAGGAGCAGCAACATCGAAATCAATAATCCCTACCGGCTTCTCGTTATTAAATATAATGTTATATATAGCAAAATCATTGTGGCATAAAACCTCATTGTTATTTGGCGTATGGTCCATAGGTTTCCAATCATCTAATAACGGAAATTCACTTACAGCATCATGATAAAGGCGAAGCATCTTTGCTATTTCTTTTAACACATCATTAGATCGCATGTATTCTTTTAAAGGATAATTCCCAGCCTCTCCTTCAATAAAAGATAAAATCTCTCTATTTTTCTCATCTATACCTAAAAACTTTGGTGCGTAATGAAAACCTTTGTTTTCTAAATGCTGTAATAACTTATGAATTTTTACACTGTCTGGCTTCAATTCTCGCCGAACAGTATTTTTAGAACGATATACGTTTGAGACGTTTCCCCCTGTAAGTTTTTCTTCGTTGGCGTAGTTTGACATTTTATCCCCTCCAGTAAGTACTGTCAGATTACATTTTAACACTTAGAAAAAGGAATATAGTGGCATTCGAAAGATTTGTTTATTTTTATTCAAATAAGATATTGATAATTGCATACGTGATTTAATTTGTCAGTTATTTTCAAAAAAGATTGTACATTTTATTTTAATGTGCTATGATAATGTCAGTTGAATAGTTAAATTAAGCAATCCATATATTATCAAGTGCTGGAAACGAACGAGAAAAAGTATGTGAGAACTAGTTTATGTTTCGTATTTGATAATGTGTGGATTCTTTTTTTAGATAGGAAAACTAAAAATTTAAAAAAATGTATTTTCTTAGGAGGAAATAATTATGGCAGTAACAGGACAAGTAAAATGGTTTAACAACGAAAAAGGCTTCGGTTTCATCGAAGTTCCAGGCGAAAACGACGTATTCGTACATTTCTCTGCAATCGAAACTGACGGTTTCAAATCTCTAGAAGAAGGTCAAAAAGTTAGCTTCGAAATCGAAGATGGCAACCGTGGACCTCAAGCTAAAAACGTAATCAAACTATAATTTTATAGTTTATTATGGAAAAAAGGATGGCTGCTGCCATCCTTTTTTTGTTGTGGAGAAAGTCTTTACATCTTAAAATTCGACGGGAGACCAACTGCCTGTTAACGCCCAATTATTGAGGGTTGATTAAAGTTTCACTTTATTTGTTGTTCTGTCTACATCTGAAATGGGTAAATCTGTGCCATATAGGATTTGAGTAACATCTTTTTTGTTAGCATTGTTGTTAGAATTTTGTTCGTCTTGAGATGATGTTTCTAACATTTGTTCTTGCTCCTTACTAGGGGTATTCAGAGCATCTGATGGGACGCTATTAATCTGTTGGCTTAATAGACATTTTTTCTCCATATTATACAGCTCCTTTTTGGAATTAGATAAAAAACGAATGTAATCATACATAATCACTTACATATTTTGTGTTTTGAAGTGGAATTATATACAAAACTTATATTGCAGATTTAACAATTAAAAAGTTGAAGATCTTACTAAAAAATAAAAACGGGTAACACGTACAAGTAATTTTTAACCTAGTGGATCATTTTTAATCATTTTTTAATATATAATAATATTTTAAAAGTAGGATATATGGACACTCGGAAGAAAACATGAAAAGAGTAAAAGACCTTCCAAAATGGAAGGTCTTTTACTCTTCTTTTTCAACCCTTTTCTTCTCGCGTTTCTTACATTCAGAACATTTCGATGTACGAAAAGGTTTTGCAAAGAATAGTAGTATGAAAAATAAGCCGAATATAATACTAGCTGAGTTTTTTACGATCACAATGCTACTATTTTTCATTTGAATCGTTGGTTGCCTTTCTTTTTCTTCCATAGTGGACCTCCATATATTGGATTTTTCTTTTAATTATAGCAAAGTTAACTGTCGTAATGATGTGAAATGAGGAAGCAATTATAAAAATTTATTGATAGTATAAATACATTTTATCTGGATTGTTATTATCTAATCACTATATTTATATTTTGTGATTTAAAAGAAATTTGATAAATGATAAAGTATTGTAAAAAAGCGGAATCTGTAAGCCATTTCCTTTTCATAGATGCTAAAATTATATATGCAGCTGCTAATATAAATAGAAAAAAGGAGATAGTGGAATATGGAAAGTAAAGTGGAACGCTATGTCGAAAACTACGTTGTTAATAAAAATACAATGGCCTTACTTCCTATAATTCTCAGTGAAAAGAAAATTGTTACGCGAGTTGTTGAAGTGCAAGACTCTTTTTTCGTATTTCAAAAACCTCTAGATATTATAGAAAGAAGTTGCCGCAAGCATGGTTCTAGTTTTTTAGGCAGAAAAGAAGGAACGAAAGAGTTAACTCGTATTACACATAAAGCTCCGATTGCGATTAGTCCGACCGATCAACTTTATTTTTTCCCTACCTATTCGTATTCTAGAAAAGAATGCGCGTGGTTGTCTCATTTTTATATTGAAAGCAATAAAGAATTAAAAGATGGAAACCTTATTATTAGATTTATAAATGGCTTTGCGGTGAAGCTAGAGATATCTAAAACTAGTTTTGAAAATCAACAAAATCGTACAGCGAAATTGCGTACTGAATATGAAGACCGTAGAAAAAAACAAGGAAATCCTTGTTTTAAAGAGGTTGATAAAAGTGAAGAATCAACATTAAGACCAGCTTATGAGAAAGTATATGTTGTTAGAGAAGAAGAAGTGTAATATAGAAAAAGCTGCCTCTAGAATGTTGCTTTAAGCGGCATTCTAGGACAGCTTTTTTGCTATTTAAATATTAATAAGTTTCTTCCTTACGGGCAGCATCCATCATAATGAAGATAGCTGATAAAATATGCAAAATCATTCCTACAAACGGAATCCATGCAAGGCAAGAAGTTACAATTCCTAGCACATTACCGTTAGCGCTCATATTAGCTTTTTTAGCCAATACTAAAGTAACAATATGTAATACTAGCATGAAAAGAAGTGGTAACCAAAGTAAAGAAACAACAATAGTTCCTCCGAGTACAGGTATTCCCAGTAAAGCCTCTAAGGCACCAGTAACCCATTTTAATAATTTTACTGTGTCTTTCAAAGTATTTCCTCCTAAAAATATAAAATAAATATATTGCGATATTTAGTATAACAGATTTACGATGTTATTTTAATAAAAAATGTAAAAAATACTATTTTTTTATATTTAAATAAATTATTTGTAATATACTATTTTTGAAGGGATATAAGGATATTGTTGGATAGGGTGTTATTAATATGTAATATCTTGTCAAATATTGATAGATTATCGTAGCATAATAATGAAGGAATTCTTATGAAAGATATGGAAACTTAATAATTACATCTCCATATGTCGTACCTACCATTTCCTCTTTCATATAGGCAATGATACAGTAGAGGTAGTACTTAGAGTAAAGGGGTAAAGTGTAGAATGGATTTTCAGACAATCAAAGAGTATTTTTCACCAGAAAATATGGATCATATTGTTGAAAGCTATAAAGCGTTCGGACCACTTCTTGGTATTGGGTTACCGATGATAGAGGCGCTAATTCCAGCATTGCCACTCATCGTATTTGTACTAGCGAATGCTGTTGCATTTGGATTTTGGCTCGGTTTTCTTTATTCTTGGCTAGGATCAGTAATGGGTGCCTTACTTGTCTTTTTCATAATCCGCCATTTTGGCCGAAGTCGTTTCTTTTCTTTTGTAAATAAGCATGAGAGAGTACGGAAGGCAATGGGATGGATTGAAAGGAAGGGGTTCGCGCCGATTTTCGTCATATTTTGTTTTCCGTTTACACCGTCTGCGCTTATAAATGTTGTTGCTGGTCTATCACGCATTAGTGTAAAACAGTTTGGCCTTGCTCTCGCGTTCGGAAAGCTTGTGATGATTTTTATTTTAACGTATATCGGTCATGATTTAATGTCATTTATTCATAATCCGGTGAAATCAGTCATTGTAGCGATTGGTATTTTTATTTTATGGTATGTCGGTAAGAAAATCGAAGTAAAGTTAGAACTACATTAAGAATAGTCTTCTTTGTAAAGGGAAGCTTCATTATTAAAGGATAAGGGGAGAAGCGGATGAAGAAAACTTTGAAAAAAGAAGGCATAGAGTGGATACGAACAATTTTAATTGGTGTATTATTAGCTGTATTTTTTCGAACGTTTTTCTTTTCAACGTATGTTGTAGAGGGGAAGTCAATGATGCCGACATTGCAAGATGGCAATATGCTCGTTGTAAATAAGGTGAGTTATCAAGTGGGGGACTTGAACAGATTTGACGTTGTTGTGTTTCATGCGAATAAAAAAGAGGACTACGTAAAACGAATTATCGGTTTACCTGGGGATCATATTGAATATAAGCATGATAAGCTATATATAAATGGACAATTCGTAGATGAACCTTATTTAGAAACGTATAAGAAAGAGATAGATGGACGACAACTAACAGGTGATTTTAAACTAGAAGAGTTAACGAAGGAAAAATCGGTGCCACCTGGATATATTTTTGTAGTGGGTGATAACCGCCTAGGGAGCTGGGATAGTAGACACTTTGGGTTTGTAAAAGCTGATACAGTTGTCGGTAAAGTTGATTTACGATATTGGCCAATTCAAGAGGTACAAACGAATTTTTCAAAAGGTTGATATAATAGGTAGAAGTATAGAAAAAGACAAACTACTCCGTTTGTCTTTTTTCGTGTCCTATAATACAATTATAGTAGCAAACTAACGTTCGTTATGTAAGTGAAAGGTGGGGTTACATGTCACTTCGATTTGTGATTGGTAGAGCGGGAAGTGGAAAAAGTACACTTTGTTTACACGAAGTGCAAGAAGAGTTAAAGCAGCGCCCAAGAGGGGAAACAATATTATATCTTGTGCCAGAACAGATGACATTCCAAACGCAGCAGGCGTTAATTGGTAGTGAGGATGTTAGAGGTTCTATTCGGGCACAAGTTTTTAGTTTTTCACGGTTAGCGTGGAAGGTGCTGCAAGAAGTTGGCGGAGCGAGTCGTCTTCACATTGATGAAGCGGGCGTACATATGCTACTTCGTAAAATTGTAGAGTCTCGTAAAGATGGATTATCAGTGTTCCAAAAAGCAGCGGAGCAAAACGGTTTCTTTGAACATCTTGGTAGTATGATTGCGGAGTTTAAACGTTATAACGTGACGCCATCTAACGTATATGAAATGTGGCAACAATTGGATGCACATAGTAGCAGTGCCGAACAAAAGCTATTAGCGAATAAAGTGTATGATCTACAACTATTATATGATGATTTTGAACGTGCTTTAATCGGAAAATATTTAGATTCAGAAGACTACCTGCAATTACTAGTGGAAAAGCTTCCGCAATCTGAATATGTAAATGGGGCTGAAATTTATATAGATGGATTTCATTCTTTCTCACCGCAAGAGCTAGAAATTGTAAGACAGCTTATGATTTGCGGAGCGAGAGTTACGATTACGTTAACGATAGATGAAAAAACGTTAGCGCAGCCAGTAAATGAACTAGATTTATTTTATGAAACGACGTTAACGTATGAAAAAATAAAACAAGTAGCACGTGAAGAGAAGATAGAAATTGAAAAAACGATTCCACTTATGGAACAACCACGTTTTCATTCGCAAGCATTAGCGCATTTAGAAACGCATTATGAAGCGCGTCCGAATGAAAAGTTTCACGGGGAAGCGAGTGTAACGATTCATACAGCAGCGAATTTACGAGCTGAAGTAGAGGGTGTTGCCCGTGAAATTCGTAGACTTGTGGCGGATGAAGACTACCGTTACCGAGATATTGCGGTTCTTCTTCGTAATGGAGAAAGTTATTACGATGTGATGCGAACGTTATTTACAGATTATAATATTCCGCACTTCATCGATGAAAAACGCCCGATGTCACATCATCCGCTAGTAGAATGTATTCGTTCTGCACTAGAGATTATTAGCGGGAATTGGCGTTATGATGCAGTGTTTCGCTGCGTGAAAACAGAACTTTTATATCCATTGGACGTAAGAAAAGAAACGATGCGTGAAGAGATGGATGAGTTTGAAAACTACTGTTTAGCGTACGGTGTACAAGGGAAGAGATGGACTTCAGAAGATCCGTGGATGTATCGTCGCTATCGTTCTCTTGACGATACGGACGGGATGATTACAGACAGTGAACGTGAAATGGAAGAGAAAATAAATCGATTACGTGACGTTGTAAGAACGCCAGTTATTCGTATGCAAAAAAGACTGAAGCGTGCGGGAACGGTTATGCAAATGTGCGAAGCTGTTTACTTATTTTTAGAAGAGCTTGACGTTCCGAAGAAGTTAGAGGAATTACGTATTCGTGCAGAAGAGAGTGGAGATTTCTTATTTGCGACAGATCATGAACAAGTATGGGAAGAAGTAATGAGTCTTCTTGATACGTTCGTTGAGATGCTTGGGGAAGAAAAAATGTCACTTTCTATGTTCACAGACGTTATGTCTACTGGTCTTGAGGCGCTTCAATTTGCAAACATTCCGCCGTCATTAGACCAAGTATTGATTGCGAATATTGATCGTTCAAGATTATCAAATGTGAAAGCAACATTTGTTATTGGCGTGAATGAAGGTGTGATTCCAGCAGCACCTATGGATGAAGGTATGCTTTCTGATGAGGAAAGAGATGTTCTTAGCGCTGCAGGTATTGAACTCGCACCAACGACGAGACAAACTTTATTAGAAGAGCAGTTCGTTATGTACCAAATGGTAACGAGAGCAACTGAGAAATTATATATTTCATGTCCGCTTGCAGATGAGGAAGGGAAGACGTTACTTGCGTCTAGCTTTATTAAGAAAATAAAAAGAATGTTCCCTGATGTGAAAGATAACTTTATTACGAATGACGTAAATGATTTATCGCGTTCGGAACAAATTTCATACGTAGCAACGCCAGAAGTAACGTTGTCATATGTTATGCAGCAACTTCAAACGTGGAAGCGATATGGATTTGAAGGCAATTTAGACTTTTGGTGGGATGTATATAATTTCTACGTAACTTCGGATGAATGGAAGCAAAAAAGTAGCCGCGTATTATCAAGCTTATTCTACCGAAATCGTGCGCAAAAGCTAAGTACAGCTGTAAGTAGAGATTTATACGGAGATAAAATAAAAGGGAGCGTCTCTCGTATGGAGTTATTTAACCGTTGTGCGTACGCTCATTTCGCGCAGCACGGTTTATCGTTAAGAGAGCGTGATATTTTCAAACTTGATGCGCCAGATATTGGGGAACTATTCCATGCAGCACTGAAGAGAATTGCGGACAGGCTATTACGTGAAAACCGTACTTGGGCGGATTTATCAATAAAAGAGTGTGAGCATCTTTCTGCTGTAGTAATAGAAGAGATTGCACCGTTATTACAAAGACAAATTTTATTAAGTTCAAACCGTCATTTCTATTTAAAACAAAAACTACAACAAATCATTTTCCGTACGTCAATCATTCTTCGTGAACATGCGAAGTCTAGCGGTTTCGTACCAGTTGATTTAGAAGTGCCATTTGGTATGGGCGGTACAGGGTCACTTCCACCGATGGAATTCTCGTTACCTAATGGTGTAAAGATGGAAGTAGTTGGCCGTATTGACCGCGTTGATAAGGCGGAAGATGAAAATGGAACATTCCTACGTATTATTGACTATAAATCAAGCTCAAAAGCGTTAGACTTAACAGAAGTGTATTACGGATTAGCACTTCAAATGTTAACGTATTTAGATGTTGTTACTTCAAATGCGCATACGTGGATGAAAAAAGGCGGCACGGCATCACCAGCTGGTGTATTGTATTTCCACATTCATAACCCAATAGTGGAGGTAAAAGGTGACGCATCTGAAGCAGAAATTGAAAAGGAAATTTTAAAGAAATTCAAAATGAAAGGTCTCGTACTAGGAGATGCTGACGTTGTTCGTTTAATGGATAACAAACTTTCAACAGGAAGCTCTGATATTATTTCCGCCGGTCTGAAAAAAGACGGTAGTTTTAGTGCGCGTTCTAGTATTGCAAGTGAACAAGAGTTTAACGTACTGCAAAAATACGTACACCATACGTTTGAAAATATCGGAAAAGATATTACAGAAGGTGTGATCGATATTGCTCCTTACAAAAAGGGCAATAAAGCGGCATGTACGTTCTGTAACTTCAAATCGGTTTGCCAGTTCGATGAATCACTTGAAGATAACCAATTCCGTACGCTAAAAGATATGAAAGATAGCGAAGCGATGGAGAAAATTAGAGAGGAGGTTGGCGGAGAATGATAGAAAATTGGCCTAAAAAACCAGAAGGTAGTCAGTGGACAGATGACCAGTGGAAAGCGGTTGTAGCGAACGGACGTGATATTTTAGTCGCGGCAGCAGCTGGTTCAGGGAAAACAGCGGTATTAGTTGAACGTATTATTAAAAAGATTATAAATGAAGAAAACCCAGTCGATGTCGACCGCCTGCTCGTTGTAACATTTACGAATGCAGCGGCGCAAGAGATGAAAAACAGAATTGGGGAAGCGTTAGAAAAAGTATTAATTGATGAGCCAGGCTCTCAGCACATTAGAAAGCAGCTGAGCTTATTAAATAAAGCTTCCATTTCAACGATCCATTCATTTTGTTTACAAGTTATTAGAGGATACTATTACATGCTTGATGTTGATCCTCGTTTCCGCATTGCGAATCAAACAGAAAACGAACTATTAAAAGAAGAAGTGCTAGATGACATATTAGAAGAAGAGTATGGAATTGAAGATAATACGATATTCTTTGAACTTGTTGATCGTTATACGAGTGACCGTAGTGACGATGATTTACAACGTATGATTTTAGCACTTCATACAGAATCAAGAGCACATCCAAATCCGGAAAAATGGCTTGATAAATTAGTAGAAGCATACGATGTGGAAGGAAAGACAATTGAAGATTTAGTGTACGCTTCTTACTTATTAGAAGATGTGAAATTCCAACTTGAAACAGCGGAAAAGCATATTCGTAAAGCGACGGAGCTTGCGATGCTTCCTGACGGTCCAGCACCTCGTGTTGAAACCCTGCAAGCAGATTTAGCTTTACTTGGAACGTTATCATCAGCTGCTCGTGAGTCATGGACAAGTGTGTATGAAGCGATGCAAAACGTATCGTGGCAAACATTAAAGCGTATTAAGAAAAGTGATTATAACGAAGACATTGTCAAACAAGTAGACTCTCTTCGTAATAAGGCGAAAGATGAAGTGAAGAAACTACAAGAAGAGCTATTTAGCCGCAAACCTGAAAGTTTCTTACGAGATTTTCAAGATATGCATCCTGTATTAGAAAAACTCGTACAACTTGTAAAAGTATTTACAGAGCGTTTCCAAGCGATGAAGCGAGATAAAGGAATGGTCGATTTCACAGATTTAGAGCATTTCTGTTTACAAATTTTAAGTGAACAAAGTGAAAATGGTGAGATGAAGCCATCAGCAGTAGCGCTTCAATATCGTAATAAATTTGCTGAAGTACTAGTCGATGAATATCAAGATACGAACTTTGTGCAGGAATCGATTATTAAATTCGTAACGAAAGATTCTGAGAGTGAAGGGAACTTGTTCATGGTGGGAGACGTGAAGCAGTCGATTTATCGTTTCCGACTAGCAGAACCAGGATTATTCTTAGGAAAGTATAAACGTTTCACGCCAGAAGGATTAGGCGGCGGAATGAAGATTGATTTAGCGAAAAACTTCCGTAGTCGTCATGAAGTGTTAGCGGGTACGAACTTCATCTTCAAACAAATTATGGGCGAAGAAGTTGGAGAAATCGATTACGATGCTGACGCTGAATTAAAGTTAGGTGCTACCTATCCAGAAGGTGAAGATGTAGCAGCTGAACTATTATGCATTCAGCAAACGGAAGAAGAAGTAATGGACGGAGAAGAAGGTGCAGAAGTCGAAAAAGCACAGCTTGAAGCTCGTCTTATGGCGCAGCGCATTAAAGCGATGATCGATTCAGGTTATGAAGTGTATGACCGTAAAAATAATAGTATGCGCCCTGTACAATACCGTGACTTCGTTATTTTACTTCGCTCCATGCCGTGGGCACCGCAAATTATGGAAGAGTTAAAATTGCAAGGAATTCCAGTATACGCTGATCTTGCGACTGGTTACTTTGAAGCGACAGAAGTAAATATTATGATGAACGTATTCCGCGTTATTGATAATCCGATGCAAGATATTCCGCTTGCAGCAGTACTTCGTTCACCAATCGTTGGATTAAATGATGAAGAACTTGCAACGCTTCGCGCTCACGGGAAGAAAGGTTCGTTTTATGAAGTAATGAGCTCATTCTTAAAAGGGGCACCGCTTGAAGAAGAAAAAGAACTACATGATAAATTAGAATGGTTCTATAACTTACTACAAGGATGGCGTGAATTCGCGCGCCAACAGTCTCTTTCTGATTTAATTTGGAAAGTGTACGGTGAGACGGGTTATTATGACTTTGTCGGTGGTTTGCCAGCTGGAAAACAAAGGCAGGCAAACTTGCGTGTACTATATGACCGCGCGAGACAATATGAGGTAACATCGTTTAGAGGATTGTTCCGATTCTTACGCTTTATTGAGCGTATTTTAGAACGCGGTGATGATATGGGTACGGCGAGAGCTTTAGGTGAACAAGAAGATGTCGTTCGTATTATGACGATTCATAAAAGTAAAGGACTTGAGTTCCCAGTCGTATTTGTCGCTGGACTTGGTCGTCGTTTTAATACACAAGATTTAATGAAACGTTTCTTACTGCATAAAGACTTCGGTTTCGGTTCACAATTTATCGATCCTCGTAAACGAATTAAATATACGACATTATCGCAACTTGCGATTAAGCGTAAAATGAAAATGGAATTAATTGCGGAAGAAATGCGCGTATTATATGTAGCGTTAACACGTGCAAAAGAGAAGTTAATTTTAATTGGAACGGTTAAGGATGCAAATAAAGAAATTGAAAAATGGCTTGATGCGAGGGAGCATAGTGAATGGTTATTACCAGATCATATACGTGCCGGAGCGTCTTGTTATTTAGACTGGATTGCACCTTCATTATATAGACATCGTGATAGTGAAATGCTTCTTGAATTAGGACAAGGAAGCATTCCAGGTGAAATTTATGGATACGACACGAGCTGGAAAGTAGAAGTTGTTGACGGTAACACGTTACTTGCGCCAGAGCCAGTTCAAGAAGAGAAACAAGAATTACTAGAAGCACTTCGTGAGAAAAAAGCTGTTCCGTTGCAAAGTGAGCGAAAAGAAGAAGTGTACGACAGATTAATGTGGAAGTACGGATTTGAGAAAGCAACAGCTCACCGTGCGAAACAATCTGTTACGGAAATAAAGAGAAATTATCAATCTGAAGAAGGCAGCGATAATGCCTTTATTAAAAAATTACGTGCACCAATTAAAACACGTCCTCGTTTTATGGAGAAAAAGGGATTAACATACGCTGAAAGAGGTACGGCAGTTCACGCTGTTATGCAGCATGTTGATTTGAAGAAGCCGATTACAGAAGAAGTAATTCGGGAGCAAATTAGTGGCATGGTTAATAAAGAACTATTAACATTCGAACAAGCCGAAGAAATAGCTATCGAAAAAGTCATTTCATTCTTTGACAGTGATCTAGGTAAAAGAGTATTAGCGGCGAAAAGTGTTGAGCGTGAAGTGCCATTTACGATGATGCTTGCAGCAGAAGAAGCATATCAAGATTGGCAAGGTAAGAGCGGGGAATCAATTCTTGTCCAAGGGGTTATCGACTGCATGATTGAAGAGGAAGATGGCATCACGTTAATCGACTTTAAAACGGATACGATTGAAGGAAAATTCCCAGGCGGATTCGATCAAGCGAAACCAATTTTAGAAGATCGATATAAAGTACAGCTTTCGTTATATGCAAAAGCACTTGAGAAGAGCTTGCAACATCCTGTGAAAGAGAAATGTTTATACTTCTTTGATGGCAATCATGTTGTAAAAATTGAAGAATAGAGGAACTTGAAAATGGCAACGGAAAAAACGTTAAGAACGTGTGAAAAAGGACATGAATACTACAAAAGTAGCGATTGTCCAACTTGCCCAACTTGTGAGAAAGAGAGAACGCCGCAAGAAGATTTTCTCTCTCTTCTTTCAGCACCAGCAAGAAGGGCATTAGAACATCATGGCATTCACACTATAGAAGAACTCTCAAAATATAGTGAAAAAGAAATCTTAAAACTACATGGTATGGGACCGGCATCTTTGCCAAAGCTTAGAAAGGCTTTGGAGGAACAAGGATTATCATTTAAATAAAAAGAGTAAGTACTATGCTCTTCTAGAAGAAATAGAAAAGAGTCCATCATGTTAGATGGACTCTTTTACTATCTACCTATAAGAGGTAATCACAGGGCAGCCCTTTGATTAAGCTGTTCCAATCTGATCTTGATCGGCCACATCAGAATCAAACGTATTTGTTGCACTAACACCGTTAAAAGTATTCACGACAAATCCAACATTGGAAGCTCCGGATCCGTTATAAGCTTTCGTATTTTCTTTCGGAGACACGTTATAAAAATCCCCTAAATTAAAAGAACCATTACTGTTTTGAACGACGAGATTTCCAACAACAGAAGGCATACCATCCACCTACTTTACTAAGCTTTTTAATTACTATATGAATTATTGAGCGGAAGGTTCATCCGTAATATATTGGCGAATTTGCATAATACGAGAGTTATTAAAAACATAATCAACATTTCCAATTTGAAAGCAGCCAGAATTTAAAAGTGTTCGCAATTCAACATTATTTACTTCAATAAAAGGGCATTCATTTACAATGTTTAATCTAACATCTGTCGTTCGTTTTGGGATTGTGATGTGTTCATCTGTAAAGATTTCAAATGCGTCTAAGCGACCTTCGTCTTTTATATAACAAGGAATTTCCCTGTGGACGGCAAGAGCTCTACTTTTTAATTCCATTTGATTTGCGTCTCCAACTTGAAATACGGCAGTAATCCCTAAAGAAATAATAGAAACATTTTGGACAACAGACACATGATGTAACATAATTTATCAGTCTCCTTAACCTGGAGTAGGAGGGACATCTGTTACTAACGGTACAAATGGACCCTCTGTAACAGTTTCGAATGGTGTATCAAGAATAGAAGATAGTATGAGGAAATTTGCATCCCCAATTAAAAAGAGTGCGGACGACGATACACCGTTCATTTTGATCTGTCCGACTTTTAATTCACGATTTACAACGTTAACATTCATACATACTTACTCCTTTCGGAAATTGCCCGGTATGTGTTGAATAAAAGAGAGGAAGGCCTTGTCGATATCATGTTTCATAGCTTGAATAATAATATCTCGTAAATAATCTGGATCTGTTGAAATCCCTTCATGTGATTGCGCTTGTGATAAATAATAAGGGAGTCTATGCTCCATCTGTTTTTTTATGTCGTCAACCATCATTTGTCGATACATTTCATCGAGTGGCGTTCTCTCTTCCTGTTCAAAATGGAGAATTCGATTATATGCTTCTTCATCTAAGTAGCGATGCATTTCCTGAAGAATGCCTTGGTAAAAATCTGGATTTGTGTCAGTTTCAGGATTGACCTTCAAAGTTTCTGTATCAACTTGGAAATCTTCAATTTGCTGTCCTTTTGCTGAAAACGGATTTAAACCAATATTTAAAGTACCATTTAAATTTTCTACTTTTAATTGATCGAATTTGTATTCCACTTTTCCTACAGAAGAGGAGGGGCGATTTTTTAATTCGTTAAGCTCTTCTTGTAATAGACGTACTTGATCTTCTAAATTCAGGATGGCTGTTTGTTGTGCTTGAAGAGCTTGTTGAAGTTGGTGTAAGTAAGTATATATATCTTGATTCATTTTGTGAAACCTCCTTTTCAATAGGGAGGGTAAATATATTCCTGCTATATGTTTATGACAAGGATGTCTTAAGAAGAACTAGTTGATGGTTTGATAGAAATAATTTGTCCTTTTGCATGTAATGGGCGAAGGGGCTCTGTAAATCCGCCAGTATTTGAGAATTTAGATAGAGCTTTAATACTTCCAGCAGTGCCAATTTGGAATACAGAAGAGGTTGTAATGCTATCAATTTTAATGTTGTTAATGATGATGCTTTGGTTTACGTAAAAATTCAATACAATCGCCTCCTCTAAGTTGAACCGATTATCGCTTGATCAATGACATCTGAATCATTAACAGTCGTTGCGCTTTGGTAATTGTAGACAGAAACGTTATCTCCAACATTAAAAGAGCCGGCCCCGGCGAAAGCACGTGAATAACTAATAGGCCTAATCGCAAATACATCTCCAATATGAAAAATACCACTTGATCCAATATTGACGATACGAATATGTCCGACCATAGCTGGCATACAAAACACCTTTCGTTTTTAAAATTTTCTTTTCTACTATTGTATGGGCGTTTTCAATAAAATGTGTGTTTTTTTGAAATAAAAGAAACACACACGTTATTGCGTGTGTGTATCGAGTGTTTGATTAGGGTGAAAATCCGTATGTACATGCCAAATTGCATTTAAGAGCCTGTCCAGTTCTTGGCTACAATCCACTGTTTTTTGAGAAGTCATTCCGTAGCGTTCAGCAAAATAAATCATTTTTTCACGTTTTTTTTCAATCGCTTGCTCAAACATTGAAATCGGCTCCATCTCTAAATGAAATTTTTAGTATATATGTAGTACATATTATACAAAAACCCCATAAAAAAGAAATACCTTCGCTAAAAAAAGTAAAATTTCTACATTTTATGCCAAATAATAAAGGAGTAACAAATAGGATATGAGAAGAATATTGTAAAAATTAGCGTGTATGAGAAGGTTTTTTTCTTACGGATGCGAATACAATTAAAGGGTATGAGTTTTAGGATGGAGAGTGGAAATATTGCGTTTGGTAACGGCGAAAAAAGATGAAAAGGTATTTGTAGGTATTGTGGATGAAGAAGAAGAAAAGGTATTGCACTTACGAGAAGTGCAAAGGCAAAAGGGAGAAAAAGTTACGATCCCTATTACAATGTTAGAGTGCATTGAAAGAGGGGCTGAATGCTTTGAGAAAGTATGTGAAATTGTAAATTGGGCAAAAGAGCATGGGGAAACGGCGTATTATCCATTAACTGAGGTGAAAATATTAGCACCAATTCCGAGGCCAAGGAAGAATATCCTTTGCGTTGGAAAAAATTATCGTGAGCATGCGATAGAAATGGGTGGCGTAGAGTCAATTCCAGAAAATATAATGATCTTTACGAAAGCACCAACGACAGTGATTGGAATGGATGAAAAAATTAATAGTCATCCCCACGCAACAAATGAACTAGACTACGAAGGAGAACTAGCTATCGTCATTGGTAAGCGAGGGAAACAAATAAAAAAAGAAAAAGCGCTTGAGCATGTTTTTGGTTATACCATTATAAATGATATAACTGCTCGCGACATTCAAAGGAAGCATAAACAATTTTTCCTTGGAAAAAGTTTCGATACATTTTGTCCGATGGGACCGTATTTAATTCATAAATCGATGATTAGTGCGCCAAATGCGTTACACATTGAAACGGTAGTAAATGGGGAAGTAAGGCAAACTTCAAATACAAATAAAATGATTTTTTCAATAGAAGAAATTATTTCAACGATAAGTAAAGGAATGACATTAGAACCAGGAGATATTATTGCAACAGGAACCCCGGCTGGTGTTGGAAAAGGTTTCACACCACCGAAGTTTTTACATGCCGGTGATGAAGTGGTTATTACAGTAGAAGGAATTGGTACTTTGCGAAATGTAGTGAAATGAAGAAAAGAGCTATCTTATTAATAGATAGCTCTTTTCTATGGCCATGTATTATTGAAAAAATCTATAATAGCGAAAATATATAATCCGATGAGTATTAACGTACAAATCCCGATTAGTATAACGGCAAGAGAACTTCTTTCGCGGCCAAACCCGATAGCTGTAAGGAAAACAGCAGTCCAAAAGGAGATTTTAAGTAGCATAAATGTATGGGGTGTTGAGTAGTTACTAAGTAACGTTGTGGATAATAAGAATCCGATGAATGTAATGGAAATGAGAATAGTAGCTAAATAGTTAATATGTTTGCCGTATTTCAAAAGCATATAACTACCCCCTTCGTAAAATAAACAGAATATTAAATTTATTTTACGGTAAACTACTAAAAAAAGAAAGAAGCTGTCCTAACATGTAGGACAGCTTCTCTATTATTACGATAATACCGCTTTAATTTTTTGGAATGCCCACTCTAAATCTTCTTCAGAGATTACTAGAGGTGGCGCGATACGAATTACATTTTCGTGTGTTTCTTTACATAATAGACCCGCTGCTTTTAGTTGTTCACAGTAAGGGCGAGCTGGCTCGTTTAATTCAATACCGATGAATAAACCTTTACCGCGAACTTCAGTGATCATTGGGTTATCAATTTCTTTTAATTGTCCAACTAATTTTTCACCTAATTGAAGAGAACGTTCTGTTAATTTTTCTTCTTCTAACACTTCAAGAGCTGCGATAGAAACAGCACATGCAAGTGGGTTGCCACCAAATGTAGAACCATGAGAACCTGGCTCGAATACGCCTAAAATGTCGCGGTTTGCTGCAACGCAAGAGATTGGGAATACGCCGCCACCAAGCGCTTTACCAAGTATGTACATGTCAGGAGTTACACCGTCCCAGTCACAAGCAAATACTTTACCAGTACGGCCTAAGCCAGTTTGGATTTCATCTGCTACGAATAAAACGTTTTCTTTTTTACATACTTCAAGAGCTTCTTTTAAGTAACCAGCTGGTGGGATGTTAATCCCTGCTTCACCTTGGATTGGCTCTAAAATGAATGCAGCTGTGTTTGGTGTAATAGCAGCTTTTAATGCTTCTAAATCACCGTAAGGAATTACAATGATGCCAGGAAGCATTGGACCGAATCCACGCTTGTACTCTTCGTTTGAAGACATAGAAACAGCACCCATCGTACGTCCGTGGAAGTTATCTTCACAAACGATAATTTCAGCACGGTTTGCTTCTACTTTCTTCACATCATAAGCCCATCGGCGAGCTGTTTTAATTGCAGTTTCAACAGCTTCTGCACCTGTATTCATTGGAAGTACCATTTCTTTATTAGTTAGTTTCGCAACTTTTTCGTACCAAGGACCTAATTGATCGCTATGGAAAGCACGAGAAGTTAACGTAACACGATTGGCTTGGTCAATTAAAGCGTTAATAATTTTTGGGTGACGATGACCTTGGTTTACTGCAGAATATGCACTTAATAAGTCCATATAGCGGTTTCCTTCAGGATCTTCTACCCAAACGCCTTCTGCTTTAGAAATAACGATTGGAAGTGGGTGATAGTTATTTGCACCGTATGTGTCTGTAAGTTCGATAATATCCTTAGTTTGAATCATGATTGTTCCCCCTTTTGTTATTACAAGAAGTTTGTAAATACTCTAAATATTATAGCATTTAAATGTAAAAAAGCGAAACATTTCCTGAAAATAAATGAACATGTTATCATATAGAGTGAAAAAGTGTGAAAAGAGGAGGTAAGGGATACGATGGTACATATGCATATTACAGCATGGGCGTTAGGTTTAATTTTATTCTTCGTTGCGTATTCACTTTATTCAGCAGGAAGAAAAGGGAAAGGTGTACATATGGGGCTTCGCCTAATGTACATTATCATTATTGTGACGGGCTTTATGTTGTACATGAGTATTGTGAAAACAGCAACAGGTAGCATGCACATGTGGTACGGCATGAAAATGTTAGCTGGTATTTTAGTTATCGCTGGAATGGAAATGGTTCTTGTGAAAATGAGCAAAAACAAGGCAACGGGGGCATTCTGGGGATTATTTATTATCGCGCTTGTAGCGGTATTTTATCTAGGACTGAAATTACCGATTGGTTGGAAAGTATTCTAATAAAGAAAATAAAACCACCTTATAATCTCAAATATTTGGGAAATAAGGTGGTTTTTTTATTTTATCCCGCTTTAATGGGCAGTAAGATCCCCACCTCAAAATTCAGCGAAAGCAAAGAGGTTAGGTGGGGGCTGATTAAAGTTTCACTTTATGTCGCATCGATATGCAGCTCTTCTCCGTTTGCTTTCGTAAAACGAAACATATTTTTAGTTGACGTAGCGTGACGAACGAAATGGTGCTGCAATGTACAAATCATATCTTCGTTATCAAACAAAAGAATATTTACTCCTTCACACGCTTCCTCTTTCGATAAAAAGGATAAATAATTATGACAATACATGCAATCATATAAAGAGTAATGAAGTGATTGTAAGGATTCCGTTAATAATGTAAAAACAGAGTCAGGTAATTCCTCAAGCCATTCTGTATAGCTAAGAAGTAATTTTTTACGAATGCGTATCATTTCCCCGTTTTGCAAATGGTGCTGTTCGTTGGCGATTTGTAATATATCTTGTTCATAGAAACGAGCTGGTAGCCAGTTGTTGTTATATAAAATTTCAAACCCATCTTCGGCAATATCTTCTAATAAAAATGCTTCCTCATTTTCATCATCAAAGAATACCCATTCATTGTTTATATATTCTACATTACCGACTGTATGAGCACGAGGCTGGTTATATAAAATATGGTTACGTTGTATCATACACGATTTCTCCTTTATGAAAAGTAGTTATTTCTGTTATAGACAGTTCGTGCATTCTTTATAACTAGACACATCTAGATATAGGTGGGCATACAATAAAACACGTTTTACTGAGTGAAAATGCTATTCCATATGTGGATAGTAGGTTATCGTTAAGTTTTTCATTTTTAAATCCGCACCTCTTAGGGTGGGGATTACTGCACGTTCAAGAAAAGAAATAAGATGGAAGGATGATTTATATGTGCGGGATTACAGGATGGGTGGATTATAAACGCTCATTAGAAGGAGAACGGGACGTCGTTACGAAGATGGCTGAGACGTTAGCGAAGCGTGGCCCAGATGATAATAAAGTTTGGATTAAAGGCAATGTCGCATTTGGGCATAAACGGTTAATCGTTGTTGATCCTGAGGGTGGTAAACAGCCGATGACTTGTTTAAAAGATGAAACAAATTATGCAATTTGCTATAACGGCGAACTGTATAACACGGAAGATATTCGAAAGGAACTATTAAGAAGAGGATATACGTTCAAAGGTCATTCTGATACGGAAGTACTATTAGCATCGTATATGGAATGGAAAGAAGAATGTGTCGATCATTTAAACGGTATATATGCGTTTGCTGTATGGGATGAACAGAAAGAACAAGTGTTTATTGCGCGTGATCGATTAGGTGTAAAACCGCTATTTTATAAATATGACAGTGGGCGATTACTATTTGGCTCAGAGTTAAAAGCGATATTGGCGCATCCAGATGTGAAGGCGGAAGTGACGTTAGAAGGATTATCCGAAATATTCGGCCTTGGACCATCTAGAACGCCTGGTCACGGTATTTATGCTGGTATAAAAGAATTACGTCCAGGGCATGCGATGACATTTTCAAAGAACGGTTTATGTATATGGAGATATTGGAATGTGGAAAGTAAAAGGCACGAAGACTCCTTTGAAGAAACGGTGGAGAAAACACGCTTTTTATTACAAGATGCGATTACAAGGCAGCTCGTTTCTGATGTACCACTGTGCACTTTTCTATCAGGTGGTGTAGATTCGAGCGCGATTACAGCAATTGCTGCGAAAGAATACGAAAGATCAGGAAAAGGGCAATTACACACGTATTCCATTGATTACGAAGATAATGACAAATACTTTAAAGCAAATGCGTTTCAGCCAAATTCAGATGCACCATTTATTAATTTGATGACTGAAACGTTTCAAACAATCCATCATCGCTGCGTCATTTCAAATGAACAATTAGCGCAGTATTTAACGGAAGCAGTGCTCGTTCGCGATTTGCCTGGTATGGCAGATATTGATTCATCATTATTATGGTTTTGTCGTGAAATTAAACAAGATTTTGTCGTCGGTTTATCTGGGGAATGTGCAGATGAAATATTTGGTGGTTATCCGTGGTTTTATAGAGAAGATGATTTACAATCGAGTGCATTTCCGTGGATGCGTTCTACAGAAGCACGTGAACAATTGCTGAAGAAAGAATGGAGAAATAAATTAAATTTACAACAATATGTACAGCAGCGCTATGAAGAGTCCATTCAAGAAGTTCCTATTTTAGAGGGGGAAAGCCCAATTGAAGCAAAGAGACGACAATTATTTTATTTAAACATGGTATGGTTTATGACAACATTATTAGACAGAAAAGACCGTATGAGTATGGGCGCAAGCTTAGAAGTACGCGTTCCATTTGCGGATCACCGACTTGTCGAATATGCTTGGAATATTCCTTGGGAAATGAAAATGTATAAAAATCGCGAAAAAGGTCTATTGCGTAAAGCGTTAGAAGGATTACTTCCAAATGATATCTTATATAGGAAGAAGAGCCCGTATCCGAAAACACATAATCCGCACTATACGAAAGCAGTAACAGTATGGCTACAAGATTTATTAACGGATAAAGGCTCAATTTTACACGAACTATTTGATAAAGAACAGCTGAGCGGCTTAATTGAGTCAGGCGGCAGCGCATTTCAAACACCGTGGTTTGGTCAATTAATGACTGGGCCTCAGCTTTTAGCTCATTTAGCACAAATTCATGTTTGGTTTAAAGAATATGGGGTAAATATTAAGGAATAGGAGAAAAGCGACTTACTTTATATGTAAGTCGCTTTTTGTTAAAAAAATTGTCATATAAAATTCAAAATCATATTAGAAAAAATACTTATTTAGAATAATTATTTTGACGTACTTATTCTTAGTTGTTATAATTGGAAACAAATGTTCTTGAAAAAGATTCTCATTTATAAAATTGAGGTGTTATTTAGATGAAAAAGAAAAAAATAGGTTTACTCGTAATGGCATATGGAACGCCAGAATCATTAGAGGATGTAGAGGCGTACTACACACATATTCGCCACGGGCGTAAACCTTCTGAAGAAGCACTCCAAGATTTAATTGGACGCTATAAAGCGATTGGTGGAATTTCGCCACTTGCAAAAATTACGAAAGAGCAAGCGCATAAATTAACAGATTCAATGAATAATATGTTTACAGAGTATGAATTTAATTGTTACTTAGGATTAAAACATATAGCTCCATTTATAGAAGATGCAGTTGAAGAGATGAAGCGTGATGGAATTGAGCAAGCGATTAGTATCGTATTAGCGCCGCATTATTCTACATTTAGCATTAAAGCGTATAATGACCGTGCTATTCGTCTTTCTGAAGGAATTGGTGGTCCTGTTATTGAACCAATTGAACAATGGTATGATGAACCGAAATTTATTTCGTATTGGGCAAATCAAATAAAAGAAATGTTTACAAAGATTGAAGATAAAGAGAAAGCAGTTGTAATTTTTTCAGCGCATAGTTTACCAGAGAAAATTATTGCAGCGGGTGATCCTTATGTGGAGCAATTGCAGCATACAGCGGATTTAATCGCAGCAGCTGCAAACATTAAAAATTATACAATAGGTTGGCAAAGTGCCGGAAATACACCTGATCCATGGATTGGGCCGGATGTACAAGATTTAACGAGAGATTTATTTGAAAAGCATAGATATGAATCTTTCATATATTGTCCAGTCGGCTTTGTGGCAGAGCATTTAGAAGTTTTATATGACAACGATTACGAGTGTAAAGTTGTGACGGATGAATTAAATGCTGCGTATTTTAGACCAAATATGCCGAATGCACAATCTACATTTATTGATTGTTTAGCTACAATTGTTTCCAAAAAAATGAAAGAAATAGTTGACAAAGAGCTAATTTTGAATAATAATTAATTTATAATAATTTTAAATAAATAATAATTACTATGAAAGAAAGAGGAGGATCCCCCTAGATGAATCCAAATAATCGCTTAACAACAAACCAAGGTGCTCCGGTTGGAGATAACCAAAATTCTCGTACAGCTGGTCGCCGTGGACCAGTATTATTAGAAGACTATCATTTAGTAGAAAAACTAGCTCACTTTGATCGTGAACGTATTCCAGAGCGTGTTGTGCACGCACGTGGTGCAGGTGCTCACGGTGTATTCGTAACGAAAAACAGCATGAAGAAATATACGAAAGCAGCATTTTTACAAAATGAAGGAACTGAAACACCTGTGTTTGTTCGTTTTTCAACGGTTATTCATGGTCAAGGTTCTCCGGAAACGGCTCGTGATCCACGTGGGTTCGCTGTTAAATTTTATACAGAAGAAGGAAACTATGATATCGTAGGTAATCATTTACCAGTCTTCTTCATTCGTGATGCAATTAAATTCCCTGATATGGTGCATTCTTTAAAACCAGCACCTGATACAAATATTCAAACACCAGATCGTTACTGGGATTTCATGACGTTAAGTCCAGAATCCACACATATGATGACATGGGTATTTTCTGATTATGGTACACCAGCAAGTTATCGTGAAATGGAAGGTTTCGGTGTACATTCATTTAAATGGATTAATGCAGAAGGTAAAATCGTCTACATTAAATATCACTGGAAACCACAGCAAGGTGTACGTAACTTAAGTGCAAAAGAAGTGCAAGAAGTACAAGGAAAAGACTTCAACCATGCAACTCGTGACTTGTTCGATGCAATCGAAAAAGGAAATTATCCGAAGTGGGATTTACATGTACAAGTGATGCAACTAGAAGAAACGGATTCTTTAGATTTCGATCCGTTAGATCCAACGAAAGTTTGGCCAGAAGATCGTTTCCCATTAATGGAAGTAGGGACAATGACGTTAAATCGTAACCCGAAAAACTTCTTTGCGGAAGTAGAACAAGTGGCGTTCTCTCCAAGTGCAACTGTAAATGGTATTGAACCATCTGAAGATAAATTATTACAAGGTCGTTTATTCTCTTATCCAGATACACAGCGTTATCGCCTTGGTGCAAACTACTTGCAAATTCCTGTAAACTGCCCATACGCAGCGGTTCATAACCAACAACGTGATGGTGCGATGCAAATCAATCAAAACCCATCTACAATCAATTACGAACCGAGCCGTCATGCTGAAAATCCAGTTGAAGACCCAGCTTACCGTGATTCAACTATGAAAGTAGAAGGCTATGTATCTCGTGAAAAAATTGACAAACCAAATGACTTCAAACAAGCAGGTGAGCGTTACCGTTCATTCTCTAAAGAAGAGCAGGACAACTTAATTGCAAACTTAACGAATGACTTAAAAGACGTAAATGAACGCACGAAATTACTAGCTGTTTGTAACTTCTTCCGTGCAGATCAAGAGTACGGTATGCGTTTAGCGCAATCGTTAAATGTTGATATTACGCAATATGTAGGAAATGCTCCGAAATAAATTGGAAAAGACGACTGTTATGAAACGGTCGTCTTTTTTATGTGTAAAGTTACACGCGGGTATTCTTCAGTTTCGTTATGTCGGAATTTGTTGGTAAATCGATATCCTGTGTCGAAACGTCGATATATTGAAATAATCGCTGATATATTTGAAGAATCGTCGATATATCCGAAAAATCGCTGATATATTCTCCGGAATACTAGGTGGGGTATACAACGCCAACAAGTACAATAAAAAGAGATGCAATCTACTACCAATAGATTGCATCTCTTTTTTAGTTCACTCGCTCAGTATACTCATAAGCTTTCTCCCCATGCATCGAAATATCAAGTCCCATATGTTCCTCGTGCTCATCTACCCTGACGGGGAGGAAGAAGTTGATTGCTTTAATAATGGCATACGTCATTATAATTGTGAACGCATATGTTGCGCCGATCGCTACAAGTTGTTTCAACAGCAGCGCGGCGTTTCCGTAAAATAATCCGTTAGCGCCATCGCTGTTTACGGCAGTAGTTGCAAATAGTCCTGTCGCAATACCGCCCCAAGTTCCGCCGATGCCGTGACATCCGAATGCATCGAGTGTATCGTCGTATCCGAATTTTGTTTTTAAGAAAAAGACCGCTCCGAAGCATAATACGCCGCCAATTGCTCCGATAAGAAGAGCCGAGAAAGGTGTAACGAACCCGCAAGCTGGTGTAATAGCGACTAGACCGGAAACGGCGCCACAAGCAGCTCCCATTGCAGTCGGTTTTGATTGGAAGAACCACTCTGAAAGCATCCAGGTTAATGCGGAGGTAGCAGCAGCTATGTTTGTATTAATAAATGCAGTTAAAGCTACATCATTTAAAGATAATGCGCTTCCGACATTAAAACCGAACCAGCCGAACCATAGTAGTCCAGCGCCTAACATCGTAAATGGTAAATGATGAGGGGACGAACCGTTTATGTTTTTTCGTTTTCCAAGGAAAATAGCTAATACGAGGCCAGCCACGCCAGATGTAATATGAACGACATTACCGCCAGCAAAGTCTAACGCGCCAAGTTCTCTTAGCCATCCGCCAACGCCCCATACCCAATGAGCGACAGGATTGTAAACGATTGTTGTCCATAGAAGGATGAAAATAAGGAAAGCTGAAAATCGCATTCTTTCGGCAAATGCTCCTGAAATTAAAGCGGGAGTTAAAATAGCGAACATAAGTTGAAACATCATAAATAAATTGTGAGGAATGGTAGATGAGTAGTCTGGATTTGGTGCGTAGGTAACTCCGTTTAAACCGAACCAATCGAGTGTGCCGATAAGTCCGTGCCAATCTGGTCCGAATGATAAAGAATAACCAATTACAATCCATTGAATCGAAACGATAGCCATTGCGCTATAACTATGCATTGTTGTACTGAGTACGTTTTTACTACGAACCATCCCCCCATAAAAAAGTGCTAATCCTGGTGTCATTAACATGACCATTACTGTCGCTACAAACATAAAAACCGTATCTCCCGTATTCATTCTCTCTCCTCCTATGATGTTAGGAAAAATAACATCAATTTGTTATGTTTCATATCATATTCGAAATGAAATGAAAAATCAACTAAAAATTCAGAAAATTTTATATGTGATGTAAGAAAATCTAACATGTAGTAATTTAATAAGAATGAAATCAACGTATGCGATTCGTTTGGATAATTGGTATAATATTCTTACAATTAAAAAACATGGGGGATGCGTGTGGGGAAAATACATACTAGGAAACTATTCATTTGTTTTTGTTTAGCTGTCGTTTTGTTTGTGCCAATACATACATTTGCAGACGAAAAAAGAGAGTGGCGAGACGAAGTTATATATTCTGTTATGATTGATCGTTTTAATAATGGGGAACCGAAAAATGACAAACAGTTAGAAGTTGGCAATTTAGAAGGATATCAGGGCGGAGATATAAGGGGCATTATAAAAAGACTGGATTACATAAAAGAAATGGGATTTACCACTGTTATGCTTTCGCCGCTTTTTGAAAGTGTAAAGTACGATGGGTTAGACGTGCGTAATTTTCAGAAGGTAAATGAACATTTTGGAACAGAAAATGATGTGAAAGAACTTGTGCAAGAAGCTCATGCAAAAGGAATGAAAGTTGTATTTCAATTTCCACTTGGACAAAATGAACAACAAGTAATCGACTCGATGAAATGGTGGATCAAAGAAGTTGATTTAGATGCAAGTTATGTAATTCATAGTGAAAAAAAGTCGCCTGCTTTTTGGGATAATGTGCAAAAAGATATGCAAGTGATAAAGCAAGATTTTCGGGTTATGACAAAAGAAGATAGTGTATACAACGAAAAAATAGTAGAATTGTTTTCTAAAGCGGACGTATCGGTAAAATCTTTATATGATGTGAGTAAAAAAGACGAGGAATTCGTTACATTTTTAGATAATCAGGATACAAAAAGATTTGCTCGTATTGCAAAGGAGAATATGAATTATCCGCCATCCCGTTTGAAACTAGCTCTTACATATGTATTAACATCACCGGGTATTCCAAATTTTTATTACGGAACTGAAATCGCATTAGATGGAGGGGATACGCCAGATAATAGACGATTAATGGATTTCAAATCAGATGAAAAGTTTATGCAGCACATAACGAAACTCGGTGAACTTAGACAAACGAGACCATCTTTACGACGCGGTACATTTGAACTCTTATACGATAAAAATGGAATGAGTGTACTAAAACGAAAATATAAAGATGAAGTCACATTAGTAGCGATTAATAATACGAAAGAAACGCAAAAAGTTGCTTTGCCTGCAAGTACCATTGGTGAAAAACAGGAGCTCAGAGGATTGCTAGAAGATGAAATTATAAGAGAAGAAAATGAGGGATTTTATCTCGTTTTAAAGCGTGAAGAATCAAATGTGTATAAAGTTAATGGAGAAACAGGTGTGAATTGGCTATTTATCTCCTTAATAGTCGGTGTGAACGTATTATTTATTGCTTTTTTAATTGCGGTTAAAAAGAGACGGAAATGAGTAACGATTTTCTTTAATAGCTCGTCTTCAGTTTAAGGTAAGGCATTGCTTTTAATAAGTATGAAAAGCTCCCTGATGAGGGGGGAGCAGGTTAAGGAGAAGACTTTCTCCTTAACCTCTTTTTCTGTGAGGTAAGACTCACGACTCGAAATGCATCTGAGTAAAGAAGTGAAAAGACAAATAGAACAAACAATAATTGCAACTATAATAATTTTACATTACATTAAAAGATGAAAAATATTCTACTACTCATTAAGGACTATATTTGAGGAGGAAAAATGGAATTTTACGATTTGGGTATTACCATTAAAGAACTTAGAATGAAAAAGAATATATCACAATCCGAATTGTGTTATGGAATATGTTCGCAAAGTCAAATTAGCAAAATAGAAAAAGGTATGATTTATCCATCTAGCATATTGTTATATCAGTTATCTGAAAGACTTGGTATTGATCCAAATAATATTTTTGCACTAACGCAAAATAAAAAACTGAAATATGTAGAAAATGTAAAATATGTAATGAGAGATTGTACAAAGCAAAAACAATATAATGAACTTTACGAAATAGTGAAACAAGAGAAAAATGAAAATAATTTCCAGTTAAAAGAAGATAAACAATTTCTAATATGGCATGAAGCCATTGCTATATTTCATGTAAATAAATCAACAAAAACTGCTTTGAATCTTTTAAATAGTGCATTAAAATTAACTTTAACCAATGGTGATTTTTTATCAGAAAGAGAAATAGATATTATGCAGACAATGGCTATATTTTATGGGGAAAATAAAGAATATGAAAAGAGTATTCATATATTAAGGAGATGTTTAACTAATTTTAATAAGTTAGATTTCCCTAGAGATAAAGAAATTAAATTAAAAATCATTTTTAATTTAGCAAAAATTTTAGGTCATGCAGATCAACATGAAGAGGCAATAAAATATAATGATATGCGCATTAAATTAGCTATTAATCTAAATACGTTATATTTATTAGGTGAATTATACTATGGGAAAGCTTGGAATTTATTAAAGCTTAAACAATATAATGAAGAAGATGTAGCTGATAACATGAAAAAATCATTATTTATATTTGAACTAACAGAAAAAGAAAATCTAATAAAAATGGTTAAAGAAAAATATTTTAAAAATCAAAATAAAAAAAATTACTCATAATTTCTTAATAACTATTCACAATACAATAAAACCTACAGAAAAAATCCTATAGGTTTTCTACTTATAAACATTTTATGAGTTGTATCATCAATTATTAAGTTACATATGTTTCTTGTACCAAGCTTTGTTGATGGATTTACACTTCGCAGGTGTTGAAGTTTTAGACTTATCCTTAAGTGGAGCGATATTATTAGAGCATCCTGCAATATTTAGACAGAATGTAGTTAATAAAAACCATAGTATTAATTTCTTCAAATAACCACTTCTAACTCTTTTTTAATTAACATTTTTTCATAAAATACATTCCTTACCTATTTTACATTACATGAAAGGATGGAAAATATTCTTATAATCATAATTTGTTACATTTGAGTGGGGGAGGAGGCTTACGACAATTTTCAAAAGGAACTGTTCAATTCATGTATAAAAATAATTTCACGTATTCTATTTAACGTGCGAAAGTAAATTCTACAATAATCCAATCCTCATTCGAGCTATTCCGTTACCTGTAAGCTTAGACCCCTACCGCTAAAAAGAAAAACATCCTCTGCAGAGAGGATGTTTTTCTTTTTAGCGGTAGTTAATGAATTGTACGTCAATCGGTAAATCAGCGCTACGAACTGCTGCGATAACTGCTTGTAAGTCATCACGGCTTTTTGCTGTAACACGTACTTGATCATCTTGTACTTGTGTTTTTACTTTTAATTTCATTTCTTTAATAATGTTGTTAATTTTTTTCGCGTTATCCTTATCGATACCTTGTTGAAGTGTTGCGCGTTGGCGAACAGTGTTACCAGTTGCAGCTTCAACTTTTCCGTAATCCAAGTTTTTAATTGGAACGTTACGTTTTACAAGTTTAGAAATTAGAACGTCTTTTACTTGCTCTAATTTGAACTCATCGTCAGAAGTTAAAACTAGAACTTCTTTTTCTAATTTAATATCACTTTTACTTCCTTTAAAGTCATATCGGTTTTGGATTTCCTTTAATGCGATATTAATTGCGTTTGTTACTTCAGGTAATTCTACTTTCGAAACGATGTCAAAAGAACTATCTTTTGCCATAGTTAGCACCTCCAAATAAATTTCTAATCTTTTTATGTACTGTACATACTAAAGTATAGCTGAAAACGGGCTTAGACTTAAGTGTTTTCATACTTATAATGATGTAACCTCATTTTATTATAGTGAATTTTGGGCAGTTGGACAAATAAAGGAAAAATCGTGTTATAATTAACTTTTGTTTGGAATGATAAAAAGATAAAAAAGTTAATTTTACCCCGCATTAACGGGCAGTAAGACTCCCACCTCAAAATTCGACTGTATCAAAGAAGGGAGGCGGGAGATCAACTGCCCGTAAAAGCCCGATTGGTTCAACTAATAATCAGTGGAAAGGAACAAAACCCCCACTGATTAAAGTTTCACTTTATATATAGAGAAGGGAATTAAAAAATATGTACTTACAAATAGGATCGATTGAACAGGTAACTGTTTTACGCGAAACGGAAATCGGATATATGGTTGGGAATGAAGAAGAAGAAATTTTTCTACATAAAAATGAAGTAGCTGGAGAAATTGAAGAAGGCGATACGATTGATGTATTCTTATACCTTGATCACCAAAATCGTATTTCGGCAACAATGAAGGAGCCAATTATTACAACATATGATTGGAACTGGGTAAAGGTTGTAGAAGTTATTCCTAGTCTAGGTGTGTTTGTTGATATTGGTGTATCAAAAGATATACTAATTCCGGCTGATGAATTCCCAATTTATATGCCAGTATGGCCAGAAGTTGGAGACGAATTATATTGTACATTAAAATTAACGAATCGTGATCGTTTAATTGCTCTTCCAGCAAGAGATAGTGATATGCAAGAAATCGTTGTAGATGCGACGCCATCTATGCGTAATAAAAACGTAAACGGACGTGTGTATCGTTCGCTTCAAGTTGGTTCATTCGTATTAACAGATGAGCATTTCCGTGCATTTTTACATCATACAGAAAGAAAAGAACAAGTTCGCATCGGTCAGCGTGTAACGGGACGAATTATTGATGTGAAAGATGACGGTACAATTAACATTTCACTTCTTCCTCGTAAAGAAGAAGGAATGGAAGATGATGCTGCAGTGATTTATGCATATATGGAAGAACGAGGCGGAGCAATGCCGTTTTGGGATAAGAGCTACCCTGAAGACATTAAAGAACGTTTCAATATGAGTAAAGCTGCATTTAAACGTGCACTTGGTAAGTTGATGAAAGAAGAAAAGGTTTACCAAGAAGAAGGTTGGACGTACTTTAAGAAATAAGGTAGATGGAAAAGAACTATCTTTTCTCTAAGTTTATTAGGGGAAAGATAGTTCTTTTTGCGTTCAGTACAAAATGAGGGGAGGAATAAGAGAGTTATTGGAAGAGGGAAATTTAAAAGAATATAGAAATGATAGATGAAATCTATAAATAACGGTGTGAGTATAGAATTAAGGGGGTATAAAGGTGCAAGACAATGTGCTAGAACAATTAATAAAGAGCCTTTCAGTATTATCCCCTGAAAAAGAAAGCGAAATAGCAGCGGTTGATTTACATGATATATATGAGAGCGCTGAAAGGTTTGAAAAAATGCTTAAAAATATTATGAACTCGCAACAGTCTAAAGGAGACTTAATAGATACGCTAATTGAAGTGGAGATAGAGTTAGATCATATCAATTGGCACTATAAAAGCTTGAAGAAAAAGTTAAAAATATTGATGGAAGATTAAAAAGCACGATCTTATTTTATTTAATAAGATCGTGCTTTTTTAATTTCCTTGCTCACGCGCAAGAGTAAACGTGTCTTCCAACTCACTATCATTTATTTTAATATTTGCCTTTTTTAATTCCTTTTGCAGTAATTTGTGACTGAATGTAGGATCGGCAATACGTTCTGCTTCTAAGTTTTTGCGGATGGAATCTTTCACTTCATTGTAAGGTTGTAAGTCTTTTTTACCAGTTAGTTTAATAATGTGATAACCATTTGGTGATTGGACAGGATCACTAATTTGACCAATTTTTAGTTTGTAGGCAGCTGTTTCAAATTCAGGTGTCATTGCACCTGAATGGAAGTATCCAAGGTCTCCGCCTTTCTCTTTTGATAGTAGGTCTTGCGATTCTTGTTTTGCTAGTTCTTCAAATGAAGCACCAGCATCTAATTTTTTCTTTATTTCTTTCGCTTCATTTTCGTCACTTACTAAAATGTGGCTCGCTTTAATTTCTGGTTTGTAGTGGTCTTTCACGTCTTTTTCTGTAACACTTTTTTTAATTGCTTCATTCATAGCAAGTTTGAACTTAATTTGATTTTTAAAATCAGCTTCATCTTTTAAACCATTGTTTTTCAATATGTTTTTGAATTGATCTCCGTATTGGCTTTTCGCTTTTTGTACTTCTTTATCTACATCATCTTCAGATACTTTATATTTTTTCGTGATAACGTCTTGTGCCATCATTTCGTATAGCATGTCTTTTCCGTAACGATCTTTTAACTGCTTTTCGAAGTCGCTCTTCGTAATGGTTGAGTCTGTTGCCGTAGCGACTGTAGCTGAGCTGTTTTTTTGCCCGCAAGCAGCTAGCATTAATATACTTATTAGTGCAGTAATAATGAAAATGTGTTTCCCTCTCATGCTAACACCTCATCCGAATATGTTATCGCTATTGTAGAATATAGAAGTGAACATGAAGTGAATTTTTAATGTTTTTTCCTGTAAAATGTAAAAAAGTACATCAACAATATTGTTGATGTACGATGGGATCAAAGGTGATCGGTCTTTTTTGAATAAGCACGCTTACCTTGCTCTATATTCTTTTGTTCTTGCTCATTTTTTTGCGCACGCTTTGCATTGTTATCGCGTGCCTTTTTGTCGTTATCACTCGTATGTGGCATATGTATCAACTCCATTTCTAAACGTTGTACGTTTATCATTTCCTTTTTCGTAAAGACTATGTATAGCAGTGCATTCATGAACAATAAGGGTGGATTAGAAATGGATTTGAAGTTGAATTATACTGAACTTATAAAGAAGTTAATCGTTGTAATCATTGCAGGCTTGCTAAATGCGATTGGGATGAATTTATTTTTAACACCAGCGAAAGTGTACGCGAGTGGCTTTGCTGGATTGTCTCAATTGCTATCACAAATATTAGGTGATTTTTTATCTATTCACATATCAACCGGGGTATTGTTTAGCTTGTTTAATATTCCTGTCGTTATTTTAGCATGGAAAAAGGTTGGAAAGGCTTTTACTTTCTTTAGTTTTCTTTGTGTTATATTTATGACTTTGTTTTTAGAAATTATCCCAGTTAGAGCAGTTTCAAACGATATCATATTAAATGCCATTTTTGGCGGGATTATTTCGGCAATTGGGGTAGGGATTGCGTTGAAGTGGGGGGCTTCTACAGGTGGTTTAGATATTATCGCCATGATTTTATCAAAGATTAAAGACAAGCCTGTCGGTACGTATTTTTTCTTCTTCAATGCACTGATTATTATCGCTGCTGGCTATGTGTATGGATGGGAAAAAGCATTATATACTTTGGTGACTTTGTATGTGTCAACGCGAATCATCGATGCGATTCATACGCGTCATGTAAAGATTACAGCATTAATTGTTACGAAGAATGGGGCGGATGTACGAAAGGCGATTCACTCACGCTTAGTGAGGGGGATTACAACTGTACCGGCAATTGGTGCTTATACGAATGAAAATAAGGAAATGTTAATGATTGTTATTACTCGTTACGAACTGTATGAATTAGAGCGGGTTATTAAACAAGTGGACCCAGGTGCATTTACAAACGTCCTGCAAACGGTTGGGGTATTTGGATTGTTTCGAAAAGATTAAAGAGGACCAAAATTGGTCCTCTTTTTTAATGTGAATTCGTAATAGTTTGCAACTGCTCTTGCATTTCGCGTAGCTGAGCTTTTTCAGCTGTTGAAGAGTTTGCGTAAGCAGATTGCAAAGCGTTTTTTGCTCTATATACGAGATCTTGCTGCTCGGCACCGCTTGAACAAGATACGGCATTTGCAACAGCATCTCTAGCTTGTTGAAATAGTAAGTTCCCCATTTAGACCCCTCCAAAAGAAGAGTTACTTCTCGCTTTTTCTGCCTCAGCTAATGTACCTCTGTACGGGAATCTTGCATCATGCTTCATAACAGCATCGGCTCCTTGTTGGATAAAACGTTTTGATTTGTTCTTTTTACCCATTCGAAAAACCCCCTTTATTTAGCTGAAAACAATCGACGCGCTAACTTGTGCGTCTAATCATAGTATGAGCGTTTGGCGAGAAACTATAAGCAGGGAATTTTTAGATTACAACCCAAGAACCTCTTCTAAATATAGTGCAATACCATCTTCTTCGTTCGTTAGCGTCGTATGGTTTGCGAGTGATTTTAATTCAGGGATGGCATTTCCCATTGCGATGCCGTGACCAGCAAATTCAATCATTTCAAAGTCGTTATCTTCATCACCGAAAGCGATAATTCGCTCTTGTGGAATGTTGTAATGACTAGAAATTTTTTGTAGTCCAACAGCTTTATTTAACCCGCTTTTTACGATTTCAATAATCGGCCAAGGTGCGCCCCATTTTCTATGGTCGATTACTTCGGCATGCATATCAGTTAAATGTTGACGAATTGCACTGGAATGCTCGTCATGTGCGTCAATTAATAAGCAAGTTGGATGATCGTTTAAAATATTTAATAAGTCTCCTGTAAAAATTTTTGGAGAACCGAATTCGAAAATATGTTTTTTATCTTCATCAATTTCACGAACATACACATCGTCCATTACTTCAGCGTATATATTTTTTACGCCAAAATCAAAGCAAGCTCGGACAATTTCTTGGGCTGTTGCTAGCTCAAGAGGAGAGTGATGTGTTCCCCACTTTGAATCAAGAGGGTGATGTACGTAAGCGCCATTAAAGTTTACGATTGGTGTATTCAGACCAAGCTCTTTATAGTAATCATAACTAGCGCGGAATGGACGTCCTGTTGAAATAACGACAATATGTCCTTGTTCCTTTGCTTTTGCAATTGTATGTTTCGTTCGAGTGGAAATTATTTTGTCGTCTGTTAATAATGTGCCGTCTAAGTCTAATGCGATTAAATGTTGTTTGTTCATAATTTCACCTCTTATAATAATTTTTTTGTTTTTATCTGTATTTCCGTTTTTTATATGCAGAAATAAGAGGTTAGACTGGGTGAGACCACCAAAGATGGAAACTTCACTATATATCCATCTTACGTCGCAAAGTGCTGCGGTGTCTACTATTTCTCGCTGGTAATTAAGAAAAGTCAACATCTTTTTAGAAAGTTCAAACAATGTTTCTTTCATTATGTACAAATTGTGAAAAGGGTTACATTGCTCGTGTGATGAGGCTTATAATGAACATGTAATCTTCTCGTATATGTTTGACTCTCCTTTGAAACTGGCCTATAGTAGGTTGGTTTCTTTTTTTCTACAAATAGGAATGAAATCCCTGCTTTAAGCTTGTGTCATTCATGTATATGTACAAGAACGAAATGTAGTACTTGTTTCCTAAACATGACAGAAAAGCTTTCTTTTAAAATGGATATACTAATGAGGCAAAGACGTCATGGAAGGAGAATGAAAATGGGACAAAATCGCAGGTTTCGTTCTGGACAAAAAGCGCCGAATGATGGCATTTACGTAGAAATTGGTGAAACGGGAAGTATGGTAAAAGACCCGCAAATGGTAAAATTAACTGCTGGTGAAAAGTTTCCAGATAACACAAATCATAACCGCCAGTGGACATATAAAAGAAAACCGTAACAGGAGCCGCAATCATTATTGCGGCTTTTTTGTCGTTAAACATTTTAATTTCATTTACCGTACCGTTTTGAACCGCATCAATGCATGTTCCTGTTTTCTTTTTCCAATAATAAGTTTGAAAATACAGAAGCAAAATTATTGTATAAAAAAGTAAGTTGGCGTATAATCAAATCAAAGGTCAAAGAAAGTCAAACATTTGGAGGACTGTAAAGGTGGACTTAAATCAAATGACAACAAAAACACAAGAGGCGATTATGAGTGCCCAATCTTTAGCGGTATCTCATCATCATCAAGAAGTAGATACTGTGCATCTCTTGTTTACATTATTAGAAGAGCAAGATGGGTTAGCAGTACGTATTTTTCAAAAAATGAATGTCGATATAGAAGCGTTAAAACAAGGCGCCGAAAATTTAATTAAGAAAAAGCCTTCCGTAACGGGAAGTGGTGCAGAAGCAGGAAAATTATATATAACAGGTGCTTTGCAACAACTACTTGTAAGAGCAGGAAAAGAAGCAGAGAAATTGCAAGATGACTACATTTCAGTGGAACATGTATTACTTGCTTTTACTGAAGAAAAAGGCGATATAAGCCAATTATTTACAAGGCTTCATATTACGAAAGATAACTTATTACAGTCTTTAATGACAGTTCGGGGGAATCAAAGAGTGACTAGTCAAAATCCAGAAGCAACTTATGAAGCGTTAGAAAAATATGGTCGTGATTTAGTGGCGGAAGTAAGAGCGGGGAAAATTGACCCTGTTATCGGACGCGATAGTGAAATTCGCCGCGTAATCCGTATTCTTTCACGTAAAACAAAAAACAACCCGGTTTTAATTGGGGAGCCAGGTGTAGGTAAAACAGCAATCGTTGAAGGATTAGCACAGCGTATTGTGAAAAAAGACGTACCAGAAGGCTTAAAAGATAGAACAATCTTTGCGTTAGATATGAGTGCGCTTGTAGCTGGAGCGAAATTCCGCGGTGAGTTTGAAGAGCGTCTACAAGCTGTGTTAAATGAAATTAAAAAGAGTGAAGGACGCATTTTATTATTCATTGATGAACTTCATACAATTGTCGGCGCTGGTAAAACAGAAGGCGCAATGGACGCAGGGAATATGTTAAAACCGATGCTCGCGCGTGGTGAACTGCATTGCATTGGGGCGACAACACTAGATGAATATCGCAAATATATTGAGAAAGATCCAGCGCTAGAAAGACGTTTCCAACAAGTATTAGCAGAAGAACCAACCGTTGAAGATACAATCTCCATTTTACGTGGTTTAAAAGAGCGTTTTGAAATTTATCACGGTGTAAATATTCATGACCGTGCGATTGTAGCAGCATCGGTTTTATCAGATCGATATATTTCAGATCGTTTCTTACCAGATAAAGCGATTGATCTTGTTGACGAAGCATGCGCAACAATTCGTACAGAAATTGATTCTATGCCGACAGAATTAGATGAAGTAACGCGCCGCATTATGCAGCTGGAAATCGAAGAAGCGGCTCTTGGAAAAGAGAAAGACTTTGGTAGCCAAGAACGTCTAAAAACATTGCAACGTGAATTATCGGATTTAAAAGAAGTGGCAAGTGGTATGAGAGCGAAATGGGAGAAAGAAAAAGAAGATATTCACAAAGTTCGTGACTTACGTGAACATTTAGAGCGTCTGCGCCGTGAATTAGAAGAAGCAGAAGGTAATTACGATTTAAATAGAGCAGCGGAACTTCGCCACGGAAAAATTCCTGCAATTGAAAAAGAGTTAAAAGAAGCAGAAGAAATGGGTGCGAATAATAAACAAGAAAATCGTTTATTACGTGAGGAAGTAAGTGAAGAAGAGATTGCTGATATTGTTTCACGCTGGACTGGTATTCCTGTCGCAAAACTCGTTGAAGGTGAACGTGAGAAATTATTACGTTTAGAGCAAATTTTATCAGAGCGTGTTATCGGACAAGAAGAAGCGGTAAGCCTAGTATCAGACGCAGTTCTGCGTGCTCGTGCTGGTATTAAAGACCCGAACCGTCCAATTGGTTCTTTCATTTTCTTAGGACCAACAGGTGTTGGTAAAACAGAACTTGCGAAAACGTTAGCGCAGTCTTTATTTGATAGTGAAGAGCAAATGATTCGTATTGATATGTCTGAGTACATGGAGAAACACGCTGTGTCACGCTTAATTGGTGCACCTCCTGGATATGTTGGATATGAAGAAGGTGGTCAATTAACAGAAGCAGTAAGACGTAAACCGTATTCCGTTATTTTGTTAGACGAAATCGAAAAAGCACATCCAGAAGTATTCAACATTTTATTACAAATGTTAGATGACGGACGCATTACAGATTCGCAAGGACGTACAGTAGACTTTAAAAACACAGTTATTATTATGACGTCAAATATTGGATCTGCTCATTTATTAGATGGATTAGAAGAAGATGGCTCCATTAAAGAGGAATCAAGAGAACTTGTCATGGGGCAATTAAGAGGACATTTCCGACCAGAGTTTTTAAATCGTGTCGATGAAATTATTTTATTCAAACCTCTTACAACGAATGAAATTAAAGGTATTGTTGATAAAATTGTAAAAGAATTACAAGGCCGTTTAGCTGACCGTCATATTACGGTACAATTAACAGACGCAGCGAAAGAGTTTGTTGTCGAAGCTGGCTTCGATCCAATGTACGGAGCTCGTCCGTTAAAACGATATGTACAGCGTCAAGTTGAGACGAAATTAGCGAGAGAATTAATTGCAGGTACGATTACTGACAATAGTCATGTAGTGGTTGATGTAGAAAATAATGAATTAGTTGTTCGTGTGAAGTAAAATAAAAAAGAGTTCGGATAAAATCCGGACTCTTTTTTTAGTGTTGTTCTACTGGCTCGTTTGGAATTGCAGCTGAAATTGCTAGTACTAATACCGCAAGAACAACTGAGAAAATAGACGCTTGGTTAAAATCGTATGTACCGCCAGTCATAGAGCCGATTACGTAGCTCATCATATGTACAAGCAAGAACGACCAAATTAATGCCCAAATGAAACGCATATTTTACACCTCTATTCGTTCAATCTGTCCTTATTGTAACACAATTGAAAAAAGAATATAGAAAAATATTTGTAGATTTTGCAACGCAAATTTGCATTCCGTTCATACATTATAAAAGAGTACTTTTATACGTTTAGAAAATAAGGCGGGGGAAAAATGAGTATTACGGAACGTTTTTTTTACTTAGAAAAAGAACCATGTGTCATTTATTTACCGGAGAAGCCAAATGGATTTTCTGTCATGCTTCTTGGTGATTACAACTACTTTATTGAGAATGGTACAAGTTTATGGACACAGCATGCGGGTAGATCTTATTTTTTACATGGCCTTATTGAGGAAGGTTATACGGTCTTTTCTTCTAATTTATACGGAAGGCATTGGGGAAACGATCAATCTGTTCGTCTAGCAAAACGCCTATATGACGTTGTTCTGAGAAAAGAGACATTGAATGCGAAAATGCACATTATGGCAGATGGTATGGGGGCACTTGTAGCACTTGAAATGATGAATAAATACCCTGAATGTATACGCTCTGTCATTATGCTAAATCCGTGTTTAGATTTACCAGAATATGTGGAGTTTGAGAAAGAGCACAAGTTTTTTTACAAGAGACTCTTGAAGGAATTAAGTTTAGCGTATGATTCCAAAGAAGAAGAATTAGAATCCAAAATAAATAAGAAATCATTTACGCTTCTTCCGTCTTGTGTACCTGTTAAAGTTTTCGTATCAACACAAGAAAAAAGAGGTAGAAAACAGTTGTTACGTAAATATGAGAAAATGAGGCAATTCAATCAATGTGATACTTCTGTCTTATTCCATCTGCAAGATGTGAAATATAAAATGGTTAGGCAAACGACTGATTTCTTTAAAAAATATGAAGAAGAATTGTGAAGCTCCCATATACATAAATGAGGAGCTATTTGTTTCAAGGAGAAAGGGTTGGTGGTATGGAACGCGTGCTAATTATAGGTGCACTTACGTTTGTAGGTTATCACCTTGTGAATAAAATGATTGCAGAAGAAGTAGAAGTATATGGTCTTGATTTTGATGAATTCGATAGTATGACAAAAATTAATGAAGAGAAGTTATTGTTAATTGGGCGAAATGCGTTATTTACGTATTATTCGATAAGAGATGAAGACGGATGGAGATCCGTAGAGGAAGAGAAATTTGATGCCGTTTACTTTTGTCTGTATGAGCCTAACCAACAAAGTGGCTTTCGAAATGAAAGAGTTATATTACAGTATTTAAAGCGAATGATAAGACTGTGTGAAGAACATAAAGTGAAGTTAAACCTAATTTCTTCTATTGAAGTAGGAAACGTAGATGAGTCCGAAAATAAACGTCTATTTGCGAAAGTGGAAGAAGGATTGAAAAAAGGAGAGGTACAATATAGTGTATTTCGAGTTCCTACATTATATGGGCCATGGCAACCATCTTTTATGATGTATCATCAGCTCATTTTATCAGAACTGGGTGAGAAAGAGTGCCATTATACGAGTGAGGAAAACGCCAGTGATCTACTGTACGTTGAAGATGTATGTGAATACTTATGGGAAAATGGAATGAACGAGGAGTATCTCGGTATATATAATTTACTTAGTGGTAAAAAATCATTATGGAAAAAAGGTATGAACCTTTTACGTGCAGAGGATAAAGTGAAAAAAGAGAATGTGGAAGAAAGAGATGGAACTGTAGAGGTTATTTCGATAAAAAGAAATACTCCGTTAGAATACGGTTTAAATAAACAATTGGCACATATGAAAAAATATAAAGAGTTATACGAAGGATAGCGAGCGTGTTACACTATGTATGTGAAAGTTTTAATGGAGAGGAAGAACATAATATGAATGAGAAAAGCATGCAATTTTTACAAATCGCAATGAAGCATTTACCAGAAGCAAAGGCCATTTTAGATGATAATGGAATTGCGCTGGATATGGAGAAAGCTCAACCAGTATTAGAGTTATTGATGAAAGTTATGAACGAAGCCTATGAGCTTGGGAAAGCAGATAAAGAATAAACCCTTCTTTTTGAGGGGAGAGAGGCTCGAACCGTAATTAGAAATGGTTCGGGCCTTTTTATGTTTCGAAATAAAGAGGGAAAGGTATGTTTCCGTTTCTTTTCATAAACAATAAGGTGAATAATGCGTTAGCTTTATGTTTTAGCTGAAATATATTCTAGACAAAAATACATTTATGTTTTAAAATTAGTACCAAGTCATAATAATTGATATAAAACGGAGGGCTGCGATGTGAACGTGGGCATTTTAGGGATAGGAAGATATGTGCCGGAAAAAGTAGTCACAAATCACGATTTAGAGAAAATAATGGATACATCCGATGAATGGATTCGTACGAGAACAGGTATTGCGGAAAGACGCATTGCTGATGATACAATAGATACTTCATATATGGCCGTAGAGGCTTCTAAAAAAGCACTTGAAGATGCAGGGATTAGCGGAGAGGATATCGATCTTATTTTAGTGGCAACAGTAACGCCAGATCGTGCTTTTCCAGCAGTAGCTTGTGTCATTCAAGAAGCAATTGGAGCAAAACATGCAGCTGCAATGGATTTAAGTGCAGCGTGTGCTGGTTTTATGTACGGAATGATTACAGCGCAGCAATTTATTCAAACGGAAACTTATAAAAATATACTAGTAGTTGGTAGTGATAAACTATCTAAAATTGTGGATTGGAACGATCGAAATACAGCAGTACTATTTGGAGACGGAGCCGGTGCGATCGTAATGGGAGCTGTTTCGGAAGGGAAAGGCGTTCTATCTTTCGAATTAGGAGCGGACGGAAGTGGCGGTAAGCATCTTTATCAAGATGAGTATGTTATGATGAATGGCAGAGAAGTCTTTAAATTTGCTGTTCGTCAACTTGGGGATTCTTGTCTTCGCGTTTTAGATAAAGCTGGTCTTACGAAAGAAGATGTGGATTTCTTAGTACCGCATCAAGCGAATATTCGTATTATGGAATCTGCAAGAGAGAGATTAAATTTACCACAAGAAAAAATGAGTATGACAATTGAGAAGTTCGGTAATACATCAGCTTCTTCCATTCCGATTGCAATGGTAGAGGAATTGCAAAACGGACGTATTCAAGATGGTGATTTAATTATACTTGTTGGTTTTGGCGGCGGATTAACATGGGGAGCAGTCGCTCTTCGTTGGGGTAAATAAGGACTGAGAGAAAAAAAGGAGTGTATTTTGTATGGAAAAAAAGAGGGTCGTAATTACAGGACTAGGAGCTGTTACACCGGTCGGTACAGATGTTGAAACAGCGTGGGAAAACATTAAAAAGGGTGTATCTGGAATCGGACGACTTACAAGAATTGATCCGGAACTATTTCCAGCAAAAGTAGCAGCAGAAATTAACGACTTTGAAGTCGAGAAATATATTGATAAAAAAGAAGCGCGCCGTATGGATCGCTTTACACAATATGCAGTAGCAGCAGCGAAAATGGCAGTTGCAGATGCAAAGCTTGAGATTACAGAAGAAAATGGACCTCGAATTGGTGTATGGATTGGTTCTGGTATTGGTGGGATGGAAACATACGAAGAACAATTTAAGATTTTTACTGAGAAAGGTCCGCGCCGCGTGAGCCCATTCTTCGTACCGATGATGATTCCAGATATGGCAGCAGGTCAAGTATCAATCGCAACAGGGGCAAAAGGAATTAACACTTGTTCTGTAACGGCTTGTGCATCTGGTGCAAACTCAATTGGTGATGCATTTAAGGCGATTCAGCGCGGTGATGCTGATGCAATGATTACAGGCGGAGCAGAGGCGCCGTTAACAAGTATGGCATTTGCAGGATTTAGCTCAGCGAAAGCATTAACATTCAATGAAGATCCAGCAACAGCTTGCCGTCCATTCGATAAAAACCGTAGTGGTTTCGTAATGGGTGAAGGTTCAGGTATTTTAATTCTTGAAGAATTAGAGCACGCATTAGCTCGTGGTGCTCACATTTATGCGGAAATCGCTGGTTACGGTGCAACTGGTGATGCGTTCCATATTACAATGCCGGCTCCTGGCGGTGAAGGTGGCGTGCGTGCGATGCGTCAAGCTTTAGCAGATGCAGGTCTACAGCCAGAAGATATTGATTACATTAATGCGCATGGTACAAGTACGGATGCGAATGAAAAGTATGAAACGATGGCAATTAAAGAAACGTTCGGTGAGCATGCGTATAAAGTAGCAATTAGCTCAACGAAATCAATGACAGGTCACTTATTAGGGGCAGCTGGTGCTGTTGAAGCGATCTTCTCTATTAAATCAATTACAGACGGAGTAATTCCTCCAACAATTAACTATGAAACACCAGATCCAGAGTGTGACTTAGATTACGTACCGAATAATGCGAGACATCAAGAAGTAAACGCGGTGTTAAGTAATTCACTAGGATTTGGTGGTCATAACGCAGTATTAGTATTTAAAGCGTATAAATAATAGATAAAATAAGGAGTTTTTTCGCAATATATTGCGAAAAAACTCCTTATTTATTTTTACGCCTTTTTCTCCTTTTGCATATACATAAGAAAAAGGAGGGATAAAGATGGGGGTTATTGAAACTGCTGAGTGGTTACATCTATATTATGGACGGCCAGAAAAGCTGTGTGAGAAGTTTACGAAGTATATCCCGCTGCCAAAAGAAAGGTTGTATCGCTTTTTAATTTCTAAAGGTATGTATCGCCCGGTTATGCGAGGGGAACGAGAAATTAAAGAGTTAGAGAAAAAGGAAGTTTGGAAAGAGTTACGTGCGGAGTATGAGAAACTGAAAAATTGGCTAAAAGGTCCAGATGTCCCTGTCTTTATTTTGTTATCAGATTCCTATAATCGAACTGTACAAGAAGAGTATAACGGCAGGGCTGGATTATCTATGCGTCACGTTATTTTCTTATTCGTATGTGGACGGAATTCGGTGGAAGAATTAAAAGTGTTATTGGCGCATGAATATCATCACATATGCAGGTTACATCAAATTGAGACGAAAGAAACGGAATATACATTACTTGATACGATGATTATGGAAGGGTTGGCTGAGCAAGCGGTAACGGAAAGATATTCAGAAAAAAACAATGCACCGTGGACGACGTATCTTTCAAAAGAAGAGGCTATATATTATTGGAAAAACGTTGTACATGAAAGAATAAGTATAAAGCGAGGAACAAGGGAGCACGACATTTTATTAAATGGATTTCACTCTTATCCGAAGATGCTTGGCTATGCGCTTGGATTTCATATCGTCAAAGATTGTGTAACTTTGAAAGGAGAAGATACACTTTCTTTATTACCTATAGATGCGAAAGAAATATTGAATAAAGCAAATACATTTCATATCTAAAAAAACAGGAGCTCTATTTCCTGTTTTTTTAGTATTAATAGAAGAAAAAATAATAATTAGAATATATTTCCTTAGGTGGAATAAAGTTAAGGAAAATTGAACATAATGATGGATACAAAAAGTAGTGAAGTGAGGGGTAGTGAATGTTATATCTACATGATGTATGGGTAAATTGGTTTGAAGGTGAAGAGAATGGGTATAACGTTTGTCATTTTTACGAATGGCGGAAAGATGATACGATTGAGCTATTAGATCAAGTGCCATTATTAAAAGTAGATGCCACATTATATCATTACATCGAGAACGAATTGTTAGAGCTTCCGCAAAAAATGTTGGAAGACGTACATCATAAGGCTTATATTCGTAAAAATCATGAACGTTTGCAGCAAGAGTATTGCTTTGTAGTTACAGATGGAAAAGGAATTATTGCGATTGATACAATTGGTTACAACGTGCCAATTCGAAAGAGCAGACTTATACCGCGCCAAGAGCAAATGGTATATGAGATGGTAGAAAACGTACAAGCAGAAAAGTATGAGTTCCAAGTAGAAGAAATGGAAAAAGAACATCATATTTTATCACCATCACCTTTCATTATGAATGGCTTAACTCGTAAAGAAAGACAGCTTAAACAATTATTATTTATGGCGTTAGATCAATTACATACAACGAAAAATACAGCAGAAATCCGCTATTGGTTCACAGAGTGGGATCCATCAGCATATGGAATGGTTCAACATATGGAATTTGAAGATATTTGGGCTAAGCTTTATGAGGAAGCGAAAACGGGATGGTCTGAGAAGCACGAACAATTATGCGAGCGTCTCGTAAAAGGACAGCCATTTTTTGAAAAGTTATGGGAAATGGAAAATGAGCAAAAGGTAAATTAAAAAAACCGCCGATTGGCGGTTTTTTTAATTTGTTGTAACTTTGCTTCAGCGAACATTCTAAACGAGTCACTACCGCTTTAGGTAGAAATCCAGCTCCAGCGGCAAGAATGTTCGGTGGCTTCGCGCCTTCCTGCGAGGCAAAAAGCGCCTCTACGTCAGGAGCTCCATCCCCGGCTCCTATCCCTTCGCGTCTAAGAACCTTCCCCACGAGAAGGTAAAAAGCACCTTCTGTGGGAAAGAACCTAAGCAGCCGCCTCCGCTTTATAAGTTACCTACGTTTTCTACTTAGTCCCATTGCGTTTTCTACTTTGCGTAGTTGTTTGAATGCAACGCGGTTTGCTTTTTCGGCACCTTTGTCTAGAATTTCGTCTAGTTCTGGTGAGTTGATTAGTTCGTTATATTTGTCTTGGATTGGACGAATCGCTTCTACGACTACTTGTGCTAGGTCGCCTTTGAAGTCTCCGTATCCTTTTCCTTCATACATTGCTTCGATTTCTTCTACTGTTTTTCCAGAGAATGAAGAGTAGATTGTTAATAAGTTAGAGATTCCAGGTTTGTTTTCTTTATCGAATTTCACGATACCTTCAGAATCAGTTACAGCACTCTTAATTTTCTTTTCAATTGTTTTTGGTTCATCAAGCATGCTGATCATTGATTTTGGATTCGGATCAGATTTACTCATTTTTTTCGTAGGTTCTGTAAGTGACATAACGCGAGCTCCTACTTTTGGAATGCGAATTTCAGGAATTGTGAATACTTCACGGAAGCGTTTGTTGAAACGCTCTGCTAGGTCACGTGTTAATTCCATGTGTTGTTTTTGGTCATCACCAACAGGCACGATTTCAGTGTTGTAAAGTAAAATATCAGCAGCCATTAATGGTGGGTACGTTAGTAATCCAGCTGGAACTGAATCTCTACCTGATGCTTTATCTTTATATTGCGTCATACGCTCTAATTCTCCAACGTAAGCAACTGATTGCATAATCCATCCTAGTTGAGCGTGTGCCGGTACTTCTGACTGTACAAATAGCGTAGCTTTTTCAGGATCAATGCCGCATGCTACATAAAGTGCAGCAAGACTGCGGATGTTTTTACGAAGTTGTACGGGATCTTGAGGCACTGTAATCGCATGTTGATTTACAATACAGAAATAACAGTCGTGTTCATTTTGAAGCTCTGTAAATTGCTTCATAGCTCCTAAATAGTTTCCAAGTGTAATCGTTCCACTTGGCTGAATACCAGAAAAGATAACTGACATAAGTAATTCCTCCTAAATTTGAATGCGTGACAGGGAAGAGAAGGCAAACAAAAAAGCCCATTCATCCCAAAAAACTATAGGGACGAATGGACCGCGGTACCACCCTAATTATTTCACTGCTGTGAAATCTCTCTAATCCATAATAACGTTTGGATATAACGCCAAAGCCTACTACTTTCGGTTCGGTTTGGAGCTCAAAAGCCCATTCCATACTGTACAATTACTTGTTCACACCAGCCACAAGCTCTCTGAAATTGCCTCAATATGTACTCTTCTTTATCATCGCATACATATAAATTTATTTATTGTTACCTGAGCTCTTTAAATATGAAAGAACTAAAGTTTTATAACAAAATGTTTTGCTGATTATTATATCATATGGGATAGTGTTTGCAAACTACATCAAAATAGTAAAGCTAATGAGGGTCGAGAACAACCCAAGAACGATACCTGTAATGCAAATTGGATACGTCCATTTGAATGAATATGTTTTATAAATACGTTCTTTCTTATCGACAGGTTCCTCTACTTCTTCAATTAAAGATTCAATTTTTTTGTTCGTACCAAATACTCTCTGGAAGGCGTAAATTGTTACGTTAAAAAATCCATTTTGAAATATGAATAAAAAACCGCCTATGAGAATAAAAAATAGTGCAACATAAAACGATATATTGACAAAATTCAACAAAAATTGCGATGAAACGAGGAATGCGCCAATACTAGAAGCGATTATCGCTATGAAAATTAGTATACAAGTATGAAAAAAAACTTTATTCAAAATGTTCCCCTCCGTCAAAATATTACTAGAATTATTATACTATAAAAGCTATAATATGTACTAGAATTAATTTTTTGAAAATTATACGCAATTAAAGGTCTGATTTCAAGATGATGGTAGCAATGTTAACGTATCCCTTTACAAAAAAATAAAAAAATAAACATTTTATTAAAAATTTTAACAAAAAAACAAAAAACTATATTCACAATTGTTATATTATATGTATAATGAAAATTGTAGAAACTTGGAGATTATTCTTTCAATTCTACTTTTTTACAAGTGAGGGTACAGGAAGTGCAATTAGGGGAGGCAACACAACATGAAGAAAAAGATACCGTTATTACTTGCATCTACGTTGACTGTCAGTATGTTAGGAGCTTGTAGTTACCAAAAAGAGGATAACAAAGCAGGCGCAAAAGAAAAATCCTCAAACAAGCAAGTGTTAAATCTAACTGAGACAGCTGAAATTCCAACTATGGATACGACGTTATCAACAGATGCAACATCTTCTAACATCATGAACAACACAATGGAAGGGTTATATCGTCTGGGGAAAGATGATAAACTTGTTCCGGGTGTCGCTAAATCTTATGAGAAATCAGAGGATGGCAAAAAGTATGTGTTTAAGTTACGTGAAGATGCGAAATGGTCTAATGGTGAACCTGTAACAGCGAAAGACTTCGTCTATTCTTGGCGAAGAGCTGTAGATTCAAACACGGGTGCCAAGTTTGCTTACATACTATTTGATGTTAAAAATGCGGAGAAAGTTAACAAAAAAGAGTTACCAGTTGAAGAACTTGGTGTAAAGGCAATTGATGATCATACACTTGAAGTGGAATTAGATAACCCTGTTCCTTATTTTGTAAGTTTAACAGTCTATCCAACATTGTATCCTTTGAATGAGAAGTTTGTAACAGAACAAGGAGCAAAATTTGGATTAGAATCCAATACGACACTTTATAATGGTCCATTCGTATTAAATGAATGGAAGCATGAACAAAGTTTCCAACTTAAGAAGAATCCAACGTATTGGGAAAATAAAGAAGTAAAACTTGAGGAAATAAACTTCAATATTGTTAAGGATCGTTCAACTGCTATAAATTTATATGAAACGAAAGCAATTGATCGTGTAGTCTTAACATCAGAGTTTGTAGATAAATACAAATCAGATGCTGACTTTAAAACGATTAAGAGACCATCGACACAATTTATTCGCTTAAATGAAAAGAATAAATTTTTAGCAAATAAAAATATCCGAAAAGCAATTGCAATGTCCTTTGAACGTGAAAACATTGGAAAAGTGATCTTAAACGATGGTTCAGAGGGTATATATGGTTTTGTTCCGAAAGGCTTAGCAAAAGGTCCGAATGGAAAAGACTTCCGTGAAGAAAACGGAAAGCTTATAAAAGAGGATATGAAAGAAGCACAAAAATACTGGGAAGCTGGTAAAAAAGAACTTGGTGTAGACAAAGTAGAGTTAGAGCTATTAAACTTTGATACTGATGATGCTAAAAAAATCGGAGAGTATTTAAAAGGCCAATTTGAAAAGAACTTACCAGGTTTAACAGTTCCAACAAAAATGCAGCCATTTGCACAAAAATTAAAACTGGAAGCAAGTGGAGATTATGCAATGTCATATGCGGGATGGAGTCCAGATTATATGGATCCAATGTCATTCCTTGAAATGTATACGACAGGTAATGCGCAAAACAAAGTACATTACGCAAACCCAGCGTATGATGATTTAATTAAAAAAGCAAAAACAGAAGTTGATGTACAAGCTCGTTGGGATGCATTATTACAAGCAGAAAAACAACTACTTGAAGATGCAGCAATTGCTCCAGTATATCAACCTGGAAAAGCATATTTACAACGTGGTTCAATTACTGGTCTATTAGAACATAAATATGGCGGGGAATTTAGCTATAAGTGGGTTGAACTCAAAAACTAAAAATGGTTTCCATCATGAATAAGGGTATATGCCTATGATGGGCATATGCTCTTATTTTAAAAAAATAAAAGTAAGAATATTTTAAACTATCTTATTGCTTTTGAGAAAAACGGGGAGGTGCTTGACTATGGGACGTTATGTATTAAAACGTTTCGTGTACATGGCTTTGACATTATTTTTAATTACTACACTGACTTTCTTTTTAATGAAATTACTTCCGGGTTCTCCGCTTAAAAACCAGGAGAAGTTATCACCGGCACAAAAAGAAATCATTCTTGAAAAATATGGTTTAAATGATCCAGTACCAGTTCAATATGCACGTTACTTAGGTAACTTAGCAAAAGGTGATTTAGGGGTATCATTCCAATATGATAACCGTCCAGTAACAGATATGATTGTGGATCGCATTGGACCATCAGCACAACTTGGTTTACAAGCGATTATATTAGGAACATTTATCGGTTTAATTTTAGGAATCGTTGCGGCACTTCGTAACAATACGTGGGTCGATTATGGAGCGACAATTATTTCCGTACTCGGGATGTCGGTACCATCGTTCGTATTCGCCGCATTACTACAATATTTCGTAGGGGTAAAACTTGGATGGTTCCCAGTAGCATTCTGGAAAGGACCAGAGTTTACAGTAATGCCTACAATCGCTTTATCGATGGCAGTTATCGCAACAATCGCACGTTTCGCTCGTGCAGAGTTAATCGAAGTTATGCAAGCTGACTACATTTTAACAGCGAAAGCGAAAGGAATTAGTCAAGGCGTTATCATTATTAAACACGCACTTCGTAACGCGTTAATTCCAGTTGTAACAATTTTAGGACCAATGGTTGCAGGATTAATTACAGGTACATTAGTTATTGAGCAAATCTATGCTGTACCAGGACTAGGGGAACAGTTCGTTAAATCTATTACAGTGAATGACTATACAGTTATTATGGGAACTACAATTTTCTATAGTGCAATCTTCATCTTAGTTATTTTCATTGTCGATATTTTATACGGAATTATTGATCCTCGAATTCGCTTAGCGGGAGGGAAAAAATGATGAAAGATGTACAAAAATTATCTCCAGATTTATTTCAACAAGCCAATCAAAATAATGTGGATAATGAAGTCATTGCCCGTCCAAGCTTAACGTTTTGGCAAGATGTAAGAAGACGTTTGTTCCAACATAAAGGAGCAATGTTCGGTTTCGTTTTATTAACGCTTATTATCTTACTAGCAATTTTAGGACCGATGGTAAGTAAGCACTCGTATAAAGAGCAAGATTTAGGACGTGCGAAATTACCACCGAAAATTCCAGTTATTGAAAATGTTCATTGGTTACCATTTGACGGTACAGATCAATACGGTGTTGACCAATATGAAAAACGTGATATTAAAGAGTATTTCTGGTTTGGTACAGATGATCTTGGCCGCGATTTATGGACAAGAACATGGGAAGGTACGCGTGTATCATTATATATCGCTCTTTTAGCAGCAGCAATTGACTTAGTAATTGGGGTTGCATATGGAGGTATTTCAGCGTTCTATGGCGGTAGAGTAGATAATATTATGCAACGTATCATGGAGATTATTAACGGTATTCCATACTTAATCATCGTTATTTTAATGGTAATCATTATGGGATCTGGTATATGGTCAATTACGCTCGCAATGGCGATTACAGGTTGGATAGGGATGTCGCGTATCGTTCGTGGACAAATCCTAAAATTAAAAAATCAAGAATACGTATTAGCATCTCGTACATTAGGTGCAACAAATACACAATTAATTGTAAAGCACTTAATCCCGAACGTAATGGGGCCAATTATCGTAATGACAATGTTTACAATTCCAACAGCGGTGTTTGGTGAGGCGTTCTTAAGCTTCATCGGTTTAGGTATTCAGCCACCATTCGCGTCACTTGGTTCTCTTGTAAATGACGGTTATAAATCAATTCAAACGTACCCGCACATGATGTTCATCCCTGCGGTTGTCATCAGTATATTAATTTTAGCGTTTAACTTAATGGCAGACGGATTACGCGATGCGTTAGATCCAAAAATGCGTAAGTAAAAGAGGGGAGAGGCAAAGATGAAAACATTGTTAGAGGTAAAAGATTTACAAGTCTCCTTTGATACACATGCAGGTGAAGTACAAGCTGTACGCGGCGTTACTTTTGATTTGAAAAAAGGAGAAACATTAGCGATTGTAGGAGAATCTGGTTCTGGGAAATCAGTTACTTCTAAAGCGTTAATGGGATTAATTCCGAATCCTCCTGGACGTATTAAAAATGGTGAAATCGTATTTGAAGGTCGTGACTTAACGAAATTAACAGAAAAAGAAATGCAGCAAGTACGTGGTAAAGATATCGCGATGATTTTCCAAGATCCAATGACATCATTAAATCCAACGATGACAATTGGAAATCAAATTATGGAAGGTCTTATTAAACACCAAGGGATGAGTAAAGCTGACGCACGTAAAGTTGCTTTAGAATTAATCGACCTTGTAGGTATTCCAAATCCAGAAGCTCGTTTAAAACAATATCCGCACCAATTCTCTGGTGGTATGAGACAGCGTGTAGTTATTGCGATGGCGTTAGCTTGTAACCCGAAATTATTGATTGCCGATGAGCCGACAACAGCGCTAGACGTTACAATTCAGGCGCAAATTTTAGAGCTTATGAAGGACATTCAGCAAAAAACAGAAGCAGCAATTATTTTCATTACGCATGACTTAGGTGTAGTGGCAAACGTTGCGGACCGCGTAGCAGTTATGTACGCTGGTAAAGTTGTTGAAATCGGAACTGTAGATGAAATTTTCTACAATCCAAAACATCCATATACTTGGGGCTTAATCGCATCTATGCCAAGTTTAGATGGCTCAGAGGAAGAGTTATACGCAATTCCTGGAACGCCTCCAGATTTATTGAAGCCGCCAAAGGGAGATGCTTTTGCACCACGTAACCCACAGGCACTGAAAATTGACTTTGAAATGGACCCACCTTTATTTAAAGTAAGTGATACACACTATGCGGCAACTTGGTTACTTCATGAGCAAGCTCCAGAAGTAAAACCGCCGGCAGTCGTTGAAAAACGCATTCTTCAAATGAAAGCAGGTGAACAACATGACTAAACAACGTGAGAAATTAATTGAAGTAAAAAATGTAAAGCAGCACTTCGACGTGAGTGGTGGTGTTGTCAAAGCGGTTAATGATATTTCATTTGATATTTACCGCGGAGAAACATTTGGTCTTGTAGGAGAATCAGGTTGTGGTAAATCAACAACTGGAAGAACGATTATTCGTTTATATGATGCAACTGCTGGTGAAGTATTGTTCGACGGTGAAAATGTACATGGTAAAAAATCACGCGCAGAACTGAAGAAATTCAACCGTAAAATGCAAATGATTTTCCAAGATCCATATGCATCATTAAATCCTCGTATGACAGTAGGGGATATTATTGCAGAAGGTATTGATATTCACGGATTAGCGAAAAACAAAAAAGAGCGTATGGACCGTGTGCATGAATTATTAAACACAGTTGGTTTAAATAAAGAGCACGCAAACCGTTTCCCGCATGAATTCTCAGGTGGACAACGTCAACGTATCGGTATCGCTCGTGCACTTGCTGTAGAACCTGAATTTATTATTGCCGATGAGCCAATCTCAGCACTTGACGTATCAATCCAGGCGCAAGTTGTAAACTTACTGAAAAAGTTACAAAAAGAAAAAGGTTTAACATACTTATTCATTGCCCATGATTTATCAATGGTAAAATACATTAGTGACCGCATTGGCGTAATGTATCGTGGTCAAATCGTTGAATTAACAACAAGTGATGAGTTATATGCGAATCCAATTCATCCATATACGAAATCACTATTATCAGCGATTCCACTTCCAGATCCAGATTATGAGCGCAATCGTAAACGTATCGTATACGATCCATCTCAACATAATTATGGCAGTGAAGAACCGACAATGCGTGAAATTCGCCCAGGACATTTTGTACTATGTTCTGAAGCGGAGTATAAGAAATATAAAGAGATTTATCAATAATAAAAAATCCATTCTTCTATCAAAGAAGAATGGATTTTTTTACTATTTAAAAGAATTGTCAATATTTCTCGGTAAGTCGATATATTTAAAGAATCACAGATATAAGTAGCCTTTACTAAAGGCTACGCCTTAATTAAGCGAGTATTATTGCACCTGAACAGAAACAATCTCCTCTTGTTCTTCAGGTTTAACAAGTGCGTAACGCTCCCACGCTCTACTTTTCCAGCGGAAGAACATAATAATGGCACGTGTCCATTCATCAATAGCAATTGCTAGCCAAATACCAACGAGCCCCATATCTAAATGGAAGGCGAAAAAGTAACCGAGTGGCAAACTCATTAACACCATAGAGAATGCGCCGATTAAAACTGGGTACTTTGCATCACCAGCTGCACGAAGTGAATTGATGATGACGATATTCATCGTACGCCCTGTTTCAAGTAGTACACTTAGTAAAAGAACGCTTGCACCTAACGCAATAATGTGCGGATTATCTGTAAATAGTCCCATTAATTGTGTGCGGAATGTAATAACGAGAGCAACCATACATAAAGTGACACCAATTGCCCACTTTACACTTTTCCATACGCGTTCATATGCTTCATCTTTTTCACCACCGCCAACGAGGCGTCCGATAATAATGGCAGTTCCTATACCGATTGCAATAGCGAATAAATAAGTGAACATAGAAATGTTCGTAGCGTATTGTCTAGCAGCTAACGATTCCGTTCCTAAATATGTTGCATAGTATAAGAAAACAATTTGGCAAGCTTGATACATAACCTGCTCAAATGCAGATGGAATTCCGATTTTTAAAATTTTCCCGATATATTCTTTTGATAAGGTGAAATAATATTGTAATTTTACACGGTACTCCATAACGCGGTACAGTAACCAGAAGAAAACGATAAGCGCTATAAGTCGGCTGACAGCAGAAGAAATGGCAGCCCCTTGTACACCAAGCTCTGGAAAACCAAATTTCCCGAAAATGAGTACGTAGTTTCCAGCGATATGAATAATATTCATTCCAAGTGAAATAAACATCGCTTGCTTTGTGAAGCCATGTACGCGGATAATTGCGGCTAATGAATTAATAATAGCTTGAAGGAAAATAGCTCCTCCGACGATGGATAAATAGCTCTGTGCATACATAAGTACATCGCCTTGTAAGTTCATTGCCATCATCATATGTTTTGAAAATAAAAGAAAACCAGCGCTTATAACGAGTCCGACCACTAAATTTAATGTGACGGCTAAAGCTGATATTTTAGATGCTTCCATAAAACGTTTGGAACCGAGGTATTGAGATACGACGATAGCTGCGCCGTTCCCGATAACTTCTAGTACCAAAATAGCGATATGGAGATATTGATTCGCTGCACCAACCCCAGATACAGCATCGTCTGATAATGCACTTAACATGAAAGTATCAGCGATCCCCATCAACATAAATAGAAAAACTTCTAGAAAAATAGGCCATGTTAATAAGAATAAACTTAATTTCTCAGTAGGCCCGTTTTTTGCCTGAATTGCTGCCATGTCCGTCCCCTCTTTATCGATATCTATTTTTAGCAAAGTGTATCGTAACATACTTTCTTAACCTTTGCACTCATTTTAACCTACATATCTTTATTATGAAGGGAGAGCTATTTTATGATAAAAACAGAAGGATAATTATGCGTAAAGTATTATGAAATATAAATTTTGTTTTTCTCTGATAATTTAGAAAAATATAAAAATAACTATTTTCAACACTTTAGTAAGGATAATCAGCAATATGAAACGTTTACAAAGGTTTAATTTTTAACAGAAAATTTTAATAAAATAGAAATATAAATATACAAAAAATATATTTGTGTGTATAATATGAATTATTAGAACATATATATATTTCTTTTTGTTTGAAAATGAAAGGGCTAACATTTTTGTGGAGGGTGGAAGTATGAAAAAAAAGATGCCAGTTTTTGTAGTATCAACAGTAGCAATGAGCATGATGTTAGGGGCATGTAGCTACCAAAAAGATGAACCGCAAGCGAACGCAAAAGGGGATAGCGGGAAAAGCGGTGCGAAGCAAGTCATTAATTTAATTGAAACGCAAGAAATTCCAACGATGGATCCAGCGTTATCAGCTGATGCGGTTTCTTCAAGAGTAATGACTAATACGATGGAAGGCTTATACAGTTTAGGAAAAGATGATAAGCTAGTTCCTGGTGTAGCGAAGGAATTTAAAAAGTCAGAAGACGGTAAAAAATATACATTTACATTACGTGAAGACGCAAAATGGTCAAATGGTGAGCCTGTGACGGCGAAAGATTTCGTATATGCATGGCAAAGAGCAATTAACCCAGATACAGCTGCGAAATCAGCGTACATTATGTATGATATAAAAAATGCAGAGAAAATTAATAAAAAAGAGATGAGTCCGGATCAATTAGGTGTAAAAGCGATTGATGATCATACATTAGAAGTGGAATTAGACAATTCAATTCCATACCTTGTAGATTTAATGGTATATCCAATCTTCTATCCTGTGAATGAAAAGTTTGTAAAAGAACAAGGTACGAAGTTTGGTTTGGAAGCGAATACAACACTTTATAACGGACCATTTACATTAAGTGATTGGCAACATGAACGTAGCTTTAAAATGACAAAGAGCCCGTCATATTGGGACAATAAAGAAGTGAAGATTGAGGAAGTAAACTTTAATATTGTTAAAGATACGTCTACACCAATTAATTTATATGAAACAAACGCAGTCGATCGAGCGACGTTATTAGCGGAGTTCATCGATAAATATAAAGGAAAACCAGATTTCCAAACAGTAGAAGATACATCTGTATTCTTCCTTCGTTTAAATCAAAAAGATCCAGCGTTAGCAAATAAAAATATTCGTAAAGCAATTTCACTTGCTTTTGAACGTAAACCGTTCGTTGATACATTATTAAATAACGGTTCTAAGCCAGCAACAGGATTAATTCCTGATAACTTCATTAAAGGACCGGATAAAAAGGACTTCCGTGCTGTAAATGGAGATATTGTAAAACCAAACGTGAAAGAAGCGAAGAAATATTGGGAAGCTGGTAAAAAAGAGCTTGGTAAAAATGAAATCGAATTAGAGTTATTAAATGAAGATGTTGAATTATCGAAGAAAACAGGGGAATATTTAAAAGGTGAGTTAGAAAAGAATTTACCAGGTCTAACAGTGAAAATAAAACAACAACCATTCGCACAAAAACTAAAATTAGAAGATGCGGGCGATTTTGTCATGTCATTCTCTGGATGGAGTGCGGACTTCCCAGATCCAATTACATATCTTGATATGTTTGTAACTGACGGATCACAAAATAAAATGAAATATTCTAATCCGAAATATGATGAGATCATCATGAAAGCGAAAAAAGATGGAAGCGATGTAAATGCTCGCTGGAAAAGCTTACTAGAAGCAGAGAAAATGTTACTTGATGACGCTGCGATTGTTCCAGTATATCAACGTGGTAGAGCATACTTGCAAAGAGATTCAATTAAAAATATGTACAACCATAAATATGGCGGCGATTTAAGCTTTAAATGGGCGTCAGTAGAGAAATAAAAAAAGCAGGTGATTGCCTGCTTTTTTTAATACGTACGTTTCTTATAAATGCCTTTCCCGCCAACCTCGTTCCAGCCGGATTGGACATCCAAGCTTTTATTAACAAACTTCATTTTTTCTTTTCCGCCAAAGAGTTTTTCACCAATACTATTTGTAATGACGCCAATCAATGCTGTTATTCCGATGATGAGGGCAGCAACAGTGACAAAATCAATAAAAAAAGCAATCATTCGCAAATTCCCCCTTTGCCTGTCTGTATGTTTATTGTATGAGATAAAAGATAAAAAAGAAAGAAATGTCAGAAAAATGTTTGGTTTATTTTAGAAATCTTATAGACATGGATGCGAATGTTTGTTAAAATAAGAACAAACGTTCTTTGGTGTTCTCACTTATATAGTCTTACATTTCTTAATTGATTTATCAGAAAAAGGTAAGAAAACGTTCTCTTTTTCATAGAAAAGATTATGAGGAAATAACTATAAATCATATGAAAAATCTATGGAAAGCAAGTGTTAAGAGGATTGAAGGTTATTGTTAAAGAACAGTTGATGTAAGAGCGATTATGTTACATAGCAGGAGAATACACGGAAGAGTTTTCTCAATTAGAAGGAAATTTACTGTATATTTCTTGCAAAATCTATTGTATAATGATTATAGAAGTTACTTATTAAAAGTAATTGTTGTTTACTAAAAGTTGTTGCTTACATGAAATGCAATTTTTGCACTTTGTTTTAAGACAAGGTATCGCGAAAAAGTGCTGAATTTAGAAATTTAAACTGTAATTAGTACAGAATTTGTACTCTTTAAGGAGAGTGAGCTTTGTATGGTAACATTATATAGTTCTCCAAGCTGTACGTCTTGTAGAAAGGCGAAATTATGGCTAGAGGAAAATCATATTCCTTATACAGAACGTAATATTTTCTCAGATCCATTAACGATTGAGGAAATTAAAGAGATTTTACGTATGACAGAAAGCGGAACGGATGAGATTATTTCTACTCGTTCAAAAGTTTTCCAAGAATTAAATGTAAACTTAGAGTCTTTACCACTTCAAGATTTATATAAGATGATTCGTGACTATCCAGGGATTTTACGTCGTCCAATTATGATTGACGAGAAACGTCTTCAAGTAGGTTACAATGAAGATGAAATCCGTCGTTTCTTACCACGTACAGTAAGAACGTTCCAATTACGTGAAGCACAGCGTCTTGTAAATTAATTATAATAATATGAAAACCTTCTACCTATTATAGAGTAGAAGGTTTTTTTTAATGTTTCACATTTCGTAATCGAACTTGTTGAACGATAAAACCGATGCATAAAATGGTGAAAATAAACAAGTACGGAATGCTTGCAGTAAAACTTGGATTGTTATGAAAAAAGGTTGCAAGTCTGTCTTCATGTGTGACCATTTTTCCTGCTGTATAAGCGAGAATTGCTGCCCCGCAATAGATGAGGAATGGAAAGCGCTCCATAAGTATTAAAATGAGTTTACTGCCCCAAATAATAATCGGGATAGAAATGAGTAAGCCGATTATGACGAGTAAAAATCTTCCGTGAGCTGCCCCTGCAATGGCAATAACGTTGTCAAATCCCATAACAAGGTCCGCGAATACAATTGTACGCACAGCTTGAAATAAAGTTGTTTTTCCTTGAATAGAAGAAAGATCATTGCTATTATCAGTTAGTAAATTTACTGCAATTAATGTAAGTAAAACGCCGCCGATAAGTTGCAGAAATGGAATGTCGAGTAAATAGACAGCTAGTATAGTAAGGACGATTCTTAGTACGATTGCTAAAAGAGTACCGATCAAAATGGCTTTATTTCGTTTTGATTCAGGTAAATTTCGGCTAGCTAGTGCGATGACAATTGCGTTGTCACCACCTAATACAACATCGATACCGACAATCATTAGTACGGATGTTAAAAACTCTAAGTCCATTCGTCTGCCTCCATTTATGATGTTTTAATAAGCGAACTATATGTATGTGGTGAAGAGAGACTAAATAAGCTTCTCTAATAAAAGTTTCACTTTATTACAGTGTACGGGGGAAGGTGGAAATGTATGTCCAAATTTTTTATGAGTGGGAAATCGCCATAATAATATATTTGTGTATAGCATCAAATGAAGATAGGCATATAACTATTTTTGTAAAATAAATCGATTTTATTTCCATTCTGGAGAATCTTATCATAAAATGAGAGTACAAGAATCTATTGATTTGTCATATGAGTGGGGAATCCCTTCATAACAATTCTAAGCAGGAAGGGAGAGTTGTATTTTGGATATTGAAAGAATTAATGATCATACGATGAAATTTTTTATTACGTACATTGATATAGAGGACAGAGGCTTTAATCGTGAGGAAATTTGGTATGACCGCGAAAGAAGCGAAGAGCTCTTTTGGGAAATGATGGACGAAGCTCGTGATCATGACGATTTCTTTATTGATGGGCCGTTATGGATTCAAGTGCAAGCAGTCGATAAAGGGATTGAAGTACTTGTAACGAAAGCAGAACTTTCAAAGGATGGACAAAAGCTAGAACTACCAATAGGTGTAGATAAAATTATAGACATTCCTCTAGATGAAGGCATTGAATCATTATTCCAGCAAGAATTGGTGGAAGAGGTAGAGGAACAAGCAGGAACAAACTTTAACGAAGATGGTACGTTTGGCTTTTTAATTAAGTTTAATGATTTTGAAGATGTCATTTCATTAAGCCACCGTCTTATCTTTGAAGATATAAAAGATGAGCTGTATTCATTTGAGAACCGCTATTATGTATATGTGGAATTCGATGAAGTGCTACATGATGAAGAAGAAATTGACCGCATTTTAAGTATTGTTTTAGAATACGGAGAAGAATCAACTTTAACAATTCATCGTGTAGGTGAGTATGGGAAACAAATTGTGAAAGAGCATGCGCTTGAAACAATTCGCAATAATTTTCCTGCTAAAACGTAGGCCGATTTCTGTAGTATGAAATCGGCTTTTTATATGAAGAATAGGAAAGCTTTCTTAGTAAGGAGGTAAGAGATGAAAAATACGTTAAAGTTGATTTTCTTTGTTTTACTATTGTTCGCATTATTTGTTTCATTACGTATGTTTATTGATGTAGCATTTTATTCGGATGTAATTGGGATAAAGGATGTTTCGATTTTAGGTATTATTAGTATTTTATTTACGGTATCTGCATTTTTAATTGGCTGCGTTATTTTCTTAGAGAACCGTCATCCGTCAAAAACACTTACATGGCTCATTGTGTTAGGGATCTTTCCGGTATTTGGATTCTTCGCTTATTTATTATTCGGACAGAACTTTCGGAGGAAGAGAATGTTCCAAAAGAAGGCGTTGCTCGATGAACAAGCGTTTTTACAATATAAGGGGCATGAAGATTATGAAGAACGGATTTTGCGCAATCATAAGCATCAAGAGCTGTTATTTCGTTTAGCGGATCGCTTAGGCGCTTTAAATATTTCATTTCAAACTGAAACGAGAACATTAACAAATGGAGATGAAACGTTTCAGGCCATTTTAGATGGATTAAAACGAGCGAAACATCACATTCATATGGAATATTACATTGTGCGTGATGATAAGCTTGGAACAGAAATTAAAGATATTTTAATACAAAAATCAAAAGAGGGCGTAGTCGTTCGTTTTTTATATGATGCGGTTGGAAGTTTTAAATTATCAAAATCGTATATTGAAGAATTAAACGATGCAGGTGTCGAAATGATTCCGTTCTTCCCTGTGCGCTTTCCGATTTTAAACGATAAGATTAATTATCGAAATCACCGGAAAATCGTTATTATTGATGGGAATGAAGGATTTGTAGGTGGATTAAATATTGGTGATGAATATTTAGGAAAGGATAAGTACTTCGGCTTTTGGCGAGACACGCATTTATATTTGCGTGGGGAAGCTGTACAAAGTTTGCAGCTTATTTTCCTTCAAGATTGGTTTTATATGACTGGTGAGGCTGTGCTAGCCCCTGAATATTTACAAGCGAAAGCAGTTGAGGGGGAGCATTGGGGAGGCGTGCAGCTCGTTGCAGGTGGGCCGGATAATAAATGGGAAACAATTAAACATTTATATTTTGCCATGATTGCTTCTGCGCGGAAATCCATTTGGATTGCAACGCCGTATTTCATCCCGGATGATGATATTTTATCTGCATTAAAAGTAGCGGCACTTGCTGGTATCGATGTTCGTTTGTTAATGCCCAGTAAGCCTGATAAGCGCACTGTCTTTTACGCATCGAGATCGTACTTCCCAGAGCTTTTAGATGCAGGGGTAAAGATATATGAATACGAGAAAGGTTTTCTCCATAGTAAAGTTGTCATTGTCGATTCTGATTTAGCTTCAATTGGGACAGCTAATATGGATATGAGAAGTTTTCATTTGAACTTTGAAGTAAATGCCTTTTTATATGATACAGATAGCATTCGAAAACTTGTTCAAGATTTTAAAGACGATTTAGAAGAATCAAGTGAAATTCATGTCGATCGTTTTCATAAAAGGCGCCTTCATAGACGAATTGTTGAATCAACGTACCGGTTATTATCGCCTTTATTATAAAAAGAGATGTCCGAAATTGGGACATCTCTTTTTTAAAAGGAATTTGTAATAAATTGTAGAATATAAGGAGCTGAAAGGGTGTGATTACGATGTTTATCGCTAAAAGAGAAAGCGGAGAAAAAATTCATCTACTCGATTATCATAATGAAGAACTTTTACACCGTATGCGTAAAAGGGAAAGTTTCTTTTGCATAGCTTGCGGGAAGGAAGTACTAATGAGATTAGGAAAACAAAAAAAGTGGCATTTTGCTCATAAGAAAATGGATGCGTGTCTTGCCTTTTATGAAGCAGAATCTATATATCATATGCACGGTAAAGAATTGTTATATAGATGGCTAAAACGTCAAAATTTTCATGCAGAGATAGAGCATTATCTGCCAGAGATTCAGCAACGACCGGATATTTTCATAGAGAGAGCAGAGAGAAAAATTGCGATTGAATACCAGTGCGCAAATCTCTCTATAGAACAGCTGTACAAACGAACCCATTCGTATTGGCGAGCCGGTATACAGGTCGTTTGGATCATTGGTGGAAATCAATTAAAAAAGCACTCTGCATATTGGATGAAATTTTCCTCACTTATGGCTTTCTCCTTACAATCTTATCCACAACCACTTCTTATTTTCTTCTGTTCGAAACAAAAATCATTTATGAAATGCACGTTTATCACCTCATTTTCTACAAGCGTCTCTTTCTCACATATTATATATTTACCAACTGAAACGACTCCTTTTGAAATGCTCTTTTCTTCTGTTCCTTTTCAAAAGGAGATATTAGAACGAGAATGGAAGAAGCGAAAGGACTATTTTCGAAAAAATGCTTTGCCTATTTGGAATTATAATCATAAGTCACTATTACGCCTCTTATATCAATGCAAATGTATCCCGGCAAATTTTCCTTCTGAAATTGGTGTGCCACTCCCGTCCTCATTTGCTTTTCAAACAAATCTATTTATATGGCAAGCTTTTATATATATGAAGTGTATAGGTGAGCTTGCGGTAGGGGATTGTATTCCCCTCGAGTACGTGTGTAGTTATATAAAAAAGTATACGAAAAGGCGTATGCTCCCATACTTTTCACAGAATATATGGAAAGTGGCAGTTACTGAATATATGACATTTTTATGCTATGTAGGTGTATTGCAGAAAGTAGGGACGTATAAGTACCGAAAAAAAAAGAGGATAGTTATGCTGAAAACAGAGGAAGAAGTTATGAAATATGATGAAGTTTGCTTAGCGTATGCCTTATCTTTATTTGAGGCAAAGTACAACATGAGAGAAGGAAAAGGGGATATAATAAAGACTGATCGTGAAGGAATTACATAAGAAAAATCGAATTGTATGTAAGTAGAGATATTTAAAGGAGGGCTTAAAGGATGTCTGAACAAAATACAGCAAAAACATTACCAGATCGTAACGAGATTGAAGAATCAAGTACGTGGCGATTAGAAGATATTTTCCAAACAGATGCAGAATGGGAAAAAGAATTCCAAGCTATTAAAGAGCTATTACCAAAGTTAACTGAATTTAAAGGGAAACTTGGTGACTCTGCGAACAATTTACTTGAAGCATTGCAATATGAAGATGAAATTTCAATGCGATTAGGTAAGCTATATACATATGCACATATGCGTTACGATCAAGATACAACAAACTCTGTGTATCAAGCGTTAAATGACCGCGCGACAAATTTATATTCACAAGTATCTAGTAGTACAGCATATATTGTGCCTGAAATTTTATCGATTTCAGAAGATACACTGCAAACATTTTTAAAAGAAAATAGAGACTTAAGTGTATATGAACATGCATTAGAAGAAATTACGCGCCAACGTCCGCACGTATTATCTGAAGCAGAAGAGGCTTTATTAGCAGAAGCATCTGAAGTAATGAGTGCGTCAAGTAATACATTTGGGATGTTGAATAATGCGGATCTGAAATTCCCATCTATTAAAGGCGAGGATGGAGAAGAAGTAGAAATCACACATGGTCGTTACATTCAGTTTTTAGAAAGTGATGCTCGTCGTGTGCGTGAAGATGCATTCAAAGCTGTATATGAAACGTACGGAAAATATAAGAACACATTTGCAAGTACGTTAAGCGGAGCTGTGAAGCGTAATAATTTCAATGCGCGCGTTCGTAAATATGACTCTGCACGTCAAGCTGCATTAAGTAATAATAATATCCCTGAAGCGGTGTACGATCAACTTGTTGAATCTGTAAATGATAATTTACACTTGCTACATCGTTACATTGATATTCGTAAGCGTGCACTAGGGCTTGATGAGCTTCATATGTATGATTTATATACACCACTTGTACCAGAAGTGAAAATGAACGTGAAGTATGAAGAAGCGCAAGACATGTTATTAAAGTCTTTAAACGTACTTGGTGATGAATATGTTGATATTTTGAAAGAAGCATATGAAAATCGCTGGGTAGATGTGTATGAGAATAAAGGAAAACGAAGCGGAGCATATTCATCTGGTGCATATGGAACAAATCCGTATATTTTAATGAACTGGCATGATAATGTAAATAATTTATTTACACTTGCTCATGAATTTGGTCATTCTGTGCATAGTTACTACACAAGAAAAACGCAGCCGCACGTATATGGTGATTATTCAATCTTCGTTGCGGAAGTAGCATCAACTTGTAATGAAGCGTTGCTAAACGATTATTTATTAAAAACGACTGAAGATAAGAAAGAGCGTCTATACTTATTAAATCATTATTTAGAAGGATTCCGTGGTACTGTATTCCGTCAAACGATGTTCGCAGAGTTTGAGCATATGATTCATAAGAAAGTACAAGAGGGACATGCGGTTACGCCAGACATGTTAACGGAGATCTACTATGATTTAAATAAGAAATACTTCGGTGATGCTTTAGTAATTGATGAAGAAATTGGTTTAGAGTGGTCTCGTATTCCGCACTTCTACTACAACTATTACGTATACCAATACGCAACAGGATTTAGTGCAGCAACGGCTCTATCTAAACAAATTTTAGAAGAAGGGCAACCAGCAGTAGAACGTTACATTAATGAGTTCTTAAAAGCAGGAAGCTCGGATTACCCAATTGAAGTGCTGAAAAAAGCTGGAGTAGATATGGCATCTCCAGAACCGGTAAAAGAAGCATTGCAAGTATTTGAAGAGAAATTAAATGAATTAGAAGCTTTATTATTTGAAGAGAAGTAATAGAAAAGACGAGGGGATTTCCCTCGTCTTTTTGTTTATATGTTATTTTGTCGATATTTGTCGGAAGAATACAGTGAATTTCCTTCTTTTTTCTAAATTAGAAGGCAGTTTTACATTTTATTAAAACCCTTTGAATCGTTTTTTATGGTTCAAATAAGAGAGAGCGATGACAATGACTCCAAATAAAAGAGGAAAGGCAATAATTTTAGGGAAAGCTTGTAGTAGAGATAGGATGTACAAGAAAAAAGAAACGATGACAGCTAGAATGATAAGTAAAATATACGTTTTTTTCATACAGAACACCTCCAAAATAGCTTTTTTATAGCTTATTCAAAAATGAAAACGTTTAGAATGTGACAAAAGTGTGAAAATCGACAAAAGGGGTTGTCATCTGACGTCGAATCTTGTAATATAATAAGCGTGAACGAATTCACATACAAACATATACCCCTTTGTTTGAACGTGAAAATTTCTCCCATCCCCTTTAATATTTTTATAAGCCGTAAAGAAAAAGACCTGGTGTTTACACCAGGTCTTTTTCTTTTGCTATCCATTTCCAATAACGCTCACATTTTACGTCAATCATTTGTACTTTTCGTTTCAATTGTAATTTTTTTAGTTCACGCTCAATTTCTTGCTTCGAGCAGTCATATATAAATGCTACTTCTTTTGAAGAAATAAATTGCGTCGCTTCTAGTAATACTTCTAAAGGTGGTAATGGTTCTGGCTCGATTTCACATTTTACAAGTTCTTTCAATAATTGTACGTACACGTCGTAGGAATACGTTCCAGCGATTTTAATACCTTCTTCATCTGAATTCGCATGAAAAAATACGAGAGATGGTATTTCTGTGATATGCATCTCATTTGTGAATTTTAAGTCACATTGGAAAGCCTTTTTTGCGCTAGCGGAATATAGGTCTTTTTTAAATTCTTCTACATCAATATCGCTATCTTTTGCGCATGCAAGTAATAATTCGCAGTCGGGATTTGATACATTTTCAAGGAAAATGTATTCTTGGAGCTTTCGCAAAAACTTCGAACCTGCTTTTCGACCCTGCAACTCCGCTGCCTTAATTGCCATCGAAACTAAATATGGTGTTGACGATGCCTCTTGCATATGTACCTTTCCATCACATGAAAAACCTTGTAAACTTGTTGTCTTTTCCCACACAAATCGAATATTAGCAGGTTTATTCCATTTGTGTGAGGAAGCGTTCGTTCCGTCCACTTTTCCAGTTACGATATGACGAATAGAGAAGTATTTCCCGTATTCGAGCCATAGTTTAATAATAAAGGGCTCAATTTCCCAGCAATCTTTACAAAGTGGATCAATAAATAAATATGCTTCTACAGACTTATGCTCACATGCGGAAGGAGATGGCATATTGATATGCTTTGCTTCCTGTTTATCCATTATATTTCACCTGTTTCGTTTGGAGTATTAACCATATGCTGAGCAGTTAATGCTAAACGTTCAAAAACGAACTCTCTTATATGACCGTGCACTCCTGTGTCATCCATTGCTTGCTCCATGCATGATAGCCAAGCCTCTGCTCGTTTTGGAGTAATCTCAAACGGGAGATGGCGTGCTCTTAACATAGGATGACCATGTTCTTCTGTGTACAAATTAGGACCACCTAAATATTGTGTTAAAAATTGTTTCTGCTTCCTAGCTGTTTCTGTTAAATCATCCGGGAAGATGGGAGATAGGTCAGGGTGCTTACTGACATAGGAATAAAATGTGTCTACTAATATTGCAATGCATTGTTCACCGCCAATTGCTTCAAATGGTGTCATCGGTTGCTTGCTCATCCTTTTAAACTCCTTTTTCCATGAAATGTATATCTATTGTAGCAATGGAATGTTAGGGAGGGCAAATAAACAGCCTTCATAACGTTCTTTGCTTATTCTACAGATGTAAAAGAACCTTTGCTTTTTTTAAGTGAGATGTATCCACTAGTAGAACGTATTCACTAGTGGAATTTTCACTTTAGCGTGCTTTGTTTTGTTTGGCAAGGAAAAAGCGTTTTACTTTGTTATTTGTATGACGGATAGGTATGTTATGCTGCGTTAATAAATGAATAAAGGCAGCTTTTCCTGTTTCTTCATCTTGCACTTCAAATTCAATTTCATAATCATCGTGATTGTAATAGAAACTATGATCAAAGACAAGCGTTCCGCCTTCAAATAACGTTTCAGCTCTTTCAGTTGTTAAACTGCCCATATAAGTTAAAGCGGAAACAGGAATTTGTAGTTTACGTAGTTGATCCATTACAGCCCCTGAAATAATTACGTTTGTTTCCATCATTATTCTTGCTTCGTCTTTTGTTACGACTTGATGTGTTTCTAACAAGCCGACTTCTGCAGGTTGTTTCAATGTTAATGTATAAGTTTCTCCTTTATGACGAATACGAAGTGCAGAGCCAGCTTCTTTTAATGAGAAGTTCGGTGTTTCAAAGTAGTGATTCACCTGTTTCGTAAATACTTCAATAGAGAATGATTTACATAATGTATTGAATTCTTCTTCTGTAACCATATTTTTAAATTCAATTTCAATTTCTTGTGTCATTGTATGCGCGCTCCTTTTGAAAAATAATTCTTTACACATTATCGCTTTTTCATAAATTTGGTTCAATGTTTTATTTGTTTGCGTCCATGTTATGATACAATAATACTGTTAAGTAAGACAGGAAGTTGAGATGGAGGAGTTAGAGCATGCAAAATAAAATCCAAGTTAAGAGCGTAGAAAAGAGAGAGAATGCTCTTATTTTTTGTGCGGAAAATAGTGAAATAGAGGTAAAGGAGTTAAGTGCGCGTAATCACGTACTTGTAGACTCAGACAATTTATCATTTTTATATATCTTAGAAAACGAATCATCTTTCATTTATGTAAGCATTCCGCATACATGTTGGGAAGCAATGCATGAAGCGATGAATAATGATATGGTCATGTTGGTTCGCGTAAATGACATTGAAATGGAATTAGAAGGATTAAAAGAAGAAGTAGAATATTTAGTTGAAAATATTGAAGGTAATGCAAATTACGGAGAAGAACTAGTAACTGCTGTAGAAAAAGTATTTCTATAAGCAAATGGATTGATTTTGGTGGTGGTTGAAATGAATCGAAATTGGGAAGAGTTTTTAGCACCTTACCACCAAGCGGTGGCAGAGCTGAAAGTGAAACTAAAAGGAATGCGTACTCAATTTGCAATGTTAACAGAGCATTCTCCAATTGAGTTTGTAACAGGAAGGGTAAAGTCGGTTGCAAGTATTATTGATAAAGCAGAGAAGAGAAATGTACCGCTAGACCGGCTACGAGAAGATATGCAAGACATCGCGGGCCTTCGAATGATGTGTCAATTTGTTGATGAGATTAAGCCTGTTGTAGAATATCTTCGAAAACGAAATGACTTTGAAATCGTGGAAGAACGTGATTATGTCACGCAGAAGAAAGATAGCGGTTATCGTTCTTATCACGTTGTCATTAGTTACCCAGTTCAAACGATTCAGGGCGAACAAAAAGTATTGGTAGAAATCCAAATACGTACGCTAGCAATGAACTTTTGGGCAACAATTGAGCATTCTTTAAACTATAAATATAGTGGACGTTTTCCTGAAGATATTAAAATACGCTTGCAACGTGCAGCGGAAGCAGCATTTTTATTAGATGAAGAAATGTCTTCTATCCGTCTTGAAATTCAAGAAGCGCAGAAAGCTTTTTCAAGAAAGCAAGAAACGAAAGATTCCGAATCATAAACTAAAGGGTGTTGGGCGATGAAATTTACAATTATGTCAAAGGGAGATCAATCATCAGATGCACTGGCAAGCACGATGAAAGAATACTTGCTAGATTTTGGATTTATAATGGATGAACAGGAACCCGATATTGTAATTTCTGTTGGGGGAGATGGAACGCTTTTATATGCGTTTCATCGTTATTATAATCGATTAGATGAAACAGCATTTGTTGGTGTACATACAGGGCATTTAGGTTTCTATGCAGATTGGTTACCGACAGAAGTAGAGAAATTAGTAATTGCAATTGCTAAAACACCATTCCAAGTGGTAGAATATCCGCTTTTAGAAGTGATTATTCGCTATGTGAATGGGAGTAAAGAGTCACAGTATTTAGCGATGAATGAAGCGACTGTGAAGAGTGCAGAAGGTACATTAGTAACAGAAGTGGAAATACGCGGAGAGTACTTTGAAACATTCCGCGGGGATGGCCTTTGTATTTCTACTCCTTCGGGAAGTACTGCATATAATAAGGCACTTGGCGGAGCAATTATTCACCCTTCTATTGAAGCGATTCAAATTGCAGAAATGGCATCTATTAATAACCGTGTGTTTCGTACGGTAGGTTCGCCCCTTGTATTGCCGAAACATCATACATGTGTGTTAAAGCCGACTGCAGGAATGAACTTACAAATTACGGTGGACCATTTAACGATGGTTCATCAAGATGTGAAATCAATTCAGTATCGCGTGGCAAACGAGAAAGTACGATTTGTTCGTTTCCGTCCATTTCCGTTCTGGAAACGAGTTCGTGACTCGTTTGTTGCAGATAAATAGAAAGGGTTTATATATTTGAACAGATTTACATTGAAATGGGATATAGACTCGGCTGAGGAAGGAACTTTAGTAAGAGAATTTTTAAAAACAAAAGGGATTTCCAAGGCCGCATTAACGGATATAAAGTTTCAAGGCGGAGCTATTGAAGTAAATGGTCAACATGCGAGTGTTCGTCATCAGTTGCAAGCTGGTGAAGAATTACGTGTCTTTTTTCCAGTGGAGGAAAGAAGTGAAGGGATGATTGCGGAAGATATTCCTTTATGTATTGTATACGAAGATGATGCAGTTCTTGTCATAAACAAAGAGGCGAACATGTCAACGATTCCGTCTAGGGAACATCCGGCAGGAAGTGTTGCGAATGCGCTTTTATCTCATTATGATAAGCAACATCTTGCAAGTACGGTGCACATCGTAACGAGGTTAGATCGTGATACTTCAGGGCTTATGCTTATTGCAAAAAATCGTTTCGTGCATCATCTTTTATCGAAACAGCATCAACAAAAAGCTGTGAAAAGAACGTATGAAGCAATCGTTCACGGTGAAATGGTAGAACGAGAAGGAACGATTGACGCACCGATTGGACGAAAATCGGATAGTATTATTGAGCGAACCGTTTGTGAGGAGGGGCAAAGAGCCGTTACTCATTTTAGAGTGATTGATAGCGCCAATCATAAGACACATGTATCGCTTGAGCTTGATACGGGAAGAACGCATCAAATTCGTGTGCATATGGCGTATATAGGACACCCACTACTTGGTGATAATTTATATGGTGGAAAAAGGGATGAAATGAAACGACAAGCACTTCACAGTACATCTTTGACGTTTTATCACCCTATTTTAGAGAAGGAAATGTCTTTCGCTACAACAATTCCAGGCGATATGCAAGCGGTTGTAACAACACATACTTAAAAAGGGAACAAAATTCTTATGTAACGAAGAATTTTGTTCCCTTTTTTCTTAGCGGAATAATATTAAAATTTGATTTTCACTCGTGCGCTTTATCACGAAAAATCCACTTTCGGATTTTGTAGCAATGCCATCGTCATTTGGACGACAATATCCATGCGTTTCGCAAGTGCCGTCATCACGTACTAACATTTGTCCAATTAATCCGACAGGAAGCCACTCGGTACGATCTTTCCTTGCTATATATTTGCAAGCTGGATCCCATTCTGTATTTAAAAGTGGTTGCATGTCTTGCGATTCGGAACGTACATATTGGCGTTTTCCAAAGCTATCTGTTTTGTAGCGCTTTTGCCAACTTAAAGCACCGCTATTTCCTATAAGAGCGGGGGTTGCACTAGATATTCCTAAGATGAATGTATCGTTTGAAGTAGCGATTCGAATTTTTTCTTCGCTACTAAATGTAACGAAATAACCTACATCAATAAGAGCATTGTCTACTGTTTCAAACATTTGTGCAAAATCAGTTCCGCTTGCATTGTAAGAAGCGCCATCAATGTACATTTCTCCATTATGAGCAAGCCACTTTGCACCGATATTATGATCGGTTTCATTTGTTCCATTTGCAATAAACCAAGAATAAGATTCTTCTGCTGTGCCGAAGCGTCCCATAATATGGCTACCTGCAAAATGAGCTGTTGATGTATGATTACCTTCCGCATGAGAAGAGAATCCGTTAGCAATAGTAGCGGTTCCTTCTGCATGCGCTGCTTCGCCTAAAGCGATTGTATGTTTACCTTCCGCATGAGAATAAGAGCCACCTGCTGTCGTTTCACTTCCTTCACTATGGGAACTATGTCCAGTTGCTTTCGTTTTTGATCCTTCTGCATGAGAGAAAGACCCTTTTGCATGTGTCAGAAGCCCTTCTGCATGTGAAGCTGTACCTTCTGAATTAGAGTGAAGCCCCTCTGCATGTGCATACCGTCCCCCCTTTTTTACTTTTGTATTTTCAGGTGTAGGGGTTTTAATTATGATAGTCTTTTCTGTTTGTATATCACCTGATGGTGCTAATGCTTCTTTTATTTTTTTTACTTGATTTATAATAGCAGCTGGAATTTCTGATTCCGCTTTTTTATTTATTGCTACAGGGATATTTTCTTCTGTATTCTTCTCTGTTTGCTCAGAAGGCTCAATCTGTTCATTATGAGTAGGAAGAGGGTTATTTTTTTGCTTCATCTTTGTTTTTCGATTATCAATTATGCGGCTCATTACAGCATTTTCTAAAGAGACATATTTCGGTCTAGCTTTATTTTTGGGGGAAGCCTCTTGTCCCTCCAATTCTTCTAAAGCTGCAGCTCGAATGCTGCACCAGTTGTTAATTCCGTACATGGGCAGATAAAAAGGCGGGCATTTTCTCTTTTGTTTAGAAGATTTTTTCTTCATTCTGTCACCTCCTGCGACAGTATATGCCGTGTAATGAAAAAAAGATGCACTTTATTGCATCTTTTTTTCATTACTTTACCTAGTTTTTATAGGAGAGATGCCTAAATGATACGGCAATCCTTCGTAAGTCTTACATATGGGCTATGAAATTGGGCAGAATTTTTCTGGAACAAAAGGCAGGGAGGAAGGAACGGAAACAGTCTCCATTTCAGGATAACGTAGTCCGGTTAGTTTGCCACCAAATACAGCGCCAGTGTCAATATTGACTGTATGGTTTACAAAGCGAGGTTCTTTTACGGGTGTATGTCCATATACAATCCAAGCTGTTCCTTTATACTCCTTCGCCCAGTCGCGACGGACAGGTGAGCCGTCAGCATGTTTTTCTCCTGTGATATCGCCATATAATACAAAGGTTTGTACTTTTTTATCTTGTCTTCCTATGTAATCTTGCCGAATGCCGGCGTGACACACAATTAACCTTTTCTCATCGAGTACGTGGTATAAAGGGGAGTGCTCGTAAAGTGTGATGAATTTTTCTTTTATCATGTTTTGTTTATGAGAAGGTAGTGTTTCATATTCGGCAACAGTTGTTTCGAGTCCATGAGCGATTGTTACATTACGTCCAAGGAAAAATCGGTATAGTTTATTACAGTGATTTCCTGGAGCGTAATAAGCGACTTTTTTATTTATGACAAGTTCCCATACAATTTCAATCATACGTAATGAATGAGGGCCGCGATCTGTAATATCACCAACAAACGCAAGTTTGCGTCGGTCAGGGTGAATTGGCAGGTCGCTATTCCAGTCATATCCGAGTTTCTTCGTTAAATCTTGAAACTCTTGGAAGCATCCGTGAATATCCCCTATAATGTCATATTTCATATGTAAACCTCCATCATATTTTTCATTAGTATATCTAAAAAAGGATAGAGATAAAAATATACTGTATTTGTACTTCAGTTGAACATAAAGGTTTTCGTTCTTGAGCGGACGTTTAAAACAAATCCAATGGCTATCATGTATGTGAGTAAGGAACTTCCTCCATAGCTCATAAGGGGTAATGTGATTCCTGTAATAGGTAGTAATCCGATTGTCATCCCGATATTTTGAAATACTTGAAAAGTAAACATTCCGATCGTACCAGCGCAGATGTAACTACCGAAAGGGTCATTACTTTCTAAAGCGATATGAATCATGCGGAAAATAAGTAGGAAAAAAAGTGCAATAATGACACTTGCGCCTAAAAATCCGAATTGCTCAGCGACATTAGTGAAAATAAAATCTGTATGTGGTTCTGGAAAATATACTTGTCCATTTTCCCAACCTTTTCCTTGCATTTCTCCTGATCCAGTAGCTAAAAAAGCTTGTCTTAATTGATAGCCTTGTGCATCATATTTGTATGGCGCTAACCAGCCATAGAAGCGATTTAGTTGATATTCTTGTAAAATATGTGCTTTAAAGAATTTTGTATGAGTAAAAAAAATATACGTTAATGTAACGCCAACTGCAAAAATACCGGAAACTAATCCGAAAATAAAACGCCAACGTATACCAGAAACTAATATCATTGCTGCGAGCATAGCTGAAATTACCATTGTGTTTCCTAAATCAGGTTCTTTTGCAATAAGTAGTAGTGGCGGCAAACTTGTTGCACATATTTTTCCGAGTAATAGAAAATCGTCGTGTATTGTTCGGTAAAAATATTTCTCATTGTGATTTGCTATAATTCGTCCGGTGACGATAATTAAAAACAACTTCATAATTTCGGAAGGCTGGAAATTTCCGATGCCTGGGAGCCTGTACCAAGCGGTCGCACCTTTAATTGTAATGGCACCTGGTACTTGAAATTCTAGCCCAATAAGTAGCACCAATGCAAAGCTATATAAATACCAAGCAATTTTTTGATAACGATCGAAATCAATAATCATAATCATACCAATGGCTATGAATCCAATGAAGTACCACTGAATTTGTTTTAATACAAAATTTACATTTTGTAAAAATGGTGGTAAAGAGGCTTGTGCACTTGCAATTGCAAAGCAACTAACAATCCCAATGGCAAATAAAATGAATAGTAATACGTAGTCTATTTGATATTGAGAATTTGGATCTTTCAATGTGGGTATTCCTTTCTATCACCTAGTAAGCATATGTATGGCATCATGAAAAAATAATATGAAAGCAGACTGTCCCTACATTTATTCCACTATTTGTGGGAAGTCATACATCACAAGGAAGGAATCCCCCCTTGTGATGGACTATATTGCACGGAGTTCTTTTGTAACTATATTCAAACAATGAGAAAGGCGTATATGTGTATCGGTCGTTGGAATGAGCTCTGGATATATCTGATAAAATGTTGTAGCATTTTTATACCATTCGCAAGCTTTTAACAGACTCGTTTTGTAATAGTCAATCTCTTGTAGGAAACCATATTTTTTTGAATTTAAAACGAGATGTGAAAAATCTTCGCAGCCTTCAAGGTATTTGTGATGTACTTGCTGTCCAGTATGAAGGCGGAAAGAACTTAAAGGTTCCGTGATGTAGATCGCATCACCTTGGGAAAGTAAACTGATCCAAGAGGCCATATCAACACTACAATTATAATTTCTCCCATTTAAAGTACCGAAAGGTTCTGTTAATAGGCGTTTTCGAAAGAGTACAGTCGTAGGTTCACCGATAATATTTTGTCCTAATATAAGCATATGGTTTCCAAGATCTGTCCCATTTAGTAGAGTATCTTCATCATATAATCTTTTCATGGAGGGATGTTGTTCAATTATCTCTCCATCGTCATTAATCCAAGTACGATAAGAGGTAATAAGTGCGAGATTTTGATCTAAGTCTTTTTGGAAATAAAACATCATTTTTTCAATTTTACTATTATAAAATATATCATCGTCCATTAAGAAATTTATGTACTCTCCATTTGACTGTTCTAAGAGCATAAGGGCGTTATGAAATTGTCCTAAAGTAGAGGGATTTCGAATGTACGTTATATGTTTATACTTATGTAAATAATCTCTGTATATTAATTTTTCTGTTTCATTATTTGTGCTATCGTCTCCTACGATAATTTCAATATTTGAATACGTTTGTGCTAATGCACTTTCTAGAGCAATTTTAAAATAATGTGGTCGATTATAGGTGGGAATAAGGATGGAAACGAGAGGTGGATTGTTTATATTATCCATATACAACTACCTTTCAGCAATTTTTTGTGTGAGAATAATATCTTGATAACTGGTGTGTTCAGTTCTGCCACACCATGAACCATAATGGGGAGGAGTCTGTACTTCTAGCCCATATTTATTGAATAGAGTACGAATATCTTCCTCAGGATAGGCAACTGCGAAATTCGGGATTTCTTTATTTAGCACATAACAATTGTCAATTTGATGATAAAAGCCTAACGTACTTAGACCTGCATTTAAGTAATAGGAAGATTCGGGATTAATTAAAAAGAAAGTAATGAAACATCTCCCATCCTTTTTCAAAACTCGAGAAATTTCACTTAAGTAATGTTCTAATTCTTTCGGAAGGAGGTGGGTAAATATAGACGTTAAAAAAATAAAATCAAATGATTCATCTTCATATGGAAACTTGTATTGGGAAGCATCTTCTTTTCCATCGGGATTGTAGAATTGATTATATATATCGACATGTTCAAAATGGAAATTGTTACGGCGTGTGGAAATGTTATTTTTGCACCATGTAATTCCCTTATTGAATAAGTCAAATCCATAATAAGTACCATCATCGCTTAAATAGTTCATTAATGGAACAGCCATCCGGCCGATACCGCATCCTATATCTAACACTGTTTCATGTGATTTTAAATTGCCAATTTCAATAAAGTACTGCATAAACTCTTTTCCAACTTCTTCAAAGTCACCACCTACATATTGAACGAGTTCTGGGGGTGGAATTAATGTGTTTTTTTTCTTATTTTCTTTCATACATTCACTCCGTCCTTGTAGTAAAGTAGGGGATTTCTATTGTATACAATTTAATCATTTATAGTGAGGGGAACTTTACACGATTGGTTCTTATGAATCAATCGTGTGATAGAACCCCTCAAAAAATAAGATTGCATTCTATTCTTTTCGCCAATAAATACCGAAATCATCAATTTGAGTCATAGGAGCTTTTATGTTTCTTTCACTTCTGAAATCTGTTACAGCTTCTGCGCATGTTATCAATCCATAATCATCAATAATAATAAAGCCACCTGTTGAAACTTTATCGTATAAATTTACAAGACTATCCATCGTTGATTCATACATATCACCATCAAGGCGAGCAATTGCAATTTTTTCTACTGGTGCTGAAGGCAATGTATCTTTAAACCAACCCTTTAAAAATTTCACCTGATCATTTAATAAATCATATTTTCTAAAGTTTTCTTGCACTGTTTCTAAAGAAACTCGTAAGTAATCGAATGTGTGCAAATAATCACCGTAATCTTTCGGATATTGTTCTAAGTTAGGTGCTGGCAGACCTTCAAACGAATCGGCAACCCATATAGTACGATCCTTAATGTTGTTTGCTTGTAAAAAACCATTCATAAAAATGCATGATCCTCCGCGCCATACACCAGTTTCAATAAAATCGCCTTCTATATTTTCCCTGACTACAGTTTCCATCGCCTCTTGTAATTGATTCATACGTTTTCGACCAACCATACTGTGTGCAGCTCTTGGCCAATCCTTGCCACCTTGACGCTCATTGTTTGAAACATTAGGATTAACGATTTTTAAATTGTGATTTTCTACATACTGCTTAAGAAATAAAGGAAGTGGAACCGTAACTGGTTCATATGATAGCTCTTTAGATATATGTAACGAAGCAGGTAAGTATGGTTCGTATTCTAACCATATTTCAAATAAAATTGTTTTCTTTAATAACTCAAGATAAAGCTGGACAGCCGATTTATTTTCCATATAAGTGCCTCCTGCGGAATGTCATACAACATTATGACTATGTAGAAAAGAAGGATTTAATGATTGAATTTACCAATGAAAAAGCAGTAAAACTGATATCAGTTTTACTGCTAAGTAAAAAATTAAGCGATTTTTTCAATAATAATAGATGCATTTGTACCAAGAGCTAAAGATAGCCCAAGCCCTGTAACAATTACTTCAACTAATGATGGAGTTGTCGTAATTTGCGTAATTGCTTGAACAACGATAGGTGCTCCAACTGAGATTAAAGTAGTCCCAGTACCTGGTACAGATACCCCATTTACTTGGATTGTAAGCCCCCCTAATACACTTACTGCTGCAGTATATACGATAACAGTAATTTTATAGAATCCAGTTTCACTAATTACGAAAGTATCAGCATCTAATTGAGAAATTGCTGTACCAAACTGAGATCCAACAGTATTAAATGGTACTGGAGCATTAAGTCCAAGATCCAAAGAAATCCCAGCGGAGTTAAATGCATACAATCCTGCTGGAAGTCCTAGCCCTGATGGTCCAGTAGGTCCAGTTGGCCCAGTAGGTCCGGTAGCACCAGTAGGTCCAGTAGCACCAGTGTCACCAGTTGGCCCAGTAGGTCCAGTAGCACCAGTGTCACCAGTTGGCCCAGTAGGTCCAGTAGCACCAGTGTCACCAGTCGGTCCAGTCGGTCCAGTCGTACCAGTCGTACCAGTAGGTCCGGTTGGTCCAGTCGTACCAGTCGTACCAGTAGGTCCAGTCGTGCCAGTAGGTCCGGTCGGTCCAGTCGGTCCAGTTGGCCCAGTAGGTCCAGTAGGTCCAGTCGGCCCAGTTGGTACAGTTGGCCCAGTAGGTCCAGTAGGTCCAGTCGGCCCAGTAGGTCCGGTAGGAAGGGTAAACGGTGGTATTGGTGGTAATGTTGGTCCTACAAGATTAGGGTCAAATGCACTAGCTGATAAAGATTCATCGGGATTCAATCCATCTGAATAATTATTATTTGACATAAATTCACCTCCATAAAGCGTTCATTATATAGTAGATGCAAAACCGGAAGAAAATGACACGGACATTTGAATTATTGAAAAGAAATCTTAAACTGCTTGTGCAAGTTAAAAAAGTGGAAAGTTTATTGTATGTATAACATATGATTGATTTGGAAGAGGGTGATTATGTTGAACAAGCAAGGAATTACAATTAGTTTATGTATGATTGTTCGAGATGAGGAAGATACAATAGGTCGATGTTTAGATGCAGTCGAAAAAATTGTTGATGAAATTATTATAGTTGATACAGGTTCCACTGATCGAACGAAGGAAATTGTAGCTCAATATACCTCTAACATATATGACTTTCCATGGATTAATGATTTTGCGGCAGCAAGAAATTTTTCTTTTTCAAAAGCAACGCAAGAGTATATATTGTGGCTAGATGCGGATGACGTATTATTAGAAGATGCTCAAGAAGCATTGAAACTCTTAAAAAGAGAATTAGATCCTAAAATTGATGCTGTTTCGATGCCTTATCATCTTGCAGTGGATTCTAGCGGGAAACCTTTATATTGTACAAAAAGAAATCGACTTGTAAAGCGTGAAAAACAATTTCAATGGTTTGGAAAGGTTCATGAGTATTTAGCTATTTCTGGTGAAACTTTTAGTAGTAATGTTGCTATTACACATAAAAAAGAAAAAAAGGTAACAAATCGTAATTTGAAAATTTTTCAAAATGCTGTAGCTGCAGGAGAAGAATTGAGTCCGAGAGATTTATTTTATTACGCAAATGAATCTATGGATAACCAAAAATATGATGATGCAGTTATGCTATATGAAACATTTCTTAATCAAGACGAAGGATGGTATGAAGAGAAGATTTATGCATGTGGTAAGTTAGGAGATTGCTATGCAAAACTTGGATCATGGGAAAAGGCAATTGAATCTTGCGTGAAGTCGTTTCGATATGATGTTCCTAGAGGAGAGAATTGTACAAGAATAGGATATATATATATGGAACAACAAAAATATAACGAAGCGATATTTTGGTTTAAACTTGCAACGGAAGTACCAATGGCGACGGAGAGTCCATTTCACAGTCCAGCTAGCTACACATGGCTTCCCTATTTGCAAATGTGTATTTGTTATAGCAAGTTAGGCGAGCAAGATAAAGCTTATTATTATAACGAATTAGCAGCTGCTTATGTTCCAAATAATGCTGCAATTGAATATAACCGCAAATATTTTCGGAGTGTTTTTGATAAACAATATAAGTCGTTATAGGTTGTGTTTTTTTAGAAAAGATGTATCGCAATTCTAACTCTAATAGATTGGCTATATAGTAAAGTATCGGCAATGTAACTAGTACTGGTTACATTTATAGACTTTAGATGAGATTAATATTTCAAATTCAATTTGCATAAGGAGTGTGTAAAATGAATTCCCCAAAAAATTCTTTATACGAAGAAAAGTCTGGGCATTATTATAATGCAGTGAATCCGAATTTATTAAAGCATATAAAAAAGGAATGGAAAGAAGTTCTTGATATCGGTTGTTCGAGTGGTGCATTGGGAGCTGCCATAAAAGAAAATGGTACACGTGTATCAGGAATTGAGGCATTTCCTGAGGCGGCAGAACAAGCAAAAGAAAAACTAGATCATGTTGTTTTAGGCGATATAGAAACAATGGATATGCCGTATGAGGAGGAACAATTTGATTGCGTTATATTTGGTGACGTATTAGAGCATTTATTTAATCCTTGGGCTGTAATAGAAAAAGTAAAACCATATATAAAGCAAAATGGTGTGATTTTAGCAAGTATACCGAACGTAGCTCATATTTCAGTATTAGCGCCGTTACTTGCTGGAAATTGGACGTATACAGAATATGGTTTATTAGATAAAACACATATTCGTTTCTTTACATTTAATGAAATGCTCCGAATGTTTTTAAAAGCTGGTTATTCGATTAGTAAAGTAGATCGTGTATATGTCGATTATAAAGTGTATGAACCGTTAATTGAGGAGTTATATGGAATTTGTAAGAAATATCGTCTTGGAAGTGGCTTCATGGCTGAGACGGTCGTATTTCAGTATATTATTGAAGCAGAAAAATCACAGCTATGAGTGCTGCTGAAAAAACAATATTATTTGTTACATGTATAAATGATCGGAAAATGTATGCACAGTGCGTACGACATATATTGAGCTTAGCAGTTCCTCCAGGGTATACTGTACAATTTATGCCAATTCGGAATGCGAAAAGTATGACGAGCGGATATAATCAAGCGATTTCGCATCCAGCGAAATATAAAGTATATATACACCAAGATGTTTTCATTATGAATGTGGCATTTTTATACGGATTACTTCAATTATTTAACGAACATGAACATCTTGGAATGATTGGAATGATTGGAGCCCAGTATGTTCCTCCAAACGGGATATGGAATGAAGGCAAGGGAGTTGTTGGGAAAGTAATTGGTTATATGAACGATTTATTTTATATGGCAACGCAAGAACAACCGTACCATGAGTCAAAAACATTTATGCCGGTGGAATGTATTGATGGTTTATTGATGGCCACGCAGTATGATATTCCGTGGCGAGAAGACTTGTTTGATGGGTTTGACTATTATGATGTATCTCAGTCATTTGAATTTAGAAAAGCTGGCTATACAGTTGGGGTTCCTGTACAGCGTGATGCGTGGTGCATTCACTATCATATTGATGTGAATATGACCAACTATGACAAGTATAGAAAGATATTTGTGGAGAACTATATGTCAGATGTAAATCAAGACGAATAGAGGGGCTACAAAATGAAGGATCGTACAATATTAGTTGTTGTTTGTGTAAATAATGAAGAGCTATTTGAACAATGCGAGAGACAAATAAGAAACCTTTTTGTTCCCCCTGATTATGTCGTGCAAATTTTTCCGATACGAGATGCGAAAAGTATGGCAAGCGCATATAACCGAGCACTTTCATATCCCGCGAAGTATAAGGTTTATATACATCAAGACACTTATCTTATTAATCGAGAGATGTTTTATACACTTATTTCTCTGTTTAAAGATAATGAAAAGCTCGGCTTAATTGGAGTAGCTGGAGCCCAATTTTTACCGAGTAACGGGATATGGTGGGAAGGGAAAAATTTAGTAGGGAAAGTGATTGAGTATAGAAGACGGAATTATCAATTATTAAATTTAGATCAGGGGTTTTATGGAAGCCAATCTTTTATGTCGGTGCAGGCAATTGATGGCTTATTCATGGCAACGCAGTATGATATTCCGTGGCGAGAAGATTTGTTTCAAGGGTTCCACTTTTATGATGTATCACAGTCTTTAGAGTTTCAAAGGGCTGGTTATTTAATTGGTATCCCAAATCAATCAAATTTATGGTGTATTCATTATAACGGAGATGAATTTGATGCGGATACATATGAGAAAGATCGAAAAGTGTTTGTAGAACAGTATAAAGATATATTATCTCCATCATAAGGGAGAGATGCAGAGTGAAAGGGATTATTTTAGCAGGCGGTACTGGATCGAGGCTATACCCAATAACGAAAGTAACGAATAAACATTTGCTTCCTGTTGGACGTTATCCAATGATTTATCATGCGGTATATAAGCTGAAACAATGCGAGATTACAGATATTATGATTATTACAGGTAAAGAGCATATGGGAGATGTTGTTAGTTTTTTAGGAAGCGGTCAAGAGTTTGGCGTGTCCTTTACGTATCGTGTGCAAGATAAGGCTGGTGGAATTGCGCAAGCATTAGGGCTTTGTGAGAGTTTCGTTGGGAATGATCGCATGGTAGTTATATTAGGTGATAATATTTTTTCGGATGATATTCGTCCGTATGTTGAAGAGTTTGCAAATCAAAAAGAAGGTGCGAAAGTACTGCTGCAATCTGTAGATGATCCGGAGAGATTTGGCGTAGCAAATATTCAAAACGGCAAAATAATTGAAATTGAAGAAAAGCCGAAAGAGCCGAAAAGTTCCTATGCAGTCACAGGAATTTATTTGTATGATTCGAAAGTCTTTTCTTATATAAAAGAATTAAAACCTTCCGCAAGGGGAGAGCTTGAAATTACAGATATCAATAATTGGTATTTAAAACGTGAGGTACTTACTTATAATGAAATGAGCGGTTGGTGGACTGATGCAGGAACTCATGTTTCTCTTCAAAGGGCGAATACGTTAGCGCGGGATATAAACTTTGGTAAACAGTTTAACGGAGAATAGGTGAGAATATGGAAGTTATAGAAACAAACTTTACCGACGCAAAATTGTTAGAACCGAGGTTATTTGGAGATGAGCGTGGCTTTTTTACTGAAAGTTATAATAAGAAGGTGCTAGAAACATTAGGAGTTACGTATTCATTTGTACAGGATAATGTTTCGTATTCGACAGAAGCGGGAACGATTCGGGGGTTACACTTTCAAAAAAATCCGAAAGCACAAACGAAACTTATTCAAGTTATGCAAGGAGCAATTTATGACGTTATCGTTGATTTGCGAAAAGATTCACCAACGTTTAAACAGTGGAGAGGATATATCTTAAGCGCGGATAATCATCGGCAATTATTAGTACCAAAAGGATTTGCACATGGTTTTTGTACACTTGTCCCGCATACTATTGTTATGTATAAAGTAGATGAGTATTATAGTGCTAATCATGACTCAGGGGTACTTTGGAACGATAAAGACTTAGCAATTCCATGGCCGGTAACAAGTCCTATTTTGTCTGATAAAGATCGAATATTACCATCACTTCAGGAATGTGAAGATAGTTTTTGAGTAGGAGCGTTGTGTATGAATATATTAGTAACAGGTGGGGCCGGATTTATTGGAAGTAATTTTGTTCATTATATGTTACAAAGCTATGAAACATATAAAATTATTAATTTCGACGCATTAACATATAGTGGAAACTTAAATAATGTAAAGTCTATTCAAGATCATCCGAATTACTATTTTGTAAAAGGAGAAATTCAAAATGGAGAGCTGCTGGAGCATGTTATTAAGGAACGTGACGTGCAAGTAATTGTCAATTTCGCAGCGGAGTCACATGTGGATCGTAGTATTGAAAATCCGATCCCTTTTTATGATACAAATGTAATTGGGACAGTCACCTTATTAGAATTAGTAAAAAAATATCCGCATATTAAACTCGTGCAAGTATCAACAGATGAGGTGTATGGATCTTTAGGAAAAACAGGGCGATTTACCGAGGAAACACCGTTAGCTCCAAATAGTCCATATTCTTCAAGTAAAGCGAGCGCCGATATGATAGCTTTATCTTATTATAAAACATATCAATTACCAGTTATAGTAACGCGTTGTTCCAATAACTATGGGCCGTATCAATATCCTGAAAAATTAATTCCGTTAATGGTTACGAATGCGCTCGAAGGAAAAAAATTACCGTTATATGGCGATGGATTAAACGTAAGAGATTGGTTACATGTAACGGATCATTGTAGTGCGATTGACGTTGTATTGCATAAGGGACGTATAGGAGAAGTATATAATATAGGCGGAAATAATGAAAAAACAAATGTAGATGTTGTGGAACAAATTATTACGCTTTTAGGAAAAACGGAAAAGGATATTGAATATGTGACAGACCGTTTAGGACACGATCGCCGTTATGCGATTGATGCAGAGAAAATGAAGAATGAATTTGATTGGGAACCGAAGTATACGTTTGAGCAAGGGTTACAAGAGACAGTGCAATGGTATGAGAAGAATGAGGAATGGTGGAAACCATTAAAAAAGTAAGGGGCATATAAATGAAAGAACGGATTATTATAACAGGAGCAAATGGTCAATTAGGAAAGCAACTACAAGAAGAGTTAAATCCTGAAGAATATGACATATATCCATTTGATAAAAAGTTACTAGATATAACAAATATATCCCAAGTGCAGCAAGTGGTACAAAAAATAAGGCCACATATAATTATTCATTGTGCAGCGTATACGAAGGTTGATCATGCTGAGAAAGAACGAGATCTTGCTTATGTAATAAATGCAATAGGGGCTCGAAATGTAGCGGTTGCTTCACAATTAGTTGGGGCGAAGTTAGTTTATATTAGTACGGATTATGTATTTCAAGGCGACAGACCAGAGGGGTACGATGAATTTCATAATCCGGCGCCGATAAATATATACGGGGCTTCTAAATATGCGGGAGAGCAGTTCGTCAAAGAGTTACATAATAAATACTTTATCGTTCGTACATCGTGGTTATATGGTAAGTATGGAAATAATTTTGTGAAAACGATGATGCGATTAGGAAAAGAAAGAAAAGAAGTATCTGTTGTAGCGGATCAAATCGGTTCTCCTACGTATGTAGCAGATTTAAATGTAATGATTAATAAGCTCATTCATACTTCTTTATATGGTACGTATCACGTATCCAATAGAGGATCATGTTCTTGGTTTGAATTTGCAAAGAAAATATTTTCGTATGCAAATATGAAAGTGAATGTGTTACCTGTTTCAACCGAAGAATTTGGGGCTGCAGCAGCAAGGCCCAAATATTCTATTTTCCAACATAACATGCTACGATTAAATGGTTTTTTACAAATGCCTTCTTGGGAAGAAGGATTAGAACGTTTTTTTATAGAAACAAAAAGTCATTAACAATTTTAAGTTAATGACTTTTTTGTTTGCCTTTAAGAGGTTTTATGTTACTATAATTATAGTATCAGGTACTAATAACAAGTATAAGTATTTCTGGGAGGATATATCATGGAACTATTACAAGGGAAAACATTTGTTGTTATGGGCGTTGCGAACCAAAGAAGTATTGCATGGGGAATTGCTCGCTCTTTGCATAATGCAGGTGCAAAATTAATCTTCACATATGCAGGAGAACGTTTAGAGAGAAACGTTCGTGAATTAGCGGATACATTAGAAGGACAAGAATCACTTGTATTACCTTGTGATGTAACAAATGATGAAGAACTTACAGCTTGTTTTGAAACAATCAAGCAAGAAGTGGGTACAATTCACGGTGTTGCACACTGTATTGCTTTTGCAAATCGTGATGACTTAAAAGGTGAATTTGTAGATACTTCTCGCGATGGATTTTTACTTGCACAAAATATTAGTGCATTCTCTTTAACAGCTGTAGCAAGAGAAGCGAAGAAAGTAATGACAGAAGGCGGAAATATTTTAACGTTAACATATCTTGGTGGCGAGCGCGTTGTGAAAAACTATAACGTGATGGGTGTTGCAAAAGCTTCATTAGAAGCGAGCGTGAAATATTTAGCTAACGATTTAGGTCAACATGGCATTCGCGTTAACGCTATTTCTGCAGGTCCAATTCGTACGTTATCTGCAAAAGGTGTAGGCGACTTTAACTCAATCTTAAGAGAAATTGAGGAGCGCGCACCACTTCGTCGTACAACAACTCCAGAAGAAGTTGGGGATACAGCAGTATTCTTATTCAGTGATTTAGCACGCGGCGTAACAGGAGAAAACATTCACGTTGATTCAGGATATCATATCCTAGGATAAATATAATATTAAATTTTAAAGGACAACCTCTACATGTTGAGGTTGTCCTTTTTATTTGTTACTGGAAAGAACGATTTTTAACGAAAGTTCTTACCATGTTATGAATATAACTATAATAGTACACGATTTATTCAGCTACGTATGGAAGTGGGAGGGACGAGTGTGAAGAATAAAAATAAAAGTTCAACAGTTGGAAAACCGTTGTTATATATTGCGCAAGTAAGTTTGGAACTTGCCGCACCGAAAATAAAAAGAATTATCTTAACAAACTTTGAAAATGAGGATAGAAAAGAGGAAAGGAATAGAAACGAAAATGTTGTAAGTAGTGCTGTGGAAGAGGTAATAGAACAACAAGAAGCACAAGAAGAACAAGAGCAACAAGAGGAACAAGTAGAAGAAAAAATAGAAGAAGAGGAACAAGTACAAGAACAGCAAGAGCCGGTGAGAACTGTCCCGTATAATAAATCATTTAAGGATATGAATAATGAAGAGAAGATTCATTTTTTGTTAAATCGCCCTCATTATATTCCGAAAGTAAGGTGCAGAATAAAAACAGCTACCCTCTCATATGTCGGATCAATCATATCGTATCGTAATGGAATTGTAGCGATTATGCCGCCAAATAGTATGCGAGATATTAAGTTGTCTATAGATGAAATCCAATCAATTAGTATGGCCGGCTTTTAAATATGTAAAGGTGGTAGAAACTTTCTACCACCCCAATAGTTTTTTAATTTACTTCACTTATTAGATAGTAACGTCGCGTAAGCATTGAATCGCACAGAAACAGCTTAAATCTACAGTAATGCAAGTAGATGTCGATACTAGTCTTGCATTTGGTACAGCTAAAAACGTACAAATTGGATCGTCACCAGGTGGTACCGGAGTACCGTCACCTAATACTACACTTAATACACGTAGCACAGCACAGCTATCATCATCTACGCTTTCCACACGGAAAATTGGAGATCGGCAGCTAGTAAGGCTTGATGATGGTGCAAATGCTTCAAAAGGTTCTCCAGTTTTTGTGTATAAAATAAAAGGGCGTGTATTTGCTACTGATGCAGTATTGTGTGCACCTAAAAATGGAATTTCACAACCAGATCCACACGTTGTTGTAGAACAATCTTGTAATTCATTGATGAATTTTACAACGTCAACTACACAATGAGAAGAGCCATGGTGTTTATTTTCGTTACAACTCATTAATGTCACTCCTTATCTTCTTGTTTGTATTTACATTAATAAGATATTGGAGTCGAGGAGATTTGGTCACAATCTCAAGACCTTTTTTTTTAAATAGGCGAAAGAGGATAAGGGAAGGTGGAATTATGCTGTTTACAAGCTGGCTTTTATTTTTTATTTTCGCGTTAGCTGCTTTTAGGCTCACTCGTTTAATTGTGTATGATAAAATTACAGGCTTTTTGCGAAGACCATTTATTGATGAATTAGAGATTACAGAACCGGATGGAAGTGTATCAACTTTTACAAAAGTAAAAGGTAAAGGATTAAGAAAGTGGATTGGCGAATTATTAAGCTGTTATTGGTGTACAGGTGTATGGGTTAGTGCTTTTTTATTAGTTTTATATAATTGGATTCCGATCGTTGCAGAGCCGTTACTTGCATTATTAGCTATTGCAGGAGCAGCAGCAATCATTGAAACGATTACAGGATATTTTATGGGAGAATAATATATTTCCATAATACGAGAAAAAGCGGAGTTTAAAAGAATGAGGGAACGGAAATAAAGAGTTGTTCATATAGTAAATAGACAGAATTGACAGTAGAGGAGATGTTTGCTGTGAGCAATAATCCAAGGCAAAATTCATATGACCTGCAGCAATGGTATAACATACAGCAACAGCACTATGCACAACAACAGGCATATCAAGAACAATTGCAACAACAAGGATTTGTGAAGAAAAAGGGATGTAATTGTGGGAAAAAGAAGAACACAATAAAACACTATGAAGAATGAAACACTCATGCTACTGTGAGTGTTTTTTATTATACATATAAAAAAGCGGTATTTCTGTATTAGAAATACCGCTTTTTACTAGCTAATTTGTGCAACTGTTAATGCTGCAGCACGGATGTCTACAGTTCCAATTAACTGGACTGGTACAATTTGAATTAAGTCACCAGGGTTTAAGTTAATCAGAATAACCCCGCTGGATACGTCTACTTCACCAGTACCAATAACGTTAGAACGAACCGCTGTACCTGATCCAGGAATAATGTTAGCTGGTGTACCTAATGATAAGAAGAAACGACCAGCTTCTGGTGCAACAGGTGAGTTATCAAGACTAATTGTTAATGTATAACTGATTTGATAAATACCAGCTCGTAGAATTCGAATGCCATCTCCGACACTTACTGTATCATTTATTACAGGAACAGGAATATTTGGATTTGGGCTTACGCTAGGTAATAGTAGTGGTGTAAATAGTGAAGCGAACTGAGGTGCAGACGCGTTGAAAGCAAAACCGAAGGCAGGTAGTGTACTAGCTGGTTTTGCCTCGCAATCAATTTTAGTAAATTCGCAATCAGAAGAGAACATGTTTTTCACTCCTTTATCTGTTTCTACTTTCAGTTAATGAAAAGGACAGGTTCTATGTTCTAGACAAGTTCCCAATTTTAAGAAATTTACATAATAATACTCTTTAAGCATGGATTGGGTGGCAGATAATTCTGCCACCCAATCCATGCTTAACTCATTATTTAGTTTTAAATCGTAACATCACGTAAGCATTGAATAGCGCAGAAGCAACTTAAATCAACAGTAAGACAAGTGTTAGTCGATATTAATCTTGCATTTGGTACAGCTAAAAATGTACAGATTGGATCGTCAGTAGGTGGTACAGGAGAGGTATCACCTAATACTACACTTAATACACGTAGTACAGCACAATCATCATCATCTATACTCTCGACACGGAAAATTGGAGAGCGGCAGCTAGTAAGGCTTGCAGATGGCGCGAATGCTTCAAAAGGTACTCCAGCTTTTGTGTATAAAATAAAAGGACGTGTATTTGCTACGGATGCACTATTATGTGCACCTAAAAATGGAACTTCGCAACCCGATCCACATGTCGTGGTTGCGCATTCTTGTAATTCATGTATAAAACGAACGACATTTGATACACAGTTGAAATCACAATCGTGATGATGATGATGATGGTCTTCGTTACAATTGCAGCTCATTATGTTCACTCCTTATCGTGAGTTCTGACATACACTATTACAATATGAATGAGATATGGTTGATATTACGTTAATTCTTACGATAAAAGCAGGGAATTTATATAGTAGGGATGTACATAATGCAATATAAAAAAAAGACATCCTTATTTAGTGGATGTCTTTTCAGGTAAATCTTTTTGCACAGTATACAAAAAGCGAGATATATCTAATTTTTTTCCTCTGAAAAATTGCGGAGAGGAAATGTACAGTTCTTCTTTTGCGCGTGTAATTGCGACATAAAGTAGTCGGCGTTCTTCTTCTAAAGCTTCAGAAGTCTCTGTAACACGATCATTTGCATCTTTTAAAGAAGAAGTATGGGGCAGAATACCATCGCTTGCTCCCAGTAAAAAGACACATGGAAATTCAAGGCCCTTTGCGTTATGAATAGACATAAGTGAAACAGCATCTTTTTGCGGCATTGTTTTTAATGCTTCCATTTCTTTTTGCCCTTGAATTGCTTCATCAATAAATTGTAAATAAGCTGGAATGTCGGTGAAACGATTTGCTGACTCCATTAATTCTTCTAACATTTCTTCTTGTATATCTTTATGCATCGTAAAGGAAGAACGATCGTTACTTTGTAAGTACTCTAAATACTTTCCTTTACCATGAATAATTTCTTTTAAAGCTTTTTTCGGTTCTAATTCTTTTATAAATTTAATAAAATCGATACGCTCATTTACCTTTTTCACTTGAAAAGGTTTTAAGCTAGGATTTAATAATAAGAAATGAAGAAGAGAAGGGAAACGGCCTTCACCATATTTCCATTGTTCACGTTCAATAAATGAAATACAATCATCACGCCCGATATACATCGTTGGCAATATATTTGAAAGTGATTCCAATCGAAACGGATCAATTACGAGTCGTAAATGATCTAATACAGGCTTAATTAAAGAATGTTCATAAAATGACTGACTCGCACCGTGTTTAATGAACGGGATTTTATGAATGGTAAGCTGATCAAGTAACGAACGACTTACGGAATGTGTGCGATATAGTAAACAAAAATCTTTATAATTTCTTTCACCACTATCTACTTTTTCTTGAATGAGCTGCAAAATTTGATTTGCTTCATCAAGAGTCGTAGCCGGTCTTGCATAAAAAGGTTGTACACCTTCTTCACGAACAGAATATAGCTCTTTATCAAACCGTTCTTGATTTAGTTTGATAACTTCATTTCCAAGTCCGACGATAAAAGGATTGGATCGATAATTCGTATTAAGTGCGATAATCGTAGTGTTATCGAATTCTTTTGGAAAAGATAAAATAATCTGGTGACTTGCTCCTCGCCAGCCGTATATAGCCTGATCGTCATCACCTGCGATAAATAAATTATTTCTTGGCGAAGCTAACAATTTTACAATTTCATATTGTGCATACGATGTATCTTGGAACTCATCTACTTCAATATAGTGGAAACGTTGTTGTAATTGGGTAAGCAGAGGAGCGTTATTTTCTAACATATAATATGTTTCTAATAAGATATCATCGAAGTCGATATAATTATATCGTTGTTTCACTTCTTCAAAACGCTCGTATACTTCTTTAAATTCTTGTTCAACGGGTGTTTTTGCTTTTACATCTTTCGGACGATTCAACTTGTTTTTCTCAAGTGAAATCATCGCGAGCATCGTTTCAGCATCATAATCGTCTTTTAAACGCAATTCTTTTAAAATTTTCTTTATCATAATTTGTTTATGTTTTTCGTTTGCTAAAATTTGCTGATTATATCCTTGACTACGAAGCAATTTTAAAAAGACAGAGTGGAACGTACCGGCAACAACGTAGCTACTTGCTGCATGATTCATACCTGGTAAATTCGCTACACGATTTCGGATTTCTTCAGCCGCTTTTTGTGTAAATGTAAGTAATAAAATATTTCTCGGATGAACTTGTTTTACATTTACTAAATAACCGACGCGAGTTGTTAAAACAGATGTTTTCCCGCTTCCGGCACCAGCTAATGTAAGAACAGGACCTTCTGTCGTTCGTACGGCCTCTAATTGTTTTTCGTTTAAAAATACATTTTGCTGTTCGAGAGCGCGGAAATACGCCGCATCTGCATCTTCTTCCATAATTAAATGGGTAGATGTTTTTGGAATATGATATGTTGCACGTGGAATATCAGCGTGCGTTAATGATTTTTGTGAAAATTTTTCTTGTGTCATATATTCACCTTCAAAACTATAGCATCAACATTTAACTTTAGCGGAAGAAAAAGAAAATAGCAATGTAAAAAACAGGAGGGGATACCTCCTGTTTTCAAATTACAATTCTTTTATCATAACGACGTGAGGAATATTTGCCTCCATGAATACATCAGAATTCGTTACATATCCAAGTTTCTTATAGAAATCTTCAGCATGTGTTTGGGCATGCAGCTTCAATTTTGGTAGCGAGTTTTCCTTCGCATACGCTTCAAGTGCATCCATAACAATTTTTCCAATGCCTTTTTTACGATGGGAAGCTAGTACGCAAATGCGTTCCATTTTTCCTATTCCATCAATGGTGCGAAAACGCCCAGCACCAACGGGAACATCATTGTCATATATAACAACGTGTATGGAAGTTTCTTCAAACTCATCATACTCTTCTTCGGCAGAAACTTGCTGTTCATTCACAAATACTTGCTTACGTACAGAGAATGCATCTCTTAGTTGTTCGTCAGTTTGTACGATCTGTGCATGCAAATTAGTTGTTCCCCTTTCCAAGGCGGAATGTTTCGTGTACAGTCCATGTTCCGTTTTCTAATTGATATAGAAGGTGGAAGCGGTCAATTGGTTGTTCGTAATAGAAATCTTTCATACGTAATCGACCTAGTACATCAGCATGCTCTGCATCTGATAAGCCTTGTCCAATTGTTAAATGAGGTACAAAAGCGTATTCGCGTTCTTGTGTAAAGAATCCGCTATGCATTTCCTCATTTAAGAAAGTGAGTTCAGGTGTTTTTTCTACTTTAAAATAAAGAACATTATTAACAGGTGCGAATGAACCAACTTTTCCAACATGAAGAGTGAAAGGGTTCGTTTTACTTGCGATTGTATGTAACTCGTTTACAATCGATTCTAATTGTTCATCTTGCGTCTCAAAGGGTGTTTTCAATGTAATATGTGGCGGAACTAATGCGTAGTGCGGATCATAACGTTTACGCAATCCGTTCGCTTTATCTTGAATCATTTTAGATGGAAAAATTACAATGCCTAATTTCATGTTCCAATTCCTCCCTTTGTAAGTCTAGTTAGATTTTGAGAAAATAACTCTCTTAATCTATTATATCAAATTATTCTGAATACTGCTCTCTATTATTTCATTGATAGCATATGAGAGAAAGCTTTCGGTAAATCAGTTTGCCAATATTTCCACGTATGATTACCTTCAAACTCCTCGTAATGCGTGATGAAATTTCTATCTGTCAGAAGCGTATTAAGCTCACGGTTCGGCCCTACGAAATCAGATACTTGTCCATCAGTGCGCTTTACAGCCGTTTCTTCTGTTCCAATAACGTGATAAAGCTCTAGCGCCTCCGGATTTTTGAAGTCTTTTGCTAAGTTCATTACTGTTTCATCCACAAATGGTGATTGCATAATGACTTTACCGAATGTATGCGGATACATAAGTGCGGTCATAAAGGAAACTGTTCCGCCAAGAGAATCTCCAATTAGCACACGACCTTTTCCCATTTGGTACGTTGGATAATTTTCATCGATATATGGTGCAAGTTCATGAGCAAGGAAACGAATATACGCAGCGTTTTTTACTTCATTTGGGAAATATTTTTCTTTACGATCGTGTACATTTTTATATGGAATACCGACAATAATCGTACGGTCAATTTCTTCAGTTTCACGAAGACGCTCGATTACACGGTGTGCTTTACCAAGCTGAAAATAATCTCTGCCATCTTGTGCAATTACAACTGTATGTTTGTGCAGCGGTGTGTAATTTACCGGTAAGTAAACGAGAAGTGTAACATCTTCTTGAAGTGATGCACTATAAAATGAAATCTCTTCAATTCTCCCAATTGTTTGATTCATGTAGATCCCCCTAAATAAAAATTTACTGTAATGATTGTAAGAGCGACGCTTGTAGTGAAAAAGAAAGAAATATTCACTAATAGGTGCTTTCATTTCTATTTTACCATAATGGTACGAAGAATCTAAAAAATTAGTATTTAAGTTAGGAAAGAAAACGGATATAATGAAGTGGGATTTTTGACAGGTGAGAGGGGAGACGGAATTTGAAACAAGAAAGATCAATTGCACTACCATTAGCTATTTCCATTATAGCCATTTCATTCGCAGCAGTTTTTGTAAAGATGTCCTCAGCACCATCTTCCATATTAAGTATGTATCGTTTATGGATCATCGTACTTATTATGCTGCCTATTGTTTGGAAAAAACGGGAAGAGTTTAGTAAGATTCAAATAAAAGATTGGGGATTTTTAATTGGATCTGGTTTCTTTTTAGCACTTCATTTTCTTTTATGGTTTGAATCTTTAAAGCATACAACAGTTGCGAGTTCGACGATTATTTTAGCGCTTCAACCAATCGTATCTTTAGTTGGAGGTTTTTTCTTATTTAAAGAAAGAACAACATACTCGGCCATTGCGACAATGGGAATTGCGATACTAGGTGTAGTGTGTATCGGTTGGGGAGATTTAGGACTAAGTGAGCAAGCAATTTATGGAGATATATTATCCTTTTTAAGTGTAATAGCAGTTGTCGGTTATTTATTTATCGGCCAAACGACAGTAAAGAAAGTATCACACTGGATTTATAGCTTTACCGTTTTTGCATTCGCAGGTATTTTTATGGGGATTTATAATATAGTGTTGCAAGTGCCTTTTACAGGTTATACAAAGTGGGATTGGACTGTTTTTCTTTTACTTGCGGTCGTACCGACAGTGTCACACGTCATTAATAATTGGTTATTAAACTACGTAAATGCAACAACAATTTCGATGAGTATTTTAGGCGAACCAGTTGGAGCATCTATACTAGCGTTCTTCTTACTTGGGGAAAGATTAAATGCAATGCAAATGATCGGTAGCATGCTCGTATTGTTTGGCGTATCTGTTTTCTTATTGCAGCAACAAAAACGAACCGCAAAAAATGTCGTAAACGAGCCTGTTTATACACAGGAATTATAATGTTAAGAGAGAAAAGAGAAGTTGTGATACTTCTCTTTTTGTTTTATAGAAATACGGACTTAGAAGGGAGAGGGAAATGGAATTTCCATCAAAAAAAGATATATGGTTATATCCGATTTTTTTCGTTGTCATTGGAGCCTGTTTTGCTCCAATATTTGCAGGAAGAGAATATTTTCTTTTATTTTTCACAATCCCATTAGCCATCTTATTTATGTGGAGTTGGTTTTCAACAAAATATATCGTCGGAGAAGAAAGAATTACTATTAAATCGGGTTTCGTTAAAAAGCGCATATTTATACGAGATATAAAACAAATTTCAAATACGAAAAATCCAGTAGCAGCCTATGCCTTATCATTTGATCGACTTGAAATTGTTTACGGAGCGCATCAAACAGAAATTATTTCTCCTAAAGATAAAGAACAATTCATCAACCTCGTTAAAATTAAAAATCCACACATTGAAATAAGGTAAAAGGGTGGCTTCATAGCCACTCTTTTACTTTGGGTTTGTCATATAAGGTTGTACATGAATGATACATAGATCACGGAACTTTCCTTCAGCAGTTGTAACAATTACGACTGCTCTACCTGCACTTTTTCCAGTAATCGTTACCGTGTCACCTTTTGGATACAGTGTGATAACATCAGCATTCATATTCGTCCAAATAAGTTCTTTATTCGTCGCTTGCATTGGCAACACGGAAGCTGATAACTCAGTGCTTTGTCCCGTTCTTACTTTTAACTTGTTTTTTTCCATATGAACACCAATGACTGAAATAACAGAAGGAGCAATTGAAATTTTAGGTGGATTAGGTTGTATGTTCAAACAAGACGCAGAAGTATTGGTGATAGGTGAAAATTTTCGTGTTTGTTGTTGCTGGAAAGCTGCTAACATGTTGGAGTCCCCTTTCTGTATAAGTGCTGATAGTACTACTATAAAGGAGTAGTGTTACGTTTAATTTAACGAAACATAAAGAAATTGTTAAATTCGAGCAGAAGATTGTCGAACCTTGAGAAAAAGAAAACTCTGCTGATACGATAACAGCAGAGTTTTTCCTTTATAGATTATGACTATGTTGTTTTTCGAAATCCTCAAATTGCTCTGTAGTTTCTTTTGAAGGTTGTGTTAGTAAACTAACAATTACGATTACTAGTAAACTAATAGTGAAACCAGGAATCATTTCATATAAGAATTCTTTTAAGAATTTGAATTGAGTCCAAATAATGACTGTAGCGGCACCAGAAATCATACCAGCAAGTGCGCCCCACTTCGTCATGCGTTTCCAATATAAGCTTAATAAAATAGCAGGTCCGAATGAAGAACCAAATCCAGCCCAAGCGTATCCAACAAGAGCTAAAATCGTATCATTTTGTTTAAACGCTAAAGCGCACCCAACTAATGCAATAACAAGTACAGCCATACGACCGACAAATACAAGTTCTTTATCAGAAGCAGAACGTTTAAAGAATGTACGATATAAATCTTCCGTTACGGCACTCGACGTAACGAGTAACTGAGATGAGATTGTACTCATAATCGCTGCTAAAATAGCGGCTAATAAAAATCCAGTAATAAGTGGGTGGAATAAAATTTTTCCTAGTTCAAGGAAAATTGTTTCTGGGTTAGATAATGTTAACTCTTGTTGTGAATAGTAAGCAATACCAATAAGACCAGTAAACATAGCTCCAACAACAGAGAAAACCATCCAGCTCATACCAATTCTTCGTGCGCTTTTCAGTTCTTTTACAGAAGAAATTGCCATAAAGCGTACGATAATATGAGGTTGTCCAACATAACCAAGGCCCCATGCGAATAAAGAAATAATTCCTAAAGTAGAGGCACCTTTAAAAATATCTAGACGTGTTGGATCTACAGATCGAATTGTATCAAATGCAGGTCCAAGTCCGTTCGAATTCATAATTGTTACGATAGGAACAAGAATAAGAGCGACTACCATAATGATTCCTTGCACGAAGTCTGTCCAACTTACTGCTAAGAAACCACCAAATAATGTGTAAGCTACAACAACGCCTGCAACAATGAATAATCCAACATGATAGTTCATGCCAAATGAATTTTCAAATAATACAGCGCCTGAAACTAATCCTGAAGCTACATAGAAAGTAAAGAAAATCATAATAACAAGTCCGGATACTAAGCGTAGCATGTGAGATTTGTCGTGGAAACGGTGTTCCAAAAATTCTGGGATAGTAATAGAGTTGTTTGCAATTTCAGAGTAGGTACGTAAGCGAGGAGCGACATATAGCCAGTTTGCGTATGCGCCTAGTGTCAGGCCGATCGCAATCCAACTACTACTTAATCCAACGCTAAACATTGCACCGGGTAATCCCATTAAAAGCCAACCACTCATATCGGATGCTCCAGCGCTTAATGCTGTTACTGCGGGGCCTAGTGTACGCCCGCCAAGCATATAATCTGTTAAGTTGGACGTTCGTTTATAAGCAAAATAGCCAATGACTAACATCCCGAGCATGTAGATAGAGATTGAAGTTAAAGTTAACATCTGCGTACTCATGTAGTTCCCCTTCCTTTTGTCATGTCTTTTGATGCGTTATGCATATTTATAATCTATCATGATTATTCTGAAAAATCCATACAGAAATATGAATTTTCAGAAATGTAAGCGTTTTTTGATGTTATTTTACTTTTTTAATATATAATATTCATACAAAAAACCTTATTTTTAATAGAGTATTTATTATATTTACATAAAAAGAGGTTGTTTTGTCAATATAATATTGAAAGGAAAGAAAAATAAAATTTTTAAAAAAGTATTGACTTGTGAAAAAAATCAGGTCTATAATGAGTGCAACTTAAAAAAATGCAAGCGTTGATGAAGAAGAGTACACATGATGAACATGTCAGAGAGCTGATGGTTGGTGCGAATCAGTATGGAATTGATGTGGAATGGGCTTCGGAGCTTCCAAACCGAAACGAAAGAAGTAGGCTTTGGCGACATGATCTCATCGATACAAGAGACACGTATTTTTTTGATACGGTAAAGTGCGTTACATTCGTAACGAATTAAGGTGGCACCACGGGAGTACCCGTCCTTTCTATAGGATGAGTACTCCCTTTTTGTGTATAAAAAATTAAATAAATGAAATCGTTTAAGTAAGAAGAGTACGTATATTGGAGACGTTACAGAGAGCCGGGGATAGGTGGGAGCCCGGTGCGGTGCCATATACGGAATGGGCTTACGAGAGGTATGCTGAACAATTATTTTCAGTAGGCAACCCGGGTTCCGCCGTTACAAGGATAAGGTATAAATTTTGTACCTGAACAAAGCGGGATGCTTTTGCATCCAACACGAGGTGGTACCGCGGTATATTTATCGTCCTCTACATATTTTCGATATGTAGAGGACTTTTTTATTTTTCAGGGTGAGGTGAAGGACATGATGACGAAAGAAGAATTTATAAAACAAAAAAGAGAGAGAAAGACATTTTTAGTAATCACTGAAGAAGAAGGAGATAGCATTACGCCAATTTCTTTATATAGACGTATGAAGGGAAAGAAAAAGTTTTTATTAGAAAGTTCACAGCTCCATCAAGATAAAGGACGCTATTCCTACTTAGGGTGTAATCCGTATGGGGAAGTGAAAAGCATTGGTACGGAAGTGGAACGAACGATTTACGGCAGAGCAGAAAAGTTGCAAAGTAACGTACTTCAAGTGTTAGAAGAAGTGATTGCGTCAGCTCAAGTAGATAGTCCATTTCCATTTTGCGGTGGAGCAGTTGGTTATATTGGCTATGACGTCATTCGGCAATATGAAAACATTGGAGCAGATTTATACGATCCATTGAATATTCCAGAAGTACATCTTTTACTATATCGTGAGTTTATCGTTTACGATCATTTACGCCAAAAGTTGTCGTTTGTATATGTATGCAGGGAAGATGATTCAGCAGATTATGAAGAAGTATATGAAAGGTTGCAAATATACAAAGAGGAAGTGTTACAGGGAGAAGAAGCTGAAGTAAATGAAATAAGGTCAACATTATCATTCACTTCTTCTATAAAGGAAAAAGAATTTTGCGCGATGGTAGAAACGGCGAAAGAACATATTCGAGCAGGGGACATATTTCAAGTTGTATTATCTCAACGTTTGCAAAGTGAATGTATTGGAGATCCATTCGCGTTATATCGAAAACTTCGAATTGCCAATCCATCACCATATATGTTCTATATCGATTTTCAAGATTATGTTGTACTCGGTTCTTCCCCGGAAAGTTTGCTATCGGTAAGAGAGGATAAAGTGATGACGAATCCAATCGCGGGTACGAGGCCAAGGGGAAAAACGAAGGAGCAAGATGCTGAAATTGAAAAAGAACTGTTAGAAAATGAGAAAGAGCGAGCAGAGCATATGATGCTTGTAGATCTTGGACGAAATGATATTGGGAGAGTGAGTGAAATCGGCTCAGTTACGATAGATAAATATATGAAAGTAGAAAAATACTCTCACGTTATGCACATTGTATCTGAAGTTAACGGAACATTGCGAAAACGAATGAACGGATTTGATGCATTAGTGTACTGTTTACCAGCAGGGACGGTATCCGGTGCTCCGAAAATTAGAGCGATGGAAATTATAAATAAGCTAGAGAATGAAAAAAGAAATGTATACGCCGGTGCAGTTGGATACGTTAGTTTTTCAGGAAATCTTGATATGGCGCTCGCCATTCGAACGATGGTTGTGAAAGATGAGAAAGCATACGTTCAGGCAGGAGCGGGTATTGTCTACGATTCAGACCCAGTTGCTGAATATGAAGAAACGTTAAATAAAGCGAGAGCGCTTTTGGAGGTAATGAAATGATTGTATTGATTGATAATTACGATTCATTCACATACAACTTGTATCAACTGTTAGGTGAATACGAGGAAGATATTGTCGTCGTAAGAAATGATCAAATAACGATAGAGCAATTAGAAGCGATGAATCCAAAAGGAATTGTGCTTTCACCAGGACCAGGAAAACCGGAGGATGCTGGCATTTGTATTGAAGTGATTCGTCATTTTTATAAGAACGTTCCCATATTAGGTATTTGCCTTGGACATCAAGCAATTATATCAGCATTTGGAGGAGATATTGTAAGAGCAGAGCGCATTAAACACGGAAAAACATCACGTGTGAAACATAACGGAACGTCAATTTTTTCGTATGTGACACAGCCGCTAACAGCGATGCGCTACCATTCTCTTGTTGCGGCACAAACGAGCTTGCCACAGTGTTTTGACATACTAGCGACGGCGATGGACGATGGAGAAATTATGGCAGTTCGTCACAATTATTATCCGCTCTTTGGATTACAGTTTCATCCGGAATCAATCGCGACAGAAGAAGGCGGAAAGTTAATACGTGCCTTTTTAGGCGAAGTGAAAGAGGAGGAAAGAGTATGAATAACTATCTTCGTAAATTAGTGGAGGGACAACATTTAACAGAAGAGGAAATGTATAAAGCAGGGCTCCTCTTATTAAATGAAAATATATTGGAAAGTGAAATTGCAGCTTTTTTAGTCTTACTGAAAGCAAAAGGTGAAACTGCAGAAGAAATATACGGTCTCGTTCGAGCTCTTCGTGAAAAAGCATTACCGTTTTCGAACCATATACAAGGAGCGATGGACAATTGCGGGACGGGTGGTGACGGTGCCCAAACGTTTAATATTAGTACAACGTCGGCATTTGTACTGGCAGGAGCTGGTGTAAAGGTTGCAAAACATGGTAATCGTGCTGTTTCTAGTAAAACTGGAAGTGCAGATTTATTAGAAGAACTCGGTGTAAATATTAGCAGTACGCCAAACGAAATTGATTATTTATTAGAGTATGTCGGAATCGCATTTTTATTCGCACCAGCGATGCACCCAGCATTAAGACGCATTATGAAAATAAGAAAAGAATTAAACGTGCCGACAATCTTTAACTTAATTGGCCCTTTAACAAATCCGATGAATTTAGAAACACAATTTGTAGGCATTTATAAACGAGATATGTTACTACCAGTTGCACAAGTATTACAAAAGCTAGGAAGAAAACAAGCACTTGTCGTAAACGGAAGTGGTTTTTTAGATGAAGCATCATTGCAAGGAGAAAATCATGTTGTCATTTTAAAAGATAATGAAATAGTAGAAATGAGTATTGATCCAGAAAAGTATGGTTTTTCAAGAGTGAAAAATGAAGAAATTAGAGGCGGGAATTCGAAAGAAAATGCAAAGATTACGCTCGGAGTATTAAGCGGAGAAAAAAGTGTTTACCGTGATACTGTTTTATTAAATGCGGGATTAGCCCTTTTTGCAAATGGAAAAGCAGAGACGATTGAAGAAGGAATTAAACTCGCAGCACATAGCATTGATTCAGGAAAAGCATTAGCGAAACTAAACTTATTAATTGCAGCAAGTAATGAAAAATTAGAAAGGGTGAATTAAAATGGGGACGATTTTAGACAAAATTGTAGACCAAAAGAAAAAGGAAGTTGCGGCATTATATGAAACGTATACACCAATAAAAGAAAGTAGAAAGACACATTCACTTGTAGAAGCATTAGGGCAGTTTACGGTTATTGCAGAAGTAAAGCGAGCATCACCATCAAAAGGAGATATCAATTTACACGTTGATGTACGAAAACAAGTGAAAACATACGAAGAATGCGGCGCAGGAGCAGTTTCTGTTTTAACAGACGGTCAATTTTTTAAAGGATCTTTTTATGATTTACAAACGGCAAGAGAAGAAAGTAACATTCCGCTTTTATGTAAAGATTTCATAATCGATAAGATTCAAATTGATAGAGCATATGAAGCTGGCGCAGATATTATTTTATTAATTGTAGCAGCTTTAACGAAACAGAAATTAAAAGAGCTATATAGCTACGTACGAGAAAAAGGATTAGAAGCAATTGTTGAAGTTCATGATGAACAGGAATTAGAAATTGCAATTGAGTTAAATCCGGACGTTATCGGTATTAACAACCGTAATTTAAAAACATTCGAAGTCGATTTAGGTCAAACAGAAAAGCTTGGAAAACGATTAAATGAGGAGAAATTACTTTGGATTAGCGAAAGCGGGATTCATTCAAAAGAAGATATTATTCGTGTTAAAAAAGCAGGCGCAAAAGGTGTATTAGTTGGGGAAGCACTTATGACATCATCTTCTATTCGTACCTTTTTTGAAGATTGTAAGGTGAATATATGAAAGTGAAAATTTGCGGCATCACTGATATGGAAACAGCAAAACGTGCTTGCGAATACGGAGCAGATGCACTCGGATTTGTTTTTGCAGAAAGTAAAAGAAAAATTACCCCAGAGCAAGTGAAAGCAATTAACGGGGAACTTCCGGCGCATGTGTTAAAGATTGGTGTTTTCGTAAATGAATCAGTAGAAGTGATCCAGAAAATTGCAAATGAATGCGGGTTAACGCATGTGCAACTACATGGGGATGAGGATAATCATCAAATCAGAAGATTGAATATTCCGTCTATCAAAGCGCTCGGAGTAACTTCAAAGGCTGATATGAAAAATGCTCAAGCGTATGAAACGGATTATATATTATTTGATAGCCCAAAAGAAAAGTTTCACGGAGGAAATGGAAAGAAATTTTCATGGGAACTACTCGCACATATGCCAAAAGAGTTGCGAGAGAAAACGATATTAGCTGGTGGATTAAACCACCTTAATATAGAAGAAGCGATTCGAACTATTCAGCCATACATGGTCGATGTAAGCAGCGGAGTAGAGATAGAAGGAAAGAAAGATGTAGAGAAAATAAAACAATTTATTAAAAAAGCGAAGGAGTGTTCCAAATGAATTACGCATATCCAGATGAAAAAGGTCACTACGGTATATACGGAGGACGATACGTTCCAGAAACGTTAATGCAATCTGTATTAGAACTAGAAGAAGCATATAAAGAGGCAATGGAAGATGAAGCGTTTCAAAAAGAATTAAATCACTATTTAAAAACGTACGTCGGAAGAGAAACACCGCTTTATTTCGCTGAAAATATGACGAAGTATTGCGGAGGTGCAAAGATTTATTTAAAACGTGAAGATTTGAACCATACAGGAGCTCATAAAATTAACAATACAATCGGTCAGGCACTTCTTGCAGTAAGAATGGGCAAGAAAAAGGTTGTCGCTGAAACAGGAGCAGGACAACACGGTGTTGCAACAGCTACTGTATGTGCCCTTCTTGGATTAGAATGCGTCATCTTTATGGGAGAAGAAGATGTGAGACGTCAAAAATTAAATGTGTTTCGAATGGAATTACTTGGAGCGAAAGTAGAAAGTGTAGCGGCAGGTAGCGGCACATTAAAAGATGCGGTGAACGAGGCGCTTCGCTACTGGGTTTCACATGTGCATGATACGCACTACATTATGGGATCCGTTCTTGGACCGCATCCATTCCCGCAAATTGTTCGTGATTTCCAAAGTGTAATTGGGAAAGAAACGAAAAAACAATATGAAGCGCTAGAAGGGAAATTACCAGAAGCAGTAGTTGCTTGTATTGGTGGTGGTAGTAATGCGATGGGAATGTTTTATCCGTTCGTACACGATGAAAAAGTCGCTCTTTACGGAGTAGAAGCAGCAGGGAAAGGCGTTCATACAGAAAAGCATGCAGCTACTTTAACGAAAGGAAGCGTTGGCGTTCTCCACGGATCGATGATGTATCTTTTGCAAAATGAAGAAGGACAAATTCAAGAAGCTCACTCTATTTCGGCGGGACTTGATTACCCTGGTGTTGGGCCAGAACATAGCTTGCTAAAAGATATTGGCCGCGTTTCGTATCATTCCATTACTGATGATGAAGCGTTAGAAGCATTTCAATTATTAACGAAAAAAGAAGGGATTATCCCGGCGTTAGAAAGCTCGCATGCTGTCGCATACGCATTAAAATTAGCGCCGCAAATGAAGAAAGACGAGGGGCTTGTCATTTGTTTATCTGGCCGCGGTGATAAAGATGTAGAGAGTATAAAACGTTATATGGAAGAGGTGTAAAAAATGGGAGTCGAAAAAATTAAAGCAGCATTTGAAAATGGCAAGAAAGCATTTATTCCGTACGTAATGGGCGGAGATGGGGGCCTTGAAAAATTAAAAGAAAGAATTCGTTTTCTTGATGAAGCAGGAGCAAGCATCGTTGAAATTGGTATCCCGTTTTCAGATCCAGTCGCAGATGGCCCAACGATTCAAAGAGCAGGGAAACGAGCGCTAGATGGAGGTGTAACGTTAAAGGTCATTTTTCAAGCGTTAGCAGAAGTAAGAAAAGAAGTACAAGTTCCGTTTGTACTCATGACATATTTAAATCCAGTACTTGCATTCGGAAAAGAACGATTCATTGAGAGATGCTTAGAGGCAGGTGTGGACGGTATTATCGTTCCGGACTTACCGTATGAAGAACAAGACATTATTGCACCAGATCTTCGCGCGGCAAATATCGCTTTAATTCCACTCGTTACTGTTACGAGCCCAATTCAGCGAATCGAGAAAATTACGAGTGAATCAGAAGGATTCGTCTACGCTGTTACAGTAGCGGGCGTAACAGGAGTACGTCAAAATTTTAAAGAGGAGATTCATAGTTACTTAGAAAAAGTAAAATCACATACGAATTTACCGGTAGTAGCAGGGTTCGGTATTTCAACAAAGGAACATGTAGAAGAAATGATTACAATATGTGACGGAGTTGTCGTTGGAAGTAAAATTATTGAGCTATTAGAAAATGAAAAACGAGAAGAAATATGTGAATTAATACAGGCAACAAAACAAAAAGAAGAGGCATAAGTCTCTTCTTTTTGTTTTGTGTAATAAATGTTAAAATATACAGAAAATACATATAATTTAGAGGGTGAGGAAGCATGCTAAGACGGAAACTATTATATCTACTTCTAACTGTACCACTATACGCTTGGCTCATTAGCATGACAAAAATAGAGTTGATGGCTCTATTTTTAGGATATGTATTCATCTTTTCCAACTTAAATCGCATTCAAGAACAGTCTATTTTAGAAATATGTCTATTTTCCATTAGTATAGAATTATTTAGTATCGTTTCGATTGTATTATTAAATGAATTATTCAGATGGATCCGTTCATTTGAATTAATGAAATTTGGGAATATTGTATTGCAAGTAATATGTGCTTATATTGTGTTTGTTGTGTTAGACAAAATAATCAGGCAGCAGAGGGTTCTTCAAGATAAGAGAAAATGGGACTGATTCAAAAAAGGAGCTAAATGGCTCCTTTTTTAAATCTGTTGCAAAAACAATTGAAAATTATGTCATCTGTTATATAATAGTTAAAAATTGTATTTTTAATGAAAAGAGATGATAACATGGCCATATTGTTGGCACTTATCCCAATTATGATGATTTTCATTTGTTTATTTTTATTGAAACAAACGTCATTAAGGTCTTCTTTAATTGCTTACGTTGTGTCTGTTGGAATCGTTTTACTCTCGCCAACATTTCAACTAGGGATAAGTGAAACTGTACACGCAACGATTAAAGGGTGGTTAATTTGTTTTATTGTCGGGTACGTTTTATTTTTCGGTATTTTTTTATTTCACCTCATGAACAAAATGGGGTACATCGACCAAGTAGCACGTTTTTTAGAAGAAGTGACGCACGATCGTTTATTACAAATGCTTCTTATGTGTTTTGGTATTTGTCCACTAATTGAATCGGTAAGTGGATTTGGAATTGGCTTTATGGTTGCAGCACCTATTTTTCTTTCATTAGGTTATAAACCGTTCCAAGCTGTACTGCTCTCGTTTATCGGCTTACTAGCTAGTTCATGGGGGGCAATGGCAACTGGTACGATTATCGGTTCGCAGCTTATCAATATGCCGCTTACAACACTCGGTACAAATACAGCGCTATTAAGTATCCCGATGTTTGCTTATTTCGTCATTCTTTCTTTATATGTTGTTGGCGGCTGGCAGGCGGTTATTGAAAAGTGGAAGGAAGGATTCGGTTTCTTTCTATTATTTTCTCTTGGAATCTATCTTTCTAACGCATACGTAAGTGTTGAACTAGCAGGTATATTAAGTTCCATCGTTACCATTACATTTGGCTTTCTTATTGTTAAATTAAAAGGAAAAAACGAACAAAACCTAATAACAGAACATGCTGCTACAACGGAGAGAGAAGTATCTATTATAAAAATTATTAGCCCTTATATATTTCTAACAGTTTGTATTTTACTTTCTCGTCTTGTACCAGTATTCCATGACTTATTGAGATCATATGCGGTTCTTGATTTAAAATCATACTCTTACAAACTAGAGCTACTATATTCACCAGGTTTTTGGCTAGGTATGACTTGTTTATTTACAATTATTTTCTTCCGAATTCCATCAAATATTATGAAACAATCACTCTCGCAAACGATAAAACAATGGATTCCCTTTGCGATTACGACGACAATGTTTATCGCCATTTCAGAACTAATGGGTGCATCTGGCATGCATGCATTACTGGCAAAAACAGCTGGTGAAACGTTTGGAACTTTTTTTGTTTTCGTTGCTCCGTTTATCGGCGGAATCGGTGGCTTTTTAACAGGTAGTAACGCAGGCTCAAATGCGATGTTTATAAAACTACAAATGCAAACGGCACAAAACGTAGCACTCCCGTGGCAATACGTTACAACACTTCAAAACACCGCCTCGTCAGTAGCGACAATTGCTTGTCCGTCACGGATTACACTAGGTGCGTATTTATGTAACATCCCGTATCGTGAAAATGAACTATTAAAGAAGACGACGTTAATGATTTTTGGTGCGGTGTTACTTGTAGTGGTAGAGGTTATTGTTTGGTATATGTTGAGAAATTAAAAATCCTCCTAACATAGGAGGATTTTTTGCATGATTGGATAATGTTTTAAATATGAACAGCTTCTACTAAATGAATAGGAGATGAAATGTATGCCCCTAAAAAACTACGGCGTGTTAAAAGGTACCGTTATACAATCTAAGATCGGAAAAGGGAAAACTCCTCATTATCAAGTTCATTTACAAGGTGAAGCAGAAGTAGATTATCGTATTGCAATTAATGTAAAGTCGCAAAGTTACCCGTCAGAAGTTTTATATTTTGCAAGCGACAATATTCGATCAGAAGCGATTCATATTTTACCGACGTTACCATTTGGTTTTACAGAAATAAAAAACAATGAGCCGAAAGTAGCTTTAGATTATGTAAGAGGTAATGTATTTGATTCAAAGCAAATGATTCCTTTACCTGCTGAAAAAGCAGGAGTCGATAATGATTTAAATGAAAAAATAGAACGTTATATAAAAAGAGCGATAGAAGAAAAAGCTACCATTTACGCGTTCGGTGAAAGATGGGGACCAGAAGAAAATACGCCCGATGCTTACTTTCATTTCGAACCAGGAAACGGGATACATGATATTCATATGAATCAAGGAAATGTAGAGAAATGGCAAGGTGATGATGGCATATGGCAAGATGGAGGGATACTCATTCATTTTGAGAAAGAAGAAAAATGGATTGGTATCTTTCTGGCTTTCCAATCACAGTCATGGTGTACGGATGAAGAGGGACATGCTCGTGTTCCAGTTGAGCATTGTGATTATAAAAGGAATAATTGAGAAGAAGAGGGTGTTCAAAATGAACGCCCTCTTCTTATTTTATAAAACCCAAAACTAACAAGTGTAGAAAGACAAGAGAACAGAAGTGCCACACTCGAAAATGCAATGAGGTACATATTATATTTCATCACTTTGCCAATTAGTTGGTTACTATCGTACTGAAACAGCCCCGCTATAATATTGAATAAAAATAACACGATAAACATGACGATAACACCGTCTATTGATCCTTTAATATCTGGTTTACTTAAAGCGATATGTGCAGAAATACAAATGGCGATAAATAAAAATAGCCAAAAGGAAGGATTCAATACATTATTTATTGTAAATAAGCTTTTTAATAATACGAACGTCGATAAGAGCATGTTTTGCACCATTTCTACATTAATAGAAGTAGAAGCGATTGTTTTTTCGAGAGTTGTATTAAATAAGAAATATGAATCTGGTACGAAATAGCGCATTAAAAGGATTAGTGCCGTAATACCGGAAATAATAGGACCAATTCCAATGAAGAAGTTCCCAATTCGTTGATATACATTTTTATGATTGTATTGATGTTGTACGTAGCCTAAAGCCCCTTGGCTTGTATCCGTTGGGAAAAACTGCGTTGCTACAATTTTATGACGAAATAGTACGCACATAATGGCGTGTCCAAGTTCGTGAATAGGAACACCAATCCACGCAGTTAAAAGGAATCCTTTTCTTCCAAAAGCTCTTGACCAATACATTCGTGTGAGAGATTCTAAATAGCCTAATAGAAATCCGATTACAATGATAACACCAATTAAAGAAGATAATTGGATTACGCTTGTAAGGAGTATTTGAAAAATTGAGTTTACCAATTCCATTGCCAGTCATCCAATCTGTTAAAAATATTATTTATTCTGTTTCATAATAGCATTATTTTTCAAGATTGCTAGCATATATATTTTCTTTTGAACGAAGGATTTCAGAATCTTTTTCTTGTAGTCATGTTTTATGTACAAAGTCATATATTGAATTTGTAACACCCTATACGGTATATGCTTAAGGAGGGATGAGAGAATGAAATGTCCGGCGTGTCATACGGAAAATGCAACAGAGGCAAAGTTTTGTGGGAATTGCGGACATTCGTTAACGGAGGGAGCAGTAGCGAGTGGCGCACAGGAAGAAGGTGAGCAACAGGCACGCGTAGCACAAGCAAAGGAAGCTCGACCAAATGAAACGGTAGAGCAAGCGAAGCAGTTTGCAAGTGGCTATTTTCAGTTCTTTAAAAATGCTTTTAAATCCCCATCGGCTATTATGAAAAGTGGAAGTATTGAAGTACGAAATGGAATTACAAGTCTTATTCTTATTTGTTTTTTAGGAGCATGTATTTTTTATAGAATAATGAGCGCAGGGGCAGCGCTTACGAGAACTTTAGTGCCAGATGTTTCTACTCCTACATTTTTTGGAGAAGCTATAACGGTCTTTTTCTTTCTATTGATTTTAACTTTATTTGTCGGATTTATTATTTTTGTAAGTGGGAAGATGATGAACTCCTCATTTTCATTTTTTGAAGTATTCGGTGTATGGGGAGCAATGGCGACGCCAGCTATTGCTATATTAGTTCTTTCTTTTCTGTTCAGTTTCTTATTAATCTTTTTCTTACCAATCTTATTAGGGCTAGCTACAACGTATATGTCAATTAGTATAATTGTCGCTATAGTAAAACTAGATAACGGCGGATTAGATCCTATTTATACACTTCTTATCGCAAATGTTTTAATCGGAATTGCAACATTCATTGTACTGTGGTCTTACATTAGCACGATAATTCAAACCTTTACACAGGGATTAACTGGCCTCTAAAGAAAAGGTGGTTGAATGGATGAATGTATGTACAAAGTGTGGGACTCAGCTTGAAGACGGTGTGCAATTTTGTCAAAGCTGCGGTCAGAAGAGGGAGAGTCTTGCAGTAAAGAAGAAAATGAGCAGCGGTACAAAGGTTGGTATTACGCTTTTAACATTATTTGTTGTAGTGATTGTCGGACTCTATTTGTACGGATCATCGTATTATAAGCAGGCGGCACAAGTAGATCGGATGATTACGATTTTACAAGAGAAGGACGGGGAGAAGTTAGCTGAAATCGTCACGGCAGATGATCCGTCAGTTGTTGTAACGCGAGAGAGTCTGATGCCACTCTTTTCGTATGTAACAGAAAATCCATCTTACGTGAATGAATTGAAAGAACATTTGAGGATAGGTGAAAAACAAGGGAACGGAATCGAAAGAGCAGACTTTTCGTTAACGAAAGACGGAAAGTATTTCTTTTTATTTGATCGGTATAAATTGAAAGCAAAGACATATTATACGACGTTGCTTTCAAATGAAAAAGGTACAGCTTTAAAAATGAACGGAAAAGAAATTGATAAAACAGATGACAAAAAGTTTGAGAAGCAATATGGACCGTTTCTTCCGGGAACTCAAATGTTTCAAGCAGAATATAAAAATGACTATGTGAAACTATCACGTGAGGAAAAGGTTGTACTTATGAAACAAGGTCAAAATAACGTAACGATAGATTTAACGTTGCAAGGTCAATATATTACTGTTCAAACGAACGTGCCTGGTGCAACATTGTACGTGAATCAAAAGCCAGTTACAGCGCTGGTGGGAGAAGAAATTACGTGGGGACCGGTAGCGACTGATGGAAGTACGACAATTTATTTAGAGCGAAATGGAGAAAGTGGACGGGAAACGACGAAGGTAGAAACGGTAACGGCGTTTCCTTCGTATAATCTTCCATTCCAGAAGAAGAGCTCGGAAAAAACAGTTGTTTACAATGTTACTTCGCCACCTACGAATCGGTATGTATATAATGGCTTTATCTTCCCTGATAGTGATATTCGAAAATTAACGAGTACGGACTTAACATATTTATCGAAAGAACAATTGAAAATAGCGAGAAACGAAATATACGCAAGACATGGACATATGTTTCAAACGCAAGACATGCAAGCGTATTTTTCAAAACAGTCTTGGTATAGAGAAAATCCATATTTTACAGGAAAGCTAACGGATATTGAATCTTATAATGTTGAACTAATCAAATCAAGAGAATAGAACATGTGAAAAAAGGTACAGTGCATAACTGTACCCTTTTTATGGTTTTTTATCTGAACCAGGATCCCTTGAGAAAAAGATATGAAAGAGGAATGTGACTTTACTTGCTCCTCCTGACGTACTAGCTTGCACATCAGATAAACCATTAGACGTTAAAACACCTTCAGAATGAGGGGGTACGACTATTTTGAGGTTATCATCTGATTCTGATGATGCAGTAACTGTTATTGTATCATCAGATAAGTTTAAAATTTTCACAGTACCGATTGGTAAGATGGACTTGCCAGCGTGTGATGCTGAAGCGAAGCGAGAGCCTTTCCAAATCGTTTGTGGGAAAGTTTCATCATTAGATAACCAAGCACGAGCACTATAAATGGTTGCGTTAATAGAGAATTCTTGATCAAGCGACAAGGCGGGTTTTGGTTCTTTCGGTTCCTCTGGAGTTTGAGCGAGAAGGCCGGCGCACATGTATGTTTCACCTACTTTCAATTGTTACTGTTATAGCATATTAAACATATTGTTTATAAGACACGACAGTTACCTATTCAGGCATAGGTTTGTGCACAAAATTTGAAGATGAAATTCTCTTTCTTTACAATGGAAGTAGGTGTTATTTCTATAAAATATGGAAAACGTAAAGAGTATGTAAAAAAGAAGGAGTGGTAAAGTGAACTATGTCATTATTGGCGGAGATGCAGCTGGTATGAGTGCAGCGATGCAAATTGTTAGAAACGATGAAAATGCAAATGTTGTGACGTTAGAAAAAGGTGAGATTTATTCATATGCGCAGTGTGGGTTACCGTATGTCATTAGTGGTGCTATCGCTTCAACGGAAAAGTTAATCGCGCGTAATGTAAAGACGTTTCGTGATAAATACGGAATTGATGCGAAAGTACGACATGAAGTAACGAAAGTAGATACGGAAAAGAAAATGGTATACGCAAAGCATACGAAGACGAAAGATGTCTTTGAATTTCCGTACGATCGATTATTAATTGCGACCGGAGTACGTCCTGTTATGCCAGAATGGGAAGGCCGAGATTTACAAGGTGTTCATCTTTTAAAAACAATTCCGGATGCTGAGCGCATTTTAAAAACGCTAGAAACGAATAAAGTTGAAGATGTAACTATTATTGGCGGCGGTGCAATTGGACTTGAGATGGCAGAAACATTCGTCGAACTTGGTAAGAAAGTAAGAATGATTGAGAGAAATGATCATATCGGTACGATTTATGATGCGGATATGGCGGAGTATATACATAAAGAGGCAGATAAACATAATATTGAAATTTTAACGAATGAAAATGTAAAAGCATTCAAAGGGAATGAACGAGTAGAAGCGATTGAAACGGATAAAGGTACGTATAAAGCGGATCTTGTTTTAGTATCTGTCGGAGTGAAGCCAAATACTGATTTTCTTGAAGGAACAAATATACGTACAAATCATAAAGGGGCAATTGAAGTAAATGCATATATGCAAACGAATGTGCAAGACGTATATGCAGCTGGTGATTGCGCAACACATTACCACGTTATAAAAGAAATTCATGATCATATCCCGCTCGGCACGACTGCCAATAAACAAGGGCGACTTGCTGGACTGAATATGCTGGATAAACGAAGAGCTTTTAAAGGTACGTTAGGTACAGGTATTATTAAATTTATGGATTTGACGCTTGCAAGAACAGGCTTAAATGAAAAAGAAGCAAAAGGATTACACATCCCATATAAAACGGTCAAAGTAGATTCGACAAATATGGCGGGCTATTATCCAAATGCGAAACCACTTTACTTGAAATTACTATACCGTTCTGACACGAAACAATTATTAGGCGGACAAGTAATTGGAGAAGAAGGTGTAGATAAACGAATTGATGTAATTGCAATGGCACTTTTCAATAAAATGAGCATTCACGATTTAGAAGATGTCGACTTAAGTTATGCCCCACCATATAACAGCGTTTGGGATCCAATTCAGCAAGCGGCAAGGAGAGCAGAATAGCACTTTTTAAGTGCTATTTTTTTCGTTAAAGGGGAAACATCATTTTTGTCGAATGAAGAGGATTGGGAAATAGTTACATATAGGGAAGGGGATTTTTAAAATGGTTGTAGTACTTCAAGCAGTTCAAGGATCAGAAAAAGAAATATTACGTAATTTGTACGCACTATATCTTCATGACCTCTCTACATTCACTCCTAATATAACGATTGGAGCAAATGGATTTTTTGAATACGAAGATTTACATATGTTTTGGGGAAATGACGGAATCACTCCGTATTTTATTAAAAGTGATAGTGATATTGTAGGTTTTATATTACTGTTGGAACGTCCATTTTTAAAAAAGGAACATGACTTTAGTATCCATGATATTTTCATATTGAATCAATTCAAGGGAAAAGGAATCGGTAAACAAGTTATTGAGAATGTACTAAAAGAGAAACGAGGGCACTATTCCGTTATCGAACTTGTGAAAAATGTACCAGCTATTTCTTTTTGGAAGAAAGTATATAGGGAGCTAAACATCGAATTTGATGAGGAAATACAGTTAATCGATGATGAAGAATGCCTCGTTCAAACGTTTAAAATATAATGAGATGGGTGCTCCTAGTATATTACTTTGAAATTTAACTTTATTTTGAATATACCGTTCACCCTTGAAAACATAGTACGTATCGCTTATATTGTCATATAGTATTTATTTTTTAACAAAGCAATGAACGAACCAGGGGGCACAGTATGGCAATTAACATGAAAACAATCGAAGAATGGATTGCTGAATCAAACACAAGACAGGAAGAAGACTTTGGACACGTTATTGAAGAGATGAAAGAAGTATGCGTTGGACTTGATAACGCGACATTAATTTATACGAAAAATGTATTTTGTTTCGGTAAGAAAGTAGAAGTATTTTTCTTCTTCCAAGACCATGTCGTGATTGGACAAGAAAAAGACGAATATGTTGAGATTGAAAAATTAAAGTATGATGCCATTACAAATAGTAATTTAAAAACAAATGACAAAAATACAACGTTAGAATTAAAGTTTGCTAACGGACAATCTATCAATTTAGATAGTTTAAATGATAACTACGGTACGAAAAATTGGTTATTTGCGAGACAAATTAAGAGTATCTTTAAATTAATCTAGTAAAAAAGCACGCCGTCCACCGGCGTGCTTTTAATTACGTAAATCCCCTTTTAACCAATTCCGCGCTCGATACGCTCCAACAGGAATTTGAATAAGTGACGTTTCATTTCCAGCATCTATCCCGTACAACTGATCACATGAATTTGTATCAAAACTAAGTAAAGGATGCCCGCCCATCCCTATCGCGGTCGCTGCAAAAACGAGTTTATGAACGAGTATACCAGCTTCCATTTGGTGAATACGGTATCCTCTATAGCCTAATGCATTTGTATAGTAATCTTTCTTTCCGACTACATGTAGGCAAAGCGGTACTTGAAAAAGATTTACGTTATCCATCGTCATAATGGATTGAAGGGGATAACGAAGGTCTCCATATCGAAGTGGCTGTATGGAATGATTTTTGCTGTTATAAGAATAAGCGCCGTTTTCTATATCTTTTACGTTATAAAAACATCCATATAATGAGACCCGTGCATTTTCATTTACATACTGACCATCAAGGTCGTTGTAATAAGGGAAGGAGAGACTAGCTTCTTGTAGTAAAGTAGCGAGCTCGGCTGCATCCCATTTTGTTAGAGTAAAGTCAGCATCAGGGGAATACCGTTCTTTGCAAAGTTGTAAGAAATTATAAGATAACCGTTCTACTTGCGGCAGTTGTACAGCGTGTGCATGATGTTGATAGTGCTTTTCATGAGCTAGTGTTTGGAAGTGTGCTGTCGATTCAATCATAGAGGCTTCATTTATTTTTGTTATCATCGGATATTCATCTACATGTTTTGAGCGAACGAAATGTTCATGTGCGAGCGGCGGAATTTTTTGTAACAACTCATGGGAAGTAACTGTTTTATGTTCACGGTAATCATTGTGAAACCAATCAGTTTGTGGTTCTGTACTGAAAGGAACAACAGCATACACGCTTTCTTCGCCTTCAGACAGTCCGAGTAAATGATTGATTGCACGATCTAAAAACTGAAAATATACGCCATTTGTGTAACCGAATTGGTTGGCACATTCAAGTAATTGACCGATGAGAACACCGCTATCTAACCCTTGAAGCCGATACGAAAAGTTATTGTATTTAAAGTAGTTTTTCCAAAACATAGTGGATACGAATGCAGCACCAAAACAAGAATGTAAGTTACAACGATTGCCGAGTGCTTCTGTAAGGTAAGAATCAAAATTTCCTTCGCGAAGTAAGATAAGTCGGTGATGCGCGGCATCGTAATGGTAAATGCCGTCTGGATAATCGTCAATTTTTAAATATATATACAATTCATTTGGATATAAAGCGCCGCCGGAAGGGATAGATCTTCGGAATAAAATTTTCTCACTATTTAGCTGACATAACTGGGTTAAACCAAATGAGCACCAAAGGTAATGACCAATCTCCTTCAAAGTAGGTGTAGTAGAAGAGTTAGGTAAAGATAATGGGATTTCTAAAGAGAGTGGAATGATAGGTACATTGCGATATAGTTTATAAGGAAGCGGTGCATCTTCCCAGTCCACTTCCTGATTCGGCATAATTTCGTCTATAGAAAAATGGAGATGATGTAAAAAAGTATCCAGCTGCATAGAATCCCTCCTTTACTATGGAAACGGATGCGGATGTGGATTTAGTTGTTCATTCGTTAAAGGCTCAGCGTTATATCCAAGCGTCATCGGTACGGTATACACTCTATCCAGTCCTGTAACCCGAGTGAGATGGTGGCCGAACGTCATCGGTAGCATGCCTGGAATAATGACTTTTACACAATGTAATCCGTTTTTTTCTATAAGAGGCACTGTTTGATCTACAACGATTACTTCAAGTCCAGATTGCCCTAGACGGTTTAAAAGTTGATGAAGATCGGATGTTAAATCAAGATCAAATGATTGTAATCCGTTCATTTCTTGGAAGGTTTGCATCGGAGCGTCGTCACGTAAAAGAAAGTGAAGGCGTTCTTCTGCTTCTTTCAATCCGTACAGCATACTATGGTCTTCCATTTTATTTACGAGATAAGCGTCTTGTAAGCAGTTTTCGTAGTACTCTCTTTTTTCCTCAAGTTCATCGTCCGTTATAAGTAACATACCTGCTATTTCATGGATGGCACTCTTTAAAGCGCGGACTGGGTCCAAATGAGAGCCTCCAGCGCAAACAACGTTCATTCCATTTTCACGCGTATTTTTCGCAATTACCCATAAGCTTGGGATGCCGTGTTCCATCGTTGCATTAAAAGCATGTAATTCATAACCGGTAATCGTGTATAGCCGCTGGATCATTAATTGTAATTCCGTATCATTTGCTGAACTAAGATCAAGGCGGGGAAGAGGTAATTCAGCATACCAAGTGAGCAAAAAGGCATCACGTTCTACAATTTCTAAAATGCCGTGAAAAATTGCTTCTTCTAAACTACCACCAATTGCACAGCCATTTGACGTTTCATATACGTAGGCATCTCGATGACCGAGGCTATAATAAGCGATTGATTCCGGAACTAAAATTGGCCGGTTTTGTGACAATGAATATCCCCATACCCAGTTTTGTTCATAGTCAGGATCAAACGGTTTAAATGGAAAACCATCACGATTATAATGTTCATTTGTATGTACACCGAGCGTAAGGGGATTTAGTGCATGATCCTCTAAATCATGAAAACTACCATGCACATTTGTCTTTTTCCCTCGAGGTGACATACCACAATAACGTTCTAAACCTTCTAAAATAGCAGTTGCTTCACTTATCGCAAATGAAAGAGTTCGGCCTGCAACCCCTTCATTTCCAAACATTAATGGCATGTTTATAATAACGTCAGCAAATGGTAATAAAGAATGCTGCATTTTTCCGTTCAACATACCGACTCGGTAATCTAAATAGTCCTTCGTTAAAAATGTGTTTAGTTCATGAATGGAACGACAGCGATATGTTGCATCACTTGTTTTTAAGCTTGGTTGTAACGAAATCGTTGCCGCATCAGCTGTATCATCAGGCAAATTACTACATACAGGACAGAGGGGGTCTGGAAGAAAAGAATGCCGCGTACATTGCATTGTTTGTAAGTTTAGTAAAATGAGTTCATTTTCTAAAGAAGAATAGTTATGAGTTAATATTTTTTCTGTTTCTGCGCAAATAAGATGGCACATTTGCAGAATGCCATTTTGGGTGGCACGTACATCACGCCTCGTTACGTTTTCTTCTTTTACCGCATATTTACGTTGTAGCTCCCACATTTCTTTTTGATCAAATCCAGCGATAAAGCGTCGTCCATCGGCACAATGAGTACATCCCGCTGCAAGAGGATGAATATAAGGACCGATAATACCTTCACCAAATGAAGTAAAACCACGTAGCCACGGAATATGATTTGACCGGAAAGTTAGCTCAGCGTCATGATGAATAGTAGAAGGAGAGCCGTCGTGTAATACGAGAGCGAGGTCGATATTTTCAGGGAGTTCATCTGCAATTGTATGTTGGCGAATGATGGAATATTGTTTGCATAATTGATCATGTACATAGTCTGCAAGAATGCCATCTCCTATAAGCAATATATTTTGAGTCATAGACCGTCCTCCTTTGCAATTAATACCCCGTACACACCATCTAAGTTTTCTTTCAAAAACGATTCAATCGCTAAATCAAACACGAATGGATAAAAATGATGTTCTTCTAAATGTTGCAGGGCAAGCTGTAATGATTGCGCATCTGGAATTTCTTTTTCCGCTTGTATTTCCACTCTAAAAGAATCCGTGTTATATAAAATAATAGATGATTCAGGCAAGATATTAGTTCTGTAAGGCGTATCTTCATTTTGAATATGAAGAAGTGATAGTTGTAGTGCGTTTCGTAAGGCTAACGTCATATTAATATTAGATGCACCATACCATCGATCATTTATACCGACCCAAACGACTGGAAAGCTGAGAATATCTTCACCCATTGCGATTTTAGGTGTTTCAAGAATTGTAGCGAGGGCATCATAATAAAATCTACAATGTTTATCATGAATTTCGGTTAAGTCGACCGTCGTAATTTCTTCTAGCATATGTGATTGTCGTTCATACAGTTTGTGGTTTAAATGTTGTTGTAGTGCCCGGTATACACCCTCTGTCATCGTTTCTCCAGCGCCAATACCGATATCGTTATGTTCAGGGATAAGGCGGTGCATAATTTCCGCTACGTATGTTTCAATTCCTACTAAACCAGCTTCTCGGCGCGCCTCATTGTGAGTTAAACCAGCGCAAGTCATAAGAGGCAGGAGGGAAGCGGGACCATCTGATAGTGGGGTAGCTACTTGAATATGGCATTGTGATAATGGTAATTGATATAAATCTTCTTCATCCCATACATGGAATATACCAGCCTCTTTAGAAGTTAATGAATCGAAAAAACGGAATAAATCAGTTGAGGTATGTTGGTTGGATCGATGCTCAAGTTGTTCAAAAAGATTCTCTATCGTATCAATTGTAAAACTTTCATCAGTTGCGAGAGGATGTTTTATAAAGGGATGCCATGTTCCTTCGAGTGTTTCATAATTTAATAAAAAGAATTGAGGTTCTTTTTCTCGGTAAGAATCATTAGCAACGTGCTTAAATAATTCAAAAACGATTATATTTGCTAGCATTGCAGATGTAATAGGAGAGAAGGTGTCTGATGAATTTTCATTTTGTAAAGTTGTTTCATGTAGTCGATGCCATGCGGATTCCCAGCATTCTTCACGATTAGCCATTACGACAGGGCCAGCTATACCAAGTGTTGATAAACAGACGGCTGGTATGAAGTTCTTTCCTATTTCCTTGCAAATCGTGTGAGCTGCTCTTAGCCCATCAATATCTCCATTTTGAGAAACGTACAAAATCCAGTCGAAAGGCTCGAACACTTCATGCAGAGGACGATCAATTGTCGTGTCTATTTCTTGAACAAGTACAGTATCATCCACTTCATGTGCAAGTTCTATTAGCTCATGAAGGCGGTCGTAATTCGTTTCTTCATAATCTGTCACAAGGTAATGAAAGGTAGGTAATCCGGATTCTAACAAAGAAGAAACTAAGGAAGTAAGCATATCTCCAGAACCAATTATAAGGACATTCGCTTTGCGGTACGTTTCGAATTTTAATGCTCCAGAATGAGAATCTGCTTCTAGAAATTCAATTTGCGAAGCGTATCTATCAAGTAATGCACTGTTTAATTCATGAGGTGCGTCTTGACTTACATCACGGACAAACCCATTTGTATATAAAATCTCTCCAATTTCAAACACACGACTTTGATAGGGAAGAGGGAGACCATCCGTTATTTCTGCTAAAGAATAATTACCGTTAAACATCGGCATTAATTTTTCAATCCAATTATAAATTCCATCACCGTCCATACGAAATGAACTGGCGTTATTTCGAAAATAGACACCCCCGTTTGAGTCGGGGAGGAAGAAAGTATCTTTATTTGCTTTCAATTTTGCATGAGCTGGAAGGTTATTCATTTTAATCCTCCTTACGTTTTAGGCATACATTATTAACGTATGTCATGACATTTGTCCCGTATGAACGCAATAAAAAAGGCTGTAGAATGATTTATTCTACAGCCTGTAATAGATTATGAATCTATCAACCTTCTAATAATAATGATTTTGGATCTTCAAGCATATCTTTAACAGCAACAAGGAAGCTAACTGCTTCTTTACCGTCAACAATACGGTGATCGTAAGATAAAGCGATGTACATCATTGGACGGTTTTCCATACGCTCGTTATCAATTGCAACTGGACGTACTTGGATTTTGTGCATTCCTAAAATACCAACTTGTGGGCTGTTTAGGATCGGTGTTGACATTAGAGAACCGAACACACCACCATTTGTAATTGTAAATGTACCACCTTGTAGTTCTTTTAATGAAAGTTTGTTATCACGTGCTTTTTTACCTAATTCACGAATTTCGCTTTCGATTTCAGCGAAGTTTAATTGGTTAGCATCGCGTACAACTGGAACAACTAATCCATCTGGAGCTGCTACTGCAATACCGATATCATAGAATTTTTTAATGATAAGCTCGTCACCTTGAATTTCAGCATTTAATAATGGGAATTGTTTTAATGCTGCAACAACTGCTTTTGTGAAGAATGACATGAAACCAAGACGTACATCATGTTTTTTCTCGAAAGCATCTTTACGCTCTTTACGTAATTCCATGATTGCAGTCATATCAACTTCGTTAAATGTTGTTAACATTGCAGATGTTTGTTGAACTTCTACAAGACGTTTTGCAATTGTTTGACGGCGGCGGGACATTTTCACGCGCTCAACTGGTTTTTCGAATTCAGTTTTTGCAACTGGAGCAGGAGCTGGACTTTTTGGAGCAGCTGGTGCTTCTTTTGGTGCTGCAGCATGAGCTTGTACATCGTGTGGTCTCACACGTCCAAGTGGATCAGTGCTACGTACGTCGTTTAAGTCGATTCCTAATTCACGAGCCATTTTTCTAGCAGCTGGTGATGCGATAGGACGGTTTGTATTTGGTAAACCTTGTAGAGTTGCAGTTTGTTCAGCACTTGGTGCCGCAGCTTTTGGTGCTTCAGCTTTTGGTGCTTCAGCTGTTTCTTGCTTTGGTTGCTCAGCAGCTGGTGCAGGTGTACTTACTGCAACTGGTGCTCCGTTTGCGTCTAAAATTGCGATAGTTGCGCCAACTTCAACTGTATCCCCAGGTTCGCCTAGTAACTTCGATACAATACCTGAATCTTCTGCAATGATTTCTACATTGACTTTATCAGTTTCAAGCTCAACAACGCTGCCACCTTTCTCAACTTTGTCACCTACGTTGATAAGCCATTGTGAGATAGTTCCTTCAGTAATAGATTCTGCAAGCTCAGGTACTTTAATTTCGATCATTTTAAATGTCCTCCCCTTATTTGCCTAACGGTGTGTTTTTTCTTCTTTTGTCTTCGGTAATCTCCATTTGTTAGCCCGCCCCTCTGGGCAGAATATCTGCCCAGGGAACAAGCTAGAAACCTTCATTGTTACTTTTTAGTTGCTGTAAACTTCAATTTCTTGTTTATCTTGACGGAAGTTATACTTCACATCTAAAGCGTGTGCAACAATTAGTTCTTGCTCAGCTTTGTGAGCGAATGGATCGCCACCAGATGGGCTAGAGCGATCTGGGCGTCCGATGTAACCTGTTTTCACTTTATCTCCAGCTAGTTCGAACAGAATTGGAGCCATGTAATGCCATGCGCCCATATTACGAGGTTCTTCTTGAACCCAAATAATTTCTTCTAAGTTTTTAAAGCGTTTAATAATAGATTGAACTTTCTCAGCAGGGAATGGGTACAGTTGTTCAATACGAACGACATGAACTTCATCTAAGTTGTACTCATGTTTACCAGACTCAATTTCTGCAGCTAAGTCAATCGCCATTTTACCTGTGCTTAAAACAAGACGTTTTACTTTGTTTGGTTTTGTGCCAAGGTTTTCTTGTTCTAAAGCAGGTTGGAAACGTCCTTCGCTTAACTGATTAGCAGTTGAAAGCGTAAGTGGGTGACGTAATAAACTCTTCGGCGTCATCAATACTAATGGTCGAACAGCTTCTGTTCCTAAGATAGATGCTTGACGACGTAAAATATGGAAGTATTGTGCCGCGCTCGTTAAGTTTGCAACTGTCCAGTTGTTCTCAGCAGCTAACTGTAAGAATCGCTCTGGACGCGCACTAGAGTGCTCTGGTCCTTGACCTTCATAACCGTGTGGTAATAGAAGAACTAAACCAGATTTTTGACCCCATTTCGCTCTTCCAGCTGAAACATATTGATCAAATAATGCTTGCGCAGTATTTGAGAAGTCACCATATTGCGCTTCCCACATAACAAGCGTTTCTGGAGCGAATACATTATAACCATACTCGTAACCAACAACAGCAGCTTCTGATAACGGGCTGTTATGAACAGAGAATGAAGCGTTGATGTTTGGTAAGCGATGTAATGGTGAATATGTTTCATTTGTATCAGTATCGTGTAATACGATGTGACGATGTGCGAATGTACCACGCTGTGAATCTTGACCAGTTAAACGAATTGGCGTACCTTCTTGTAAAATAGAAGCGAATGCTAATGACTCAGCAAGTGCCCATTCAATTTTACCGTTCTCTTCAAGAGCATCTTTACGGCGCTCAAGAATTTTTTTCACCTTCGGATATACGTTAAATCCTTCTGGCCAAGAGAGTAGACCTTCATTAATTGCACGAAGTGAATCAAGCTCAACACCAGTATCGATTGGTTGAATGCCTTTTGCAACAACATCTGGCACTTTAACATGAATTGTTGCATCGCTCGTATCAGCTGGTGGTACTTGTGCATAGTCAGATTTTAATTGCTCTTGTATAAACTGTGTAATTGTTTCAATTTCATCTGCATTTAGAACACCAGCAGCTTGTAATTGATCTGCATAAATTGCTCTTACAGTTGGGTGATTTTTAATCTTTTTGTACACTTGTGGTTGTGTAACTGCTGGGTCATCCATTTCGTTATGACCATAGCGGCGGTAACCAATTAAATCGATTAAGAAATCTTTTTTGAACAACATGCGATATTGAATCGCAAGGTTAGCAGCAGCAAGACAAGCTTCCGGATCATCAGCGTTCACGTGAACAATCGGAATATCGAAACCTTTTGCAAGGTCACTTGAATATTTCGTAGAACGAGAATCATAGCTATCAGTCGTAAAACCAACTGCATTGTTTGCTATAACATGAATTGTTCCGCCTGTTTGGTACGCGTTTAATCTGCTTAAGTTGAGTGTCTCAGATACAATACCTTGACCAGGGAATGCAGCATCACCGTGAACTAAAATTACGAATGATTTTGAAGTATCTTGTTCTGGAAGACCAGATTTTTTACGGTTTTCTTGAGCCGCACGTGCGAAACCTTCTACAACCGGGTTAACGAACTCAAGGTGACTTGGGTTATTTGCTAATGTAACGCGAGTGCTAACTTCTTCGTTACTAACGACTTGCTCTCTACCTAAATGGTATTTCACGTCGCCAGTCCAGCCAGAATTTGCTACTGCGCCTTCTATTTTTGCATGTTTGAACTCAGCAAACATGTGACTATATGGTTTTTCTAATACGTGTGCAAGTACGCTTAGACGACCGCGGTGAGCCATACCAATCATGACATCTTCTACGCCGTTCTTGGCACCTTCTAGCACAATTTCATCTAGAACAGGTACAAGCATATCAACGCCCTCGATAGAGAAACGCTTTTGCCCAACGAATGTTTTATGCAAGAATTGCTCGAAACCTTCAACAGCTGTTAAACGTTTTAAAAGAGCAGTTCGTTTTTTATTTGATAGTGGTTGACGCAATGAATTTGATTCCACCATTTGATGCAACCACGCGCGTTCTTCACTATCTTGTATATGAGAAAATTCATAAGCTAAAGATTGTGTATACACTTCTTTTAATCTATGAATTACATCAAGTGCAGTGTGAATACCTTCTGGTGCATCTTGCCATACTGTTTTAGCTGGAATCGCTTTCAAATCAGCATCGCTCAGTTCGTTCATTGCTTTCTCAAGAAGAGATTGTCCATTTGCAGCATCTTCCATCGGATTGATGTGGGCCAACGTATGCCCGAAAGAACGAATCTGTTCAACAAGCTGAACGACTTTAAGAATCTTTTCAATGTTACCTGTGTTTTGAGGAGAAAAATGTGTTGCTGTGTTGTCCCCTGTTACGACATCATCTTGAAACGAAGGAGCTCCAAAAATTTCAAAAAGCTCTTGTAATTCCGGATCAACAGAACCTGCTCCAGTTACGTAAAGATCATACTGTTCAATAACATAACCAAGGTTCGGACCGTGGAACTTGGCCCAAGGGTTTGTCGTTGTATTCTTCCTCGTCATTTGTTTAAACCTCCCAATGCATATAATCCTTTTTCCATACAAAAAGGTGCATTTTGCTCTTTTCAATAATTGATGAACCAATAATCAATGTAAATGTTTTTCTTTACTCTTATGTTATTACAATAATTTACATAATACCAAACACTATTACTTATCTGTTTTGTAAAAAAACATTCACAATAACTTATCACCCAAGTTAATCTTTCATGTTATAAAGTAATTTTACAGAAAAATAGGGTGGATATATTTGGTATACCTATACAAATAACTAAAATTGTTGCATGTAAATATAAGTATAATAGTTAGAATGTTTCGATAAAAATAAGTTCGAATTATGTATATTGAAATAATAAGCGCTTTCATTGATATTATACAACAATATAACGGAATATAGTATAAAAAATAAAAAATTATGAATTTAGCGTAAACTTTATTTAGATAGTGTTAAATATTGAAAGGAAAGTGAAGGATTTCTACAAAAAAAGTTGCTAAACATAAAAAACGCTTCATAAACAGTTAGTTTCTATAAATATGCCGAAAAACACCGTAAAACCAATCATACATTTCGCGGAATAAAGGGATAAATGAAATATTTTAAAAGGATAAAACAAATATGGAGATATTAAATTTTTAAAAAAGAGAGAAGGAGATATAGTAACGGTTAGTTACAGTGTTCCGTGTTTTGTTTCAAAATAGACGTGCTGAAATTAAAAAGTTTCTTCTATATAAATAGAACGAAAAATAAACAAAACGGATGTAAAGGAAACTTGACGTAAAGTTTGCTTTACGTATATACTCGTTATAAGGAAGGAGGGAGAAATTTCCTTGGAAAATAAAATGGTCGAATACCGAAAAAAATTTGGACTATCTCAAGAAAAATTGGCTGAGAAACTTGGCGTTTCCAGACAAACAATCATTTCAATTGAAAAGGGAAAATACGATCCATCACTTCCGTTAGCATTTGAAATCGCGAAAACATTTCAGACGACGATAGAACATGTATTTATTTATGAAGGAAAAGAAGGGGAGGAATAAAGATGAACTATTCACAAAAGTACTTCGTAATTATGGGGATTATCTTTCTATTTATGAGTGGATTTATGATACTAACAGGAATAATGACGCATTCTGCACCACCACCAGCAACTTATCCGTTACTTGGTATGATGATTATGTGTTTCTGCCTAAGTTATTTACACCCACAATTTAAAGAAAAAGACGAACGTATGAAACTCATTCGTTATAAAGGGATGTTCGTGACCTTTTTTGCGTTAACAGCATATTACCTTCTTTTCTCTATCGGCTTAAACTTAAAAATATTTACACTATCTGCTACTGAACTATTGAATATACTTATGGCACTCACGATGAGTACCGTCTTTATCTCATTTGTTGTTTTGGCCAAAAGATATTAAGATGGAAAAGAGAAAGGAAGATTAACAGATGCAAATGATGTATGCTTTTGGCATTGGGCTTGTATTATTTTTTGCCGTATTCTTATTTATTCGTAAAGACGTGCAAGGTGGGACGTTAACGAAAAGAGGCTTTTATAAAATGATCGGCTGTTTAGTTGTTATGTTTATAGCGATTATCGTCATGATCGTTTTAATAAATCGGTCACTATAGAATGTAAAAATGTAACCTTACTTGAGTAAGGTTTTTCTTTTTAATTTAAAATCCGAAAATTCCCACTATATCCATTTACTGCATATAATTGATATTATATAATTTAATAAAATGATAGATAGGGAGAATAGTATATGAATAAAAAAACTATCTTCTTTTTATTAACATGTCTATTACTTGTAGCTAGTACTACTTATATAATATGTAACAAACGAGAACAAGTGCCACCTATGTTAGTATGGGAGGGGCAGGAATACTACGTAACGAATGAACCTGCTAAAGCAGAAGAAGTCGGGCAAAGGCTCGGAGAAGTAACAAAGAAAATTGAAGCAAGTAAAAAAACTATTAAAAATAGTGAATCTAACATATTAAACGAAAAAACAGAAGTATTTACAATGATAGAAGAAGAAAAAAATCCTCACTCACATTTAATCATAAAGGAGCCTTATAGTGACGAATATAGAATAGTAAGGCCGATGTTAAAAGTACTATAAAGTGAAAAGGAGATTCCTATGCAGACAGTAACTTCATATCCATGGTCGTTAAGAAAAATGTTTGTCTTTTTCCTTTGTTTCATCCTTCCTCCTATCGGTGCGATTTACATTATAATGAATAGAGAGGCGCTACAAAAGAAAGATTTCATTTTATATTTAGTATTTGCTGCTATTAATATATCGCTTTGGGTGTCACTTATGATTTTTGATCGGAGTATGTGGATGGTAGCGGGGCATTATATGCTTGGGGCAATTGTGATTGTTTTTTCGAATATGAATAAGAGATAAGCCAGCAATCTTAAAGTTGCTGGTTTTTATTTTGCTATCTATAATGAAGAAACAAATTTTTAATAGAGAGTAGTGGGCGTTATGAGATGGAAAGAGGGAACATTTGAAAAAATAGAAACGAATGACTCATCGATTGAGAAACTCATACATACATTCAAGGAACAAAATGTAAATGGCGGAGCGGTTATAAGCTGTTTTAAAGTACATAACGAACAAGTTTTCAAAGAAATACCTTATGAAAGAGATAGATACGAGCATTTTTTTAGAAAAATCTTCAGTTCTTTAGATATAATCCAAGACTTAGAGGAATTAAAAATACATACATCAGAAAAATATAAATCTCAATTTCAATATAGAAGTGCGGTAATGCTTGATGGGAGTATTGCATTTCAAATTATAAGAGGAGGAGCATATAAATACTTTCCGGAGAGAATGGTAATCGCGAAGCAATTAGCGAGCGATGTATGCCAATATATGTTCCAAGATCGATACGAAGATATTAAAGTATTTGAAAGCGATAGCCCTTGGACAGATTGGTTTTATGATGTTGCGTGGGATGTTACTTGGATGGTGTTAGATAGTAGGGAGCAGAAAATGTGGTTCATTTGTGCTACGGATACGGATTGATAGAAGAGGGGCCTTGTAGGAAAGCTGCAAGGTTCTTAATATTTTGGGAATGAATAGAAAATAAATCATATAAATGCTATACTAAAAAATGTTTGTAATGTCAGTTTCATACTATTATATAATGCTGACTTACTAGAAAAGATAAGAGGAGAATGAGCATGCAAAAGATAAAGAAACTATTACTGTTAATGATGGTAGTAGGATTAACAGTAGGTGTTTTAGCAGGGTGTGCAAATCCGAAAGATACTACAGAAGAATTTTTAACAGCGATACAAAAAGGTGATATAGAAAAGGCTCGTACATTTGTTGAGAGTGACAAGGAATTTAACAAACTAAATGAAAAAACAGATGATGCTGAGGCAAAAGCAATGCTAAGTGCAATTACAAAAAACTTTAAATTTGAAAAGCTAGAAGAAGTATCGAAAAAGGATGACAAAGCAGAAGTGCAAGTGGAAATTACATCTGCTGATCTATCCGTTGCTGTAACAAAAGCAGTGGGAGAAGTTATGCCAATGGCCTTTGCTAGCGCATTTAGCGAAGACAAAGAACAATCTGAAAAAGCAATTGAAAAAACAATGACATCAACTATCGTCAAAAACTTAGCGGATAAAGATGCAGCAATGGCAACTCGCAAAGTTACATTGAACTTAAAGAAAGATAAAGATGGTGACTATAAAATCGTTGCTGATGATAACTTGAAAGAAGTATTGTTTGCTAATGCGAAGTCGTTGAAGCAGATGTTTGATGGAAAGTGATTGAATTACATAAAAAAGAGACACCATAGATATGGTGTCTCTTTTTTATGACCCCGGAGAGGCTCGAACTCACGACCTCCACCCTGTCAAGGTGGCGCTCTCCCTGCTGAGCTACGGGATCTTTAAAAATGCTTATGTAATAGCATCTTTACTCATTATGTTAAAGCAATTATATATAATTAACTGAAATTTTACAATATTTTTATAGTCATCTTTTGAAAGGAAAGAATTTGGGATCAAGTTAGTAGTGTATTAAGGAATATATAAGTAGAGAATGTAATGAAAAGAGGGTTTGAATAAAGCGGTTATATTATTTTTTTCGATACCAATCTAAAGGCCCCTCATCACTTAAATGAACAAGAAAAGGGAATAAGAAGTGTAAAGGTAAGCTTATAAGTTCTGGCATAGCGTTTATTGTTTTCTTTGATAGGTATTGCCTTCCGAAACAATACGGACAATCTTTTTCAAATGTTACGAGTATCGACCATACATCTTTTACTTTCCATTTCGTTTTACAATACGTACAGTGCGCCATGAAGTTCCTCCTCGGTTTTAGATATTTTCTAATATATTCCATTTCATTGTAATAAAGTCAAGTGTATTTCGTGTGATAAAATGTGAGTTTTTTATAAAAAGATAATAAAGCTATTAAATTTTATCACACGAAACAAGCATACCTCGTCCTAAATCCAGACCGGGAGTATGCTTGCTTAATTTTCAATATAGTGTACCGCATTGTATTCAACATATACCAATAAAGCTAAGGTTTATTCAATGATCGTGTCCGATTGGTGAGGGTTAATTATATGTCCAGCTGTTTACACATTGCCCAAATAACTTCGGGTTAGGTTTGGGAGAATAATTTTTCCATTCTTACTGTATTTGTCGAATAACTCTGATAGGAGAAGAACAAAGCTTTTATACTCTTCGTCATTTTCTTTCGGAGCATAGGACGCTGATAAATTCCTTCCTAAAAAACCTTCATAATCAAAAAGTAAATCATTTTCATATTCTTTAAACTCATACTTTTCATCTTTAAAAAAGCTGTTAAACATTTCTGGTGTTTCCTCGATTCCACCACTAAATCCTTTGAAATTTGGGCAGGTTTTCTGGCAAATGTCTGCATTTTCTTTAATAATCGGACTAGTTACATCTCTACTATTCCAAACAAGAGCAACATGTGCTTTTTGTTTCAAAATTCGTTGGCATTCGATTTTGAAAGCTTCTTTATTAAACCAATGAAATGCTTGGGCAACAGTTACTAAATCCACACTATTTTCTTTTAAAGTGGTATGTTCGGCAGTTGCTTTTATGGATTGAAAACGAGAATATTGGCTTAACGATTGTTCTGCCATTTTTCTCATGTCATCATTTGGCTCAACTCCAATAACATGTAAACCACTTTCAAGCAGCTGGCGGCTAAATATCCCCGTACCTGAACCAATATCGGCCACAATCTGATTCTCATTTAGTTCGTTAGCTGAAAGCAAATACTCAATATATTCATTGGGATAACTAGGTCGATATTTCGCATATATATCGGCCTTGTCAGTAAAATTTTCTGTTGTTTTCACCGTACTACCTTCTTTCCCGCGATATTATGTATAGAAATAGGAACCAAATAGTAATTTCTGCATCAGTCTCTAAGTCTACAATGTAAAAGTCCAGCTAAATGGAGCTGCCTTAGTTCCCTTATTCAAATTATACTATTTTATATGATATCTTCCAAAAGACCATGAGTTCTTATTCATCTAAATGGTCTAATTGTTGAATAATATGACCATTTGTATATCGCACGAGGGGTATGTAGGATAAGAGCTTCGCATTTTCAATATGCAAATTGGCCAATATATCCTTTTTACAATTTACTTAAAATCATGTATAACAGAGATACAAGATTATTTTATAAATATTCAGGAGTAGAGGGAGAATTATTGTAATGGTAAGGAAAACGTTCAAGATGCGCGTATCTAGAAATAGAACGATTTCAATTAATGGCTCAATTCTTGATGTGGATGTTACACATGATGAGTTTTTGCAAGAGTTTGTTGAGTGGGTCGATTCTAAAGGTTGGTCGTTTATGGGGATGACAGATGAGATTACACCTGAGGAAGCTAGTCAAAATTTAATAGATTCATTGATTGATGAGAAGGATAAGAAAGAATAATTCTTTCTTATTTTTTATTGTATATTTATGTCCTTCATCGTAAAAGTATGATATAGTAAAAAACAGTGAATGTTCTTCCAATTTAATACAAATTACATATAGATTGGTAGATTCAGTTTGTAAGCTGTGAGAGTATAGTGAAAAGGGAGAGTCATATGGTAAATTTTAAGAAAATTTTGGCTTTTATTACCGTTATTTGTTTATTTTTATTGACACCTATGACGTTGCGTGCTGAGACGAATATTGGAGTGAATCCAGAACAAGTGGCACCACCACCGAAGGAAGGGCCAAATGTTTTTAGTCAGTTTGCAACTACGATTGATGCGAAAACTGGAGATGTTTTGTATGACAAAAACGCACATCATCGTGCATTTCCGGCTAGTATGACGAAAGTGTTAACGGCGATTTTACTTATGGAGCATACGAAGCCAGAGGATCAATTTACGTTTTCACAATTAGCATTAGATCAAGAGAAGAGTAATTATCAAATTGAGTTTCAACCTGGTGAGACGATTAATAGAAATACTGCACTGATGATTTTAATGGTGCTAAGTGCGAATGATGTGTCGTATGCGATTGCGGAGCGTATTGGCGGAAGTGTTGAGAATTTCGCTAATATGATGAATGAGAGAGCGAAGCAATTAGGGGCTACCGATAGTCATTTTGTAACACCAAATGGATTGCACGATCCGAACCATTATACTACGCCATTTGATATGGCTATGATTACGAGAGGTGTGCAAAAGTACCCTGAGATTTTGCAAGCGATGAATACGAAAAGGACGACAGTTACGACATCTAGGCAGACTGTGTCTATTTTTAATAAATCTACTTATTTTGAAAATCCATTTAGTATTGGTGGTAAGACAGGTTTTACAAATGAAGCGCGTAATACACTCGTTTTATTAAATGAGAAGGATGGAAATCGTATTATAAACGTAGTAATGGCTTCTCAAAGACCTGAAATTTATGAAGATTTAAAGCAGATGGCGGACTATTCTTTTGGTCAATTTGTGAAGCAAACTGTACTAGATAAACATAGTTGGCATCAAAAGGCAACGTATTTAAATAAAGATATTGATAGCGAGCTTGAAAAAAGTGCAGAACTGATGCTTAAGAAAGATGAAGGAAAAAATGTGAGGACGACTTTCCGTGCGGCATCATTAGATAAAGATTCTTTGTATCATAAAGGAATTCATCGTGGTGAGGTAGTTGGGGCAGTTGATATTACAAAAAATAATCAAACAATTGCGACGGTAAATGTTCTTTCTAAAGAAGATGTTACTTTTGCGATGCCTAAAAAAGATACTGTCGAGCCTGAAGTAAACGAATCAAACGTGAAAATAATAAGCATTGGGATAGGTGCCGCCATATTATTTGGAGCCATTTTATTTGTAGTGCTACGCCGAAATACAAAAGGAATAAAATCAGAAGAAAAATAAATTAATAGTTTAAAGGGCTGTGAAGAGATTTTGTCACAGTCTTTTTTTATATTTAAAATAACTAATAATTGTAAATTTTCTTATTGCATTTCAGTTTTGTTCGTTATATTATTTACTTGTGTTCTTGTTAAAGAACTTAAATGAATATTGCATACTTCAAATAATATAAAACAACGGAGAGGGAGAGAAACGATGAAATTAATTTGGAAGGTGATTAGCAACGTAATCTCATTTGTTTTATTTACGTTAATGGTTTGCTTAGCTTTTGTAGTTATTTCTTCAAAAGCGAGCGGTGGTGATCCAACGGTGATGGGATATCAATTTAAGAGCGTTCTTTCAGGATCGATGGAACCAACTTTTTTAACAGGATCAATCATTGCGATAGAGCCGACGAAAGATGGTTCTAAATATCAAAAAGGTGATGTTATTACCTTTAAAGAAAAAGATGAAAAAATTATCACTCACCGTATTATCGGTGTGAAAGATACAAATGGAAAAGTAATGTATGAAACAAAAGGGGATAACAACAACGGCCCTGATTTACAACCAGTACTTGCGGAGAATGTCATTGGGAAATATGCAGATATTACAGTTCCATATGCAGGGTATGCATTAAATTATGCGAATTCAAAAGCTGGAGCTGCTTTGCTTCTTATTATTCCAGGAGTCTTTTTACTAGGCTATTCCGCGATTTCTATTTTTAGTGCTATTCGTAGCATTGACGGAGAAAAGAAAGAGAAAAAAGTAGAACAATCCGTCTAGTTCGTTTGGTTATACTTTCCTTTTAGGAAGTTAACAAATATATATATTAAGGGGATATGGACATGACTTTAAAGAAAAAATTAGGGATGGGTATCGCATCAGCAGTATTAGGAGCGGCATTAGTTGGCGGAGGAACATTTGCATACTTTAGCGATAAAGAAGTGTCAAATAATACATTTGCGTCTGGTACGCTTGATTTAGCATTAAATCCATCAACAGTTGTTAATGTATCAAATTTAAAGCCTGGTGATACAGTTGAAAAAGAATTTAAATTAGAAAATAAAGGGACATTAGATATTAAAAAAGTACTACTAAAAACAGATTACAATGTAGAAGATGTGAAGAAAGATAATAAAGATGATTTTGGTAAACATATTAAAGTAACATTCTTAAAAAATGTAGACAAGCATGAAACAATCGTAAAAGAAACAACGCTAGATAAATTGAAGGGTGACACACTTACTGCGGTAAATAACGATTTAGCTGCTTGGTTCTGGGATGAAAAAGGTATTTCAGCAGGTAAATCTGATAAATTCAAAGTGAAATTTGAATTCGTTGATAATAAAAAAGATCAAAATGAATTCCAAGGCGATAAGTTACAATTAACTTGGACGTTTGATGCACAGCAAGGCGATGGTGAAACAAAATAATAAGGACAACAAAAAGAGACTATCGAAAGTGATAGTCTCTTTTTCTGCTAAAAGTGAAATGTAAAAAGAAACATAATTTTTATATCATTTTGTAATTCACTTTATTATAATAAAGATATAGTTCTTGATAAAGAACGAGTTGTTCGATAGGAGAGATTAAAATGCTGAAGCAACCTCGTAAATTCAAAAAGATGCTTATATTGCCATGTTTGTGTTCTATTACTTTTTATTTAGGCTCTCAAATGATGACTTATACAGAAGCAGCTTTCATTCATGAAACGAAAGTAGAGGCCACTATTTCTACAGCAAGTATTTTTCCGAAAACAGTTGATCAATTAATAGAACAAGCTAAGCAGCATAAGGAAGTTATTTTGCAAGAGTATGAAGGGATGAAATCAAAATTAACTGTTAGCTCCGCTCAAGAGTTAGAACAGGCGCTTGTTATATGGAAGCAAGGGCGAGAGAAAATAGCTATTGAGAGAGAATCGTTACAAAAAGTATATAAATCAATAGAAGAACCTTATAATCAAGTACAAGAAGAGTTAAAAGGAAATGGAACTGAATCGAATAAGCAAGTATTCTCGTATGTGAATGCTGGTTTTCATATAGTGAAAGAAAACTGCGAGTATGTTGATAAAGAAGTTAATTTACAGGTGATCGATAAACAAATTCAAGATTTTGAGAAGTTGCTAGTAGATGAAACAGCAAAACAAGCGAGTGAGGCTGAGAAACAAAAGGAATTAGAAGAGAAGAAGAAACAAGAGGAAGCGAAAAAACTAGAAGAGAGTAAGAAACAAGAGGAAGCGAAAAAACTAGAAGAGAAGAAGAAACAAGAAGAAGCGAAAAAATTAGAAGAGAAGAAACAAGAGGAAGCGAAAAAACTAGAAGAGAAGAAGAAACAAGAGGAAGCAAAAAAACTAGAAGAGAAGAAGAAACAAGAGGAAGCAAAAAAGCAAGAAGAGAGTAAGAAACAAGAATAGCAAGTAAAATACAGCAACATATAGGGCGAATAGCGGTTATAAAGCCGAGTTGGTGAGAGAGTTTGCGACTCACCTATTCGGCGTGTCCTCTTTATTGTAACAATGCACGTCAAAAAGTAGATACGAGAAAACTAGTTGGTAGCATGATGATGAAGGGTAATAATTAGTATAGATAAGGAAATTAATTAATGTTTTTCATTTCTCAATATTATTCAATATTTTTATAAAATTCTGAATAATATTGAGAAATAAAAATAACTGAAAATATTAATAAATATGTGTTGTATTTATATAGTTATGTTCGTTATAATGAACATAAGGTTTTTAAAAAAGAACAAATATTAGCTAAGCTAACATAGCTTTAGCTACATCTCTTATTTTAAATAAGAGATAGCAATAAAAATATAAAAAACAGCTAGGGGGAATTGATTGTGAGTCTGAAAAAGAAATTAGGTATGGGAGTTGCATCAGCAGCATTGGGGTTATCTTTAATTGGTGGAGGAACATTCGCTTACTTTAGCGATAAAGAAGTATCAAATAACACATTTGCGGCTGGGACGTTAGATCTTACATTAGACCCTAAAACGCTTGTAGATATTAAAGATTTAAAACCAGGGGATTCTGTTAAGAAAGAGTTCTTATTAAAGAATAGCGGTTCATTAGCAATTAAAGATGTTAAACTAGCGACAAAGTATACTGTGAAAGATGCAAAAGGCGATAATGCTGGTGAAGACTTTGGTAAGCACGTTAAAGTGAAATTCCTTTGGAACTGGGATAAACAAAGTGAACCTGTATATGAAACAACTTTAGCAGACTTACAAAAAACTGATCCAGATCTTTTAGCTAAAGACATCTTTGCTCCTGAGTGGGGAGAAAAGGGTGGATTAGAAGCTGGTACAGAGGATTATTTATGGGTACAATTTGAATTTGTAGATGATGGAAAAGACCAAAATATCTTCCAAGGTGATTCATTGAATTTAGAATGGACGTTCAATGCTAACCAAGAAGCTGGAGAAGAAAAATAATAAAAAAGCGGGTATCCCCCGCTTTTTTTTATAAAGAAAAAAGAAGTGCCGATTGTAAGCACTTCTTTCTATTTATTATTTTTGATCTTGCTTCCATTTTGTAAATTCAAGAAATTCACGAAACTGTTCTTTGGAGACGCCGGAGTTCATTGCATCTTTAACGAGTTGTGTCCATTCGGAGTCTAAGTGATTTTCCTTTGTTGTTTCATCATGAAGTAGAGTATCAACTGGAATTTGTAGAACTGCTGCAATTTTTTCAAGAAACTGAATGGAAGGGTTTTTTTGTAAATTTCGTTCTATAGAACTAATGTAAGATTTAGCAACACCAGCTTTTTCGGCAAGTTCAGTTAATGAAATACCTTTTTGTAAACGCAGGCGTTTTATACGTTCTCCAATCATATTTGCGCACCTTTCTATCAATATGTCGTCGTCTTATGATGTCATTATTATAACATAAACTTCGCTAAAAAGAACAAACCTATTGAGCCTGGCTTGATGGTTTCATACGTTGGAAAAAATGTTCGATATCTTGCAGAGCGATACCAGCGTCTAGAGCTTCAAGTATTAAATCAATCCATTCTTGATCCAATGCGTCAGTCTTATCTTTGTACAAATGTAATTCCTCCCTAATTATCGGTCATAACTGCTGCTACAGAATATATGATAATGCAATCGGATTTTGTATTTTTATGTAGTGAATTATCAAATATTTTGTAGATAAAACAAAGATAAAATCCCCATTAAATTCCCTCTATGGCGATTATAAAGTTTCTGGCAAATATTTTCAATATTTTCAGAAAACATTGTTGAATTGTGATATATTCGTATATTAACTATGAAATTTTTACAAATATATTAAAAACATTACATAATATGACTAAATATTGAAAAAATATTGAATTTTTAATAAAATTCAATTTGTAATACATATTATTTATTAGGGGAGGAAATAAGGGATGAACAAGAAACCGTTCAAAGTTTTATCATCAATCGCTTTGACAGCTGTATTAGGCCTTTCGTTCGGAGCTGGTACTCAATCTGCATATGCTGAAACGCCTGTGGATAAGACAGCTACTAGCCCAGTTGATGATCATTTAATTCCGGAGGAGCGTTTAGCAGATGCTCTAAAAAAACGTGGGGTAATTGATTCGAAGGCTTCAGAGACAGAAACAAAGAAAGCTGTCGAAAAGTATGTAGAGAACAAAAAGGGTGAAAATCCTGGGAAAGAAGTAACAAATGGGGACCCACTTACGAAAGAAGCATCTGACTTTTTAAAGAAAGTGAAAGATGCAAAAGCAGATACGAAAGAAAAGTTAGATAAGCCTGCAACAGGAACACCTGCAGCGACAGGACCAGTTAAAGGTGGTCTAAATGGTAAAGTACCAACATCTCCGGCAAAGCAAAAAGCGTATAACGGTGATGTTCGTAAAGATAAAGTACTCGTTTTACTTGTAGAGTACGCTGACTTTAAACATAACAATATCGATAAAGAGCCAGGCTACATGTATTCTAATGATTTCAATAAAGAACACTATGAAAAAATGTTGTTCGGTAATGAGCCATTCACATTAGATGATGGAAGTAAAATCGAAACATTTAAACAGTATTATGAAGAGCAATCTGGCGGTAGTTATACAGTAGACGGAACGGTTACAAAATGGTTAACAGTTCCTGGTAAAGCTGCTGATTATGGTGCAGATGCTGCGAGCGGTGGTCATGATAATAAAGGACCAAAAGGACCTCGTGATTTAGTAAAAGATGCATTAAAAGCAGCTGTAGATAGCGGCATTGATTTATCAGAGTTTGACCAGTTCGATCAATACGATGTAAATGGTGATGGAAATCAAAATCAACCGGACGGTTTAATTGATCACTTAATGATTATTCATGCAGGTGTTGGACAAGAAGCAGGTGGTGGTAAATTAGGTGATGATGCAATCTGGTCACATCGTTGGACTGTTGGACCAAAGCCATTCCCAATTGAAGGCACACAAGCAAAAGTTCCGTATTGGGGTGGAAAGGTTGCAGCATTTGACTACACAATTGAACCAGAAGATGGAGCGGTTGGTGTATTCGCACATGAATATGGTCATGATTTAGGCCTTCCGGATGAGTATGATACACAATATAGCGGTCAAGGTGAGCCAATTGAAGCTTGGTCTGTTATGAGTGGCGGAAGCTGGGCTGGTAAAATTGCAGGAACAACGCCAACGAGTTTCTCACCACAAAATAAAGAGTTTTTCCAAAAAACAATTGGTGGTAACTGGGCAAATATCGTAGAAGTAGATTACGAGAAATTAAATAAAGGTATCGGTTTAGCAACCTATTTAGACCAAAGTGTTACGAAATCAGCAAGACCAGGTATGATTCGTGTTAACTTACCTGATAAAGATGTAAAAACAATTGATCCTGCATTTGGTAAACAGTATTACTACAGCACAAAAGGTGACGATCTTCATACGAAGATGGAAACACCACTGTTCGATTTAACGAATGCAACGACTGCAAAATTTGATTTCAAATCATTATATGAAATTGAAGCAGGGTATGACTTCCTTGAAGTACATGCTGTAACAGAAGATGGTAAACAAACGTTAATTGAAAGACTTGGTGAGAAAGCTAATAGTGGAAATGCAGATTCAACAAATGGAAAATGGATTGACAAATCATATGATTTAAGCCAATTCAAAGGTAAGAAAGTAAAATTAACATTTGATTACATTACTGATGGTGGTTTAGCATTAAATGGATTTGCTCTTGATAATGCTTCATTAACAGTAGATGGTAAAGTAGTATTCTCTGATGATGCAGAAGGTACACCACAATTAAAGTTAGATGGTTTTGTTGTATCTAACGGAACTGAGAAGAAAAAACATAACTATTATGTAGAGTGGAGAAACTATGCTGGTTCAGATAACGCGTTGAAATTTGCTCGTGGTCCAGTATTTAACACTGGTATGGTTGTATGGTATGCGGATTCAGCTTATACAGATAACTGGGTTGGTGTACATCCAGGACACGGTTTCCTTGGTGTAGTGGATTCTCATCCAGAAGCAATTGTAGGAACTTTAAATGGTAAACCGACAGTTAAGAGTAGTACACGATTCCAAATCGCTGATGCTGCGTTTTCATTCGACAAAACACCAGCTTGGAAAGTTGTATCTCCAACGCGTGGAACATTTACGTATGATGGCTTAGCGGGTGTACCGAAGTTTGATGATTCGAAAACGTATATTAACCAACAGATTCCAGATGCAGGACGTATTTTACCGAATCTTGGCCTGAAGTTTGAAGTAGTAGGACAAGCTGATGATAATTCTGCAGGTGCTGTTCGTTTATATCGTTAATACAGTAAAACTACCGAAAGATTTTTCTTTCGGTAGTTTTTTTGTGAGCAATGAATTTTATATACAAAAAGAAATTATATATAATGTAACTTTACGAATAGAAATTTATTATATATAAAGTCTATATAAATAATGAAAGAATTGGATAAAAATAGTGGGAGAAGGTGAATGAATGAGTATTTCTTCTATTGTAAATAAACAAAAGGAATATTTTCACAATGGCCATACAAGAAGTGTAGCAGTGAGAAAGAATAATTTGAAGAAGCTTTATGAAGGCGTTCAGCGTTTTGAAGAAGAAATATTTCAGGCGTTAAAATTAGATTTAAATAAGTCAGTTCACGAGTCATTTACAACGGAAGTGGGATATGTATTAAAAGAAATCTCTTTTCAATTGAAGCATATTTCATCGTGGAGTAAACCGAAGCGTGTTCGAACAGCACTCACTCATTTTGGATCAAAGGGGAAAGTAGTGCCCGAACCGTACGGTGTGACACTTATTATTGCGCCGTGGAACTATCCGTTTCAATTAGCAATTGCACCGCTTGTAGGAGCGCTGGCAGCTGGAAATACAATCGTTTTAAAGCCGTCGGAGTTAACGCCAAACGTTTCCAAAGTGCTTACAAGGATGTTAGAGGAATTATTCCAAGAAGAGCTTGTAGCGGTAGTAGAAGGCGGCGTTGAAGAGAGTACAGCTTTGCTGAAGGAACCATTTGATTATATTTTCTTTACAGGAAGTGTGGGCGTTGGAAAAGTTGTAATGGAAGCAGCAGCAAAACAGTTGACACCGCTCACTTTAGAACTTGGCGGGAAAAGTCCTTGTATTGTACATAAAGATGCAAAAATAGATGTAACAGCAAGAAGAATTGTTTGGGGTAAGTTTTTAAATGCAGGGCAGACGTGTGTAGCGCCTGATTATATGTACGTGCATTCTTCTGTGAAAGAAAAGCTAATTGAGGCACTGCGACATGAAATTACAGAGCAGTATAGTAAAGAACCTTTGCAAAATGAAAATTACGTGCGTATTGTAAGTGAGCGCCATTTTGAACGATTATGTGGATTTTTACAAGATGGTCAAGTCGTAATTGGTGGGAACTATAAGAAAGATACATTACATATTGAACCGACAGTACTAGCGGATATTACATGGCAAGATGCTGTTATGGAAGATGAAATTTTTGGTCCGATTTTACCAATCATAGAGTACGACAATATAGAAGATGTAATTGGCACAATCCAGCAACATCCGAAGCCGTTAGCGTTATATGTATTTTCTGAAGATAAAGAAGTACAAAAGAAAGTAACGAGTAATATTTCGTATGGCGGAGGCTGTATTAATGATGTCGTCTATCATCTCGCAACGCCATATTTACCTTTTGGAGGCGTCGGAAGTAGTGGATTAGGGAGTTATCATGGGAAAGAAAGTTTTCGGACTTTTTCACATTATAAAAGCATTTTAGCCCAATCTACGGCATTCGATATGAAAATTCGTTACTCTTCTACAAAAAGTGCTTTAAAATTCATACGAAAGTTGTTAAAATGATGATGGTGTTTATCAGTAGGCGTAGCCGTATGATAATAGCCCCTTCGCAATGGAAGGGGTTTTTCTGTTCGACATTATGTATCATGCGAAAATGAATCAAACATACTACATAAAGAATAGAAGTGAACGCTTGCTAAATAACCATTTTTGTTTGGATCGAAACAAAAAATAGTCTATAGAACATAAATATTTATTCATGAATATAAAAATTAAAATTTGAGGTAGATAGGACGGGAAAATGAAAAAGATTATTAAAGTTGAAGCAGTAGAAAAACATTTTGGAAATCAAGTGATTATCCCACCGCTTTCTTTAGATATTAAAGAAGGGGAATTTTTAACTATTTTAGGGCCGAGTGGTTGCGGGAAAACGACGTTACTTCGTATGATCGCAGGATTTGAAACTCCAACTAAAGGGAATCTTTTATTAGATGATGAAAAGATTAACGATTTGCCACCATATAAGCGTCATATGAACCTAGTGTTCCAACATTATGCGCTATTCCCACATATGAATGTGGAGAAAAATATTTGTTTCGGTATGAAAATGCAGAAAGTACCGGCAGCAGAGCAGAAAGAGCGTGCTGAAGAGGCAATGCGTTTAACGCAGTTACTTGAGTTCCGTAATCGTAAACCTGCAAAGCTTTCTGGTGGACAGCAGCAACGTGTAGCAATTGCGAGAGCGATTGTAAATAACCCGCGTGTATTATTACTAGATGAGCCACTTGGGGCGTTAGACTTTAAGTTAAGAAAAGACTTGCAACGTGAATTGAAAAACTTACAACGTAATTTAGGAATTACGTTCATATACGTAACGCACGATCAAGAAGAAGCGATGAGCATGAGTGATCGTATCGTTGTTATGAATAAAGGCCATATTGAACAAATCGGAACGCCGAAAGAAATTTATAATAAGCCGAAAACGTTGTTCGTTGCGACATTTATCGGTGAAAATAATATTGTGAAAAACAGGGAAGGCTATGTAGCAATTCGCCCTGAAAATGTAAAAGTGCGTTCGGTTGAAGAGCCGATTTTAAAAGAATACCACCTTGGACATATTGAAGACATTGAGTTTGTTGGAAATATGGAAAAGCTTTATGTACGTGATGAGAAAACATCAGAATTACTAATGGCATATCAAACTGCTGAAGAAGCAGCGCAGTGGAGCATTGGAGATAATGTATACGTAGGCTGGGAGCAAGAGGACGAGGTGACCTTAAATTGAAAAAAGGGAAATTACTCGCACTACCTACAGTCGCATGGCTGTTAATCTTCTTCCTAATTCCCCTTCTGTTTGTATTGGCATTTGCCTTCATGCAGCGCGGAGCATATGGGACAGTGGAAATGCAATTTACATTAGAGAACATAGCACGTGTATTTGACCCATTATATATGGGGACGTTATGGGAAACAGTGAAAATTGCGGTTATTACCACAGTAATATGTTTACTGATTGGTTATCCATTTGCATATACAATTACAATTGTTGATCGCAAATATCGCTCGATTCTTTTATTATTGGCAACGATCCCGTTTTGGATTAACTTTCTTGTTCGTTCTTACGCATGGATTGTTATTTTACGTTCACAAGGTCTTGTAAACACATTGCTATTGAAGCTAGGTATTATTAGTGAACCTTTAAATTTACTATATAATACACCTTCTGTAATACTCGGAATGGTATATTCTTTATTACCATTTATGATTTTACCAGTGTATGCAGCGATTGAGCAGCTTGATAAGCGTAAGCTAGAAGCAGCTTATGATTTAGGGGCAACACCAGTAAAAGCATTTTGGAATGTTACAGTACCAATGACGATGTCAGGGATTGCTACTGGTTCTATTTTAGTGTTTGTTTCTTCTATCGGAATGTTTGTTGTATCAGACGTTATGGGTGGATCGAAAGTAGCATTAATCGGAAACGTAATTCAAAATCAATTCTTAGGAGCGCGTGATTGGCCGTTTGGATCTGCGTTATCTATGATTGTTGTTCTATTCTCTGTTCTGTTAATTTACTTATATTATCGTGCAACGAAAGTATATAAATATGATGGGAACGGAGGGGAATAGGCAAAGATGAAGAAGTTTTTAGTTTCTTATTCTTGGTTAATTTTATTGTTCTTGTATTTTCCAATGATGGTTTTAATGGTGTATTCCTTCAATGATTCTCGCATTAATGCGGAATGGGAAGGATTCACATTCCATTGGTATACAGATTTATTTCAAAAACAAGATGTTATTGATGCGTTTGTAAATAGTATGACGATTGCGGTCGTAACGACGATTGTAACGACTGTTCTTGGTGTGATTTTCGCAATTGCATTACATCGTTATAAATATCGTTATGAAGGTGCGATTAACGGTCTTGTGTATTTACCAATTTTAATCCCTGATATTTTAATGGGCTTATCTTTACTTATTTTATTTAGTCAATTAGGTATGGAGCTTGGTAAAACAACAATTATTATTGCACACATTACATTTAGTATTTCATTTGTTGTTGTTATTTTAGCAGCACGCCTTTCTGGTATGGGACGTGATTTAGAAGAGGCTGCGAATGATTTAGGAGCAACGCCATGGCAAACGTTTCGTTATGTAACGTTTCCGGCAATTGCACCAGGAGTTATTTCTGCTGCATTATTAACATTCACATTATCAATTGATGATTTTGTAATTAGTTTCTTCGTATCAGGACCAGGATCAACAACATTGCCATTATACATTTACAGTATGGTTAAGCGCGGAGTATCACCAGAAATTAATGCACTTTCTACAATTTTAATTGTGGCTATCGTAGGATTAATGGTTCTATCTGAAATCTTCCGTAACAAAGGTGCAGATGGTGAAGAAAACTCTGGAGGACACCTTCCTTTATAATACGAACGATATAGAAAGTACGAGGGGGTAATAAATCGATGAAATTAATGAAAAGATTAGCCGGCGCAGCAATTAGCTTTAGCCTTGTTGCTGGTGTACTTGCTGGTTGTGGTGAAAAAAAAGAAGAGTTAAACATTTATAGCTGGGCTGACAACTTTGATGAGCAAGTGCTAAGAGATTTTGAAAAGAAATATAACGTGAAAATTAACTATGATAAGTATGCAAGTAATGAAGAAATGCTTGCGAAATTACAAGCAGGTGGCGCGAAGTATGATTTAATTCAGCCGTCTGATTACATGGTTAAAACAATGGCGAAAATGGATTTATTAGCGCCGTTAGATAAAAAGAATATCCCAAATATCGAAAACATGATTTCTAATTTCAAAACACCTGCGTTTGATCCAGAGAATAAATATTCTTTAGTATATACTTGGGGTGTAACAGGTATTGCATACAATAAAAAGTATGTGAAGGAAGCACCTACAAGCTGGGCTGACCTATGGAATGAGAAATATAAAGGCCATGTAACTTTATTAAATGATTCTCGTGAAGTGTTAGGAATGGGCCTTAAGAAGCATGGATTCTCAAACAGCACGAAAGACGATGCGCAGTTAAAGACAGCAGCAACTGATTTACAGAAGCTACTTCCAAACTTATTAGCATTTGATACAGATAATATTAAACAAAAATTCATTACAGAAGATGCTTGGATCGGAACAGTTTGGTCTGGAGATGCAGCATTTATCGCAAAAGATAATAAAGATGTAGAGTATGTTGTACCAAAAGAAGGCGGCACAATTTGGGCTGATACGTTAGCAATTCCAAAAGGTGCGAAAAACAAAGAGCTTGCAGAGAAGTTTATGAACTACTTATTAGATGAAAAAGTAAGTGTGAAAAACTACGAGTCAATTGGATACAGTAATCCAAATGAAAAAGCTCACCCTCTTCATAGTAAAGAATATCGTGAAAACCACATGATCTTCTTAACGAAAGAAGAATTAGATCGTACAGAATGGCTTGTTGATGTAGACGATAAGCTAAAAGACTACGACCGTTACTGGACAGAGTTAAAAACAAAAGGTAAATAAGTGAGAAAATGCGGTTTCTAAAGTAGAAATCGCATTTTTTCATAGTAGGAGGAAATCGTTTGAAGAAGAAGTTGCATCAATATGAGGTAATGTGTATCGGTTTATTATTTGCTGTATTTGGTATTGTTGCTTGGCGCGTACATGCAGGTGGTGTTACAGTGATGGATACATATGTCCGCGGATTAGTGAAAGGATTACAAATAGAAGGTTCACTTACATTTTTTTCGTATTATACAAAATTAGGCTCTGCCATTGGTATTGTAACTGTGCTCGTTATAAGTTTACTTGTTTTTTGGAGGAAACATTACTATGCTGCGATGATCGTGTATCCAATGGGCATTTTAATCACACATCTTGTGAATAAAGGAATAAAAGAAATTGTGAAAAGAGATCGTCCTTCGTTAAATGAAGCGTTGGATGCACTTGGATATAGCTTTCCTAGTGGGCATGCAATGCTATCCATTATGACATTCGGATTTCTGACTTATATTATTGCAGCAAATTTGAAGAGTGTAAAAGGGAAATATGTTATAACGATTTTGATGGGAATAGTAATTGTATCGATTGGATTAAGTAGAGTTATTTTAAATGTACATTATCCAACTGATATTTTAGCTGGTTATTGCGTAGGTGGTATTTTGTTAATTATGGCGATTTATTGCCATCGTTTACTTACTGAGAGACTTGGTCTTAATAAAGAGAGATAAAAAACGTCTAGAAAAACTATTATTATAGTTTTTCTAGACGTTTTTTGTTTGCATGAAGATGTGATACAGTATAAGTGACAATTGAATAATGTAAAGTAGGTGAAAATGTGTGAAGACAAATGTACATAAAGTAGATAAGTGGGGAAAGTTAGGAGCTTTTTTATATCAGTTCCGTTATACAGTAATTGTAGCATTACTGCTGGTTGCGATAGCATTAGGTATATTCGCACCAAAGCTACCAGGAGTATTAGGTGGCGATGGCTTCCAAACGGAAGGGGATTACCAAAAAACGAAAGAAATTTTAGATAAAGATTTTAAGAGGTCTCAAGATACACTTCTACTCGTTTTTGAAAAAAATAAGGGCGTTTCACATGAGGAATTTCAAAAGCAAGTAGAGGGTATTGTAAAAAATGTACAAGAAAAAGAGACATATGAATCTTTCCATCATCCAGTGCAAAATAAAGAAATGTTACAAGATGATATCGGCTATGCGACAATTTTATTTTCTGGGAAAACAAATAAGGAACGAATGGAAAAGACATTACAATTTGCTGATAAAATTGAAAAGAAAAGTAATGCAGCATTAAAAGTAACACCTACAGGATTTCCGAAAATTAACAAAGAGATTAATGAAAGAACGCAAAATGATTTAAAAGTAGCAGAGATGATTGGGTTACCAATTGCATTTCTCGTATTACTATTTTCATTCGGTAGCCTTTTGGCATCTATTTTACCAATTGTAAATGGGGCACTTAGTGTTATTAGTACGATGGGCATATTATACTTTATAGGTAGCGATAAGGAACTATCTATCTTTGTGCTAAATGTTGCACCTATGATCGGACTTGCTTTATCTATTGATTTTGCGCTATTATTTGTAAATCGTTTTCGAGAGGAAGTTGCAAAGCGGACGGTAAAGGAAGCGATAGCAATTACATATCAGACAGCAGGGCGGGCAATCGTATTTTCAGGATTATGTGTATTCGTTGGCCTATCCGGTTTGTTTTTCTTTAAAATCGATTATATTCAGTCTGTCGCAATTAGCGGAATGATTGTTGTAATTATGAGTATTTTATTCTCGCTCACACTTCTTCCAGCGCTATTATCGTTAATTGGTAAACGAATATTAAAAAAGAATCAAGTAGCACATACACCGGCAAAGGCGTGGCGTACATTTGCACAATTTGTAATGAAACATCCAATTGCGATGATTATTGTTGTTACAACATTTATTGTTATTTGCTTATTACCATTACGTACAGCTAATTTGCAGTTCCCTGATGTGGAAGCTTTACCTAAACAAAGTGATACAAGAATTGCATATGAGAAGTACGAAGAGGCATTTAATGAAACTGCAAAAACACATGCTGATGTTACATTAGTCGTAGAGACGAAAAAAGATATGAAAGAGAAAGAAAGTTTACAAAAGGTGGAAGAAGTCGTTCGGAAGTTAAAAGATGATAAGAAAGTATATGAAGTAAGAAGTTTATACGACAGTTTAAATGGAATGAAATCAGATCAAGTTGCTGGAATGTTACAGTCGCCAGAAGCTGCTAAAATAGCTCCGGTATTTGAAGCGTATACAAAAGGAAATAAGACAACAATCGAAGTCTTTTTAGATACAAAACCACGTACAGAAATTGGGAAACAGTGGGTTCGTGATTTTAAACAAAATTATAAAGAAACAAATGTTACTTATTATCTAGGCGGAATGACGACGTTCCAACAAGAGTTAGAAGATGAAATTAAAGATAAAGTTGCAATTGGTATGTCGGTTATATTTGGGTCGACCTTTGTTATATTATTATTTGCATTCCGATCTATACTCATTCCAATTAAGGCGATTATTATGAATATACTTAGTTTAAGCGCGACAATTGGAATTGTTGTTTGGTTATTTGAAGGTGGACATTTTGGTTTAGAAGCAAGTCCTGTTTTATTTGTCTTACCAATCTTCATTTTTGGCCTCGTCTTTGGGCTTAGCATGGATTATGAAGTCTTTCTTATTTCGCGTATCCATGAACTGTATGAAGAAACAGGGGATAACGATCAAGCGACGTTAGAAGGACTTGTTTCAACAAGCAGAATTATTACATCAGCTGCATTAATTATGATTGTTGTAACTGGTGCTTTCGCCTTTACTGATATTTTACCAGTACGGCAAATGGGGCTTGGTGTTGCATTAGCGATATTTCTTGATGCAACAATTATTCGTCTTATGCTCGTACCAAGTTTAATGAAATTGTTTGGAGACTGGAACTGGTGGTTACCATTTCGAAAGAAAAGAGAAAAATCATTATAAAAAAATCCTCATCTATAAGATGAGGATTTTTTTATGAATAGCAAGACCTACATTTTGCAAATAGTATGTGATAAGAACATTACATATAAGTAGGTGAAGGCAATGTTTCGTTATTTTAAGTTTAAGCTAAATGATACAGTACAGTTTGCAGAAAACGATGGGCATATGTATCGCATTGTCGGTTATCGGTTAGAAAAAGGGTTTTATCCAAAAGATGAATGGACTCATATCATTTATGAATTGCTTAGAGATTTTGATGGGTATACGATGGATGCGGAAGAAGAGGAACTTGTAAAGGTTATTCAAGTAGAGGATGAGTATTACAAAATACAAGAAGTATCGGGCTATCGTTATCCGGTAAAAATGAAGCAAAAACAACAAGTGATGAAAGTAGAAAAGATGGATGACTTATTAGATACGTATAACGATTATAAGAGATTGGCGGATTTCTTTAAAGATTTATCATATGAACAAAAAGCGGAAGAAGTGTTGCAGGAAATGAGAAGGCGTAGAGCGTGAGGGGCAGTCTATTATAAGACTGTCCTCTATTTTTGACGGTGCATCAAAGTGTATTTTCCGTTACAATGAGAGAATCAATAGAAATAAGGTGATACAGTATGGAAACGAAGAAGAAGGGCGAATGGTGCGAAATTACTGTGCCAGCAAAATGGAATGGTATAAGCATTGAGTCGTTATTAAAAATAGAATGGGAAATACCGAAAAAGTTGTTACATCAGCTTCGTATGGAAAAAGGTGTTACTGTTAACGGAGAACAGAGAAGATGGAATGAACTTTTAAAAGAGGACGAAAAGTTACAAGTGCATATGTTTATGGAGGAAGAATACGATGTAGAGCCTGAATATGGTGAATTGGATGTAGTATATGAAGACGATCATGTACTCATTGTCAATAAGCCTGAGAAGATGGATACGCATCCTTCTGAAAAAGGCGGGATGGGAACAATTTCCAATCTTGTTGCCTTTCATTATCAAATGCAAGGTTTAGAGACGAAGGTTCGTCATATTCATCGATTAGATAAAGATACGACAGGTGGTGTCGTATTTGCTAAGCATAGAATTGCTGGTGCAATTATGGATCGTTTATTAATGGAACGAAAAATTAAAAGAACATATGCGGCTCTTGTAGAAGGCAAAGTGAAAAAAAAGCAAGGAACAATTGAGGCGGCTATCGGAAGAGATCGCCATCATGCGACGAGACGACGTGTTTCTCCAAAAGGAGATCAAGCAATCACATATTATAAAGTAGAGAAGTATTTTAAAAAACAAAATGTTACGCTCGTAACGTTACAATTAGAAACTGGTAGAACCCATCAAATTCGTGTTCATATGAGCTACAATGGTAATCCGTTAGTTGGGGATGTATTATATGGTGGACAAACGAAATATATGTCTAGGCAAGCGTTACATGCGATGAAGATAAACTTTTTACATCCAATTACGAAAGAAGAGATTGAAGTTGATGTACCATTTCCTACAAAATTAAATGACACAATGAAAGAATTTCAAAGAGTGAATGCGTAAAGTGTAAGTTTAAATTTGAGAAAAGTAGATTTTTGCAGGAATTTCTCTAAAAGAAGCGAAGCCGTTAAGAGAAAAGAGAGGTGAGAATCACTTGATCAAATATAAATATATACTAGGAATATTTTTCGCTTGTCTTTTAGTTACTCTATGTCTCTATCCGTATTTACCAGAGCATTTGGCGGTACATTGGGATGTAAATGGTCGGCCGAACGAGTTTATGAGTAAACAAGTTGTTATAGCACTTATTCCTTGTCTTATTATTTTCTTACATGGATTGATGTATATTATTTCACATAATATATATAAGTTTAATGAAGGCGAGCATGTCATTATAAGTGGATTTCTAAAGACGATTACTTTATTTATGTTGTTTATCCATATGCTCATTCTCTTTATTAATTTTGGAAGCATGATATCCTTTCAAACAGGACTAACAATTGGGATTAGTATGTTTCTTTTTATGCTTAGTAAGGCGTTTAAAAAAGTTCAGAGTACGGAAAAAGACTCAATCAAATTAAAAAAGATCCGTTTAGTGAGTAGGCGGATTTTTCAAGTGATGGCATGTAGTATATTGTTTTCATTGTTTTTGAACTTGAAATGGGGATTTTATGTGTTACTTAGCGTAATAAGTGGTGGTTCTATTTTGTTTATGTTCTACGCTTTATACTCATACATAATAGAAAGTTATGAAATGTAAAAAAGAGTCTTCTCATTATGAGAAGACTCTTTTAATCTATTTACTTCGTAATAAATTGTTGTGTCCAGTAGTTACCGTTTTCTACATAGCCAACACCAATGTGAGTGAAGCCATTATTCAAGATGTTTGCACGGTGTCCAGCACTGTTCATCCAAGCTTGTACTACTTCTTCAGGTGTTCGTTGGCCTTGGGCGATGTTTTCACCTGCAGATGTATAAGAAATACCAAATTTCTTCATCATGTCAAACGGAGACCCGTATGTAGGGCTGTTATGATCAAAGTAGTTATTTTTTTGCATATCTTCAGATTTAATGCGTGCTACTTTGCTTAATTCATTGTCGATTTTTAAAGCTGGTAAACCTTGTTTTGCACGCTCAGCGTTTGTTAATTCAACAACGCGTTGTTCGAACTCGCTTAAAGATTTTGCTTCTTCAGCAGGCTTTTGCTCAGCAGGTTTTTGTTCAGCTGGTTTTTGAGTATTATTGTTTTCAGCAGGCTTTTGAGCTTCTGGTTTTTGAACTTCTTCAGCAGGCTTTTGCTCGGCAGGTTTTTGTTCAGCAGGCTTTTGAGTTTCTGGCTTAGCTGTTGGTTGCTCAGTTACAACATTTTCAGTAGGTTGTTGACCAGGAATAATGCAATTTGGTTGGAAGTTTCCTTGTTGCCATTGTGCTAATGATTCCACGCCCATAGATTGTAAGAATGCTTGTAATTCTTGTTGGCTCATTTGCTTCATCATCACTTTTGAATGCTGAATATTTTGAACCTTTATGTTAGATGGTTGTACTGTTGCAGCTTGTGCATCTAGAGAAGATACTCCTAAAGTAAGAGCCGTTGCAGCAGCTACAGATAATAAAACACGCTTTTTCATGATGTGTGTCCCCCTATATAAAGTTTTAATTTGTTTTCACACGATTTGTTTTTGACAGCCTGTCTGACTGACAAATTCATCGTAGCATAGATTTTGTGAGAAAAAAGATGGAAAAAAATTCATAGACTTAAAATTTACCTAATTTATCCTAAGGGAGGAATGGGGGGGAAATAAGAGAAACATAGAGTATAAAAGGAATTTTCAGCATTTTTATACTAGGTTATAAGAGGGGGTTTTTGGATAAATGTACCTATATTGAAAATGAAGAATCCTATTGTATCAATGGTTTGAGCGTTTTTTTGAGGAATATACTGGATTGATTTTTACAAAACTGTAATGTTTCTGTTGTTCTTTTTTATAATAAAGTAACATATTTTTAATGTTGTAGCGGACAAAAAAGCGGCTATCTCTTTACATAGACGAAGGAGATAGCCGTTTTCCTATTATTACGTATGTTACGAGTTATTACGAGTTGGTTTCAATTGCTTCTAATAATAAATCAACAATGTGAATTCCTCTCATTTTATGAGAAAGACCTTCTCGTTCAATTCCTAATTTCATTTGTAATAAACAACCTGGATTTGCAGTAACAATGGTTGCTGCTTCTGTTTCATGCACACGCTCCATTTTGTAATCTAGAAATTCCATGGATAGTTCTGAATGAACAATGTTATAAATACCAGCAGAACCACAGCAGCGATCAGCATCTTTCATTTCACGGTATGTTGCACCTTGAATTGCTTCTAGTAACATACGAGGTTCTGAAGATGTTCGCATAACATTGCGTAAGTGACAAGAGTCTTGATACGTAATAACCTGCGGCGTGAGTCGTAAGTCATTACGTTTATGGAAATCTAGTTCTACTAGAATAGCAGTAATATCTTTAATTTTAGAAACAAACTGCTTTGCACGTTCAGCCCACTGTGGATCATCTTTTAACAGGTAATCGTAGTCTACGAGGTAAGCTCCGCAACCACCAGCATTCGTAATAATATAGTCGATGTTTAAATCTTCGAATGCTTTTATATTGCGTTTCGCTAATTCTTTTGCTCCATTTTTCTCACCAGCATGCCCATGTAATGCCCCGCAGCAACTTTGTGTTTTCGGAATAACGATATCACAACCAGCTAACTGAAGAAGTTTCATCGTTGCGTTATTTGTTTCTAAAAACATTGTATCCATTAAACAACCTGTGAAGAATGCAACTTGTTTCTTTTTTGTACTTTCAGCATGTAAAAATTCAGGACGATCTTTCATTGCTCTCATTTTAGGGACCTTAGGCAAAACGAGATCCATTGTTGCAAGTGTTTCAGGGAATAACTTCATAATCCCTGTTTTATGTGTTAGCGTTTGTAAACCAGAACGCTGATAAAAACCAATTAGTCCGGTTAATGTTCTCATTCGATTTTGATGCGGGAATAGTCCTTCAAAAACGACTTTACGAACGGCTTTCACTGGCACTGAGAATTTTTTGTTTTGATTTATAATATCACGGGCTTCTTCTAATAAATGGCCATAATTCACACCAGATGGACAAACAGGTTCACAAGCACGGCAGCCAAGGCAAACGTTTAATGTGTTTTCAACATCTTCATCTGGCTCAATTAAACCGTCAACGACCGCTTTCATTAATGCAATACGTCCGCGCGGGGAATGTGATTCTTTATATCCAGATTGAATGTAAGTAGGGCAAGTTGGTAAGCAGAAACCGCATCGCATACAGTTTAGTAGTTCATCTTCACTTAATCGTTCTTTAAATTCTTTTTGAATGTTTTCTTTATTTAATGTTGTCATCGCTCAACCACCACTCTTTTGCGAGTGTCCTTCGCGAACATCTTTCCTGGATTCATAATGTTATTTGGATCGAAGGCGTGTTTAATTCCTTGCATAGCAGCAATACCTTCTTTACCTAATTTCATTTCTAAATATGGAGCTTTCATCGCACCAACACCATGTTCACCAGTAATCGTGCCACCAAGTTCAATTGCTTTCGCAAATATTTCAGCGAAAGCTTGTTCAGCTCTGTGCATTTCTTCTTCATTACGAGCATCTGTCATACAAGTTGGATGTAAGTTACCATCACCAGCATGCCCAAACGTACAAATAGGAATATTATATTTTTTTGCAATGGCATTAATCGCTTCAACCATTGGAGCGATTTGTGAACGTGGTACCGTTGCATCTTCCAGTATTGTAGTAGGTTTTAATCTTGCAAGTGCTGATAGTGCACTACGGCGAGCTGTTCGAAGCGCATCTGCTTCTGCTTCATCTTTTGCAACGCGAACATCAACTGCATTCATAGAACGACAAACGTTAGCCATTTTTTCAATATCTCGATTGACAACTTCAGGCGGACCATCTTGCTCAATTAATAAAATTGCTTTTACGTCAGTTGGTAAACCGATTTGAGCAAACTCTTCTACAACTTCAATTGTCGGCTGGTCTAAAAACTCAAGTGTCGCTGGAATGATTTTATTTGCAATAATAGAAGAAACAGCACGTGCAGCTTCGTTAATATCTTCATATAGTGCAAGCATCGTTTTCTTCGTTTCAGGCATAGGAACAAGTTTTAATATAGCTTCAGTTACGACGCCAAGTGTTCCTTCAGAACCGATAAATAAACGAGTTAAATCGTAACCAGCTACATCTTTTGCTAATTTACCACCAGTACGAATCCTATCACCATTTGGTAAGACAAGTTCAAGACCCATCACATAATCACGTGTTACGCCATATTTTAATCCACGTAATCCACCCGAGTTTTCATTAATGTTACCGCCAATTGTAGAAATTTTCATTGAGCTTGGGTCTGGTGGATAAAATAAACCTTTTTCTTCCACAGCTTTAATAATATCAAGCGTAATCACACCAGCTTGTACAGTAATTGTTAAATTTTCTTCATCAATTTCTAAAATGTTATTCATATGGCGGAAGATAAGGACGATACCGCCTTCAAGTGGACATGTCCCTGCACAAAGGTTTGTTCCAGAACCACGAACATATACAGGAATATTATGAGTGTTACATACTTTTAACACTTCTGCTACTTCATTTGTATTACGAGGAGCAATGACTGCATCAGGCATTGCTTGGAAGTTTGGAGTGGCATCATAACTATACGTTAAACGCCCCATATTGGATGTATCTACATTATCTTCGCCAACAATGGATACGAATGAATGAATAATTTGCTTTTCTAACATTGGAAATCCCCCTCAAACTGTTAACGTAATTAGTCATAATAAAAAACGTTGTCACAGTGCTTTCATTATAATGATAAAAAAGTCGGGGGATTCTTTCTATGTATAATCATCTAAAGATTAATCATTTTTATCGTTCTTTTTTGTTTGATTATCTAATAAGAGGAGCGAGAAATATAAAATATTTAAGTCTTTGAATTGTTTCGGATCAAGTCCTGTATACTCCTCAATTTTTTTAAGTCTGTAATGCAATGTGTTAATGTGTATATGTAATTGCTCCGCTGTTTGTTTATAGGATTGATTATAATCGATAAATAAACGCAAAGTGTGCATAAGCTCGGGAGATGATAGTAAGTTTTCGATGGTGCGCTTTAGGAACTGTTCCCGCGTTTCCACAGAAATATCTTGTAAGCACATTTCTAAACGTAAATCTTCATTAAATACAATCTTTTTCGTTTCAAGTGATACGGAAAGAGCTTGTAATGCTTGTTCGTAAGATAAGTTCATATTGCTTGGTGTAACGGATTGTCCAATCCCGATATATAAAGGAATAGAAAACAAAGTTTCACAGTCTTGTTTTAATCGTTTTAAAAATTGATACGTTTGCTCTTTGGAGTTCGTGGCTGTAAATAAAATGAATCGATCATTTCCCCAGCGAACAAATAGATGCTCTTTTGTTAGTAGATTGCTTACATGTTGCCAAATTTTACGCTGAAGCATCGTGTCATTTTGATCGATAGAGAACAAAATAAGTTGTTTCTTCTTATATAAATCAATACCAAGTGTTTTGGCACGATCGAGAAAGCTTGGAGACCAGTCTGTATTTTGAAGCCAATCAAAGACAAATGCTTCATAAGAACGGTGTTCAAGTTCTAGCTGTTCTAAAAAGTAGTTTTCATGGATGAGTAGTTCGGTCATTTTACGTAATATTTCTCCGTATTGTGAGATGTTTTCAGGTTCGCCTGTAATTCCAATGACACCAATTACTTCGTCATGGAATAGTAAAGGGAGATTCATACCCGCCTTTACGCCTTGCAAACGTCGTTCATCCTCTTTTGTAATAATGACAGTTTTCTTTTGTTTTGCGCAGCGGAGTGCGCCTTCATGAAATTGGCCGATTCTTTCTATATCTGTACTTGCGATAATAACGCCTTGTATATTAATGATAATAATATTTTCTTTAATTAGTCTTCGTACTTCTCGTACAATTTTATTCGCTAAATCAGGAAAAAGCATAATTGGCACACCTCAAATTCTATTTGTTGTACATTATATATGTAAATGAAGTAAGAAAGGGAAATTTCACACTTTCCACACATTTATTTGTTATTTTACAATTATAACGAAATCATCCGAAGATGGAGGGGATCTTTTGAGAAAGTATGTTTTTCTTCTCTGTTTTTTATTTCTATTAGTAGGGTGTCAAGGAAGTTCATATACACCGATTGCTAAAGATAAAAGTGTTATTATAACAACTAATATAAAAGAAGGTAGTATTAGTTTTGTTGATAAACATACTAAAGAGTTCATTACGACATGGGAACTTAATGAACCAATGGCAGGGATTGCACTACTTCCAAATGGTGAGGACATACTTGTATATGGTAAGCAGTTAGAGTACATGTATGTATATTCACTAGCAAAAGGAAGGCAAGTGGAAAAATATAAAACAGGAAAAGGCATTGTAAATGTAGTCGTTTCAGAAGATAAAAAGCAATTATTTGCTGCCGATCAAAATGCCCAAAAGGTAAGGTTCTTTACGATAAAAGGTAAAGAGACAGGAAGTGTGTCAACCGGAAAAGGACCAATAACGATGGTAGAGTACCATAACCAGTTATCTGTATTAAACTTTTATGATACGAAGCTAACGACAATTGATTCAAAGAAAAAAGAAGTGATACAATCCTTTATGATTCCACCAGCGTCAACGGGAGCAACAATTAGCCCAGATGGGAAAGAAATATGGATTGGCGGACATGGTGATGGAAATCAGGTAAATGAGAAAGTATTAGTGTATTCTTTGCAGAGCGGAGAAATGGTACGTTCTTTACACGCTCCGTTTATGCCTGTGAATATTACGAAGGATAATAAGTATGTATATACATTAAGTCACGGTTCGAATACGCTTAGAAAGTTTGATGTTAGCACGTATAAAGAGGTGGCTGCTGTAGAAGTAGGATCGAACCCATTTGCATTTTTGAAGAGCGGAGCAGAAGGCTACGTAGCAAGCTATGATAGTGATGAAGTGTGCGTCATGGATATGAAGAATTTAAAAATAAAACAAACAATTAAAGTCGGAAAAGGACCGTTTCAACTCATAGAGAGAGAAGGGGAGGACAATGAGTAAATATAGGGTGCTAGTTGTAGATGATGAAAGTGATATGAGGCAACTTGTCGGAATGTACTTAGATAATTTCGGATACGAGTGGGGAGAAGCTGAAAATGGAAAAGAAGCTCTAAAAAAATTAGAGACAAATCATTATGATTTCGTTGTACTAGATATTATGATGCCAGAGATGGATGGACTTTCAGTTTGTAAAGAAATTAGAAAAACGTCAGATGTGCCAATAATATTTTTAACAGCAAAAGGTGAAGAGTGGAATAGGGTGAACGGCTTACGTATGGGAGCAGATGATTATATTGTAAAGCCATTTAGTCCTGGTGAATTAATTGCTCGTATGGAAGCTGTATTAAGACGTTATACAAAGCAAGAGCAACAAGAGGAGATTCAGTTTGGCCCGATCCTTATTAATGAAAAAAGTAGGAAGATTGAGGCTGATGGTGAGCCGATTTCTCTTACAGTAAAAGAGTTTGATTTACTCTATTTTCTTTGCCAACATACGGGACAAGTTTTTAGCCGGGAACAATTGCTGGAAAAGGTATGGGGCTATGATTATGCCGGAAGTACAAGAACAGTAGATACGCACGTGAAAACGATGCGTTTGAAGCTCGGAGAAAGTGGAAACTACATTCAAACTGTTTGGGGTGTAGGCTATAAATTTGAGGTGTAACGTATGTTTACGATGGTACAGAAGCTTTGGCTGACAGTAGTATGTGCAGTATTTGTAACAGTTTCCTTTCTTTATTTTGTATCTTTATACTCGTACGAAAAACTGTACGTTGATAATTTAAAAGATTCATTAGTAATGGAAGGGAAGCGTCTTGCTGCGCAATATGATAAGCGCGAAGGAATATCAATTTTTGAAGAGAAAGTAAGAGCATTTGATCAAATATCTAGTTCAGACGTTCTTTTCGTATCAAACCCACGTGATTTAAGCGCATGTTTACCATTTGATGTGCACCATCATTCTCTTATAAGTGAAGGAGACAGGCAAGCCCTATTAGATGGGAAAACTGTGACAAAGGTAGGATATGAAGAACATTTTGATCGTAATATTATGGGGGTTGTCATCCCTGTTTTAGAAAATAAAAAATTAGTTGGCATTGTATATTCTTATATTCCTTTAAAAAGTATAAAAGACTTAATATATGATATGGGTCTTATTTTAGCACCGTTAGCACTTGCTATAACTTTACTGACAATATGGATTGGCAGAAAAATTATTATCGCTATTACGAGACCGCTTTCGCAAATGGAACGAGTTGCCAATCATTTGGCTACGGGAGATTTCTCAGAACGAATTACTATTTCTTCCGAAGATGAAATTGGACGATTAGGAAAAGCATTTAATAAAATGGCAAATTCTTTAGAGACCGAAGACGTAAAGCGTAAGGAGTTTTTAGCTAATGTTTCGCATGAACTAAGAACACCGCTTAGTTATATAAAAGGTTATAGCGAGGCTATTTTAGATGGTGTAGCGAAGGGACCACAGCAGGAAAAAGTAACACAGCTCATTCATAAAGAAGCTGATCGTATGCAGCGTCTTGTTCATGATTTATTAGATTTAGCACAATTAGAAGGTGAACATTTTCCATTAAAGAAACAACCTATCGTTTTTTCACAACTGATTGAAGATGTGTTAGATACGTATGAGATTAAGTTTATAGAAAAGAAAATTCGTATTTCAACAAATTTAAATCCAGAAATCATTGTAATGATTGATGAGGATCGTATGCAACAAGTGCTTCATAACGTGTTAGATAATGCGATACGGTATACAAATCAAAACGGGGATATTGTGATAACACTCAGGCAGATAGATGATTACTGTGAATTGAACATAAAAGATACGGGAATTGGTATTGATACAGAGCATTTAGAAAACCTTGGTCAACGTTTTTACCGAGTTGATAAAGCGAGAAGTCGTCAACATGGTGGAACAGGTTTAGGCCTGGCAATTGTAAGACAGATTGTTCATATACATGATGGACAGTGGCGAATTGAAAGTGAAAAAGGGAATGGAACGACGGTTAGTATTAAATTGAAAGTACAGGATGAGGAGAGCATGTTCTAATTTTTAGAGCATGTTCTTTATATTGAAGACAATAATTATACGTAAGATATAAATTAATATGTAATAAATATCGGAATTTTGACGATTTTATGAACAAAACATTTGTACTTCTTACTAATTCGTTCTAAAATAGTTATGATGCAAAGTTCTTATAAATCGTTTCAATTGTTGTTTGGAAGATACTGAGGTGATTTAACTGGAGTACAAATCTATTAAACCGAAAAAGATTTACGAAGAAGTATCTGAAGCTATTTTAACAATGATTAAAAATGGTACGTTAAAACCTGGTGACAAACTACTTCCTGTACATCAATTAGCTGAGCAGTTTCAAGTTGGTAGATCTGCTGTTCGTGAAGCGCTAAGCGCGCTAAGAGCAATGGGCTTAATTGAGATGAAACAAGGAGAAGGTACATATGTGAAGAACTTCGATTCTTCTTCATTAACAAAATCATTAAACAATAGATTATTGATGAAGAAAGAAGATATTTTGAATTTATTAGAAGTACGAAAGGTGCTTGAAGTGGGGGCAGTTCGAGTAGCTGCGGCAAAACGTACGGAAGATAATTTGCAAAATATGAAGCATTGGTTAGATGAAATGGCAAAGAGCGTTGGAGATGAAAAAGCTGGTGAAAAAGCAGATTTTCAGTTCCATATGGGAATTGCGGAGTCTTCGCATAACAACATTTTGATTGAACTTATGAATCATGTTTCAGAGATGATTGCTGAAACGATTGGTGAATCAAGACGCATTATTTTATATGGTGAACAAACAACATCAGAACGACTTATAGAAGAGCATCAAGTTATATATGATGCAGTGTTAAAGCAAGATGTAGAATTAGCGCAGCAAGCAATGTTAGATCATTTAACAAATGTAGAGCATATTGTCACAGGTAGAAACGATATAAATTCTTAATTTAATCTTTTAAAAATCTAATTTTCTGATAAAATAGAGAGAGATTAAGTAAGCGTTTTCTTTAGAAGAGGGAGGGGATAGGCCATGGTTGAGCCTATTTCTTCTCCCCTTAGTCATCTGATGACCATATGTTTGTTGGTGGAGTTGTAAAAAGGGGGAGTAATAATTATGAAAGTTACTTTATTTGTTACTTGTTTAGTCGATATGTTTGAAACAAATGTCGGCAAAGCAACAGTTGAGGTGTTGGAGCGTTTAGGTTGTGAAATTGAATTTCCAGAAGCACAAGTTTGTTGCGGTCAGCCTGCTTATAATAGCGGCCATGTAGAAGCGGCAAAAGAAGCGATGAAACATATGATTGAAACTTTCGAAGATGCAGAATATATCGTTACGCCATCTGGTTCTTGTGCGACAATGTTTCATGAGTATCCACATGTTTTTAAAGATGATCCGAAGTGGGCTAAACGTGCACAAAAAGTTGCTGATAAAACATATGAATTTACACAATTTATTGTAGACGTTTTAAAGGTTACTGATGTTGGTGCAAGTTTACCAGGGATTGCTACTATTCATAAATCATGTCATATGACACGTATGCTTGGAGTAACAGAGGCACCAGGAATTTTATTATCAAATGTAAAAGGGTTAACTGTGAGAGAGTTACCAAATGTGCAAAATTGTTGCGGGTTTGGGGGAACGTTTTCAGTGAAGATGACCCCAATTTCTGAGCAAATGGTAGATGAAAAGGTAGATAGTGCAATGGAAACAGGTGCAGATTATTTAATCGGTGCAGATTGTGGGTGTTTGTTAAACATTGGCGGACGTATTGAGCGTTTAGGAAAAGAAATAAAAGTAATGCATATTGCTGAGGTACTGAATAGTCGCTCATGAAGGGGGAACATAAGCTATGTCTATGAAAATCAGTGAGAAAAAATTTAATGATCGCGTTGGCGATGGAATTCAAGATTCGTTTATGCGCGGAGCAGTATCGTCTGCACAAACGCGCTTATATACGAATCGCTTAAAAGCAGCGGACGAATTAGGCAACTGGGAAGAGTGGCGTGAACTTGGTGAAGAAATTCGTCAACATACGTTAGAGAATCTTGATTATTACTTAATGCAGTTAAGTGAAAATGTATCAAAAAGAGGCGGACATGTGTACTTTGCAAAAACGAAAGAGGAAGCAGCAAAGTATATTCAAGACGTTGCAAAAAAGAAGCAGGCAAAAAAAGTAGTAAAATCAAAGTCGATGGTAACAGAAGAAATTAGTATGAACCATGCGCTTGAAGAAATTGGTTGTGAAGTGTTAGAAAGTGACTTAGGAGAGTATATCTTGCAAGTAGATAACGATCCACCTTCACATATTATTGCGCCTGCACTTCATAAAAATAGAACGCAAATTCGTGATGTGTTTAAAGAAAAGCTTGGCTATGAAAATTCTGATGACCCATATGAAATGACAAAGTTTGTTCGTAAACAACTTCGTGAAAAATTTATGGATGCAGAAATTGGTGTGACAGGTTGTAACTTCGCTGTTGCAAATACAGGTTCTCTTTGTTTAGTAACGAATGAAGGTAATGCCGATCTTGTCATGTCGATTCCAAAAACACAAATTGCAGTAATGGGTATGGAACGTATGGTTCCGACAATGGAAGAATTAGATGTTTTAGTTGGTTTGCTATGTCGTAGTGCAGTAGGTCAAAAGTTAACAAGTTATGTAACAGTAGCGGGACCAATTCAAGAAGAGGAAGTAGATGGCCCAGAAGAATTCCACTTAGTTGTTGTCGATAATGGTCGTTCTCAAATTCTTGGATCTGAATTCCGCCAAGTATTGCAATGTATTCGTTGTGCTGCTTGTGTTAACGTATGCCCTGTATATCGTCATGTTGGTGGACATTCATATGGTTCTATTTACTCAGGACCAATTGGTGCGGTATTAACACCACTTTTAGGTGGATATGATGATTACAAAGAGCTTCCTTATGCCTCTAGTTTATGCGGAGCGTGTACAGAAGCTTGTCCAGTAAAAATTCCATTGCATGATTTATTATTAAAACATCGTCAAGTAATCGTTGAGCAAGAAGGGCGTGCTCCACTTGCAGAAAAATTAGCAATGAAAATGTTTAGTATGGGTGCATCTTCAGCAGCTTTATATAAAATGGGATCAAAAATGGCGCCAGCAGCAATGAGTCCATTTACATCTGGTAACCGTGTATCAAAAGGTGTTGGGCCACTTAAAAACTGGACAGATATTCGTGAATTCCCAGCTCCAAGTAAAGAACGATTTCGTGATTGGTATAAAGATCATAAGAAAGGCGGGGACAAATAATGACAGGATTGATTCAAAACCGTGAGTCCTTTCTAGAGAATATTGCAAAAGAACTTGGACGCGCACGTAAAACAGAAGGTGTAGAACGTCCAGTATGGAAAAATAATGTGAATAAAGAAACGTTAAAAGATTATTCACAAGAAGAATTGTTAGAAGTATTTAAAAATCAATGTACAAACATTCATACAACTGTTGTGGAAACGACAAACGACCGCTTACGTGAAGATATTCAAAAAGTAATCGTTGAAAACGGCGGGGGACCTATTATGTTATCGGCAGATGAACGTTTTGATTCTTATGGGTTGACTTCTTTATTTAAAGAAGAACTTCCAAAGCAAAATGTTGAAGTGAATGTATGGGACCCGGAGAAAAAAGAAGAGAATATGCGTATCGCAGAAAGAACGAATATTGGAATTGCATTTAGTGATTATACTTTAGCTGAATCTGGTACGATTGTTGTACAAAGTCATAAAGGCCAAGGTCGTTCTTTACACTTTTTACCGACTGTATACTTTGCTATTATTCCACGTGAAACACTTGTACCTCGTATTACTCAAGCAGTTCAGGATATGAACACACGCGTAGAAAACGGTGAGACAGTGGCATCTTGTATTAACTTTATTACAGGACCTAGTAACTCGGCAGATATTGAAATGAATCTTGTTGTCGGAGTACATGGACCATTAAAAGCAGTATATTTCATCGTATAAAAGAGGGGAAAGCAGGCCAGAAAATGGCCTGCTTTTTTAATAGAATAGAGATAATATGAAGTAGAAGTTCTCTCCTTTTTTTGCTATGTTCTTCTGGAAAGGAGAGGAAGGGATGTTCACTTATGTATATGCATTGTTAGTGGGGATGGTGTTTGGTTCTTTTTTTATGTTAATTGCGATGAGAGTTCCACTAGGAGAGTCTATCATTACCCCGCGTTCACATTGTCGTTATTGTAAGTATGTGCTAAAGCCAAAAGAATTGATTCCAATCATTTCATTTTTTATACAAAGAGGACGTTGCACGAATTGTAAGAGGGAAATTTCGATTTTATACGTAGTATTTGAACTTGTAACCGGAATGATATTTCTTCTTACTGTATATATGATTGGAGTGGAACGAGAGCTTATCATCATTTTATCGCTTTTTTCGTTACTTCTTATTATTTCAGTTACAGATTACATATATATGTTAATCCCGAATCGTATTTTAGCTTGGTTTGCTTGTTTACTTATTTTAGAACGTGTTTTTGTACCGTTAGTCACTTGGACAGATAGTATAGTTGGTAGTGGCGTTATATTCATCTTGTTATACTGTATGCAAAAGATGCATCCAGAAGGACTTGGTGGAGGGGATATAAAACTACTTTCGTTACTTGGATTTATTGCGGGACTAAAAGGGGTTTTTATGATTTTATTTTTAGCATCTTGCTTTAGTCTTTGTTTCTTTGGAGCTGCTATTGTATTAAAACGTCTGAAAATGAGGACCCAAATTCCGTTTGGGCCTTTTATTAGCCTTGGGGCAATTTGCTACATGTTGGTCACGTATGCAAAATAGAGAGGGGATAGAAAATGAATGTATATATGGATGATCAAAGAAGTTGTCCGTACGGGTATGTACCGGCAACTACAGTAGAATGTGCTTTGCAAATGGTGCGGGATTATGAGGTGAATATTCTTTCTCTTGACTTTAACATGGGATGGGGAGAAAAAAGTGGATTAGATTTTGTAGAAACTTTTTGTAAAGAGGGTTTATATGTAAATGAAATACACTTTCATACGAATGATGTCATCGGTATGCACAAGATGAAACAGAGGATTAATAAGGGAAAGGAAGAAGGGGAAATTACTCCTCACCTTGTTGTTAAATATGTGGGGAGCTAAAAACTCCAAAGTAAAACTTTGGAGTTTTTAATGTTTCATATGAGCTTGCAACGGGATGATTTCTTCTTGTTCAGCTGCTACTAATTCAGTTTCTTCTTGTTTCACGTCAGGTACTTTCTTTGTTAAGTAATGGTAAACCATACCGACAAATACAGACCCGCCAATAATGTTACCGATTGTAACTGGAATTAAGTTATGAATAGCACCTGCAAAAGAAATTGTCTCCGGATGCGGTGAGACTAAAGATAAAGCAAACAGTGATAAGTTTGCGATGCTATGCTCGTAACCAGATAAGAAGAATGTGAAAACGAGCATCATCATCATCATAATTTTTGCTGTATCACCTTTAACTTGAGAAGGTAAGAAACATGCAAGACATACAAGCCAGTTACATAAAATTGCTTTAAAGAATAGTTGCATTGTAGGTGTATTCATTTTTCCTTCTACTACTTTATTCATGAAATGACCGTGATCAATTGCTTCAAAAATGCCAGTTGCATAAAATAGTAAGGCAAAGAATAAAGCGCCAGCTAAATTCCCTGCATAACAAGCAAACCAGTTACGAAGTGTATCAGCAATTGTTGTTTCTTTTCTTAAAGTTGCTACAGTGAAGTACATTGTGTTTCCAGTAAACAATTCAGCACCACCATATATAATAAGTACGAGGGCAATTCCGAAAAACATAGAAGCAGCTAAATAAGTTGCTGGTGAATCTGCAATGTGAAAAAAGTTACCTAATTTAAAACATAGTACAATAATAAAACCGATATAAACACCCGCAAGTGCGGCACGAATGAAATATTGCATCGGATTTGTATCTAGCATTTGTTTTTTGCCCTTAGCCAGTTTGACAACATAATCTAATCCTTGTTCTAGCATGAGTAATACGCTCCTTTAGTACATCATCTATAAAGTGAAACTTTAATCAGTGGGGGGTTCTTCATCGCTCACTGATTATTAGTTGAACCAATCGGACTTTTATGGGCAGTTGATTCCCCACCGAACTTCTTTGCTTTCAATGAATTTTGAGGTGGGGGTCTTACTGCCCATTAAAGTGGGATAAATACTCCTTATATGAATAAAGTACATGGATTCTTGCATAGTTTCAATAAGTTTGTGCAATGTTTCACAAAAAGGACATACATAGATAAGGAAAACGTTTACAAAAAATAGTATAATAGAATTTTTTCTGGACATTGAGAGGGGATAAGGAAAAAGAAAAAGCGCTGTAATTACAGCGCTTTTTCGTCTAAATTCTTTTCTACTTTTGTTTCTACTTCTTTCGAGAAGAACCAACCACCAACTGCGATTCCCACTAATACAATCCAGAATGTAAGCTTCCATGGTGTAGATTCTGGGAATGAATGTGGAATTACATTTAACGCAGGGTGTGCTAACGTATAAACTGCTAGTTTCACACCAACCCAACCTACAATTAAGAATGCTGCAGTTTCAAGTCCTGGTTTACGTTTTAAGATTTGTACGAAAGCAGTTGCTGCAAATCGCATAATGATTAATCCGATAAGTCCACCTACAAAGATAACAACGAATTGCCCAGTATCAAGACTACCAATTGTACCTAATCCTGTTTTGGGTAAAGTCATTGCTAATGCAACAGCAGCTAAAATAGAGTCAACTGCGAAGGCGATATCTGCAACTTCAACTTTAAATACAGTCCACCAAAAGTTCTCTTGTTTTTTCTTTGCTTCTTTTTCTTCTGTTTCTTCATCCGTATTCTTTTTAACATACGTTTTAAATAAGTGATTACCAGCGATAAACATAAGGTAAATGGCACCGATTGCTTGCACTTGCCATACGTCGACTAGGAACGAAATCATAAATAATGATCCGAAACGGAAAACAAATGCCCCTGCTAATCCATAAAATAGTGCTTTCTTTCTTTTTTCTTCTGGTAAATGTTTTACCATAATTGCAAGAACAAGAGCGTTGTCAGCCGCTAAAATCCCCTCTAGTGCAATTAGGATGAGTAATACCCAACCATACTCCAATAATAATGATACATCCATGTACATTCTCCTCTCATTTCTATAAGTACTAAATAAGTGAAGAATTTCCCCACTATTTAGTTTACCCATACTCCTGCCTATTAACTTTGGAAGAATTTGGAAAAGAATACAAAAAAGACCTCTGCCGTTAATAGGCAAAGGTCTTGCTAGACATATGTAATGAAAATGCCAACAAAGCCGGAAGAACTAAGTTCTACGTAATGACGACTTTGTTTCCAAGAAATATTCTTGGACGCTACTCCCCTTTGGAGATATGCTATTGTACTCTCATTATATGGATAATTTATACGGTTGTCAACCTGTTAAAATGTCTTCATTCGGATATTTTATTTTCCGGTTCTTTTTACGTGCAAATGAAAAAGCCAATGTTAAAGGTCCCATCTTTCCAAAAAACATCATAAAGATGATAATGGCTTTTCCAATCATAGTTAAGTGTGGTGTGAAATTCATACTGAGACCGACAGTCCCAAATGCTGAAAATACTTCGAAAGCACTCATCAATAGAGGGACTCGCTCAGTAATACTTAAAATTAAAATAGCAAAAAAAATAAATGAAATAGAAATAATAGCGATGGTCAATGATTTGACAATGAGAGTATCTTTAATGGATTTTTTAAACACGACAATATCATCTTGTTCTTGTAAAAATTTAAATACCCCAAAAAACATGATTAAAAATGTTGTTAACTTAATCCCGCCACCAGTTGAAGCACTACCAGCGCCAATAAACATAAGGAGCATCATTAATAGTAGGGAGGGCTTTGATAAGGCAGAAATATCGACAGTATTAAAACCAGCAGTACGCGTTGAAACTGCCTGAAAATAAGCGGCCATTCCTTCTTCAAATGGGGTAAAGCCTCTCATAGAAAGAGAATTGTGAAACTCGAATATAAAAATAAAAATAGTCGCAATAATATTGACGATTAGAGTAGAAGAGAGCATAAGTTTTGAGTGTAATGTAAGGTTTTTAAAATTTTTCTTTCTTTTTATATCTACGATTACTGTAAAACCAATCCCACCTAAAATAATGAGAGAGGAAATAACGAGATTGACAAGAATGCTATGAGAATGGGACATTAAATTATCGCTCCATACAGAAAAACCAGCATTGTTAAACGCAGAGATTGAGTGGAAAAAGCTATAATAGAGCCCTTTAGCAATCCCATATTTCGGTACCCATTCAAAAGAGAGAATCAAAGTAGCGATACATTCGACTGTAAAAGAGAATAAAAATAATGCTTTAGCAAGACGAATGACACCGCCTATATTCGTTTGATTTAACGCTTGTTGCAGTAAAATTCGGTTTTGAAGACCAATTTTTCTGCCGAGCATAATCGCAATTAAAACAGCAAAGCTCATAATGCCAAGTCCACCCACTTGTATAAGCGTTAAAATGACACATTGGCCAAATAAGGTAAATACTTTCCCAGTATCTACAACACCAAGACCTGTAACCGTACAAGCAGAAACGGTTGTAAATAAAGCATCGAGCCATGAAATAGACGTCGTTGTAGCAATTGGCAATTTTAATAAGCATGTACCGATAATTGATAACATAATAAAAGACAAAGTAAGAACACGGGGAGGACTCATGTGAATGTTAATCCGTTTCATGTTACATATCGTTCCTTTCAGTTTTCTCATACTAGTATGTGAAAAAGTACGATTATGTATGTTAAAAATAGAAAGAGGCAGAGAATATCTGCCTCTAAGCCATATGTTATATTGTTATCCACGTAATTGTTGTTGAGCTAAAGCGACAAGACGTTTTGTTACTTCACCGCCAACTGATCCGTTAGAACGAGATGCTGTATTAGATCCTAAGCTTACGCCGAATTCTTGTGCAATTTCATATTTAAATTGTTCAAGTGCTTGTTCAGCACCAGGAACTAGTAATTTGTTTGTTTTTACCATGTTGATACACATCCTTATGAGTAGTCCAGTTCAGCTAAGTACTTATCTGAACTGGTACCGTTATTTTATGTGAAGCCGGCGTACTCATACGCGGAAGTAATCGGTGTGATTAGAAGTTATTGGATAGAAAAAAGAGCAGCAAATTTGCTACTCCTTTTTCAGTATTGTCGCTGTACCTTCCACGACAATATCATCTGATTGATTATATATATTTGTTTGCAGCGTAATGATTTTTTTATCGTCACGTTTTTTTATGACCTCTGCCACAACGCGAAGTGTATCGCCGATTTTGACAGGAGCGCGAAATGAAACATTTTGAGATAAATAAATCGTATTTTTACCAGGGAGTTTCGTTCCAAGTATGGTAGAAATAAAACTCGAAACGAGCATACCGTGAGCAATACGTTCTTTAAACATTGTCGTTTTTGCAAAAGAGTCTAAAATATGAATAGGATTCACATCTCCAGTCAATTTTGCAAAATTGATAACGTCCTCATCCGTAATTGTTTTTGTAAGTGATGCTTGATCACCGACTTGAATCTCATCATAACGAAGCTCCGGAACAGTTTGTGCTTCTTGAAATGGATTCATTTTGTCCTCCTTCTTTTCCATATCGAAAAATGCTAGCCATCTTGATGTAGTAGGAGGAAGAAAGAGTTTTGTTTGTGCTGCAGTTAGCTCCCACATTTTTCTTACTTGATGGAAGTAAATAGATTTTTTGAGTTTTCCTCGAACTTTTTTGCGAGTTCCAACTGTTTTGACTTGAACTCTTCCAAAAAACCTTCTAACTGTTTTTGAGCCTCTTCACGTTGTAATTGTTGTTGTTCAATAAATTGTTTTGTCGTTTCTTCAAATTGACCGCTTGTTTGAGTAAGGATAGACAAAGATGTTTTTGTAGGAGAAACAGTAAGTTGCTGCATATGAGTAGAAAGCTCTTTCCATTTGTCTTGCCACTCATTAATTTGATCATTTAAGGAGTTTCCAGTTAATTGCTTCACGTAATCTGTATATTGATTATTGAATTGAGTAGTAAATTGTTGCAGTTCTTTTTCTAGTTCATCTACTCCTGATGTTAATTTATGCAAAGCATCTTGTTGTTGTTTTAATGTTTCTAAAGTAAGTTGCTCTAATTGTTTCCCAGCTGAAGAGAAAAGGGAAAGAGATTGAGACCAGTTTTTCCAAAATGCATCGACTAATTCGTATGGTTTAGTTTCCATTGTTTGACCCCCAAATGTTTTTTTACATATTGTGAACGCAGATTACTCTGCTGTACCACCAGGTGAAGATGAAGAATCCTTTTCATCCTTTTCTGGAGAAGTAGAAAATGGAAAGAATGCATTGGTGTATAACGTGAAAAACGTCCGCAACATATTTTGATAATGTTCAAAAGAAGTCGCACATGTTGTTAAATATTGCTCTCCATATTCAGTTAAAGAATAAATTCTTTTGGCTGGTCCTCCGTCGCTTGTATCCCAAGTAGAAGAAATAAGGTTTTCTTTTTCTAATTTGCGTAGTGTTCTGTACACATTACCTTGGTCAACAGAAGAGAAGCCGATATCCATTAGCATTTGAATAAGTTTGTAACCATGAAGACTCCAGTCTTTTAGACATAGAAGTAAGAAGGGAACTAAGAAGTTTTTTGGCATGGAGTTTGGTTGTTTCGCTTGGTTATTCTCCAAACTTTCGCGTTGTTCTGGTTCATTTTGTAGCATGATTGTGCATCACCTCATGAATCAGTTAGATGGAATTTTTTGCTTATAAGTGCAATTTACACCTATCTGTTTTTAATGTCAATACATTTGTTGGAAAATAAAGAAAAATAAAATATAGACTTGAAGTTTTATTCAGAATATTAGAAAATAGTGAATAGGTTGAATTGTTTCAAAAACAAAAAAGGGAGTGTAGGTAAAGTGATTGATCAAAAATTCGATCCACTACAAGCATGGAAAAATGCTTATGAACAAACCGAAACATTTTGGGGAAAAGCGCTCAATGAAACAATTAAAACAGAAGAATATTCTGCTTGGATGGGCAGTGTTCTAGATTTGAATTTGTTTTATCAAAAAGCATTAAATGATACAACAAAAAACTATTTAGAGCAGGTAAATGTGCCTACGAAAGAGGATATCGCTAGAGTAGCTACGCTTGTTATTAACTTAGAAAATAAAGTAGATAACATTGAGGAAGTTCTAGAAGAAAAAGTGGATTCATTAGGACAAGCTCCTACATTAAAGCGTGATGTTACGAAAGTAAAACAAGATCTTCGCACATTAGAAACGAAAGTTGATCAAATTTTAGAATTGCTAGAAAAGCAAAATGCAGTACTAGCGAAACTACAAGAACCTGTAAAAGAAGAAGTAAAACCTTCGAATAAGCCAGAAAATAAAAAGTGATAATAGCGCTTGTTTATAACAAATGAAAGAGAGCGGGAGAATCTCTTTTCTATGTATAAACAGCGAAACATAATTATATAGGGACTCCATTGTATGAGTACCAAAATGATTCATAATAGTCGTTCACAAATTCATTTAAGGGGGAAAAGAAATGGTTCAATTAAATGGAAAAGTAGCAATCGTAACAGGTGGGGCAAAAGGGATTGGTAAAGCGATTACAGTAGCGCTAGCACAAGAGGGAGCAAAAGTTGTTATTAACTATAACAGCAGTAAAGAAGCAGCTGAAAACTTAGTAAATGAATTAGGAAAAGAAGGACATGACGTTTATGCAGTTCAAGCGGATGTTTCTAAAGTAGAGGACGCAAACCGACTTGTAGAAGAAGCAGTGAATCATTTTGGTAAAGTAGATATTCTTGTTAATAATGCTGGTATTACAAGAGATCGTACATTCAAAAAGTTAAATCGTGAAGATTGGGAGCGCGTAATTGACGTGAACTTAAGCAGTGTATTTAATACGACAAGCGCTGTACTTCCATACATAACGGAAGCAGAAGAAGGAAGAATCATTAGCATTTCTTCTATTATTGGTCAAGCGGGTGGATTTGGACAAACAAACTACTCAGCAGCAAAAGCAGGTATGCTAGGATTTACAAAATCATTAGCATTAGAACTTGCAAAAACAAATGTAACTGTAAACGCTATTTGCCCAGGATTTATTGATACTGAAATGGTAGCAGAAGTACCAGAAGAAGTACGCCAAAAAATCGTTGCTAAAATCCCGAAAAAACGTTTTGGTCAAGCTGATGAAATTGCAAAAGGTGTAGTATACCTATGCCGTGACGGTGCTTATATCACAGGTCAGCAATTAAACATTAACGGCGGATTATATATGTAATGAAGTAAGAAAAAAGTGCATATCCATAGCAGGAATGCACTTCTTTTTTTAGAAGGAAATCGACCAAAAAGGAGATGGAAAAATGACTACATTCGCAACAGAATGGGAAAAGCAATTAGAGCTATACCCAGAAGAGTACCGAAAAGCATACCGCCGAGTGAAAAGGGCGAGTGAAATTTTATTACGTGAACCAGAGCCACAAGTAGGATTAACGCCGAAAGAGGTTATTTGGACGAAGAATAAGACGAAGCTTTATCGCTACATTCCAAAACAAGAAAAAACACAAAGAGTTCCAATTCTATTAATATATGCTCTTATTAATAAACCATATATTATGGATTTAACTCCTGGAAATAGTTTAGTGGAATATCTAGTGGACCGTGGTTTTGATGTGTATATGCTTGATTGGGGCACATTTGGTTTAGAAGATAGTCATTTGAAATTTGATGATTTTGTGTTTGATTATATTGCAAAAGCAGTGAAAAAAGTAATGCGAACTGCAAAATCGGACGAGATTTCTTTACTTGGTTATTGCATGGGTGGAACGCTAACTTCTATTTATGCGGCACTTCATCCGCACATGCCAATTCGCAACTTAATTTTTATGACAAGTCCTTTTGATTTCTCTGAAACAGGATTATATGGTCCTTTATTAGATGAGAAATATTTCAATTTAGATAAAGCAGTTGATACATTTGGAAATATTCCGCCAGAAATGATTGATTTCGGAAACAAAATGTTAAAACCGATTACAAACTTTGTGGGGCCATACGTTGCTTTAGTAGATCGTTCAGAGAATGAGCGCTTCGTTGAAAGCTGGAGATTAGTTCAAAAGTGGGTTGGCGATGGCATTCCGTTCCCAGGTGAATCATACAGACAGTGGATTCGTGATTTTTATCAAAATAATAAACTGGTTAAGGGTGAACTTGTGATTCGTGGACAAAAGGTAGACCTTGCAAATATTAAGGCGAATGTTTTAAATATTTCAGGGAAACGTGATCATATTGCCTTGCCATGCCAAGTAGAAGCTTTGCTGGACCATATTTCTAGCACAGATAAACAATATGTATGTTTACCGACAGGGCATATGTCTATCGTTTACGGTGGAACAGCTGTAAAACAAACATATCCGACGATTGGAAATTGGCTTGAAGAGCGTTCTAAGTAAAAATAAAAAAATCCAACTAGCATATGTTAGTTGGATTTTTTTATGGAAAATAACAAAACATAGAAAGGAGAAATTTATATTTTAGGAGTATAATTATGAAACTTATGACTGGTAAGTTGTTTTGGAATACAGGAGTTTCTGTACCTTGTTATCCACAGTTAGAAAATGATATGATATGTGATGTGCTTGTAGTCGGAAGCGGCGAAGCCGGTGCTCATATAGCGCATTCGTTAGCGAAAATTGGCATGAGTGTTACACTTATTGAAAAAAGAGCAATTGCGTGTGGTAGCACAGCTGCTAATACAGGTTTACTACAATTTCTTCATGATAAATCGTTAACCTCTCTTATCCATACATTTGGTAAAGAAAAAGGGGTACGAGCATATAAGCTTTGTTATGAAGCGCTAAGAACAATGGAAGAGGTTATACCGACTCTTGATATTGACCCCCATTTTATTCCGCGAAATAGTTTATATTATGCAAGTAAAAGAGAGGATATCTCATTTTTACAAGAGGAATATAATACGTTACAGAATTATGGATTTCCAGTTGAATATTTTACAGAAGCTGATATTAAGAAACGTTATTCTTTTGCAAAACAAGCAGCGTTATATACGCAAGGTGATGCTGAGGTAAATCCGTATTTATTAGCGCATAGCCTTTTGCATAAAGCAAATCAAATGGGTGCTACTATATATGAACAGACAGAGGCAATACATATAAAAAAACGTCAAAATGATTTAATTTGTTATACGAAAACAGGAAATCGAATTGTAGCAAAGAATATTATTATGGCGACGGGTTATGAAGCACTTTTTGGAAAGAAAGAAAAAAATACAACAGTGGAAACGTCATATGCAGTTGTGACAAATAAGGTAGATTCATTTGAAGGCTGGCATGAACAATCATTAATTTGGGAAACAGCAAGGCCTTACTTATATTTTCGGACGTATGAAAATCGTATTATTGTAGGTGGATTAGATGAAGCGATGAAAATTCAAACAATCGGTGATACGAAATTATTGCATAAGCGTGATATCCTTATTAATATTGTAAAAGAGATGTTCCCGCAGTATAAAAATATACAGGCAGACTACTATTGGGCAGCCGCATTTGGTGGTACTCATGATGGTCTCCCCATTTTAAAAGAAGACGATAAGATACATAATTTGTTTTACGCATTGCCGTATGGAGGTAATGGAACTGTATATGGAATGGTCTTTGCCAAATTATTTGAGCAGTTATTTACAAATAAAGAAAGTAAAGATTTTTCTTTATTTAATCGATAGAAAAAAGGTAGCGAAGTGATGGAATGAGAGATATAAAAAAGTTTTTACAAAAATTACGCCCTGTACAACTCATCGTTCTGTTTTATTTATTAGCAGTAGTTGTATCGGTGATATTGCTTAGTTTACCGTTTGTTACGAAGCCTGGTGTGAAATGGACATTTATAGATGCACTTTTTACATCGGTTAGTGCGGTAAGTGTTACGGGCCTGTCTGTTATTACGATTTCAGATACATTTACTACAGCAGGAATTATTATTTTAGCCCTTATTTTACAATTGGGCGGCTTAGGAATTATGGCGCTTGGTACATTTGTTTGGATTATAACAGGAAAAAAGATTGGTTTGCAGAGAAGAAGACTCATTATGGCAGACCATAATCAAGGGAATTTATCAGGGCTTGTAGAATTGATGCGTTCTATTTTAATTGTAATTATTTCGATAGAACTTATTGGAGCCATATTATTAGGTACAAGATTCTTACTTTACTTTCCAACTTGGCAAGAAGCTTATTTTCACGGTTTCTTTGCCGCTGTTAGTGCAACTACGAACGGCGGATTTGATTTAACTGGACAATCGCTAATTCCGTATAAAAAAGATTACATTGTTCAAATGATTCATATGTTACTGATTATTTTAGGTGCGATCGGTTTCCCTGTATTAATGGAAGTGAAACAATTCCTTAGTAAAAGGGGACAACAATTATTTCGTTTTTCATTATTTACAAAATTGACGACAACAACATTTTTTGCACTCGTTGTTGTTGGTACAATTATGATTTTTTTACTGGAGAGAAATCATTTTTTAGTAGGAAAGTCATGGCATGAAACTGTATTTTATACATTATTCCAATCTGTGACGACGCGAAGTGGTGGACTTGCTACGATGGATATACGTGAATTGTCACAACCGACACTTTTATTTATGAGTATATTAATGTTTATAGGGGCATCTCCAAGTTCGGTTGGGGGCGGAATACGTACAACAACATTTGCTGTTAGTATATTGTCACTATACACCTTTGCAAGAGGTGGTAGAACAGTTAGAGTCTTCAAACGTCAGCTACATGAAGAGGATGTATTGAAAGCATCTGTCGTTATGACGATGGGGATTTTGTTATGTGCTACTGCGCTATTCATTTTATCTATTACGGAAAATGTACCGCTTATGAGCTTAATTGTTGAAGTTTGTTCTGCTTTCGGAACGACGGGACTATCAACAGGTGTTACGCCTGATTTAACAACCGTTGGGAAACTTGTACTTATTGTGCTTATGTTTATCGGACGCGTTGGTATTTTAACATTTATTTTAGCTAGTGGTGGAAGGGAACAACCACCTCGCTATAAATACCCGAAAGAGCGGATTATTATTGGATAGTATGAAACCATTCTACCTATATTAGGTAGAATGGTTTTTTAGTCATTAATTCCAAATTGTGGATGCATGAAAGCTTCATTTTTATTATCTGATTCGTTTTTTAGCAACTCTTGATTTTCTTCTGAAATCCACCCAATATCATTTGTAGGATGAATCCACTCATCGCCAGCCATAATGGCAGGATCTACTTCATCACTCCAATTTTGAAGCGGACTATTCTCGGAATTATATTTACTGTCTCCAATTACAACATCATATTGATTTACGAAAGGTTGTTGCATCGTTTTTCCTGTTCCTTTAAAAGATGGAAAATTCATTTGATGCGGGAGCGTTTCGTCTAAAATTGGTGATTGAATCTTTTCTTTTTTCTTCAAAATCATCGCTCCTTTTTATAATGATTTCTTCATACGTAGTATTTCCATCGAACGCCTCTTATGTGCTTGTTAACACTTGCCAGTAATAATTATTTTAAGTTGTTTCAAACTAGAGTAGAAAGTGATTTCTTGAGAGCAGGTGAATGTATTGGCAAAAAGAAAAGTGAAACAAAATGCGGCCATCAACAATAATAAAACTCCGAAAGAAAGCTTACCAGATGCAGAATTTGCATTAGAGTATGAAGGAGAAAATAGCGCAAAGTATGCAAATCGTAATTCAAAAAGAGGTAAACAAAAATGAGGCGTTTTTTACAAACGCCTTATTTTTTTGTGGGATTATAAAGGTTTTTTTAATTATTTGTAAATTTAGTGTTCAATATTAGCAGAAAAATGCGAAAAAACATAGAAGTAGCAACGTATTACACAAAAACAAACAACAAACAAAAGATTAATGTTGGTTTAATACTGCTTTTACACTAGTTGTTTATATTTGAGTTGTACATAAGATTTGTAAAAGGAGAGAGAGACAGTGAAAAAAACAATCTTTAAAGCTGTAGCAACGGGAATGGTATTTTCGTTATTAATGGGGTGTGGTGCAAAGAAAGAAGAAAGTGCTGGGGCAAAAGTAAAAGATGATAAATTATCTGGATCATTAACTGTTTACACAGCGATTGAAGAAGAACTTGTACCAATTTATCTTGATTCTTTTAAAAAGAAATATCCAGATGTGAAGCTGAATATTGTTCGTGATTCAACTGGAGTTATTACAGCGAAATTGTTAGCTGAAGGAAAAAATACACAAGCAGATGTTGTATGGGGAACTGCAGCATCAAGTTTATTAGCTTTAGATAAAAAAGATATGTTAAAAGGATACTCTCCAAAAGGAGCGGATCGCGTTCTTCCGCAATTTAAAGATGACAAACAACCAGAAAAATGGGTAGGAAATACTGCATTTATGACGGGGATTGCTATAAATAAAGAAGAATTAAAGAAGAAAAATTTACCGATGCCAGAATCATACGAAGACTTAACGAAACCAGAATATAAAGGAACGCTTGTTATGCCACATCCAGCTTCTTCTGGAACAGGATTTTTAACAGTTTCTGCATGGTTACAAATTATGGGTGAAGATAAGGGCTGGGATTACATGAAGAAACTTCATGATAATATGGCAACTTATACGCATTCAGGCTCAAAACCAGCGAAATTAGCTGGTGCAGGTGAATATCCAGTTGGCGTATCGATGGTTTATAGTGCTTTGAAAGAGAAACAAAAAGGTGCACCAGTTGAAGTTGTATTGCCAAAAGAAGGATTAGGTTGGGAAGTAGAAGCAAACGCACTTATTAAAAAAGATAATGCAAAAAATGAAAAATTAGCGCAAGCATTTTTAGATTGGGCAATTACTGATGATGTAATGAAGTTATACTTCGAGAAAAATGGATTTGCGACAATTAAAAATGATTATAAACTTCCAGATGGATTCCCTAAAGATGTGACGGAAAAGTTATACAAAAAGAACGACTTTAAGTGGGCAGCAGAAAACCGTGACAAAATTTTAGAAAAATGGGAAAAAGAGTTTGGCCAAAAAGCAGAACCGAAAAAGTAAGTGAGTGGGAGAGAGAAAAAATGAGCGAATATTTATCAATTCAACACATTCAAAAACAGTTTGATGCATTTACAGCGTTAAAAGATATTTCTTTTACTGTGAAAAAAAATGAGTTTGTATGTTTATTAGGCCCAAGTGGTTGTGGGAAAACAACATTGCTTCGAATTTTAGCAGGGCTAGAAGAGGCGACAACAGGTAGTATAGCTGTGAATGGAAAAGATATTACAGCATTATCTCCTGGAAAGAGGAATTTCGGAATGGTGTTTCAATCATATGCATTATTTCCGAATTTAACAGCACTTGAAAACATTGAATACGGCTTAAAGACAAAAAAGTATGGAAAAGCAGAAGTAAAAGAGAAGGCGCTATCGGCGTTAGAACTAGTTGATTTACTGAATGTAAAAGATAAATATCCTGCTCAAATGTCTGGTGGACAACAGCAGCGAGTAGCACTTGCACGTGCGCTCGCTCTGTCTCCGGATATTTTGTTACTCGATGAGCCGTTATCTGCTTTAGATGCAAAAGTACGTGAAAAGTTACGTAGAGAAATGCGTGATTTGCAAGAAAAAGTAGGAGTAACAACTATTATGGTCACGCATGATCAAGAAGAGGCATTAACGATGGCTGATAAAATTGTTGTAATGAATCATGCGGAAATTATGCAGATTGGAACACCAGAGGAGATTTATCAAAGGCCAGCCAATCCGTTTGTGGCAGATTTTATTGGTTCTATTAATTTCTTTTCGAAAAATAATGAAGAACATGCAATTCGTCCTGAACATGTAACGATTGTACAAAATGATGGTATTAAAACGGTTGTGGAAAGTATGGAATTTCGTGGATCTGTATACCGGACAGAAGTGCGAGTTATAGATGAAAAAACACATCTATATAATGAGAAAATCGTTGTAGATATATTGGCATCAGAAGTAGAAAAAACAGCTATTAGGAAAGGAAAGCCGATTCAAATCTCTTTCTCAGAAAATCATATGTTGTCATATGGAAAGAAGGTTGTTGTATAGATGGAGGTGTTAGAAGATTTAAAGGTAGAAAGTACGAAAAAAAAGATTAAGAGACGTATCGGTAAAGAAGAGTGGATACAAAGACTATTAATTATTGGTATGATTCTTGCCTTTTTGATTATGCTAGTATTGCCGCTATTACAATTGTTTACACAAGCTTTTTATGATAAAGATGGAGCTTTCATTGGTGTTGCGAATTTCAGTAAATATTTCACAACACCGACATTAGTTCAATCATTACAAAATACGATATGGATTTCGGGTGCGACGACAATTATTGCAGTGACACTTGCTTTCGCTTACGCCTATGCGATCGCTCGTACGAATGTATTTGGAAAGCGTGTATTTCAATATGTCGCGTTATTACCATTATTCGCACCAACGATGATGCATGGTATCGCACTTACATATTTATTTGGTAATCAAGGATTAGTAACGAAAGGGATGTTTGGCTTATTTGAAGGTATACAAATCCCTTTATATGGACCAGTAGGAATTGTAATAGCTGAAGTTATGTATACATTTCCGCAAGCATTTCTTATATTATTAATTGCTTTCCAAGGTTCTGATTATCGTTTATATGAAGCTTCTAATATGTTGGGAGCGAGTAAAACAAAGCAATTTCTCACTGTTACTTTACCTAGTGTAAAGTACGGATTAATTAGTGCGATGTTTGTTGTGTTTACACTTAGTTTTACTGATTTTGGCGCACCAAAAATTGTTGGTGGACAATATAATGTACTTGCTACTGATGTATACAAACAAGTAATTGGACAACAAAATATGCCGATGGGTGCAACTGTCGGAATGATTTTATTAATCCCGGCTATATTTGCGTTTGCAGTTGATCGTATTACGCAAAGAAAGCAGGCGAATTTCTTATCTTCAAAAGCAGTGCCATATAGAATAACGGCTAATAAGAAAAGAGATGTAGTCTTATTCATATATTGTAGTGTGATTACACTTATGATTATTCTTTTATTTGTGGCAGTTGGTATTGCGGCAAGTGTGAAAGTATGGCCATATAATATGAGTTTTACATTTGAGCATTTTAATTTTTCGAGTTTAACAGGAGATGGACTTGAAGCATTTAAAAATAGTGTAATTGTATCAGCAGTAACAGCAGTTATTGGGGCAATTCTAACATTTATGTTCGCATATGCGATTGAAAAAATAGATCAGCTAAAGTTTTTCCGAAAAACAGGCTACTTTTTCTCGATCGTACCTTTAGCAATCCCAGGTCTTGTACTTGGATTGGGATACGTCTTTTTCTTTAGTCAACCAACGATTCAAATACTTGGACTTTCAGTAACGAATCCATTTCATTCTTTATATGGAACAATTGCTGTGTTAGTACTAGTAAACATCATTCATTTTTACTCGGTAACATTCGTTACCGCAACGACTGCTTTAAAGAAATTGGACCGAGAGTTTGAGCTAGTTTCGCAGTCGATGGGTATCCCGTTTTATAAAACATTCTTTAGAGTAACAGTACCAATGTGCTTACCAGCAATTTTAGAAATGGTCATGTACTATTTCGTAAATTCGATGGTAACTGTGTCAGCGGTTGTATTCTTATACGCAGCTGATTTTAAACTAGCTGCCGTATCAATCGTAAATATGGATGATGCAGGAAATGTAGCGCCAGCAGCTGCAATGAGTGTACTTATTGTAGTTACAAATATTGTAGTAAGAGTTGTATATGAATGGGGAACGAAAGCACTTCGTAACCGAACGTCACAATGGCAAAAAAGATAAGTGAGAAAGGTGATGGATTGAATGAAAATAGAAGCAGTTATTTTTGATTGGGCAGGTACGACAGTTGATTACGGATGTTTTGCACCACTGGAAGTATTTATGGAGATTTTCCATAAACGCGGTGTTGCAATTACAGCGGAAGAAGCCCGTAAGCCAATGGGATTATTAAAAATTGATCATGTAAGGGCACTTACAGAGATGCCTCGTATTGCGAGTGAGTGGAATCGTATTTTCGGACAGTTACCAACAGAAACAGACATTCAGGAGATGTATGAAGAATTTGAAGAGATCCTCTTCACTATTTTACCGCGCTATGCGTCGCCAATTCATGGAGTAAAGGAAGTGATTGCTTCTTTACGTGAAAGAGGAATTAAAATTGGTTCAACGACTGGTTATACGAGAGAAATGATGGACATTGTAGCAAAAGAAGCCGAAATACAAGGGTATAAACCCGATTTCCTTGTGACGCCAGATGATGTTCCAGCGGGACGTCCATACCCATGGATGTGCTATAAAAATGCGATGGAGCTTGGTGTATATCCGATGAATCATATGATAAAAGTAGGGGACACGGTATCAGACATGAAAGAGGGAAGAAATGCTGGTATGTGGACGGTTGGTGTAATTCTTGGCAGTAGTGAACTTGGTTTAACTGAAGAAGAAGTGGAGAATATGGATCCGATAGAACTTCGTGAAAAAATAGAAGTAGTTCGCAATCGTTTCGTTGAAAATGGGGCGCACTTTACGATTGAAACGATGCAGGAACTTGAAAGTGTAATGGAACATATTGAGAAACAAGAACTTATTATTTCATAAAAGGGGAATAGAATCATGACTGAAAATCACTACTTATTATTAACGCCAGGACCATTGACGACAACAAAAACGGTAAAAGAAGTTATGCTATACGATTGGTGTACGTGGGATGTTGAATATAACACGATGGTGCAAGAAGTAAGAGCTAAACTTGTATCGTTAGCAGCGAAGGAAGAAGAGAGTTATACAACAGTATTAATGCAAGGAAGCGGTACGTTTTCAGTTGAAGCAGTAATCGGTTCTGTCATTCCAAAAAACGGAAAGCTTCTTGTTTGTACAAATGGTGCGTACGGTAAGCGAATTGTACAAATGGCAGAGATGTTACATATAGATGTGGTGGTCAGTCAAACAGAAGAGTGGGAGCCTACTAATATTGTAGAAGTAGAAAAGATATTACAACAAGATAAAGAGATTACGCATATTGCAGTTGTTCATTGTGAAACAACAACAGGCATTATTAATCCAATTGTAGATGTATGTAAATTAGGGAAGCAATACGGAAAAGTAACATTAGTCGATGCAATGAGTAGTTTTGGTGGTATTGAAATAGATATCGCTGAGTTGAAAATTGACTTTCTAATTAGTAGTGCGAATAAATGTATTCAAGGGGTTCCAGGGTTCGGATTTGTTATTGCAAAGCGCGATGAATTGTTGAAATGTAAAGGGCAGGCACGTTCATTATCTTTAGATTTATACGATCAATGGGAAACGATGGAAAATCAAAATGGAAAATGGCGTTTTACGTCACCTACACATGTTGTACATGCTTTTTATCAAGCTTTGCTTGAATTAGAAAAAGAAGGCGGAGTAAGCGCACGTTACAATCGATATTACAATAATCAAAAACTATTAGTGAATAGAATGGGGGAAATTGGCTTTAAGCCACTCGTAGATGAAAAATATCAATCTCCTATTATTACATCTTTCATTTACCCGGAAGGGAACTTCGAGTTTCAACAGTTATATAACGAGTTAAAACGCTATGGATTTGTTATTTATCCTGGGAAAATTTCAAAAGTAGATACATTCCGCATTGGAAATATAGGTGATGTACATGAGGCAGATATTAATCGCTTAGTTGATAGTATCGCTAAAGGAGTTGTTATAGGTTGAAAGTATTTTGCTTAGGTGGAGCAGGAAAAATTTGTCGTGAAGCAATTTTAGATTTAGTGCAATTTTCATCCTTTGAGACGATTACAGTAGCTGATTTTAATGAAGAAGAGGGCCTAAAAGTAGTAGAATGGCTCAACGATCCTCGCGTTGATTTTGTGAAAGTAGATGTAACGAATCACGAGGAGACCGTTGCAAAAATGAAAGGCTATGACATTGTAATGGATGGTACGACAATTAAATTGAATGGATTGTCTACTCGATGTATTGCAGAAGCAGGTTGTCACGGTGTGAATTTGAATGGATTTGGTGAAGAAAATGAATTTCATTCTGTATTTGTTCAAAACGGAAAAACGTGTTTACCTGGTTTTGGTATGACGCCAGGTGTAACGCAAATGATGGCAATGCATGCAGCAAATCAGCTAGATACTGTAGAGTCAGTTCGTGTCAGTCATGGCTCGTATCGCCCAATTGCTTTTTCTGCATCCATTACAGAAACAACGACATATGAATATGATCCACATTTACCATCGCGTACAGTATATGAAGATGGTGAGTTTAAACAAGTACCTCCCTTTGCGCGTCCAAGAGAAATTGAATTACCGGCACCTTATGGTAAGGCAACGCAGTATATCATACCGCATTCTGAAACGATTACGTTAGCAAAAGCATTAGAAAATAAAGGCGTTAAACTGATAGAGACGAGAGGAACTTGGCCAAAGCAAAATATGCAGCTCGTACGTGCTTTATATGATTATGGTATGTTGCGTAATGATCGGGTTGACATAAATGGGAAAGAGATTGGCATTATGGATTGTATTTCGAAGTATTTATTGCAATCGAAAGAAGGACAAGAAACAGAAATTTACGGTTATGCACTTCATGTAGAAGTAATAGGTATGAAAAATAATGAGAAACAAAGACGCGTATTATATCATACACACCCGTTATCTGATGGATCTGTTGTAGGATGGGAAAAATTAAGAGCTTATACGAGAAACGTCGGTATTCCATTTGGGATTGCTACAGAGTTAATCGCAAAAGGGAATGTAAATAAAGTTGGTGTTGTGACACCTGAGGAAGCTTTTGTCAAACCACAAATTATTTTTGATGAACTAAAAAAGCGTGGTATTCATATTCATGAGGAAGTTTTCGCTGAAAAGGAAAGTTATAACTTTGTATAAGTAAGGTATTTTATGAGGTAGAAATCAATGGGGTGAGGTTATGTCTGTAGTAGGTGAAGAAAGAAAGCGAACCATTCTTGAGAAGGTAGAGTTTAAAGGGAAAGTAAAAGTTTCAGAGTTAGCGAGAGAGTTTGCTGTATCAACGGAGACGATTCGCCGTTATTTAGAAGAATTGGATCGTGAAAAAAAGTTGAAGAAAGTGTATGGTGGAGCCGTCCAACTTCCGGGAGCTGGAATAGAGGCACCAATGTTAGAACGAGAGATGCTACATATAGAAGAGAAGAAGCGAATTGGGTATAAAGCAGCAACATTTGTAGAAGATGGAGATGTTATTGCGATTGATGACGGAAGTACACCACTTCAAATGGTACCATATCTTGTACATCGCAAAAATTTAACAATTGTAACAAGTTCATTTCCAGTAGCGACACAATTAATTTCTTCTATTAATAAAAAGATGTTTCACGGTGAAGTTTTATTTATTGGTGGAAAAGTATCTCCAAAACATTCACGCGTATCAGGATCTATTTCGCAGCAAGTAATCCAGCAATTTCATTTTCATAAAGCATTTGTTTCGATTGATGGATTATTACCTGGTTTTGGAGTTTCTAGTTTTGAATTAGAAAAGGCGAAACTGTCAGAAGCGATGATGAAATTAGCGGAAAAAACATATATTCTATGTGATCATACAAAGGTAGGCGTAAAAGGGAATTATCGAATAGCTGCATTTTCCCGTATTCAGCATGTTATTTGTGATAAAAAAATGCCCTATAGTTTTGAAGAGGAAGTTAAAAAACATAATATTCAATGGACAATGTGCTAAATACATTGAACTCCTACCTGATTTTAAGGTGGGAGTTTTACTGCTAGCAAACAGTTGGATAAAAGATTTGTATTTATGCAAAAAGTGGACACATTTTCTCATCTCTTTCATATAATTTACCAATACAAAAAAAGTTGGTCGAAGGAAAGAAGGGAGAACATGTCAGAACGAATATATAATAAACTTGTATTGTACGCGAATATTTTGCAAAAAATCGGTGTCATCAATGAGAAGGAAAAAAATGAAATTCTTCATACGATAGGTAAAAAAGCTCTTTGAATAAAGGGCTTTTTTATTTTTCACCTTTAAAAATATAAATTTAATGTAATATTCTCATTGACAATGATAATGAGATTCATTATCATTTATTTTGGGTAATTGATAATATTTATCAATTATAAAAATTATATATGATAGGGGATATTATTTTGAAAAAAAATTATATGAAGGCGCTAGTAGTAGCGACAACATTAGCAATTCCATTTGCTGCATACTCTACTCCCGCGTTAGCAGCACTAAAAGCTGAAGCAAATCAGTCGGTGGTAGCAGCTAGTGAACGTACATACGCTACTGAGATTAAAATATATAAGGACCAAAAAGATGAGCCATCTATGGTTTCTCAATATATAAAAGATCCTAAAGTAACGATTGCAGACGGGAAAAAAATTGTTACTGTAACAATGCAAGATAGCGATTATTTTCAATATCTTAGAATAGAAGATAGAAACCAGCCGGGTGTATTTCATGATGTAAAAGTTTTGTCAGAAGATAAGAGGAAGAATGGAACGAAAGTAGTTCAATTTGAAATTGGCGAGTTTGAGAAGAAGCACAATATGCAAATGCATATACTTATTCCGGCTATTGGATATGATCACAAATATCAGGTTCAATTTGAAATTAAAGATCCAACTGTAGGTAACAAAGAAACAGAGAAACCAGATGATAACTCTAATTCAGGAAATACGGAAACGGAGAATCCAGTTGATAATCAAAATATGATAACAGACAACAAATTAAGAGAACTTGTTAATAAAAAAGTATTTAATAGAAAAGATTTAAATACACCAATTACGAAAGAAGAGTTATTACAAGTAAAGGATTTGTTTTTAAATACGAATGAGATACTTGATTATAGTGCATTAAAATATATGCCAAATTTAAAATCTTTAACAGTTGCGAATGCGAAGATAAAAGATCCGTCGTTCTTTGCGAACTTAAAGCAATTAAATCATTTAGCTTTGCGTGGTAATGAATTTTCAGATGTAACGCCACTTGTTAAGATGGAGAATTTAGAATCTCTTGATTTAAGTAATAATAAAATTACAAACGTTGCACCATTAGTTGAAATGAAAAATGTAAAAAGTTTATATCTATCAGGCAACCAAATAGAAGATGTAACAGCATTATCGAAAATGGAACAACTAGATTACTTGAATGTAGCAAATAATAAAATTACGAATGTTGCACCATTAAGCGCGTTGAAAAATGTAACATACTTAACTTTAGCGGGTAATCAAATTGAAGATATTAAACCGTTATATTCATTACCTTTAACAGACTTAGTATTAACACGTAATAAAGTTAAAGATTTATCCGGCATTGAGCAAATGAAGCAATTAGAAGAATTGTGGATCGGGAAAAATGAAATAAAAGATGTTACTCCGCTAAGTAAGATGACACAGTTGAAAGAATTACACTTACCTAACAATGAGTTAAAGGATATTACGCCATTATCAAGTCTAGTAAACTTACAAAAACTTGATTTAGAAGCGAATTATATTTCAGACTTAACCCCAGCTAGTAATTTGAAAAAGTTAGTATTCTTAAGTTTTGTTGCAAATGAAATTCGTGATGTTCGACCAGTGATAGAACTAAGTAAAACAGCCTACATCAATGTTCAAAATCAAAAAGTGTTTTTAGAGGAAACAGAAGTAAATAAAGAAGTAAAAGTATCTATATACGAAAAAGACGGTAAAATTTCTACAAAAATTCGTTTGAAGAGCGAAGGTGGTACGTATAGTAATGATGCAGTTAAGTGGAGTACATCAGGCGAGAAAATATACGAATTTGGTGTGAAAGATCCATTTGCGGATACAGGAATCTTCTTTACAGGATCTGTAATTCAAAATGTAGTAGAAAGTAAAGAGGATGAAAAAATAGAAGCAGTAGTATTTAAAGATGTACCAAAAGGACATTGGTCAGAAGAAGCAATTCATTATTTAGCGAAAGAGAATATTTTTAAGGGATATGGAAATGGGAAATTTGGATTTGGTGACAATATTACGCGCGGACAAGTTGCGGCTTTAGTACAAAGGTACTTGAAATTAGAAAATAAAGTAGAGCAGAAAGAAAGATTTACAGATACGAAAGGGCATATGTTTGAGCAAGATATTGCTACAGTTGCGCAAGCTGGAATTATGCAAGGAGATGGTACTGGGGAGTTTCGTCCAGATGGAGTATTAACTCGATACGAAATGTCTGTAGTATTATATAAAGTATTTCAGTTAAAAGAAGTTGAAAATAATAAAGGGAACTTTAATGATGTACCAACTGGTCATTGGGCAGAAGGATCTGTGAAAGCGTTAGCGGATAATAACATATCAAAAGGTGATGGAAAAGGAAACTTTTTAGGTGATGATTTTGTAACACGTGAACAATATGCACAGTTCTTATATAACGCAATAACGAAATAAAAGATGAGAAAATACGTTATTCTTTGATTGAAAAAGAATAACGTATTTTTTATGTATAAAATGAAATAGTCAATAGACAGGAGTATAGACATATGAAGGGCCCATTTTAAAGAAGAGCTATGAAACTATATTGACAAAAAGGCGTTCTCATGTGATAATTCAATTAAATTTTTAGAATAATCAAAAAATACTCCTTTTACATAGAAAGGATTCGAACATTATATGAATATTACGCCGGGGGTGACGAAATGTTATTTTTTTTAAAGAAATGGAATGAATTAAAAGATGTGAAATCTGAACTAGCACTTCGTGATTGGTTTTATGGTACAAAAATTAGTTTATCACTCTGTACGTCAAAAGAGCCGTTAACTTTTTTAGTAAACGTTGAGGGAAGAGATAAAGGGTTATTTTCAGAAGAAGATTTTATTGTTGTAAACTGTATGTGTGAACCAGTATTTGAAAATGAAGAAAAACCAGCTGCGGAATCATTTATGCATGCGGATATTTATAAAAAAAGTAGTGCAGAATGTATTTTACAAGTACAGACTGTAGATAGTCATTTAATATCAGAGTTGTATGGAGAAGAAGGGGAAGTAACATTCGATAAACGTAGCGTGGAACGTGTTTTTGGAAAAGAAGGTATAACAGAAATGACAATTCCCATTGTAGAAGATGAGAAAAAATTCGCTGATTTATTAGAGAATAATGTGCCGAATTTTATTGAAGGTGGAGGAGTAGTTCTCGTTCATAATTATGGCATGATTGTGTGGGGAAAAACTCCAGAAGAAGCGAAAAAATGGCTAGAGGGTATAGAATATTTAATGAACTACCATGTGAAATTGTTAATGATAAAAGGTGCAAAGAGTTCTGTTATATAAAATGTTTGTGATGTCGTTACAAGTCAATAAGTAAATGAAAGCGTTTTAAAAATAATTTTACTCATAAAATATAGGTCTCCTTATTATATATAGATTACATGTTGACATGTAAGGAGGAACATATTTTGCGAGTTAAATATCATTTTCTGCCAAAACAGCAAGTAACATTTTGCAAAATGAACGATTCAGGTAAGCAGGCTCTGCAAATTATGAATGAAACGGGATTTCGAGCAATCCCTGTATTAGCAGAAGATGAAAAGAAATTCATGGGGATTATTTATAAAGTGGATCTTTTAGAAAAGAAGTGTAATGGTGGATTAGAGGAATTAAGTACGGAACATATGCTGGAAGATTCCACTGCATTTATTTTTGAAAAGGACTCTTTTTTTAGAGCATTTTATGTTATTCGTCGTCTGCCGTTTTTAGCTGTACTAAATGATTATAATGAATTTGTTGGCATCTTAACGCATTCCAATATATTTGATGTTATTGAAGACTCATTTGGTATGCGGACGGGTGGTTATATATTAACGATTGCAACACAAGATTGTAAGGGAACGATTAAAGAACTTGGGACATTGTTGAAATCATTTCATATCGGTGGACTATTTACGCTAGATAACGGCGATCAATATATTCGCCGCGTTATCGTAAATATAACAGATGAGTTAAATGAAAAAAGATTAAAGCAATTAATCGAAAAAATAGAGAAAAAAGGATTCAGGGTGAGTCATGTAGATTATATTTAAGATGAAAAGGAAAGAGAGCAATTTGCTATATGCAGATTGCTCTCTTTTTTAGTTTGAGTCATGAATCTTATTTTGAAACAGGAGGTGGAGATAATGCTAAATCAGATAAAAAAATAAAGTCTGCATGTGCTCGAATTTTAGGAATAGAAGTTTCTATTACACGTGATGTAATTTCACCTGGAGGGCCAACATGTCCGATAGCTACCATAATCGGTTTTTCTTGAAGTTTTTTTATGAGTAATTGGGCTTGTTTTGAAATATGTGCGGCTGTATACACATCATCAAAAAATAATTGGTTTTCAATAATAGGCACTCCTAATTCTTTCCCGATTTTTGGGACGACACTCTTAGGATTTGTTTTGCTATCTAAATAAAATAAACCGTGTTTTTTACAAGCTGCAAGTATAAGTCGCACAATTCTTTCGTCCGCAGTCACTTTGGATCCCATATGATTATTCATTCCAATTGCATGTGGTACTTCTTGAATTGCTTGTTCGAGTCGGTTGTTTATTTCTTCGTCGCTTAAATCAGTTGTAATTGCTTTTGGTCCAAGCCATTCTTTTTTACCTTTAATCGGTTCCATTGGCATATGTATAATAACTTCGTGTCCTTTCTTATGAGCTGCTATCGCGTCTTCCTTTGTGGAAGGAAGAAAAGGCATAACAGCAACAGTTAGTGGAATAGGAAGTGATAACATCTTATCAGTCCCCTTCATATTATTGCCGAAGTCATCAATGACAATAGCTACTTTGTTTGTATGGGCCTTAGCTTGAACAGGAAACAAGCAGGATGGTAAGAACATAGTCAAAATAAGCAATACAATCGTATATTTGCGCATATAAATATTTCCTTTCTATATTATCAATCATCATTATGGTTTGCTTTTTTATATAAATTAAACAAAAAATGTCGAAGAAAAGTATATGGAAAATAGAGAATCCGCTATTTAGTTGGTGTTTGTAAAAAAAGAAGATGAAAAAATTGTCTATTATTGCGAATGTATTTACAAAGATAGAATAATTTGTAATAATTCTCAAAGTGAGGGTAAAGATTTGTAAATTACAGGGAGAAAATGTTAAATTTTCTGATTCTTCAAATTCAAATAGGATTAAGTAGTTAAAAGTCCAATGGACAAGTGAAGTAGAGAGCATGGAAGTATAATAAGGGGGATATGAATGTTTACTGTAAAAAGGAAGTACACATTAGAAAAGCTTTCACGTGATATTCATATGAAACGTGAAGAGATGATTCAATTAGGTTTAACGAGTGGGTTAAATAGTATGGAGACAATTCAAGTTAGTCAAGAATTGGACAAGCTTATTTTACAGTACCAGCGTTATAAAGAAAAACAAACACCAAAATGGTTATCAATTATAAAGGTACCTATTTTTCAAATTGGGTATGAAGGGAAAACAAGTAATTTTTGGCGAATGCTTGTGGCTGGTTTTATGAAATAAGTATAATTACCCTTTTGGGAAAAGGATAATTATACTATGTGTAACGGAATTTCGATATACACTGTCGTTCCTTCATTTTCTATACTGTCAATAAAAATATGCCCATTGTACATCTCTACAATTCGTTTACATATGACAAGTCCAAGACCTGTTCCAGTATCTTTATTAGTAAAGAACGGATGAAAGAGGTGTTTTTGAATATGTTTTGGAATCCCTTTTCCAGTATCTATAATTTGCAATTGCGCGTGTGTTTCATTGTTTGTTACAGAAATAGTTAGTGTATCACCAGAAGTCATAGCTTCAATTGCATTTTTTGTAATGTTTAAAACCACTTGTTTCATATGGTCTTTTGAGCACCGGATATGAACAGGATGGTCTGGCAAATGTAAATGGAATACAATGTTATGTAGATTCGCCTCAGATTGAATAATTAATGCTACCTCATTTAGAATGGTTCTCACATCATATGTTTGTTCAATGATTGCAGTTGGCTTTCCAAGAATAAGAAATTCACTTACAATTTCATTAATTCGTTCTATTTCTTGTTCGATGATGGAAAAATAGAACTGATCTTGTTCATCTTTATATTTCTCTTTTAATAGAGCGACGAGCCCTTTAATTCCGGTAAGTGGGTTACGGATTTCGTGGGCTGTACTAGCTGCAAAAGTTCCAACTAATTCAATTTTTTGTAGTTCATTTTGTTGTCTTTCCAGTTTTGTTTGTCGTTTTAACAACATATATTGAGCGAGTAAAAATAAAATTGACATTAAAAATAAAGTAGCTATACATTCTACGGCAACCCACTGGTTTAAAGTTTTTTGATGAATAGGTAACGGGGAAACAGAGACCTTCCAATCTAATCTTTGGAGTGGAGTAGTAAGCATATTAGAATGCGCATCACTTGTTTCGTTATTATCATCGTTTAGAAAAACTACACCATACTTATCAGTTACTTCAAAATGGTATTGTGGCTTAATGGCATTTAAAGATGATGAAATGTAGTCAAAGCGTAAACTTGCTAACAATAAGCCTGAGAGTTCCTTCTGTTTATTGAAAATGGGAGAAGCAATCATAATAGCTTGATGACCAAGAACACGATCTGTAATGACGGATGATACAGTTGTTTTCTTAGTTTGTAATGCGTTTTGAATGTATTTACGATCTGAGACATCAACAGGTGGTCGGTCGCCTTCCGATGCGATTGTAATGATACCTTCTGGTGTAGCGTAATATAGACCAGAAAAACGTGCATCGTTTCCATCTGTATCATGTACAATTTCTTTCATTCCATTAATATTTCCAGTCTCGGTTCCTATGACCTTTGAGAGCATTTCTAATGCAGAAATTGCTTCGCCAAGGTGGTGATCTAAATAGTCTCTGTATAAAAAGAGAACCGTATGGGCAACTCGTTTGTTTTCTTGTTTCATTTTATATGAATGATATGAATAAAATGTAGCACCAATCCCTATAGTTGGTAGGATAACAAGCAATATATATAAAACTATGCTGTGGAATTTGACTCTCAAATGTGGTACTCCTTCTTTTTTATTATCATTATATATAAACTATGTTAAAATTGTCATGTTTTTATTCAAGAATCATTCATAATATATTTGGGGAGAGGTAATGAATGAGTGAATGCTCATTCGGAATTTATATGAAGTACTAGTTTGTTCTTTTTATTACTGAGAATTTAAGTGAAGGGTTGAAAGTTGTATGACATCAAATAATGAACGAGAAGATATTTCTCAATCTTTAAAAGTATTTATTGCATTATCTCGTGTACATCGTTCTGTTATGGATACTACAAATAAATCTATACAAAGTAACGGTTTAAATCCAACTGAGTTTGCTGTATTAGAACTGCTATATCATAAAGGCGGTCAACCACTTCAGCAAATTGGTGAACGTATTTTAATAGCTAGTGGCAGCATTACATATGTTGTAGATAAGCTAGAGAAAAAGGGACTAGTAAAGAGAATTCCGTGCCCGAATGACAGACGTGTTATTTATGCACAATTAACTGAGTCTGGAGAGACTTTTATTGCTTCTATTTTTCCAGGGCATGAGCAAGTTATACATCAGTCTTTTGAAATGTTAACGAAAGAGGAAAAGGATGAATTACTTGATTTATTAAAAAAGATTGGAAAGTATGAAAAATAATAGTATGTTCCAAAGAAGCTTTGGATAAAAAAATCCAAGGCTTTTTTATTTACAGGTAATTATGACGGCATATGCCGTATTTTGTTGAAGAATAAGAGGAGATTTGTAAGGAAGCATTGAATTATAGTAAGGATGCACATAATGGAGAGGAGGCTCGTTCATGTCATTTAAAGACTATGAATATAAAAGGCCAAATATTGAAGAATTAAAAGAGAAGTTTACAGTTGCTTTGGAGAAGTTTGATAACGCAAAAACTGTAGAAGAACAAAAACAAGTCATTCATTCAATTAACGAAATTCGTAACGATTTTGGTACAATGGGGAATCTTTGTTACATTCGTCATTCTGTTGATACGACAGATGCTTTTTATAAGGAAGAGCAAGATTTCTTTGATGAATTTTCTCCAGTTGTACAAGGATATGGTACAAAGTATTATAATGCGTTAATTCATTCGCCATTCCGTGAAGAATTAGAAGCGTATTATGGAAAGCAATTATTTGCTCTTGCGGAGTGTGATTTGAAAACATATTCTGATGAAGTCGTGAAGGATTTACAATTAGAGAATAAATTGTCTTCACAATATACGCAATTATTAGCATCTGCAAAAATTGATTTTGCAGGAGAAGAAAGAACATTATCACAACTTATTCCATTTATGCAAGGGAAAGAAAGAAGTGAACGTAAAGCAGCAAGTGAGGCGTATTACGGATTTTTAGCTGAGAATGAAGAAGAGTTAGATCGTATTTATGACGAGCTTGTTAAAGTAAGAACAAAAATTGCCAAATCTTTAGGTTTCAAAAACTTTGTTGAACTTGGATATGCAAGAATGTACCGTACAGATTATAATGCGGAAATGGTGGCGAATTATCGTCAGCAAGTGCTAGATTATATCGTTCCCGTCACAACGGAATTAAGAAAACGACAACAAGCGCGTATCGGTGTAGAGAAGTTAGCGTATTACGACGAAAACTTTGAATTTCCAACAGGTAACCCAACTCCAAAAGGAGATGCGGATTGGATTGTTAATCATGGGAAAACGATGTATAAGGAGTTATCGGCTGAAACAGATGAATTTTTCAATTTCATGTTAGATAATGACCTATTAGACTTAGTTGCGAAAAAAGGAAAAGCTGGCGGTGGATATTGTACATATATTGAGAATTATAAAGCGCCATTTATTTTCTCAAACTTTAACGGAACATCTGGTGATATTGATGTATTAACACATGAAGCGGGCCATGCTTTCCAAGTATATGAAAGTCGTAAATTTGAAATTCCAGAGTATAATTGGCCAACATATGAAGCGTGTGAAATTCACTCTATGAGTATGGAATTCTTCACATGGCCATGGATGAAGCTATTCTTTGAAGAAGATGCAGATAAATATTACTTCTCTCACTTAAGTTCAGCACTTCTGTTTTTACCGTATGGTGTATCTGTTGACGAATATCAACATTATGTATATGAAAATCCTGAAGCATCACCAGAAGAGCGTAAGACAGCATGGCGTAATATAGAGAAAAAGTATTTGCCGCATCGTGATTATGAAGATAATGATTATTTAGAGCGCGGTGGGTTCTGGCAGCGTCAAGGGCATATTTATAGCTCACCATTCTATTATATCGACTACACGTTAGCGCAAATTTGCGCACTGCAATTTTGGAAACGTGCAAGAGATAATAGACAAGAGGCGTGGGAAGATTATGTGAATCTGTGCCAACAAGGTGGAAGTAAATCATTCTTGGAATTAGTAGAAGTTGCAAATTTAACATCACCATTTGCTGAAGGTTGTGTGAAAAGTGTCATTACAGAAATTGAAGCATGGCTACATGCGATTGACGACACAAAATTGTAAAAAACATGCGCTTTTTTTCACATGTTTAACATCGACATAACGAGAAAATGATGAGATAATAAAAGAAAATTCAGAATACTAAAGAGGTGTTTCTAATAAGGAGCACCTCTTTTCACCAACAAAAAAGGGGGAAAGAAACATGCTTCAATCTAATATGGATGTGAGTTTAGAAAGTTTGGTGAACTCATTGCAGTCTACCCGAAGCACGCTATTATCAGAAATTGAAATGTTAAATGATACAGAAGTAAATGTAAAGCCACGCCGTGATAAATGGAGTATTATTCAAATTTTGCATCACTTGCATTTAGTTGAACAATCTGTCACGTCTGCCCTTGTGTATGCTTTACAAAGAAATGAAAGAAACACGACTCCATTTAAAGACCTCCAACTTACGCTGGATCGCACGCATAAACGAGAAGCTCCTCAGCAAATGAAACCAACAGAAACGCTAATGAAAAAACAGCAAGGAATCCAATTACTAGAACATTCACGACAAGAACTATTACATGCGCTTCATAGTGTTATAGATGAAAAAGACCTATTTGAAAATGGATTAAAGCATCCTGTTTTTAATGATTTGAATTTGTATCAGTGGGTTCAATTTCTGGATTTGCACGAACAAAGACATCTTACGCAGTTAAAAGAGGCGAAACACGCAATTTTACAGCGATAATTAGAAGGAAGTGGGAGACCACTTCTTTTTCATACATGCATAGTTTTCTTTCTTATTTTGGAATACTACATGGAGAAAGATAAGAAGGAGTTGAAAAGTATGTCCAAGAAAAAGAAAGAAGAAGAGCGCGCTTGGAAAGCACGTAAAGAAAATCAAAAACCACATGGCAAAGTGAAAGCTTTTGCTGAATTAGTTGAAGGAACAGAAAAAACGTGATGAGTATTTCATCACGTTTTTTGTATGAGTGGAAAAGTTAATAAGAAGGTTGTACCAGTACCTTTTTCGCTTATAATATCAATTTTTCCATTCATAGCTTGCACAACACTAAATACGACCATCATTCCAAGACCAGTACCTTTTTCTTTTGTTGAGTAGAAAGGAGAGCCGAGGCGTTTTACTTGTTCGGTATCCATACCGATTCCTGTATCTTTTATATATAACTGAATATGTTTATGATTAGGAACTAATGTGAAATAAAGATCACCGCCTTTTGGCATGGCCTCAATGCAGTTTTTTAAAATGTTTAGTAAGCATTGATTTAGTTTTTGTTTTTCTCCCGCGATAAAAAAAGAAGTGCTTTGCTTTATATAATGAGTACGTACATTTGTTAAATTAGCAAGCGGTGTAATTAACGATAATGCATGTAGTAGTTCTTCTTCTAACTGTAATCTTTGTTCTTTTTCAATACTTGGTTTTGCAAAGGTTAAATAATCTGTAAGAACGTGATTTGCTTGTTCGATTCCGTTGATGGCAATGTCGATATATAATTTTCGCTCCTCCTCAGTGCATGTATTTGATTGTAAAAGTTGCAAAAATCCTTTTGTTGAAGTTAATGGATTGCGAATTTCATGAGAGATAGACGCTGCCATTTCACCAATTAAATGAAATTTTTCAGCATTCATAAGTTCGTTTTGAAGACGAACTTGAGTTTGTAATATGTGTAGTAAATATAAAATAAGGATCGTACCAAGTATCGTACATAACTCATACATAATAATATGTGGTATATAATCAGCCCTATTTGTAACTTTTGAAAGGAAGAAAGGTATCCAACTAAAGCCGTATGTGAGACTGTATATAATAGCAAGTATTATTTTGATACGATTAGAAGTTCGATTGAAAAATTTGTATGTAAATAGTAGGACGATAAATAGAAGAATAGAACCAATAAGCGATGGGAAAACACCTATTCCTCCTAATAAGAAGCGGTATATATTTAATACAACTAATATAGATCCACCAGCAATAGGACCTCCTGTTAATGTACCAACAATCAATACGATATGGCGCATATCAAATTGAAATCCATAATTTGTTTTTGCTCCGAAAGTAATACATAGTATGGTAGCGAGGCAACATAACGCAATAAATATAGCTGAATTTAATTTAGGAGAACGTTTCCCTTTTTGATTCCAAAATAAATGGTAGACGAGCATTGTAACAAGGATAAATAATATATTTAAAAAGAGATAAATAATAAAGAGTTTCAGTGGGGTGCCTCCTCTCTTCTCACATTAAATTAATCATACTATAAAATGCAAGAAATGAAATGAGAAATAGCGGAAAAATCAGAAATTTTTTATGGTAGTATACAATATGTTACAATAAGCTTTGTCAATGAAAGAAGGAATTCCGTGCAATGCACGGGAGAGGTTCGCGAACTCCCTCTATAAAAAACTATGGAAACAACAATATCTTTAGGTATTGTTTTGTTTTTTTATTGTGACAGTTCAAGAACGTTCTTTCTTCTTATTCGTAGTAGAGAAGGAGAATGAGTGAAATGAAAAAAGAAAAGGCAGTTGTTGTTTTTAGTGGAGGACAAGATAGTACGACATGTTTATTTTGGGCAATAGAGCAGTTTGCAGAAGTAGAGGCTGTAACGTTTAATTACAATCAACGTCATAAGCTAGAAATTGATTGTGCAGCGGAAATTGCAAAAGAGTTAGGAATTAAACATACAGTACTAGATATGAGTCTATTAAATCAACTTGCTCCAAATGCGTTAACGAGAACGGATATGGAGATTACACATGAAGAAGGTGAATTGCCATCGACGTTTGTAGATGGACGAAATTTACTATTCTTATCATTTGCTGCTGTATTAGCAAAACAAGTTGGAGCACGTCATATTGTAACGGGTGTATGTGAAACTGATTTTAGTGGTTATCCAGATTGCCGTGACGTGTTTGTGAAATCGTTAAACGTTACTTTAAATTTATCCATGGATTATCCGTTTGTAATTCATACACCACTTATGTGGATTGATAAAGCGGAAACATGGAAATTATCAGATGAACTTGGAGCATTCGAGTTTGTTCGAGAAAAAACATTAACATGTTATAACGGAATCATTGGTGATGGTTGCGGTGAATGTCCAGCATGTCAACTTCGTAAAGCAGGATTAGATACGTACCTACAAGAACGCGAAGGAGCGAGTAACTAATGGATAATTTCTTTGGATTTCGCATTGTAGAAAATTTGCAGAAAATGGACAAGGATATTCAGCGTAAACAGCTCAAATATCATAATAAAAGAGTAATGGTCAGCAAGGAATTTACATTTGATGCAGCACACCATTTACACTGTTATGAAGGGAAATGTAAAAACTTACATGGTCACACATATAAAGTTGTATTTGGGATTAGTGGATATGTAAATGAAATAGGTCTTGCAATTGACTTTGGAGATATAAAGGAAATTTGGAAGAATGAAATAGAAATTTATTTAGATCATCGTTATTTAAACGAAACGTTACCTGCAATGAATACGACTGCTGAAAATATGGTCGTTTGGATTTATGAAAAGATGGCAGAAGCACTAACAAAAGAGAATCGAGTGAACGAATATAAAGGAGCTCGTGTTGAATTTGTTCGTCTATTTGAGACTCCAACTAGTTATGCGGAAGTAAGACGGGAGTGGATGCTTGATGAGTAAAATCCCTGTCTTAGAAATATTCGGTCCGACTATTCAAGGTGAAGGAATGGTTGTAGGGCAAAAGACAATGTTTATCCGTACAGCTGGCTGCGATTATAGCTGCGCTTGGTGTGATTCTGCTTTTACGTGGGATGGGTCGGCTAAAGATCAAATTAGACAGATGACAGCAGAAGATGTTTGGAATGAGCTTGTAGAAATTGGTGGCGAAAATTTTTCTCATGTTACGATTTCAGGTGGAAATCCGGCATTGTTGAAAAATATTGAGTTTCTTCTTTCTATATTAAAAGAGAATGGAATGCGAACGGCAATCGAAACGCAAGGGAGTAAATGGCAAGATTGGTTACTTCAAATTGATGAGATAACGATTTCTCCAAAACCACCAAGTTCGACGATGAATACTGATTTTCAGAAGTTAGATGATGTGATTCAGAAACTAGTAGGAAAAGATATTAGTCTAAAGGTAGTAGTATTTGACGATTATGACTTTGAGTATGCAGTTAAGATACATGAACGTTATCCAGATGTGCCATTTTTCTTACAAGTAGGGAATGATGATACAAAAACTGTGGATGATGCGATGTTGATTAAAAAATTATTAGATAAGTATGAGTGGCTAATTGAAAAAGCTGTAAATTGTAAAGAGATGAATAATGCAAAAGTATTGCCGCAGCTTCATGCGTTAGTATGGGGAAATAAACGCGGAGTATAGTGAGAAGGGATGTTTAAAATGGCAGGAAGATTAGATGAAGATTTAAAAGATGTAACATTATTAGGAAATCAAAATACAAAATATTTATTTGAATATAGTCCGGAGATTTTAGAGGTATTTGATAACAATCATCCAAACCGTGATTATTTTGTTAAATTCAATTGTCCTGAATTTACAAGTTTATGTCCGAAAACAGGCCAACCGGATTTTGCAACAATTTATATTAGCTACATTCCAGAACAAAGAATGGTAGAGAGTAAATCGCTAAAGCTATATTTATTTAGTTTCCGCAATCATGGTGATTTCCACGAAGATTGCATGAACGTTATTATGAATGATTTAATTAAATTAATGGATCCACGTTACATTGAGGTATGGGGTAAATTCACACCACGTGGAGGGATTTCAATTGATCCTTACTGTAACTACGGTCGCCCAGGAACGAAATATGAACAAATGGCAGACTACCGTATGATGAACCATGATCTATATCCAGAAACAATTGATAATCGTTAATATATAATAGAAAGAACGGATCTGCATGTCATACAGATCCGTTCTTTCTATTATATTATGCATTTTGATTAATGACAGTATAGTTTTTATGACTAACAACTGTAAGAGGTTCCATATCTAGTTCTCTAAAATTCTCCATAATTGTTATATCCACAATAACAGAGTTTTGATTTACTTTTTGAACACGGCCTTGCATTCCACCTTTAAATTCAATGATATCTCCAGTTTCTGCGATCTGCATAAGCAACTCTCCTTGTTACAGTTTTTCCAAAAAAGAATAATTTGGGATTTTTTATTTTCCTTTATTTTGAACTATGTTTCCTATTTTGTAAATGTTTTCAAAGTAAAAATTCGAAAAATATTCACTTTTTGTAAGAAAATATGTAGAAAAGCCATGATATTTGAAAAAAAATAGATAAAATGAAAAAATCTTTATATAAAGGTATAATAAAGAAATACAATAACCTATTAAAGTGGGAGAAATTAGAGGCGGTAAAATGATGTTTGAATTTGTGGGGAGTGTTATATCATTAATTTTATTTGTATTTTCTTATATACATTTAAAAAAGATTCGTCATCATGAAACAACTACGTATTTTGATGGGATGGATGGGATACATGCTGGGGTCACACATGAGAGTGGCGGGGATATGTAAAGAGATATAACTTTCTTTTTTTTTTGCGTGGTATGATATGTAAAAATAGTACATAATAGAGTTCGTAAGTGATGAATGGAGAGTGGAAAGAATGAAGATTTCTTTTATTCGTCATGGTCGCTTAGATCGTACTATAGAACCAATGACGGTTACATCCTTTCATGAATGGATGAAAGGATATGACTTACATACTATAACAGAAAAAGCACCTATACCAACGGAAACAAGGGAAGCGGTTGAAGCAGCAAAATTGATTGTAACGAGTGATCAAAGGTGTGCTGTACAGTCAGCAGCTGAATTAACGGATTCTTTATCTTTTATGCAAAATACTCTATTTAGGGAAGCAGAAGTTCCGACGACTTTTTATGCTCCAAAATGGTTGAAGTGTAAACCTAACGTATGGATGTTTATCGGACGAACATTATGGATACTTGGTTACCATAAAGATGTGGAGTCTTATAAGGAAGTAAGAGAGAGGGTAAGACAAGCAGCTTACTTATTACATCGTTACGCTCTCGTACATGGAAGTATTGCTCTTGTAGGTCATAATTATGTAAATGTAATGATTGGTGCCGAACTGAGAGCGATGGGATGGTCTGGTTCTCCTATTTTGCACAGAGAGCCATGGGGATGTACAACATATACGTTTCATGAGGCGATGAATGGAAATGTATTAAATACGAATTTAACATAAAAGCACACGATTTATATAAATCGTGTGCTTTCTTTTTAAGATATAGAAATTTTGATGTTCAATGGTTTTACGAGATGTGCATAAGGTTCGCCTACAAGCATAACGATTTGATCTTTTTTGTAACCTAGTTTTTCGTATAGTGAATAGGCACGTTTGTTTTCTAAATTAACAAGTAATGCGATTTTTTCATGCTCCTTTTCAGTTGCATAAATTTCAGCAGCTTTAATTAATTTAGAACCAATTCCTTTTCCGCCATATGCATTTGAAACGGATAATGTATCAATGTAATATTCATCAAGTTCAGCTTCTTTTTCTAACGTAATTGATTCATCTTTATGTAATTCTCTTAAGTGATGTACAATTGGTGCATCAAGCATTGTTGCTTCACTACCGTGATAAGCGACAATCACTCCAACTGCACCCCCGTCTTGCTCATATACAAAACAGTTTTCATAGCTCAGTCGATTTCTCTCTTTTGAGAACCATGTTTCAAGTCCTAGTAATACTTCTGTCTCAACTGTGCTACCTGTGATTTTTTCAGCAATTTCGTGCAGAGCGTTATACAATAAAGGTGCTACCAGTTTCGCATCTGTCTTTTTTGCTTTCCGAATCATAGTATCCCTCCTAGTTCTATTTATATATTGTAGCATAGTGGTATGGAACTTTGCATAATTGAATGTCGAAATGTTTGATATAGAGAAGTAGCTATGTTAGTATATGATATTTAGTGGACATATAATTAAGAGATATCTTTTGGAAAATAATGAAAATGAAATGAAGGTATAGCATCTGGATAATTTTACAGTTGTTGACCTGTAGAATATAAGATAAAATAAAATATTGCATAGAGGTGAAATACATGGATAAAGAATTAGCAAATACAATTTTGGATCAGCTGAAAAATGGTGAAATAAAGGAGTATGTTGTTACGAAAGATGTATTTTATACGTTCAGAGAAGTTTTAGTAAATCGAGAAGATTTTAAACATTTCATTGGTAACGCACAGCGCGGCGGACAGGTCATTTATACATACTCAGAAACGCCACGTTCGTAACTAGAAGAATATAGGGGAGGAGACTTATGGGCGATTTTAAACAAGGCATATTACCACATTGGGATTATATGTGGAAAGATAGAGCCGGCAACCGATTTATGGGAATGGTCATGTATCCAGAGAAAAGAAAGTGTTCGACAAAAATGCTTCAGAAAATAAAAAGAGCATATGAAGAGGCTGTAGAAATTAAAGTAACTGTACAAGTTCAACATACGTATCAGTACATAGAAGGAATGATTGTATATTTTGATGAAGAAGCTCCTGTATGTACAATGATTGATAAAGATGAAAATCCGCATCATATATTTGTAAAAGATATTTTGCGTATTGAGCACTCTGAATAACCTTTTCATAAATAAGCTGAATTTCCATAATAATAATCTTTTTCTATAATAGTTATCTTTTAGTATGTAACGCGAACCGAAAGTATATGTATAATATTTAATAAATTAAAATTGATAAATGTAATCGTTTTTTAGAACAGATTATCGTTTCATGTCTGTTCTTTTTTGCGTGATGCTGGAGAAATATATTCCTCCAGCATTTGCCGTTTTATGACAAAATATATTGGTAACTTTTTTTAAAATAAGGTTAAATTCGTTGACAACTTTTTTGAAAAGCACTTTATTGACATGAGTTTTAGAATGTTGTTTCATAGTCATTGTATTGAAAAAAATCGACGGTCTTGTCGAAAAGTAAAAGTTAAAAAAAGAAAGAATTTATACATATATCTTGTGTCTTATTTTGAAACGTAATACAATATATAGAGAAATCAAGAAACAACATACAGAGAGTATAGATTGAAAAGGGAGGGTCGGAAATGTTAGTTGCATATGATTCTATGACAGGAAACGTGAAGCGTTTCATTCACAAATTAAATATGCCGGCCGTTCAAATTGGTGAAGATCTAGTAATAGATGAAGACTTTATTTTAATTACGTATACAACAGGTTTTGGCAATGTACCAGAACGTGTTTTAGAATTTTTAGAGCGCAATAATGAAAAATTAAAAGGCGTATCTGCAAGCGGCAATCGTAACTGGGGAGACATGTTCGGTGCAAGTGCTGACAAAATTTCTGCTAAATATGAAGTGCCTATTGTATCAAAATTTGAGTTATCAGGAACAAATAACGATGTAGAATATTTTAAGGAAAGGGTGCGGGAGATTGCGACACATTGAACTGAATAATGAAATCACGCAAATGCAGGACGGTTTTTATCAGCTTCATAAAGATAAAGAGGCATTAGAAGTCTTTATGGAAGAAGCTAGAGAGAATACCGTTCATTTTAATAGCGTGGCAGAGCGAATGGAGTATATGAAAGAACATGATTACTATTACAACGTTCTGGACGAGTATAACTTGGAGGAAGTAGAAGAGGTATATAACATCGCTTATGGTGAAAACTTCGAGTTCCAATCTTATATGGCAGCATCTAAGTTCTACAAAGATTATGCGTTAAAAACAAATGATCAAAAACAATACTTAGAAAGCTATGAAGATCGTGTAGCAATTGTGTCATTATACTTAGGACGCGGTGATGTTGCGAAGGCAAAACAATTCGCAAGCATGATTGTCAAACAAAACTACCAACCAGCGACACCAACCTTTTTAAATGCGGGAAGAAGCAGAAGAGGAGAAATGGTGTCTTGTTTCTTGTTAGAGATGGATGATAGCTTAAATTCAATCGGCTTTAACATTAATACTGCAATGCAATTATCAAAAATCGGCGGGGGAGTAGCTTTAAACTTATCTAAGCTACGCGCACGTGGTGAGCAAATTAAAGGTATCGACAACGCTGCAAGTGGTGTAGTACCTGTTATGAAGTTACTTGAAGATTCGTTTTCATATGCGAATCAGCTTGGCCAACGAAAAGGTGCCGGAGCTGTATATTTAAACATTTTCCATTGGGATATTATTGAATTCCTTGATACAAAGAAAATAAATGCCGATGAGAAGAGCCGTATTCAGTCTCTATCAATCGGAATTATCGTTCCAAGTAAGTTCTTTGAGCTTGCTGAGAAAAACGAACCTTTCCATGTTTTCGCGCCTTATACGGTGTATAAAGAATACGGAAAGCATTTAGATGATATTGATATCGATGAAATGTACGATGAATTAATGAGCAATCCGAAAGTGAAGAAGAAGCCACTAGATATTAGTGCACGTGATATGCTTATTAAAATAGCTATGATTCAGCTTGAGTCTGGTTATCCGTATTTAATGTTTAAATCAAATGCAAATAACCAACATCCATTGAAGGATATTGGAACTGTGAAGATGTCGAACTTGTGTTAAATATGTAGCACCTTCTAGTAGAAATGCTAGTCGAAAACTCCGTTAAACGGGGAAAGCCTCAAATTTGAGGTAACCTACCGTGCTAAATCTTATCTTAGAATGAAAATATAAAAGTTCAGAATGTATCTTATTATTTTGTATAGCAGAGTTATGGGACAACATAAAGTAATAAGAGACTTTCTGAAAGATTAAGATAAGTAAAAGCCTAACGACTATCCCTTATGGGAGTAGAGCGCAAGCGATTGGCGTTCGAAAAGCGGAGCACCTAATCAGGTAATGCTGTAGGTGATGATATAGTCTGTCCTGTATGGTGACATACAGCAGTTGCATGAGCAACGGACTGAGGAGTAGCGGACTCGGTTGAACATTCGAGACAGAAATCTTCCAGCTTCAAGAAACTTCTGAAATAAATGATTACGGTACAGATGACATTATTCGTCGTGATATTAACTGTAACTTAGGATCGTTAAATATCGTAAATGTAATGGAAAACAAAGAAATTCGTGAAGCGGTTCATGCGGGAATGGAAGCTTTAACAGCTGTTTCTGATATGACGATTATTCCGAATGCACCAACTGTGAAAAAAGCTAATGATGAGCTTCATTCCGTTGGACTTGGCGCAATGAACTTACACGGATATTTAGCAAAAAACAAAATCGCTTATGAAAGTGCAGAAGCGAAAGAATTCGCTCGTACATTCTTTATGATGTTAAATTACTACTCTATTGAGAAAAGTATGGAAATCGCTAAAGAAAAAGGCGAGACATTTAAAGATTTCGATAAATCTGATTATGCGAATGGCACATACTTTGAAAAGTATGAAACGACAGATTACAGCCCAGTAACTGAAAAAGTTCAGCAATTATTTGAAGGAATTCATATTCCAACAAAAGAAGATTGGACAAGTTTAAAAGAGCAAGTACAGAAGAATGGTTTATATAACTCATATCGTCTTGCTATTGCTCCGACACAATCAATCAGTTACGTTCAAAATGCAACTTCAAGCGTAATGCCGATCGTAAGTCAAATCGAATCAAGAACGTATGCGAATGCGACAACATATTATCCAATGCCGTATTTATCAAAAGATACGTTCTGGTACTATAAATCTTCTTACGATATGAATCAGTTTAAATTAATTGATTTAATCGCAGAAATCCAAGAGCATATTGACCAAGGAATTAGTACAATTCTTTACGTTAATAGTGATATTTCAACACGTGAATTAGCACGTTACTACATCTATGCACATAAAAAAGGCTTAAAGAGTCTGTATTATACGAGAACACGTAAATTAAGCGTGGAAGAGTGTGTGGCTTGTACTGTTTAATATAAAAAGTGAGACATGATGAGCAGGGTTTTCTGAACCCTGCTCATGCTTAGTTATCAATTTTTCATGTTTATTTAGAGAAGGGGCGATTGAATGCGTGCGGTAAACTGGAACAAAAAAGAAGATGATTTTAGTTTAATGTTTTGGAAGCAAAACATCGCTCAGTTTTGGACAGAAGAAGAAATCGCAGTGTCTTCTGACAAAAATACTTGGGCGCAATTATCAAAAGAAGAGCAGGTTGCTTATAAGCGTGTATTAGGTGGTTTAACACTTTTAGATACGAAACAAGGCGGCGAAGGGATGCCACTTGTACTTGTTCATCTTGAAAATTTACAAGCAAAAAGTGTATTAGCTTTCATGGGAGCTATGGAAGAAGTACATGCGAAGAGTTACAGTCATATTTTCACAACGTTAGCTACTGAAGAAGAAATCGATGATATTTTTGAATGGGTAGATAAACATCCATTACTTGAGAAAAAGGCTGGTATTGTTACTAGTTATTATCGTCGTTTATTAAAGCCTGAAGTAACGAAAAAAGAGTTATACATGGCGATGGTAGCAAGTGTGTTCTTAGAAAGTTATTTATTCTATAGTGGATTCTTCTATCCGCTTTACTTAGCTGGTCAAGGAAAACTGACAGCAAGTGGTGAGATTATTAACTTAATAATTCGTGATGAGTCAATTCACGGCGTATTCGTCGGTATTTTAGCACAACAAATCTTCGCGGAACTTTCTGCAGAAGATCAACAAGAAGTGCAAAAAGAAACGCAAGAGTTATTAATGGAACTATATGAAATTGAAATGGCATACACAGAAGAAATTTACACTTCTATTGGTCTTGTAGAGGATGTAAATCGTTTCGTTCGTTACAATGCGAATAAAGGACTTATGAACTTAGGACTTGAGCCGAAGTTTGAAGAAGAAGAAATTAACCCAATCGTTTTAAATGGTTTACGTACAGATACGAAAAACCATGATTTCTTCTCTGTAAAAGGAAATGGTTACGTAAAAGCAACGAACGTTGAAAAGTTATCTGATGATGACTTCGTGTTTAATTTTTAATATATGATCATAAAGAAAAGCTGTCTTATTCATTGATAAGGCAGCTTTTCTTTATGGTTTTGTTTACATAACACTATTATTTTCGTATAACGATTTCTGTTTGGAAAGTTCTATCTGGTTAATGGATAGAACTTTTTTGTAATTAAATGGGTATTTACAATCCTTTTGTATCGGTGTATTATTTAACTAGTACACTGATACAAAAAGGAGGGAAGAAATGAAAATAGAATTTTCTCCAAATACACCAATTTACATTCAGGTAATGGAATACATAAAAAAAGAAATCGTAACAGGACATTTGTTGCCTGGTGATAAAATTCCCTCTGTACGTGAATTAGCGAGTGAATTACAAGTAAATCCAAATACGATCCAGCGTACATTTCAAGAGCTAGAACGAGATGGGGTTGTTGTAACACGTAGGGGAATGGGACGATATGTAACGAATGAAGGGGAGAAAATTATGGAGCTGCGAAAAGAGATGGCGAAAGAATTACTTCATTCTTTTATAGATGGAATGGACAATTTAGGTTTTTCAGAAGAAGAAATTCTTACAATCCTTCGTTCCTCATTACATGAGAAAAGGGAGGAGAGCGAATGACAGAGCTATTAAAAATAGAAAACTTATGGAAGAGATACGGATTAAAAGCAGTGATTCGTGAATTAAACATAGAGATTACCGAAGGAAAAATTGTTGGGCTTGTTGGAGATAACGGGAGCGGGAAAACGACGTTATTGAAAATGATTGCTGGTCTGCAGCACCCTTCTGAAGGTAGTATTACAATCGCTGGTAAAAAGGTAGGATTAGAAACGAAAGAAATCGTTTCGTTTATGTCTGATAAACCAGTATTTGATGATTGGATGACAGTAAAAGATTCTATATTTTTCTACCGCGATTTTTATAAAGACTTTGACATTCAAAAAGCGGTAGATACGGTTGCGGAGTTTAAAATACCGTTAGAAGAAAAAATTACAGCTTTATCAAAAGGGATGGTTGAAAAGCTACAAATCATTTTAACATTTTCGAGGAAAGCGAAGTTATACGTACTAGATGAACCGTTGGGCGGGATTGATCTCATTTCTAGGGAACACGTACTGGAACTTATTTTACAGTTTTATAGAGAAGATTGTACAATCCTAATCTCGACTCATTTAATAAATGAAGTTGAAAATATTTTTGATGAAGTAATCTTTTTAAAAGATGGGGAAATTGTATTGTATGAAAATGTAGAAGAATTACGTTTTCAAAGAGGGAAAGCGGTCACAGATGTGTTTAAGGAGGTGTTTAGTAGATGAAGCCGAGCTTAATATACATGTACAATATAAATAAAAAGCAAATTATTATTTCGTTGCTATCATTTATATTCGTTATCGCTGTAGCTTTCGTAAGTTTGGGGAATTATATTAAGCAAGAATCAGGAGAAGTAAGACAAACAATTATAGTTAGTTTCGTTATTCTAGTATATATCACTTTTTTAGCAATGATAGTTATTCAGGCGGTGTCTGCATTTGGAAAAATGACTGAAAGCACATTATTTCGGTTAACATCGATATCCGGTAAAAAGATTGTTTTAGCAATATTGTTATACGTTGTAATTTATTTACTTATTTTCGAATTAATAGGTTCTATTTTTTTATATGGTATTTCTATGAAAATAATAAAAGGTACAGAGCTCTATGAAGTATTATTTAATCAAAGTGTATTCAATCCACTAAAGCACCTCTTTAGTACTATGTTATATGTATTCAATTTATCTAGCATATTGCTAGTATTACTTTTTTCAGTAGCAAGCGTTAAAGTGTTTTCTTTGAAAAAGAAGAAGTTAAAATATCCAATGGTATTTTTCTTATTTTTACTAGTAACAAAATTATTAGGTACTATATATGGAATGTTGGGCGGTCTTGCACCTGCTGCACCTTTAATAAAAAAATTAGTATATATAGATGAATCATCAGGAGCAGATGTGTTTCTCTATCCGGAAAAACTTATGAATTTATATAGCCTTAGTTTTTCTATAGGAATATTTATTCTACTTGTTTATATAACAGGTCGCATAATCGATAAAAAACTAGAAGTCTAAAGGAGGAATCAGCATTGGGAAACGTAGTAGTAAAATTAGAGAATGTTCGAAAAAAAATTGGTGGAACGGAAATTATTCGTGGTTTATCATTTGAAGTTCGCGAAGGGGAAGTATACGGGTTCCTTGGACCAAACGGTAGCGGTAAGACAACGACGATCCGTATGATGACAGGTCTTATTTCAATGACAGAGGGCGATATTACAATTTGTGGTCATAGTATTCGCACGGAGCGTGAAAAGGCGCTAGAGAAAATTGGAGCGATTGTAGAAAATCCTGAACTATATGATTATATGACAGGAATGCAAAACTTAAAGCATTTTGCGAACATGGCAATTACACCAATTAGTAAAGAGCGCATTGCTGAAATTGTAAAACTGGTTGAATTAGAGCATGCGATTCATAAAAAGGTGAAAACATATTCACTTGGTATGAAACAACGTTTAGGAATTGCACAGGCATTACTTCATCAGCCGAAAATTTTAATTTTAGATGAACCGACAAATGGATTAGATCCAGCTGGTATTCGTCAAATTCGTGATTATTTACAGCGTTTAGCGAAAGAAGAAAATATTGCTGTAATCGTATCAAGTCACTTATTAAGTGAAATTGAACTCATGTGTGATCGCGTCGTTATTATTAAGCAAGGTGAGTTTGTACAAGAGTACAACTTACATGAACAAGCAAAACATGATGAGACAGTAGTTGTAGCGTTTGAAGTAGATCAAGTACAGAAAGCGAATGAAATCATTAAAGGAAAGGCGCAAAGAAATGTCATTGTAGTATCTGTAACGAAAGAAGAAATTCCACAACTTGTAAAGAAACTTGTGAATGAAGGTGTGCTTGTATACGGAGTTACTGTTCAAAATAAAACGTTAGAGGATGAGTTCTTAGCGATTACAGGGGGAGTGAAAGCGTAATGTTTAAATTAATTCAAAATGAATTTTTAAAGTTGCATGCGAAAAAAGGTATGTATATTTTAATTGGTGTTATTGCAGTATTGGAGATTTTGGGAGTTTTAGCGATGCTGAAATGGGGAGACGGAACTGAATTTAAAGGATCATATTTAGATTTTGCAAGTTCAGATATTGGTTTAATTACTTTGTTTACAACGATATTTGGAATTACAATTGCTTCTCGTATGATTACTGATGAATTTCAAAAAGGTACAATTAAGCAGTTATTAATCCGTCCAAGAAAACGAATGACAGTTTTATTCTCTAAATATATTACAGTGTTACTTACTATAGTATTTATCATATTTGCTAGCACGTTAATTGCAATGATTATTGGCGGAATTGTAATGGATGGTAGCAAAACAGAATTAACGGTAGGAATCGTAATGAAATCTACTTTATACCAAGTACTTTCACCGTTCTTCTTTGCGACGCTTGCGTTTTTCTTAGCAAACGTATTTAGAAAATCTGTATTACCATTAATTATCACGATGTTTCTCTTCTTTTTAAAAGGACCAATTAATATGGCACTAATGATGTTTGCAAAAGGTGTAGCGAAGTTTGTAGTATTCTCCCATTTGGATTTAAGAGCTTACGACAGTAATAAATTAATTAGTGGCGGAGCAGAACCTACATTTACAGAATTTACGTTTACAACTTCATTATTACTTGTAGCTGCATACTTTGTTGTATTACTTGTAGCATCAAGTGCATTATTCCAAAAGCGTGACGTATTATAATAAAAGAAATCCCCGCTTGTAAAAACGGGGATTTTTATTACATAACTTGCTCAGGTAGTGCAACTTGAAGAGCAGTAATATAGTATTTTAAGAGATATGTTGTTTGAAAGTAATTGAGAAAAATAGGAAGAGTTTCAACTATATTCATATTATAATGTAGTTATCCGACCATTTACTTTTACTATCTTTGGAGGTGTTCTATATGCATTATGCATTTTCACGTATAAGGCTACGTAGCTTTTTTGGATGGATGATTATAGGGTTGTTCCTTACGATGATCCCATTAGGTCTATCAAATGTTTCTGAGAATACGATGGAGGTTATTTCACAAATAACTGTGTTTTTTATATTTCCATTATTTTGGTTATACGTAAAAACCAATAAAAATAATGTTGTATTTAATAGTTTTTTTGATAAGCCAGGACGTTTACCGTGGGGATTAATTGTGTTAGCAACGATAATGGGAATGATTTTTTCCGTTGGTATATCTCATATTCAATTTTATATATTAGCACATACGTTACCGAATTTCTTAGTTACTATGTTAGAAGACGGAACTGTTATTAATACGAGTAACATATATATGACGATATTTACTTTCATTTCAGCATGTGTATTAGCACCAATTATGGAAGAGGTTATTTTTAGGGGCTTCTTTTTACAGCGAATGGCTTATAAATGGGGGATTAAAAAAGCTGTCATTATATCTTCCATTATTTTTGGCTTAGGACATTTTGATGTTATTGGTGCGTTCATGTTTGGTGTTGTTATGTGTCTTTTATACATAAAGACACAAAATATATGGACGAATATCGCTGTACACGCTCTAAATAATTTCATTGCAACAAGTATGCAATTTGTTGGCGGAGAAGAGAGTAGCGCAATTTCAATTCCTGAATTACAAGCGCAAAGTAATTTATGGATCGGTATCGGTCTTACAGTTGTTGGATTACTTTGGTTAATTCCTTACGTTTGGAAACAGTGGCGTACAGTAAAAGAAGTGGGTGTGCCACCAGTGCGCTTCATAAATGAGGAAAAAGTAGTGAGTGCATCACAAGAAAACGAAGTGTATAGTCAAGTGATTGTAACAGATAGATTGATGGCTGTAGAGCTACCAGATGAGGCTGTAAATAAGCTCGGGTTAGAAGAAAATGATAATGTAACAGTATCTGTAGAAGACGATAAAATCGTTATAAAGAAAGCGCATGATAGATAATTAAAAAGTAGCTCCTTGTGAGCTACTTTTTAATTTGTAATAATTTCCACACGGAAATTATTACCGTTCTTTACATATTTAATATCTGTAACAGTGCGGACTGTTTTTAAAATCTCAACTTTTTCACCAATTCGAGGGATAGTCGGAACATTATCCCAAATGCCAAGCAAGTCATCTAATTGTGCCGTTTTTTCATAAAACCAGATTTTCAATGTAAAGCCCCTTTCTCGAACTTTATGTATTTTAATACATAATATATTATTTTTATTCTTAATGTAAGGGGTTTTTATATATTTTATGAATAAAAATTAATTAATCTTCTGGGAAGATATGTTCAATATCAGGAGTAAGAGATACTTCTGATAATACGATATGAGAAACAGTCGTTGCATATGAAGAAACATCATTGATAAATTCTTCAAGTTCAACGAGTGAAGGAACAGAAATTTTTACAATGTAGCATAAGCTTCCTGTTACGCGGTAACAAAAACTTGCAGATGGATAGGACTGAATAAACTGTTGCATACGTGTTGTATCACCGTTTTTTAAAGTGATTTCTAAAATACAGTCTAAAACAAGTCCTGCTTTTTTATAATCGATATCGATTGTGTATTTTTGGATAACGCCTTCACTTTCGATTTTACGAACACGTTCTGCAGTAGACGGAGCAGATAAGTTTACTCGTTTCGCCAATTCACGCATGGAAAGGCGACTATCATTATATAATTCATTTAAAATTTTTCGATCAACACGGTCTAGTTGCATTTGTAAATATACCTCCAGTGAAATGATAATTTTTGTAAAGGAAAAATATAAATTAAGATTCATATGAAATGTAAAGAGAACTTTATTTATTTTACAATAAAACTGAAGGGAATAGGAGGGAAAATAATGGAGAGAATTTTATTATCAAATGTAGGAGATACAAAGTTTCAAAAGCTATTAGGGCATAATCCAGAAATATTACATTCGTGGAGTACATTAGAAAATACACTGTACAATAAAGGAACTCTTTCAGCAGAGTTAAAGGAGCAAGTGAGAAGAACATTAGCGTACGGGAATGAATGCCCGTACTGTATGGCAAAGGGAAGACCTGATGATATGCAAAAGGTAGAAGAAATTGGTGTAGCAGTTACTTTTGCGCATACATTTATTCATGACAAAAAGGCAATAGATGATACTATGTTTCATGTATTGAAACAATATTGGACGGAAAAAGAAATTGTAGAGCTTTGCGCTTATATTTGTTTTATTACTGCGTCACAACAACTTGGTTTTCTGTTTCAATTACAGCCGAAAGAAGGAGAAAATGATGATGAATCAAATAGCACTTATCATAATTGATATAAAATTATTTTAAGAAAATAATTGCGAATTATGTAGAAAAAAATAAGAATATTTCGTATAATCTAAGTACAATCATTTTGAAAATAGGGGTGGCATCATATGGAGCAAATTCCGGTAAAGAGAATAGAAAAAGTACTTGTTGTAGCAGGGGATGATAAACAAAAGCAAAAGGAATTTTATGAATTGCTCTTATCTACTGAGTTTTATGTTGCTGGCTCACTAGAAGCAGAGGAAGGGGCAACAGAAGGAATTCTTCGCTTGCGTCATTTCCAAGGAGAGGGTAGATGGATCGTTCCGTTCTTTACACAAATGGAATTTGTAAAAGACGTGTTGCCAGAAGGAACACCCCTTATTACGATACGTGGGAAAGAATTATTTAGTAGCATTGAGAAAGATGCCACAGCAGTATTAAATGTCGGTACGGATATAAGTAAAACATTTATTCCAGAAGAAATTGCAGATATCGCATCTGGACGAATTTTTAACTATTATAAATAAAAGGAAAAGCATAATCGCTTTTCCTTTTTAATTTGAACACGGGGTGGCTACGCCGGAAGAAATAGAGAGTGTTTTATTATGTGTACTTATTGTAGCTGTAGCTCCAAGAGGAATCCCAATGTTTGGGCTTATATGTCCAATCGGTAAACCGAATAGGACAGGTATAGCATATGGAGTAAAATATTCATATAGTATTGTTTGTAATGATTGAGATGGTTTAGAAGGAGTGCAGTCATGACAACTTGTAAAAATAACGCCACTACATTCATTAAACTTTCCAGATAAAAGTAGCTGATTTAACATACGGTCAATGCGATATGGCTCTTCCCCAATGTCTTCAAGCAATAAAAGTTTATTGGACGTATTTATCTCGTAGGCGGAGCCAATGATACTCGTTAACACCGCTAAATTGCCTCCAACTAACTGACCTGTAATTGTACGAGAAGAGCTAGGTACGATACATTCTGACGCAGATAAAATGGTTGAATACGGATGAAAGAGTTGATTGAAAGAAGATAAAGAAAGAGAATCTACACCTTTTCCTAACTCTTCAACCATTGGGCCATGAAAAGTAACGAGCTTTGCATAACGTGAAAAGGCAGTATGTAAAGCTGTAATATCGCTATAACCCCAAAAGATTTTAGGGTTTTGCCGAATGATTTCATATTGAATGTGAGGGAGGAGACGAGCACTTCCGTAACCACCTCGTGCACAGAAAACGGCTTTTACTTCATGGTTTGAAAATGCTTCATGTATATCATCGAGCCGAACTTGATCACTTCCCGCTAAATATCCATATTTCTCATAAACACTCTTCCCGATTACTACAGATAAACCCATTTCTTGTAGTACAGTTACACCTTTTAATACGTTTTCAATTGTTGGCGGGCCGGACGGTGCAATAATCATTACTGTATCACCTTGTTGTAATGCATTTGGATATATCATTTTTTTCAGCCTCCTTCACTTTCAATATATTCGCTTCATAGGAAGTTCAACCCTTGTAAAAGAAGGGGAAAGTTTGTCAAATAAAGAAGATATAAAGGGAATAGGAGGAGAAATGATGTTTACAAGTCGAGTCATAGATTTATTACAAATTAAGTATCCCATCATTCAAGCCGGAATGGCCGGTGCGATTACGACGCCAGAACTCGTTGCAGCTGTAAGTAATAGCGGAGGATTAGGAACGCTTGGAGCAGGCTATATGAGCCCAGAACAAATTCGTGAAGCGATTTATAAAATACGGGAACGAACAGATAAGCCTTTCGGTGTTAATTTACTATTAACGAAAGAGATACAAATAGAAGAAGAGAAGATAAACTTGGCCAAGGGATTACTTAGCGGAGTGAATAGAGGATTGGGTATAGAGGAAGAAGAACAGTTAAAGCTTCCAAAAAGTTATAAAGAACAATTACAAGTGTTAGTAGAAGAAAACGTGCCAGTCGTAAGCTTTGCATTTCAAACGTTAGAAAAAGAAGAAATAAATGACTTGAAAAGAAGAGGAATAAAAGTCATCGGAACAGCTACTCATGTGGCAGAGGCGAAAGTACTTGCTGAATTAGGAGTAGACATTATTGTCGGTCAAGGTAGTGAGGCAGGGGGGCATAGAGGAACGTTTATCGGGAAAGAACAGGACGCTATGATTGGGACGTTCGCATTAATTCCGCAGTTAGTAGCAGCAGTCCCGCATATCCCGATTGTTGCAGCTGGTGGTGTAATGAACGGACAAGGGCTTGTTGCGGCATTTACACTGGGGGCAGAAGCTGTTCAAATGGGATCAGCCTTTTTAACGAGTGAAGAAAGCATTACGCATGACGTGTATAAAAAAGCGGTTTTACGTAGTACAGATACGAGTACAACTGTGACGCGTGCGTTTTCTGGGAAATATGCACGCGGTATTCGTAATGAATTTATAGAGAAGCATGAAGGGAAAGAAGAAGACCTTCCGATGTATCCAGTGCAAAATGTATTAACCTCTAAAATACGCCAACAAGCAGCAAAACAAAATAATGGAGAATACATGTCACTTTGGGCCGGACAAGCGTCGTCATTAGCACGAATAGAATCAGCTCAACATGTAGTGGAGCGAGTTATGAAAGAAGCAGATAACGTAATCGAACAAATACAGAATGTGTATAGAAAAAGACCACTTGAATAATTCAAGCGGTCTTTTCATTAGTTTGCTTTATAAAACTGTTGGATGGCCTCATCAATATAAACCCAGCCTTTCCAACCTAAGTGCATATGATCTTTTAAGAAGTATTTATCATACTCATGATTTGAGAAGTCGGCAATTGGATAGCCAGCTTTCTCAATTTGCTCATGAACTTTCTTGTAGTACAATTCGCGGCGCTCTTTCGGGAAGCCTGCGTAATCGTACCAAGGACCTTTTACAGGAACAGAAATGAAGAGTGGTTTTGCACCAGATTGTTTTAATAAATCAAGTACAATTTGTAAATCTTCATATTCTGGCGATTGATCATAAGCATCATTTTTTAAGTAGCCTTCACGTTGCTTTAATTTCTTCTTGATTTTACTGTTGAAGTAGCCGTCTTCGATACCGTATTTGTTAGATTTAGATTCTACTGCACCAGTTTGATCTGCATGTTTACGAGCCTCTTCCCAATTCATTTGTTTTAATGAAGGATCAAGTTTTTCTTTATGCGGTTTAATATCAAACATAGCTGTAAATAAATCTTTACGATCTAAAATGTTACGATAAATATAAGCGAAAGGTTTAGCAGCAAGTGCTTTTACTTTATGCTTTGTATCATCATAAACGATACCTTCAAGAGAAATTTTAAGCAAAGTTTCTTTTTTAACGATCTCAAAGTTTAATAAACGCTTTGCAATTTGCTTTTTCATTTCAGGTTTTACATCATCGTTGAAAATGAAGTGGTAACCTTGTTGTTTGGAAAAGTTAGGTGCAAAGTGTGTTTCATCAATACCTTGTGGTACAAACCATTGCGGAGAAAGAACGAATACCATCTTCTTATCTTTTAATTGATCCATTGTAGATGCGAAGTTTAATACATGCACAAGGTCTTGTGTTCCGCCGCGTCCAAGTAGGAATGGTGTGAACCCTTCAGGCTTTACTTTGAAATAATTTGATGGATGAAAAGCATCCATACGTGCGAATTCCGATGATCCATACATCGGAAGGTATTTCGGGTCTGCTAACATCTTTTGCTGTAAAATCATACTTTGAATCTTTTCTTCTTTTAAAGAAGTGGCAGCTTGTTCTACTTTTTCATCACTTAAAAGTGGAAGTAGAAAGCGCGTTGGGATAAGTAAGAATACAGCAAAAAGGGCCAATGCTAAAAGCATCGGACCAAATTTTGCTTTGTTCATCGGATTTCTTCCAACTTCTTAATAACCATGTTTGGTGTAGCCCACTCGTCACGATCAAAATCAGAAATAGAAACTTCAATATCTAAACGCTCTTGGAATTCAACTAATAAAGATACTACAGCGAAAGAATCAAGAATACCTTCTTCAAATAATTGAACATCTAAGTTTTCTTTTACAATATCGTTTTCACATACTTCTTCTAAAATATCTAATACTTGCTCTTTGAATTCTGCCATTTTTAAAATCTCCTTTATATCCGAAATATATTATATGTGCAACTTCTTAATGGTATAAGAAGGGTGCATTAAAAGTATCTGTTAAGGTGTCCAGAGAAAATTAGGAAACCGAAACATACAACATGGAACGTAATTACAATCGCAAGGACGTGTGTAAATTTATTGTTTGGCCAAAACTTATGCTTCTTGTTTTTTCGTTCGAAAATATCGAATAAAATAAACAGTGCGGCATGATATAGACCATAAATAACATACTGCGCAACAGCGCTTCCTTGGATGTGCCAAATTCCCATAATGAAGAAGTTTAAAAATGCCCCGATATACGAAATAGTGTAACGGTTCTTAATTAACTTTTTCTTCGTTGCAAAAAAGACGAAACGCATGTAAATAAAATCACGGAACCAGAATGATAAACTCATGTGCCAACGGTTCCAGAAGTCTTTAATATTACGACTAAGGAATGGCTTATTAAAGTTTTCTGGAGTTTTAATTCCCATCATATAACTGATACCAATTACGAACGCACTATAACCTGCAAAGTCAAAGAATAACTGCATGCTAGTAGCGTACATGAAAATCGCATTAGATAAAAGTGTATCTTGATTGGCGAATACTGCCTTTACAAGGTATGTTGTTATCAAGTGCGCGATTATAAACTTATACAGAAAACCTTGGAAAATACGGTTAAGTCCTGTATATAGTAAATTTTGATATTCCTCAGCACTAGGTGGCTTTTGGATATCTTTTTGGAATCTACGATAACGATCGATAGGTCCACTTGAAATCGCAGGGAAGAATAAAACGAATTCCCAGAAATTAAAGAAGGAAAGTTCTTTAATTAAATTATCACGAACTTCAAAGACCATTTGTACAGCTCTAAATGTTACATAAGACATACCTGCGAAAACAATAAAATGTAATTCAGGTACAAATGGTGCGATTTTTGCCAAAATAAGTGGCAAAATCGATAAAATAACAGCTATACAAAACATGAATGTACTATTGTTTTGTTTTCTTAAAAGTAAATAGCCTTTAATCAGGGCATATTGCCAAATAATAAATGCGGCTAACATAATCGCTTGCTTCGGTTTATCCGAGAAGATAATAGCAATCATGACTAATGTTAAAACGGCATTATATTTACGCAACATTTTACCTTTTAATCCAGCTATGATAGTAGGTATTAATAAAATGCCCACTATAGCGAAAAAATAAAATGATCCATATGCGGTCATGCTGTAACCTCACTCAATAATTTTTTGCGATCTACCTTTCCATTTGGTGTCATTGGAATAGAAGATTGATACATGAATTTACGTGGAATCATGTAGTTTGGTAATCGCTCATTGAGTTCTTTTTTGATTGCAGATGTTAATTTGAATTCTTTTTCAAATGAATGTTCTCCAGGAACAACAACCGCTAATAAATAATCGTATTTCTCACCTTTTTTAATTGGAACGATAACTGCTCCTTCTACGTAAGAACACGCACGAAGATGATGCTCAATTTCTTCTAATTCCATTCGATAACCATGCAGCTTAATTTGGAAATCAAGACGACCATTATAGAATAGAAGACCATTTTCAACATAGCCAGCATCGCCTGTTTTATAGGCGCGCTCACCGTCAATCATAGTAAATGCTTTTTCTGTTAATTCAGGGCTTCCTAAATATCCAACGCTGACGCTAGGACCAACAATTACGATTTCACCTTTTTCACCATCAGGTGCAATCGTACCATCTTCTTTCATAATAAGAAGGCGGCAATCTGATTTACAGTAGCCAACTGGAAGTGATTTGTATTGATTAAGTACTTCTTCTGTAACGTGAATACCTGTTACAGCGACAGTAGCTTCAGTTGGACCGTACGTATTCATAATTGTTGCTTTTGGGAAACGCTCAATTAATTTTCTAGCTACTTCATTTGGTAACACTTCACCGCAGAATAAGAATGTTTTCATGTTTGGTAGCATACTCTCAGAGAAAGATGCTTCCATTAAACACATCTCTGCGAAAGAGGGTGTTGAAGTCCATACTTGTATATCCGATTGCTCTAAAGAAGCAAACAAGTCTTTTGGACGTGCAATCATATCTTTATCGATTGCCCAAAGTGTACCACCTGTTACTAATGATGGGTAAATATCCATGACAGATAAATCAAATGAGAAAGGTGCTTGGTTTAAGAATACTTGCCCTGTTTGTAAGTTGAAATCTTCTACAGCCCATTTTGTAAAGCTTACAAGGCAGTTATAAGTAATCTGAACCCCTTTCGGATTACCTGTGCTTCCTGATGTGTAAATAATGTAGAAGTTCTCATCACCTTTTACCGCATGTTCAGGATTTGGAGTGTTCCCTTTATGAGTAAAGAAAATATCTTTTAAGTTGTCTTCACTTACAATGCGAACTGGTAAATCAGTTACAGTTACTTCTGCTACTGATAAAAGTAATTTCGCACCAGAATTTTCAGCGATACGTTGTACACGATCAGCTGGGATAGATAAATCTACAGGAATATAAGCATGTCCAGCTTTTACACAACCTAAAAAGTTAATAATCATTTCAGGTTGCATATGGCCATACACCATAATTGGTGAACGATCATCTGGATACTCAGAAGAAATCCAATGTGCTAACGCATCAGAATCTTCCTTTAATTGTTTGTACGTAATTTTCGCATCTCGCCAAACAAAAGCAGTTTGATCAGGCGTTTCAATAGCCCACTTTTCAATTTGTTCTAATAACTTCATAACGTTCCCACCCTAAAATTCGTTGTAAATAAATGTACTTGTGTTTGTATCATGGAATCCATACAACCAAAGTAATGCAAATAAAATTGCAAGGTAATAAACCGTCTTTGCAACCCATTGTGTGAGTGGTCGAGACCATATCTCTTTTAATCTTTCCATGTCTTTCCCTCTCTTAATGAAATAATAGCTCTTTGTAGGTATCATGTCCTACATTATTGTGAAAAAAACAAACTTCCACATTTTAGGTAAAAATAAGTCAAAAGGCTCTTTTCTGATATTAGCACTAAATACTAAAAAAGAAAATCCCTAACTTAGCAATTATATTACATTCAGCATGAATTTGTAATGGGTTTGACATGTAAATAGAATGTAGATTGTGTGAATAAATAAAAGTGGACGATAAGAATGTGTAAAAATATAGTATTTGTTTTTATTAATCATTCGAAACGGAGTAAACTTTTTCATTTCTATCTCTTTTGAAAAGGAGGAAATTATCATGAATAGAGTGTGGAAGAATCTAATTTCGGAAGAAAATATCGTGAAATGGAGAAGGCGTTTCCATAAGTATCCGGAATTATCATTTCATGAAAAAGAAACTTCGCAATTTATATATGATACATTATGCTCATTTTCTTCTTTAGAAGTAACGAGGCCTACAAAATATAGTGTACTAGCAATTAAAAGAGGAACAGAACAAGGGAAAGCGATTGCGATTCGAGCTGATATAGATGCTTTGCCAATTCAAGAGGAGACAAGTAAATCTTATATGTCTGTGAATAAAGGAATGATGCATGCATGTGGGCATGATGCTCACGCAGCTATTTTGTTGGGGACAGCAGAAGTACTATCAAATATAAAGGAAGATTTTGCAGGTGAGATTCGTCTATTCTTTCAGCATGCAGAAGAGGTGTATCCTGGCGGGGGACAAGAAATGGTTGAAGCAGGCGTGATGGATGGTGTTGATTATGTAATAGGTTTACATGTTATGTCAGGACTTGAGAGCGGGAAGATAGGCATTGCGTACGGGCCGATGATGGCGGCACCAGACGTATTTACAGTTAAAATTCAAGGGAAAGGAGGGCATGCAGCGAGGCCAGAAGAAACGATAGATCCTATTGCTATCGGAGCACAGATTATTACAAATTTACAACATATCGTATCAAGAAATACAAGTGCTTTTATGCAAAGAGTCGTTTCGGTTACGCAGTTTCATGGGGGAATGGCTGATAATATTATTCCTAGTGTAGCAACTTTAATGGGAACCGTTCGTTCATTTAATCAAGCATTAAGGATAGAAGCTGAAGAAAAAATTGAGAAAATTGTGAAAGGAATTACAGAAGCACATGGAGGGGCGTATACATATACGTATCGATATGGATATGATCCGGTTATTAATGATGAATATATTACGAAAGTAGTAGAAGAAAGTGCACTACATTTGTTTGGGAATGAGCGCGTTGTGAAGCTTGAACCTTCTATGGGAGGAGAAGATTTTTCAGCATATTTAAGAAAAGCACCGGGATGCTTCATTAAATTAGGGACTGGTAATAAAAAGATAGATACTTGCTATCCTCATCATCATCCAAAATTTGATGTAGATGAATCAGCTCTCATTTATGGAGTGGAATTATTTTTAGAAACAACAATGAGATTATTGAAATCATAGAAAAGTATAAAGTGCAACTTTAATCAGTGGGGGTTTTACTGCCCATTAAAGTGAGATAAAAAAAGGCAACTGCGCTCTATCGCAGTTGCTTTTATTTCTTTCCGTCAGAGAGGGCTGAGAAAGAACTATGCTCATTTATAGTATATGAATAGCTAACGGACAAGCTTGTACATTTTAATCATTTTTTTAAAAATAGTTGTTGACATTGATTATCAATGTCAATTAATCTAAATATAGTTGAAATTGATAATTATTATCAATAGGATGGATGCGACATGTTAATGAGAAAAAAATTTCACCTTCTACGGAGGGGATTAAAAGATAAAAATAAAGAAGTTAATCAGCATATGGAATGGCAACGAAATGTAATTCGTTCTGAATATGTAGATGAGAAGAAGAGCATTCAAACAGAAAAAGAGATACAAAGTAAAGGGAGAGGTTCAGTTGAGTAAGTTAGTAATGATTTTTGCAAGTATGAGTGGAAATACAGAGGAAATGGCTGACCATATTGCCGGTGCAATTCGTGAAACAGAAAATGAAATTGAAGTTATTGATATTATGGATTCACCTGAAGCTTCTATATTAGAACAGTATGATGGAATTATTTTAGGGGCATACACTTGGGGAGATGGTGATCTTCCTGATGATTTCTTAGATTTTTATGACGCAATGGATTCTATTGATTTAAATGGGAAAAAAGCGGCAGTATTCGGATCATGTGATTCGGCTTATCCAAAATATGGCGTGGCAGTTGACATTTTAATAGAAAAGCTACAAGAACGCGGGGCAGCAGTTGTGTTAGAAGGATTAAAAGTAGAATTAACGCCAGAAGATGAAGATGTAGAAAAATGTTTACAGTTTGGAGCTGAATTTGTAAAACACCTTTCTTAATGGCAGAAGGGAGATGAAGAGCAAGTGCATGAGAAAATCGCAATCAAAACGATGACAGATTATCATTTGTATGATTTTATGCGTTGTCCGCATAAATTTTATTTTCGTCATATAAAAAGGAGAGAACCTTCTTCGTTTGAATGGCAACAAATCGCACAAATGATTGTGAATCGAATTATTAACGAATATTACACGCTACCTGCAGGCCAACAAACGAAAATTGTACTTTTAATATTAATAGAAAAGTATTGGAAAAAAGTAAGGGTTAATATGTTTGCTTCGAAGACGGAGTATTATATTGTGTTAGCGAAGCTAACGGATCACTTATTACAGTTTGTTGAAAGAGATGATAGCCAGACACCGCCGTTATTTTTATATGAAAAATTTCAAACATATATGGAAGAGTTAGGTGTTCACATGTCATTGACATTAGAAGTTGGTGAGTGGAGTACTGAGTCGTTTGTAATTAAAAAGTATGTTGTCGATGCGGATGAGGAAATGCTTGCTCTTTGTCAAAAGTTAATGACAGTATTCAGTTATAAAGCTTTCGGCATTCTTCCAGGAAAAATTGAAGTTATTAATTTAATAGAAGGAACTAAGTATGACTACATTCCGAAACAGGAAGATATTATAACTGGAATGGCTGATTTATCTAGAATGAAAGAGATGTTACAGCAACCTGAGCATTATACAGAGCGTCATTTTCGTTCTGAGTGTATAAGTTGTGCATTTCGTAGTGAATGCCAAGGGGAAGAAGTAAAGAAAGAAGCGAAACAGAAGAAAAATATCGTACATTAAAGGATGCAATTTTGCATTCTTTTTTGTTATTGACATGAAAAGCTTTTCATCATTTACCGTATATTTGTAGCAGATTTTAATAAAGGGAGGAATAATCAATGAAAGATGAAACGAAAGTATTTCAATGGTTAAAAGAACAGAATGCTCCTTTTGGAATTCAACTGCAAATTTTACAAGCATTTCAGCTGTATAAAGTCATTGTTGAAATGGATAAAAAGTTAATGGTGTATGAGGAGAGGGAATATAGGGAGAGAATGTAATCTCATCCCTGCAGTATTACTTTCAGTTGTTCTATACCTGCTAGAAATTCAAGTTCATTCTTTGTTTCAAAGTTATAAATCATATTATGTAGTAAAGGACTGTATTGATAAAAACTTGTGATGCGGTGAATGAGTAATGGATCATGGTGTGAAGTAAGTGTACTGTATTGTTTATATACTGATGTAGTAAATTCATGTCCGAAATCATAATATAGCCCAGCAAAATCAAAGGCAGGATCTCCAATTTGAGCATCACCAAAATCTATAATCCCTGAAATGGTTTTATTTTGTTTATCAAATAAAATGTGATGATGTGTAAAGTCGGCGTGAATGATTGTATTTTGAAATTTGGATGTAGCTAGACAGGCAAAGAAATTCTCGAATAAACGATTTAAGGCTGATTTCTGGAACGAAGTAAGATTGTTAGTAACATACTTATTTAATTTAGTTTGTAGCTCTTTCCAGTAGGTAAGTGTTTTTTCAACAGGGAACCCTAACGTTGTACCTTGTTTTAAAGGAATACTATGTAGAGTTGCAAGGAAGGCAGCTAATTGTGTAATAATAGTTTTCAGTTCTTTATCCTCAAGCTTGGTAACTGTGTCTGTTTTTAATGGTTCACCATGAATGAGCGTGTAGTAACTACAAAGTGGAACTGCATCAGCATCATTTTTATATAATAGGTGATAGTGTGGAACCTTCATTTCATGTAGTGAATAAGAGAGAAGTGTGCATAGTTCTTTTTCTAATGGAATTCGCATTGCATATTCCTGTTTTCGCGGGAAACGAAACAGTAGCTCATCATTTACTATAATCGCTACATTATCCCATCCTTCTTCATTTTGTTTATAGGAATGTATAGAAAGATTAGGTAGAGCTTCTTTAATAAATTGTTTGTAAGAGTCCATAATTGTTCCTCGTTTCTAAGTTAAGTTATTCCACTCTATGATATCAGAATTTTCTTTCTATATGTTAAAATATAATTATCATTATGAAGAGGGGGGAGTGTTACGAAGAAAAGACTATTAATCACTTCTCTATGTATCGCTTTTGGATTGTTTTGGTCATATAAAGAGGAGGTTTTTGCTAGCTATAAACCGATTGATCAGTACGGATTAAATAAGGAATTAAAGAATAAAAGTATAGAAATTTTAAATCATAATGAAATGAAAAAAGTAGGAGAATATTTTGTGACAGAACAACTATCAGTGTTTGGGGTTCATAATAAAGAAGATGTAAAACGAAAAGGTGAAGAAATATTTTTAAATAGTGGGTATGAACAATTAATAAAAAACTATTATCCAAATCGTTTTCGGGATTTGGAATATAAATTTATAAACGGGGAGATACGTGAAGTAACGGATGAAAGTTTTCTCTATAAAACTGTAGCGTACGTGGCGGGTACTGAAAATGGTAAGAGAAGCGAAATGAAATTGAATTATGAAATGAAAATTGTAAAGGTTAATCATGTATTTAAGGTGTTAGAACAAAAACAGTACGTACAATAAAGTGAAACATAAATCAGTGCCATAAATAGCGGAATAAAAAATCCCCCAGTTCTTTGAGGGATTCTAAAGATTTTCATTTTGTTGACCAAGTTCTTTTTGAGCAATATATAAATTTCCTTGCTCAACTTGTTTTTGAGTAAGAACAGAATCACCTGCGTACCCTTTTTCTGTTTTTACAGTTCTTTTTGAACGATTGGAATCTTGTTTCTTCATATAATAAATCACCTTCCATCAAAAATAAACGAAAATGATAAGCACAAGCAATACAGCAGCAAAAATGGTAATACCCATTAAAAACGAAGTGTTTTTATATTTAGGTTGTTTATGTACATCTTGCCGATATCCAGGTGAAATTTCAGGGGCGAATTCTTCGTCGAATGATTGCCTTTTTTCTTTTTCGTCCATATGTATCCACCTTTCTTTTTCATTATGTTATACGTTTAAAGAAAAAATATGCATAAAGAAAACCGCCCCTCTATCGTGAGCGGCGGTCTTCTGTTGTGTATTTTCTCTGAACTTGAAAGAGACGGATAAGGAGGAAGGTTGCTCCAAATGCTAGACCGATAATAAGACCAATCCAATATCCTTTTGCTGCCCAATCAGTATAGGTTGCTAATATATAACCGAGAGGGAGACCAATTACCCAATAGGCGATCAATGTCATAATTAAGGCGACATTTACATCTTTATAACCACGTAGTGCCCCTTGTACAGGAGTTGCAATTGCATCTGAAATTTGAAATAAAATCGCAAATATAAGGAATTCTTTTGCTAAATGATGAACTTGTATATCTGTCGTATAAATCGAAGCAATTTCATCATCAAAGAAGTAAAGAAGAATGGAATATAATAGGGCGAATGCAAGTGCTAAGCCAATCCCGATAAATCCATATTGTTTTGCGTTATTATATCGTTTCGCTCCAACTTCAAATCCAACAGAGATGGTCATGGCCATTGCTAAACTTAAAGGAGTCATATATAGCAAGGAAGCGAAGTTCATAGCTGCTTGATGAGCTGCGATTGTTGTCGTACTAAAATTACTCATCATAAGTGTTACCGCAGCGAAAATACTCGTTTCAAAAAAGATAGCAAATCCGATAGGGACGCCAAGTTTTAAGAATTCTTTCCAACTCGAAAGAGAAGGGCGATATAATTGTTTAAAGATATGGAAAGATGCAAAAGGCTCTTTCGTACGAATAATCATAACGGTAATAATTAAAATGCACCAATAGGTTGCTGCAGAAGCAATTGCTGCTCCGACACCACCGAGTTTTGGAAAACCGAAGTTACCGAAAATTAATACATAATTTAATACTACATTAATTGGTAATGATAGTAATGTAATGATCATCGTTGTACGAGTTTTTCCTAATGCATCAATAAATCCGCGTAAAACTGTGTAAGTAAATAAAGGGATAATTCCAATTGCGATAATACTTAAAAATTGTGCTGCAATACGTTCTACAGGTTCTTCTAATCGCATGCCATTTAAAATAGGTGTAACAGTAAAGAAACCGATAAGGATAACAACGAGGCTAGCGAAAATGGCTAAATATACTGCCTGTATGACAACGTGAGGAACATCCTCTTTTTTCTTAGATCCAACGAGTTGTGCAACAATTGGAGTCGTAGCCATCAAAATTCCTGTTAATCCCGTACTAACTGGAATCCATATACTTGTTCCGATAGCAACACCTGCTAAATCAATAGGGCTTGCATGTCCTGACATTGTCGTATCGAAAAAACTCATTGCAAATAATGACATTTGCGTAACGAAAATCGGGAAAAATAGTAATACAAATTGCTTTAGTTTTTGTGATAATGAATTAGTTTCTTTCATAAAATCCCCTTTCCGCTAAAAAACAAACTCTAACTATCATACAATTTAATCAAAAAATAGAAAAGAAATACGCGCATACAATATGTACAATCAATAAAAAAATGATGCACTTTAAAAGGGGATAAGGTATTATGATAAGGTGTGAAAAATTACATATTCGTTATTAAGGAGGCACTACTCGTGGCTGATTGGTTAATTGGAATAATCATGGGTGCTGTTGAAGGTTTAACAGAGTTTCTACCAGTTTCATCAACAGGGCATATGATTTTAACAGGTCATTTACTTGGATTCGACGACGAGAGAGCGAAAGTTTTCGAAGTTGTTATCCAATTGGGATCGATTTTAGCAGTTGTAGTTATATTTTGGAAGCGTCTATGGTCTTTAGTAGGTATAGGAAAAGTAACAGATGGACCATCGTTAAATTTATTACATATTATTATCGGAATGATTCCTGCCGGCATATTAGGTGTATTATTCCATAGTGCAATTAAAAAGGTTTTATTTGGTCCAGGACCAGTTGTCATTAGTTTAGTAGCCGGTGGTATTTTAATGATTGTTGCTGAGAAGTTTTCGAAACCAAGTACAGCAAGAACATTAGATGAAATCACATATAAGCAAGCATTTACAATCGGAATGTTCCAATGTTTAGCGCTTTGGCCAGGATTTTCTCGTTCTGGTTCTACAATAAGTGGTGGTTTATTAGCTCGCGTGTCACATACAGCGGCAGCTGAATATACATTCATCTTAGCAGTACCAATGATGGTAGCGGCAAGTGGCTTAGATTTAATTAAAAGCTGGGATATATTAAGTGCGACTGATATACCGTTATTTGCAACAGGATTTATTACAGCGTTCGTTGTTGCGATGCTTGCAATTGTTTCATTCTTAAAATTATTATCTCGTGTAAAACTAACACCGTTTGCTTACTACCGTTTCATTTTAGCTGCGGTATTCTATTTCTTCATTATGTAATAAAAAAACTGCCGAGTTCGGCAGTTTTTTTATTTTACTACTTTTTCCATCATACTTTCCATTACATGTTCCCAAAGAGAAGTATCATCAGCTAATGTAGCACGGAAATTAGCGTACATTTCTTTTTGTTTCTCTTCGAATGTTGGGTCTTCTTTTTCAGGCAATGTAGCGCGCATCGAAGTTACTAACTCTTGTACTTTTGGAGCACGTGGTCCCCAAACGGCTTGTTCGTTTCCATCTTTATCAATGAAAATAAAGATTGGAATCGCACGTGCTGTTCCATTTGTTAAATATTGATCCATTAATTCTAAGTTTTCATCGCGAATTAATAATGACATATTAATATTTGCAACTTCAGAAATTCGTTTCATAACAGGCACGCATAAAAGAGCATCGCCACACCAATCAGCAGTTAATACGATAACACGCCAGCCATCATTTTGGCGTTCTTCTAATACAGGAAGTAATTCATTTGGAATTAAAAAGTTATTGTAAATATGCAGTAGTTCATATTGATTTACTTTCATTTCATTCACATATGTATCAAAGGACATACCTTTATCAGCCCATTGTTGTAAGTTCATAAGTAACACCTCTTTAGTATGATTTATTTTCATTGTACCAATTTTTATATAGAAAAGCTTGTATTCTTACTCTTTCTTGTCGCTTAATAATTTACTTAATAGGAAAAGGAATAGTACGACACATAATTCAGCTATGTTGGACATTTGTACGCTTTCTATCCAATCATCAGCAGTATGAATGACGAACCAATCTAGTGTAATTTCAATGAATGAGAAAAGCGTAATAGAAATCCAATTTTGCATGTTTTGTGTCAGTGGATATAGCAGTGCTTTGAAGAAGCTGAAGATGAAAAATGTAATACCGTCTAAGAAAGTGATTAATAAAAAAAAGAGAAGTAAAGCAGTGCGCGAACTGTACTCTATACCTGTTATATGAAAGATTCCTACATATACAAAAAATATAAAAGCAAAAACGATAATGAGAAACAGAATAATAAAGCCGATAATCAAAGTCTTATCTTTTAGATTGAGATTAGAAAATTTGTCTTCTTCACTCATTATTCCATCTCCTTTTTCTGGAAAATTAATTTTATTGTATCATGAAATGCATATTAAAAAACTACGAATTATGGGAAAATAAGGTGACAAAAAGTAAGATTTCATGTAAAATTATTAATAAGGTTTTTATTTAACTAAATGAAATAAAAGGGGCTGTCAAAGTTGTCTCAAAATCGAGAGCAATTAATGGAAGAACTATCGACAAATGTGTTTGCTATGTTTCGCACGTTGCGTAATGATATCGGAAAAATATTCGGTGGATATATACCGTGGAATGAATTCATCGTCCTGAGAATATTAAATCGTACGAATAAAGAAATGGTATCGCGTGTAGCGAATGAGTTAAATGTGTCGAATAGTCATATTACAGCTGTTACAGAAAAATTAATTAATAAAGGTTTTGTAACTCGTTCACGTTCTACATCAGATCGCCGAGTTGTGTATTTAGAGATTACAGAACAAGGGAAAGATTTAGTTGCGAAAATGGAAGATGCAAAAAAACAATATTTACAAGAAAGATTCTCTGCACTTTCAGAAGATGAAATGAATGTAATGATTTCAATTTCCCAAAAGCTTATCTAAGTAATTATAAATAAGAAAACGCTTACGTTATGATGAAGAAGACGTTCCTTATATGTGGGAGCGTCTTTTTTCGTATATAAAAGATTATAAAAAAGAAAATATATACCATACTATTAGTAAAGAAAGGAGGCAGGAATATGACAAATCGAAATGGTAGTAAAGGGAGCGGAAATCAAGGCTCACCGAGATCAGGGCAATTTCAGCAAGAGTTTAGTGCGGAATTTGAGACTGGCAATGATAATAAAGGAAAAGAATATCGTTCGAAAAAAGGAAGTAAATCAAAAAAGGAGTGAATCATTTCACTCCTTTTTTGATTTAAGATGCGGCAGATTGATCCGTATTATATTTTTCTTCTGATTTTGCGACAATCATTGCGCAAATTGCATCACCAGAAATATTTACAGCTGTTCTTGACATATCTAGAATGCGGTCAATACCGATAATTAAGGCAATACCTTCTACTGGTAGATTTACTTGATTTAAAACCATCGTCAGCATTACAAGTCCAACACCTGGTACACCTGCAGTGCCGATACTTGCTAGTACAGCAGTTAATACGACTACAGCTAATTGGGAAATAGTAAGTTCAACGCCGTATACTTGAGCGATAAATACAGTTGCTACACCTTGCATAATAGCAGTACCGTCCATATTAATCGTTGCACCTAGTGGTTGTACAAAAGAGCTGATTGCTTTTGGAACTCCAAGCTTCTCTTGTGCGGTTTTCATTGCAAATGGAAGAGATGCATTAGAGCTAGATGTACTAAATCCAATCGCCATTACGGGTCCGAAATGTTTAAAGAAACGGACAATACTTTCTTTTGCTAATACCTTTAATAAGCCGCCATATACGAAGACACCGTGAATAATAAGTACTAGCATAACGACAATCATATACTTGAACATCGCAGCGACGCCTGCCAGACCCATTTTACCAACGGATGAAGCGAGCAAGCCAAATGTTCCGATTGGAGCCAATTTCATAACTAGGTTAACGAGATACATCATTAATTCGTTGCCCTGTTCAAGTAATGAATGGATACCTTGAACTCGTTTTCCTAAAATGGCTATACCGAGTCCGATCAATACGGCGAAGGCAATAATTTGTAACATGTTTCCATCAGCCATCGCTTTTGCTGGATTATCTGGTACGATATTTAACAATGTATCAACGAAAGATGTTTCGGTTTTTGCCCCCTCATATTTAAGCCCTTCGGTTTTAAAGTTACCGCCAGATCCTGGTTTTATAATAAGTGCAAATGTAACAGCGATAGAGATGGCAACAGCTGTTGTGACGAGGAAGAATGAAATTGATTTTAAACCAATTCTTCCAAGTTGCTTCGGATCTCCAAGACCAGCAGCTCCAAGCACGATAGAAATAAACACAACAGGAACAACTAGCATTTTAATGAGTCGAATAAATAATTGACCAAGTGGATTGAATACATACTGATTTAATGGATCAAAAATGGATGGAGCAGCTAAATTTAAAGTAAGTCCGACAACTAAACCGAGAAATAATGCAATTAAGATTGCTTTTATTTGTTTCAATAAAATCCCCCCCTATTTTTTTGTAAAATAGCTTTCTACATTAATTGTACCGAAAAAATACCTATTTTGACGATATTTTCTGAATATTTAGTATGGAATTTTATTTTAATGTAGAGAGGATTACATTTTGTATTTGAAAAACAAAATAGGCCATCACATTGGATGACCTAAGGAAGGGGACAATTTATGTCAATTTAATTAGGGATGAAAGCTACTCAAAGACACTGGGGAATGTCTCTTAAATTAGGGAGGAATAGCCTCGATACATATACTATAAAAGGTAAGTGTGACTTTGATGTGAACATAGAGTGAAAGGGAGAGGGAGTTTTAAATAGAAGATAGAAAGACAAAAAATAAGACCATCACACAGGATGGCCTAAGGAAGGGGACAATTTATGTCAATTTAATTAGGGACGGAAGTTGTTCAAGACACTGGGGAATGTCTTATAAATTAGGGAGGAACAACTTCGATATATATAATATAAAAGGTGAGTGTGATCTTGATGTGAACATAGAGTGAAAGAGAGAGGGAGTTTTAAATAGAAGATAGAGTAAACAAAAAATAAGACCATCACACAGGATGGCCTAAGGAAGGGGACAATTTATGTCAATTTAATTAGGGATGGAAGTTGTTCAAGACACTGGGGAATGTCTTATAAATTAGGGAGGAACAACTCCGATACATATACTATAAAAGATAGATGTGACCCCTATGTGAACATGGAGTGAAAGAGAGAGGGAGTTTTAAATAGAAGATAGAGTAAACAAAAAATAAGACCATCACACAGGATGGCCTAAGGAAGGGGACAATTTATGTCAATTTAATTAGGGATGGAAGTTGTTCAAGACACTGGGGAATGTCTTATAAATTAGGGAGGAACAACTCCGATACATATACTATAAAAGATAGATGTGACCCCTATGTGAACATGGAGTGAAAGGTATGAGGATTTAAGAAATGATACATATAAAATGATTGTTGTGAGAGTGGTAGAGTAAGGATAAATATAATAGAAAGAGTCTTGTCATAAAATGAAGTAAAGTTCGAGTATAAATAAAAGTTGAAAACTATGAAAAAAAGGATTATGCTCAACTATATTATAAGAATATAAGGTTTATCCTGCTATTTAAGGTTTTTTATAAGCCTTTAGTTATGAGGGGCAAAAAGGGAGTTAGTGAATATGGAAGTAACAAAAAGACAAAGGCTGTATAATCGTTTTATACGATTAAATCCACCACAAATATTAGCATTAGGTTTTTTCTGCTTAATTGTGGTTGGCGGTTTGTTATTAAAGTTACCATTCGCAACGAAAGTACATATTAGTTGGGTAGATGCTTTCTTTACCGCAACGTCAGCAGCAACTGTAACGGGATTGGGAGTAGTAGATACTGCAAGTACGTTTACGATGTTTGGTGAAATTGTAATTATGTTTTTAATTCAAACAGGCGGTCTAGGTCTTATGACAATTGCCATTTTAATTGTTTGGGTATTAGGTAAAAAAATCGGATTACGTCATCGCTTATTAATTGGAGAGGCATTTAATCAGACAAATATAGGTGGTCTCGTAAAATTAGTAAAACGTGTCTTTATATTTTCAATTTGTATTGAGTTTATTGGAGTCATCTTTTTATCATTTCGTTTTATTCCAGAGTTTGGCTTTGGAAAAGGTGTATACTATAGTATTTTTCACGTGATCGCATCTTATAATAATGCTGGATTTGCTCTATGGCCGGATAATTTAACAAGGTATGTAGGCGATCCTATTATTAATATTGGGATTTGCTCTTTAATCGTAATAGGTGGTCTCGGATTTACCGTATTAATTGATATATGGTATAGCCGGAGTTTTCGAAAACTATCGCTTCATTCCAAAATAATGATTGTTGGAACGGTAGCGCTAAATGTGATAGCGATGATTGTGATTTTTGTATTGGAATATAATAATGTGAAGACATTAGGGAATTTACCTTTAAATGAAAAGTTATGGGCTTCTTTCTTCCAAGGGATTACTCCTCGTACTGCTGGATTTAATACAGTTGACTACGGGGGAATGGAAGAATCCTCTATATTATTTACGATGGTTTTAATGTTTATTGGTGCAGGAAGTGTATCAACAGGTGGAGGGATTAAATTAACAACGTTTGTTATTTTAGTTACATCTGTCCTTTCTTTCTTTAGAAAGAAAGAGGAAATCGTATTATTTCAGCGCACAATTAAAATGTCCACAGTAACGAGAGCATTAGCCATTGCCGTTGCCAGTCAAATCCTCATTTTTGCAGCAGTATTTGTGTTAATGCTTACAGAAAACTTTAGTTTTATTCAGTTACTATTTGAAACAATTTCAGCGTTTGGAACGGTAGGATTAACAATGGGAATTACTGCAAAGTTATCAGCATTTGGAAAATGTATTATTATGTTTGTTATGTTTTGTGGATTAATCGGACCGTTAACACTTGTGTTTTCTTTAGCGCGACCAGCAAAACAAAAAATTAAATATCCATCAGAAGATGTATTTACAGGATAAGGTATCCCGCATAAGCGAGATACCTTTTTCTTTTTAAAAAAGGGAGAACAATAAGCCAATAAGCGCTACTCGGAATAAAATTGCAATGAGTGCTGCAATTCCGCCGACAATCGCAGCGATACCACCAGTTACAGTAGCCCCGCGATTATAAGCGTAAATACCTAGTAATACAGAAACAAGACCAAATAATGTTGGGAAGGTGAAAAGTGATAAGATAGATAAGGCAAGAGCGATAAAGCCAGCAGTTGACCCAGCGGCTGACGATCTTACATCATCTTTATGATCCTTCTCATCGTAATCATAATCAATGCGTTGTGGTGCAACCTCAGCTGCATATTCTTCTTTATAGTCACTATCTATTCTATCTCTTTTTTTATACTCATCAAATTTCTCAGTCAAAGTCATGACTCCTTTCATAACAAGGTTCAATAGTAGTATGTATCTCTTTTTCTTTTTTATCCCGCTTTAATGGACAGTAAGCCCCCCATCTCAAAATTCAGCGCAAGCAAAGAAGTTAGGTGGGGGGCGGGCTGCCCATAAAGGTCCGATTGGTTAGGGCTAATAATCAGTGGGGGATGAAGAAAACCCTCACTGATTAAAGTTTTGGTTTATCCGAGTATGTACAGGGAGTAATATCCCTTTAAAAGGTGAAGATTGTTTTTTTGAAATAGGAAAAGTTAGTATGACTTCCTCTATTTTGGAAAGTATAAAAAAGAATAATGAGGAAAGGGTGCAATACATAATGGAACATCCAATTGAAAATTTAATGAAAACAGCAATGACAAATTTAAAAGAGATGGTAGATGTAAATACGATTGTTGGAAGTCCGGTTTCAACAGCTGATGGAAATGTAGTATTAACAGTATCTCAAGTGGCTTTTGGTTTTGGTGCTGGTGGAAGTGACTTTAAAGGTGATTTTATTTCCGAAAAACATAATAACGGACAAGGGCAGCATAAAGAGAACAAGCAAAGTCATCCGTTTGGAGGCGGAAGCGGGGCTGGGGTTTCTATTAGCCCAGTTGCTTTTTTAGTAGTTGGTTCTAACGGTGTGCAAGTATTGCACCTCAATAGTAGTACGCATTTAATTGAGAAGGCTTTAAATACTGTACCAAGCACTGTAGATAAATTTGTAAATAATCGTCAAAAGTGAACTTGCATTTTTTAGGAATTATGATATATTAGAAAAAGTGCGCTTTATGATGATCGGAATAATTGAACTGTAAATATATATGATGTGTGGAATAAGGGAGAGGAACTTATGATTAATATCAAAAACTTAGTAGTTGGCTTATGTATGTTAGTAAGCGGCTTTGTTGTATATGTAATAAAAGAAAAAGCTCCATTCTAAAACAGACAAACCGTTACTGTCTGTTTTAAATTTGTAAAAAATGTTGACAAGTTATTATATTGATGTTAAAATTTTAATTCGTGTCTCGGTTACAGCTAGTGTAAAGTAAATAAATCTTATAAATATAATACGAAAAGTTTGCGAAAGATCGGGTAGTTTTACCAACAACTTTTGTGAACAAACCCTATAAATTATAATTATAGGCTTTATAGGTATACTAGTGAATCAAGGAGCGGTCAGTGGAACCGTAATGATGAGAGAGAGGTAGGGCTTTCATCCAGTATATGTTACTTTCCCGTTAGGTGAATATAAAAAAGAGGACTCCTTTTCAAAAGGAGTCCTCTTTCATTTTTTAAGTACGACTTTCAACTTGTTGACAAATTTCATTCGTTGTTAAACCATGAGCTGTAATTACCGAACCCTTAATTGATGCATCTGCAATTCCCATCATATTGGAATCTTGCCCAGTTACAACACAACAATCGCACCCCTGTGCATCCTGTTCGGAGTTAAGGGTAACAACTTCATGTCCTTGTTGCTTAAGAGCTTGCTGAACATCTGTTAACGAGTTTTCAACACCGATTCTAGCCATAATTCTCACCTCCTACCATCTAGTTGCTAGTATGCTCAAGTACATCGCATATATTTATGCAAAGACGGTAGGAAGCATATATTTATCTGTTATTTACGGGTAGTCTGATTAAAGTTTCACTTTATCCCGCTTTAATGTGCAGTAAGACCCCCACCTCAAAATTCAGCGAAAGCAAAGAAGTTAGGTGGGGGATCAACTGCCCATAAAAGTCCGATTGGTTCAACTAATAATCAGTGGGGGATGGAGAAAACCCCCACTGATTAAAGTTTCACTTTATTTAGTCGTTATATACACCAGTAAGCATTTGGCTTACGAATTGATTGTTTAAAGTATCTTGAGCGGAAGAAGTATTTGAATGGATGTCGATTGAAGCGATAAAATTGTTATGTTCTTTATTATTTGGTTCTACCTCTACATAATTATCGAATTTACAAAAACCTTTCGTATCCATTAAATCAAATAGTTGAAGCATTTTTACTACCTCTTGTCTCGTTCCTTTAATTTGTACACACGCCATATTGATTTCCTCCTTCATTTTGACAAATTGTTTTTTAAAAATAGGATTATGATTCCGAAATGAAAAATATGAATGTTATTTTTAGACAGCGTAATTTTTATTATTTTCCCCCTTTTTCACCAAAAGTCGTTGTATATTACCGAATTTGTAAAAACGGACGTCCGTTTATTGAATACAATAGATTCGTATCAATTGACGAAAATCCTTCTTTTAAACAAATATTTTTTTAGTGGAAATTGGCGAAAAAAATTTTTTGACTTTTTGTAAACGTTAACAATGTTGTTAAATCAATATAATTAAAGATGTACGTACGAATAAAAATTATAAATTTTCTAAAAATTCACTTGATTTATTTGGAAAGGAGAGTAAACTAGGAAACAATAAAAAATTCATAGAACATAGGAGGCGCTTTCCAGTGAACGAGCAATGGATTTTCTTAAATGGAGAATTTGTTCCAAAAGACGAGGCAAAAGTATCAGTATATGATCATGGTTATTTATATGGAGATGGAGTATTTGAAGGAATTAGAGTCTATAGCGGTAATGTTTTCCGTTTGAGAGAGCATCTTGTCCGGTTATATGAATCAGCAAAATCCATCATGTTAGAAATTCCATATTCTTTAGATGAAGTAACGAATATTGTTGTTGAGACGATCCGACAAAATAAATTATTTAATGGATACATTCGCCTAGTTGTATCGAGAGGAGCAGGAAACCTTGGGTTAGATCCTGATTCTTGTAAGAAACCGAATGTAGTAGTAATTGCAGAGCAACTATCTTTATTCCCGCAAGAATATTATGAAAAAGGGATTCCAGTTGTAACAGTTGCAACGCGTCGAAACCGTCCAGATGTATTGTCGCCTCAAGTAAAATCTTTAAATTACTTAAACAATATTTTAGTTCGCATCGAAGCGAAATTGGCTGGAGTACAAGAAGCGCTTATGTTAAATGATCAAGGATACGTAGCTGAAGGCTCAGGAGATAATGTATTTATTGTAAAAGGAAATAAATTAATTACACCACCAAGTTCTGCTGGAGCGTTAGAAGGTATTACACGAAACGCTATTTTAGAAATTGGTGAAAAACTTGGATATGACGTTAGAGAAGAGTTATTTACAAGACATGACGTATATGTAGCTGATGAAGTATTTTTAACAGGAACAGCAGCTGAAGTAATTGCTGTTACGACAGTAGATGGTAGAACGATTGGTTTAGGGCAAACGGGTCCACATACGAATCGTTTATTAGAAGAATTCCGAAAGTTAGTTATAGAAGATGGAGAGAAAATTTACGAAGAAAATAAAGTTGGATAACAACTTTTTATAACATAAGAAAGCGTTGATAGGGAGGAGTAGTTGATTGTGAAGCCTCACAGAGAGTCGGTGGTTGCTGGAAACCGATGGTTCACGTCGACGAACATCGCCCTTGAGTGCTAAGCTGAAGCATTTGTCTAGGCTTAGACGGTAGCTCCGTTATTAGCTAGACTCATTTATCCCGCTTTAATGGGCAGTAAGACCCCCACCTCAAAATTCAGCGAAAGCAAAGAGGTTAGGTGGGGGATCAACTGCCCATTAAAGCCCGATTGGTTCAACTAATAATCAGTGGGGGGATGAAGAACGCCCCCCACTGATTAAAGTTTCACTTTATGGGTCACTGAGGCAAGAGTATTCTTGCAAAGAAGGGTGGTACCGCGAAATCTTTCGTCCCTTCAGCACATAGCTGGAGTGTGGACGTAGGATTTTTTTTATTGATAAAAGTTTTTAAAAGGGGGCTTATAAGAACAATGTCTTCAAAAACGGAAGAGAAACTGGCAACTGGAGCACAGCTATTGTTAGAAGCGCTAGAAAAGGAAGGAGTAGAAGTAATCTTTGGTTATCCTGGTGGTGCTGTTTTACCTCTTTATGATGCGCTCTATGACTGTGAAATTCCGCATATTTTAACAAGGCATGAACAAGGAGCTATTCACGCTGCTGAAGGGTATGCCAGAATTACTGGTAATCCAGGGGTGGTAATTGCAACGAGTGGACCAGGTGCTACAAATGTAATTACTGGTCTAGCAGATGCGATGATTGATTCATTACCACTTGTTGTATTTACAGGGCAAGTAGCAACAACGTTAATTGGAAGTGATGCTTTCCAAGAAGCGGATATTATGGGGCTTACGATGCCGGTGACAAAACATAATTATCAAGTGCGAAAGGCTTCAGATTTACCTCGAATTATTAAAGAAGCATTTCATATTGCTAGATCAGGAAGACCAGGGCCAGTCGTTATTGACCTTCCGAAAGATATGGTAGTAGAGCAAGGCGAACGATGTAGTGATGTACAAATGGATTTACCAGGATACAACCCTAATTATGAACCGAATCTACTTCAAATAAACAAATTATTACAAGCAATTAGGGTTGCAAAAAAACCATTAATTTTAGCTGGAGCAGGTGTATTGCATGCGAAGGCTTCAAAAGAATTAACAAGTTTTGTTCGTAAATATGAAATTCCTGTTGTGCATACATTACTTGGTCTTGGTGGATTCCCGCCAGATGATGAACTTTTTCTAGGAATGGGAGGAATGCATGGTTCTTACACAGCTAATATGGCGTTATACGAATGCGACTTACTCATTAATATAGGTGCGAGATTCGATGATCGTCTTACTGGAAATTTAGCTTATTTTGCGAAAGAGGCGACTGTTGCGCATATTGATATCGATCCAGCAGAAATCGGAAAAAATGTTCCGACTGAAATTCCTATTGTTGCAAGTGCTAAGCAAGCGCTCCAAGTATTACTTCAACCAGAAGGCAGGAAAGAAAATCATCATGAGTGGATTTCTTTATTAAAGAATAGAAAAGAAAAGTATCCACTATCTTATAAACGAAATTCTGAAAGTATTAAGCCTCAATATGCAATTGATATGCTATATGAAATTACGAAAGGAGAAGCGATTGTAACAACAGATGTGGGGCAACATCAAATGTGGGCAGCCCAATATTATCCGCTGAAAACTCCAGATAAATGGGTAACTTCAGGAGGATTAGGAACGATGGGATTCGGATTTCCTGCAGCAATTGGTGCACAAATTGCAAAGCCTGAAGAGCTAGTTATTGCAATTGTTGGTGACGCTGGATTTCAAATGACTCTGCAAGAATTAAGTGTGTTAAAAGAACATTCTTTACCTGTTAAAGTATTTATTTTAAATAATGAAGCTTTAGGAATGGTAAGACAATGGCAAGATGAATTTTATAACCAAAGATATTCGCACTCTTTACTATCGTGTCAACCAGATTTCGTTGCTCTTGCGAATGCGTATGGCATAAAAGGAGTTCGTATAGATGATCCACTTCTTGCAAAGAAACAATTGCAGCATGCAATTGAATTACAAGAACCGGTCGTAATTGATTGCCGTGTACTTCAATCAGAAAAGGTAATGCCGATGGTTGCGCCAGGGAAAGGTGTTCACCAAATGGAGGGAGTGGAAAAAAGGTGAAGAGAATTGTTACAGCAACAGTTCGAAATCAAAGTGGTGTGTTAAACCGAATTACAGGTGTTATGACACGAAGACATTTTAATATTGAAAGTATTTCAGTAGGTCATACGGAATCGTCGGACATATCGCGTATGACGATTGTTGTACACGTTGAAAATGAACAGCAAGTTGAGCAGTTAATTAAACAACTCCATAAGCAAATTGATGTTTTGAAAGTATCAGATATTACAGAAGAAGCGATGATCGCAAGAGAACTTGCACTTATTAAAGTAGCAACTTCAGTAGCGAGGGCGGAATTATATAGTTTAATTGAACCGTTTCGAGCCGCTGTAATAGATGTTGGGAAGGATTCCATAGTTGTGCAAGTAACAGGTACGCAGGAGAAAGTAGAAGCGTTAATTGAATTGCTTCGTCCATACGGTTTGAAAGAAATTGCAAGAACAGGGGTAACAGCCTTTACGCGTAGTATGAAAAAACAAGATAAGCAAGTTATGTTAATTCAATAATCATTTAAATATAGGGGGAAATGAAAATGGCTAAAGTTTATTATGAGAAAGATGTAACGGTAAATGTATTAAAGGAAAAGAAAGTAGCAATCATTGGATATGGCTCGCAAGGTCATGCACATGCGCAAAATTTACGTGATAACGGATTTGATGTAGTAGTAGGACTGAGAAAAGGGAAGTCTTGGGATAAAGCGAAAGAAGATGGATTTTCTGTATATACAGTAGCAGAAGCAGCAAAGCAGGCTGATGTAGTAATGATTTTGCTACCGGATGAATTGCAACCAGAAGTATATGAAGCGGAAATTGCGCCAAATTTACAGGCAGGAAATTCTCTCGTTTTCGCACACGGATTTAATGTTCACTTTGATCAAGTGAAACCACCAGCGAATGTAGATGTATTTCTAGTAGCGCCAAAAGGTCCAGGACATCTTGTACGCCGTACATTTAGTGAGGGCGGCGCTGTTCCGGCATTATTTGCAGTATACCAAGATGCAACAGGAGTTGCGACTGAAAAGGCACTTTCTTATGCCGATGGAATTGGTGCGACGAGAGCTGGTGTATTAGAAACGACATTTAAAGAAGAAACGGAAACAGATTTATTTGGGGAGCAAGCTGTACTTTGTGGCGGAGTAACTGCGCTGGTGAAAGCTGGATTTGAAACGTTAGTTGATGCCGGATATCAGCCGGAACTTGCATATTTTGAATGTTTACATGAACTGAAACTTATTGTTGACCTTATGTATGAAGGTGGACTTGAAAATATGAGATATTCAGTTTCAGATACAGCGCAGTGGGGCGACTTTGTATCAGGACCACGTGTTGTAACGGAAGATACAAAGAAAGCGATGGGTACAGTACTAGCAGAAATTCAAGATGGTACATTTGCAAGAGGTTGGATTGCAGAGCATAAAGCAGGAAAACCGAATTTCCATGCGAAAAATGAGAAAGAAAATGAACATGAAATCGAAGTAGTTGGACGTAAATTACGTGAAATGATGCCTTTCGTACAGCCACGAGTAAAGGTAGGGATGAAATAATATGAAGCAGATTTTGTTCATGGATACGACGCTACGTGATGGCGAACAATCACCAGGGGTGAATTTAAATGAACAAGAGAAATTGCAAATTGCGAAACAATTAGAGAGACTTGGTATTAACGTAATGGAAGCTGGCTTTGCAGCAGCTTCCGAAGGGGATTTTCAATCGGTAAAACGCATCGCGAATACAATTCAAAATGCTACAGTTATGAGTTTAGCTAGAGCGAAAGAAAGCGACATTCGAAGAGCATATGAAGCTCTGAAAGGTGCGGTATCTCCTCGTTTACACGTATTTTTAGCTACGAGTGATATTCATATGAAATATAAACTTTGTATGTCAAAAGAAGATGTATTAGATAGTATTTACCGCTCGGTTACACTTGGGAAGTCGTTATTTCCGACAGTACAATTTTCTGCAGAAGATGCGACAAGAACATCAAGAGATTTTTTAGCTGAGGCAGTAGAAGTTGCGATTCGTGCAGGAGCGAATGTAATTAATATTCCAGATACAGTTGGATATACGAATCCAGAAGAATATTATTCTCTTTTTAAGTACTTACAAGAATCCGTTCCTTCATATGAAAAAGCCATTTTCTCTTGTCATTGTCACGATGATCTTGGGATGGCTGTAGCAAATTCGCTAGCTGCAGTTGAAGGGGGAGCATTGCAAGTAGAAGGAACAATTAATGGAATTGGAGAAAGAGCAGGAAATGCGGCGTTAGAAGAAGTCGCAGTTGCTCTTCATATTAGAAAAGATTTCTATCAAGCAGAGCCTTCTATGACGCTAAAAGAAATTAAAGCGACAAGTACATTAGTAAGCAGATTAACAGGTATGGTTGTACCGAAAAATAAAGCGATCGTTGGAGCGAATGCATTTGCTCATGAATCAGGAATTCATCAAGATGGTGTATTAAAAGAAGTGACAACATATGAAATTATTGAACCAGCGCTAGTAGGTGAATCTCAAAACCTATTTGTACTTGGGAAACATTCTGGACGTCATGCGTTTACAGAAAAAATGAAAGAGCTTGGTTATGAATTTACAACGGAAGGACGAGATGCGGTGTTTGAAGCGTTTAAAAAATTAGCTGATCGTAAGAAGGAAATTACTGAGGAAGATTTACGAGCACTTATGCTTGGTGAAGCAGCATTTGCGGCTCAGCAATATAACATTACGCAATTGCAAGTACATTTCGTATCAAATAGTACACAATGCGCGACAGTTGTACTAAAAGATGAGGAAGGAAATATATTCGAAGATGCAGCTACTGGCTCTGGTAGTATTGAAGCGATTTACAATGCAATCCAAAGAATTTTAGGATTAGAATGTGAATTGGCGGATTATCGCATACAATCTATTACACAAGGTCAAGATGCACTGGCTCATGTTCATGTTGAATTAAAAGAAGGAACACATCAAGTATCAGGTTTTGGTGTTGCGCAAGACGTATTGGAAGCGTCGGCAAGAGCATATGTCCACGCAGCGGGGAAATTGAAATCTTTTATCCAGCTTGTGAAATAAGTGTTTGATAGGTGAGAGGAGTTATTCTCACCTATCAAATTAAAGTTCTGAAAATTCAGTTAAAAGGAGTGTTGAAATTGGAAAAACGTATCGTTTGTTTAGCTGGTGATGGTGTTGGACCGGAAGTTATGGAAAGCGCGAAGGAAGTATTGCATATGGTAGAAAGGCTATATGGTCATCAGTTTCATTTGCAAGATGAGTACTTTGGCGGGAGTGCTATCGATTTAAATGGGCAACCATTACCACAACGAACACTTGCCGCTTGTTTAGCAAGTGATGCGGTTTTACTAGGAGCAGTTGGTGGACCAAGGTGGGATAGTGCGAAAGAAAGACCAGAGAAAGGATTATTAGCTTTAAGAAAAGGACTCGGTGTATTTGCGAACGTTCGCCCTGTAACGGTAGAAAGTGCAACGGCACATTTATCGCCATTAAAAAAGGCTGATGAAATTGATTTCGTTGTCATTCGTGAATTAACAGGTGGGATTTATTTTTCTTATCCGAAAGAAAGAACCGACGAAGTAGCAACAGATACACTTACGTATCATCGCCATGAAATTGAACGTATCGTTTCTTATGCCTTTCAATTAGCAAGTAAGCGAAAGAAGAAAGTAACATCTATTGATAAGGCGAATGTTTTAGAATCTAGTAAACTATGGAGAACTGTAACAGAAGAAGTAGCACTTCGTTATTCAGATGTTGAACTAGAACATATTTTAGTAGATGCTGCTGCCATGGAGTTAATTCGGAATCCAGGACGGTTTGATGTAATTGTAACAGAAAATTTATTTGGGGATATTTTAAGTGACGAAGCTTCCGTATTAGCTGGATCATTAGGAATGCTTCCGTCAGCAAGTCACGCGGAAAAGGGCCCTTCGCTATACGAGCCTATTCATGGATCAGCACCGGATATTGCCGGGAAAAATAAGGCGAATCCAATTGCTATGATGCGCTCTGTTGCCATGATGCTTGGGCAATCGTTCGGATTAACGAGAGAAGGGTGTGCAATTGAAGAAGCGATTTCAGCAGTCCTTAAATCAGGAAAATGTACAGCAGATATCGGGGGGACTGAAACGACAACTTCATTTACGAAGGCAGTTATGCAAGAAATGGAAGAGCAAGCGCTAGTAGGGAGAGGAAGATAATGGGAAAAAGGTTACTGGATAAGCTTTGGGAAAAACACGTAGTTGCGACAAATGAAAATGGATTAGATTTATTATATATCGATCTGCACCTTGTTCATGAAGTAACGTCACCGCAAGCCTTTGAAGGCTTGCGGCTTACAAACCGAACGGTACGCAGACCAGATCTAACATTCGCAACGATGGATCATAATATTCCAACGAAAGATGTTTGGAATATTACCGATCGCATTGCGAAGCAGCAACTAGATACACTTCGGGAAAATTGTAAACAATTTCAGGTGCCGTTAGCGGATATCGGAGATGAAGAGCAGGGGATTGTTCATGTTATCGGGCCAGAACTTGGGCTCACGCAGCCAGGAAAAACAATTGTTTGTGGTGATAGTCATACAGCGACGCACGGTGCGTTTGGTGCGCTAGCGTTTGGTATTGGTACGAGTGAAGTGGAACATGTATTGGCAACGCAAACGCTGTGGCAAAGAAAACCGAAAGCGATGGGAATTGAACTAAAAGGAAAATTACAGAAAGGCGTTTACACAAAAGATATTATTTTGCATCTCCTTTCAAAGTACGGTGTAGCAGTTGGAACTGGATACGTAATGGAATTTTACGGAGAGACGATTAGGGCTATGGGGATGGAAGAGAGAATGACGCTTTGTAATATGGCGATTGAAGGAGGAGCAAAAGCGGGTATTATCGCGCCAGATGAAAAAACAGTTGCTTATGTAAAAGGACGTAAATATGCACCGGAAGACTATGAAACTTTTGAGAAAAAATGGTCTGAACTGTATACAGATGCAGATGCAATTTATGATTTACATGTTTCGATAGATGTTACAGATTTAGTGCCATACGTTACGTGGGGAACAAATCCGAGTATGGGAGTTCGTATTGATGAGAAATTGCCAGAAAAACATGATGTAAATGACGAAAGAGCATTTTCTTATATGGGATTAAGCCCTGGACAAAGTACGTATGATATTCCAGTTCAGCATGTCTTCATTGGATCTTGTACAAATTCCAGGCTCTCTGATTTAGAAATTGCTGCAGCTGTTGTGAAGGGGAGAAAGGTAAAAGAAGGTGTGCGAGCACTCGTTGTGCCTGGATCGAAAAGAGTAAGGGACGCGGCGATGCAAAAAGGACTACATCACATATTTGAAGAAGCGGGATTTGAATGGAGAGAACCTGGATGTTCCATGTGTCTTGGAATGAATCCAGATCAAGTACCTGAAGGAGAGCATTGCGCTTCAACTTCAAATCGTAATTTTGAAGGGAGACAAGGAAAAGGAGCACGAACGCATTTAGTTAGCCCAGCAATGGCGGCAGCAGCTGCGTTATATGGTCATTTTGTTGATACTAGAAAGGAGAGTTATGATGGAGCCATTTCGTATTCATAAAGGTACTGCCGCAGTACTTATGAATGATAACATTGATACAGATCAAATTATTCCGAAGCAATATTTAAAGAGAATTGAAAGGACGGGGTTTGGAAAATATTTATTTGATGAGTGGCGATATGATAATGAACGAAACGAAAACCCTAATTTCCCACTTAATGCACCAGATAGAAAAGGGGCAAGTATATTAATTACAGGTGATAATTTTGGATGTGGTTCTTCAAGAGAACATGCACCTTGGGCACTTGCTGATTATGGTTTCCGCGTAATTATCGCGGGAGGGTTTGCAGATATTTTTTATATGAATTGTATGAAAAATGGTATGTTACCAATTGTAATGGATAAAGAAATGCGAGAAAAGCTTGCCAAAACGGATGCAAGAGAACAAATAGAAGTAGATTTAGAGAATGAAGTAATTACAACAAGTACGCACAGGTTTCATTTCACAATCGAGAAAATGTGGAAAGAGAAATTATTAAATGGTTTAGATGAAATTAGTATTACAATGCAATATGAACAAGAAATAAAAGAGTATGAAAGAAGGGTAGCTGTATATTAAGAGATAACGGAATATTTAAAATGTATTTACATTCAGAATTAAGTATTATATACTATGTAAAAATTAGAGGAGAAAGGGAGTAAGTATTATGAAAACAATACAATCTATTAAAATGCTTACACAACTACATCATCATACATAAAGCCCTTGAACCTAGCGTTTAAACGTGTAGGTGCAAGGGTTATTCCCGTTGTACCTACACGCTACTAAAGAGCCTTGTAGGTATATTTTATCTACAAGGCTCTTTTTATTTTCGGTTTAGGTGCATGAAATAAGCATACATTAGAAAGGGAAAGGTGTGAGAATTTAGATGACAAAATGGAAACGGGCAAACCCAAATGGAACGAGAGATTATTTATTCGAAGAATGTACGTTAATTGAAGAAGTGGAGCAAAAATTAAGGCGTACTTTTTTAGAGAGAGGTTATGAAGAAATAAGGACACCGACAATTGAATTTTATGATGTGTTCGCCTTTCAAAGCAGGCCGATAGATGAAGAAAAGATGTATAAATTTTTTGATGAAAAGGGACGGATTATCGTATTGCGTCCAGATATGACAATTCCTTTAGCAAGAGTGATGGGAACGCAGAGGTGTGATACGCCACTTAAAGTGACGTATAGTGGAAATGTATTTCGAGCGAATGAGTCCCTTACTGGAAAATATAATGAAATCGTACAAAGTGGTATTGAAATTATCGGTATTGATAATGTAAGAGCTGAAATTGAATGTGTTATAAGCGTCATTCAATCACTTCAAAAGTTGAAGGTGCAATCTTTTACAATAGAGATTGGGCAAGTGCAGTTATATAAATGTATCGTCAAAAAGCTCTCCATTCATGAGGAAGAAGAGAAAGTTCTTAGAACATATATTGAAAGTAAAAATTATGCCGCTCTATCCAATTTTGTTAGAGAAAAGAAATTAGATCGATGTGATGAAACAGTAAGGTTACTGGAGAAATTACCAAGGTTATTTGGGAATTTAGAAGTGATTGAGGAAGCAGAAAAACTCGCTTCAAGTAATGAAATGAAAAGGGCTATTGCAAGAGTGAAAGAAATATATGAAGCAATTGAAAAACTAGGCTATGGATCTTATATATCAATTGATTTAGGAATGATTCAACATTTGGAATATTATACAGGTGTTATTTTTAAAGGGTATATATATGAAATTGGAGAAGAAATTGTTAGTGGTGGAAGATATGATGAGTTAATTGGAAATTTTGGAGAAATGTTGCCGGCTGTTGGACTCGCGGTGCAAGTTAATCAAATTGTGAAGGCGCTGCAGGAGCAGCAAGAACCATATGAACGAAAGAGAATAGATATTATGATTCATTATGAGTTAAATAGATTAGCAGAAGCGGAACGGTTACGAAATTTACTTCAAAAGGACGGAAAAAAAGTAGAGCTATCTTTATTCTCTAATTTAAATGACACCTTTCACTTTGCAAGAAAAAATCAAATAGTAACGGTTGTTGAGGCAAAGAACGAATCATTAGTGGAATATGTATGGAAAGAGAAATGGGTCGTCCAGAAAGAAGGAGAAACTTCATGCGTAACATTCAAATTGCGTTAACGAAAGGAAGATTAGAAAAATATGTGATTCCACTCTTTGAGCAGATTGGAATTGATTGTTCAGAGCTCAAAAATAAAGGAAGAAAGCTTGTCTTTCAAAGTAAAAATACAGATATCTCATTTATTTTAGTGAAAGCAGTAGACGTTGCTACTTATGTAGAACATGGAGTAGCTGATATTGGGGTTGTTGGAAAAGATATTTTAATGGAAAACGAGAAAGATATTTATGAAATGTTGGATTTAGGAGTAGGGGTGTGTAAGTTTTGTGTTGCTTCTATACCTACTTATAATCCGAAGAGTTACCGAAAAAAACGCATTGCGACGAAATATCCACATATTACTTCTAACTATTTTCATGATAAAGGAGAGGATGTAGAAATTATTAAAATAGAAGGTTCCGTAGAAATTGCCCCTATTCTTGGATTGGCAGATGCGATTGTTGATATTGTTGAAACAGGAAAAACATTACAAGAAAATGGACTTATTGTATTTGAGGAAATGTGTTCTATATCTGCTCGAATGATTGTAAATAAGGCTGCATTAAAAACTAAAAAAGACGAAATATTCAGTATTATAAATATGATGGAGCAAGAAATTTTGTCAGGAAAATAGGGGGGCTTGTAATGGAGATCGTTTTTGAAGATTTTCAAAAGGCGTTATCGAAAATAAAATTACTACGAGAAAATGCCAATATAATAGAAGAAACTGTTCAAAGAAGTGTAAGCGAAATTGTTCAAAATGTAAGGAAGAGTAGGGATGAGGCTCTATCTTTTTATACAAAAAAGTTTGATGGTGTGGAGATTAAAGAGTTACGTGTAAGTGAAGAAGAAATAAAACAAGCAAGTATGTTTGTAGAGAATTCATTTTTAGAAGCGTTACAAGAGGCGAAGAAAAACATTATTTCGTACCATGAAAAGCAAAAAAGACAATCGATGTTCGATTGCGCGAATAAAGGCATCATGAGAGGACAAATCATTCGGCCGTTAGAGAATGTAGGAGTATATGTGCCAGGAGGAACTGCTTCGTATCCTTCGTCAGTATTAATGAATGTATTGCCAGCAAAACTCGCTGGTGTGAAAAAGATTGTAATGGTAACACCGCCGAGAGAAGGTGGAATTGATCCACATATTTTAGTTGCTGCAAGCCTTTCAGGGGTAGATGAAGTTTATACGATAGGTGGTGCGCAAGCAATTGCGGCTTTAGCATACGGGACGGAATCGATTCCGAAAGTGGATAAAATAGTTGGACCAGGAAATTTGTACGTCGCTCTAGCGAAACGAGAAGTATATGGAATAGTAAATATCGATATGATTGCCGGACCATCAGAAATTGTAGTTATTGCGGATGAAACGGGTAATGCAAAATATATTGCGGCTGATTTATTATCACAAGCAGAACATGACGAGAGAGCAACAGCAATTTGTATTACAACGAATATAGAGTTAGCAAAAGAAGTAGAAAAAGAGATAGAAAGGCAGTTAGAAACATTACCGAGAAGCGAAATTGCACGTGAATCGATAAATAGAAATGGAGCTATTTTTATCGTTCCTTCTTTAGATGAGGCCCTTCAATTATCGAATGAAATTGCCCCGGAACATTTAGAGTTACATATAAAAGAACCGATGAATGCTCTAGCTTATGTGAAACATGCAGGATCTATCTTTCTTGGACCTTATGCCCCGGAACCGCTCGGTGATTATGTAGCAGGACCGAATCACGTGTTACCGACAAGTGGAACGGCAAGGTTTTTCTCACCGTTATCAGTCGATGATTTCGTGAAAAAATCAAGTTTTCTGTCTTATACGGAGGAAGCGTTAAGAGATGTACAACACCATATTGTAGAACTTGCCAATAAAGAAGGATTACATGCGCATGCGAGAGCAATTCAAATAAGATTTGAGGAGGAAGAATAATGCGTGAGTCTAGTCAAGTACGTGAGACGACAGAAACAAAAATAAGATTAAGTTTACAGCTTGATGAAGGGAAGAACGTTTCCGTACAAACGGGAGTTGGATTTTTTGATCATATGCTCACTTTATTTGCAAGGCATGGAAGATTCGGTTTGCAAGTGGAGGCGGAAGGCGATGTATTCGTTGATGCACATCATACAGTTGAAGATGTTGGGATTGTACTCGGAAATTGCTTGAAAGAAGCACTGCAAAGTAAAGAGGGGATTAACCGTTACGGCTCCGCATATGTACCGATGGATGAATCTTTAGGTTTTGTCGCAGTTGATGTTAGCGGGCGCTCATATATTGTATTTCAAGGAGAATTAACGAATCCGAAGCTTGGGGATTTTGATACAGAACTAACGGAAGAGTTTTTTAGAGCGGTTGCTCATGCTGCCAATATTACATTACATGTTCGTATTTTATACGGAAGTAATACACATCACAAAATTGAAGCATTATTTAAAGCGTTTGGTAGAGCACTTAGAGAAGCGGTCGAAAGAAATGCCAACATTACTGGTGTAAATTCAACGAAAGGGATGTTGTAATTGATTGCCATTATAGATTATGGAATGGGGAACATTCGTAGTGTAGAGCAAGCATTAAAGCATATTGGAGCAGCGTACATTGTAACGAGTGATAAAGAAGAGATTTTTAGAAGTGATGGAGTGATTTTACCAGGAGTAGGTGCATTTCCAAAAGCGATGGATGTATTAGAAGAAAAAGATTTAGTGCATGTGTTAAAAGAAATCGGGCGTTCCAGAAAACCACTTCTAGGTATTTGTCTAGGAATGCAGCTTTTATTTGAAAAAAGCGAGGAACTACAAGACTGTAATGGGTTAAGTTTATTGCCAGGCGTTATTCGAAAGTTAAAGGTTCCTTATAAAATTCCTCATATGGGATGGAATGAGTTAACGAAAGAGCGAGAACTAGCGCTTTGGAATGGAGTAGAGGACGGTTCTTTCGTATATTATGTCCACTCTTATTACGCAGATTGTCCAAATGAAATTGTGTATGGAATAAGTGAATATGGAGTGAAGGTACCTGGTTTTGTAGCAAAAGGAAATATATATGGTGCACAGTTTCATCCTGAAAAAAGTGGTGACATAGGAATGCAAATGTTGAAAAATTTTAAAGGAGTGGTAGAAGTATGGAAATCTTCCCAGCTATCGATTTAAAAGAGGGGCGATGCGTTAGGCTGTATCAAGGAGAGTTTAGTAAAGAAACAGTAATGAATGAAGACCCAGTTGCACAAGCGATTATATTTGAAACATTTGGAGCGAAAACGCTACACATTGTTGATTTAGATGGTGCAATTGCTGGAGAGTCATTAAACTTGCCAATCATTGAAAAAATTTGTAAGGCGGTACGTATTCCTGTGCAAGTTGGAGGAGGGGTTCGCTCACTTATAGCGGTAGAGAAGTTATTTTCAGTAGGTGTAGATAAAGTGATTTTAGGAACGGCTGCTCTTTATGATAAGGCATTTTTAGAAGAAGCAGTTCTTCTATATAAAGAAAAAATCATTGTTGGAATTGATGCGAAAAATGGTTTTGTCGCAACGAGAGGCTGGCTTGACGTGTCTGAAATTTCTTACATTGATTTAGCAAAACAAATGGAGAATGTAGGTGTTCAAACAATTGTGTTTACGGACATTTCGAAAGACGGAACACTTGCAGGACCGAATGTAGAGCAATTGGAGTTACTACAAAAAAGTGTTTCCGCTCGACTTATTGCTTCTGGAGGAGTTGCGTCTATTCAAGATGTGAAAAAGTTAAATGATATGAACATATACGGCGTCATAATTGGTAAGGCTCTTTACGAGAAAATGATTGATTTAGAAGAAGTGCTAGAGGTAACAAAGTTATGTTAGCAAAACGCATTATTCCATGTCTAGATGTGAAAGAAGGGCGAGTGGTAAAGGGTGTAAATTTTATAGGGTTACAGGATGTCGGTGATCCTGTTGAAATAGCAGCTTTATATAATGATGCGGGAGCAGATGAAATAGTATTTTTAGATATTACGGCAACGCATGAAGGACGAAAAACGATTATAGATGTGGTAGAAAAAACGGCTTCAAAAGTATTTATTCCTCTTACAGTTGGCGGAGGAATTTCAAGTGTGAAAGATATGTACAATTTACTAAGAGCTGGAGCAGATAAAGTTTCAATTAACTCAGCAGCAGTGCGAAATCCAAAATTAATCGAAGAAGGGGCAGAGCATTTTGGCTCACAATGCATTGTCGTAGCAATTGATGCTAGAAAAGTAGCAGAGGATAAGTGGAATGTATATGTGAACGGCGGAAGAGTTGATACGGGAATGGATGCAATCGAATGGGCGAAGCGTGTTGTTATGCTCGGGGCAGGTGAAATTCTCTTAACGAGTATGGATGCAGATGGAACGAAAAATGGATATGACCTTCGTTTAACGGAAGAAATTTCAAAAAGCGTTTCTGTACCAGTCATCGCATCAGGCGGATGTGGTCATGCGAATCACATTATAGAAGTGTTCCAAAAGACAACAGTTGATGCAGCGTTAGCAGCATCAATCTTTCATTACGGTGAGGCGACAATGCAGGACGTAAAGAGAAAATTAAGAAATGCAAACGTCGAGGTGCGGCTATGAAACCTAACTTTTCAAAAGGACTATTACCAGCAGTTGTAATTGAAGAAGGTACAAAAGAAGTTTTAATGCTAGCTTATATGAATGAAGAAGCATATGAAAAAACGCTAGAAACGAAAAGAACATGGTTTTATTCTCGTTCAAGAAGGTCGTTATGGAATAAAGGAGAAACATCAGGGCATGTCCAACATGTGCAATCTCTTTATTTAGATTGTGATCAAGATTCAATCGTTGTTGTCGTAAAGCAAGTAGGACCTGCTTGCCATACGGGAGAAAAAACGTGTTTTCATTATAAAATTATATAGGGGGATACATATGGAAAATGCCTTTACATTACTATTTGAAACAATTGAAGAACGAAAGAGAAATCCACTTCCTGAATCCTATACAAATTACTTGTTTTTAAAAGGAGAAGATAAAATTTTAAAGAAAATTGGTGAGGAATGTTCCGAAGTAATTATCGCATCTAAAAATAATGATAACGAAGAGCTAGTGAAAGAAATGGTTGATGTATTGTATCACTGCTTCGTGTTATTAGCTGAAAAAAATATATCATTAGAAGATGTTATGGAGGAAGTGACAGAAAGAAATGGGAAGCTTTCGAAAGTAGGGGACAGAAGAGAAATAGATACGTTATAGGGGGAATAAGTATGAAAGTGGATTATCACATTCATTTAGAAGAAGGGCCATATTCAATAGGATGGCTAGCTAAAATAAATGAATCATTACAACACTATGAACCGCTAAAAGAAGAAAAACATTCTATGGAATGGCTTGTGAAAACACAAGAACGCCTGCAAAGACGTGTGAAGGAAGGGCCATTTACAACGAAATGGATTGATTTATATTTAGAAGAAGCTTTGCGAAAAGGGATAAAAGAAGTTGGTATTGTCGATCATTTATACCGTTTTTATGAAGCGAAAGAATACTATGAAACATATGTTGATATTAGTGATTCGGGGCTTGGCCGTTTACAAAAGGAATGGTTAGATCAAGTAAGGGTAGCTTCACTACATGATTTTACAAAGGCAATTGAAGAGGCGAAAGAACGGTGGAGTAAAAGAGGTGTTACGCTTAAACTTGGAATTGAAGCAGATTATTTTATTGGTGGTGAACAAGAATTACAATCTTTACTCGCATTAGGAGATTTTGATTATGTAATTGGTTCTGTTCATTTTTTAAATGGCTGGGGATTTGATAATCCAGATACGAAAGAATATTTTAAGGAACATGACTTATATGCTTTATATGATACATTTTTCAATACGGTTGAGTGCGCAGTTCGTTCTGAGTTATTTGATATTATTGCTCATCTTGACAACATAAAAGTATTTAATTATCGGTTAGATGAGAATGAACAACTTTCTTATTATAAGGAAATTGCGCGTGCATTAGTAGAAACAAATACGGCAACGGAAATAAATGCGGGATTGTACTATCGCTATCCTGTGCGCGAAATGTGTCCGAGTCCGCTATATTTACAAGTATTAGCTAAACACGAAGTTCCAATTACACTCTCTTCAGATGCGCATTATCCGAATGATTTAGGAAAATATGTGGAAGAGAATATAAAGACGTTACGTAATCATGATATTTCTCACTTAGCTACATTTACGAAACGAGTCAGAACGATGAGATTACTAGAAGAAGTAACAATTTCAAAATGATTACGATTTTTTGATGAAAACCTTCCTTTTTGTTCAAAATAAGAAAGAATAAAAAGGAGGGTAAGAAATGGTGAAACAACAAAATAAACAAAATGTACAAGGTGCACAGCAACAAGCGTATACTTCTGATACGAATGCTACATCTCAATCAGTGATTGAGGAGCAAATTAGTGATACAGTTGCAGAAGGAACAATTGATGTGAAGCTTGGAAAAGAATCGCAAGAAAAAGCGTAAAAAGAGGGGAGACTTGCATCTCCTCTTTTTTTATGGAAAAGTGTCGATTTTCAAAACTATAATCAAATTCCTTGGTTTTTATATGTGGATTTCTTACAATGAAAGATAAGAGATATCCTATTTTGTATAGAAGAGGTGTTAGTATAGTGGCCAAAATATTAGTAGCAGGAAAAATTCCCGAAATCGGATTAGAACTATTAAAAGATCATGATGTAGAAATGTATGATAAAGAGGAGTTAATTTCTTTAGATGAATTAACAGAGCGTGTAAAAGACAAAGATGCGTTGTTAAGCCTACTTTCTACAAAGGTGACAAAAGAAGTGATTGATGCGGCACCTAATTTGAAGATTGTTGCAAACTACGGTGCTGGTTACGATAATATTGATTACTCGTATGCTGGAGAAAAAGGAATTGCGGTAACGAATACACCGAAAGTATCAACGGAAGCGACAGCAGAATTAACATTTGCACTTCTTTTGGCAGCTGCACGTAGAATTCCTGAAGGTGATATGTTATGTCGTACAACTGGATTTAATGGATGGGCACCGTTATTTTTCTTAGGCCGTGAAGTACATGGTAAAACAATTGGGATTATTGGCCTTGGAGAAATCGGAAAGGCAGTTGCAAAGCGTGCGAAATCGTTTGGAATGAATGTTTTATATACAGGACCAAATCGAAAACCTGAAGCTGAAAGTGAACTGGAAGCAACATATGTAACATTGGAAGAGTTATTACAAACAGCAGACTTTATTACAATTAACTGTGCGTATAATCCGAAATTGCATCATATGATTGATGAAGAACAGTTTAAAATGATGAAGAAAACAGCTTATATTGTAAATGCTTCACGTGGACCAATAATGCATGAAGTGGCACTTGCTCATGCATTAAAAACGAATGAAATTGAAGGGGCAGCTCTTGACGTGTTTGAATTTGAGCCGAAAATTACTGAAGAGCTAAAAGGATTAAAGAATGTGGTACTTGCTCCTCACGTAGGAAATGCAACATTCGAAACGCGTGATGCGATGGCTGAAATGGCAGTAAGAAATATTTTAGCTGTATTAAATGGTGAAGAACCTGTAACACCTATAAATCAAAAAGTATTCGTTACAAAATAAAAAGAAACCTTCCGGAATCGGAAGGTTTCTTTATTTTTCTTTATTTGCTCTTTTTGATGGTCTTTGTCTAAGGAATTGAGATAGCATGTACAAAATATATAGTGGAATAGCAATGAATAAGAAAACAGAAAAATTACCGAACCCTGTTTGGTACATTGTAATAATGATTCCCACTAAAAATAGTGTAATAATGATGCTATATCGTGGAATTGGTACATCTTTTAAACTTGGGATACGAATGCGGCTCACCATTAAAAATGCGAACGTTACAAATACTGTAATAAGAACGATTTTTGGAATGGTGTGTGAAAATAATGTTAAGAAAGCAACAAGCCCTCCCGCTGCTGTAATCGGTACCCCAGTGAAATATTTCATTGAAGTAGAAGATGGTGTTACATTAAATCGTGCTAAACGATATGCTCCGAAAAGAGGGAATAGCCCCGCTATGTATAGTCCAATGATTCCATAATTAGAGAAAGATGTGTAATACATGAGAACAGCAGGTGCTGCACCAAATGTTACGACATCCGCAAGCGAGTCAAGCTCTTTTCCCATTTGTGAATCAACACGTAATAAACGAGCAACACGCCCATCAAGACTATCTAACATCATCCCGATAAGTACTAAAATAGCAGCTGATTTATAATATCCTAAAGATGCATAGCCGATTGACAAGAATCCACTATATAAATTTCCGAGCGTAAATAAGTTTGGAATAGCTGCTCTATACAAAATCTGATCCCTTGCTTTCTGTAATAAATTCTTAATTAGTGTATGAAAGTTTACTTATTTTATCATACCATAAATTTATTACTCATACGAAAAAAATTCCCAATTTGTGAAAGATTTCATAGAAGAATAATTTGAAAAATAAGTAAAAAAAGAAGCAACTTTATCAAGTTGCTTCTTGTACTATTCAAATTTTGTTGTCATAGTTCCTGTTTTATACCGATTGTTAGGATCGAAACGTAATAAATCTCCATAAATGAGTTTGTCGGAAAGTTTTAATTCAGTTTTTGCTTTTTCAATATTCGGTTGACATAATGAAATGTCTGTTTCTTCACCCGTATTTCGTTTATAGCACATGTTTTTCGTATACACATAATCTTCTGAAACGAAGCTACCATCACGCATTACCATAAGTGGGTCTTCTTCTTTAATAAATAGGTCAGTTCCAAATTCAACGGATTGATTTGTTTTAATACCAAGTAAATGAAGTAGCGTTGGTTTAATATCAATTTGACCAGATACTTTAGAAATGACTTTTCCTTCTTGACCAGGTACATGAATAATGAGAGGAACGCGTTGTAATTGCATAGAATCAAACGGTGTAATAGCGTCTTTCCCAAGGAACTGAGCCATAGCTGCGTTATGGTTTTCAGAAATACCGTAATGATCTCCATAAATGACAATAACTGAATTGTCATACAGTCCTTCATCTTTTAATTGTTTAATGAATAGTTTAAGAGCTTCATCCGTGTAACGAACAGTTGGGAAGTAACGGTTTACAACACCGCTTTCTGAATTAAACTCATCAACATATTGATCTTCTGGATTTAGAAGAAATGGAAAATGGTTTGTTAAAGTAATGAATTTAGTGTAGAACGGCTGTGGTAAAGATTTTAGCTTTGGAATAGATTGTTCAAAGAACTCTTTATCTTTTAACCCCCAACCGACAGACATTTGTTCTGTGCCTACGTAATCATTTAAATTAAAGTAACGATCATATCCAAGCGCAGGATACATTACATCACGATTCCAAAACGCTTTATCATTTGAATGGAAGACAGCAGAAGAATATCCGTATTTTTTTAATTGTTCTGGTGTAGCTGTATATTCATTTGTTGCGTGAGTAAAGAATACAGAACCACGGTCTAACGGATAAAGTGAATTTTCAACGATAAATTCAGCATCAGATGTTTTACCTTGTCCTGTTTGATGATAGAAGTTATCGAAATAAAAACTATCTTTAATAAATTCGTTTAAAAATGGAGTAATTTCTTTTCCATTTATTTTTTTATTAATAACAAAACTTTGTGTAGATTCCATTGAAATCAAAATTACATTTTTACCTTTTGCTGCTCCAAATAAGTTCTTATCAACTTGCTTATCTTTTGAGTCTGTATAGTTTTTAATTTCAGAGAACCCGTCCCCACTTGCAAATACACGTTCAGCTGACGATTTCGATTGAAGTGTAATATCGAATAGATGATATGTGTATAAACCTAAATTTTTCACGACAGTTTGACGGTCAAATGAGCGTGAGAACATTTGTGGTTTATAAATAACAGAAACAATAATTTGTAGTGTTAATAGAGCTGTTACACCGCTAAAGAAAGTTCGCTTCTCAGAGCGAGAAAGCGGCGTCTTGTCACAAAATGCCGGGAATTTACGTGAAAGAAACATTAAAATAATCGCATCTGCAAATAAAAGTAATGTTTTGTACGTAAAGAGTTCTTTTATACTCGTCCCTAAATCAGCCATATTATTTGTTTGAAATAACACTGGGAACGTAACGAAATCGTTATAAAACCCATAAAACATTGCATTTCCAAATAAAATGAATGATAGTATAAAACTAATTCCAACTATAATGCGGTTTCGGTGTTTAGATGCAAATAAAGCAAAACCGAAAAATAAAAGTAACGCAGCTAGTGGATTGATAAAAAGCATAAATTCTTCAAAGAAATTATCAATTTTAATATCAAATGCTAGCTTGTACACAATATATGTTTTTATCCATAATAAAACGACTGCAACGAGTGCGAATCGCAGTTTTGGAAACAGACGTTGTAGCATAATATACTCCTCTCCTAAAAAGCATGACGGTTCTTGTGGGCCTATTTGATTAGCGCCTCAATTTATATATACGAACAGTCCTTTGTTATTATGTTTATTATACTATGAGTATCATTATACGAAAATAAAAGAGAGTTGTGGACTTTTTTATAATAATTGAGTAGAAAAAGGGCAGTGGGAGACAATAAAATGGAGTTTCTATGTATGATTATTATCGTGCGCGGAAAGAATCGTGTAACAATACGGAGGTTATAATGCGAAATTTATTATATTTTATAGTATGCAGTAGTGTTATACTTTTTGCTTCACCGAGTGTGTCGGTAGCTCAATATGATGCACCTCTTATGGAAGATGCCCTTTATTCTGTGTTATTCCCAAAAATAAATAAAGCAATTGAAAAACAATATGGGAGCTTGAAGCCTTATCAATGTCCTAAAATTATTAGTTTAAAAAAAGTGTATAGCGGTACATATTTATTTCAAGCGAGTATTGAAGTGACAAAGTATGAACGTGTTGCTGGGAAAATCGCGCCACCATTTGAGAAGGTAACGATTATATTTAATAACGAAGAAGGCGAATGGGAAGTGACGAAGGTTTTAGTAAAGCGCTTACCAAATGATACGAAACTAAACTGTAAAAAAACAATATAAAAAATTGTTTGACAAATAAAATGGTCCTTTGGTATTGTTAATAGCAACAATTAGATGTTTGAAAATTAAATAGACTTACCTCATCTACTCTCAAAGGTAGAGGCCGCGATAGGAAAGAGTAAGCTATGGGAGATTTAATGGAATCTGTGATCATAGGTTGAAAGGGACTATTGCCGAAATATAAGAATAACCATCTTATTCATATATTGGGACTGCATTGAATAAATGTAGTACTGTCATAAGATTTATTTTATGGAGAGCTATTTGGAGATGTTGATGCGGTTTCTTATTTTGAGGAGATAACAACTCGTTTATTTTTTCAATATATATTTTTCCTAATAAGAAACGCGTGTGAACATTGTTCCGCGCGTTTTTTGTCTATCTAAAAGCGTGCTGCAATGAATAGAAGATTGGGGTTATGAGTTTTAGAGGAAATAAGGGAGGAATTCAAATGTATTTACACGGCACTAGCCGAATCAATGGGCAAGGACACTTAGAAATTGGAGGGTGCGATACGACGCAGCTAGCAAAACAATACGGAACACCACTTTATGTATACGATGAAGAGTCAATTCGAGGAAAGTGCCGAGCGTTTCATCGTGCTTTTAAAGAAAGTGGTTTCTCTTATCAAGTAGCATATGCAAGCAAGGCGTTCTTGTGCATGGAGATGTGCCGAGTAGTTCGTGAAGAGAATATGTCATTAGATGTCGTTTCTGGAGGAGAATTATATACTGCGCTTCAATCAGGATTTCCGGCATCGCGCATTCATTTTCACGGCAATAATAAAACAGATGAAGAAATTGTGATGGCTCTTCAGGCGAATATTGGTTGTTTTGTCGTAGATAATTTCTTAGAATTAGAAATTTTGCATGATTTAGCAGTGCAACATGGAAAATTTGTGAACATATTAATTCGTGTAACGCCTGGAGTAGAGGCGCACACACATGAATATATTACAACAGGCCAAGATGATTCGAAATTTGGATTTGGCGTGTCAAATGGTCAAGCGATGCAGGCAATTGAGCTTGCTTTACAAAAATCAAATTATAACGTGTTAGGGATTCATTCGCATATCGGATCACAAATATTTGAAACGGCCGGCTTCGTGCGAGCGATTGAAGTTCTTCGTCAATTTTTAGAAGAAGTGAGAGAGCGAACAAACTATGTAGTAAAAGTGCTAAATGTGGGGGGAGGATTCGGAATACGCTACACAGAGTCCGATACACCATTAACTCTTGAGACATATGTGCGAGCTGTAACAAGTGCGGTGAGAGAACAATTTACAGTATGTGAATATCCACTACCAGAAATATGGGTTGAACCAGGTCGTAGCATTGTAGGTGATGCTGGAACGACACTTTATACAGTCGGATCTGTGAAGGACATTCCTGGTATTCGGAAATATGTATCAGTGGATGGTGGGATGACTGATAATTTAAGACCTGCTTTATATAACGCTCGTTATGAAGCGATGTTAGCGAATCGAGGAAATGATGAGAACGAGGAAGTTGTTTCGATTGCAGGGAAATGCTGTGAGAGTGGAGATATGTTAATTTGGGATATTACTCTACCGAAAGTTGCTTCTGCGGATTTACTAGCAATTTCTTGTACAGGAGCATACGGGTACTCAATGGCGAATAATTATAATCGGATTCGTAGACCAGCTGTCGTCTTCGCGAAAGGTGGTACATCACAAATTGTTGTAGAGCGCGAAACATATGAAAATATTATTGGGAACGATCGCATACGTATTAAAGAACTTGTTTAAATGAGGAAAAAGGAGTTGTTCGGATGGGCAATTCCTTTTTTGTAAAATAAAATAATTAAAATATATCGGAAAACTAGGATTGAAAAAAATCAGAATTGTGATAAAATACAAATACAAAGCTTATCAAGAGAAGCGGAGGGAACTGGCCCGGCGAAGCTCGGCAACCTGCTTATAGAAAGCAAGGTGCTAAATCCAGCAAAATGGAATCCATTTTGAAAGATAAGGTAAAATATATTACCGAACAGTCTTTTCGAAATGGGAAAGATTTTTTTTATGAATAAAAAGGGGGGCTGTTCGCGTGAGCGTACGGGAACATTTTGAGGAAGTATCTGAGAAGATTCAAGCGATGCTTGCTGATATGAAATATGGTTCAATTACAATTGTTGTGCAAGATGGAAAAGTCATTCAATTAGAGAAAAGTGAAAAAGTACGTTTAAAGTAAAAAGCGCTGACTAGAAAAACTAGAGGCGGTTTTAACCTATTTCATTAGGTTAAAACCGTCTTTTTGCTTTTACAGGGGGAAAAAAACATGTTGACGTATGAAACGTGGGAAGAAAATGATGTTTCATTTTCAGAAGAAGATGAAACGAAAGGCGCGTTATCTGTATTAAGTTGGGCTTATAAAGAATATAAAAGTGAAATTGTATACGCATGTAGCTTCGGAGTGGAAGGGATGGTACTGCTGCATCTTATTAACCAAGTAAATCCATCTGCTAAAGTTGTATTTTTAGATACTAACGTACATTTTCAAGAAACGTATAAATTAATTCAAAAAGTGCGGGAACGATTTCCTTTATTGAATATTATAGAAAAACAGCCAGAACTTACACTTGATGAACAAGCCAAAGTGCACGGTGACAAGCTATGGGAAAGCAATCCCAATCTCTGTTGTAAGATTAGAAAAATTTTGCCTTTAGAGGCATCATTAGCGAATGAAAAAGCGTGGATATCGGGGTTGAGAAGGGAACAATCAGAAACCCGTAAGCATACAAAGTTTATAAATCTAGATCGTCGCTTTCAATCTATTAAAGTTTGTCCGCTCATTCATTGGACGTGGAAAGAAGTATGGCGATATGTATACAAGCATAGCTTGCCTTATAACCCATTACATGACATTGGATATCCAAGCATTGGGTGTGAGAAGTGTACGTTGCCTGTAGGAGAGGGTGGCGATTCGAGAGATGGTAGATGGGCTGGGAAAGTGAAAACTGAATGTGGTCTTCATTACCAATAAGATGAATTTGAAAATAAAGCTAAGAGAGGGTATAGAAAATGAGTACAAGAAACGAATTAATAAATCGAATAGACGAGACATACGACGTATCACAAATTAAAAAAGAAATTGGGCTAGATAACATTGCGTTAAGTGATTTAGAACTATTAGCGACAGGAGGATATAGCCCGCTTACTGGTTTTTTAGGAAAGAAAGATTATGATTCGGTTGTAGAAACGCTTCGTTTAGCTAATGGGAGCGTTTGGAGTATACCAATTACATTACCAGTAACAGAAGAAGTAGCAGAGACGCTAAAAGTTGGAGAGGAAGTAAAACTTGTTAAAGGTGGAAATGTATATGGTGTTATTCAAATAGAAGATATTTTTGTGCCTGATAAGGAAAAAGAAGCGTTACTAGTGTATAAAACGACGGATGAGGCTCATCCTGGAGTGAAAAAATTATACGAAAGACCGAACGTTTACATCGGAGGAGCTATTGTTCTTACGAAACGTTTTGAAAATAATTTGTTTCCTTCTTATCATTTAGATCCAATTGAAACGAGAGAAGAATTTAAAAAACGTGGTTGGAAAACAGTAGTTGGATTCCAAACGAGAAATCCGGTACATCGTGCCCATGAATATATTCAAAAATCTGCTCTTGAAATTGTAGATGGCCTCTTTTTAAATCCGCTCGTTGGGGAAACGAAGTCGGATGATATTCCTGCTGATGTAAGAATGGAAAGTTATGAAGTATTACTTCAAAACTACTATCCGAAAGATCGTGTCTTTTTAAGTGTATTTCCTGCAGCAATGCGTTACGCAGGACCGAGGGAAGCGATATTCCATGCGTTAGTCAGAAAGAATTTTGGATGCACCCACTTTATCGTAGGGCGCGATCATGCTGGGGTAGGAGATTATTATGGTACTTATGAAGCGCAAGAAATTTTTACAAACTTTACAGTGGAAGAGTTAGGGATTACACCATTATTTTTTGAACATAGTTTTTACTGTACGAAATGTGAAGCGATGGCTTCGACGAAAACATGCCCGCATGGAAAAGAAGATCATGTCATCTTATCGGGTACGAAAGTAAGAGAACTATTAAGAAACGGTGAGGTTCCGCCAAGTACATTTAGTCGTAAAGAGGTAGTAGAGGTACTAATTAAAGGTTTGAAAAAAGAAGTAGTAACAGAATAGGGAGAGAATGAAATGGATACGAATATTACTTGGCATACAGCTTCTGTTTCAAAAGATGAGAGAAGAGTGAAGAATGGGCATCATAGTTTTGTAATTTGGTTTACTGGTTTATCAGCGTCGGGTAAATCTACAGTAGCAAACGCGGTTGCTCGTAAACTATTTGAAAAGAATATTGGAAACTATGTACTAGATGGAGATAATATACGCCACGGTTTAAATAAAGACTTAGGCTTTTCTGAAAGTGATCGTATGGAAAATATAAGACGGATTGGCGAAGTGGCGAAGTTATTTGTAGATCAAGGGACTGTTGTTCTTACAGCGTTTATTTCACCGTTTCGAGTAGACCGAAAACAAGTAAGAGATCTATTAGCTGCAGATGAATTTATAGAAGTGTTTGTAAAATGTCCAATTGAAGAGTGTGAGAAACGTGATCCGAAAGGGCTTTATAAAAAAGCAAGAAAAGGTGATATTAAAGACTTTACAGGTATCGATTCACCGTATGAGGAACCAGAGAAAGCGGAATTAATTGTACAAACGCACAAGTATTCTATTGAAGAATGTGCAGAACAAATCGTGAAGTACTTACAAGAGCGTAGTTTTATATAGGGGGATAAAAAATGAGTTATGAAAAAGTATGGGCTCACAATGAAAAATTAAATCAAACTGAGAAAAATAAATTAAAAAAAGATGGATTGGAAATCTTTAATGATATTCCTTACTATGCAGAGAATGGCTTCGAATCTATTCCGAAAGAAGAGTGGGACGCATTCAAATGGGCAGGGTTGTATTTACAAAGACCGAAAGAAGCTGGTTATTTTATGATGCGTGTAAATATTCCTTCTGGCATTATTACGAATGCACAGGCAGAAGTGCTTGCTTCTATCGCTGAGGATTATGGACGTGACGTAATAGATATTACGACAAGACAGGCGATTCAGTTTCATTGGTTAGAAATTCATCAAATTCCAGATATTTTTAAAAGATTAGCAAGAGTTGGTTTATCTTCAGCTGGGGCGTGTGGTGATATAACGCGTAATATTACAGGGAATCCACTTGCTGGCATTGATGCAAATGAACTATTTGATACCACTGGCATTGTAAAAGAGGTATATGATTATTTCCAACATAATGAAGAGTTTTCTAACTTACCACGTAAATTTAAAATGTCTATTAGTTCTAACATTTATAATTCAGCAAACGCAGAGATTAACTGTGTTGCATTTACACCTGCAACGAAAGAGATAGATGGTGAGAAAAAAGTTGGTTTTCATATAAAAGTAGGCGGTGGGTTATCAGCCCGTCCGTATTTAGCTGATGAATTAGATGTATTCGTTTTACCAGAAGAAGTAAAGGCGGTAGCGATTGCAATTGCCACGATATTCCGTGATTTTGGATATCGTGAAAAACGTCATTTAGCTCGTTTGAAATTTCTTGTTGCAGACTGGGGAGCAGAGAAGTTTAAAGAGAAACTAATAGAGTATACAGGACCATTACAAAGTAAAGGGGAAAGTGCTCTCAAAGGTTGGAATGCGGGATACTTTTATGGTGTCCAAGATCAAAAACAAGATGGACTAAAATATGTAGGTTTTAATGTGCCGGTAGGGCGTCTACATGCAGAAGAAATGTTTGAGATTGCAAGAATTGCAAAACAATATGGAAATGGACAAATTCGTACATGTAATTCGCAAAACTTCATTATTCCGAATGTTCCTCCGGAAAATGTAACGGGCTTACTAAATGAGCCGTTGTTTGAAGCAATATCAGCAAATCCGAAATCGTTTATTGGTCACGCAGTATCCTGTACTGGTATTGAATATTGCAATCTTGCTTTAGTAGAAACGAAAGAAAGATTACGAAAAATTGCCGAATACTTAGATACGCAAATTGCGCTCGATGTTCCGGTTCGTATTCATATGGTAGGATGCCCGAATTCATGTGGTCAACGTCAAATTGCTGATATTGGATTGCAAGGTGTAAAAATGAAAACGAAGGAAAAAGGAATTGTTGAAGCTTTTGAAATATATGTAGGTGGAACGTTGTTAGATGGTGGTGCTTATAATCAAAAGTTAAAAGGAAAAATAGATGGCGAGGATCTATCTGATGTACTCGCATCATTTATAAGTTATTTCAAAGAAAATAAATTACCAGCTGAAACGTTTTATGATTTTGTAGGACGTGTTGGTGTAGAGACATTACAAATAGTGTTAAATAACGTGTTAGAAGAAGTAATAGCGTCTTAGGAGGGGCAATATGGATTTATATCGATTTGAAGCGGTATTAGTGAATAGCATTGTTCCAATTGTTGTTGTTGCTGAAAATGAAGAGCAGGCATTTAAGATGGCGGAGATCGAGCTTGAAAAACATTTTTTACCGTTACCAGAGGTAAAGGAGATTGCTTTATTTGAAAAAAAGAAGATCCGAAAAAGCGCGGCATTTGTTATTCATGAGTAAGGAACATTGAAATATGAAGAAATGAAAACTTCCATTCATATATAAGGATGGAAGTTTCACTTTAATAGTAGAAATGAGGAGAGATGATGGGAAAAGTATATATCGTTGGAGCGGGCCCTGGGGATCCAGATTTAATTACTGTAAAAGGGTTGAAATGTATTGAGAAGGCAGATGTTATTTTATACGACCGTCTCGTAAATAAAGAGTTGCTTTCCTATGCAAAGCCTGGAGTGGATTTAATTTATTGCGGAAAACTACCAAATTATCACATGATGAAGCAAGAGACAATTAACACGTTTCTTATTAAGTATGCGAAAAAAGGAAAAGTTGTAACGAGGCTAAAGGGCGGCGATCCATTTGTATTTGGTAGGGGGGGAGAAGAAGCTGAAGCATTAGCAAAGCAAGGTGTAGCATTTGAAATCGTTCCTGGTATTTCAGCTGGAATAGCTGCTCCTGCTTATGCGGGTATTCCAGTGACACACCGTGATGCAAGTGCAAGTTTTGCTATTGTGACAGGGCATAGGAAAGAAGATGCTGCAGAGGAAGTAAAGTGGGAAAATTTAGCGAAAGGTGTAGAGACTTTAGCTGTATATATGGGGGTTAGCAATTTACCCTACATATGTGAACAACTGATGAAGCATGGAAAAGATAAAAGTACGCCTGCTGCTATTATTGAGCGGGGAACGACAACTTTGCAGCGCACAGTTGTTGGGACGTTAGGAACAATTGTAGATGTTGCGAAAAAAGAACAAATTCAAAATCCGAGCATGATTGTAATTGGAGAAGTCGTCCGTTTTAGAGAAAAAATCCATTGGTTTGAGAAACAGACAGAAAGTACGTATCAAGTAAGTGGAGTGTTATAAAATGAAAGCCATCTTATATATATGTCATGGAAGTCGCTTGAAAGCAGCTAAAGAAGAAGCGGTTGCATTTATTACGTCATGTATGAACCATGTAGAGGCAAGTATTCAAGAAATTTGTTTTTTAGAGTTAGCGAGTCCGACTATTGATGAAGGATTCCGTACATGTGTGAAGCGTGGTGCTACAGAGATTATTGTTATTCCCGTTTTTTTATTAGCGGCAGGTCATGTGAAAAAAGATATCCCGTTTGAATTGGAAAAGTTAACTAATCAATTTTTGAATGTTAAAGTGACCTATGGTAATCCGTTTGGTGTATCAGAAGCACTTGTTAAATCGGTGTATAGCGGAAGTGGTATTGAACAGGACGATAAGAATGAAGTGACGTTGCTTCTCGTTGCAAGAGGGAGCAGTGATCCTGAAGTACTAAGAGATATAAACTGGATCGCTTCTTTATTTCAAATGGAAGAGAAGATTAAGAAAGTAGAAGTTTGTTATTTAGCGGCTGCAGAGCCAAAATTTGAGGAGAAGTTAAAGGAAGTTGTAGAACGAAAAGAAAAGAATATCGTTGTACTGCCTTACTTGTTATTTACAGGTTTGCTTATGAAACATATTGAAAAAGAAGTACGTCAATATGAGCAAGATGAGATAAAAATAAGTCCATATTTAGGAAAAAATGAAGCGTTTCAGTATATGTTAATTCAGAAAACGAAGAAATTATTGAAGGGAGATCAATATGTATCCACTTACAGTGCGAGTTGAGAAGAAACGTGTTGTTGTCATTGGTGGAGGGAAAGTCGCGGGATTTAAAATTATTCCTTTACTAAAACAAGGTGCAGATATAGTTGTGGTAAGTCCTGAATTGGATGCAAATTTAGTGAAACTTGTAGAAGAAAAGAAAATTCGTTGGTATCAAAGGGAGTATGAAAAAAGTGATATTAAAGACGCTTTTTTAGTTGTTGCAGCGAGTAGTGATGCTGTATTAAATGAACAAATTGCTGAAGATAGCGCAGAGAATCAATTAGTAAATGTTATTACGAACCCGGAAAGTGGTAATGTTCATTTTCCGGCAGCGATTCATCGTGGATTACTGAATGTGGCTGTTTCTACCGGGGGAGCGAGCCCGAAACTTGCCAAAAAAATACGTGATGATATCGCAAATAAATATGATGAGGCGTATGAATCGTATCTTGATTTTTTATACGAAGTTAGAATAAAAGTGAAAGAATTACAAATAGAGAAAAGGCAGAGAAATATATTGTTGCAAGAGGTATTGAAGTCGATATATGTTCAAAATGAACAAAAAAGAGAATTGTTTTTACAAGAATTAGAGAGAAGAGTTCGTATAGGATAATGAATAAATTGTGCTTTACAACTATAAAAATATAATTTATAATCACAAGTAACTTCAATAGATGAAATCGATGAGCAAGAAGAGTATGTATATTTGATACGTTCAGAGAGCTGGGGTAAGGTGTGAGCCCGGTACGATAAAATATACAGAATGGGCTTGCGAGAGGTATGTTGAACATTGTAGTAGGCAACCCGGGTTCCGCCGTTAAAAGGATAGAGTATCGGATTTTTTCCTGTACTTGAACAAGTGGGATTTATCAATCCAATTGAGGTGGTACCACGGTATTAACATTACATATATCGTCCTCTACATGCATATTTGCGTGTAGGGGACTTTTTTATTTTCTAAAGGAGGTGTGCGGGTATGAAATGAAAGTGTATAATTAATAAAAGTTTAAATATTCAGAAAAGGAGAATTTATGATGAAAGAAACACAACAATGGACGTCGAAAATAGGCTTTGTACTCGCAGCAGCTGGAGCCGCAGTAGGTCTTGGTGCGATATGGAAATTTCCATATGTTGCAGGTAATGGCGGGGGAGGCGCATTCTTCCTTGTATTTTTACTATTAACTTTATTTATAGGTATGCCGCTTCTTATAGCTGAATTTGTTATTGGACGTAGTACACAAAAAGAGGCAGTTACTGCGTATAAAGTATTAGTGCCAAATAGCAAGTTATATCCTTGGATTGGTCGTATGGGAGTTGTTACTTGTTTTAGTGTACTATCTTTTTATAGTGTTGTAGGTGGATGGATTTTACTATACTTATATTATAGTGTGACAGGAAGCTTCTGGAATGGTGTTGTTGATTATGGGAAATTGTTTGGTGAAACGATTTCAAATCCAGTAAGCGCGATTGGAGCGCAATTTGTCTTTATGCTTTGTACGATTTTTGTTGTAAGTAAAGGTGTAGAGAAAGGGATAGAAAAAGCAAGTAAGTACATGATGCCGCTATTATTTATTTTGTTTATTGCGATCATTGTTCGTGCATTAACACTTGATGGTGCTTTTGCAGGAGTAGAGTTCTTCTTGAAACCAGATTTTTCAAAGCTGACAGCAGATACGATTTTATATGCGATGGGACAATCGTTCTTCTCGCTAACAGTAGGGGCCTCGGTAATGGTAACGTATAGTTCGTATTTGAAGAAAGAAGAACATTTAGCGAAATCAGCAACATCTATTGTAAGTTTAACTGTTTTTATTACAGTACTTGCAGGATTAGCGATTTTCCCAGCGATTTTCGCATTAGGTGTTAAGCCGACTGAAGGACCAGGGTTACTATTTATCGTCCTTCCAGCAGTATTTGCGAAAATACCATTTGGACAATTTTTCTTCATTATGTTTTTAGTGCTATTCTTCTTTGCAACGTTAACATCTGCGATTTCCATGCTTGAAATTGTAGTAGCATCTGTTGCGAAGGGGAATGAGAAGAAGCGTCCGTCAGCATCATTATTAATTGGTATTCTAATTTTTGCAGTTGGAATCCCGTCAGCTCTATCGTTTGGTATTATGAGTGATGTGAAAATATTTGGGAAAACATTCTTTGACTTAGTCGACTTCTCAGTAAGTAATGTATTACTGCCGTTAGGGGTACTAGCTATTTCGCTATTCGTACCAAATAAAATGAGTAAAGAAATGTTAATGAAAGAATTAGAAGTTACGGAAACGAAAGGGAAAACATTATTTAATATTTGGTTCTTCTTACTTCGTTATGTTATTCCAGTAACTGTAATTATTGTATTTTTAAATGTGATAGGCGTATTTAAAATGTTTGCATAATAAAAAGACGGAGATTTCTCCGTCTTTTTATTATGTTGTAGGTGTATTTAATAAACGATTATATGCTTTATAGGCTGTGACGACTGCGAGGAATGATCCAATTAAAAATAATGCTGAGCCACCAAATGTAAATAGCCGGCCAATGTAAGTTTCTCTAGCTTCTTCAATTTTTTGTTGTAATTGTGTATTCATATGATTCACCCCATAAAATATAGGCATTTAGTTGTAGTCTATGTGGAATGCCTATAGTGTGTGAAATGTAAATAAAAAAACTCGGTATGCACCGAGTTTTTTATAATCCGATATAAGGCGATGGATCAACTGCGTTTGTCTTGCCGACATTCCATTCTCCAAGATGAAGTTCGAAGTGTAAATGTTGTCCGTATGATTGGCCAGTATTCCCCATAAATCCAAGTTGAGTTCCTTGTTTTACAGTTTGTCCATTCGATACAGAACGGCTACTCATATGAGCATATACTGTTGTGTATGTTTTTCCGTTAATACGGTGAGATAAGTACACAACATTTCCGTAACTAGATGATAATTCTGAGCGAATAACAACGCCATCTGCAGCGGCAATAATTGGAACAGTTCCTGAAGCAGCGATATCAATTCCTTTATGGTTATCTATAGAGCGCACGCCAAAACCAGAAGTTTTTGATCCAGCTGCTGGTTTAATAAATCCACCGACGTTTGTATCGTGAGGTACTTGAGCAGCTTGAGCTGATTGGGCAGATGAGGCAGCTTGTTTTCGGGCTTCCTCTGCCTTACGTGCCTCTTCAGCTTTACGAGCTTCTTCTGCACGTTTTTCTTCTTCAATTGCCTTTTGAACAGCTTGACGCTGATTTTCTAAAATGCCTTTAGATTCTTCTAATCCTTCAATCTCTGAATCTACTTTTGCGACTTTCGTATGTAAATCGCTAATAAAGGTTTGCTGCTGTTGTTGATTCGTTTGCAACTCTTGTTGTTTTTGAACTAATTTTTGTTCAGCTTCTTTTAATTGTTGCTCTTTTTTCTCAACAGCCTCTTTTTCTTTCGTTACAGCATTTTGGTCAGTTGTTTGTTTTTTCACAATATCGGTATCGTTATTTAAAATTAAACTGACAGAGTACATATTATCAACGAGATCAGCAATGTTTGCAGAATTTGTTAATACTTCTGTAATGATATTTGTGCGAGGTTTTTCTTGCATAGATTGTAAACGTTGCTTAATAACTTCCTGACGTGTATCTATGTTTGTTTGTAATTGCTCTATATGTTTCTTTTTTTCAGTAATTACTTGTTGTGTTTTACTAATTTCTTTTTTGGTATCGTTTAATTCAGCTTCGTTTTTATTAATAGAAGTAGTTAAATCGTCAATTTTCTTTTGTAATTCTTGAATTTCTTTTTCTATTTGTTCTTTCTCGGCTGATTTATTTTGTAAGTCACTTTGTTTTCCTTCTAATTCAGATTGAATATTAGATAATTTATCTTGATTCGTTTCAGCATATGCGGGTGAAAGTAGTGGAGAAACAAAAATCGTTCCTGCTGCTAAAACACTAAACGCTGCAAATTTCTTTTTCATTGTTGTCTAGCTCCTTTCCCTATGAATGTTATATATCATAAGAAGAAGAGTGTCTATCGTTGTAACCATAATGTAAAGAAAATTTTATAAAATTGCTAAGTTTTGTCGGAATTTATCATTTTTTTACGGTAATTGTAATGGTGATTCTGTTTTTTAGTTTGTGTAACAAAGGTGTGTTCTGAATTACGTTTTGTTAAATAAAGGAATAAACGGGGCTGTTTTATGTAGTGAAATTTGATTTGGAAACTCAATAAAATACTAGTAAGGAATCGTTCTCATGTGAGGTTTTCTGACATGGGTTTTATTTTTGTCAAGAAAATTATTTGCGTTCGGGCAAACTTATTTTGTTGTCAGATTTTAAATTTTGATTTATGATTTTTAACAGGGACAAAATGTAGTGAATTGTCGAATAATATGTAATACTCTTAATTTCAAGTTTTATAGATATAGAATGAGAGGTAGAGTGACACATCGAAGAGGGGGTTACAACAAATATGAAAAGAATAGGACTTGCATGGCAAATATTAATTGGACTTGCGCTAGGTATTGCAGTTGGGGCGATTTTCTTTGGCAATCCGGCAGTGGTGAGTTATTTACAACCAATTGGTGATATTTTTATCCGATTAATTAAAATGATCGTTGTACCGATTGTTGTAGCAAGTATTGTTGTTGGGGTTGCTGGTGTTGGCGATGTTAAAAAATTAGGTCGACTAGGCGGAAAAACAATTCTTTACTTTGAAATTATTACAACAATTGCAATTATTGTCGGTCTATTAATTGCGAATATTTTCCAACCAGGAAAAGGCGTAAATATGGAGCAGTTAACAAAGACAGATATTTCGAAATATACACATACGACAGAGCAAGTACAAAGTCATTCATTTGCAGATACATTTGTAAATATTGTTCCAACAAACATTGTGAAGTCATTAGCTGACGGAGATATGCTTGCTATTATCTTCTTCTCTGTATTATTTGGTTTAGGTGTAGCAGCAATTGGTGAAAGAGGAAGACCGGTTCTTCAATTTTTCCAAGGTGTAGCTGATGCAATGTTTTACGTAACAAATCAAGTTATGAAATTTGCACCATTTGGTGTGTTTGCGCTAATTGGAGTTACAGTTTCTACATTTGGTCTCGCTTCATTAATTCCATTAGGGAAATTATTAATTGTAGTATACGGAGCAATGATTTTCTTCGTTGTAGTCGTATTAGGGATTACAGCAAAAATATTTGGAATTAACATTTTCCAATTCTTTAAGATTTTAAAAGATGAGCTGATCTTAGCATATTCTACAGCTAGTTCAGAAACAGTTTTACCGAAAATCATGGAGAAGATGGAGAAGTTCGGTTGTCCGAAAGCAATTACATCTTTCGTTATTCCGACAGGTTATTCATTTAACTTAGATGGATCAACTTTATATCAAGCAATTGCGGCTATTTTCTTAGCGCAAATGTACGGTATTGATTTATCAATTACACAACAAATCACATTATTACTTGTATTGATGGTTACATCAAAAGGTATCGCGGGTGTACCGGGCGTATCGTTCGTTGTATTATTAGCGACACTTGGTACAGTAGGTATTCCACCTGAAGGTTTAGCGTTTATTGCAGGTATTGACCGTATTCTAGATATGGCTCGTACAGCAGTTAACGTTGTAGGTAACTCTTTAGCAGCTGTAGTTATGTCTAAATGGGAAGGTCAATATGACGCTGAAAAAGGACAAGCCTATTTGAAAGAAATTTCTAATAAGCAAGCAGCTTAATTATAATTTGAACAAGCTCTCACATAATATGTGGGGGCTTTTCTATATAGAAGGGAAGCGGACGTAATGAAACGTAAATATGGTGACGGTTCTTCGTGGAAGCGATTAATAGAAAAAGATTATACGGTTAAGCAAATAGAAGAGGGAATGCTAGGAATACTGGAAATAAAAAAGGTGAGAGAACCTAGTTGTAAAGAATATGATGGTAAGGAACTTTGTATTGCTGGTAATCAGTATACGTGGATTCAATATTTCATAGATGGGAAAAACTTTGCGATTACTGCTATGTTAGATGATCAGAAAAAATTAGTGCAATATTATATCGATGTGGCGAAAGAATATGGAATAGACGACCGTGGTTTACCATATTTTGATGATTTATATTTAGATGTAGTATTATTACCGAATGGTAAAATGTATGTATTGGACGAAGATGAGCTAGAGGATGCTTATAAAAGTGGCGATGTTACAAAAGAAGAGTATGAGTTAGCATGGTACACTACGAAATGGATCATAGCTGCAATAAAAAATAGTGAATTTTATTGGATTTCAATATTAGAAGAAGAAATCAAAAAGTTGAAATGATTATTGTATTCAAATTTTTGTATAATTACCAAAAAAATCTATACAAAAAATAATTGACTTTTGTTTTGTAAGCGAGTAAAGTTAGGGAAGAAATTATTATTAAAAAATAAATATGAAACCTTCTTATAAAGAGAGGCGGAGGGACTGGCCCTACGATGCCTCGGCAGCGGACTCGATTTCAGAGTGCTGTGCCAAATCCAGCAAGCATGTGCTTGAAAGATGAGAAGAGCGTTCCTTATAGATGTATAAGACCTCTTCTCATTGGAAGAGGTCTTTTGTTATTCAATAGAAAAAGGTTGAAACTAGGGAGAGATGGTACTTTGAAAGAAACGAGAGGAAATGGTTTGGCTTTATTACCACTTGGGATATTTTTGGCGCTATTTATTGGTTCTGGAATTATTACAGGTGATTTCTATAAATTGCCGATACTTGTAGCAATTTCAATTGCTGTAGGAGTCGCTTTAGCAATGAATCGTAAAGAAAGTTTTAATGTAAAAGTAGAACGATTCGCTAAAGGTGCAGGGAACCCGGATATTATGATTATGGTTTTAATTTTTGTACTGGCAGGAGCGTTTTCTGAAACGGCAAAAGGGATGGGCGGCGTTGATTCTACAGTTAACTTAGCGTTATCCATTTTACCGCAAGGATTTATCGTAGCTGGAATTTTTGTTATAGGGGCATTTATTTCATTAGCAATGGGAACTTCAATGGGAACAATTGCTGCATTAGCACCAATTGCTGTAGGTATTAGTGGGCAAACTGATATCTCAATTGCACTTACGATGGCTACTGTTGTTGGCGGAGCGATGTTTGGCGATAACTTATCATTTATTTCAGATACAACAATCGCAGCTGTACGTTCACAAGGAACAGAAATGAAAGATAAGTTTAAAACGAACTTTTTAATTGTATTACCAGCAGCAATTATTACAATTGTCCTATTAGTAATCATTACTTTAGGGAGCGATACGCAGATTAAAGCGCATAGCTTTGACTGGATAAAGATTTTACCGTATGCAGGAGTACTTATTACAGCATTGCTTGGTTGGAATGTACTTATCGTGTTAACTGGTGGAACTGTACTATCCGGCGTTATAGGTCTTTTAGATGGAAGTTACACGTTAGAGAGTTTCTTTAAAAGTGTAACGACTGGAATGGGCGGTATGATGGAGTTAGTATTACTTGCTATTTTAATTGGTGGTATGGTCGAATTGATTCAATATAATGGTGGCATTCAATATTTAATGAATATTTTAACGCGTAACATTCGTTCAAAAAAAGGAGCGGAGTTCGGTATCGCTGGTTTAGTAGGTATGACGAATATGTGTACAGCGAATAATACAATTTCCATTATATTTACAGGTCCGCTTGCGAAAAACATTGCAGATCAATATGAAATTGATCCTCGAAAATCAGCGAGTGTATTAGATCTTTTCTCATGCTGTGTGCAAGGATTAATTCCGTATGGTGCGCAAATGTTAACAGCAGCAGGATTTGCGGCGTTATCTCCAATTGAACTGTTACCATATGCGTTTTATCCGATCTTAGTTGGAGTATGTGGAATCATTTCTATATTAATTGGTTTTCCGAGGTTTTCTAAAGTAGCGGAAAAGAAAGAATATCATAAAACAGCATAATGAAAATGAATTGTATGAAAAGCAACGAAAGCCGTACAGAGAATGTTCTCTGTACGGCTTTTTATGTGCGGTAAAAGAGTGAATGATTCAATGCTACCGTATGTTTTTACAAAAGGCTGAATGCAACTCGGTCTTAAGTCTGAGTTAAAAACGGTTCTTAAGCTCGTTATGGAAAAAAGAAAAAATAGTTAAGATAAGAGTATCAAATTGAAGGGAGGCAAGCACAAGATGAAACAATTTCTAGCGTTTATCGCGGCTGGTATTTTAGCTTTAATTGCTCTTGGCAGTCTTGCTGGTATTATAGGATTCGCAATTGGAGCAGGAGTTGTGTACTGGAGCTATAAATCATTTGTGCGAGCACAATCATTTTTTGGAAAGTTAGCTTGGGGTATTGTTGGTTTGATCGGCTTGTCCATCGCCCTTTCTCATTCCCCAGCATTAATCGGTATTGCAGCATTAGTAGTTTTATACTACGGATACCGTGAGTGGAAAAAAGAAAAAGATGTAGTTGTTGATTCTGCTCCAGAAAGTTCTAAACCATATAGCAACTTTGAAGATGAGTGGAACAAGTTAATGAAAAACTAATATAAAATAAATCAAATCAAATTTATAAAGTAGAAGAGAGGAAGATTATAATGAAACAATCTTTATTCGGACGTGTACGCGATGCAATTTTAGCAGATTTTCATAATGTGTTAGATGAGAAAGAAAGAAAAAACCCAATTGCTATGTTAAACCAATATTTACGCGATAGTGAGCGTGAAATAACAAAAATTGAGAAGTTAATTCAGCGTCATAAAACATTAAAATCTAACTTTGCTCGTGAGCTTGAGCAAGCTCGTTATTTCGTGAATAAAAGATCAAAGCAAGCGATCATCGCTCAAGAAGCAGGCGAATTACAACTACATGAGCGTGCATTAGAAGAAGTAGCTTATTATGAAGGGCAAGTAACTCGATTAGAAGAAATGTATGCAGGTGTTGTAGAACAAATTGATGAGCTAGAGCGTCGTCTTTCTGAAATGAAAAATAAATTAAAAGAAATGCACGCAAAACGTATGGAATTAATGGCACGTGAAAATATGGCACATGCAAATCGTCGTATGAATACTGCGATGCATAAAATGGATGAAAATAATCCATTCTTACGCTTTGAAGAAATTGAAGATCATATTCGCGACTTAGAAACTCGTATGAACGAGGAGCATGAACGTGACACATTTGATATGAAGATTGCAAAGCTTGAGCGTGAAATGAAAGAAAAGAATGATGTATCGTTAACGAAAGATTTAACAAAATAATAGTAGTATATTATAAAACAGGCTTATGATATAGTGATAGGAGAAAAGGTGTTGGAAAGCAATGCCTTTTCTTCTATGTATATGTGACAAGAAGGGGGGAGCTGAAATGAAGAAGCATTTTTCAAAAACACAATTAATGGGGATGCTCCTCATCATATTTGGATTCGGTCTTTTTCTTGATATGATACTTGGACATTTTGAACCAGGTGGTCTCATTTTTGCATTTATTATGCTTATGTTTGGAAGGCATTATCGTAAAAAGAATCGTTATGTACGGGGAAATGTATTTTTATTTGTTGGTGGTATCGTATTTTTATTCTTCTTATTTTCATCAGCAGCATTTGTTCTTGTCGTATTTGCTTGCTTAGCTTTAATTGGTTATCAATTGATTCAACAAGGGCATCAGCAAAAAGCAATGAAGGTTGAAATTAAAGAAAAAGGGATTATAGATGAAGAGAAGCAAATATATCGTACAGAACCGTATTTGAAAAATATGTTTGTAGGCAATGTACGAATGATGGATCATATTTATGAACTTGAGGATATTAATGTTCAATATGGTGCTTGTGATGTGGAAATAGATTTAACAACTGCTATGATTCCAGAAGGAGAAACGGTAATTGTTATTCGAGGTGTAGTTGGTAATATTCGTTTATATGTGCCATATGATATTGAACTGTCTTTAAATCATTCTGTTATTGTCGGACGTGTGCTCTTGCCAGGTCATGAGGAGACAGGGTTTAACCGCAATGTTACATTTAGAACAGAGCAGTATAAAGAGGCTCCGCGTCGTATTAAAATTATTTCTTCGCTTGTCGTAGGCGATACGGAAGTGAGGAAAGTATAATGAAGAAACAAAAAAATATTTCGTGGATGTACATTCGTTATTCTATGTTGTCCTCAGTTAGTATCGCACTCATTTGTACAATTGTATATGTATGGAAAAGCGAGCAACAAGTATATGATTTATTATGGAAGGAATCCATCGCTTCTGTTCCAATTGGCTTGTTTATTATGACTACAAGTTTACTTATCGGGGGAATTGTAGGATATGCAATCGGTTACTATATAGAGCAGCGGATACAAGGATTGAATACGTTTCTATTTGAAGTAGAGCGAGGGAACTTTCCGAGTGATGTTTCGTTTACTGCAGATGATGAATTTCATGAAGTGGAACGAAAAGTAATTGTTCTGGCTCGTCGATTAGAGGAGCAAGCTGGACTCTTTCAAAAAGTAACGAATGAACGAGCTCATTGGAATGAAGAGATGAGACAAGAAGCGATTTCCCAAGAAAGGCATCGATTGGCGAGGGAGCTGCATGATTCTGTAAGTCAGCAGCTTTTTGCAATGTCGATGATGATGTCGGCTATTAATGAACAAGTAGCTGAATTTCCAGAAACGACGAAAAAGCAGTTACAGCTCGTTGAAAATATGGTTGTAAATGCACAATCAGAAATGAGAGCATTGCTTCTTCATTTACGCCCAGTGCAGTTAGAAGGTAAGAAACTAACAGAGGGTATAGAAGAGTTATTAACCGAACTGTCTAGAAAGCAACATATGAAAATTGAATGGTTAATTGAGCCAATAGAATTGAAAAAAGGTGTAGAAGATCATTTATTCCGTATTGTACAAGAGGCGCTGTCTAATACTTTACGGCATGCAAAGGCAAAGAAAACGGAAGTGCGTCTTCGAAAAATTGATCAATATGCAATTCTAAAAATTATTGATGATGGCGTTGGATTTGAAGTTGGAGTTAATAAAGCTGGTTCATATGGTTTAAGATCCATGCAAGAGCGTGTTCATGAAATTGGTGGGACATTAAAAGTGCTTAGTTTTCCAGCTAAAGGTACGCAAATAGAAGTGAAAGTACCGATTATGATTGAGAGAGGGGGAGAATCATGATAAAAGTATTACTAGTGGATGATCATGAAATGGTTCGAATGGGTGTATCAGCATATTTATCAACGCAACCAGATATTGAAGTAGTTGGAGAAGCTGAAAACGGAAGAAAAGGTGCAGAGTTAGCACTGCAATTAAGACCGGATATTATTTTGATGGACCTTGTCATGGACGAGATGGATGGGGTTGAAGCAACACGAGCTATTATTCAGGAATGGCCAGAAGCGAAAATTGTAGTGGTAACGAGCTTTTTAGATGATGAGAAATTATACCCTGTTATTGAGGCCGGAGCGACGAGTTATTTATTAAAAACATCAAGAGCGAGTGATATAGCAGACGCTGTACGAGCTACTTATGATGGAGAAACGGTATTAGAGCCAAAAGTTACTGGTAAAATGATGTCTCGTATGCGTCAGAAGAAAGAACAACCTTTGCATGAGGAGTTAACAGAAAGAGAGTCAGAAATTTTGTTATTAATTGCAGAGGGGAAAAGCAATCAAGAGATTGCAGATGAGTTGTTTATTGCGCTTAAAACAGTAAAGACACATGTGAGTAATATATTAAATAAGCTAAATGTAAGTGACCGGACACAGGCGGTTATTTATGCGTTTAGACATCAATTGACGAAATGATACAGTGAAACTTTAATCAGTGGGGAGTTATCCTCACTGATTATTAATTTACATCGAACCTTATTATTGACGCCAATTAATGTAAGCGTTATCATTAGCTTATTAACGGTACATACAAAGGGGAGAATGTATATGTTAGTTCAAACTATATTTGGCATGGATAAGTCTAAAAAATTAGGCGATTATGTAAACGCATTACAAGCGCTTTGTGAACAATATAATGTTGAAACAGATAAAATTGCAATTGTTGAGGCGACAGAAGAGTACTATTTATTTTTAGTAAAGCAAGAAGAGTGCTACGATGTTGTCAAAGTAGAAACAGTGGATACAAATATCGATTATTATACGAAAGCGTATAAAATAAGTAGTTTTAATCATACCGCTTATCAAAAGTAAAAAAACTCCCTTTCGGGAGTTTTTTTAGGATGCTTTTGTTTCACGAGATTCGGTTAGTAAGGGAACTTTTTTCGCACCGCTTAGCTTAGCGATTGTAAAGCCGATAAGAGCTCCGGCTAATGCAGGTACTAGCCAGCCAATTCCTTCATTATATAAAGGGATAAATTCAAAATGTGATGTAATAAATGAAACTGAAATACTACTTTGTTTTAATCCATCAAATAAGCTTACGATTGCAGCTCCAATTAAAGCACCTACATAAACAGAACGATATCCACCAAAATATTTATGAAGTAACGATAGTAGAACAAGTACAATCGCAATTGGATATACAACAAGTAGAATTGGAACAGAGATGGAAATGATTTTTGTTAAACCTAAGTTAGCAACTAATAATCCCAATACACAAATGATACTTGCGAACATTTTATATGAAAATTTAGTCAATAATGTTGAGAAATATTGACTACATGCAGATACAAGTCCAACACAAGTTGTTAAGCAAGCGAGTGTAACGATAAGAGATAATAAAAGCAGACCGTATGGACCGAATAATTGTTGTACGATCACAGTAAGTAATTGTCCACCATTCTTTGCATATCCGAGCGAGACGCTAGTTGCACCGAGCCAGCCAAGCGCACCATATACAAGTACGAGGCCAGTGGCAGCAATAAGTCCAGCTTTGGCTGTTGCGATGGCAATGGATTTACGATCTTTCACACCTTTAGAACGAATGGCATTTACAACGATAATTCCAAATGCAAGTGCTGAAATGGTATCCATCGTTAAGTATCCTTCCATAAAGCCTTTGAAGATTGGAGAAGTTTGATACTCTTGCATTGCTGGTCCGGAGTGCCCAAGTGGTGTAAATACACTTTTAACAAATAATAAGAAAATAGAGAGTAATAAAATAGGTGTTAATATATTTCCAATTCGATCGACAAGTTTAGATGGATTCAAACTCAGCCAATATACGATAGCAAAGAAGATGATTGTATATACAAATAGTGCTAGGCTGCTAGAGCGAATCGTTTCTGGTAAGAAAGAACTAACGCCCATTTCATAAGCGACATTTGCAACGCGTGGAATACCCATAGAAGGACCAATGGCAATGTATACAACTACCGTAAAGAATATTCCGAATAATGGGTGAACATGACTTGCAAGTTGTTGCATACCATTTCCTGATAAAGAAATTGCGATAACTGTTAGTAGTGGTAAACCAACTCCTGTTAGTAAAAATCCAATCATTGCCGGCCAAAAGTTTTCACCTGCATTTTGTCCAAGCATGGGAGGGAAAATTAAATTACCTGCCCCAAAAAATAAAGAAAATAGCATAAGACCCGTGAAAAAAATATGTTTTTTTGATACAGTGTTCATTGTTTTTCCTCCTTTTTTAAAATTCATTTGTAAGAACACAAAAAACTCGTCCCTAAAGAAAGGGACGAGTTATATTTACCCGCGATACCACCCTAATTTATACATGTAGAAATAATTCTATATGTATACGGCTCTGCAACGTACAACATGATACGTGTTCCTTGTAACGGGGGACAGCCGGTAAGAACTTACTGTAACATTCGGTTCTACTTCTCGGAGATGATTTTCGGCTACGCACTGAACGTTGGCTTTCAGCAAATCGCCAACTCTCTGGGGGACAGTCCTATAACGTACTCGTTCTCGTCAATGAATTTTTATTCAAGTATTCTGAAAGTATTGTTACATTTTTTTTTTAGAAAGTCAATATATTTTTAAATAAAATATATGCGGAAATGTTATTTGTTTTGAAATGAATGGTTGATGTAAAGTGAATTGTAAAACGGAAGTGGAAATTTGCTGAGAATTGTAAAATTTATAGAGAAAGTTAATATTTATAGGAGTAAAGAAGGGATTGTTTGAATTTGCAGAGAATAATACAACAATCCACTTGCTGGAAAGAACAAACCAAAAGAGGTGACTGAAATGCTTGCGATGGGAGTATTATTTGGCATTATTGCTATAATTGGTTTTATGTGGTTATATTATTCGCGTTCGTTTAAACAAGCAGAAGTTTTACTCTTTCAAAAAGGTAGTTTGTTGACAAATCAGTCTAGATATTTAGTATGTCCGAAGTGTGGAAGTGCACAGGCCAGAAGTGGAGGATATCAAGAGTGTTGCAAAATTAGATTATGAAAGAAGGAAGCCTCACATTATTTTGTGAGGCTTCCTTCCTTACAGCTTCATGGCGCTCCAAATGGTCCAACGATCTCTTTCGATAATAGGAGAGACGTTTTGTAAGGCGGTCTTTACTTGTTGTAGAAGTTGAGAAAGTTCATAATCTGTTAGTTCATATAGAATGGATCGGCCTGTTCGAGGTGATAAATCTTGCAATAATGCTTCTACAGAATCATGTATTTTTCGTACCTCCCATCGTGTTTGAGTGGGGAAAACGTGAAGAAAATGTTTTTGTAATTCTTGCTGTATCGTGGTGGTTTTTGGGCGTCTTTTTGATTCTATTTCAATGAGTTTTGGAAAGGTAGAGAAAAAATATCCACGGATGTGTTCGGGACTTCCGGGAATTGTACAATCTTCAATGGTTCGATCTTGTACAATAAGTATACCGTCTTTCTTTAATATACGAGAAGCTTCACATAGAAATGTAGGAATGTCTTGTAAATGATGAATAACCGCACGCGAAATAACAATGTCGAATGTATCATTAGGATATGGAATGTTATGTGCATCACCGTGAATGAATGAAATGTTTGAAAATCCGCTACAATTATCTTTTGCAGCCTGTAATATTTCTTTTGAAAAATCAAGCCCAACAACACTTTTTGCTCCCATAAGAGCAAGTTCTTTCGTATAAATTCCACCACCACAGCCAATATCAATTACTTGCTTGTTTTGTATATTTGTAATACTTTTTATCATTTCTCTCCAAGAAATATGGGCATTTCGCTGTGCGTATGTGTATTTATTATTTGCATCGTGAAAATTAATGGACATGAAAATGACCTCCTTTCAATGCTTAGTATAGCGTATTTTATAGTGTGTCACGTTTTTGTTTTTTATATGAAGATTATAAGAGTTTCTTATTGTAAAAGGAGGATTAAGTTGAAAAGGAAATATGCATTGCTGTTATTTGCTATGTTACTAGCATCTTGTAGTCAATTTGAGCAAAAAAAAGAAACAAAAAAAGTGGAAGAGACGGTGAACGAAGTGAAAGAAACAATAGAGGTAACCGTTATACAAAAAAAACATAAAGAGAAAAAGTTACAGGAATCACAAGCTAAGGTAGTAATAGACATTATGGATAAAGCTGAGAAACAAGAAATTATAGGTAGCTTCGGTGAACCTGAATATGAAATACAAATTAGTAGAGATGGGAAAAAAGAAACATATTATGCATGGCTAAGAGGAGAAGACAGACGAGGATGGGTACAACATAAGAAAGCTATGTATATGCTGAATAAAAAAGATACAGAAAAGCTTTTGGCTATATTTCCAAATGTATCAGAACAAAAAGAAGATGAAATACAGGTAGGTCCTTTAACGGAAGTAACAAAAAAAGATTTGCAGATTACCGCGTTCCATATTAAAGCAGGCGATCAAAAAGTGAATTATACAGTACGGTATACGATTTCACAATCACTATACAACAAGTTAGAGAAAGAACAAGAATACTATTTGCAGGTCATTTTTCCAGAAAAAGTTCAAAAATTAATTGAAGCAAAAGAGAGTGAAAAAATCTTAGGAGAAAAGGTAAAGGAAGGATATAAACAGTATGAATTGCATGCTACTGTTCCGATACAAGGTGCTTCAGAATCACAATTAAAGTCATTAGAAACATATTATGAAAATTATGATTTGAAAATATTAAATAGTAAACAAGAAAAAATAGGTGTTTTTCAAAATATTATTCAAATTGTTAAAGAGTATGGTGAAAAAATGAATTTACAAAGATAAAGTGAAACGTTATTCGGGATGAATATAAACTTGTCAATTCTATATGAACTTTCCTAGGAAATGATAATAGAGAGGGGAACCCCCCCCTCTCTATTACTTTACTTTTGCAGATGGCTCATTCATTGATTTTCGTGTAATAAGAAAAGAAATCATAAGAGCGGAAAGGATGATAAGGGCAATAATTACGTGATTGGGCAACAAATCTAATAATAATACGTAACTAACGGTATAAAAAATAAGAGTTGAAGCTAAAAACGATAGAGCGCCTATTATGAGAGATTGTAAATTCAATTGCATGCACCTCCTTTTATTTATATTTTTGGCTAAAAATGGATTATATAAACATTATTTCTAACAATAGAAAAAAATATGTCATAATAGAGAAAAGAACAAGTTTTGATGAATGTATATAATCCATTAATGAGAGATAAAGGAGAGGAATATGAAAAATAATAAAAAAGGACTATGGGGAATTATTGTTGCAATAGGGCTATTTTTACTTTCTAAGTTAAAGTGGGTATTTGCAATTTTTAAATTAGCAAAGTTTTCCACGGTATTTAGTATGTTTCTATCACTTGGTGCGTACGCAGTTATATATGGTTGGAAATTTGGGGTAGCGCTCATTTATTTGTTGTTTATTCATGAAATGGGCCATTTATGGGCTGCGAAAAGAAAAGGGATACCGACATCGCCAGCAATATTTATCCCATTTATGGGCGCTCTTATTGGGATGAAAGAGATGCCAAAAAATGCAAAAGATGAAGCATATATTGCCTATATGGGTCCTCTTTTCGGATTACTTTCATTTTTACCGGCTATTCCACTTTATATGATAACGAAAGAGCCGTTTTGGGCGCTCATTATTTTACTCGGAAGTATGATTAATTTCTTTAATTTAATTCCGGTTTCTCCATTAGATGGGGGACGGATTATTTCAGTTGTAAGTACGAAAATTTGGGGAGTAGGGCTTGTTTTACTACTTGGCTATTCAATCTATTTTAAAAGTATTTTGGGCGGATTTATTTTTATTATCGGCTGTATGGAATTGTATAGAGTAATAAAGAGAGATGAGCCAATTAAGGAATTAGGATATAGAATTGATGGAATGAAAGAATATGTTGTAAGTCTTGAAGAGGAGTTAAAAGAAACTGGTGCAGTGCATCGGAATATATATATGATGCAACATGAAATAAATGTATTAAGGCAAAAAGAAAGAGAGAAAGAATTAAAAACAGGAGAACTTCAAAAGATTGAAGTGTTAGAGTATCTATTACCAAAATTTGAGCCACTGGATTACGTCCCATATGAAGATGAAAAAGAAACACATACAATTCATATACGAGAAGCATTTGAAATGTCAAAAAGAAAATTACAGGAATGGGATGCAGAAAAGAGACAACAGGAAAATTATTATAAAGTCGATACGAAAACGAAATGGACGGTATTTGCTTGTTATATCGGACTAATGGCTATTCTTGGTTATACAGCTTATGAAGGGTATATTGTTTTACAAGAGCATTTGCCAAGGAGAAATGTGTAGAAAAATAGTGTCGAAATGATAGGAAGGATTTATACAGGAATTATAATTCTACGAGAGAATGTTACAAGTGTAGTACTACATTGTAATATTCCTAGTAGAGAAGGAGTTCTGTATATGAAGAAATTGTTAAGTGTGTTCGGGGTTATTATCGTGATGATTATTGCAAGTTATAGCCTTATGAAAGTGCTGTTATATTATGCGGATAAGCCTGCTGAGGTAAATACAATAGCTCAAATAGAAGATGTGCAAGAAGAGACAAAAGTACTAGATTTTATTCGTATGACACATGAAAGTTATAATAATTTCTTAAATTATGGTAAAGCAGAGAATTATACAGAAGGGGACTGGAACCAATTTAAACAATGGTTTCAACAACAAGAATCATCGTTAAAAAATATACATACAGACATAAAGAATGAAAAAATAAAACGTGATGTAAATAGAAGCTATGAAATTGTAAAAAAAGGTGTCGAGCTCCAAAATATTGAGTATGTAGTTTATGCACACCGTATATACCATGACTTAGATATTATCGTAAATAAATATAGAGGTGAAACCAATACCTGGGGGTATACAGAATTTGGAGATGGGAAAGATATAAGGGTAATTGAACAAGCGATACAGTCTAAATAATAAGCGAACTAGCATTCTAGTTGGCTTATTTTCTTTTGTAAGCGCAATGTTCATATATTTTTCACAAAAACACCGTGTTAATAGTGATTAAAATCACAATCTGTATTATACAATTCGGTTAAACTAAAAACAGTTAAGGAAATAGAGGAGTGGGATACAATGTTAAGTGCAAAAACAATTGAAATCGTAAAGTCAACAGTACCATTATTACAGGAAAAAGGCGTTGAAATCACAACGAGATTTTATGAAATTTTATTTTCAGAACATCCGGAGTTATTGAATATTTTCAATCATACAAATCAGAAAAAGGGAAGACAACAACAAGCGTTAGCGAATGCTGTTTATGCAGCTGCAACGTACATTGATAATTTAGAAGCTATTATTCCAGTTGTAAAACAAATTGGTCATAAGCATAGAAGTTTAGGTATTAAAGCAGAGCATTACCCGATTGTAGGTACATGTTTACTACGTGCAATTAAAGAGGTCGCAGGTGCACCTGATGAAGTTTTAAACGCATGGGGAGAAGCATATGGCGTCATTGCTGATGCATTCATTAGCATTGAAGCAAAGATGTATGAAGAAGCGGCACATAAAGAAGGTGGATGGAAAGATTTCCGTAACTTTGTGGTTGTTAAGAAAGTGAAGGAAAGCGATGTTATTACGTCATTTTATTTAAAACCTGAAGATGGAGGGAAAGTTTCTTCATTCATCCCAGGGCAATATGTAACGGTTCAAATAAATATTGAAGGTGAAACATATACACATAATCGTCAATATAGCTTATCAGATGCTCCAGGAAAAGAATATTATCGTATTAGTGTAAAGAAAGAAAAAGGTGTAGATACACCGGACGGTAAAGTATCTAATTATTTACATGATCATGTAAAAGAAGGGGATATGTTACCAGTAAGTGCACCAGCAGGAGATTTCGTATTAAATATGGATTCAACTTTACCGGTTGTCTTAATTAGTGGTGGAGTAGGTATTACACCAATGATGAGTATGCTAAATACGTTAATTGAACAAAACTCAAAACGTAATGTATGTTTTGTTCATGCAGCGATAAATAGTAATACGCATGCAATGAAAGAACACGTTGAAGCAGTAGATAATGAATACGAACAAGTTAAATCATATACTTGTTATTCTGCACCAACTGAAAAAGATTTAGAAATGAAGAACTTTGATAAAGAAGGTTTTGTTGAAAGAGAATGGTTACAAACGATTATTCCGACAACGGAAGCAGAGTTTTATTTCTGTGGTCCAGTAGCGTTTATGAAACAGATAAATGCTGCACTAACTGATTTAGGTGTGAAACAAGAGCATATTCATTATGAATTTTTCGGTCCAGCAGCAAGTTTACAATAGATGGAGTTTGAAGAAGCAAAAAAACGAGGTATTAATTTACCTCGTTTTTTATTTGTTCTCGTAATAGTCGATTTACCGTTTCGCGGCGTATACCAATCAGTTGACCAATTTCCGTTTGCGTTAATATTTCATATATTGGAATGTCACCTAAATATAGTGTGAACCATTCTTGTAAACGATGAAGACGTTCTTTCGGAGAGACGGTTGTCAATTGATCGATACGCTGTTGCATCATTCTTAATTTTGATTGTAATTGCATAGCGATATTTGCATAGGATGCAGGATTTGCCTGAAGTTGATCGTACCATTCATTACTCATTATAGGTTCAACTTCTGTTTTCATTAAAGCAATTGCTGTACCGTGATATTCCTTCGGTGAAATTAAAGAATGGTGAGGTATTGTTTCACCTGGAACGATAATATTGAATAAAAACGGTGTTCCATCTTCTTCTATTCTTACTACTTTTAATAAACCCGTTTTTATAAAATATAAAGGGCCATCCTCCCCTTGACGGAATAGTACGTCTCCTTTGTGTAAAATCAATGTTAGCCCCCCATTTAAACATTTCTATTTCTTTTATTTTAGCGTATATGTATAAAGACAATATACTATTTAAACTGCAATTTCATTGACGAAATATATGCTATTACAGTAGTATACTATTTAGTGTGTAATAGTACTAGCAATGAATACGCTGTAGGGGGTTTAGTATATTGTTAGATGCGATAAAAATGACGGATATGAGAATTCCGGCGAATGCCATCATTCATGTAGAAGAGATGAAAGGTGGAGTCGTGTTATCCGTTGAAGTAGACGGCCAAATTATTTATACGATGGCTTATGATGAAGAAACAGATAGTTATGCTGAATTATATGATCGAAACGATAAGAGGGCGTGCCAAGTACATGAGGACTTTATGGGTTGGTCGCTTCTTCACTAAAAAAGATGTCAATATGACATCTTTTTTTATTAAAACGATAGAATATACAAAGAAATGAAATATAAGGATAAAATTTGTAATAAATGATTTTGCATTGTTAGCACTTTGTAACTGCAAGTAAATTATTTTTTCGCTATCATAAAGATAACAGTCGCAGTTATAGGAGTGGTCAACTTGAAGAAAGTACATATTTCCAATTACATGTTATTATGTGTTTGTTTAATTTTATTCGTGCTCTTAGGAGGATTTTTATATTCATGCGTATAAGAAAAAACGCATTCTAAAAAGAACGCGTTATAAAAAAGAAGTAATGATTAATCTAGTCCCAAGAATAATTAATGTGATACGTAATAAATTAATTACGGCTTTACCACTTAATTTCGTATTGATATAAGCCCCGATTTTTCCACCAATCCATGCACCAGGAATAAGAATTAATGCGTAAATCCAGCTGACATTTCCAAGGGAGATGTGAGTTGCAGAACTTACAATTGCTGATAGAAATACGATAAACATCGAAGTTGCTACAGCAATATGTGCTGGGAATGCAAAAAGTAGCATCATTGCTGGAACAAGTAAGGCACCGCCACCAATTCCAAATAACCCAGATATAAAACCAACTATAAAAGCGATAAAGATAGCGAGAAGCGGTGGGAATTGATAGTGTACAGTGTTTCCTTCGTTATCTGTAAAAGAACGCTTAATTACAGTCATATTTGATAAAGAAAGGGGTTTTAATTTGTCCCGTAACATAAGAAGAATGGAGACAAAAATAAGGAAAATCCCAAAATATAAAGAAAATGTATCTTGGTTTAAAAATTTATTTGCCCACGAGCCGATGATACCACCAGGGCCACTCCCGATAAATAAAATAAGTCCACTTTTGTAATCTACTCGTTTATGCTTCATATAAGTAAGGGTGGAAGATAGTCCTGTAAAAACGACTGTTACCATTGAGGTTCCTACTGCAAGTTGTGGTGATAGGCTGTGTAATCCGATTAATAACGGAACAATAATAATTCCGCCACCAAGCCCGACTAGACTCCCGACTGTCCCGGCGATTAGCCCGATGAAAAGTAACATGATGTATTCCAAAATTTCCAACTCCTCTATATAACTTATCCACCAATTATTATACACGCTTTTTAATGAGAAACAGGTTTGTTCACAAAAAAGTCGTCTTCCTAGAAAAATAAGGAAGACGACTTTTAATTAAAAGATTAAGTGTAATAAAGAGTAAAATAAAGCAGCTAAAGAAGCTGAAATAGGAAGTGTGATAACCCATGTAATTAACATGCGTTTTGCAGTTCCCCATTTTACACCTTTTACACGATGAGAAGCACCAACCCCTAAAATAGAAGAAGAGATAACGTGCGTTGTACTAACTGGTAAGTGGATGAATGTTGCACCGAAAATAACAAGAGATGATGATAAATCGGCCGCTACACCATTTACAGGACGAATTTTCATAATTTGTCCACCGACAGTTTTAATAATTTTCCACCCACCGACAGAAGTACCAAGACCCATTGCAATTGCACAAGATAATTGTACCCAGAATGGGATGTCGCTAGAAGTATGATAGTTATTAGCCATAAGAGCCATCGTAATGATTCCCATTGCTTTTTGCGCATCATTCGTACCATGTGTATAAGCTTGTAATGCAGCAGTGAAAATCTGGAATATACGGAAATTTTTGTTTGTTTTCGTTAAATTAAAGTTTTTAAAGACGACTTTAAAAATACTGTATACGATATAACCAATAACAAATGCGATAATTGGCGAAATGATTAAAGCTTCAATAATTTTTATGAATCCTTTAAAGTTTAATGAACTAAAACCAGCAGCAGCGATAGCTGCACCTGCGATGGAGCCAATGATTGCATGCGAAGAACTACTTGGAATACCGTAGTACCAAGTAAGCAAATTCCATGCTATTGCCGCAAGTAAAGCGGCTAAAATTACAAGAGAACCATTTTGTAAAGCGAATGGATCAACGATATCTTTCGTAATTGTTTTTGCTACACCTGTGAATGTCATTGCACCTAAAAAGTTCATAATAGCTGCCATAATAATTGCATGTCTAGGCTTTAGAGCTTTCGTTGAAACAGCCGTTGCAATTGCGTTTGCTGTATCGTGAAATCCATTAATAAAGTCAAAAGCTAAAGCGCAAATGACTACTAAAACGGTCAGTAACAAGAGTGTATCCATGATCAAACTCCTTACGCGTTCTTCATAATAATTGTTTCTAATACGTTTGCAACGCTTTGGCAGCTATCCGCTACTTCTTCAAGCTCTTCGTAAATCTCTTTGTATTGAATAATCTTAATCGGATCTTTTTCACGAGAGAATAAATGTTTAATCGCATGACGGCGAATATCATCACACTGTGATTCATAATCCTTAATCTTAATCGCATTTGTACGAATGTCGACTAATTTTTTGTTAGACATTAATTCAACAGAGTTTGCAATTTCAATCGCACATTGATTAATTGCTTCTACGAATTTAATCATGTATTCATCAGCTTCTGTAATAGAATACATTTCGAATAGACCAGCACTATGATCTAATCCGTCTAATACATCATCCATACTCATTGCAAGCTGTAGGATGTCCTCACGTTCAATAGGAGTAATAAACGCTTTGTTTAGCTCCATAATGATTTCGTGAATAAATGAGTCACCTTTTGACTCATACTCTTTCATGCGCATAGAAAACTCTTTTAAATCGCTAGCATTTTTAATTTTATACTCCACGAAAAACTGCGCGCCTTCTTTTAAATTTTCGGAAACATTCATTAACATTTCAGAAAATTTATCTTTTTTTGATTTAAAGACCATTATTAGTTACCCCCACAAAAGTAATATATGTAAAATATATTGGCTAGTCAATTCTAACAAAAAACTGTCGTTTTTTAAAACATTTTATCGAAAAGTTTACAAAAACTTAACATAACTCTCATTGTTGTATTAATAATATTAATAATCAATATTGAATATCTTACTTGTAGAATGTCCTTTTCTTGCAAAAAGTATGAATGTGAAAGAAAAGCTTTACACTACAGGAAAGACTACGTTATTATATTAAATTTAAAAGGAGGAATATCTTTCCTTTTGAAAAGAAGAGTGTAAACAAACGAAGGAAGTGAACGAATGAAATTGAAGAACACTCATTTAAAAAAATTGCAGGAGTGGTTCAACGAGAGGAAGAAGCTTCGTAATTCATTAATTATATTAGGAAGTTTGATCGCTACTCTATTTATTGCTATAAATATAATAATTTCCATTCAAGACATATCTGAATTAAAGCAAGCTGTTCCGCAACCGACCTTAATTTATGATGCAAATAATGAAGTTGCGACTAAATTAGCTTCTTCTAAAACAGAAGGAGTAAAAAAGAAAGATATTCCTGATATTATGGTTCAGGCAATTGTGGCAGTAGAAGATAAGGAATTTTTTAACCATCACGGTATTTACTATAGTGGAATTATAAGTGCAGTTTTTAAAAATATTACAGCAGGAGAAGTTGTGGCAGGGGGAAGTACAATTACACAACAACTTGCGAAAAATGTATTTCTGACACAAGACCGCACATACTCTCGAAAAATAAAGGAATATTTTTTAACAAAAAAAATAGAGCGTACGTATACGAAAGATGAAATCATTGAAATGTATATGAACCAAATTTATTTTGGTGAAGGTGCTTGGGGTATAAAAAGGGCAGCTAAATCTTATTTTGATAAAGATGTAAAAGACTTAACAATTTCAGAAGCTGCAACGATTGCGGGCTTGATTAAAGCACCATCTGCGTATTCACCTTATAAAAACTTTAACAAGTCAATTGAAAGACGTAATGTCGTATTAAGTTTAATGAAAGAGCAAGGGTATATTTCTGACGAACAGTATAATAAAGAAAAAGAGAGCGGACTTGTGTTAAAACGTGGCGTTGATGATAAATATAAGGGAAAATACTCTCAATATGTAGACTATATTGTTAGAGAAGCGATGGACAAGTACGAATTAACACAAAATGAAATTTTAGCGGGTGGTTATCGTATTTATACAGAGCTTGATCCGAAAAAACAACAGGCTGTAGAAGACGTTGTGAATAATGATAGTTATTTCAAAGATAGTGACTCAGACCAACTTATGCAAACAGGTGTAGTTCTTATGAATCCAAAAACAGGTGGTGTACCAGCTCTAGTTGGAGGCAGAGGGCCGTATCAGTTTTTACAGTTTAACCATGCAACCCAATTAAAAAGACAACCTGGCTCAACGTTAAAGCCTTTGGCTGTATATGTACCAGCGTTAGAACAAGGATATGAAGTATACGATATATTAAAAGATGAACCATTTAACATTAAAGAATATAAACCACAAAATAGCGATCATACTTTTCACGGTGATGTGACAATGTATGAAGCTGTGGCAAAGTCGTATAATGTTTCGGCTGTGTGGCTATTAGAACAAATTGGATTAGATAAAGGATTGAAATCTTTAGAACGATTTGGTATTCCATTAGTGCCAGAAGATCGTACGTATCCGATTGCTTTAGGGGGTATGCATGTGGGGACATCTCCATTTGTAATGGCTCAAGCATACAGTACATTTGCAAATGACGGTGTCCAAGTGGAAGCTCATGCAATCAGGGAGATACAAAATGCTGAAGGTGAAACGCTTGGGAAGTGGTATAAGAAAGAGACACGAGTGACGAGTGAGAAAATTTCCCAAAAGATGACATATTTATTAAAAGGTGTTGTAGAAAAGGGAACGGGGGAAAAGGCGAAAGTTAATAATGTTGATACGGCAGGTAAGACAGGAACTACTCAAATTGTAAATGGCCCAAGCACTGGTGCAAAGGATTCATGGTTTGTTGGATACACACCAGATTTAGTAGGGGCGATTTGGGTAGGATATGATAAAACAGATAGCGATCATTATGTTCCGGGTGGTAGTCAAATTACGACGACAATGTTCCGGGATATTATGAAAAAGGCAAACGCAAATCCAGCTCAAAAAGCATTCCAGTTATCGCTCATATCTGAGGCTGATTATAAAAAACAATTGACTACAATAGAAGAGGAAAAACGAAGAAAAGAAGAAGAGAAGAGAAGGAAAGAAGAGGAACAACAACGAAAACAAGAGCAACAAGAGTGGCTTGATAAAGTGAAAGAATGGATTCCTTCATTTTGGTGAAAAAAAGAGGCGGATAAAAAAATTCGCCTCTTTTTTGTATGAAAACAAAATGAAATTTTAATTGGTAGAGATTTTTGTCTATCTTAATTAGCTATTAATCCATATCCATTGAGATACATGATATTACTCGTTAAGTATAATATTCGTACTGCCAAAGGATTTGGAATCGTATGTGACGATTATTTTGCCTTTACTAATAGGTTCGTAAGGTAATTCTTCTTCGTAATTACCGTTATTTTCATTGTGGATAGAAAGTGTAATTTCATCGATTTTTTTATTTGTATACTGATCTTTAATCGTTTCAGCAATCTGGAGTAACGCTTCGGAACTAGAAGCTTTCGTAATAAGCATTCCTTTTATAACTTTTTTTTCATTATTTGTTGCACTGGAATAAGGGATGTTGCTTTGTTTCGTATATAGAAGTTTGTATGGAGCAGTTTTTCTCTCTGCTTTTGATATAGTGGAATATTTTAGAGTTAAAAAAAATCCTACACATAAAATAATGCATACCATAAGTGCAAACCAAATGCGTATTAGTGACATAACTCTCATTTTCATCCCTCTTTCATCTCTTTGACTTCACTATTTATCATACAAAATGAGGATTAAGATAGAGTAAATTTGAGGTAAAGAAACGTAAAGAAGGAGCACTTATCCTCCCAAATAAGTGCTCCTTTCTATATAAAGAGAGATTTAATGCATGGTTAAACGATACCTATTATTATAAATATACTTTTTAAGCGAAAATTAGTAAATTCGGAATACTGATAGTGTTGCAGTTGTATCGCCCGTGTTAGGAATAGAAATAGTATTTGCTGTAGGTTGTACAGAAATCGTTGTACCAGCTTGTAAAGTAACGATTGTAGAGAATGAAACAGCACTACCAATAACGTTAGTTGAGAAATTACGAGTAGGTGGTTGACCATTGAATGAAATACCAAATCCAAATGGTGAAGATCCTGGGAAAGTTGTAGACGCGGAGAAACTAATATCATATACGCCTGTTTCTAAAACTGTTAGAGTATCTGTAGTGTCATTGAAATCGATATTATTTATTTCAAAAACTTGATTAAATTGGATATTCATTCCAGGTGATATTGTTTGAGCATTGGAGTTTCCAATTGCTGCGATCGTTACAGGAATTGGCGTACCCGCTGGTCCTGTTGCGCCAGTAGCACCTTGCGCACCAGTAGCCCCTGTAGCGCCTGCTGGTCCTTGAGCACCAGTAGC
>NZ_MACG01000032.1 GCF_001884035.1 Bacillus tropicus
AGCATCATAAAATAAAAATTGACGTTTCACGTTGTTTGTTTCGTTCAGTTTTCAAAGAACTACTTGATCGCTCATTTGCGACTTCCTTATGTTAACATCTTCGTTAGTTAATGTCAACTAAGTTTTTTATTTCGTTTGTCGCTTTCGACGTTATTGTCATCGGCGACTTGTTCTATATTACACCTCTAACCTACAATCGTCAACATGTTTTTCTAAAAAAATATAAAAGGGCTTATTCCTTTTAAAATAAGCCCTTTTATCATATATCATTCTATTCATTTATTATTTTTCTATAATTGGCAACGAGACGATAAACTGAATAATACCATCCTCATATTCAGCCCGAATACTACCACCTTGCAACTCAACAATACTTTTCGCAATCGCTAATCCAAGACCCGATCCTTCTGTTACTCTACTTCTAGATTGATCTTTCTTATAAAAGCGTTCAAACAAACTCGCTAACTCTTCTCTCGTAAACTCTTCACTATGATTCGCAATTACAATTTGTATATCCCGGCGCTGCCTTTGAAGGGAAACTTTTATCTCCCCATCATCTTTACTATACTTAATCGCGTTCATTAATAAATTATCAAATACACGAACCATCTTTTCCGAATCAATTGCTGCATAGGCACGTTCCTCAGGAAACTTCTTAACAAACGTAAGTCCATGCTCTTCTGCCTGCGGTACTAACTCTTCTATTAATTGCTCCAATAACTCATTTATACATACTTCTTGCTTTTCTAATATAACTTGTTCATTCGTTAACTTCGTATACTCAAATAAATCTTCTATTAAATTCTTTAACTGCTCCGACTTCGCAAAAGCAATTCTCGTATACTCATCATGTTGTTCTTTATTTTCATATTTAGAATCTCGAAGTAATCGCAAGTAACCCATAATAGAAGTCAGTGGTGTACGTAAATCGTGAGATACATTCGTAATAAGCTCGTTCTTTTGCTTCTCTAATTTACGTTCCTTTTCTATATTATTCATAAGCTCTTCCGCCATATTATTAATATTCTCAGTTAAAGACGCAATCTCATCTTCACCTTTCTTCTCAATACGGTACGCTAAGTTGCCTTTTTCTATTTCCTTTACACCTTCTGCCATCGCTTCAATTTGTTTCATCTTTCTCTTTGTTATATAGAAGAAAGAGAAGATGAACACGAGTACACCAATTAAAAACGGGAATGGTCCTTCTTGCGTATCATACATTACTACACCATCCGGAATTCCACTAACGAACATGTATAAATTCTTATCTTCTATTGTAATAGGTGAAAAAGCTATAAATTCTTTTCTCGTATTTTCAAATATATCTTGACCATTTGAATAGTTGATCGCAAATGATGCCGCATTACGAATCGTATTATGCAAATCAATTTGCTCTTCTTGCGCCTGCTTCGTTTTATATAAAACTTTACCACTTTCATCAGTAACCAATATTTTTAAAGCTCTATTTCCTCGCTCTAAATTTTGATTCTCCGTTTCGATCATATTGGATATAGCTTCTAATTTATTTTCATGAACCGAACTATTTGCTGCTCTTTGAGCTTGGTAATTAATTTGTTGCATACCAGACCGATAATCAACAGTCGCTTGACGATTTGCATTCTCAAAAAACGGTGCAGCTCCCTTTGCAAAAAAAACTCCTAATAACGCACAAGCAGCAAAAGTAGTAATCAGTTGAATTCTTATACTCTTTCGTACGCTCTTTACTAATTTCTCAATCAATTGTCTTGTTTTCCTTATATAAGTAAACGGATTAAATATCTTTTTCAATCTTATACCCCACTCCCCATACTGTTTTTATATATCTAGGTTTCCTTGGATTCTCCTCAATCTTTTCACGCACTTTTCGAATATGCACCATTACAGTATTATCAGACTGGAAAGATCTTTCATTCCAAACCTTTTCATAAATTTGCTCTGCACTAAAGACCATTCCCGGATTACGGGCTAGTAATTCTAGAATTGAAAATTCCCTCGGGGTCAGCTTCACTTCTTCTCCCTCTACAATAACTTTATGGGTTGAGATGTTTATTTTCATCTCTCCAATTTCTAGCTCGTCCTCGTTTTGTATAGCGAAACCATTCATTTTCATATAACGGCGTAACTGAGATTTAATTCTTGCGATTAACTCTAACGGATTAAATGGTTTCGTTACGTAATCATCCGCACCCGTTGTTAACCCTAAAATCTTATCCATATCTTGCGTTTTCGCAGAAAGCATAATGATCGGCATTTCTTTTTCTTCCCTTACTTTCATACACATATGAATGCCATCTACTTTCGGCATCATAATATCTAATACGACTAGATGCACTTCATTTTCTTCTAGTAAACGTAATCCTTCTTCTCCGTCCCCTGCTTGCAATACTTTATATCCTTCATTTTTTAAATAGATTGTAATAAGATTTCTGATTTCTTTTTCATCATCTACGACAAGTATTGTTTCGTGTGCCACAATATCTCCCCCATCATTTTTTTATCCCTAACTTCTATTATAGGAAAACTTCTGAAGAAAAACGCTCGGAAATCCTTAAGTTTTTCTGAAGACGCAAAAAAGGTCTAGACTCCCCTTAAGTCTAGACCTTTCAAAAAACCCCTTTTATTTACGAACGTAGATGAAATATAGTACGAATAAAACTCCCATAACATACATAATCGGATGAATCTCTTTACGACGACCGCTTACTACCATTGTAATTGGATAGAAGATAAATCCAATCGCAATTCCCGTTGCGATACTATACGTAAGTGGCATAGAGATAATTGTAAAGAATGCTGGTACTGCAATCTCGAATTTCTTCCAATCAATTTCCCCTAAGGAAGAAACCATCAAGATTCCTACAATAATTAAAGCTGGTGCCGTTACAGCTGGCGTTACAACACTTAGTAATGGCGAGAAGAATAGTGCCAGTAAAAAGAATCCTGCTGTTACAACTGCTGTAAATCCAGAACGTCCACCCGCTGCTACCCCTGCAGAAGATTCAATATAAGACGTTGTTGTTGATGTACCTAAGATCGCACCAATTACAGTTGCAATCGCATCTGCAAATAATGCTTTTCCTGCACGTGGTAATTTATTGTTCTTCATTAATCCAGCTTGATTCGCAACCGCTACAAGTGTACCTGCTGTATCAAAGAAATCGATAAAGAAGAACGTTATAATAACAATCACCATTTGAACAGTGAAAATATCTCCGAAGTGCGTTAACGCCACACCGAACGTTGGTTCTAGACTCGGTATTGCTCCCACTACAGCTTTCGGAGTATCAATTAATCCTGTTGCTACTCCTAAGATTGCTGTAAGAATCATACCGTAAAATACTGCACCATTTACTTTCTTAATCATGAAGATAATTGTCGTAACAACTCCGAAGATTGCTAGTAACGTTGTGCCCTTTGTTAAGTCCCCCAACCCAACAAGAACAGCATCATTTTTCACGATAATTCCAGCATTTTGGAATCCAAGGAAAGCAATGAATAATCCGATACCTGCCGCTACTGCAAACTTTAACTCTGATGGAATTGCATTAATGATTTTTTCACGAATACCTGAAGCTGTAAGAATAATAAAGATAATACCTGACATTAACGTTCCAGCAATTGCTGTTTGCCACGGAATACCCATCGTTAACACTGCTGTATAAGCAAAGAACGCGTTAATTCCCATACCCGGCGCCAAAGCAATCGGATACTTCGCGAAGATCCCCATAATTAACGAACCGATCGCTGCTGCTAATGCTGTAGCAACGAATACTGCACCTGGATCCATTCCTGTACCTGCTGGTAACCCTTTAACATTCCCAAGTGACAGCGTAGCAGGATTGACAAATAGTACGTAAGCCATAGATAGAAATGTCGTTAAACCTGCTATGAACTCTGTTTTATAATTCGTGCCGAGTTCATCAAACTGAAAATAGCGTTTCATCTTACGTTTCCCCCGTTATATGATTACTCGCCGTAATCCCCTAGCCCTCTTTTATTCTATTAAAAATAAAAAAGGCTTCCATTGCATATACATGGAAGCGTTCTATAAATAAAGACAAGATTCCCCTCACCTTTATAAAAACGCCTCGTAGTCAAGCCATTTACGGTAGCTAGGTAGAAACTTTCGGGCCATATCCCCGATATTATACGACGGCATAATATTCACTTTTCGTTTGAATTACATACTCATATTAACTCTTGAAAGTATTTTTGTCAATTTAAATACGAACATTTTTATTAACTTTTATATTTTCGTTCGTATTAAACTCAAAATAAAAAAGATCCATCTATTGCTCATGAGCAATAGATGGATCCTTTATTATAATACTATTCCCACTCGATAGTTGCTGGTGGCTTACTCGTTACATCATACACGATACGGTTAACGTGTTTTACTTCGTTTACGATACGTACAGAGATTTTCTCTAATACGTCCCAAGGGATACGTGCCCAGTCAGCTGTCATACCGTCGATAGATGTTACTGCACGGATACCCACTGTGTAATCGTAAGTACGCTCGTCACCCATAACACCTACGCTACGCATACCAGGAAGCGCAGTGAAGTATTGCCAGATTTCGCGGTCTAAGCCTGCTTTAATAATTTCTTCACGTAAAATCGCATCAGATTCACGAACGATTTCTAATTTCTCTTCCGTGATTTCACCTAGTACACGAATACCAAGACCAGGACCTGGGAATGGTTGACGCCATACAATCTCATCAGGAATTCCTAGTTCAGATCCTAATACACGTACTTCATCTTTAAATAACGTGTTTAAAGGCTCAATTAATTTGAACTGCATGTCCTCTGGAAGTCCACCAACGTTATGGTGAGATTTAATTGTTTGTGCAGTTGCTGTACCACTCTCAACGATATCCGTATAAAGTGTACCTTGTGCTAGGAAGTCCATTCCTTGTAATTTAGAAGCTTCATCATCAAATACGTAAATGAATTCGTTACCGATGATTTTACGTTTTTGTTCTGGATCTTCTACACCTTTTAACTTGTTCATGAAGCGTTCTTTTGCATCCACTTTAATAACGTTCATATGGAAGCCTTCGCTGAATGTTTTCATAACGCCTTCTGCTTCGCCTTTACGAAGTAAACCGTGGTCAACGAAGATACAAGTTAATTGATCGCCGATTGCTTTATGAATTAACACTGCTACAACAGAAGAGTCTACACCGCCACTAAGTGCGCATAGTACTTTTTTGTCTCCAACAGTTTCACGGATTTTCTCTAATTCTACTTCGATAAAGTTCTCCATGTTCCATCCTTCAGAACAACCACATACGCCGAATACGAAGTTTTTAATTAAATCGTTACCGTGCTCAGAGTGACGTACTTCTGGGTGGAATTGTACACCGTATAAGTTTTTGTCTTCATTGCTCATACCAGCAATTGGGCAAGACTCACTTGTCGCGTCTACTACGAATCCTTCAGGTAAACCAGTTACTAAGTCGCCATGGCTCATCCATACAACTTGCTCTTCTGGAAGGTTCGCATATAATTTTGACTCGTTCTCTACTTTCAGAACAGCTTTTCCGTACTCACGGTGGTTTGCACGCTCTACTGTACCACCGAATTGTTGCGTCATAAGTTGCATACCGTAACAAATACCGAAGATCGGTAATCCTAGGTCAAAGATTTTTTCATCACAATGTAATGCGCCTTCACCGTATACACTATTTGGTCCACCAGAGAAGATAATCCCTTTTGGATTCATTGCTTTAATTTCTTCCGCAGTAATTGTATGTGGATGAAGTTCACTGTATACACCGAACTCACGAATTCGACGTGCTATTAACTGATTGTATTGACTTCCAAAATCTAAAACGATAATTGTATCGTGTTGCTTCTTCAAAATAATCACCCCAACGTTAGTTCTCGTATATAAATATTTTCACCAATTTGGCGAAAAGCATTACCAATATAATAAAAAAAGCCAGTCCTCCGCCTCTAGTCTCATAACAAAGAAAAGGCAGGGGTCTGGCTTTATAAAGAAAGATAGTCTTCCGCTCTTTATAAATATAAGACACACTGCCTTCATAGTCAGGTTGTTTACGGTAACCCGGTAGAGACTCTCAAACCTTATCTTTGAGGATATATGAAGGATCGTTTTATATTATCTTCCTAGATTCTAACAATGAAGTGTCGGTATGGTCAAGAGAGAAAGCGACAAAATTCTACAGAAATTCATTTCCTTTTCTAAAAAACATAAAAAAACATCCATTTCTATATAGAAATGGATGTTTTTTAGGGCAAACGGAATTACATCATTCCGCCCATACCGCCCATGCCCATGCCGCCCATGTCAGGCATTGCTGGTGCATTTGGTTCTGGTTTGTCAGCTACTACAGCTTCAGTTGTTAAGAACATAGCTGCAACAGATGCTGCGTTTTGAAGTGCAGAACGAGTTACTTTAGCTGGATCTACGATACCAGTTTCAAGCATGTTAACCCACTCGCCAGTAGCTGCGTTGAAACCAACGCCTACTTTTTCGCCTTTTAGACGCTCTACAACTACAGATCCTTCTAGACCAGCGTTGATTGCGATTTGGCGAACTGGCTCTTCTAATGCACGAAGTACGATGTTGATACCTGTTGCTTCGTCGCCTTCAGCTACGATAGAAGCTACTTTCGTGTATACGTTCATAAGTGAAGTACCACCACCTGCAACAATACCTTCTTCTACTGCTGCACGAGTTGAGTTAAGTGCATCTTCAATGCGAAGTTTGCGCTCTTTTAACTCAGTTTCAGTTGCTGCACCTACTTTAATTACTGCTACGCCACCTGCAAGTTTTGCAAGACGCTCTTGTAATTTTTCACGATCGAATTCAGAAGTTGTTTCTTCTAATTGCGCACGGATTTGACCGATGCGAGCTTCGATTTGTTGTGTGTTTCCGATGCCTTCAACTACAGTTGTGTTTTCTTTCGTTACAACAACTTTACCAGCGCGTCCTAAAGATTCAACTGTAGCAGATTTTAAGTCACGGCCTAATTCTTCAGTGATTACTTCGCCACCAGTTAAGATTGCGATATCTTCTAGCATTGCTTTACGACGGTCACCAAATCCAGGAGCTTTAACAGCTACTACATTGAATGTACCACGAAGTTTGTTCACTACTAATGTAGCTAACGCTTCGCCTTCTACATCTTCAGCAATGATAAGAAGTGGTTTACCTTGTTGTACTACTTGCTCTAATACTGGTAAGATTTCTTGAATGTTAGAAATCTTTTTGTCAGTGATTAAAATGTATGGGTTATCAAGAACTGCTTCCATTTTGTCAGAATCAGTAATCATGTAAGGAGATGCATATCCACGATCAAATTGCATACCTTCTACTACGTCTAATTCTGTTGTGAAACCTTTAGATTCTTCTAAAGTAATAACGCCGTCGTTACCAACGCGCTCCATTGCTTCAGCGATTAATTGACCTACTTCTTCATCAGCAGCAGAAATAGCAGCTACTTGTGCGATAGAAGATTTACCTTCGATTGGTTTAGAAATCGTTTTTAATTCTTCTACTGCAGCAACTACAGCTTTTTCGATACCTTTACGAAGACCCATTGGGTTCGCACCAGCTGTTACGTTTTTAAGACCTTCACGAATCATAGCTTGTGCTAATACAGTTGCAGTTGTTGTTCCGTCACCAGCTACATCATTTGTTTTGCTAGCAACTTCTGCTACTAATTTCGCACCCATGTTTTCGAATGCGTCTTCTAATTCAATTTCTTTTGCGATTGTTACACCGTCATTTGTAATAAGTGGTGAACCGAATTTTTTCTCAAGAACAACGTTACGACCTTTTGGTCCAAGCGTTACTTTTACTGCATTTGCAAGAGTGTCGACACCGCGAAGCATCGAACGACGTGCTTCTTCACTAAATTTAATATCTTTTGCCATAATAATTGACCCCCTTGGATTTTTTAAGATTTATATAATTAACCGATAACTGCTAAAATGTCACTTTCACGTAAAATCAAGTAGTCTGTACCTTCATATTTCACTTCAGTACCTGCATATTTTGAGAAGATGATAAGATCACCTGCTGCTACCTCTAAAGCAACACGCTCACCATTTTCAAGCACTCGACCAGTACCTACTGCAATAACTTTACCCTCTTGTGGTTTTTCTTTTGCTGTGTCTGGTAATACAATACCACTTGCTGTTTTTTCTTCCGCTTGAACAAGCTCAATTACAACGCGATCACCTAATGGCTTTAGCATGAACAATAACCTCCTCATTTTGTTATGTAAATTTTATTTATTAGCACTCAGGTCACCCGAGTGCTAACACACTTATAATAATAAATAATCTCAATTTCTTTTGCAAGTAAAAAAATCATAATTTTTTCGCAAATTAAGCTATAAACTTTTCTATATAGAGTTCCTCTTCTTCTACCTTTACTATATGAATCGTTGTTTCCGCTACTCGTATGTTACAATATGAAAGGACACCCTAAGTTGTTTTCGCTACACACACAACTTTCTCCTGTCTTCTATTATAATTTCAAATAAGGATTTACAAAAAAAACATAATGTAAGTAAAGTTTATATCGTAGGTAGCATCTTTACATGTTATCCTACCTTATCTCATACACTAGAGTTAGAAAGGATGGTTAAACCATTTGAAAAAACAATATTGGTGGGTTATCGTTACATACATTTTAATGCAGTTATCATCAATTGCTGGATTACCACTTCTCCTGAAAACTGGACTTTATGATAACAGGGGATTTACTAGGGAAGAGAAATTTCAACTCATAACTGGTCACTGGGCAATCATTAGCTTCTTTATTGCATTATGTATCGTACTTTGGTTACTTAGAACAGATATTCGCGACAGACATTTAGATACAAAGCGTTCTACTGTTCCAGCTACGATTGGTTGGATTTTTATCGGGTTCTTCTTAGCATTTTTCTCGCAAAGTATTGCTGGTATGATTGAAATGTATGTATTAGGTATTAAACCTGGATCTGAAAATACAGCGAGACTTATGGATATCGCAAGAACGACACCTTGGTTCCTTATCGTCATCTCTATAATAGGACCTATTTTGGAAGAAATCGTATTTAGAAAAATTTTATTTGGTACACTTTATAAGAAGTTTAACTTCTTTATTGCCGCTATCATTAGTTCCCTTGTATTTGCGGCGATTCATTTTGATTTTACTCACTTATTGGTATACACTGCTATGGGGCTCGTATTCGCTTTCTTATATGTAAAAACAAAGCGTATTATTGTCCCTATCACAGCTCATGTTGCAATGAATACATTAGTTGCAATTGCTCAAGTTTTAGTGAGTAACGAACAAATTCAAGAAATGATTAAAGAAGCTGAAAAAATGCAAGGCTTTATCGGAGGATTTTTAGTATGAGAAACTCACCATTGTTCATGGCTGCATTGTACTTCCTTCTAGGATGTATCTTTACACGCTTCGCCATTACGAACGTAACAGATACAATTTGGAATATGTGGACAATACTATTTGCAGTTATGGCAACGATTGATTTTAATTTGGCACTTCGCCTTATCTTAGTTAAATTCACAAAGAAAAAACAATAATAAAACGCAGAGGTCGCTTCCTCTGCGTTTTATTGTGGATAATTCTTCAAAAAGTAAACTAGTGTTTGTAACTCTACTGCTAAATCAATATGATGAATTCTTATATTGTCTGACACATTTAAGCGTGCTGGTGTAAAGTTCAAAATACCATGCACGTTTGTTTCTGCCAATCTATCGGCTACAGATTGCGCTACTGTAGCGGGTACTGTTAATATTGCCACTTGTATATCAGATGATAAACGTTCTTCTAATTCATCTAAGTGATATACAGGAATACCTCCGATTTCTGTTCCAACTTTCTCTTCACTAACATCAAACGCCATTTCAATTTTTGTATTATTGTTTTTCGTGAAATTATAATGTAAGAAAGCGGTCCCTAAATTACCTACTCCAATAAGCGCTACACGTGTTATATCATCTTGGTCGAGTGTTTCGCGGAAAAATGATAATAAATAATTTACGTTATATCCATATCCTTTTTTCCCTAATGCTCCAAAGTATGAGAAATCTCTTCGAATTGTTGCGGAATCAACCTTTACCGCTTCACTTAATTCGGCTGATGAAACACGTTGCTTACCAGACAAAGATAAGTTTTGGATAAATCGATAGTATAGAGGCAATCTCTTAGCAGTGGCTTGTGGAATTTTCTGCTGCTCCATATAACCTCTCCTCTCTTCCTATCTTTATTCATATGCTTTAATCAAATACAGAAGTTTAGCACTTATTAAATTCCTTGTATAATAGAAAGAAGAAGTATTCTCTCTGTATTTTAAACTATACACTATTTTTAGTATGATTGAGAAATATAAACATGGCAAAGTTAAGAAATTATTTGAGGTGAAAACAGTGATTTTATTACAAGTAAACGCGCTTTCGAAATTATACGGTGCAGAAACGATTCTTGCAAACATAAAATTGGAAGTTCAAACGAAAGATCGTATCGCATTAGTCGGGCGAAATGGAGCCGGAAAATCTACATTATTAAAAATAATAGCGGGTGAGCTATCTCATGATGGTGGAGAAATTATAAAACCGAAAGATGTCTCAATTGGATATCTAGCTCAAAATACCGGTTTAGAAACGTCTTTAACAATTTGGGATGAAATGTTAACCGTCTTTACACACTTGCAGCAAATGGAGACAAAACTTCGAAGGCTAGAGCAAGAGATGGGAAAAGAAGAAAACTTTTCAAACGAGGCTACATATGAAAGATTATTAGCTGATTATGACCAATTACAATTAGATTATAAAGATCAAGGTGGCTATCAATACGAAGCAGATATCCGTTCGATTTTAAGTGGTCTTGGCTTCCCAGTTGAAACGCACCAGACGACAATTTCTACATTAAGCGGTGGACAAAAAACACGATTAGCTCTCGGTAAATTATTATTAACGAAACCAGACCTACTTATTTTGGACGAGCCTACAAACCATTTAGACATCGAAACATTAACATGGCTTGAACAATATTTACAAGGTTATCCTGGCGCAATACTAATCGTTTCCCATGACCGTTATTTCTTAGATAAACTTGTTACACAAGTATATGAAATTTCGAATAAAGAAAGCAGACGATTTGTTGGTAACTACAGTAAATATTTAGACTTAAAATCAGCACTATACGAGCAAGAAATGAAACGTTATGAAAAACAACAGGATGAAATCGCTAAGCTAGAGGACTTCGTTCAAAAAAATATAGCTCGTGCATCTACGACAAAACGTGCGCAAAGCCGCCGGAAACAATTAGACCGAATGGAATTATTAACAAGACCGTTAGGTGACTCTAAGTCAGCTTCCTTCCACTTCGATATTGAAAAACAAAGTGGAAATGATGTTTTACAAGTAAAGGATGCAACTATCGGCTATGATAAGGATCCAATTATTGAACATGTAACAATGCGCTTAACTCGCGGAGATAGCGTTGCTTTAGTTGGTCCAAATGGAATTGGGAAATCCACATTATTAAAATCGATTGTGAATAAGTTACCACTATTACATGGTGATGTTTCTTTCGGATCCAATGTATCTGTTGGTTATTATGATCAGGAACAAGCTAATTTAACATCTTCTAAGCGCGTTTTAAATGAGCTATGGGATGAATATCCACTACAACCTGAAAAAGAAATTCGCACGATATTAGGTAACTTCTTATTCACAGGAGATGATGTACTAAAGCCCGTATCTTCTCTTAGTGGTGGACAAAAGGCTCGGTTAGCTCTTGCAAAACTTATGATGCAAAAATCGAATTTATTAATTCTCGATGAGCCTACAAACCATCTTGATTTAAATAGTAAAGAAATCCTAGAGAATGCTTTAATTGATTATCCTGGTACTCTTCTATTTGTCTCACATGACCGCTACTTTATTAATCGTGTAACAACGACTGTGGTTGAGTTATCAACAGAAGGTGCACAGGAATATTTAGGGGATTACGATTACTACGTTGAAAAGAAAAATGAAATGATTGAACGTGCAGAACTTGAACAGCAAGAAAATGACGTTCCTGTTCAAAAGGTGGTTGCACAAGAGAAATTAAATTATTTAGAAGAAAAAGAGCGTAAAAAACTAGAGCGTCAACGCACTAGAAAAATTGAAGAGCTAGAACAAAATATAGTGGAATTAGAAGAAGAAATTGCTACGTTAGAAGATCAACTTTGCCTGCCAGAAATATATGCAGATTATGAAAAAGCTAGTGAAATTACAACGAAAAAGCAAACACTACAAGAACAACTTGAAACTTGTATGGCAGAATGGGAAGAGCTGCATGTATAAGTATATTTAAATAAGGAAGATGTCTCATAAGTCAGCCTTTTTGACTATGCGACATCTTTTTCTTTTAGTACATAAACAATTTTTTGAATATATCAATCGTAATTTAGAATATAACAACGATTTTTCAAATATATCTATTGTAGCCCTATATATCAACGATTCGACAAGAAATACCGATTTACCGACAAGGATTGACAATATTAGCACTCCCTATAATGTAGGGATGTTTTAAAATGTTTTCCGGGAATATCTTCTTGTTTTTTATTTCCCGAAAAAGAACAAATCCAGAAGTCTGACTTCATTCTATTTATCCACAAGTTTATACACATATCCACCTTTATAAAATAAACTCCAAAACAACTTTTCCACATTATCCACAATTAACTAAAAAGTTATCAACATTTTATATACACAATAAAACCCATATTATCAACAGATAATATGGGTTTTATCCACAAGCTGTGGTTAATTTTGTGTATAACTATGCTTCGATATCTAATCCCGGATTAGCATTTAAGGCTAATGTAGCACGTTTTCCTTGTTCATATGCAATTGTACCTGCCGCTGCAATCATTGCTGCATTATCTGTGCATAAAGATAGAGGAGGAATAATTAGCTCTACATTTTCTTTTTGTGCAAATTCTGCTTCTAAACGTGCACGAAGTCCTTTATTCGCAGCTACTCCACCAGCAAGAAGCACTTGCTTTACGTTATAAGCATCCGCTGCACGAGATGCTTTCGTTACTAGTACATCAATTACACTCTCTTGGAAACTTGCTGCTAAATCTTCCGGTGCAATTTCTATCCCGCGTTGTTTTGCGTTATGCACAGTGTTGATAACTGCTGATTTCAATCCGCTAAAACTGAAATCATATGAATCCGGTTCAAGCCATGCACGAGGTAAATCGATTGTTGGTTTCCCTTCATGTGCCAGGCGATCAATATGAGGACCACCTGGATATGGCATAGATAACGTACGAGCTACTTTATCATATGCCTCTCCTGCTGCATCATCTCGCGTTTCACCAATTACTTCAAATGAACCATGTTCTTTCATATAAACAAGCTCTGTATGTCCACCAGATACAACAAGTGATAGTAATGGGAATTGAACTTCTTTTACTAAACGGTTCGCATAAATGTGGCCAGCGATATGATGAACACCAACTAGAGGAATATTATGTGCAAATGCCACTGCTTTCGCTGCGTTTACTCCTATTAGAAGCGCTCCTACTAAACCAGGTCCTTCTGTTACAGCAATTGCATCAATATCATCAAATGTGATATTCGCTTCTTTTAAAGCTTCTTCTAACACAACTGTAATTTCTTCTACATGATGACGGGATGCAATCTCTGGTACAACTCCGCCAAAACGTTTATGACTTTCAATTTGAGATGCAACGACATTCGCAATAATTTCCGTTCCATTTTTAACAACCGCTACTGCTGTTTCATCACAACTTGTTTCAATACCAAGTATAATCGTATTTTTTTCCATTATATATTCACCCACATTACGAGACCATCTTCCTGATTGTCTGCATAGTATCGTTTACGAATTCCACCATTTTGAAATCCGTATTTTCTGTATAACTGTTTTGCTACTTCATTTGATACACGTACTTCAAGTGTCATCGTTTTTACACCTAGAGTTTTCGCTTCGGAAATAACTTCTTTTAATAAAGCATCTCCTAGCTTTTGACCTCTGTATTCTGGCAAAATAGCTATATTTGTTATATGCGATTCATCAATAATTATCCACAATCCACAATACCCAATTACACGACCATCTTTTTCTAGCACAACATAATGTGCATGTTCATTCATCGTTAACTCACGGTGAAAGGCATCTGCAGTCCAAGGAGTTGAAAAAGATGCTTCTTCAATAGCTACAATTTGAGCAATATCATCGAGTTCCATCTTTCTAAATATCATATCCATCCTCTGCAAGCCCCTACTTGTTTTGACTTTCTAACCACTTTGTTTCAGCTTCAGCTAAACGAAGGTAACTAGGAACAAATGAATGTACATCTTGTTCTTCTTTTTGTAATCCTAAGAACGCTAGCTCACTTGGTCTTGGGTTATTTTTAGTGAAAGGAGCAAATACAGCTTGATCGCCTAAATGTTCAATAATTGTTTCTTTGTGTAGTTTAACATCGTTACCAATAAATAAAACGGGCTTTCCTTTATCTTTTAACATTTGCAACCACTCTACAATAAGGATGATTCGGTCTTCTTCTATAGAAGTTAAATCCTCTCCTTCATATGTATATAAGCCCGTATAAATTTGTCCACGTCTTCCATCGAATAAAGGACAGATTAACCCATCAAAATTAGCTCCGTTTGCAGCCACTACTTCTAAACTTGATACACCTACAATTGGTATTTGAAGTGACCAAGCTAATGTTTTAGCAGCTGTCACACCTATACGAACACCTGTATATGACCCTGGTCCAGCAGCTACAACTATTTTAGTTAATTCTTTCGGTTTTACACCGCATTCTTTTAACAGTTGTTCTACAGCTGGCATAAGACGCACAGAATGATTTTTTGTTAAATTTGTAATGATTTCCCCAATTACGTTTCCTTCTTCAATAAGGGATACACCCATTACGTAATTTGAAGTATCAATTGCTAGTACTTTCATCTTGTAATAGCTCCTCACATAATCTAATATAGCGATCTCCAATTGGCTCGAGTACAATGTTTCTTGTGTCATCTCCAGCATGGAATAAACTAATTTGCAACTTCTCATTTGGTAAATATGCTTCTATTAAATGAGCCCATTCCACTACCGTAATTCCTTCACCGTAGAAATACTCATCAAAACCTAAGTCTTCTTCACTTTCTGCTAAGCGATACACGTCCATATGATATAACGGTAATCTCCCTTTATATTCTTTAATAATATTAAAGGTAGGACTATTTACAACTCTTTTCACTCCAAGACCTTTTGCTAGTCCTTTTGTAAAAGTCGTCTTACCAGCCCCTAGATCCCCTTCTAAAATAATTACATCTTGTGCCCGAACAAGTTCACCTAGTTTTTCTGATAATCTTTGTGTTTCCTCAGATGATTTTGTTGTTATTTCATATTTACTCACAGACTTCACCTACTTTACTCACAATGTTCTCTGCTCTTTATTATACAGGTTTTAAATATATAAAAAAGTCCTTAGGAGTTTTCCTAAGGATAGTTTGACTGTCTTTATTAGTTTTTTGTTAAAACAAATAAAAAAATACGAAACAACATGTTTCGTTCTTTTCTTTATATAAAATGGCGGTCCCGACCGGGGTCGAACCGGCGATCTCCTGCGTGACAGGCAGGCATGTTAACCACTACACCACG
>NZ_MACG01000033.1 GCF_001884035.1 Bacillus tropicus
CACGGAAGTTAAGCTCTCTAGCGCCGATGGTAGTTGGGACCTTGTCCCTGTGAGAGTAGGACGTCGCCAAGCAACTGTAAGACGAGTCGGAATGACTCGTCTTTTTTGTGTTTCTAACTTCTTGTCAGTCTCAAGGTACCATTTTAAGTAATTCTTATTCTTTTAATCCTCGTATATTCAATTTCTTTCATTATTTTCGATGTGTAGTTTCAGATTTTCTATTTTCTTTTTTGTAGAAGCAATATGCTAGTGTGTTAAAATAGTACAGTTATTTTTTGAAGTACTTTAATAATAGGGAGATTTAATTTTGAAAAAGGAGATAATATGAAAAAGATAGGTATAATTACTATAGTAGTCTTAATCCTTCTAGCGATTGTGTATATGTTAGTCGGGAATTATTTTTATAACTATGCATTAAATGCGAAACAAGAAAAAGAATTTTTGCAAGATAATCCTCATTTAGTAGAAACGGTAAATGCATCGGGAGATGCATTGGCTACAAATGAAGAGAAGAATGCGAACTTCGTATCAAAGTATAAGCCTAACACATTAACTATACGTTCTTTCGATAAACTTAATTTAAAAGGTTATGAATATATGAATGAACAATCTAGTCATAAATGGGCAATTGTAGTTCATGGATACAATGGTAGGGCATCAGAAATGACGAAATATATTCGTAACTTTTATGAACAAGGCTATAATGTCATAGCACCAGATCTTCGTGGGCATGGAAATAGTGAAGGAGATTATGTTGGTATGGGCTGGCATGATCGTAAAGATATTTTGATTTGGATTCAACAAATTGTAAAGAAAGACCCCAATGCTGAAATAGCACTATTTGGTGTTTCAATGGGAGGGGCAACTGTAATGATGACTTCAGGTGAAGATTTACCTTCTAACGTTAAAGTTATTATTGAAGATTGTGGATACTCAACTGTTGTTGGTGAATTTACTTATCAATTAAAAGATCTATTCCATTTGCCGAAGTTTCCTGTTATGAATGCGGCAAATACAGTTACAAAATTAAGAGCTGGATATGATTTAGAAGAAGCTTCAGCTATTAAACAAGTTGCAAAAAGTAAAACACCGATGCTATTCATTCACGGGGATGCGGATACATTCGTTCCTTTTGAAATGTTAGATGAAGTGTATAATGCTACAAAAGTAGAAAAAGAGAAATTAATTGTTCCAGGTGCTGGACATGGAGAAGCTGAGAAGATAGATTCAAACACATATTGGAATACCGTATGGAAGTTCGTAGGGAGATATATTCCAGCATAATTAGATTTATATATACGATAATCAGAAGGCAATACTTTTGATTATCGTTTTTCTATTTATAAATTCATTTTAGGTTTTAATATATAAGGCTTGAAGCATAAATTTTTGAATTCATTAGTGCCAGTGCTACAATGGTTGAAAACTATATGTTAATGAGGTGTTTCTATGAAAATTGAAGTATGGTCAGATTTTGTATGCCCGTTTTGCTACATTGGGAAACGTAGGTTAGAAGTGGCTTTAGAGCAATTTCCTCATAAGAAGGATGTTGAAGTTGAGTTTAAAAGTTTTGAATTAGACCAAAATGCTCCAACCTATTCTGGGACAAGTATTAATGAAGTACTTGCATCAAAGTATGGGATTAGTATTGAAGAAGCGAAACGTAATAACGTACAGTTAGGTAATCATGCAGCTAGTATGGGTTTAAGTTTTAATTTTGATGAGATGAAGCCGACGAACACTTTTGATGCGCATCGTCTTGCGAAATTTGCAAAGGATCAAGGGAAAGAAAAAGAGATTACGGAAAATCTACTTTTTGCATATTTCACTGAATCGAAAAATTTAAGTGATGTGGATACGCTTGCTACTATCGCTGAAGCTTCAGGTTTAGATAAACAAGAAGCTTTAAAGGTTATTAATGATAAAAGCGCATATGCAAATGATGTTAGAGTTGATGAAGCGATTGCTCAGCAATATCAAATTTCAGGAGTGCCTTATTTTATTATTAATCAAAAGTATGCTATTTCAGGTGCGCAACCACTTGAAACTTTTGTTGGTGCACTTCAGCAAGTGTGGGAAGAAGAGAATCCTGCACCTAAGTTACAAGAGCTTTCTTCAGAAGGTGGAAGTGATATGTCTTGTACCGATGAAAGCTGTTCGGTACCTTCAAAAGAACAATAGTTTTTATGATGGAAAGCAGCCCATAGAGTAGTATATGGGTTGCTTATATATTCTTATAGAAGAGGTATGTAAATAGGGTTTTAAAAAAATGAAGTTTTTTATAAAAACGTATTGACGATTACTACTTAGAGGTGTAATATAGAACAAGTCGCCGATGATATTAACGTCGAAAGCGACAAACGAAATAAAAAACTTAGTTGACATTGAAAGATGAAAATGTTAACATAAGGAAGTC
>NZ_MACG01000034.1 GCF_001884035.1 Bacillus tropicus
CCGTGTTCGGTATGGGAACGGGTGTGACCTCTCTGCCATCATTACCAGACTGTATTCATTTAAGACAAGAATTATTTTAACTCATTTAACTTTGAAAGTCAACAAGTTTTTTATATTCTTTCAAAACTAGATAACATTGCTACATATTATATGGTTAAGTCCTCGATCTATTAGTATTCGTCAGCTCCACATGTCACCATGCTTCCACCTCG
>NZ_MACG01000035.1 GCF_001884035.1 Bacillus tropicus
AATGCGATGTGAGCAGCTGGCGAGATATTGTAGCGGTAGCGGCTGGGTATCTTCATACTGTTGGCCTTAAAGTGGACGGCACAGTGATTGCAGTGGGGAATGATAAACATAACCAATGCGACGTAAGTGGCTGGCGAGGTATTGTAGCGATAGCAGCTGGTACGAATCATACAATCGGACTTAAATCAGACGGTACTGTTGCGGCGGTGGGATGGAATGAGTATGGTCAATGTAATATAAGTAATTGGCGAGATATTGTAGCAATAGCGGCTGGTTGCGCGCATACGGTCGGATTGAAATTAGATGGCACGGTGGTAGCAGTAGGCGATAATACATATGGACAATGCGATGTAGGTAGCTGGCGCAACATTCGATTGCCTGTTAAATAGTTAATTTACAATAAATCACTAGTAATATTATTCTATTTTAGGAGTAATTATGGAATAGGATATGTAGATAAGAATTCCTTTTAATAGAGGTTCGTATTCTTTTTTCGTAAAAGGATTGTCTAAATGGAATTTTTGAACAAACTTTATTTCAAAGCTACAGTAGAAGATATAAAAAAAGTATAGGGGAGATAAAGAAATGTTAAAAAGGTTTTTACTTTCTTTACCGTATGTTTTACTTATATGTATCGTTCTCTACATAACGTACACAAATTCTTTTAGTTTTGGACAGATGTTATTAATTTCAATTGCAATTGGAATCATTGGTGGTCTTATTATAAGAATATGTAAGGATTTATTTACTTTTATCCAGTGGACAATTGAACAAAAGAAGTCTTGACTATGCTTAATTGTTACTAGGAGGGGATGGAATGAATCAGAAAAAGAGTAGGGTGAAAAACGAGATAGTACTTTGGGCATTAACAGCTGTTGTTTTTATCATTGTATGGTACTTTTATCAAAAATCAAAACGCATCGTACTAAAGAGCACGATGCGTTTTGATTATTTTTTTTGCCAATTTTCTTTTATAAAGTCTTCACGGCCAGATTCTTTTTGCTCAGTAGCATATTTCTCTGGGTTCTTTTTATAGAATTGCTGGTGGTATTCCTCGGCTTCATAAAAAGGTGCAGCCGGGCGAATTTCAGTTACGATTGGCTCTTTAAACATACCGCTTTCTGCAAGAGCTTGTTTTGATTTTTCAGCAAGCTCTTTTTGCGTTTCATTATGATAAAAAATAGCAGTGCGATAAGATGGACCACGGTCAAAAAATTGTCCGCCATCATCAGTTGGATCAATTTGTGGCCAATATAAATCTAGTAATTTTTCATATGCAAAAATAGAAGGATCAAATGTAATTTGTACAACTTCTAAATGACCAGATGTACCAGCTTTTACTTGTTCATATGTTGGGTTTTCTACATGACCACCTGTATAGCCAGAGAGTACTTTATGAATACCAGGAAGTTCATCAAATGGTTTTACCATGCACCAAAAGCAACCACCTGCAAAGGTTGCGAGTTCGTATGTTTTTTCGGACATTACTGTAATCCTCCTAAATATATATGTTTTATATAGTATTATACAAAAAGTTTTGTTTCGCAATAAAAAAGATTCAAAAATGTTTATATTATTAAAAATATTTTTCGAAAACATGTTGACAATGAAAAGAACAACGTCCTATAATACGTTTAACAAATAAAAGTTAATTAAGAATTTTCTAACTTTATATATTGTATATGCAAAGAAGAGGAAAGTAGATGATTATGATCGTTTCAGAGAGCTACTCCAAGGCTGTGAGAGTAGTAACAATCGAATCATTGAAGATCACCTCGGAGCATCGCTTGCGAAAGGGAAACCGAGTAGAGGGCGACGGCATCGTCTCCGGTAAAAGGACGGGGGTCTAATTGGACCTACAGAGCTTATATTTCGTGAGAAGTATAAGGAAGCTGAGTGGTAACGCGAAACTCTCGCCTCAGCAATCAAAGCTACTAAATTGTAGTAGTTGATTGCTGAGGCGAGAGTTTTTATTTTAAAAAATTGAATAAGAGAATGCGTAGAAGAAGAGAGTAAATGATAGGCATTGTTTCAGAGAGCTACCCCAAGGCTGTGAGGGTGGTAACAATCGAGTCTTTGAAGATCACCTCGGAGTACTACTTTTGAAACTAGTAAAAAGTAGCGGAGTTGTTTCCGATAGAAAAATAAAAGTCTAATTGGACTTGCAGAGCTTATATTTCGTGAGAAGTGTAAGGAAGCTGAGTGGTACCACGATTCCCTCGTCTCAGCAATGGATTGCTACAAGTATGTATGTAATCGATTGTTGAGACGAGTATATTTTTAAGCATTATATACTGAATATTCTGTTAAAAATTACTCATCTCAGCAATCGATATAGAAATGGATTGCAAAAATAGAGAGAAAAAAAGAGGAGCGATATGAGATGGGAAACCAGTATATTTATATGAATGGGGAATTTGTAGAAAAAGAAAAGGCAGTTGTTTCAGTATATGATCACGGTTTTTTATACGGAGACGGTGTATTTGAAGGGATTCGTAGTTACGGTGGAAATGTATTTTGTTTAAAAGAACATGTAAAACGATTATATGAATCGGCAAAATCTATTTTACTTACAATCCCGCTGAAGGTTGAAGAAATGGAAGAAGCAGTTTTAAAAACATTGCAAAAAAATGAGTATGCGGATGCCTACATTCGGTTAATTGTTTCAAGAGGAAAAGGTGACTTAGGGCTCGATCCGAGAAGTTGTGTGAAACCGAGCGTTATTATCATTGCAGAACAATTAAAGCTATTCCCGCAAGAATTTTATGATAATGGATTAAGCGTTGTATCTGTTGCATCAAGGCGTAATACGCCAGATGCTTTAGACCCACGTATTAAGTCAATGAACTACTTAAATAACGTACTTGTAAAAATTGAAGCGGCACAAGCAGGAGTACTAGAGGCACTTATGTTAAATCAGCAAGGTTATGTTTGTGAAGGATCTGGAGATAATGTTTTCGTTGTGAAAGATGGAAAGGTGTTAACACCTCCTTCTTATTTAGGAGCGCTAGAAGGTATTACAAGAAATAGTGTTATTGAGCTATGTGAGCGACTTCATATTTCATGTGAGGAAAGGCCATTTACTCGCCACGATGTATATGTAGCAGATGAAGTATTTTTAACGGGAACGGCAGCAGAATTAATTCCGGTTGTGAAAGTTGATTCAAGAGAAATTGGAGATGGGAAACCAGGAAGTGTAACGAAACAATTGACTCAGGAATTTAAAAAGTTAACGAGAGAAAGAGGAGTACGTGTTCCAGGATTAGCGGAAAGCTTACTGTAGGTAGGGAGAGGAGTTAATTAAAATGGAGCAACAGTATACACCATGTGAGAAATTACTGTGTGAAGATGTGACAGGAGCTGGGCACGTTATTCAATGCTTGAAGAATTTAGGCGTAAAGACTGTTTTCGGTTATCCAGGCGGAGCGATTTTGCCAGTGTACGATGCGTTATACGGAAGTGGTTTAAAGCACATCTTAACTCGTCATGAACAAGCTGCTATTCATGCGGCAGAAGGATATGCGAGAGCTTCTGGAAAGGTCGGTGTAGTCTTTGCTACCTCTGGCCCAGGGGCGACAAATTTAGTTACGGGCTTAGCGGATGCTTATATGGATTCGATTCCTTTAGTTGTCATTACAGGGCAAGTTGCAACGCCTTTAATTGGTAAAGATGGATTTCAAGAAGCGGATGTTGTCGGAATTACAGTACCTGTTACGAAGCATAATTACCAAGTTCGTGATGTAAATCATGTATCACGAATTGTGCAAGAAGCTTTTTACATCGCCAAAAGCGGACGACCGGGACCAGTATTAATCGATATTCCAAAAGATGTTCAAAATGCAAAAGTCACCAGTTTCTTTAATGAAGAAGTTGATATTCCCGGGTACAAACCAGAACTCGTACCAGACAGCATGAAACTTAGAGAGGTGGTTAAAGCAATTTCAAAATCAAAACGCCCACTTCTTTATATTGGAGGAGGTGTCATTCATTCAGGTGGATCTGATGAACTTATCAAATTTGCGAGAGAAAATCGTATTCCAGTCGTGTCAACTTTAATGGGACTGGGTGCATATCCGCCCGGAGATTCATTATTTTTAGGAATGCTCGGTATGCATGGAACGTACGCTGCAAACATGGCAGTAACAGAATGTGACTTATTACTTGCTTTAGGTGTTCGTTTTGATGATCGTGTAACAGGAAAATTAGAACTCTTTTCTCCGCATTCAAAAAAGGTACATATTGATATAGATCCTTCAGAGTTTCATAAAAATGTAACGGTGGAATATCCAGTTGTTGGAGATGTGAAAAAAGCGTTACACATGTTGTTACATATGCCGAATTGTACACAGACAGATGAATGGCTTACGAAAACCGAGGAATGGAAAGCGGAATACCCTCTTTCCTATATTCAAAAAGAAAGTGAGTTAAAACCACAGCATGTTATTAGCTTAGTAAGTGAATTAACGAATGGTGAAGCGATTGTTACGACAGAAGTAGGACAGCATCAAATGTGGGCTGCACATTTTTATAAAGCGAAAAACCCGCGGACTTTTCTAACATCTGGTGGATTAGGGACGATGGGATTTGGCTTCCCGGCGGCAGTTGGTGCTCAGCTTGCAAAAGAAGAAGAACTCGTTATTTGTATTGCAGGTGATGCTTCTTTTCAAATGAATATTCAAGAACTACAAACAATTGCTGAAAATAACATCCCTGTAAAAGTATTTATTATAAACAATAAATTTTTAGGGATGGTAAGGCAATGGCAAGAAATGTTTTATGAAAATCGATTATCAGAGTCGAAAATTGGATCGCCAGATTTTGTGAAAGTGGCAGAAGCTTATGGAGTGAAAGGGTTAAGAGCGACAAATTCAACTGAGGCGAAACAAGTGATGTTAGAAGCATTTGCTCATGAAGGCCCTGTTGTAGTTGATTTTTGTGTAGAAGAAGGTGAAAACGTATTTCCAATGGTTCCGCCAAATAAAGGGAATAACGAAATGATTATGAAGAGGTGGGAAGAATGAGTCATACTTTTTCACTCGTTATTCATAACGAGCCAAGCGTCTTATTACGTATAAGTGGGATTTTTGCTCGGCGTGGTTATTATATTTCTTCTTTACATTTAAACGAAAGAGATAATAATGGTGTTTCTGAAATGAAACTCACAGCAGTTTGTACTGAAAATGAAGCGACATTACTTGTTAGTCAGTTAAAAAAATTAATTGATGTACTGCAAGTAAATACATTATAAGGAGTGTATGGGAAATGAAAACGTATTATGAGAAAGATGCAAATGTAGATTTACTACAAGGAAAAACTGTTGCGGTAATTGGTTATGGATCTCAAGGTCATGCGCAGGCGCAAAATTTACGCGATTCTGGTGTGGAAGTTGTAGTTGGTGTTCGGCATGGTAAGTCTTTTGAAGTAGCAAAAGCAGATGGATTTGAAGTAATGTCTGTTTCAGAAGCAGTTCGAACCGCGAAAGTTGTACAAATGTTATTGCCAGATGAACAGCAAGCACATGTGTATAAAGCAGAAGTAGAAGAGAATCTCCGTGAAGGGCAAATGTTACTTTTCTCACATGGATTTAATATTCACTTCGGACAAATTAATCCGCCAAGTTACGTAGATGTAGCGATGGTCGCGCCAAAAAGTCCAGGTCATCTCGTTCGCCGTGTATTCCAAGAAGGAAATGGTGTTCCGGCATTAGTCGCAGTACATCAAGATGCTACGGGCACGGCATTACGTGTAGCGCTTGCGTATGCAAAAGGTGTAGGTTGTACACGTGCAGGTGTAATTGAAACGACATTCCAAGAAGAAACGGAGACAGATTTATTCGGAGAGCAAGCAGTACTTTGCGGCGGGGTAACTGCACTTGTGAAAGCTGGTTTTGAAACATTAACAGAAGGTGGATATCGTCCTGAAATTGCATACTTTGAATGTTTACATGAATTAAAGTTAATTGTTGATTTAATGTACGAAGGTGGTTTAACGAACATGCGCCATTCTATTTCAGATACGGCTGAGTTTGGAGATTATGTAACAGGATCGAGAATTGTTACAGATGAAACGAAGAAAGAAATGAAACGAGTACTTACAGAAATTCAGCAAGGTGAATTCGCGAAAAAATGGATTTTAGAAAACCAAGCTGGGCGTCCAACATATAATGCGATGAAAAAAGCAGAGCAAAATCATCAGTTAGAAAAAGTAGGGGCAGAGCTTCGTGAAATGATGAGCTGGATTCATGCACCGAAAGAATTAGTGAAGAAATAGAGTAAGAGATTATAAGTGGAAAATACGTAAGAGGGGATTTGACAAGATGAGAAGTGACATGATTAAAAAAGGTTTTGATAAAGCGCCGCATCGTAGTTTATTAAAAGCAACTGGTTTAAAAGATGAAGATTTTGATAAACCGTTTATAGCTATCTGTAATTCTTTTATTGAAATTATTCCAGGGCATAAGCACTTGAACGAGTTTGGGAAACTTGTTAAAGAAGCAGTTCGTGCGGCAGGTATGGTACCATTTGAATTTAATACAATTGGAGTTGACGATGGTATTGCGATGGGACATATCGGTATGCGTTATTCGCTTCCGAGTCGTGAAATTATTGCAGATTCAGTGGAAACGGTTGTAAACGCACATTGGTTTGACGGCATGATTTGTATTCCAAACTGTGACAAAATTACACCAGGTATGATGATGGCTGCACTACGTATTAATATTCCGACTGTGTTTGTTTCAGGCGGCCCGATGGCAGCAGGGAAAACATCTAAAGGAGAAGTTGTCGATTTAAGTTCTGTTTTCGAAGGAGTAGGAGCTTATCAATCTGGGAAAATTTCAGAAGAAGAATTAAAGGATATTGAAGATCACGGCTGTCCATCTTGTGGTTCTTGTTCCGGCATGTTTACCGCGAACTCTATGAATTGTTTATGTGAAGTGTTAGGTTTAGCTCTTCCTGGAAACGGGAGTATTTTAGCAATTGATCCAAGACGTGAAGAGTTAATTAAACAAGCAGCAGAAAAATTGAAAATTTTAATTGAAAGAGATATTAAGCCGCGTGATATTGTAACAGAAGAAGCGATTGACGATGCTTTTGCACTTGATATGGCGATGGGTGGATCAACGAATACAGTATTACATACGCTAGCACTTGCACAAGAGGCAGGACTAGATTATGACATGAGCCGTATTGATGCCGTTTCGAGACGTGTACCGCATTTATGTAAAGTAAGCCCTGCGTCCAATTGGCATATGGAAGATATTGATCGTGCAGGTGGGATTAGTGCCATTTTGAAAGAGATGAGCCGAAAAGAGGGGGTACTTCATCTAGATCGTATTACTGCTACGGGGCAGACGTTAAGAGAGAACATTGCTCATGCAGAGATTAAAGATAAGGAAGTTATTCATTCTCTTGAAAACCCTCATAGTGAAGAAGGTGGGTTACGTATATTAAAAGGAAACCTTGCGAAGGATGGGGCAGTTATTAAAAGTGGGGCAACTGAAGTAAAACGATTTGAAGGACCTTGCGTTATTTTTAATTCGCAAGATGAGGCGCTTGCGGGCATTATGCTTGGGAAAGTTAAGAAAGGCGATGTAGTTGTTATTCGTTATGAAGGACCAAGAGGTGGCCCTGGTATGCCGGAAATGTTAGCACCAACGTCAGCAATTGCTGGTATGGGATTAGGTGCAGATGTTGCGCTATTAACGGATGGACGTTTCTCTGGTGCTTCACGTGGAATTTCAGTAGGACATATTTCACCAGAAGCAGCAGCTGGCGGAACGATTGCACTTCTTGAACAAGGGGATATTGTATGTATTGATGTTGAAGAACGTTTACTAGAAGTAAGAGTGAGTGATGAGGAATTAGAAAAGCGTAAAAAAGAATGGAAACGACCAGAACCGAAAGTGAAAACAGGCTGGCTTGGGCGTTATGCACAAATGGTAACATCAGCGAATACAGGTGCAGTCCTAAAAATCCCGAATTTCGATTGAGCCAATTTAAAAGAGATAAGGATGATATGAAATGGTGCAGAAGGTAAAGGAGAGAGTGAAAATTGAAGATATCTTAATGGCTCATAATTGCATGAAAGATATCGTTATTAAAACACCGTTACAACGTGATACAGTTTTATCTGAGAAATATGATTGTGACGTTTATGTAAAACGAGAAGACTTACAATTAATTCGCTCTTTCAAAATTCGTGGTGCGTACAATTTAATTCAAAGTTTATCGGAAGAACAATTACAAAACGGCGTTGTTTGTGCAAGTGCTGGTAATCATGCACAAGGAGTTGCTTATACGTGCAATTTATTGAAGATTCCATCAAAAATATTTATGCCGACAACGACACCCAAACAAAAAGTATCACAAGTACAGTTTTTTGGTGGCGATTTTGCGGAAATTGTATTAGTTGGTGATACATTTGATAGCTCGTTCCAAGAAGCACAGCGCTATTGTGAGGAAAATAGAATGACGTTCGTTCATCCGTTTGATGATCCGTATGTTATTGCTGGTCAAGGAACAGTGGCAGTTGAAATTATGCATGATATGGAGAAATCGATTGACTTTATTTTTACAGCAATCGGCGGTGGTGGATTAGCATCAGGTGTTGGTACATATGTGAAAGGTGTTAGTCCTGCTACAAAGGTCATTGGTGTAGAGCCGATGGGAGCTGCATCTATGAAAGAGGCTTTTCTTCAAAATGATAATGTCGCATTGGAGAAAATAGATAGTTTTGTTGATGGGGCAGCTGTTAAAAAGGTAGGTAAGTTAACATTTGAAACATGTAAAGATGTAATTGATGACATTGTTTTAGTACCAGAGGGAAAGGTTTGTACGACGATTTTAGAACTGTATAAGAAAAATGCGATTGTAGCTGAACCAGCTGGTGCACTCTCTATTGCAGCGCTTGATTTATACAAAGATGAAATTAAAGGTAAAACAGTTGTATGCACATTAAGTGGTGGAAATAATGATATTGATAGAATGCAAGAAATGAAAGAACGATCTCTCATTTACGAAGGGTTAAAGCATTATTTCATTATTGAATTCCCACAGCGTTCAGGTGCGTTAAGAGAATTTCTTGATAAAGGATTAGGACCAGAAGATGATATTACGCGCTTTGAGTATATTAAGAAACATAATAAGGAAAATGGTCCAGCATTAGTCGGAGTAGAGTTAAAACATAAAGAAGATTACAAGCAGTTAATTACCCGTTTTAAAGAAAATAACATTCAATTTATGGAGCTTAATAAAAATCCTGTTTTGTTTGATTTGCTTATTTAATAGAAGGAAAGAGTCGGCATCCAAATAAAAAAGATAGATACAAGCGGGGAAATATAATGCTTGTTCTATCTTTTTTAAAGTTAAACTAGATACTCATTAAATTCAAGAAGAATAAAGCTAGCTAACCAAAAAAATATCGCAATACGAATGATTACATACATAGTAAATTCAAAGGTAGTAAGTTTTCGTTCTCGTTTTATTTTTTTTAGAAGTCTAACAGAAAAAAATGAACATAAAAGTAGAATCGCTATAGATATTTTATAAATATTCTCTAACAAACTTACATTTTCTAATAAGTCTTTCAGCATGTTCATCACCTATTCTGTAGTATTTGTTACAGAGAAATAGATTTCGTGCTGCTTAGTTGCGCTTGTTTATTATTTTCCCCGTACTATCAATTTCTACATCAGTTGAAATTGTTTGTAAATATTGTAGAGCTTTTCTCTTTTCCTCCTCATTTACAGGGGAAACTTGGTTGTTACGGATGATATAAGGATTGAATGACATTTGGACATCCTTTCCTTTAAAAGTTAAAGTTAATACGCCAGTTTCGGCGCTTTTTCCGTTCACATAACTTGGGAATAAAAAGTTTCCTAATGAGTAAGCGACAGGAACATTATTATAATATTCAAACCCTTGTAACCAATGTGGATGACTTCCGACTATTGCGTCGGCTCCTGCTGTAACCATTTTATTTACATATTGTTTTTGATAATCTACTGGACGATTTGATTTTTCAACACCCCAATGCATATAGACAATTAAATAGTCTGCATCTTTCTTTTGCTCTTTAATTGTTTTTGTTACAAGATTTAAATCATACCCATTCGCAACGCCGGGTTTATTGTCATCAGCTACCCAAGTAAAATCAGGCATAAATCGGACGAAGGAAAGAAATTTGAACTTTTTCCCTTTTACAGTCATTTCTCGTGCAGTATATGCATCGTTTGCATTTTTTCCGGCTCCGATGTAAGGGAACTTTAATTTTTCTACATGAGAGATTGTATCTAGTAATCCCTCTTGACCATAATCAAGTGTATGGTTATTTCCGATATTTACGATGTCATATCCAGTGTTTTTTATAGCTTGTAGTGTGGATGGATCACTTTTAATCCAAAATAGTTGTCCAGGTGCTTTTTTTTCTCTCGTTGTAAATGCTGATTCTAAATTAACGAAAGAAATATCAGCTTTTTTTATTTCTTCTTTTACATGTTGGAATGGGTAATCAGCTCCGTTTTTTTCGATTACAGGACGTAATTGCCAATCGAACATTGTATCACCAGAGAAGGTGAGTGTAATTTCCGGATTTTCTATTTTCTTTTCACTATTTGAAGCGGTTTTACTAGATTTGTTTTGCAAGTCGGGTTTGTCTTTCGCTTTTGAAGTAAAAGAGTAGTTAATTAATAAAACAATTGGTGTAATGCAAAAGGCTATTAACAGAAATCGTTTTAGTAAAGTTTTCATACATACCGTCCCTTTTGAATTTATACCGCAATTTGTAGGCAATAAAACTCACGTTAATTAAAGAGTCACATTATGTATAACTACAAAAAATTGCGGTTTATGTTGTGAAAAAATATTTGTTAATATTCTCAATATTAAGTTAACATATAGATAACCTGTAAATCAATGAATAAACCAAAATATAGAAATAAAGAATTTGAAGGGTGAAGAATGAGAAATGGTTATATTAGGGGCAGTTGTAAATGGAATTTGTATTATATTTGGTACTTTACTTGGTAAATTATTTAGTAAGATTCCAGAAAGTATGAAGGGAACGATCATGCATGCAATCGGTTTAGCGGTTACTGTACTTGGACTTCAAATGGCATTGAAAAGTGAAAATTTTCTTGTTGTCATACTAAGTTTAGTGATTGGTACCGTCATTGGGGAATGGCTACAATTAGAGGGAAAGTTAAAACTGTTAGGGGATTGGCTAGAAAATAAAGTTGGATCGAAAGGGAAAGGGAGTATATCAGAAGGTTTTGTAACAGCTACTTTAATTTTTGCAATTGGTGCGATGGGGATACTTGGTGCACTCGACAGCGGGATTCGCGGAAATCACGATATTTTATTTACAAAGGCGATTATTGATGGATTCATTTCTATTATATTAACGACAACTTTAGGAATTGGCGTAGTATTTTCAGCGATTCCCGTTATTTTATATGAGGGGGGTATTGCAGTTTTTGCAACACAAATTAATAGTTTGGTCCCGAAGGAATTAATGAATCAATTTATAGTAGAAATGACAGCTACAGGTGGTATTATGATAGCCGCTATTGGATTGAACTTACTTAGTATTATTAAAATTAAAGTGGCAAATTTACTGCCAGGTATATTGATAGTTGGTATAATTGTTTCACTTATTTATGGTTACGGTTTAATAGTAAAGTAGTAGGGGGTGGAGATACATATGGAGGAATTTCAATTTACAAAACGTGTTCATAACATATTGCAGATTGCAGCAGAAGAGGCGGAAAATAATATCATTCAACCAGTTCATCTGTTTATAGGCATGTGTAAAGAGGGTACTGGAGTTTGCAGCGAGTTGTATATGTATTTGTTTCGTCACATTGGTGCGGACTTTTTAGAAAAGCTTTCAATACGAAAAGAGTACGATTTAACGGATCAAGGATATAAAGAAATAGGGCAATATAAGTTATCTTATAAGGTGTTAGAAATTTTACAAATAGCGAAGAAACGTATGGAACGTTTTCAGCAAGTAATAATGAATGAAGGGCATGTTATGTATGCACTATTTCGCGCGGATACGTTTATTGCAAATGCACAAATACAAAAAGGTATATTACATATTATAGCTGAACTAAGAGATTTAGCGGTTGATCTAAAAGGTTTTGTTCCTACTTATAATGATTTAACTTGTACTGTTAGAAAGGCTAACTTTTCTGATTTTGAAAAATTAGCAAGTTTTGTTGAAGCAGAATTTGGTGAACGTTGGTTACGTTCAATAGAATATGGATTTCGTACATATAAAGAAAACTTACCTATTTATATAGCAGAACAAGAAGAAGTGATAGTAGGTTTCGCTTGCTATGATGTAGTGAGAGGAAAGAAAGGATTGTTTGGTCCAATGGGTACAGCAAAACAAAATCGTGTGAAAGGTGTAGGGAAGCAATTGTTACATCGTTGTTTACATAGTATGAAGCAAGATGGATATGAATACGCAATTATTGGACAAGCGGGTCCGGTTGAGTTTTATGAGAGATGTTGTAATGCGTGTTTAATACCAATAATGGACAACTAACCAACTTCATTTAAGTGGAGTTGGTTTTATTATGAAAAAAATGTGGGATTGTAGTGATTTTTACTAGAAAATAGCGGGTTTTGTAGTAAATCTTACATATAAAGCAAATTACTAAACTTTTTACAAGAAAGGGTGTAGAATGGGTATCTAAAGAAAGAAGGTGTGAAAATGGCCAGCTGGAAACGAAATTTAATGATTTGTTGGCTAGGTTGTTTTACCACTGCAGCCGGTATGAGTTTAGTAATTCCTTTTTTATCTTTTTATATTGAGGAATTAGGTGTGACTGGCACTTCTAGTATTGCACAGTGGTCGGGACTTGCATTTGGTGTAACATTTTTAATGGGTGCGATCGTATCACCAATATGGGGAAAGCTTGGTGATATACATGGACGGAAATTGATGCTAATTCGTGCTAGCCTTGGAATGGCGATTATTATGACGCTTATGGGGTTTGTAACGGATGTATATCAATTAGTCGCACTAAGATTTTTAATGGGAGCAGTATCTGGTTTCCTTTCAACAGCGATGACATTTATTGCAGCAGAAACTCCGAAAGAACATTCAGGTTGGGCAATTTCTACAATTTCAACCGGGGGCGTGAGCGGTTCTTTACTTGGTCCATTACTTGGAGGATATTTGTCTGAGTTAATTGGAATGCGCCATGTTTTTCTTGTTACAGGAGCTTTTTTATTCCTTTCCTTTCTCATCGTTTTTTTCTTCTTACATGAAGAAAATCACTCTGCTCAAGCAAAAAAAGTACAAACGAAAAAAGTATGGACGATGGTTCCAGCTAAGCATTTAATTATTAGTTTGTTTGTAACAACATTTATTATTCAACTTGCTAATATGTCTGTTCAGCCAATTGTTACATTATACGTGAAAAATTTAGTTGGTCCTCAAACTGCGCATATTGAAACAATTGCGGGCGCCGTTATGTCAGCGACAGGATTAGCCGTTATTTTGGCAGCACCAAGATTAGGACGATTATCAGATCATATCGGTCCTCAAAAAACGTTAGTTGTAGCGTTGTTTGCTGCAGGAATTATTTTTATTCCGCAAGCATTTGTAACCTCAGCTTGGCAACTATTAATTCTTCGATTTTTATTAGGAATCGCACAAGCAGGATTATTACCTTCCGTACAAACTCTACTAAAACAACATACACCAACCCATGTAACGGGACGAATATTTGGATATAATCAATCGTTTCAGTTTTTAGGAAATATGATTGGACCAATACTTGGTGGACAAATAGCAGCGCATGCAGGATTCCAATATGTGTTCTTCTCTACGTCATCACTATTGTTCATTGCGTGCATTTGGGTTTATTTTCATAATAAGAACGAAGAGGTATCAGAGAAACGACATTTGGAAGTTAGTTAACTAAGTGAATGAAAAAGGATGAAGCAAAGATTGCTTCATCCTTTTCTTTAAAATTTAAGACATAGATAGCTTAATGTACCAAGCTCATAACTACGGTGAATGACTTCACCGCTATTCTCGCCACTTCCCATTGCAATAAATAAAGGAACAAAATGCTCTGCTCTTGGTACTGCTAATTGTGCATGAGGCGCATTTTTCTCCCAATTAAACAATGCATCTTTATCGTTATTCTGCATATGTTTTATAATCCAATCATCAAATTCAATTGCCCATTGTTCGGGTGTAGTTTGATTCCATTTCAGTGCTCGTAAGTTATGAACGGTAACACCGCTACCGATTACTAAAATACCTTCTTGTCCAAGTCCTTTTAACGCTTCTCCAATCTTAAATTGTTCTTTTGCAGGAAGGAATGGATTTACTGATATTTGTACGACAGGAATATTTGCTTCTGGATACATGCGATGCAAGAGTGTCCATGAGCCATGATCTAAACCTCTCGTCATATTATGATGGACTGGAATACCTTTGTTTTTAAATTTTGTTTCTAACATGGATGAAATGCTAGAAGAACCTTTTGCACGATATTTAATTTCGTATAACTCTGGAGGAAAACCTCCAAAATCATAAATTGTTTCATATTCGTTATCTGATGAGGAAATTGTTAATACTTCACTTTCCCAGTGAGCAGTGAAAATAACAATTGCTTTCGGTTTATATGTTTCTCCAAGTGTTTTTAAAAAACGTGTATAGTCTGTATCTTGAATAGCGAGCATCGGTGATCCATGTGCTAAAAATAATGATGGCATCATAGTAGAAACCTCCTAAAAATATATTAGTTACTTTATGTAAGTAACTATACTATTCTATCGATTGTTCGTCAATAGAATAGTTTGACAGCTAATCGGAAAAGGAAGAAGTTTGTCATAATGACAGCAATTGCATATAATACATAATAAGAATAATGAATAGATATTCATTTTTGAGATACATAATAGAGTTGGGGGCTGACGAAATGAACGTACAGGAAAGTTTCGTTACGGCATTGGATGAATCAGAAATTTACTTACGCAAGTGGTTACCAGAATGTGAACCGAAAGGGATTATTCAAATTGCACATGGTATGACAGAACATGCAGGTGTTTATACAGACTTTATTGATGCGTTATTAGAAGCAGAGTATGGTGTGTATGCGCATGATCATAAAGGTCATGGGAAAACAGTAAAAAGAGAAGAAGACTATGGTCATTTTGAACCGGATATAGGGTGGAATCAGGCTGTGTCTGATGTAATCTTTGTTTCAGAAATGATAAAAGAAGAGCAGTCATGTCCATTATTTTTACTTGGTCATAGTATGGGATCTTTTCTATCAAGACGAGCAGTGCAACTTAGAGGCGAATTATATGATGGATTCCTTATTTCAGGAACTGGTGGGAATCCAGGGTTTTTAGGAATTATTGGTCATAAAGTAGCGACAATTGAGATGAAATTGCGCGGGGCAAAAACGAAAAGTCCGATGTTAAACTTTTTATCTTTTGGAAACTTTAATTCGAACTTTAAGCCAAATCGTACAAATTTTGATTGGTTATCTTCAGATAATGATCAAGTTGATAAATATATTGCCGATCCGTTATGTGGATTCATTTGTACGACGAGTTTTTATCGAGAATTATTTTCTGGTGTATTAGAAGTGAATAAATTAGAAGAATACAAGAAGACGCCAAGCAATCTTCCGATACATATATTTTCTGGAGACCGTGATCCTGTTGGAGATATGGGGAAAGGCGTAAAAGAAGTATATGAAAACTATAAAAAATGTGGTGTGAAAGATGTAACGCTGCGTCTATATGAAAATGGAAGACATGAAATGTTCCATGAAGTAAATAGAGAAGAAGTATTTAAAGATTTGATTTCGTGGTTAGATGCGCATAATGGATAAGAAAGATAAGCCCAAACTGTTTGTAGTTTGGGCTTATCTATTTTACAGAAATAGGGGTAATAAATTCTTGAATTCAATTTATTTAATAAAAAATAAATCTTATTAATCGTTTTAAAAGTTATTTTCTATATAAGAAGCTATTTCATTAGCAAGAGTCGATGTTAATAGTGTAGATACATTGCTTAAAATGATGATTGTAGCCTCTTTTTCAATTAATCTTAAATAAGAGGACGTAAAGCCGTTAATTCCTCCGTGATGAAATATAAGTTTATTATTTTTTTTAGTTATAGCAATATTCCAACCGTAACCATATCCGTAAGATTCTGCAGTAAGCATACGAGACGTCATCCTACTTGATAAGAAGCGATTTTCTTTTAGCGCCTTATCAAATCTATATAAATCTTCGACTGTAGAAACTAATCCACCAGCTGAATATGAATTAGACATATGAATAAATGATGCGTTCTGTAGGCCATAATTTGGATGTAACTCATAGCCAGTTGCTTTATGCTTTTGAATAGTGTGATTCAAATCAATACTTGTGTTCATTATGGAGATTGGATAGAAAATTTTCTTTTTAAGAAATTCCTCATAAGACATTCCACTTATAACTTCAATAATTTTTCCTAATATAATATAACCTGAATTCGAATAATTGAATTTTTCACCAGGTCTAGATTCAAAGGGACATGCAATAACCCATTGTATTAGTTCATCTGGTGTTCGAGGTTGACAAGATTGCGATAAAAAATCATGTTGAGCAGTAATATTACCAACTCCAGCAGTATGATTTAGTAAATGCTGGATCATAATTTGATTTCCTTTTGGGAAATTAGGAATGAATTTATCTAAAGTATCATGTAGTTGTAATTTTTTCTCTTCTACAAGCATTAAGATTGAAACTGCTGTGAAAATTTTAGTTATTGATCCGATACGAAACTTTGTTGTAGAGGTATTAGGTATATCCCAATTATAATTAGCTTTTCCAAATGATTGCTTATAAAGAGTCTCTTCTTTGTGGGCTATTAAAATTGTTCCGTTGAATTTCTCGATATTTTTATATAAAAATGAATTAATGTATGAATTTAGCAAATTTCAGGCACTCCTTTAAATGTTGGATTATTCGTTACCTGAAATGTAATCCAACGGCATAGGCGATTCCCCCCCTTAAATGAAATGTTTTTTAGAATACTTTTCTATTTTATAATGCAAGATATATAAGAAGCAAGTGGATTTAAAGTCTATGAAAGTAAGAAAATCGATAGTAATTGAAGCAGGTGAACGAAGTAAAGTTGCACTACATTTAAAAGCAATTTGAAATTATAGTGAAGAATCTATCCCGCATCAAATGTGCATAAAAAAATTGATTGGTTTAATTGATAATTAGTTGGGGTGGGAAAAAACAATGATTAAGGTTTCAGTTTATAAATCAACTGATGCCTGTTCATAATAGTAGTATAATAGTAAATGAGGTGTTAATAGAATGGAAGATAAAACATTAGGTTTACTATTAGATGTTGTTGGGGAATTATTTTCAGATGAAATTTCAATCGCTGTATCGAATACGAAAGAATATATATACTATCGGCCAAGTAAACGAATTGATTTAAAGATTAGCACGGGGGATCCTATAAAGGAAGGAACGATTGCTCATAAAGCAATGGTGACAAACCAAAAAACCTCTGAGTTTATTAATCGGGATGTTTTTGGTATTCCTTATCACGGAATGGCTGTCCCATTTTCAAACAATGGGAAGCTTGAAGGTTGTGTGACAGCTATTTATCCAGCTTTAACGGATGGAAAATCAGTCGTTACTTTAAAAACAACGGACGGCTGGATACCGGTTCCTTTTTCGAAGGTCATGTATTTAGAGGCGAAAGATAAAAAGACGTATGTGAATGCAGAAGAGTTAACAGGAACACATAAATACTCTCTACAAGAATTCGAATACTTACTTCCGAAAGATGCATTTATTAGATGCCACCGTTCTTTTATTGTAAATGTTAATCATATTAAAGCGATTTATCCTGATACGCATTCTACTTTCGTACTTTCAATGGATAATGGAGAAAGGGTACCAGTTAGTCAATCATACGCCAGTTATTTTCGTAAGCTTCTAGGATTCTAAATTATTCTGCTTTAGAACCTAGATTTGCTGTTTTATCTGAATTTTCGGCATTGTATACTGAAATCCCTATTTGGATACTGTTAAAGTGTAAAATAATTATGAATATTCACAGGGAGAGGGATTACATATGGAGAATAATTTGGATAGAATTAGGGATCAACGTCTGAAAGATCGCGTAGTTACACCTGAAGAAGCAGCTTCATGGATTGAAAGTGGAATGACTTTAGGCTTAAGTGGGTTTACACGTGCAGGTGATGTAAAAGCAGTCCCATTTGCGCTTGTAAACCGAGTTAAGAATGATACATCTTTTAAAGTAAATGTATTTACTGGTGCCTCTTTAGGTTCTGATGTAGATAAATTATTTGCGGAAGCAGGAATTTTAGGGAAAAGATTGCCTTTCCAAGCTGATGCGACTATGCGAAAAGGAATTAATAACGGAGATTTTTTATTTGTGGACCAGCACTTATCTCATACAGCAGAGTTACTTCGTGCTGATGTTATGGATGTAGATTTTGCTATTTTGGAAGCGGTTGCGATTACTGAGGATGGCATGATTATTCCAACGACTTCAATAGGAAATTCTTTAGCGTTTTTTTTAAATGCTAAGTCTATCATAATTGAAATGAATATGGCCCAATCCGCGCAGCTAGAAGGGCTGCATGATTTATATGAACCAGGTAAACAAGGGGAACGACTTCCAATTCCGCTCGTAAAAACAAATGATCGAATTGGAACGATTGGTATCCCGATTGATGCTGATAAAGTAAAGGGGATTGTATTTACGAATCAACTGGATTCTCCATCAACAATTGTTCCTCCAGATGAGGAAACTGTTATTATGGCACAGCATTTAATAGAGTTCCTTCGAAAAGAAGTTGAAGTAGGCAGGTTAACAAATCGTTTAGCACCGTTACAATCGGGAATTGGTTCAGTAGCTAATGCAGTTCTTCATGGAATGTTAGATTCCGAGTTTGAAGATTTAGAAGTGTATTCTGAAGTTTTACAGGATGCAGTCTTTGATCTTATGGATGCTGGAAAAGTCAATTTTGCCTCCTGCTGCTCGATCACGCTATCAGAAGAGAAAATGCAAAAAGTATTTTCTAACTTTGAACAATATCGTGACAAATTAATGATGCGCCCGCAAGAAATCTCTAATCATCCTGAAATCATTCGTCGCCTTGGGTTAATTTCGATTAATACTGCTTTAGAATTAGATATATACGGAAATGTAAACTCTACTCACGTTTTAGGTACAAAAATGATGAATGGTATTGGTGGTTCTGGTGATTTTGCAAGAAATGCCCGCCTAGCGATCTTTGTTACTAAATCGATTGCCAAAGGTGGCGACATTTCAAGTATCGTTCCTTTCGTTTCTCATGTAGACCATACTGAACACGATGTAGATGTTATCGTCACTGAACAAGGCTATGCGGACTTAAGAGGACTAGCGCCAAGAGAAAGAGTGGAACTCATTATTGAGAATTGTGCACATCCAATGTATCGTGACCAGTTACGAGCTTATTACGAGGAAGCAAAAACAAGAGGTGGACAAACTCCTCATATTTTAGAGAAAGCTTTTTCTTGGCATATGAATTATGCTAAAAATGGAACAATGCTTGAAGCAGTAGTAGAAACTGTATAGAAGTGTAAAAATGATTCTTAATATAATATGTTATAAAGATTGAAAGAAAATTTGTTACCTATAATAAAAATGTATAAAAGAAACCTCTTATTTACGAAAATAAGAGGTTTTTTAAATTACTTTTCGAATCATTTTAAGAGTTTATATATCGAAGGTGAGGAGAAAGAATCATGAAGATAAGAGAAGCGTTATTAAGTGAAGCAAATGAATTAAGTGAACTTGCACTACACTCAAAAGCAACGTGGAATTATAGTGAAGAATTCATACTTGCTTGTAAGGAAGATTTAACAATTACAGAAGAGTACATAAAAAATAACTTTGTATATGTTTTAGAAAATGATAATACGAAGATTGGATTTTTCTCATTTTTACGTAATGATAAAGCTCTCGATTTCCTTTACATTCATCCTCGTTACAAAGGGAAAGGCTACGGGAAAATACTTTGGAAGTATGTAATAGAAAAAGCAAATGAACTAGGCTTAAAAAGTTTTACGATTGATAGTGATCCGAATGCAAAAGGATATTACTTGAAAATGGGCGCACAGTTAATCGGAGAGACACCATCAACGGTCTTTAAGGATCGTTTACTGCCTCTTTTGAAATATGATGTGTAAAACTATTAATAGTAGGGGAAGATTAGAGTGGATGATGTAAAGGAAAAAAGAATATATGAAGCACTAATAAGATCGTGGTCGATTGAAACAAGTTCAAAGTGGACGACTGAGATTCCAGCAAAGGGACAGTGTGGTGTTACAGCTCTAGTCGTTCAAGACATATACGGAGGAGAGATTAAAAAGACAAAAGTAAGAGAGGCGTGGCACTTTTATAACTTTATAGATGGACAGAGGTTTGATTTTACAGAGGCTCAATTTAATGAAAAACTGAATTATATGGATATAGAATCAAATCGAGAAGAAGCATTTGCAGATACAAATGAAAAACAATATAGCATGTTGAAGAAAAAGATAACGAAAGAATTGAAATTATCTTTTGACTCTTAATCTTTAATAAGTTACTATAATGGTGGTAACTTATTAAAGGGAACTTCATAGAGTTGAAAGGGGAAATACTTTTGAAAACAACTTATGTAAACGCTACAATCGTAACGATGAATGAACAAAATGAAGTGATAGAAAATGGATATATCATTGTAGAAAATGATCAAATTATAGATGTGAAGAGCGGAGAATTCGCTAATGATTTTGAAGTAGATGAAGTAATTGACATGAAAGGAAAGTGGGTTTTACCAGGGCTTGTAAATACACATACACACGTTGTAATGAGTCTCTTAAGAGGTATTGGTGATGATATGTTATTACAACCATGGCTTGAGACGAGAATTTGGCCACTTGAAAGTCAGTTTACTCCAGAGCTTGCGGTCGCTAGTACGGAATTAGGATTACTTGAAATGGTGAAAAGTGGCACAACATCATTCTCTGATATGTTTAATCCAATCGGAGTAGATCAAGATGCAATTATGGAAACGGTATCAAGGAGCGGGATGCGAGCTGCTGTTTCAAGAACTTTATTTAGCTTTGGAACGAAAGAGGATGAAAAGAAAGCAATTGAAGAAGCTGAAAAATATGTGAAGCGTTACTATAATGAAAGTGGTATGTTAACTACGATGGTTGCACCGCATAGTCCATATACATGTTCCACAGAACTATTAGAAGAATGCGCACGTATTGCAGTAGAAAATCAAACGATGGTTCATATTCACCTTTCGGAAACAGAGCGTGAAGTACGTGATATTGAAGCACAGTACGGAAAACGTCCAGTAGAATATGCAGCAAGTTGTGGGTTATTTAAACGCCCGACAGTTATTGCACACGGTGTAGTATTAAATGACAATGAGCGTGCATTTTTAGCAGAACATGACGTTCGAGTAGCTCATAATCCGAATAGTAATTTAAAACTAGGTTCTGGTATAGCGAATGTAAAAGCGATGCTAGAAGCGGGAATGAAAGTAGGAATTGCAACAGATAGTGTTGCATCTAACAACAATTTAGATATGTTTGAGGAAATGCGCATTGCAACTTTATTACAAAAAGGTATTCACCAAGACGCAACAGCGTTACCGGTTGAAACAGCTCTTACACTTGCAACTAAGGGAGCTGCTGAAGTAATTGGGATGAAACAAACAGGCTCACTTGAGATTGGAAAGTGTGCTGATTTCATTACAATTGACCCGTCTAATAAACCGCATTTACAACCAGCAGATGAAGTGTTATCACACCTTGTGTATGCTGCTAGTGGAAAAGATATAAGCGATGTAATTATTAACGGAAAACGTGTCGTTTGGAATGGCGAATGTAAAACGTTAGATGAAGAGCGTATTATATTTGAAGCAAGTCGTTATAAACGAGGTTTACAAAGATAGATATTTTTAGGCTGTGGAGAAAGACTTCTCCACAGCCTGTTTTTGTGTCTGAACTTTTTTATTAATAAAACAGAAGAGAATGATTTAGATAAAATCACTAGTTTCAAAAATCCTTCACGTAATAATGATTATATGAAGGATTTGAATGTTTCTTATTTTTTTGTCTCGTTGACCCATTTAATAATGTCCTGGATAACGTACTCAGGAACATTAGCAGGAATTTCATATTCACTAGGAAGACTTAATTCCCCATCACCCTCCGTGAAGAAATGATTCAATTTTGGGTATTTATTGAACTGAACATTCCTACGGTTTGAGAGCCCTTCCTGCCATTTTGTATATTCATTTTTTACTGTTACTTGATAATCGCGTGCTCCTTGTAGAATCAGTAAAGGCTCCCTTCGTAATCTTGCCTCTTCAACTGGACGCCACCTAGAAACATCATACATAAAATGAGGTGACCCAAAATTGTAGCCAGCTGGAGGGTGGTCAGGATTGAAAGTAGGATCCTGAATAAAAGTAGCCTGTCTTTTTAGTTCATCGATCACTTCCTTTGGTGCCCCTAGGTATTGATTCTGATCAATAGCAATGTCAGTCAATGGGCGTGCAGGTGGTGCGAGTAAGATACTTCCTCTAACAAGTGAGGAAGGTGATTTGCTTAGTATACGCGGCATTGCGCCAGCTCCTAGACTATGTCCAAGAATGAAAATATTATTTGGATCAATGCCTTCCTGCTGCGCTGCTGATTTTGCTGCATATATGGCATCATCTGTAGTATCACGGTCTAACGTAACAGGTTCTGCACTCATCTTTAATGCGTGTTCTAATGTGCGTTTTTCATAGCGCAACACTGCAATTCCGTTGGACGAAAGGCCCACCGCAAGGTCTCGTAAGATTTTTGTTCCCATATATGTACTGTCGCGATCATGGATGCCAGCACCATGAACAAGAACAACTACGGGTACCTTTTCACCAGGCTTATGTTTCGGAACTGTTAATGTGGCTGGTAACGGATAGGTAGAATTTCCAATGACGATTTCACGTTCTTGATAAGAGGCAGGTTGATCATAGCTAGGATGCGGGATGGTATAAGATTCCTTGGGAGGCCTTTCTCCAATTTCATCTACTTTCCCGCCAGGTGTAAATTTAAGGAGTAGCGGTATGGTAGTTTCTTCGATAGCTGCTGGCATTTCCACCGTCTGATGGACCAAGTTTCGTTCTTTTATCACGGGGGGTCCCATGCTTTTTATTCCGCTCCAGCCACTCTGTGTCCACCAGTTTTGTAATGTGTTTGCTGTAAACTTGGATTGAAAAGCAGCAGACGTCAACTGAAGTGCCTCTGCATACTTATCTTGCTGGAGATATTCAAAAAATAATGATGTACGCTCCGTTAAAGAGACTCGTTTTTTTTCTACAGATGGTTCCTCACGTGTATTTGCGTGAATAGCTGTTGTAAGCGGAAAAGATGAAATGCCTAAAGAAAAGAGTAGGGTAAAGGAAAGTATTGATTTTTGTATTTTCTTTTTTTTATTCATGTTTTAACCTCCAATATGTGATGGTGAAAAATGGGTATGATAAATTAAGGTCCTGTTGTAACTATGTCTAAATCATTGATATGTTCATCTAAAACCAACAGTTCTAATTTTGTCGTAATCGCTCTGGTAACTCCTAACCTTTCTTCCTTCACTTTATATTTTGACTATACGAAACAAAGTTCACGTTTTTCTTACTTGATCCTTACAAAATCCTTAAGTGTATAAGATTTGTAAAATAGCACTTTCTACTTGACCTGAATTCCAAAAAACAAAGCGGCATTGCTGAATGGAGATAGGAAGATATCCCAACCAAACTGTACCCTATACGTCTATTAAGTTAGTTATGGGGAAATTTACATGAAACAGAAGAAAAGTTAAAATAAAAAGAGAGGTATGCAATAAGAGATTTTTTATAAACACTTGAGCAAACAGCGCAGATTAAATATTCAATCTTTAGCTATCCTTTTTTAAAGAGTAGCTTTTTTCTTGAACGAATAAATATTCAAAAGAATGTCGCATCTTTCTGGTAGTATTTCTGCTATAATATATTACGCTTTATAATATTTTATATTTAAGGAGAACAACTCATGAAGCGAAAAAAGAGCCATTTAATGGTAATGGCACTTGTTACATCTTTATTATTAACAGCTTGTAATAATAAGGAAAATAAAAGTGATAAAGAGGCAAAAAAACAAGTATTAAATGTAACAGTATCAGAAGAAATTCCTTCTCTTGATACAGCGAAAACGATGGATGGTACGTCAGCACACATTATGCAAAACATATTTGAAGGGTTGTATGTATTAGATGATCAAGATCAGCCGATTCCAGCGGTAGCAAAATCGTTTAAAAGAAGTGAAGATGGTAAAAAATATACATTTGAATTGCGTAAAGATGCAAAATGGTCAAATGGGGACAATGTGACAGCGCATGATTTTATGTTTGCGTGGAAACGTGCAATTATCCCTGAAACAGCGTCTCAATATGCGTCCATGCTCTTTTACGTGAAAAACGCGAAAGAGATAAATAAGGGAACAATGCCTCTTGATGCACTTGGGGTTAAAGCAATAAATGATTATAAGTTAGAAGTGGAACTAGAGCAGCCAATTCCTTACTTTTTACAGCTGTTAGCATTACCAATATATTTACCACAGCATGAATCATTTTTGAAAGAACAAGGGAAGAATTATGCATTGGAACCTAGTAATCTTATATATAACGGTCCATTTGTATTAGAGAAATGGAAGCATGAACAAGAGTTTCAATTAAAGAAGAATGCTACCTATTGGGATCAAAAGAAAGTGAAGTTAGACGAAATAAACTTTCAAATTGTAAAGGATACAATGACGGCTGTTAATTTATACGAAGCTGGTAATTTGGATAGGGTACCTATTAATTCTCAATTTGTAGACAAGTATAAAGGGAATAAGGAATTACATATGTCGAGTGATTCTGGAATTGCTATGCTACGTTTTAATGAAAAAAATAATGCATTAGCAAATAAAAAGGTACGTCAATCTATTTCATTAGCGTTAAATAAAGGAGACTTCGTTGCTCACTTTATTAATAACGGGGCAAAACCTGCCAGTGGATTGGTACCAGCTGGTCATATAAATGAAGAGACTGGTAAAGATTTTAGAAAAGAAAACGGAAATCTTTCTTCATATGATTTGCAAAATGCGAAAAAGATTTGGGATGAAGCGAAAAAAGAGCTTGGGGCAGAACAAGTAAACCTCGAGTTATTAACGTTTGAACAAGATAATGCAAAACGTATGGCGGAATATATAAAAGGTGATTTAGAAAAGAATTTACAAGGACTAACGATACAAATTAAACAACAGCCATTTAAGCAAAAATTACAGTTAGAACAAACAGGTGATTACGATATAACTATGGCAAATTGGGGACCTGACTATAAAGATCCAATTAGTTATTTAGAACTATTTACGACGGGGAATCCGAATAATAAAATGAATTATTCTAATGTTCGTTACGATGAATTAATAAAGAAAGCGAAAACGGATTTTGTACTAGATACGGAAAACCGATGGGAAGCGTTGCGAGAAGCCGAGCAGGTATTATTAGAAGATGCTGCGGTGGCGCCGCTTTATCATATTGGCTCAGCATATGTACAAAAGGATTATGTAAAAGGAATTGAAAAGCATCAATTTGGTGGTATTTATACTTATAAGAATGCTTATATTGCTAATGAATAAATACAAAAAACCTTACTTTTTAAAAGTAAGGTTTTTTACACATGAATTCTATTAGACCGATTTTAATAAAGCATAAAAATTCGTATCATATGGGATATCATCTTGATACATATAATTCTTTAGAACTCCTTCTTTTTCAAAACCTAATTTTAATAGAATTTTATTGGAAGCCTCATTTTCAAGAAATACAATTGCCCCAATACGCTTTAAATGAATGGTATGGAAACCGTATGATATAACTTCAGAAACAGCTTCAGTTGCATATCCTTTTCCCCAGTGTTCAGGTAAAAAGGCATAACTTAAATTGGCCCGTTTATGCTCAGAAGACCAATCGTGAAAACCAATTGTTCCAATGAGTTCTTTCTTGTTTTTTAATTCGATTCCCCATTTTATACCGCTTCTTGCATTGTAACTCAACTTAAAGTTATGAATGATTTGTTTCACTTGATCAATATCTTGTAATGGTTTTTGGCCATAATAGCGCAGTACGTCAGTATTAGAAAAGCATTTTAGTATACTTGGTGCATCTTCTTCGGTAAGTTCTCTTAAAATGAGTCGGTCGGTTTTCAATATAGGAAACATGCTTTCACTCCATTTCTTTTAAAACTAGAATGTGTTGTTATTATATAATCTAGTCTGAAAATAAAGATTATTCAAGAGGGAAGTATGGTTTTAATTTATGATAAAATGGATTGTGGAATATATTTCAAAAAGAGGTTTGTATATGGAGAAAAATTCAATTTTAATTGTAGATGATGATCAAGATATTGTTCGATTTGTTAAAGCGAATTTAATGCAAGAAGGTTTTAAAGTTTTTAGTGCTCATAACGGAGAAGAGTCTTTAGAAATAATAAATAATAACAGTATTCAACTTGCTATTTTGGATATTATGATGCCACAAATGGATGGGATAGAATTGTGTAGAAGAATTAGAGAGAAACATAGTTTGCCAATTATGTTTTTAAGTGCAAAATCATCGGACGTAGATAAAGTCGTCGGATTTAACAGGAGCAGATGATTATATTGTGAAGCCGTTCAGTACAATTGAATTAATTGCAAGAGTGAAGGCTCAATTAAGAAGGTATACATATTTCAATCAAAATGCTGTCCAAGTAATAGAAAAGAAAATAAATATTAGAGGTTTAGAAATAGATGAACTGTCGAGAACAGTAATGTTATATGGAGAAACAATCAATCTTACAAAAACTGAATATGATATTTTGTTCTTAATGGCAGCTGCAAAGAATCGTGTATTTACAATTGAAGAAATATATGAGAGCGTTTGGAAAGAAAGGGCCTATGAAAGCAATAATACAGTAATGGTTCATATCGCAAGATTAAGAAATAAAATTGAAGAGGATCCAAAAGAACCGAAGTTTATTCAAAATGTTTGGGGAGTCGGATATAAAATTGAAGATTAAATCATTACAAGGCATTAGAGTTAAGTTTTTTATCGCATTCATATGTAGCATCTTGTTAGCAACTGTAAGTATAATAGTGTTTCAAATTTTAATTGGAAATGTATATAGTCACGCTAATTCGTTAGAAGAAAAATATTCATTTTTATATTTTATAGTTTTTTTGATTTTTACTACGACATACTTTGCATGTATGACAAAAACAGTGATGAAAAGACTGTCTGAAATTAATAAGAACGTGAAGGAAATAAGTAATGGTAATTTTGAAGTACATATACCTATTTCAAAAAATGACGAGATTGGTGAATTAGCGAAGAATGTAAATAGAATGACCAAAAGTTTAAAAGAGTCTATCGAGAATGAAAAAAAATCACAGGAAATGAAAAATGAAATGATTAGTAATATTTCGCATGACTTACGAACACCTGTAACATCTCTAATCGGTTACGCGGACTTGTTAGGAAATAAACTGCATTCAAATGGAGAAGAATGTGAACAGTATGTAAGCATATTAAAGCGAAAAAGTTATGAATTAAAAAATCAAGTAGATGATTTATTAGAATACTGTCAAATAAATTATAGAGAGATTGAATTACATAAAAGTGTAGTAAATATGAAAGCGTTAATGGAACAAATTATGATTGATTTTGTACCACAACTAGATGATGCCGATATGAGCTTTTGTATACAAGGTGATAAGGAGTTACATGTGGAAATAGATGTAGCGCTTATGGTGAGGTTATTCGAAAATGTAATTAGTAATAGTATTATGTACGGGAAAGACGGAAAGGAGATTTTAATTCAAGTTTCTAAAAGAGACATGAATGTTGAAATAGAAATTAAAAATTTTGGACAATGTATTCCGGATGAGAACTTGCCTTACGTTTTTGAGAAGTTTTATCGCGGTGAAAAATCACGCAGCTCTCATACAGGTGGAAAAGGAATGGGACTTGCAATTGCGAGAAGTATAGCAAAACTTCATAAAGGAGATATCGCTGTACGTAGTAACGATAAAGAAACAGTTTTCACTATCGTTTTACCGCAGTATAAAGAAATGTAAGAAAGTCGTAAGTATTTCTTTTACATGTCGTAATTTTCAATTCGTATCATGTAGAACAAAGATATGAGAGTGGGGATACAGCATGTGGAAGAAATATGTATTAGTAACTTTAGTAGTTTTTTTACTTACAAGTTGGAGTGTAGTTTATTTAGCTAAAGGTGTTATATCAGTCATTGTATGGTGGAGTATACAAGCCTTTAGCTTCGTATCAAGCTTTATTTTGATAGGGTCAGTATTACTATTTGTGTGGAAGAGCATTTTTAGAAAGCGGATAGACAGTATGCTCCTCTTCATAGTTCTTTTTTCTATAATTGGAGCTTGGCCCTTAGGATGGTTCGCTAACATAGGCGGACTCGCTTACCCAGCAAATGTACAGTCGATGAGTCCTAAAATAGTCGTTCGTTTTCCTTTAAATGAAAGTGCACTAGTAGGCTGGGGTGGTGATCGGTTAGAAACGAACTATCACGTTATAAAACCGAATGAACGATGGGCATATGATATTCTCATTCCACCTGCTGAAGTGAAAAGTAATAAGTTAGAGGATTATGGAGTATATGGAGCGAAAGTAATGGCACCAGCTTCTGGGACGGTTGTATCAATTAATAATAATGAACAAGATTTAGTTCCTAGATCGGAAAATTTTCAGTCGATGGCGGGGAATCACATATATTTACGAGTAGACGAAACAGGCACATTTCTGATTCTTGCTCATTTAAAGAAAGGGTCAATTAATGTGAGGGAAGGACAACATGTGAATGAAGGAGAGTTTCTTGCTCAAGTAGGTAACTCAGGAAGTTCAAGTGAGCCCCATTTACATATTCATCATCAAAGGCAGGATCCATCAAAGGTAAGTATGTTTTTAGCAGAAGGATTGCCACTGTACTTTCAAACTGAAAAAGGTGCGATGATGCCGGAAAGAGGGACATATATAAGAGGTAATTAGAAGAGAATTACTTCACTAAAAAAGGTATTCCAATAAACTGGAATACCTTTTCTCATTACCCTACAAATGTTTGATACAGTAAGAAAATATTTAAAATGATAACAAGTATAGCAATGATCCAAGCGATAAAGGTAGTGATGCGGTGATTAACGAGTGCACCCATAATTTTTTTACTACTTGTAAACATAATAAGTGGTACTAATGCAAAGGCAATACCGAATGATAAGACGACTTGACTCATGACTAGAGCGTAAGTTGGATTTACACCTAAAGCGATAATAACTAATGGTGGAATCATTGTAATAAATCGGCGTAAGTATAACGGAATATGCATTCGAATGAAACCTTGCATAATAATATCACCTGACATTGTACCGACAGAAGAGCTAGATAGTCCTGCTGATAAGAGACCAATTCCAAATAAAGCAGCTGATACAGGACCGACTAAGTTGCTAAACTGGTTAAAAGCGACATCAAGATCTTCGACATGCAAGCCATTTTTAAAGAATAGTGCAGCAGCAACAATTAGCATACTTGCATTAATTGCTCCTGCGATAACCATTGCGATAATGATATCTATAAATTCGAATCGGAAAATCTTTTTCTTTTGTTCATCATTTGTTCCGACTACGCGGCGCTGCGTTAAGGCGGAATGTAAATAGATTGCGTGCGGCATAACTGTCGCACCTAAAATTCCGGCTGCAAGTAATATACTGTCTACACCTTGGAATTTTGGAATAAATAGTCCTGAAAGTAAAGGGCTTAATTCCGGTTTTGCATAAAAGACTTGTACACCAAAAGCGATAACAACGATAAAAATCATTCCTGTTATAATAGCTTCTAATGGACGGAAGCCTCTACGTTGAAATTCAAGAATAATAAATGATCCAGCAGCTGTAATTAAAGCTGCCGGTAACATCGGAATCCCAAATAATAAGTACAATCCGAGTGCAGCTCCAATAAATTCAGCTAAATCAGTCGCCATAATAACGAGCTCTCCTTGAATCCATAAACCGATGGAAACAGGTTTTGGGAAGTTTTCTCGAGCGATTTCAGGAAGGTTTCTTCCTGTAGCGATTCCTAATTTAGCAGATAAAGTTTGGATTAATACTGCCATTAAATTAGAAGCAAGAATTACCCAGAGTAATAAATATCCATATTGTGATCCAGCAGCAATATTTGTCGCGAAATTGCCAGGGTCAATATAAGCCACTGAAGCGATGAAAGCAGGACCTAAGAATGGTAATAGTCTTTTTAAGCCTTTCGTTTGTCCGCTTAATGCTAAATGCGCTGATTGAACAGTTGTACTTTGAGAAGGGACATGTTCATCTTTTGATATATCTTTATTCATAGTAGTTTTCCCCTTTGGTATGTTAACTTGTTGAAATTATTGTAAGTATTCTTATTCTTTATTTCAATACATTTAAATGTATTAGGTTATATTTTTTATTTGAACATAAATGTTTCCTTAGTGCAAATTATATGCCTTAATACAATGAATGGTGTGGTTTTATTAAAAATTGGGAGTTTATGGTGTGATGAGGCGGGGAAACATAATGAATTAAAGGGCTGTTTTTGAAATTTATGTGAACATAAAGCCGATAATACAGCATATTAATTGATGGAATTGCATTTGTATGATATATAATATATTGGGATTACAACATAACCATAGTGTTTTGGTGTGTAATCTTGTTTTTTATTTTTGTTAACTGATAGAAAATAGTATAAAGAAAAGAAAATGGGATTCATTTTCTTATTATATATGTTTTGATATGAACGTTAACTTATACATGATTTTAAAAATTAGATAGGTGGTAGAAATACATTGGCAACTACAAAACCATACAGAGTATTACTATATTACATGTACACAACAATTGAAAACCCAGAAGAATTCGCGGCAGAGCACTTAGAATTTTGTAATTCACTTGAGTTAAAGGGAAGAATCCTTGTAGCTAAAGAAGGTATTAACGGAACTTGTTCTGGTACTGTAGAACAAACAGAGAAATATATGGAAGCAATGAACAACGATCCACGTTTTGACGGTATCGTATTTAAAATAGATGAAGCTGATGGTCATGCATTTAAGAAAATGCACGTGCGTCCTCGCCCAGAATTAGTTACACTTCGTCTGGAAGATGATATTAATCCACACGAAATAACTGGGAAGTATTTAGAGCCAAAAGATTTTTATGAAGCAATGAAACAAGAAGATACAGTTATCATTGATGCACGAAATGATTATGAATTTGATTTAGGTCACTTCAAAGGTGCGATTAAACCTGATATCGAATCATTCCGTGAATTACCAGATTGGATTCGTGAAAATAAAGAAGTACTTGAAGGTAAAAAGATTTTAACGTACTGTACAGGCGGAATTCGTTGCGAGAAGTTTTCTGGTTGGTTAGTTCGTGAAGGTTATGAAGATGTAAGTCAGCTTCACGGCGGTATTGTAACGTACGGAAAAGACCCAGAAGTACAAGGTGAGCTTTGGGATGGACAATGTTACGTGTTCGATGAGCGTATCGCTGTACCAGTAAACCAAAAAGAACATGTTATCGTTGGTAAAGACCACTTTACAGGTGAACCTTGTGAGCGCTATGTAAACTGTGCAAATCCAGAATGTAACAAGAAAATTTTATGTTCTGAAGAAAACGAAGCGAAATATTTACGTGCATGTTCTCACGAATGCCGTGTAAGCCCACGTAACCGCTACGTAATACAACATGAATTAACGGAAGAACAAGTAGCTGCTGCATTAGAGCAAATCGAAGCAGGGAAGTAAGCTTTAATAAAAAAGTACTCCAAATTTTATTTTGGAGTACTTTTTTACTATGTGGTTCTTTTTGTCAGTTTTTTTCGGTAAGTCGATATATTGTAAAAATCGCTGATATAATTTGAGTTGCGCCGATATATTCGAAAAATCGCTGATGAAAATTTCACTTACTGAAGCGCGCTACGTATTTGTAATTTGAAATTAATTTTCTTTACTTCTTATCGTCTTCCTCTTTCACAGCAGAAAGTACAGTTTGATTAACCCATGCTTTTCTTCGTTTATGTTGTAGACTCCATTGGTATAAACTTTGCGCACCTAAAATAAGTGAAATGACGATGCCACTAATTGCTATTAAAAGTGCGAAAAATTCAAGTGGCGACGATAGTTTGTTTGAATCGGTATTTCTTAACAGGTCAATCATAGTAAATCCTAACATTTGGCCCACTACAGAGTAGAGCGTTAAAATTAATAATAAAAGACTATCCTTTTTAGAAGCGACATTTTCTTGATATTTAAACAAACTATCAAGATTTTGTTTTGCATTCGAGTATAAAATCTCGATATTAAAAAGCTTTCTTAAGCGAAAGAAAATATCTTCACTCTGTGATTGGGATACAAGTTCTAAAGAAAAGTAGTTTGCAGTAAATGAATTGATTGAATAGATTAATTTCTCTATTTCATTTGTATCTTGTTCAATGTTCAGTTCAGCATAAGCGTTTGCCATTTTTAACAACACAATTTTATGAAATAGGTTTAATAATAAAGCGTAATAAAACTCCCCATACATTTGACTCGCGAGTTTAGTAAATTCATGTTCCCCCTCATTTGTTACACAGGTGAATATATGTTCTTCCATTATGAAATAGCGATTGGGAGCCCACCTCTGGTAAGCGTGTTGTTTTAAATAATCATGAATATAAAGAAGATTATTTGCACTTACATAAGCCTTACCGTCACTTGTTAACCCGGAAAGACTAGAAGTACGATAAACATCCACTTCAGTAAGCTCCGTATCTGCTTTTATAGATAGTAAAGTTTGAACGTACATTCTTTGGTCTTCAAAGAAAGGAAAGGTTTGAAAGTAAGAGCTTCTTAATCTCTTCTTCTCGAAGAAATCTGTTACACCATGAAATAAATAACCAAAAATGAATCTTTCTACTTGTGAATACCTTTTTCCATTACATTCAATACAAACCGTTTCGTTTGTATTATTTCTAGTTTCAAGTACACGGAAGCGAGAGGCGAATTCAATTGCTTCTGATAATGTCATGTTTGGAGCGGTCTCTACTTCTGTCCGAATTGTTAAGAAGCCAAGCTCATAAGGACAAAGTGTTACGTCAATAGAATGAATCTGAAATGGAACGGAAATAAGATTTGTTGTTAAATGTCCAGTTAAGTTAAGGTCTTTAGAATAGCGCTGCAACCCCTTTTGATGCTCTGAATGAGGAAATAAAATTTTATTTGTAAATGAAAGATAGTATGCTTCCATATTTTGATGTGAAACTTGAAACTTTCCATAGTATGTATTTTCATTTTCAAGATGATCGAGTCGAAAAGGGCGAAAGTCATTTTTCTGTAAGAAAGGGAACATATTTTGTTCATACCCAGTTTTAAAAGAAAACGGGAATATAAATTGAAATATAGCTGTTGTTACATCTTTTTCTTCAATTGTTTGTATTGCCTCCATTTACATTGTTTCCTTTCCATATATGCTATAAAAACAACATGCCCAAATTTATTTGAAAATAACCACTGTTTTATACTTGATTAAGAATGAAAATTCAGCTTATTTAGTAGGGGACATGTATAATGTTATGTATACTAAAAGTTATAAATTAATATTTTAAAAAGGGGGATGTTGTATGCGGATTTTAGTATTAGGAGCTGGTGGCGTTGGAGGCTTTTTTGGAGGTCGCTTAGTAGAAAAGAGAGAAGATGTTACGTTTCTTGTTCGCAGTAAAAGAAAAAAACAATTGGAGAAAAGGGGACTTGTAATCCGCAGTGTTAACGGGGATTTTTCCTTCCAACCGAAATTAATAACGAAAGAAGATCAAACTGCTCCATTTGATGTGATTCTATTTTCAACAAAAGCGTATCACTTAAAAGAGGCAATTCAAGATTTGAAGCCGTTTGTTGGCGAAAATACTGTAATCATTCCATTGTTAAATGGTATCGCTCATTTATCGCTATTACAAAAAGAATTCGGTGAAGAAAAAGTAATTGGCGGTTTATGCTTTATCGAGACGACGTTAAACGATCAAGGAGAAATTGTACAAACTAGCGCTGCCAACAGACTTGTGTTTGGAGAAATTAAGTCTCAAAATTCAGAGAGAGTGAAGCATATTTCTAAAGCATTTGCAGGTACGAAATCTAGTTTTGTTTTAAGTGAAAATATTACGCAAGATATGTGGCATAAATATTTATTTATTACTGTAATGTCCGGTGTGACAACGTTAATGCGTGCACCAATTGGACCAATCCGTGAAAGTGAAGGCGGCCGTGATTTTATCCGTAATGTGTTTGAGGAATCTGTACAAATCATGAGAGTATTAGGAGCTCCCGTAAAGGAAAATATTGCCGAGGAACATATGAAAACGATTGATAAAATTTCGTATGATATGAAGTCATCAATGCAACGTGATATGGAAAAGGGTTCGTTTATTGAAGGGAAGCACTTGCAAGGATATTTACTGGATGTAGCAGAGCAATTTTCAATAGCGGCACCATTATTAGGCACTATATATCAAAATTTAAAGGTGTATGAAGAGATGACCTTTAACAGATCTGTAATAGAATTAGATGTATGAAAAAATAAAAAAGAAAGCAATATATAAGTGTATTGCTTTCTTTTTTTATGACAAATTATTTATTTCTTTTTGTTCTATCTGTCAAATTTATTTCCTGTTCACGTTTACCATATAACTGATTAATTTCATTTGCTACTGCATCTAAATAGGAATCGGAAAAAATAGGCTTCTTTTCTTTAGACATATGGGTCTCCTTTATCGATTTTTTAGTATTCATTATGTATATTTCTCAGTGGATTATGCACAATCATTTTAATTTTTTTCTTATTAAAAATTTTTGTTTACTTTTTGAAAATAAAGGAGTATTATAATCCACAGTTTCAATTTTCTAAATCGCTGAAACCGCATGGTACGGGGGACCCGTTTTTACGGATTAGTACATAATCCGATGGGGTGAATCCTTGAAAAAGGTAGGGCTACTCATAGGCCCGAATCCGACAGCTAACCTCGTAAGCGTTATATTGAGAAGGAAGGTGGAGCTTGTGCGACAAAAAAAATAATGTCTACAAGTCTATTTCGCTATGGCTTGTAGACATTTTTTGTTTTCTGAAGAAATAGTTTGCTGGCTGTAACAAGCAGAATCGTTCGTACAAAATTATTGGAGAGTGGACAGCATTGGTTTCATCTATTAAAAGATTTTTAATTGGAAGACCGTTAAAATCAACAGAGCTTGGAGAACAGAAGCTTAATAAAACGAAAGCTTTAGCTATTTTATCTTCTGACGCATTGTCATCAGTTGCTTACGGTCCAGAGCAAATTTTAATTGCTTTAGCAGGTGTTGGAGCGATCGCTTATTGGTATTCCATTCCGATCGCTGTTGGGGTATTAGTATTATTGACGGCCCTTATTTTATCTTATCGTCAAATTATTTTTGCTTATCCGCATGGCGGGGGCGCGTATGTTGTATCAAAAGAAAATTTAGGGATGAATCCAGGCTTAATTGCTGGAGGATCTTTATTAGTTGACTATATTTTAACTGTTGCGGTAAGTGTGTCTGCAGGTACAGATGCGCTCACATCTGCTTTTCCTAGTTTACATGCACATAATGTAATCATTGCGATTATATTTGTTATATTTATTACCATCTTAAATTTAAGAGGTGTAACGGAATCAGCTTCCGTTTTAGCATATCCTGTTTATTTATTTGTTTTGGCACTATTTATATTAATTGGTGTAGGGATATACAATATTTTAACGGGGCACGTGTCACCAACTTTACACACGCCGATTGGAACACCAGTTGCAGGGATTAGTTTATTTTTATTATTAAGAGCATTTGCATCAGGTAGTTCTGCTTTAACAGGTGTTGAAGCAATTTCAAATGCAATTCCGAACTTTAAAGATCCTGCGCCAAACAATGCTGCAAAAACATTGCTTGCAATGGGTGCATTACTTGCAGTTTTATTTTCAGGAATTGTGTTCTTAGCTTATTATTACGGAATTTCTCCAAGTAAAGAAGTAACAGTTGTTTCACAAATTGCTGAACAAACATTTGGACGTAATTTCATGTACTATTTCATACAAGGTACAACAGCTTTAATATTAATCCTTGCTGCTAACACAGGATATTCTGCGTTTCCGTTATTAGCAGTAAACCTTGCAAAAGATAAGTTTATACCAAGAATGTTTACGATTAGAGGAGACCGCCTAGGTTACTCAAATGGAATTATTATACTTGGAATCGCATCGATTATTTTAATTGTAGCTTTCCAAGGGCAAACAGAGCATTTAATTCCGTTATATGCAGTAGGTGTATTTATTCCATTTACCCTTTCTCAAACAGGGATGGTATTAAAGTGGCTTCGTGAAAAACCTGAAGGATGGGCATTAAGATTAACGGTTAATTTAATTGGTGCAGTTATTAGTTTTATCGTAATGAGCATGTTCTTTTTAACTAAATTTGCACAAGTTTGGTCAATTCTTATTTTCTTACCTGTTATTATCTTCTTGTTCCACCGAATTAAGAAACATTATGATGCAGTAGGAGACCAACTAAGTTTAAAAACTTGTGAACGGATCGTACCGATTGAAGGAAATGTGATTGTCGTTCCAGTAGCTGGTATGACGCATGTAGTAGAAAATTCATTAAATTATGCGAAGTCTCTTTCTGCAGATCAAGTTATTGCTGTATACGTTGCTTTTGACAGAGAAGAGGAAAAGAAATTTGAAGAGAAATGGAAGAAGTGGCAACCTGAAGTAAGGCTTGTTACATTACATTCTCATTATAGAAGTATTATACAGCCACTAACAAAGTTTATTGATACAGTACAATATAAAGCGAGTGAATCAAATTACCGAGTTACTGTCGTTATACCACAGTTCATTCCGAAAAAAGGTTGGCATAACATTCTTCATAATCAGTCTAGTTTACTCATTCGTGCGTATTTACTCTATAAAAGAAATGTTGTTATTACGACAGTTCCATATCATTTGAAAAAGTAAGTAGATTTTTAGGGATAGCTTCAAGAAACTGAAGCTATCCTTTTTATGTATATGCTATGCATAATTGCATACGAGTTAAAAAGATATATCGATATAATTTTCGTATCTATGAGTAAGTAGAGGTTTTTCTTGTGATATATGGATATTTCAATTGAAAAAGTAAAGCGGATTATATTTTGAAATAAAGACATGAAAGCTTGAAAATAAAGGGAATGAAAATACTTCTTTACGATAGATAAATAGCTGTGTTTAAATGACCTTACAGTACAAAACTTATATGAAAACAAAACGGAATTTCATATTTATGTATGTGAATTAGTTTAAAATGAATAATATTTTTATGTAATATATTCACTGTATCAATGTGGGAAATAAGATGAAATAGAAAATTTATGCAATGTTATTCATACTAACCACATATGAAAAGTTTTATAACGATAAGTAAGTACTGTAGCAATAAAATTTGGGAGAGATGGTTCGTGTGTGAATCGCGGTGAGAACGTTCTCTATTTTAACCATCTCAAACTATGTGCAAGAAAATAGAATAATAAAATGCGATAGTAATAGTTACTAATACATAGGAGGAGTTAAAGTGAAAAAGACTTTAATTACAGGGTTATTGGTTACAGCAGTATCTACGAGTTGCTTCATTCCTGTAAGCGCTTACGCTAAGGGGGGGCAAACAGAAGTGAAAACAGTATATGCACAAAATGTAATTGCTCCAAATACATTATCGAATTCAATTAGAATGTTAGGATCACAGTCACCGCTTATACAAGCATATGGACTAGTTATTTTACAACAGCCAGACATTAAGGTAAATGCGATGAGTAGTTTGACGAATCATCAAAAGTTTGCAAAGGCAAATGTAAGAGAGTGGATTGATGAATATAATCCGAAGCTAATTGACTTAAATCAAGAGATGATGAGATATAGTATTAGATTTAATAGTTATTACAGTAAGCTCTATGAACTAGCAGGAAACATAAATGAAGATGAACAATCAAAAGCAGATTTTACAAATGCATATGGAAAACTACAATTGCAAGTACAAAGCATCCAAGAGAGTATGGAACAAGATTTATTAGAGTTAAATCGATTTAAAACGGTATTGGACAAAGATAGTAATAACTTATCAATTAAAGCTGATGAAGCAATAAAAACAATGCAAGGATCAAGTGGAGATATTGTGAAATTAAGAGAAGATATTAAAAGAATTCAAGGGGAAATTCAAGCTGAATTAACGACTATTTTGAATAGACCTCAAGAAATTATTAAAGGTTCTATTAATATCGGTAAACAGGTATTTACAATTACAAATCAAACTGCACAAACGAAAACAATTGATTTTGTTTCTATTGGTACTTTAAGTAATGAGATTGTAAATGCTGCCGATAGTCAAACGAGGGAAGCGGCTCTTCGTATTCAGCAAAAACAAAAAGAGCTATTACCACTTATTCAAAAATTATCACAAACTGAAGCAGAGGCGACTCAAATTACATTCGTTGAAGATCAAGTAAGTAGCTTTACAGAACTAATTGATCGTCAAATTACAACATTAGAAACGTTATTAATGGATTGGAAAGTTTTAAATAATAATATGATCCAAATTCAAAAGAATGTTGAAGAAGGCACGTATACAGATAGTAGTTTACTTCAAAAGCATTTCAATCAAATTAAAAAAGTAAGTGATGAAATGAATAAACAAACAAATCAATTTGAAGATTATGTTACAAACGTTGAAGTACATTAAAAATAAGTAACGATATAGGGAGAGAAGAAAAATGACAAAAAAACCTTATAAAGTAATGGCTCTATCAGCACTTATGGCAGTATTTGCAGCAGGAAACATTATGCCAGCCCATACGTATGCAGCTGAAAGTACAGTGAAACAAGTTCCAGTTCATGCGGTCGCAAAAGCTTATAATGACTATGAAGAATATTCATTAGGACCAGAAGGCTTAAAAGATGCAATGGAAAGAACAGGTTCAAACGCTTTAGTAATGGATCTGTACGCTTTAACAATCATTAAACAAGGTAATGTTAACTTTGGAAATGTATCGACTGTTGATGCTGCTTTAAAAGGAAAAGTGATTCAGCATCAGGATACAGCTAGAGGAAATGCGAAGCAATGGTTAGATGTATTAAAGCCACAGCTTATTTCAACGAATCAAAATATCATTAACTACAATACGAAATTCCAAAACTATTATGATACTTTAGTTGCTGCGGTTGATGCAAAAGATAAAGCGACGCTTACGAAAGGGTTAACTAGATTATCAAGTAGTATTAATGAAAATAAAGCGCAAGTAGATCAGTTAGTAGAAGACTTGAAGAAATTCCGAAATAAAATGACGTCGGATACGCAAAACTTCAAGGGGGATGCAAATCAAATTACATCTATTTTAGCTAGTCAAGATGCAGGGATTCCGCTATTGCAAAATCAAATTACAACGTACAATGAAGCAATTAGTAAATATAATGCAATTATTATCGGTTCATCAGTTGCGACAGCTCTAGGGCCAATTGCAATTATCGGTGGTGCAGTAGTTATTGCTACAGGTGCAGGAACGCCACTAGGAGTCGCATTAATTGCAGGAGGCGCAGCGGCTGTAGGCGGTGGTACAGCTGGAATCGTATTAGCGAAGAAAGAGCTTGATAATGCGCAAGCGGAAATTCAAAAAATAACTGGACAAATTACAACTGCTCAATTAGAGGTAGCAGGATTAACAAACATTAAAACACAAACGGAGTATTTAACAAATACAATTGATACTGCTATTACAGCGTTACAAAATATTTCAAATCAATGGTACACAATGGGATCAAAATACAATTCTTTACTTCAAAATGTAGATTCAATTAGTCCGAACGACCTTGTTTTCATTAAAGAAGATTTAAACATTGCGAAAGATAGCTGGAAAAACATTAAAGACTATGCAGAAAAGATTTATGCTGAAGATATTAAAGTAGTAGATACGAAAAAAGCATAATCGAATACGAATCGTTAGAGCGTTAAGTATTGATGAATGATTTGAAGCTCCTGTTCAGCTGTGAGCAGGAGCTTTTTATCCCACTTTAATGGGCAGTAAGACCCCCAACTCAAAATGCAGCGAAAGCAAAGAATTTAGGTGGGGGATCAACTGTCCCTAAAAGTCCGATTGGTTCAACTAATAATCAGTGGGGGATGAAGAAAACACCCCCTGATTAAAGTTTCACTTTATACCCTTATAAAGAAAATAGGTGAAAAAAAGTATGCAGAAACGATTTTATAAAAAATGTCTTTTAGCGGTAATGATTGCTGGGGTGGCAACGAGTAATGCATTTCCTTTACATCCTTTGGCAGCAGAACAACATGTAAAGGTGCTACAAGAAAATGTGAAAAACTATTCTCTTGGACCAGCTGGATTCCAAGATGTAATGGCACAAACGACATCGAGTATATTTGCAATGGATTCATATGCAAATTTAATTCAAAATCAGCAAGAGACGGATTTAAGTAAAATAAGTTCGATTAATAGTGAGTTTAAAGGAAATATGATTCAGCACCAAAGAGATGCAAAAATTAACGCGGCATATTGGTTAAATAATATGAAGCCTCAAATTATGAAAACAGATCAAAATATTATTAATTACAATAATACTTTTCAAGCGTATTATAATAGCATGTTAATAGCGATTGATCAAAAGGATAGCGGAAAATTAAAAGCGGATTTAGAAAAGTTGTATGCGGATATTGTAAAGAATCAAAATGAGGTAGATGCATTATTAGGGAATTTGAAAGCTTTTCGCGATAGAATGGCGAAAGACACAAATAGTTTTAAAGAAGATACAAATCAATTAACAGCGATTTTAGCAAGTACGAATGCTGGTATTCCAGCTCTAGAGCAACAAATCAATACATATAATGACTCAATCAAAAAGAGTAATGATATGGTTATTGCTGGTGGTGTACTTTGCATAGCATTAATAACATGTCTTGCTGGCGGACCAATGATTGCCGTCGCGAAAAAAGATATTGCAAATGCAGAAAGAGAGATCGCCAATTTAAAAGATAGAATTTCTGGAGCGCAAGCAGAAGTCGCAATTTTAACGGATGTAAAAAATAAAACAACAAATATGACTGAAACGATCGATGCAGCAATTACAGCACTGCAAAACATATCAAATCAATGGTATACAGTAGGGGCAAAATATAATAATTTACTACAAAACGTAAAAGGAATTAGTCCGGAAGAGTTTACGTTTATAAAAGAAGATTTACATACAGCAAAAGATAGCTGGAAAGATGTAAAAGATTATACAGAAAAATTGCATGAAGGCGTGGTGAAATAAACAACAGACTAGTTCTGCTGTTTATTTTTTATCTTGTTTTTAGTGAGGGTTGGACTTGTAATTTGATAAATAAATTTTCCATGTGTTTTATCAATGTAGCTTTTGGATAATGTTTAGTCAAATTGATACTAATAACCTAGATAAATTTCTGATTAAGCTTTTTATATGTAATGTTTTAATGAAAAAAGCTATACTGTAAGCAAAACTAAAAAATTGGAAAGGAAATACTAGAACATGGAAAATTATTTATTGTTTATCCTTACAGCAATGCTAATTATAATAATGCCTGGTCCTGGTTTCGCACTAGTTACAAAAAATACTATCTCGTATGGCACAAATGGTGGAATAAAGACTGTCTTAGGAACGATATCTGGAATGATGATTCATACAATAATGGCTACGCTAGGACTCTCGGCCATTCTAATGAAATTTTCTATGTTATTAATATTTATTAAATATGCTGGGGCTTTGTATTTAATTTACTTAGCTGTAAAGTCAATTAAAAGTGCTTTTTCTAAAAAAGAAGATATGCTAGTTTCGGTGGAAATGAACGCTAAGGATATTAGGACGATTAAAAGTTTTAGACAAGGATTTACAACGGCAATCTTAAACCCAAAAACTGCTGTATTTTTCCTAAGCTTTCTCCCACAATTTATTGTGAGTAATCAAAGTCATTTCTTCCAATTTCTTTTGTTAGGACTCACATTTACGACTTTGACCGCAATATGGTATTTGCTTTATATCTCGCTAATACGTCAATTAAGAACTTTTTTAAGAAAAGAACGAGTGAACCGTATAATGGAGGGGATTACGGGCACAGTACTATTAGTATTTGGAGTTAGATTATTTTTCCAAAAATAAAGATGTAAAAAAACCACGGTTTACATCTAAACTGTGGTTTTTTGAAGTGCAAGGAATTACACAAATCATTAGTCGCTATCTAACTTGTAATCCCCATTTATTAATATTTATTTCAAATTTTTTAACTCTGCAACAGAAATAAGTCTAGTTTAGAATGAAGGTAATGCAATTGTTTAACATATGTATCGCCATAACATATGCAATGGATCTCTTAGAAATAAGATAAGCCGCAGTAAGTATCACCGAGCCAGGTAAATAAATAGCAATATCCGAAAGCTGATTCGTATGAAGAACTGTAAAAATTATAATCGAAATGATAGATGCAATTGCAGTACCAATGTAATGTGAAAAACGATTTAATAATATATGACGAAACACAATTTCTTCAATTATTGGGCCGAGAATACCAAATACAAGCAATGTAAATATAAGAGGTACCTCCACGCCTTTTTCAAGGAGCTGTTCTTGGTTCTCTGGTTGACCAGTTGCTAGAAAATGCATAACAGCCTGTTCTACAATTACCGTAAATAAAACCACCATAGGAATACTTACTATTTTTAGAATTGTTTTCTCTTTGAAATAAGTAAAACTTTCAATAATTTCTTTTCTAAAGAAGATGATTCCTACAACAGCAGGTACAGTCAAACCGATGGCACTAAGAGCAAAGTCTGACTCAACTAAATTGCTGTTAGTTAAAAGTGATATGCCAAATAATATGAACAAACCAATTTGAAGTAGTGCAAACAGTGTATAAATTATTAGCATAATAATTTCTTTTTTGTTCATTTTTATAAAGTTCACTTTATTGCCCCCATAATTAAATTACTTAGAATCTTTAATTTTTCTTTCTGCATAACGTTCTCCTTTATTTATACAAGATTTCAAACCGGACGGTTCGGTCCGGAATCTAATGATACTATAAGTTTTTAGTTTTTTAAACCCTTTTTACAAAGTATTAACAAAATCAAAATGGTAAAAAAGCAAATATATTTATATCTCAGTTGCTTTGTTGCAATTTAATTCCAGTAATCATTAATGATTAACCTTTTAATAGAATGAAGTGAGAGTGGGAGTAGTTTAAACCCTTTAGCTAAACATATTAATAAAAACTATATAATAGTCATATGTCTATACACTAAAATTAACTATATAATTTTTACATGTTCTACGATTTTAGGTAAAATTAGTTGTATAACATGACCGAATTAAACAATTGGTCATGTTTCTTTTGACAGAAAATTCATTCGGATGATATAGATAATGAATTTTGACTAACCTCTTTTCAAACTGTATTGTTTGAGGTTTTCACAAGGTAGGAGTGATACTATATTTCTGTACCAAACTTATTTATACTTACAATAAAAAATTATTTGGGATATTAAGCTCGTTTTTATTAGGAGGATTAAAAAGCATGACTAAAGTTGATAAGGTAAAAGAAAAAATTATTGAAACATCTTTATATTTATTTAATACTAATGGGATAACTCGCACATCCATCCAGGATATAATGACAGCTACTGAACTGCCTAAAGGATCTATTTATCGTAGATTCAAAAATAAAGAAGAAATTGTTCTTGCTGCCTACGATAAAAGTGGTGAGATTATGTGGAGTCATTTTCATAAAGCAATGGAAAATAAAAAGACAGCAATCGATAAAATTCTTGCAATTTTCCTTGTATATCAAGATGCAGCTAACAATCCACCTATTGCTGGAGGCTGTCCATTGCTTAATAGTGCAATAGAAAGTACGGGAGTATTTCCAGAATTACAAAAAGCTGCAGCACAAGGTTATGATAATACAGTAATGTTAATGGCTTCTCTCATAAAAGAAGGAATAGAGAAACAAGAACTTAAAGAAGATATAGATATTATATCACTCGCTTCTTTTCTTTCATCTTCAATGGAGGGGGCTATTATGGCAAGTCGAGTAGCTAACGATAATATACACCATCATTATTTTATTGAACAAATAAAACATCATCTTTTCTCTTATTCTAAATAAGTGAGAACTTACATTGCTTTCATCTAATTTTTATAGACTTAAATTGAATAAACACCCCTCATAAAATGTATCTTCTGTTTATGAGGGGTGTTTGAATAGCTTTTTAGACGATGTTTCATGTTTCTTATTGGACGGCTTTGTTATCGTTACTATAGAAAAAGCAATAAAAAAGGAATTACATATAAATCGATTTATATGTTTCAAGTGTATCTATATTGAGTTTGTAAATCTACACAATAAGGTTTCGTTGTATATAATAAATGTAATAGAAGTTCAGGTAGATAAAATTCGATAGTCGAAATTTCTTGCATAAAGCTGTATAATGCTTGTAACGAAAAGGAAATGCAGGAAAGGATATGTAATGAGTTACTATGGATAAAGATAAACAACAATTAAGTGTCGAAGTTGCAAGATTATATTATCAATCAGATTATAGTCAGCAAGAAATTGCTAATAAATTAAATATTTCAAGACCGACGATCTCTAGATTATTAAAGTACGCGAAAGAAAAAGGATTTGTCCAAATTAGTATAGCTGATCCATTTGCTGATTTAGATAACGTTGGAAATTTACTGAAAGAAAAGTACAACTTGTTAGAGGCGCATGTCGTATTTTCACCAGTTCCAGAATATGCAACGATTACAGAGTATATAAGTAAATATGCTGCTGAGTATATGGAAAAGACGGTTAAAAATGGTGATATCGTTGGTGTAAGCTGGGGAATGACGATGTATGAAATCGCTAGAAAAATCGTACCGCAACATGTAAAAGGTGTAGAAGTTGTCCAGCTAAAAGGTGGTATTAGTCATTCGAGTGTAAATACATATGCCAATGAGACGATAGCTTTATTTGCAGATGCTTTTCAAACGACGCCAAGAAATCTACCTCTTCCAGTTATATTTGATAATGCAGTGACAAAAGAATTAGTAGAGCAGGATCGACATATTCATCACATTATCGAAATGGGGAAACAAGCGAATATTGCAATTTTCACTGTAGGAACAGTGCGAGACGAAGCGCTATTATTCCGATTAGGTTATTTCGATAAGGATGAAACGAGTCTACTCAAAAAACAATCGGTCGGTGACATTTGTTCACGTTTCTTTGATGGAGACGGAAATATTAGTAGCGAAGAGATTAATAAGCGGACAATTGGAATTGAGTTAGAGGAACTGAAATTAAAGAAACGCTCTATTTTAGTTGCAGGTGGTAATAGAAAAATAAAAGCAATTCATGGTGCGTTACGTGGCGGGTATGCAAATGTATTAATTATCGATCAGCATACAGCAAAAGAACTGTTGCATTATGAAAAAGGTTAGAAATAAAAGGCGTTCTCAAGATGTTAATTTTGAGAACGCCTTTTATTTGGTTATGTATGAATGATAAGAGTCTTTTTTGAACACAAATTGCCTTTTTAAAAATAATTATGGATATGGAGATACATACTACCATTGTTAACGTAAAAAATTTGATTATATATGAAGTGTTTTTTGTTAGAATGCGCTTTATTTACTGCAAGAAAATTCCTTTTTAAAAAGAATGAACAAAATTTCAAAAGTGTATTTACATTTGTTCAACTAAGAGTTAGAATGAAGTTGTTAAAAGATATGAGGAGTGAAGATAATGAATATTGCAAAGTTAATTGACCATACAATTTTAAAAGCTAATACTACAAAAGAAGATGTTATGAAAGTAATCGAAGAAGCAAAGGAATATAAATTCGCTTCTGTTTGTATTAATCCTACATGGGTAAAGCTAGCTGCTGAAGAACTAGCTGGACATGATGTAGATGTTTGTACTGTAATCGGTTTCCCATTAGGAGCAAGCACGACTGAAACAAAAGCTTTCGAAACAAAAGATGCTATCGCAAAAGGAGCAACGGAAGTTGATATGGTAATCAACGTAGGTGCTTTAAAAGATGGCGACAACGAACTTGTTGAAAAAGACATTTATGAAGTAGTACAAGCAGCAAAAGGAAAAGCTCTTGTAAAAGTAATCATTGAAACTTGCCTATTAACAGATGAAGAGAAAGTACGCGCTTGTGAATTATCAGTAAAAGCTGGTGCTGATTTCGTAAAAACTTCAACTGGATTCTCAACTGGCGGAGCAACTGCTGAAGATATTGCATTAATGCGCAAAACAGTAGGACCAAACGTTGGTGTAAAAGCATCTGGTGGCGTTCGTACACGTGAAGATGCAGACAAAATGGTAGCGGCTGGAGCTTCTCGCGTTGGAGCAAGTGCTAGTGTTGCAATCGTATTAAATGATGCAAAAGGTGCTACAGATAACTACTAATCATTAATGAAGTCAAAAGCAATAGATACACAAAGTAAAGTGTATCTATTGCTTTAACAATTGAAAAGAATGTAAGCGGATACGGATGGGAGGAGACGGCTTATGAAATACTTAATCGGTATTTTTGGCCTCGTATTGATTTTAGGTATCGCTTGGCTTGCTAGTAATGATAGAAAGAAAGTCAAATATCGCCCAATCATAACGATGGTTATATTACAATTCATTTTGGGATTTTTATTATTAAATACAAGTATAGGGAATATATTAATTAGCGGAATAGCAGATGGTTTTGGAGAGCTATTAAAATATGCCGCTGACGGTGTGAATTTCGTATTTGGTGGATTAGTAAATCAAAAAGAGTTTTCGTTCTTTTTAAGTGTATTAATGCCAATCGTATTTATATCAGCCTTAATAGGTATTTTGCAGCACATTAAAGTATTACCTATTATTGTGAAATCTATTGGTCTAGCATTAAGTAAAGTAAATGGAATGGGGAAACTAGAATCATATAACGCTGTTGCATCTGCGATTTTAGGACAATCTGAAGTATTTATTTCAGTTAAGAAACAATTAGGGTTATTGCCAGAGAAAAGAATGTATACATTATGTGCATCAGCAATGTCTACCGTTTCTATGTCTATCGTTGGATCGTATATGGTGTTATTAAAACCACAATATGTTGTAACCGCTTTAGTGCTTAACTTATTCGGTGGCTTCATCATTGCTTCTATCATTAACCCGTATGAAGTGACTGAAGAAGAAGATATGTTAGAAGTACAAGAAGAAGAGAAAAAGACTTTCTTTGAAGTATTAGGGGAATACATTATAGATGGATTTAAAGTTGCGATTACAGTAGCAGCTATGTTAATTGGTTTCGTTGCTCTTATCGCATTCATAAATGCCGTATTTAAAGGTGTAATTGGTATTTCATTCCAAGAAATACTCGGTTATGTATTTGCGCCATTTGCATTTATTATGGGTGTACCTTGGCATGAAGCAGTTAATGCCGGAAATATTATGGCAACAAAATTAGTATCAAATGAATTTGTCGCTATGACAGATTTAGCACAAGGAAACTTTAATTTCTCAGATAGAACGACAGCGATTATATCTGTATTCTTAGTTTCATTTGCAAACTTCTCTTCAATTGGAATTATTGCAGGAGCGGTTAAGAGCTTAAATGAAAAGCAAGGGAATGTAGTCGCAAGATTTGGTCTGAAATTACTTTTCGGTGCAACATTAGTAAGTTTCTTATCAGCAACAATCGTAGGCTTATTATTTTAATATATTCATATCATATAAAAAGGAATGGTGATTGTAATGAGAATGGTAGATATTATTGCGAAAAAACGTGACGGTAAAGAATTAACGACTGAAGAAATCAAATTCTTTATTAATGGTTATACAGACGGAAGTATTCCTGATTATCAAGTAAGTGCACTTGCAATGGCAATCTTCTTTAAAGATATGACAGATCGCGAACGTGCAGATTTAACGATGGCAATGGTGGAGTCCGGAGAAACAATCGACTTATCAGCAATTGAAGGAATTAAAGTAGACAAACATTCAACTGGCGGTGTTGGTGATACAACAACATTAGTATTAGGACCATTAGTAGCTGCTTTAGATGTACCAGTAGCAAAAATGTCTGGTCGTGGTTTAGGACATACGGGCGGAACAATTGATAAATTAGAAGCGGTAGAAGGATTCCACGTTGAAATTACGAAAGAGCAGTTCATTGATATTGTAAACCGTGACAAAGTAGCTGTTATTGGACAAACAGGAAACTTAACACCTGCAGATAAAAAAATCTATGCATTACGCGATGTAACAGGAACGGTTAACTCAATTCCTTTAATCGCAAGTTCAATTATGAGTAAAAAAATTGCAGCTGGTGCTGACGCAATCGTACTTGATGTAAAAACAGGTGCTGGCGCATTTATGAAAACAGAAGAAGATGCAAAAGAATTAGCGCATGCAATGGTACGTATCGGAAATAATGTAGGACGTCAAACTATGGCTGTTATTTCAGATATGTCACAACCACTTGGTTTTGCAATTGGTAACGCTCTAGAAGTGAAAGAAGCGATTGATACGTTAAAAGGTGCAGGTCCAGAAGATTTAACAGAATTAGTACTCGTATTAGGAAGTCAGATGGTCGTACTTGCGAAAAAAGCAAATACATTAGAAGAAGCTCGTGAAATGCTAATTGAAGTGATGAAGAACGGAAAAGCAACTGAGAAGTTTAAAGAGTTCTTAAGCAATCAAGGCGGAGATAGCTCAATTGTAGACAATCCAGAAAAAATGCCGCAAGCGAAGTATGTAATTGATGTACCTGCTAAAACTTCAGGTGTTATTTCTAACATTGTTGCAGATGAAATCGGTATCGCAGCTATGCTACTTGGTGCTGGCCGTGCAACGAAAGAAGACGAAATTGATTTAGCGGTAGGACTAATGTTACGTAAAAAAGTGGGCGATGCAGTAAAAGAAGGCGAGCCATTCGTAACAATCTATGCAAATCGCGAAAATGTAGAAGATGTAAAAGCTAAAATTTATGAGAACATTTCTATCGCTGAAACAGCAGAGGCTCCTAAATTAGTGCATACAGTTATTACTGACTAATCATAAGTACACTTACTTTGAGGAGGAAATAATATGGATAAGAAAAAATATATTGAAGAAGCAAATAATATGTTAGCAAAAGCATATATTCCGTATTCAAAATTTCCTGTTGGTGCAGCGTTAGTTACGAAAGAAGGTAAAATCTATACTGGTTGTAATATAGAAAATGCTTCTTACGGCTTATGTAACTGTGCAGAAAGAACAGCGATCTTTAAAGCAGTATCAGAAGGGGAACGAGATTTTAGTTACTTAGTTATTACAGGAGAAACGGACGGACCGATTTCACCGTGCGGTGCTTGTAGACAAGTAATTGCTGAATTCTGTGATCCGAAAATGCCTGTATTATTAACGAATGTAAAAGGTGATGAAAAAGAAGTGACTGTTGAGCAGTTACTGCCAGGTGCTTTCTCAATAGAAGATTTAAAATAAATAAAAAAGTCATTCTACAATTATTATTTGTGGAATGGCTTTTTTATTTTCAAAAGTTGAATGTAATATTTTGTTCATATTCCGTTCATAAACTTTGCGTAAAATGATTGCAGCGAATATGGAAAGTTTACAGCAGGAGGAATAGAATGAAGAAATTATATAATGCAGCATTCATTTACTTAATTATTGGTTTATTATCCGGAGTATTTGCAAGAGAGTATACGAAAGCACAAGGAATTAAAGGGTCCACAATGTTGCAATTAGTGCATACACATGTATTAGTGCTCGGCTTCGTATTCTTTTTAATTGCTTTCGCTTTATGTAAAGTGTTTCAAATGCAAGAAACAAAGAGCTTTTGTGCATGGTTTGTTGTTTATAATGTAGGAGTAATCTTTACTATTGTTACAATGCTATGGAGAGGTCTTCTACAAGTAAATGGAACTAACTTTAACGGTTTAACCCATATGGCTGGATTAGGTCATGTTATTATAAGCATCGGGCTCGTTTGGTTTATGATTTTGCTCAAAAAGTCTTTTAAATAGATAGGAGTGGGAAGAGTATGATAGCACTTTTATCAAGTATAGTAGCGGTTTGTATGGCTGTTGGAGTAATGTTTTTACGTTTTAAAGCGGCGAAAAAACCGGTAACGAAAAAGAAAATTATATTGCCCCCATTTTTTATGAGTACTGGTGCTATGATGTACTTCTTACCAGCGTTTCGGTTAACGTCATTAGAAATAGTAGAAGCAATTACTGTAGGACTTATTTTCTCTATATTCCTTATTAAAACAACGAAGTTTGAAATAAGAAATGAACAAATATATATGAAACCGTCAAAAGCATTTATATTTATTTTAGTTGGATTATTAGCAGTGCGAGTAGTAATGAAATCGTATTTAAGTCAATCGATTGACTTAGCAGAGTTAAGTGGAATGTTTTTTTTACTCGCTTTTGCGATGATTGTATCGTGGAGAATTGCTATGTATCGTTCGTATGCTAAATTAGAAAAAACAATAAAAAGAGCTGGAATTTCTATATAGGAAATCCAGCTCTTTTTATGTTTTATTGAAATTCTTTAGCGTAGAACTCATTTGCTTAATTTTAAACGTATTTGAGCATCTTGTAATGCAGCTGGTGTCACGTTAAGACCATTTTGATCAACAATTTTTGTGTTTAATAAAATGGAATCTAAGCTTCCACGAAATGTTTGTGTATAGTTTTGACGCAACATTTGTTGTTCTTGTTTTTCATCAACTGTTAATCCAGATACTTTTTCTTTTTTTGATAATTCATTAATGCGGAATAAAATGTTTTTCATTTGTTTCACCTCTAGTTTGATTTAATTACATTAGCTACTTACTAATGTATAGTTATTGTAACGTGTAATTTTAATTATGTCAACACCATCTAAAAAGGTTAAAAATTGACGAAAAATTGTAACAATAATAAAATGAATTGATTAGATAATTATTTTTTTAATCATACATAGAACGCTAGGGGGATTATTATGAAATCAACATTTTTTGCTCAAAATAGAGAACGATTAGTAAACACATTACCAGATGAATCAATTACAATTTTATTTGCTGGACAAGCACCTCATATGTCAGCGGATGCACATTATAAGTTTGTGCCGAATCGGAATTTTTATTATGTAACAGGAATCGATGAACCAAATGTTATTTTCATGTTGAAGAAAATTGGAAAGAGTGTTGAAGAAACACTATTCATTGAAAAGTCAGATCCAGTAATGGAAAAGTGGGTCGGTAAAACAGTTTCTAGCGAAGAGGCAGAGAAAATTTCAGGTATAAAGAAAGTTGTATATTTAGATAGCTTTGAAAAGACAATGTCAAATATATTTTTTACAGAAAATGTGAAGCATCTATTTTTAGATTTAGAGCGTCGTGAGTGGAATGGTACAGAGACAAAAACATTAGCGTTTGCTAAACATGTAAGAGAACAATACCCCCACGTAACAATTGGTAATATATATCCAAATATTTGTGAATTACGAGTGTTTAAAACAGAAGAAGAAATTGAAATTATGAAAGAAGCGATTGCTGTAACGAAAGACGGTATTTACAACGTACTTAAGCATGCAAAAGCAGACATGATGGAGTATGAATTAGAAGCTCAATTTGATTTCACATTGAAATCATCTGGCATTAAACATCATGCGTTCAATACAATTTTGGCAAGTGGGAAAAATGCTACAGTTCTTCATTATGAAGACAATGATGCACAAATTCAAAATGGTGATTTAGTATTACTAGATTTAGGTGCTCAAAAAGACTACTATAACGCTGATATTAGTTATACATTCCCGGCAAATGGAACATTCTCTAGTCGCCAAAAACAAATTTATAATATCGTATTAAAAGCATTAAAAGAAACAACAGAGATTATTAAGCCGGGCTTAAAGTTCGCTGCATTAAATGAGCATGCTAAAAAAGTACTCGCAGAAGGGTGTAAAGCAGTTGGTTTAATACAAGAAGATGAGGAACTGTCTAAATATTATTATCATGGTGTCAGCCACTTCCTTGGTTTAGATACGCATGATGTAGGGACATACAAAGATAGAGTATTAGAAGAAGGTTTGGTTATTACAATTGAACCTGGTCTTTATATTGAAGAAGAATCGATTGGAATTCGTATTGAAGATGATATTCTTGTAACGAAAGACGGATACGAAAACTTGTCAAAAGATATCATTAGAGAAGTTGAAGAGATTGAAGCGTTTATGAGAGAAAATAATGTGAATGTAAAAACAAATCAAGCTGTCGTTAAATAATAAGAAAAAAAGTCACCACTAATTGATTTGAACTTTACCTCGAATCGTGGACGATTAAAAATCCATGATTCGGGATAAGTTTTGTTTACCTCTGAAATACTAATCTTTAATTATTAACCCCAATAAGGTTGCAAACTGAACAGCTTGATATGTAGATACTTTACATCCCCGTAAATCGTTCACCGAAACTGTCAGTGTATCAAAATTAGAAGAACTAATGTCTATCCCCTTCAGTGATGTCTGGTCAAAATTAGCTTCGTCAAGGCTACATAATTGGAATTCAACTTTTTTTAGTTTACAGTCAAAAAAATCTGCATTATTTAATGAAGCTTCATTGAAGATGATTTTTTCTAGCTTAGAATTTCCAAATTCCGCTAAATCTAAAATTGAATTCTCAAATGTAACATTTCCTAAGCTAGATTCTGTGAAATTTACTCCGATTAATTTACTGTTTTTAAATTCGACTCTGTGAACAGAAGAATTGCTTAAATTAACATTTGATAAATCACAGTTTTCAAAACAAACATCTGTAATATCAATATTGCTAAAGTCTGTATTAGTGAACTTACAGTTTTTAATCACCGCATCATATAATCGTACTCTATCTACAGATTCATTTTCGAAAGTGGAGTCTATAATTTCACACACTTCCAATGTTGGGTCTTCTTCATAAAAAATATCTTGAAAATTCTTTGAAGATAACACTGGTGAAATTTTTGGTCTATCAATTTTCATCGTATATCAATCCTCTTCTATTTGATATATTTGTGTAATTTGAGTTCATTGTCTCCTTGTGTGGAACATGAGTTCTTATTATACAAAAATCTAAGTTCTTTTGTGAAGAGCAATTTAGCTACATTTTTCTTATTTAATAATAGCAGTGTTATTGTTTCTTAAGAAATAACGTCAAAATAAATACGAGAACGGCTAATATAGTCGTTACAAGGAAAGTATTTTGTATTACTAAAATATTCGCTCTTTGTAAAGTCTCCACTTTTAGTAATTTTCCAATTAAGTTATGTAAGATTTAATTACATCTCCATATTTTCTTGAAAATCATCTTCTACAATGATTTTGACAAAGAAAAAGGAGGGATTTTCCATGAAGCGATATATATTAACAGCGATTACAGTCTCTGCAATATTTTTAATTGCTGCATGTTCTTTTGCCACAAATACAAAAAATGATCATAAAAATATGAAAGATAAAAAAACATCACAGACTGAAACAGCTACAAAACCATTGAAGGTTGAAAAAGGACCAGAAGTTACTTTAATAGCGAGAGAAGAAAAGCAAAAGTTAGGTAACGGTGTTATTGTTCCAGTCTGGACATTTAATGGCTCATCTCCTGGTCCAGAAATTCGGGTGAAAAAAGGTGAACAAGTGAAAGTGACATTAAAAAATGAATTATCTGCACCGGTATCTGTTCATTGGCATGGATATCCTGTCCCAAATAATATGGATGGAATTCCAGGCGTGACACAAGATGCGGTTGAACCTGGAAAAAGTTTTACCTACGAATTTAAAGCGAACGTACCAGGAACGTACTGGTATCACTCGCATCAAGATTCTGTAAATCAATTAGATAGAGGCTTGTATGGAGCACTCATTGTAGAAGATACAAAGGAAAAGTATGATAAAGATTACACATTAATGTTGGATGAATGGATAACAGATAAAGAAGAGATTAATAAACAGTTAAAAGAAATGACAAAAGGAAAAACAGAAAAAGCAGACAGTAAAAAATCTAGTATGGATAATGACAATACAAAAAAGAATGATGATATGAAGGGTATGGACCATTCTGGTATGGACATGGACAGTGATAAAAAAGATTCTGGCAATATGACAGGAATGGGCCATGGAAATATGAAGATGGAAGGTCATAATATGAGTATGTATGATTTATTCACAATCAATGGTAAAAGCGGGGATTTAGTAGAACCATTAAAAGTGAATAAGGGAGATAAAGTTCGTCTTCGACTCGTTAATGCTGGTTATCTATCACATGATATACATGTTCACGGTCATGATATAAAAGTAATTGCGACAGATGGTCAACCAATAAACGATCCAAAAGTTATAAAGGATAAAATAATTTCAATTGCACCAGGTGAACGTTATGATGTTGAGTTTACTGCTAATAATCCTGGGAAATGGTATGTTGAAGACCATTCAGAAAATAAAGATGTAAAAGGAATGAAGGCTGTTATTAAATATGATGGTAGCAAAGAGATGAAAGATAAAGCAGATGAAAAAGAAAAATTATTGAAATTAGATATGACGAAATATGGTTCTAAAAAATTAGGTGATTTCACGTTAAATCAGCAGTATACTGCCACATATAATATGGACTTAAATACGCAAATGAATGGAAATGAAATGGTATATACAATTAACGGAAAGGTATTTCCAGATATTGATCCAATTCAAGTGAAAAAGGGTGATTTAGTAACAGTGAAATTGGTAAATCGTTCTAAAATGGATGATCACCCAATGCATTTACATGGTCACTTCTTCCAGGTGTTGAGTAAAGATGGAAAACCGATAGAAGGTTCTCCAATTGTAAAAGATACATTGAACTTAAAACCGGGAGAAGAATATGAAGTAGCCTTTGTAGCTGATAATCCGGGTGAGTGGATGTTCCACTGTCACGACCTACATCATGCTTCAGCAGGGATGGTAACGGAAGTGAAATATACAGATTATAAATCTGACTATATTCCAAACCAAAACATTCCTAATAAGCCAGAATAATAGGAAGCAGTTATCCTATGGATAGCTGCTTATTTATTTTTATTGCAAGTGTTAATGCATATGCTGATCAGGCACGGGTGAAGGTGGGGGAGTATGATCTGGGAATGTCACGAATACGGCAACGATAATTATCACACTAATCGAAAGTAATAAGAAAAAACGCCGTTGGAGGAAAGTAGAAAAGGTTTCTGATAAAAGTTGAATTATACATGACATAGTTATGGTTATAGTGAGTAAGAGACCAATGAAAAGTATACTATGGGATTGTTGAGTGTTTAACATTTCTGTAATCATTGCTCCCATCATACTTGCCATTAATCCAGAGAACATTCCTTCTAAAGCAGTATATAGATGAAAACGTAGACCAACTAAAAAGCCGATAAATCCACTAATTAAAATCGCAAGCAAAGTAGAATATAGTAATTCTCCTTTAAAGAGTATACCTAAATAAAAACCTATACTTAAACCGATACTCATACTGAAAGACATAATAAATACCATATACTCCATTATGGTACCCTTACGTTTAGAAATATATGATGTAATAAGAATCGAGATACAACAAAGTGTTAAGGCAGTTAACATATAAGCAAACATTATGATACCTCCCTGTCCTATCATTCACTTCATCATATGTTCATATGGAGAGCACTTATGCGTATTTAAATCTGCATATTATCTGCACAATTTCAGGAATGTAAGCAAGTAGGCACTTAATGTTTCAAGGCCTCTTTTTTTATTTGTGAGTATGTGAAAGAAATTGTTATATAGTGAGTTTCTATTGTGAAGCAATAAAGAATAAGCGTATAATATTATAGTTATCCCATTACTCGGGATAACCCGCGAATGATAAATAAGATTGTTGTTTTATCATCGCTTCTAAACAGATAGACAATGAAAGTAACACTGGAATACAGATAGGGAGTTATAAAATGAAATTAATTATTGCCGAGAAACCAGATCAAGGTTTGGCTCTTGTTTCACAATTTAAATATCGCCGGAAAGATGGTTATTTAGAAGTAGAAGCAAATGAGTTATTTCCAAATGGAGCGTACTGTACATGGGCAATTGGTCATTTGACGCAGTTATGTAATCCAGAACATTATCACGCAGAGTGGAAAAAATGGTCACTTAATACGTTACCGATGATTCCAGAGCGTTTTCAATTTGAAGTAACAAAGTCAAAGTATAAGCAATTTAATGTTGTGAAACAGCTGTTACATAATCCACAGGTAACAGAAATTATTCACGCGGGCGATGCTGGGCGTGAAGGGGAATTAATAGTAAGAAACATTATTAACCTTTGTAACGTACAGAAGCCGATGAAACGTCTTTGGATTTCATCTTTAACGAAGCAAGCTATTTATCAAGGTTTTAAAAATTTACTGGATGAATCAGATACAATCAATACGTATTACGAAGCATATACAAGATCTTGCGCCGATTGGGTCGTTGGTATGAATGCATCGCGTGTGTTTAGTATTTTGTTAAAGAAAAAAGGAATGAATGATGTATTTTCAGCTGGTCGTGTACAAACACCGACACTCGCGTTAATCGTAAAGCGTGAAAAGGAAATAGAAAACTTTAAGTCAGAGCCGTTCTGGGAAGTGTTCGCAACCTTTAATATAGAAGGAAAGAAGTATGAGGGGAAATGGGAGAAGGATAGTGAATCCCGCTTAAAAGACCCTGATATGGCGAATAAAATTGCGGCATTTTGCCAAGGTAAACCGGCAGTAGTGAAGGAAATGAAAACGGAGCGTAAAGAATTTCAGCCGCCGCTTTTATTTAACTTATCATCACTGCAAGCAACGGCAAATAAAGCCTTTAAGTTTTCACCGAAAAAGACGCTTGATATAACGCAAGCACTATATCAAAAAGGGATTGTTTCTTATCCTCGTTCGGATTCCAACTATGTTACCCAAGGAGAGGCAGCGACGTTCCCGGATATTTTACAGAAGTTAAGTCAGTTTGATGAATATAAAGATTTATTACCAGCTCCAGTTGAATCGATTATGAATAATAAGCGTTATGTGAACGAAAAGAAAGTAACAGATCACTACGCAATTATTCCGACAGAGCAAGTTACAAATCCAAGCAGATTATCAGGTGATGAAAAGAAAATTTACGATATGATTGTGAGAAGACTTATTGCGGCTCATTATGAAGTTGCAATCTTTGACTATACAACAATTGTAACGCTTGTAGATGAACGTGCTGAATTCATTTCAAAAGGAAAACAGCAAATTCAAGAAGGATGGCGTAAAGTTATTTTCCAAGACGATAAAGATGACGAAACAATTCTTCCAATTGTAGCTGAAGGTGAAGAAGGAAAAGTTGTAAAGGTGAAAGTGAAAGAAGGAAAAACACAGCCACCGAAGCGCTATACAGAAGGACAACTTATTACGTTAATGAAAACAGCTGGTAAGTATTTAGAGAATGAAGAGCTGGAGAAAGTATTAAAGAAAACAGAAGGTTTAGGTACAGAGGCAACTCGCGCTGGAATTATTACGATGCTGAAAGACCGTAAATATATAGATGTGAAGAAGAATCAAGTGTATGCGACCGATAAAGGGAAAGTATTAATTACCGCAATCGGTGACAAAATACTAGCTTCACCAGAAATGACAGCGAAATGGGAGCAGCGGCTTGCAGAAATTGGTGAAGGCACGGCTTCACCAGCTACATTTATGGAACAAACGAAAAAGCTATCAGCTAAAATTATTGAAGATGCAGTGGAAATGTCAGAGAAATGGGACTTTACTGGATTGCATGTTGAATCGATTGAGCGAAAAGGATCGAAATTTACAACAGGTAAAAAGGTTGGTAGCTGTAAAAAATGTGATGGCGATGTAATTGATAAGTCAACGTTTTACGGCTGTTCTAATTACAACACGACACAATGTGACTTTACCATCTCGAAAAAAATATTAAGTAAAACAATTTCGCAAAAGAATATGACAAAGCTCTTAAAAGGTGAGAAAACCGATTTAATTAAAGGTTTTAAAAAGGGCGAGAAAACATTTGATGCGAAGTTAGAGTGGAAAGATAATAAGATTAATTTTGTGTTTGAGAATTAAGTTGTGTCAACAAATAAAAAAGTTCTTTACTGAATAAAAAAGTCCTTTACTGAATAAAAGAGTTCTTTCCTGAGTAAAATGTTCTGTAACAGCTTAGGTTTGAAAAATTTATTGATAGAAAAGAAAAAGCATGACAATTTTATGTCATGCTTTTTCTTTGATTAATCAAGCTATATTCATATAGAGGCTTTAAATCAAATCATAATAAAAAGAGCTGAATAGATATTAATTATATGGAATATTATAAAGACTTTATGAAATGTTATTCCTAAGAGGAATAGGTCATCCAGCACCTAGAAAAAGTGAGTATAGATTTTTTACTGGGGTCTTGTAACTGCTATCAACTTAAAAAATGCTTTTTTCCCAAAAACAAAAAATGAGCTGAATTTCCATGGGGAATTATGAAGAAATATAAATTTCGGTTTGAGGAGATTATAAAATAATAGCTTGTTGGGTATGGAGGCGCTACCCACTAAACATTGGTTAAATAATTATGACAACGTGTCATATTTTTCCGTTGACGTATGACACGTTGTCATATAGTATTGGATTACGCCTAATTGTGACACGTTGTCACTTATTTGATCGGAGGGAGAAAAATGCCTAAACAAACATTTTTTAATTTAGAAAGGGAAAAAAAAGAAGTATTAATTCAGGCAGCGATGAAAGAATTTTCAAGAGTTCCGTTATTCGAAGCATCGATTTCAAATATTATTAAAGATGCTGGAATACCGAGGGGAAGTTTTTATCAATACTTTGAGGATAAAGAAGATGTTTTCTTCTTTTTATTAAATGATCACTCTAAAAGAGACAATGATAAATTTATTTCAATAATAAAAGAAAATGAGGGTGATTTATTTGACTCATATATTGAATTGTACCAATATTTGCTGAGAAAATTTCAAAACTTAGAAAATAGAAATTTTTTTAGAAATGCCTTTCTGAATATGAATTATAAAGTTGAAAATACATTTACTCGAAACATGAATGAGGCTGAGCATAAAGATCGATTGTCTGAAATCATGACTTTAATAAATAAAGAAAAATTAAACATTGCAAATGAACGAGAAATATTCCATGTGATGAAGATAATCACGGCGGTGACGTTTCACAATCTTATTCAAAATTTCGCGAAGGAAATACCATTCGATGAGTCAGTGAAAAATTATACTTTAGAGCTGTCATTACTTAAAAAAGGTCTCTATAAAAGTGCGAATAAATAAATGGTGTCCACAAAAAAGTAAAAGATGTTTTTTTATTATTAATCGACGTGAAGATGACTCTATTTTGAATTATTTATTCACTATATCATTGGCATATTAACGAAAAATGAGGAGAAATGTAAATATGTTAAAAATATTTAAATACTTAAAACAAAAAGAATGGATACTTATTGTTGCTAGTATTGTGTTCATTGCAGGTCAAGTTTGGTTAGATTTGAAGCTACCAGATTTTATGTCTGAAATTACGACCCTTGTACAGACAAAGGGTAGCGAAACGAGTGAGATATGGCTAGCGGGAGGGAAGATGCTTTTATGTGCTCTCGGCAGTATGATTTTGTCAGTTATTGTTGGCTATTTTGCGGCAAGAGTAGCAACTTCTCTTTCAAAAGAGTTGAGAAAAGGGGTATTTAACAAAACGTTGTCTTTCTCTATGGAAGAAATTAATGGTTTTTCCACGGCAAGTCTTATTACTCGTTCTACTAATGATATAACGCAAATACAGCAGACTGTTGCAATGGGTCTTCAAGTTATGATTAAAGCTCCTATCCTCGCGGTTTGGGCCATTTTAAAAATAACAGGTAAAAGTTGGGAATGGTCAGCGGCAACAGGAGTAGCTGTCGTTGCTTTGCTTGTAATGATAGGCAGCATTATCATCTTTGTGTTACCGAAATTTAAAGTAGTCCAAAAAATGACAGATAATCTGAACTTAGTGACAAGAGAAGGTTTAACTGGTATTCGTGTTGTTCATGCCTATAACGCACAAGAGTATCAAGAAGCAAAATTTGAAAAAGCAAATAAAGATTTAACAGATACAAATCTTTTGGTGAACCGCTTGATGGCCATTATGCAGCCGGGCATGAGTCTAATAATGTCAGGTTTAACTCTTTCTATTTACTGGATTGGGGCTCATTTGATTATGAACGCAGGTGGAATGAATCGAATCGGTTTGTTCAGTGATATGGTAGTATTTTCGTCTTACGCAATGCAGGTGGTTATGGCGTTTATGTTATTAGCAATGACGTTTATTATGCTACCGCGTGCTTCGGTATCTGCAGCACGTATTAATGAAGTGTTAGATACCCCTCAGACAATTACGGATGGGGAGATAAAGACGTCGCCTAAGGGAGTTGAAGGTGAAATCGAACTGCGTAATGTGAGCTTTAAATATCCTGACGCAGGAGAATATGTTTTGAAAGATATTAGTTTTACGGCACATAAAGGTGAAACTGTCGCTTTTATTGGCTCTACTGGTAGTGGCAAAAGTACTCTGATTAATTTGATTCCAAGATTTTATGACGTTTCTGAGGGAGAGGTTATGGTCGATGGAATCAATGTAAAAGAGTATGCACAAGAAGCCCTTCATAATAAGTTTGGTTATGTGTCTCAAAAAGCCGTATTATTTTCAGGTACAGTAAAATCCAATGTGGCATACGGTAATAACGGCAAAACCTTGCTGATAGATGAGGATATCAAAAAAGCGGTGGAAATTGCCCAAGGAAAAGAATTTGTAGAAAAAATGGATGGCGAATATAATGCTGATGTTGCCCAAGGCGGTACAAACCTTTCTGGAGGACAAAAACAACGCCTTTCTATTGCAAGAGCAGTGAGCAGAAATCCAGAAATCTTTATTTTTGATGATTCATTCTCTGCCCTAGATTATAAAACAGATCGTCAGCTTCGTTCTACCTTGAAAAAAGAAACAAAAGGTGCAACCACTTTGATTGTAGCGCAGCGAATTGGAACGATTAAAGATGCAGACAAAATCATCGTTCTTGACGAAGGTAAAATCGTTGGTATGGGAACACATGATGAATTGTTGAAAACTTGTAAGACTTATCAGGAAATTGCTTATTCACAACTATCGAAGGAGGAGCTAGGAAATGCCTAATAATCAAACAAATAGTCCTCGAAAAGGTGCCGGTGGTCCAGGAGGAATGGTAGCTCCTGGAGAAAAGCCAAAGAACTTTAAAAAGCCGTGGGGGAAGTTAATTGCCTATTGTAAACCGTATTTACCAACGATTATCTTTGCGCTTATATTGGCAGCTGTAGGAACCATTTTTACTATCATTGGCCCCAATATGCTTAGTGAGATAACTGATTTAATTACGGAGGGTATTGCAGGTAAGATTGATATTACGGCAATAGGAAATATTGCGCTACTTCTTGCTATTTTGTACGGACTGAGTTTTATTTTCAGCTATATTCAGTCGTTTATTATGGCCACTATTACTCAGCGAGTATCCAAACGATTACGTACGGATATTGCTGACAAAATCGATAAATTACCATTAAAATATTTTGACTCTACGACCTATGGAGATGTATTAAGTCGTGTCACAAACGATGTAGATATGATTGGTCAGACTTTAAATCAAAGTGTTGGTTCGTTAGTGACAGCGGTCGTTATGTTCCTAGGGTCTTTAATTATGATGTTTTCTATTAATGTTACGATGACACTTTCGGCTATTGCTGCAACGGCAGTTGGATTTGTATTAATGATTTTCATTATATCCAAATCTCAAAAATATTTCATACGCCAGCAGAAAGACCTCGGTAGAATGAATGGGCATATTGAAGAAATTTACTCAGGGCATGATATAGTGAAGGTTTATAACGGTGATAAAGAAGCGAAGCAACAATTTAATAAAATCAATGAAAGTCTATATAAAAGTGCGTGGAGATCACAGTTTATGTCAGGGATGATGATGCCCCTTATGATCTTTATTGGAAATTTGGGATATGTTGTTGTTTGTGTAGTAGGTGCTACACTAGCGATGAAAGGTACCATTACATTTGGTGTTATCGTTTCATTTATGGTTTACATCCGCTTATTTACGCAGCCATTGTCTCAGTTAGCACAGGCAGCAACAAGTTTGCAGTCAACTGCTGCAGCAAGCGAACGTGTATTTGAATTCTTAGACGAAGATGAACTTGAAGACGAAAGTGATAAAGAATTTATATTAGATGCCAATGATGTCAAAGGTAATGTGGAATTTAAAAATGTTAAGTTTGGATATACGAAAGAGAAGCTTATTATTCGAGATTTCTCTGCCCATATAAAAGCAGGCCAAAAAGTTGCAATTGTCGGACCTACCGGTGCTGGGAAAACAACGCTTGTTAACCTCCTTATGCGTTTCTATGAAGTTGATAGCGGTGAAATAAAGATTGAGGATGTACCGACTAAGTCGATTACTCGTAAAAATGTTCATGATCTATTTTGTATGGTGTTGCAAGATACTTGGTTATTTGAAGGTACGATTAAGGAAAATATAATTTATAACAAAGTAGATGTAACTGATGAAGAAGTAGTTGCAGCTTGTAAGGCAGTAGGTTTGGACCATTTTATTAGAACTTTGCCTAAAGGTTACGATACAGCATTAAATGATAAAGCGAGCTTATCTGTAGGGCAAAAACAGCTTCTTACTATTGCAAGGGCCATGGTAAAAAAAGCACCGTTACTTATTTTAGATGAGGCTACTAGTTCGGTTGACACTCGTACTGAAGCTCTTATTCAAGAAGCAATGGATAAATTGATGGTGGGTAAAACATCATTTGTTATTGCACACAGACTTTCAACAATTAGAAATGCCGATTTGATTTTGGTTATGAAAGACGGAGATATTATTGAAAGTGGTAATCATGAAGAATTGATTGCAGAGAAAGGATTCTATGCGGATTTATACAATAGTCAGTTTGAAGATGCATCTTAAAAATTGAAATGGTTCTGTTGCAGAGCTGGAGATAAACATAAGGCTCATCTGGCTGTTAAATTTTCAGTAGAATTTAAAGTTGACATTTGGCAAAAGACGATATAGAAATATCAACTTTTAGCCATTGAAATTAATATATATATAAAATAGAAAAGCGTCTCGAGCTCATTTAAATGCTAGAGACGCTTTTCGTGTTCTACTCAACTTTTGAATTATTCACTTTTGCAGTTTCTCTATTTAATCCTTGATTTTTCAAATTAAAATAAGCATCTAATATATCTTTGCCAATTACAGAATTAATAATTGATTTATCATCTTGAATCCTCGGCAAAACAACAGAAAATGCTACTTCAGGATTATCATATGGCACATATCCTGCTAATGTTAAATTGTAGCAGGGGTCGTGCGATTACCTTCATTATCTCTATCTTGTTCACTTTCTCCACCATATTTTGTTTCTGTTTACATATATTTAAGAATTATAATTTTTCATATCCTGAAATTTTTTTCTAATAGGGGTACCGCCACATCGCTATCAAGCTAAGCTCATACAACGTCAATTATAGTAGAGAGTGTTTCTTTTTTCTAAAGGTTATGTGTAAGGAATTTGAAGATTTGCATACGAAATAAACCCTAACGGGTTTCATTTTTTTGAATTAAGCCGCTTGATTATCAGACATGGTACAATTGTAAACGACACCTAATATATCAAAGACTGTTTTCTTCTCATATCGATGAGATTTTCTCCCATTTTGCTGTAGGAGGTTGAACAGGCGAATTAGAATCTTTGATAGCTCTTGGGTGTCTTTCTGTATAGCTTGGAAAAGAAGAAGAAAGTAATCTTTAATCATATATATGGCCTTATATTCACTCAGTTCTCGTTTCTTTTTCATAAGAAGTAATTGCCGCATTTGAAACATGGTAGAAGAACAGAGTAGAATGGCAATCAGTTTTCCATACAAATGGCATTCCAATCGTTCTCGTTTTATCTTTTTACAATGATGAATATGAAAGAATGATTTCCACGTTTTAAATAAAATCTCGATTTGCCAACGTAAAGAATACCAATCATGCACCTGCCCCATCGGGACAATATCTGTAGGGGTATTTGTCATATATACATTGATACCGCTAAGTCGTTTACTACGAGCAGAATACTTCATTCCTTTCTTTTTTTCTCTTACCGTTTGATCTTGTAATCGTTTTTGTTGTTGTTCTTTTGTTAGTCGATGAATAATCACACGAGTTGGGACTTTATCCGTCATTCCTACATAAGCGTTGGATATTTCATATGTTTGTCCTGGTTGAAGAGAGTTCATTACAACCTCCATATCTATTTGGATATACTCTGTACCTTTCTTGATTCTGCCATCTTGAAAATAATCAGGATTGGGATTTTTTTGATAAATACGTGTATTCGATTTGATACGAGAGATATAGTAAGCCTTTTGATCTTGTATATATTGAAGATCTTTCAAATGAAAATACCCTAAATCTAGGATATATAGATCATTCGCTGCCACAGTTGGGACACACAAAGAACCGTAGGTTCGATCATGTTGTTTACCTGGACCTGTATGAATATGAAGGAATTGTCCACTTAATAAATCATACTCAAGCTGTATCTTTACTCCCGCTGTATGGCTGCATTCTCCTGCACCTGGATAAACAAAAGAAAAAAGATCTGGAAGTTGAAATGCAGTTGAATCTAAAATACGAATACGCTTGAAAACAGAGGTGTATGGAGAAGAAATTCGCATAGATGAAGTTAGTTTTTTATTTAGAAGGTTAGTCAATATGTGTTGTAAAAATTGAACGGCTGATCTATTAAACCTTTGATTCAGTCCTTCCGGACTGATGAGTACTTCTGTTGATGCCTCTAAACAGCTAGATAACTGAGCTAAAGAGGTTGTAGCGATATTTTGACTCATCCATATACATAAAGCGACTAAATCTTTTGCTCGGTACTTACTGGTTCGTTGTACAAAGCCACCATCTCTAGCAAGATTTCGTAAGGCATTTGGAGATAGGGCACTTTGAATCTCTTGAGCAAATAGTTGTAATTCGTTAGACACAGAAACAGACATAAAAAACGCCATCCTTTCCTATGATTCTACAGAAAGAATAGCGTATTTTTTCATTATTTTATAGTAAAATAGGTCTCATGGTATGAATGTACAATTTAGATATTTGCCCAATGAACCATATGCTTTTAGAACTGAGAAAGACCTTGAAACAAATAAGTTATATATTTAAGACAGTAATGTTCCAAGCAGTATAGATGGGAACGTCAAGAACTTAAATGATTTAAGATTCACACTATATAAAAGTTCAAGTATACGACTAAGGAAAGAGTGCTTTGCAGTGTGCTGCATATTCAATAATTAACCTTACGTAGGGAGTGCTTATATGAAAAGCATGAAAAATGTAATATTGCTAGTAGTATGTTTCATATTTTTAAGTGGTTGTAATCAAGTTAATGAAGATGAGGTACAAAAATATATAAAAGAAAAACACGGAATCGATGTTGTTGTAACACATATGAGCCCTTTAAATGAAAATAATATGGGACATGCATACCATACTGTGCAAGTAAAGAATAATAAAAATATTCAATTTCGAGTAGAGGTAGATGGTCTCTTCTATTCATCCATAAAAAGTGATGAATACAAATATGGAAAAAAAACATATGAGGCATATCAGAAATTCCAACCAACTCTAGAAGAAATAAAAAAGTTAGGGTACGTGGAAACTAAAACTGATAACACTCTTCAATATTTGTCAGAGGATAGAAGGTCAGATGAAGGAAAACCAACTAATGAATTATTACTAACTTTGCAAATGAGTAACGAGATTGACTTTAGGCAATTTGAATCAGTAGAATTAGATCGTTTATATACTCTATTTCAACTCATCCAGAAAAATAATAAAAAGATAACAGAACTTGAAATTAAGGATTATAATGGAAAATCTTTAGGTGGACCTTTTAAAAATGTGCAAAAAATGATAACAAAAGAAGAGCTGTTATTAACAATGAAAAAAACGATGAACAATACGATAGACATTTATTTGGAAAATTGGATTAAAAATCATACAAAAATAGAAGAGAGATTAATTGCAATTCAAAACAATCGTTTTGAATTACAAGGTGTTACTTATGCAAATTTGGAATATATGGATGTTAGAGGATATAAGGTGAATTTAATTATTAATACCGGTAGTAATGAATTTGAAAATAATCCCCTTGTAATTAAAGATTTAATCAAGATAACCACAATCCTTAAAGAAGAACTATATAATAAAAAATTTCAGATATACTTACAAACTAAGAATGGAACAAGATATACACCTTGGTTATCATCAGAAGAAATTAAAAAAGCTATTAACATCGAAGAACTTGTAAAAGAGCGATATCCTAAGAATTAAATTTAAAGTACTGTTGCTGTTTGTTATTTGATGGGAAAGCATGATATTTCGATTTGTTCCGCCAGCTTGCAAATTAGGGTTCTGTTGTAAAGTTTATTAACAGGTAGAAAGTTAGAATAAGTATAGTCGGATCTGATTTAAGAGGAAGTACGACATCATCTTAAATTAGGGGCACAGACACATGCCCATCAACCCAAAGTTTTATTACACCCCCAGAACGAAATTTTTAGGATTTCTTGTAACGAAAAAGCTTATTTATCGTTTTGGGGGTGAACTGTTTTCTTAGGTTGATGGCAATGTGACTTTCCCCCATCACCATCAAGCTAAGATTTTAAAGTACTCCCAAAATAAAATTGTTATTTCTCTACAGTTATTTATGTGAATTTAGCTCGTTTTTTCTTTTTTACTATTCTCCTTTTGCATTAAGCATAGACGTGTTCCCATGCTTTTCAAGATGACATTCTCCCCAAGTACATAAAGAGTCTAGTATAGTATTTAGAGAACAGCCATACTCAGTTAAAGAATATTCTACTTTAGGAGGTACTTGGTCATATACTTTTCTTTGAATTACACCATCTTCTTCTAGCTCACGTAACTGTTGCGTGAGCATTTTTTGTGTAATACCAGGCATTAAACGTTTTAATTCACTCGTTCTTTTTTTGTCTTTTTTTAAATGACAAAGTATAACAACTTACCATTTCCCACCGATAACTTCTAAAGTTGCCTCCACAGGAATAATGTATTTTTTTATATAAAATCTCCTTACATAATTTTATTTTTGAGCTAAACTAGATGAAATATACAATTGTTACTTATTAGTATCTATATCACTTTAAAGTACGTACTTTTTATTGTTTTAAACATGTTCCATAATAACATATGTAAGAGGCAAACGAGTAGTACGATACTAAAAAGCAACTATGATACTTTTTAGTGTCTATAATACTTTAAAGTGCGTACTTTTCATTATGTTAAATACACATCATAATAGCATGTGTAAGGAGCAATTGAGAAATACAGTATTAAAAAGTATCTATTCTATTTTTTATAACTGTCGTACTTTGAAGTGCATGCTTCTGTGACTGTTCAAACCTTTTATAGTGCTTTTGATCGGTCATGCCTTTTCACATTAATTTATATTCATTAATCATTTTTTAATATATTTTAGGAGGAGATTTTAAATGAAAGATTTATTAAAAGGTACACTTGGTTTTGGTACGGCACCACTAGGTAATATGTATCGTAATATTCCGGAAGAAGAAGCAATGGCAACAGTAGATGCAGCTTGGGAAAGTGGCGTTCGTTACTTTGATACAGCTCCATTTTATGGTGCAGGATTATCGGAGATTCGTCTTGGTGAGGCACTGTCAAAAAGAAATCGTGATGATTACTTCTTAAGTACAAAAGTAGGTCGAATTATTTCGGATGAACTGGAAGATCCAGCTGCACGTGATTTAGGAGAAAAAGGTGGATTATTCGAGTTTGGTCGTAAGAATAAAATCATCCCTGACTATAGCGCAGATGGAGCTCTTCGTTCTATTGAAGACAGTTTGAAACGTCTACAAACAGATCGTTTAGACTTTGTTTTTATTCATGATATAGCGCAAGATTTTTATGGTGATGAGTGGCTTACACATTTTGAAACTGCTAGAACAGGAGCATTCCGTGCGCTTACTCGTTTACGTGAAGAAGGCGTAATTAAGGGTTGGGGACTTGGAGTAAACCGAGTAGAACCAATTGAACTTATGCTGGACTTAGAAGAAGCGAAACCAGATGTATCTTTACTAGCTGGTCGTTATTCATTATTAGATCATGAGCGTGCACTGCAACGAGTAATGCCTGCAGCTGTAAAACACAATATGGATATTGTTGCTGGTGGCCCATATAGTTCAGGTGTTCTTGCTGGAGGTACTCACTTCGAATATCAAAAAGCATCACCAGAAATGATTGCAAAAGTTAATAAAATTAAAGGTATTGCAGATCGTCATGGAATTAGTGTTAAAGCTGCTGCTTTACAATTTGCATTAGCTAACCCAGCAGTTGCAGCTGTTATTCCTGGTGCAACTAAACCGGAACGAATTGCAGAAGATCAAGCTGCATTGAAAACAGTAATTCCAGCAGCATTCTGGGAAGAAATGCGCGAACAAAAATTAGTAGCACCTAACGCACCACTACCAACTAACGTTAAATAAAAAGGAGAGTAATGAAAATGGCAAGCACTATTACATCTATTGAAATTCCTGCTTCACCAGAACAAGTATGGCAATTAATTGGAGGTTTTGATGCACTTCCAGATTGGTTACCTTATATTCCAAGTAGTAAAGTAACTGAGGGCGGACGTGTACGTCATTTAGCTAATCCTGATGGCGATACAATCGTAGAGCGTTTAGAAGCATTTAATGAGAAAGAGCGCAATTACACATATTCAATTATGCAAGCGCCATTCCCTGTAACTAATTATTTATCTACAATCCATGTTAAAGAAGGTAAAGATGCTAACACATCATTAGTTGAATGGTCTGGTAGCTTCACTCCTGTAGAGGTTACTGATGAAGAGGCAATTAATCTATTCCATGGAATTTATAAAGATGGTCTAGAGGCATTGCAAAAAGCATATCTAGGTTAATTAGAGGATAGATTAAAAAATGGATTAAACATTTGAAAGGCTGCAGTATAACAACTGCAGTCTTTTTATGATTATGAGCGTTGATGTATGTCAGGGACTAAACTTTAACTGTAGAGGATTTTTGTAAAGTAATTTTGCTCATGAAACGAATACATCTGGATAAAAAGGCTATCAGGGATCACCATACATGCCCATCAACTTAAGAGTTCAGAATTACCCCAAAACGAAAAAATGAGATTTTTTGCTACAAGTTAGCACAAAATCTCGTTCTGGGGGCATTTACCTTTCTTAGCTTGATAGCGATGGGGTACCGCCAGCATTTTGGAAAATAGCCACGCTAAGAGTATTCAAGATTTTATACAGTTTTTCGGCCAATCCAGTAATAAACGAGAAACCCTAAACCACGCCATAATCGGAATGTATAAAAAGATGAATAGCTTTATAGAAAATAAAAAAGGGGATTTCTTCTGAGAGTAAGGATTCCCCTTTTTCATTGCTACCAATAATGAGACGTTATGTTAATTAGGTTTGAATATTGTATACATCGTCTTTTCTTCCACTAAGAATGCAGATTCAAAAAATAAGAGAAAATGAACCTATATTACTACTGATAGAGCTATGTTATAATCAAAATAAGGGTTTTACCCTTATTCCCTTTTTATAGGAGAGTGTTTAACATGATTATCAAGTTCATTCGTTTACGTTAATTTTAAACACAATTCGTTATGCCCGATTATTTTTTTCAATATGTGTGGGTTTATTTGATTGTGTCTTTTTTTATTAACTAAATACGAATGAAATGAGGAGTTAATCATGACTGAAAAGATTATTAAAATTAATGAAATTGATATATGTACAGAGAGCTTTGGCAATTCAGCAGATCCAGCAGTCTTACTGATTATGGGAGCCATGTGTTCAATGGTTTATTGGGATGAGGAATTTTGTCAACAATTAGCTGATACGGGCCGATATGTTATTCGTTATGATAATAGAGATGTTGGACGGTCAACTACTTATGAACCGGGGAGTTCCCACTATACTGTGGTAGATATGGCTGATGATGCGATTGGGGTACTCAATGCATATCATATTGATGAAGCACATATTGTTGGAATGTCATTGGGTGGAATGATTGCTCAAATTGTAGCCTTAAGAAATCCTCAGAGAGTTCTAAGTATAACTTTGATTGCATCAGGTATTTTTGGTTCTGAAGACAACAACCGGAATTTGCCTCCGATCGATGAGAAGATACTCGCTTACCATGCTAATGCGGCTAAACTAAATTGGTCAGATGAAGAATCTGTTGCCAATTACTTGGCTGCAGGATCAGCTTTACTCTGTGGTTCAAATCATAAATTCGATGAGAAAAGGGCTTATAAACAGGTAGAAAAAGAAATAAAACGAGCAAATAACCTACTCAGTATGTTTAATCACTCCCTTCTTAAAGGCGATGATTCTTATGAGGGGAAGTTAAAAGGAATCAATATACCTACTTTGGTTATCCATGGTACAGAAGATACAGTACTTCCATACGAGCATGGTCTTGCTCTTGTTAATGAAATTCCGCATGCTTTGTTATTAACCCTAGAAGGATCAGGTCACGAGATTCATTGTGATGATTGGGATAATATAATTAACGCTATTTCGAATCATACTTCAGTCCTGTAATCATTATAGGAATTGTATAAAACTAAAAACATTTGGAAAAAGGGTTACAATCGAATCTGTAACCCTTTTTTTCTATTAAAAATCAGTTTTGGAATTGTTACTCAGTTAAAGAATATTAATGCTTAATTATTGATATTACCTTCCTAATAAGGGGTCACCATACATGCCCATCAACTTAAGAGTTCAGAAATACCCCATAACGAAAAAATGAGCATTTTGTTACAAGTTAGTATAAAATGTCGTTCTGGGATACTATAAAATTTTAGGTTGATGGGCATGTGGGGAGATTCCATTGCCATCAACCTATTTTATTATTTTCGTTTCTATTTACTTATATTTTCATTGTTACTAAATCCTATTTCATTAGTAATTTGTCTATATCCAAGGTTACCTCGTGTGAAAATAAGAATAAGCAAAGCAACAAAGCCCAATCCTATCCCTACAAATAAATCCGAATCTTTTAAAACAGGGCTGGTGGAATGAGCTTGTACCAAGCTAAACGTATTTACACTCGTATGAACTAGCATGACAATAAATAAGTTACCGCGATGGCAGTTGTAGACCCAAGTGAGAATGATTGAAATCGGTAAACACATCAAAATAAAAATTGGTAAATGAATATATAGGAGAGAAAGGTCAGAACCTGGTCCACCCCTTTGTGCAACCGTTAAGAAATGTGGAAGATGCCAAAAAGCCCACAAAACGCTAAGTAGTAATGTAGCTTTAAACGGTCCAAACTTCGATTGTAATCGAGGCAGAGCGAAACCGCGCCATCCGATTTCTTCAGGTAAGGGTCCACCGAGAAAGAAAGCAACTACAAAAGAGATGAGATAGGTTACAAAAAATTTAGAAGTAAAGCTATGAAAAGTAGGTATCCCTCCATTTAATATCACCATACCTAGAAACATTACTGCCGGGATAAAGATGAGAGTAAAAAAGTACCACTTCAAACTGACTTTAGTAGATATGATGCTTTTTCTAACTTTTTTCCATGACTCTTTGCCTTCAAGAGTTCGAAACATGATATATGCTGCTAACATAGGGCCTACAAACGCATTGGCAACAAAGAAAATATCAAACGCTTTTGTTTTAGGGAAAATACTCCATTGGGATAAGATAAATGGAATTAATACAACCCATGAAAATAAATATGCCATTACAAAAAATGAAGTTAACGGATAGGATTCCAAATACTTTCTCAGACCTGTTGATGAGTTTTTTGATTTTGTTAAATACTTCAACATAATCACCCCTTCAAGTATAAAATACTGCGATATGTGCTAATTCTATATACTTTCATAAAGAACCTTTTTGATGAGATAAAGTTAAGCTTTTTGTAAGAAAGACGCGATACGTTACCAAAGAAATATACAAATTTCTATAACAGTTCCCTTCATTTCTTTGTCTACCTTAGGTGCATCTAGGAGTAGCACCACATTGCTATAAAGTTAAAAAATCTGTTGTTCCCCAAAATGATAAAAATAAAATTCGGTGCAAAAAAACACAAAATCTTTATTTAGGGGGTACTTTAAAATCTTAGCTTGATGGGCATGGGGTGTTACCACTATACGTAATCCTCTTTAAACCCAAAATATAATTAATTTATATTTAATTATATTTACATACTTTTAACCTTATGTTAATGTAAACTTTATTATAATTAATTCTAGTTAATTTTTAAGTCTCTTTACCTTCGTGATAAGAATGCATAAACCCTAAACCAAATAGTATTCTTTAAACTTTATAGGAAATTACCACTTTTATATCTTTGAAATATAATAATCAGATGTAAAATGTGATTTTAATGAATAGCAGGTACACAATGGTAATTTGAATTTAACAGCGACGAAGTGATTATAAATTGATTTTTTATTTTTTGAGGGTGTGAAAGTATAATGAATCCGGTTTTTAAAAAAATATGTATCTCCTTTGCTTTTTCTGTAGCAGGGCTGTTTTGTTTTTTTAAGTCAAATGGAGACCTGTTATTGTCTGGAGTAGGAATTATAATGGGATATTTATCTTTATTTAATATCATGAGTTTATATTCTCAAAATACTCACGATAAAACATTCACTAAATTTTTGAAAAAAATAGCAGTTATTTGCTTTTCTTTTGCAGTATTAGGAATATCCTTTGGGATAATACACGAATTATTAGGAGCATGGAGTCTTAGTATAATGGCAAATTATTGGTTTCTAATGCTAATTTTATATGTAACAAACATAATTTCATTAGTTATTTTAGTATTTGCAAATCAAAATGACCCACATTATCCCTGGTTATATAGAATTCTTATATTTTTTAATCTACTTCTTACACTAGGGCCAGTTTTATTCCCAATATTTATTCTAATCCTTGGAAATGGCATGAATGCACATACAATATGGTAATAACATTTAAATTACATAAGATTTTAAAGTACCCCCTAAATAAAGATTTTGTGTTTTTTTGCACCGAAGTTCACTTTTATCGTTTTGCAGGCATTTATTTTTCTTAAGGTGATGAGGATATAGGTCTACCCCCATCACCATCAAGCTAAGTTTATATCAGTTTAATTTCATAAGACAGTTTTAGAAAAGAAAAGCTGATTTTCCTATGTTATTGTAAAAAGTAAAAGAATACATGAAGTAATAAACCGGGGAGAAATGTAATTCTCCCCGGTTTATTACTGTTTTAGTGATGGCGAAATTATAGGTAGATACACATAAAAAGTTGTTCCTTCTCCAAACTTACTTTTTACAGATACTGTTCCTCCATGTGCTTGCGTAATAGTTTGAGTAATTGCAAGCCCTAGACCAGATCCACCATGCTGTCTTGTTCTGGAATTATCAATTCTATAAAAACGATCAAATACATAAGGAAGGTTTTTTAATTTTATGCCTGATCCATTGTCCTTTAAGGATATTTCTACTTGATTTTCTAAGACCATTAAAGAAATTGTTATTTTGCCTGTAGTCGAATCAGTATGTTGGACGGCATTATGGAATAGGTTTAAAATAATTTGTTTGATTTTATTAGCATCATAAGTGCCTTTCACTCCTTCTGTTAGATCATATGATATCTGTCGATTTCCACCTAAAACGCTTAATTGTGGTTTCATCTGCCAGATAAGTTTGGTGAGATTGGCTTCCGATAAGTGTAGACCAGGCTCACGATCCATTTTTGCAAGAAACAATAAATCTTCTACTAACTTTATAATGCGTTTTGATTCGCCGTGCATACTGTTTAAGGCGTTATAAAGCTGTTCAGGGCGATTAGCTGCGCCTCGTAATAATACTTCTAAGAAACCATGAATAGATGTAAGTGGTGTTCTTAGTTCATGAGAAGCATCGGCAATGAAACGTTTCATTTTCTCTTTTGTTTCTCTTTCATATTGAAAGGATGCCTCTAATCGCTTCAACATGTCATTATATGCTAGAGCTAATTGGTCAACTTCTTCTTGCCCTTGGTGTGTAGGTAGTCGTTCAGCCAAATTCCCCGCATTCGTATTTTTCACTGCATTTACAATGTTAGAAAGAGGAATCAATGTATTTTTTAGAACGGGTAAATATAGCGCTAAACCGATAAGTAAAGCTAGTACAGATAGAACAATGAATGTTAGTAATTGCTGAAATAGAACATCGCGTAAAGGAGCAATAACTGTTCCGATTTGAAGAATTTGATCAGGAACTTGATTAAAATCTCCATCAGAACCGTTTGGAAGACTCCGAATAGGTTTGAAAACAATTAATTGCTCAATCCCCTCTTTATTACGTACTACTTTATAGGTTACTTGTTTACGATTCGAGAACTGTTCTAATATTTTTTCATACTCTTTACTAGATAACTTTGGCGAGGACATGCCCGTACTCTCTGCGAAATCCTTATAATCCCCAGCTTGTCCGATAGTTGCAAGTGAAATATCTTGTGAAAACAGAAATCTTGGTCGATTAGGATCAGGATGTTTTTTTTCATTATTTTCTGAGTTAAAAGGAAGTAAATCTAATTCTGGTGGTAAAGACATCATCTTCGCTCGTAATGTCTCGGCTTCATTTTTATACAAGAAGTCTTTCATTACCCAAAATTGTAAAAGGCCAATACTCAAAAGAATAAGAGATAAAATAAATAATGTTCGAGTTAAAAGTTGCTTTCGTAAGGAACGAGACATTAGTTTTTTGTTTTTCAAGAACTGGATTATTTTCATCATGGTAGATCCACACGATACCCCGATCCCCTAATTGTGCGAATGAGTCGGTGTTCTTTATCTTTCAATTTTTCCCGGAGTGAACGAATATACACTTCCACAATATTTTCATCTCCTTGAAAATCATATCCCCATACTTTATCAAGTATCACACCCTTACTTAGTACAATCCCATGGTTAATTACAATATATTTAAGTAGTTCATATTCAGTAGGAGAAAGTTCCAAAATTTCATCTTTAAATCGTATTTCTTTTCTACGATCATCTACCTTAAAAGGACCATAAATAATCTCACTGAATAAATTAGGAAACTGATTACGAAGACGTGCGTGTATACGGGCAAGTAATTCATCAAAACTGAAAGGTTTAATCACATAATCGTCTGCACCTAATGTTAATCCTTTCACTCGATCATCTACTTCGTCTTTTGCAGTAAGCATAATCACAGAAGTAAGAGCACCACTTTTTTTTATCATTCGGCATACTTCAAACCCATCTGTACCAGGCATCATTACATCTAAGATGGCCACATGTGGCTCAAATTCTTGTACTAAATTCATGGCACTTATTCCATCCGTCGCTTTTTTTACTACATATCCTTCGTTCATTAACCCGATCTCTAAAAACTGTAAAATATGTGGTTCATCATCTACTATTAATATTTTAACCCCTTTAAGAGAGTTCATAATCTATGCCTCCTTTTTCTTCCTTATTATTAGTATCTACGATTATGCTTAAAATTTGCTGAAAGTCATTCAAATACCTGGTAGTTTTTTATTTTTTTGTCATTTTCTCTTTTCATACGAAAGATATTTCATGTATTCAGGAAACTTTCAGCTTACTTTCAAGTTCACTTCAGATAGAAGAAAGATAATACATTTAAGGCCTAGTTAACTTTATAAAATGATTAAGGAGTTGTAATTCTATGTTTTTACAATTGAAAAAGCGATTGGATATTCCTCTAATATTCATAGTCTTGTTAGCACTTTTTCTAAATGGCTATAATATTTGGACGGATCATTATGTGAATACTTATTATACGACTGCAGTGGCAAGTATGCTGCAAAACTTTCATAATTTCTTTTTTGGTTCCCTCGATTCAGCTGGGTCTGTAACGGTAGATAAACCACCTGTTGCATTTTGGATTCAAACAATTAGTGCCTATATTTTTGGGCTGCACGGCTGGAGTGTAATTCTACCTCAAGCATTGGCAGGGATAGGATCTGTATTGTTGATATATCTTTTAGTTAAGCCATCTTTTGGTGTAATTGCTGCACGTCTTAGTGCCTTAGCCTTTGCATGCACACCAATTGCAGCTGCAGTGAGCCGAACAAATAATATTGATAGCATGCTTGTATTTACTCTTTTGTTAGCTACTTGGCTCTTGTTTAAAAGTGTGAAGCGTGAAAGTGTTTGGAGTCTTTTAGGATCTTTTGCGGTAATTGGGATAGCTTTTAATATGAAGATGCTACAGGCATATATGATACTGCCTGCTTTTTATCTCTTTTATCTTCTAGCTGCGAAAGTAAACTGGAAAAAAAAGATTGGTTTCCTTACTGGTGCAACAGCTATCATGCTCGTTATTTCTCTTTCTTGGGCGGTAATTGTAGACAGTATTCCTGAAAATAAACGTCCGTATATCGGAAGTAGTGAAACAAATTCAGTTTTAGAATTAGCATTTGGTTACAATGGCATATCACGCCTTACTGGGAATCAGGGAGTACCTGGTGCGAAGGAACATCAACAATCGCCTCAAAATAATATGTGGGGAATGCCAAATGATGGTGCTGAGAATGGCAAACAGGAAGTTCCAGCAGATAAAGGAATGCCTAATGAAAATGATCAATCTCAAACACCTGAAGGTAACAATGAAGTAGTACAGAAAGATAATAATCAAAATGGAGCTAATTTACCACAAGGAAATGGTGATAATAGTCAAGGATTTCAAATAAACAAAGGGGATGGCCCACCGACAGGTAAAAATGGTGGTCCAGGTGGCATGGCAGGCGGTATGTTTGGAACTGGAGAAAAAGGGCCGTTCCGTCTATTCCAGTCTGAGTTATCTGGCCAGGCTAGTTGGCTGTTACCGTTTATTATTATTGCTAGTATTAGTTTATTGGCTAGTGTAAGAAGAAATAATATAACTTTAAAACATAAAGAAGCTGTCTTTTGGCTCGCATGGTTAATTCCAGTTATGGTATTTTTCAGTATTGCAGGATTTTTCCATCACTATTATTTAATAATGCTTGCGGCTCCTATTGCAGCTCTATTTGGAGCTGGTTCAACACAGCTTTTTGAGGATTATAAGAATAATACTGGCTGGAAGTCTTGGTTATTGCCAATTGCAGTTGTAGGAACAGCAGGTTTCCAATGGTATATCATGCATCCTTACAGTGATGTCATTGGAGCTGAGTGGCCACTTTGTATAGCAGTAGCCGGAATTATCATGACTTTTGTACTTGTTTTGTTCAAGTATAAGAAGATTGTATTACCTTTTACGCTGCATATTGCAGGATTACTTATATTATTCATCGGACCATTGTATTGGGCTGCTACGCCGATTACATATGGTGGAAATAGTATGCTCCCACAAGCGGGCCCAAGTTCAGCTGATGGTAAAGGAGTTTTTCCAGGAGCAATGCCTGGATTTTCTGGACAAGGAGGACCCGGTGGTAACGGACTTCCAACTGAACGGGAATATATTGAAAAAGATTCTGCTTCACCAGAAGATCACATGCAAATCCCAAACCCTAGTAAAAAATCTTCAGGATTACCAGGAAGCAAGCCAGGAGGTATGGATAACGAGAGTTTAGATGATAAAACTTTTTCATATTTAAAGAAAAATAATACCGGTGAACAATACTTATTTGCTACAACAAGTTATCAAACCGCAGCTCCTTACATTATAGATAAGGGGGAATCAGTAATAACGATGGGTGGTTTTTCTGGTTCAGATCCAGTGTATTCTGTTGAGGAATTAAAAGAGTTATTTGTAAGTGGGAAAATAAAGTACTTCCTTATTTCAAATGAAGGAATGAGAGGGGGAAGTTCTGAAGTAACAAAATGGATTCAAGAAAATGGTGAGAAAATACCTTCTGATGAGTGGCATACAAAACAAAATGGTGGAAAAGAAGGTATGAGTATGGGGGGTCCTGGGCGCTCAAATACTTTATATAAAGTAACTTTGTAAAGGAGTGGTTAGAGTGGGAAACAATATATGTTATTCAATAATCATCCCCATGTATAACGAAGAAGCTGTTATTGAAGAAACGTATCGAAGACTGAAAAGGGTCATGAAAGATGCAAATGGTACGTATGAATTACTATTTATTAACGATGGAAGCCAAGACAAATGTGCGGATATTATAAAGCAATTTATGATAGGTGATAAGACAGTAAAACTTATCGATTTTTCACGGAATTTTGGTCACCAAATTGCAATTACAGCTGGTATGGATTATGCAAATGGAGATGCAGTTATCATTATTGATGCTGATTTGCAAGACCCACCAGAGCTAATTCTGCAAATGATTGAAAAATGGAAAGAGGGGTATGAAGTAGTCTACGCTAAGCGAATGAAGCGTAAGGGTGAAACATGGTTTAAAAAATGGTCGGCAAGCACGTTTTATCGCGTGCTTCGCGCCTCCACAGATATTGATATACCAGTAGATACGGGAGATTTTCGCCTTATGGATCAAAAGGTATGTAAAGAAATGAGAAAGATAAACGAAAATAATAGATTTGTTAGAGGATTAGTTAGTTGGATCGGCTTTCGTCAAATAGCGATTGAGTATGTTCGAGATGAAAGAGTAGCAGGTGAAACCAAGTATCCCCTTAAACGAATGGTAAAGCTATGCTTAGATGGAATTCTGTCTTTCTCTTATAAACCTTTGAAGTTAGCAATTTATTCGGGTTTACTTCTTTCTAGCTCAGGCTTTCTATACTTTATATATGTGCTATACCTTACTTTATTTACTGAAGCAACCATGAAAGGGTGGCCTTCTATCATTAGTATTATGCTAATTTTTAATGGCTTTATGCTATTTATGCTAGGCGTTATTGGTGAATATATTGGGCGGATTTATGATGAAACAAAAGGGAGACCTCTATATATTGTTCGAGAGTTTTATGGGGAACAGGAAAATGAAAAATTAGCAATCCGACATGAGACAGCGTATGAATGAAGATTTAATACGAATTTTTAAGTTTTTAATAGTAGGTATACTGAATACGGGCATAGATATAGTAATCTTTTCATTACTTGTCATGGGGGACGTGCCCATATTACTTGCGCAATCAATCTCATATTGTTGTGGTGTTGCTAACAGTTACTTACTAAATAGGGTTTGGACATTTAAACAAGAGAAAAGTCGAGTTGCAGTAGAAGCATCTAAATTCATTTGTGTTAATCTTTTAAGTCTTATTGTAGTATCTCTAATACTAAGAAGTATGTATGATACCTTGGAGCAGTCGTTGATTGTCTCTAAAGTGACTGCAACTTTGATTGGTAGCTTAATAAACTATGTAGGATCGAGGTATTGGGTGTTTCATACTTCCCACACTAAACCAGTGAATTAAGATGGGATGTGATGAATTGTTTTATATTATTATATAGATTTAATGTGTGGAATTAGCAAAGACTTCCTCTGTTTCATTGAGGGAGTTCTTACTTGTCTAAACTATATAAACTTTTGCAGTGAAATCGTGTAGTTAATCTTTTGGTTTTTTATTACAAAAAAACTTTCGTAAGAGGTTTTACATGTAAGGTTGAACTTTTAAGAAAAAGTTAAGGAATGAAAGTCACAATAGGCCTATCAAAAAAATATACGAGGTGGAATACAAATGGAACAAACGAAACAAAAGTTAATACAAATTTTACTCATAGTAAATTTGGGAATCAGTACGTGTGCAGCTATTGGAGTAGGGTATGTAGCTTACAAACAAAGTAAAAGTCCGGATTTTTCAGATATGGGATCAAGAGGGCGCGATAAGATGTTCCCAGGTAATGGTAATGGTCAATTCCAGCCAGGGCAAGAACAATCGGGGCAAACTCAACAATGGGAAGGAGAATAGAATTTTGAAAAAGTGGATTATCATTTCAACCATTATTGTTGTAATAGGAGGAGCGAGCGCTTGGTTCTTTTTACATAAAACAGATAAAACACAAGGTGTTGTGGCAGCTTCTCAAACAACGACAGTACAACAAGGAAAACTGGAGGTAGCAGTTAGTGGTTCGGGTTCGGTTACAGCAAATACAGATCAAGATGTAACAGCAAAAGATACAATTCTTATTGCTGATACTATAAGTGTAGCGGCTGGAGATACAGTGAAAAAAGATGACACGCTTGTAACTTTTAAAAATGGTGCTGTCGTTACGGCCCCATATGACGGGGAAATTCAATCAGTTAGTGTGAAAAAAGGCGGCAAAGCGTCACAAGGAACAATTCTTCTCCGTGTGAAGGATGCAGATGGATATACATCACCTGTAACGAGAGGGAACAATAGTGCAAATTCAGATAAAGCAAGTGGCGGAAGTGGTTTGACAGCCGATAGTGTCAGTGTAAAAGAAGGCGATGTTGTAGAGGCAGGTGCAACACTTGTAACCTTTACAGATGGAAGTATTCTGCAAGCCCCAGTAACGGGGACAATTACAAGCCTTTCTGTTGCAAGCGGTGATTCTGTACAGGCTGCGGATCCAATTGCACACATAACAAACTACAACGCTTTGCAAACAACGATTAGTGTTGATGAATTAGATGTACCGAAAGTAAAAGAAGGTCAAGCGGTAAAAATAACAGCAAGTGCATTCGGAGATGAAACATTTAGCGGAAAGGTAATAAGTGTAGCAACAAAAGGAACAGCAGACAAAGGCGTTTCAACATTTGACGTAACTGTACAAATTGAAGATCCGAAAAATATGAAGATTGGTATGTCAACAGAAGCAAGTATCTCAATAGAGAGTAAAGAAGGTGCATTATATGTCCCAGTAGAAGCGGTACATACAAACGGAAATGAAAAATATGTACTAGTTCCTACATCTTCAGACGATGTAGCGCAGTCAACAAAAAAAGTGACAGTAGAAACTGGTATTTCAAATGATACGCATGTAGAAATTACAAAAGGATTAGCAAAAGGAGATACGGTGCAAATACCGAGAGTTCAATCTAAAGGGAATTCTTCTCAAGGACCTATGATGATGCCTGGAGGAAACTCTCAAGGAGGATTTGGTGGCGGCAATTTCCAAGGAAGACCTGGTGGTGAATTTGGAGGAAGATCTAACGGCGGAGCTCCAGCTGGCGGCGGACAAGGAGGGCGTTAATGTTATGGTAGAGCCAATTATTCAAATAAAAAACATGAAAAAAGTCTACGAACTTGGCGGCGAAACAGTAATGGCTCTAAAAAGTGTTTCCCTCGATATTCAAAAGGGCGATTTTATCTCTATCATAGGACCATCAGGCTCTGGGAAATCAACATTTATGAACATGATTGGATGCTTAGATCGACCGGATTCAGGTAAATACTTGCTAGATAATGAAGAGATAGGGAAAATGAAAAGCTCTGAGCTTGCAACGATTCGAAATGAAAAGATAGGTTTTATATTTCAAAATTTCAACTTGATAGCGAAACTTACAGCAGTTGAGAATGTCGAACTACCACTCATTTACAGAGGTATGAAAGCGGGAGAACGAAGAGAAACAGCATTAGAAGCATTACGAAAAGTAGGATTGGCAGATCGAGCGAATCATTTGCCTTCTCAATTGTCTGGCGGGCAGCAACAACGTGTCGCAATAGCACGTGCGTTGGCTGGACAGCCTCCTATTCTACTAGCAGATGAACCGACAGGAGCACTTGATAGTAAAACGAGTAAAGAAATATTAGGAATTATGAATGCATTAAATGAGCAAGGACATACAATTATTCTTATTACGCATGATTTAGATGTTGCAAAGAAAGCAAGCCGCGTTGTTCGGATTCACGATGGACAGCTCTATGAGAATGGAGGTGAATGGTTTGCAAACATTCAAAATGGCGCTGAAAAGCATAAGAGCGAATAAAATTAGAGCATTCTTAACAATGTTGGGGATTATTATCGGCGTATCTTCTGTTATAGTCATGGTCGCGATAGGGCAAGGATCGACCAAAGAGGTACAAGATCAAATTGGTAACCTGGGTACAAATGTATTAACGGTATCGATTACGGATTCAGATGCTACATTTAAAGAAAAAGATGCAAAACAAATTCAGGATATCGATGGTATTAAAGCTATTGCACCGACAGTATCAGGAAGAGTAACAGTGAAACATGAAAAAACGAATACACAAGTATCAATGATTGGAACAACTTCTTCGTACTTAGACGTCCGTGATTTAAAACTGCAATCAGGACGCTTCATTGCAGACTTAGATCAGGGAAATCATTCAAAAATCGCAGTACTTGGTGCAAGCACTGCACAAACATTATTCGGTTTAGGGGATCCGGTCGGTAAATCAGTAAAGGTAAACGGAACATCTTATAAAGTTGTTGGGGTTCTTGAATCAGTGGGAAGTTCATTAGGAACAAGCGGAGATAGTACGATTATTGTTCCTCTTAGCACCGGACAGCGTTTAGCTGCTACTACGAATGTTGGTACAACATATGTGAAGGTAGGAAATGAAGATATGATTAATTTCATATCGACCCGAATTGAAAGAACGATGAATTCAATCATAGGTGATACAGATAGTTATAGCGTATCAAGTCCAAACGATTTAATGGAGACAGCATCATCTGTCAATGATACGATGACATTAATGCTAGGCGGAAGTGCAGCAATCTCTCTTATCGTAGGCGGGATTGGCATTATGAACATTATGCTCGTGTCAGTTTCAGAACGTACGAAAGAAATAGGGATTAGAAAAGCAATTGGAGCAAAGCGTAAAAATATTCTACTTCAATTTCTCATCGAAGCAGTTGTATTAAGTTCATTTGGTGGAATCATTGGAATTGGGATGGGAGTAATTAGTGCGCAAATATTTACGCTAGCCACAGGTACAACAATAGCGTACTCCATACCGGTTATGCTATTATCATTTGTTTTCTCTTTATTAGTTGGAGTGATATTCGGTGTATTCCCAGCGAATAAAGCATCGAAGCTTGATCCAATTCAAGCACTACGATATGAATAAAAAAACAAAGCGATCGTGTCCTACGATCGTTTTGTTTTTTTAATATGTAAGAAAGCGGGATTCTAAAAATGTAATCATATTAAAAGATTCTGATTCATAAAAGAGTAGTAATATATATACATTGAAGTTGATGTTATCTTATTTAAAATAGATAAAAGTATATAAAGGAAGATTCAATATTTTATGTTATTTTGGATATTATTTTTGGGTTGAAAAATGGTCATTTATAGATGAAATTGATTTGTATGTAAGATATTGTGATTGTTAAAACCTTATGCAGTATTAAAAGCCCATAGAAAAAAGCTTTTTACTCAAGTTAAACTTTCAACCTGATTTCCCCTTAAAATAATGAATAATAAGTGGAGAAATAAAAATAAATGTTACAGATAAAACAAAAGAGTTTATTGAAACTGCACTAGTTTTTACATTTGAGGGTGCTGGATGCTGTGGAACAGGCCACGGTATTAATTTAGGAGAAGCATAAGAAAATAATGTAACATAAACAGTAAATAGTATTGAGGTTGTCATGGATTCAAAGGTTATAGAAATTGTAAATATATTGACACAAAGACTATATAGAAGGCCGATAAGGTACAGGTCTTGTAAATAATTGGCGTATTGAATTGCTGCTAAATAATAATTGAAGGATCCTAATAAACATGACTAACTATCACGAGCTCGTAAAAGGAAAAATATATACTGGGGGAGAACTGGAGAGGAGTTTCTGTTTGGAACTAAACGTTATGCTTATCCGATTATAGAAGGTGAAGAGGGGCAAGATGAATCAGTAAGAAATATAATGGGGCAGTTAAAGAAGCTATAAAACAAGGGGAAACGGAATACTTCCATTGTTAAGGTGGACGTAATCGTACAGGGACTGTTGCTACAGGATTATTGTTAGAATTAGCACATGCTTTCAATGTAGAAGATACAGAACAACAAGTAAAGGCGGTTCGCTCAATTATTACAATTAAATCAGAGTTAAAACAAGTATTAATAAACTTATATCAATAATAAAAATAGAAGGCATTTGTATGTTTAAAGATACAAATGCCTTCTATTTTTTTATTAAATGGATAAAAAATTCACATGATTTATTAAGTAATAGATTTTCTTGATGGAGTTTCTAGTTTAAATGTTCGAATATTTAGGATATTGTTAACCCTAATAAAAGCTGTTACTACGAGAGGGCGGTTTAATCATGAGGAGTGGAAGAATGTGGACATGGAAAAAGATGAAAAAATGGATTGATGAAGGCAGAGGATTAGGAGAAGGTTCAGAATACCTGCCGTGGATAACAGTAAATGACTTTCCATCAAACGGTATTGTATCTAGGGAATTAGGGCTTAAAACAAAAAGAATGCACCATTTTTTATCTCGTCTTGAGTATAACTATTTTTTATTGTTAGATTACTCAAAGGATGTTATCGATATTCGGGAGCAATATCCACTACTAGATTTAGAATTAGCAATGGAGATTGCTAAGGAAAAGAAGATTAAATATCCAACAGATAGTAAAAGCAATACACCTTATGTCATGAGTACAGATTTTATAATCACTATAAAAGAAAAAAATTGTGAAAAAATAATTGCAAGGACAGTTAAACCCTCAAATGAATTAGAAAAAAAGCGTGTTCAGGAGAAATTTGAAATTGAACGTTGTTATTGGAAACAAAAAAATATAGATTGGGAAATTATAACCGAAAAAGATATACCTCTTCCACTTGTTAATAATTTAAAAAGAATTAGAAATGCAAATATAGTTATAAGTTATCCGACGTTAACCAAAGAAATGATTGATTTACTAGAGAAGTTTGTAGTGTATATAAATAAATCTACGGTATGTCTTGAACGTTCTTTGGAAGTCTTTACAAGAGAAAATAGTTTAAGGAATGGAACTGGATTAACATTTTTTAACTTTTTGATTTTTCATCATGTTATAAAAATTAACTTACAACAAGATTTTAAAATACATATGTTAAAAAGGAATGATTTTTATGTAGATGAGGAGGCTTTTTATGAACGTTTTATACCATAATATGGTTTTAGAAGAAGATACAGATGAAGATAAAATCTACTATAGGGTTTTATGGATAGATTCTAAACAAGAAGTCATGTACATTTTCATCTTAAATGATAGTAATGCTCTTCCTATCAAGGTAAATGTACTTGATATTATAATGGATATTCAAAATGATGTGATTAGAGTAAGTCTATCAGATCCTTATTATAAGTTATATATGGAAGAGGAATTAAATGCCTCGCAAAGGGAACGTATAGAGAAGAATTGGCACTTAATTCAACGGCTATTATCAAAAGAGAATATTCCGGCTATATTTGAAAGAAAAGCAAGAGGAGAAATTTTAAAGGCGTATATTCAGCAAGGATACACGAAGCCAACTTTATATAAGTTGTTAAGAATGTATTGGAAAAATGGTCAAAATAAAGGAGCGATAGTTGATAATTATAAAAATTGTGGTGGAAAAGGAAAAGAAAAAATTCTTGGCTCAAAAAAAGTTGGTAGACAAAAAAAGATAAAAATATTCATGGCGAAGGAACAAATGTAACACAACAAGTAAAAAAGCTTATTGTTAATGCGTTTCATAAATACTATATGAACCAAAAAGAAAATTCCCTACGTTACACATATGAAAGGTTTTTAGCGGAAAATTTTATGGATAAGTTGAGCCTCGGTGGTGAGATCGTATTAAAGTTTAATAAGGATGCAAAGCCACCTTCGTATGCTCAATTTGTTTATTGGACTAAAAAATTAACCAGTTCACATAAGGTATCAATAAAACGTTTAGGAGAAAAAGAACATAATTTAACTCAAAGAGCTATCCTAGGAAAATCAAATGATTATGTTTATGGACCAGGTAGTTTATATCAAATTGATTCTACAATTGCAGACGTCTATGTTGTATCTTCGAATAACTATAACGCAATCATAGGCCGACCAACTTTATATCTTGTAGTTGATGTATTTAGCAGAATGATAGTTGGCTTTCATGTAGATACTAGGGCTGCTTCACTAGAGATGGCAAGATTAGCACTTTATTGTGCCGTTAGTGATAAAGAAGAATATTGCAAAAATCTGGGGGTCTCAATTGAAACAGGTGAATGGATAGCATCTAATTTGCCAGCAGCACTATTGGCTGATCGAGGAGAATTAATGGGAAAAGAAGCTCAAAAGCTAGCGGATAGAATTAATATTCGTCTTGAAAATACCCCTCCATATAGAGCTGATTTGAAAGGGATTGTAGAGCGTGCATTGGGAGTTCTCCAACAGAATGCTAAACCATTATTACCAGGGTACGTTGAAAAAAACTTCGGGAAACGAGGAGCGCCAGATTACCGTCTAAAGGCAGTTCTTACAATTCAAGATATTCGCAAAATCATTATTGAATATATAAGAATGTATAATCAGAAAGTCCTTGAACACTATGAATTAAGTGAAGAGATGTTAAGAGATCAAGTGGTACCAACTCCAAATAATATTTGGAACTGGGGAGTTGAAAAATGTTCGGGTATCTTAAGGACATTTCCAAAAGAAGAATTAAAGTTTCCTTTCATGTCTGTAGATGTCGGAAGGGTTTCTGCTGAAGGAATTAAATATAAAAACATGAGATATATGTGTGCAAAAGCAATACAAGAACATTGGTTTGAAAAAGCTAGAAATAAAGGGTGGAAAATCAGGGTACTCTTTGATCCAAGAAATATGACGTTTATTTATATTAAAGATGAAAGCAAAGAGAGTTATATTGTTTGTGAAATGGATAAGACGAGTGTCTATTATGGTAAAAGCTTAAGTGAGATAGAATATTTGCAAAAAACAGAGAGAGAATTAAAGAAAATTAAGGAAAAAGAGAGCTTAGAAAGAAAATTAACTTATCAATCCAGAGTGGAAGAAGTTGTTGTTGATGCAGAGCAACGAACAAAAAGTATTATCCCTATATCTGTAGAAAGTAACACAGAAAAAATAAAAAATATTAGGGAAAGAAGAACAGAAGATAATTTTGAACGTCAGCCACAAGAGGCATTTTTAATTGAAAATAAAGAAGAGAATGAGAACTTGGATAAAAGAACATTATCCTTAGGATGTGAGCAAGAAGAAGCAGAATTAAATGAATATGAGTTAGAACAAATAGAATTATATGAAAAGTTAATGGAAGAGGAAGGGAACTGTGGGTAAGAAAATGATTAATTATAACTATAAAGAAGAAAGTCACTTTCATCCAAAAGCGTTATACTTGCCTCAGCAAGTAAAAGAATATGAAGGAAATCCATTCTTAGAGACTTTGCCACCTATATTGAGTACGGAAAGTCTTTATAAATCTTTAGCGGTTTATCCGCATTTTAACAAAGAAGAAAGATTACATCCAAAAGAATTACGCTGCCATTATGTAATGCGTTTAAACAGTTTTTTTCAGCCATATGGTAGACAAATTTCTTTGTATAATCTTTTTGATAGAGCTCTTAGACAAGGGTATTTATGCAGAAATCCTATGAATAAAGAAGAAAAGTTATTGCTCAGGGAAATATATGATAATTTACAAAATGGTAAGGTACCTGTGACAAATAGTGAAGGGGTTCCTGGAGAAGGGTTTATGATAATTGGAACTTCAGGTGTTGGAAAGTCAAGAAGTTTAAGCAGGCTGCTTTCTACTTATCCCCAAGTAATTCAACATACAGAATATGGCGGTCAATCGTTTATTAGAAAACAAGTTCTCTATTTAAAAATAGATTGTCCTCATGATGGTACTTTAAAAGGTTTAATTGGTGCATTTTTTAAGAAGCTCGACAGTGTATTAGGAACGCAATATACAGAAAAAATATTTAGTACGCGTGCAACTGTTTCTAGACTTATTGTAGCTATGCAAAGTCATATAGTGCAACATGGCATTGGAGTATTGATTGTTGATGAAATTCAACATTTGAGTATAGCAAAAAGTCAAGGGGAAGAAGTGATGTTGAACTTCTTTGTAACTTTAAATAATATATGCAAAATTCCAATCATATTTATTGGGACACCTAAAACAGAAGTGCTTTATAAAAAGGCATTGAGACAAATTCGAAGAATGTGTGGGCAAGGGGATTTAATTTGGATGCATCATAGAGAAACAGATAAAGAATGGGAGTTGCTATTAAAAGGTTTATGGCGCTATCAATGGAACCGAGAGTATACAGATTTGACTCCTTAATTAAATAAAGTAATGTTTGAATATAGTCAAGGAATTATTGCCATAGCGGTAAAATTATTTATGCTTGTACAGATGGAAACAATGAAAAAGAAAAAGGAAAATATAACGTCGACTATTATAAAGCGTGTTTCTGAAAATTATTTAAAGTCACTCCAACCTGTACTTAAAGCGATGAAGACGGGAAAAAAGTCTAACATGACAAGATATGAAGATATCGTATTGAGTACATTAGATAATACATTAGAGTCAGGACTAAACGAAATAACCAACGTAGTCAATGTGGACTACTTTTTAGAAAAACAGGAAAAAATGTGTAATAAAAATCTTACAGAAGATATTGATGTGAAAATCATTGGGAAATTGCAATTTATGGGGATAGATTATGAACTTGCTAAAGTTTCAGTAGAAAAGATAATTGAGGAATATGGAGAAAAGAAAAGTTTTAAATTTTTATTACAACAGTCGGTAGCTTTAGCGTTATCAAATGGGTCAGAAGACAACGTATAGGAAAGGTGATTTTATGATTTCTTATTTTCCAACTCCATACAAAAATGAATTGCTGTATAGCATCATAGCTCGTTACCATTATCACTCCGCGCACAAATCTAGAGGTGAAACAATGGTAAATTTATTTGGAAATATGGCGAAAAAATTTGAAGTTGATATTCCTAGTGGAGTAAATGTAATAGTAGAAAAGTTACAAGATGTATCTAAGGGATTATCTGTAGATTATTTTATAGAAAATCATACTATATTACCTTTGTTTGGACATTTTATGGAAGAAAATCGTTATCATAAAGTTTTAGGGAAAATTAAAGGGGAAGATAACGTAGCTGTCACGATGCGGACAATTCAAAAATTAAATGACGATGTAAAAAGAAAAGAGCACTTATATTTTTGTAAAGAATGTCTAAAGGAACAATTTGAAACGCATGGAGAAGGTTTCTGGAATAGATTTCATCAGGTGCCAGGGGTGTTTGTTTGTACACAACATAAAATTTGTTTAACGAAGCTTTCTAAATATTATCTTAGAAAGAAGTGGAATACTTTTATTATACCTAATATAAATGATTTGCATTCAAATAAAGAAGATATAGTGGTCAGTGAAAAATCTCTTGAAATTTTACTAGACATCGCAAATGACATTGAATATATATTTAATGAGAATTTAACCGTTTATCCACATCAATATTATCATAATAAATACATAGAACTTTTAAAGATTCAAGGGATTGGCTATCCAGAAATTAAAAGGAAATATTCTTTAGCGGAAAAGATATTGGACTTTTATCCTAAAGAAGTATTAGATTTATTAAATTCAAACTTAAGTCCTGACGATCCTTTATGCTGGGCGAGATACATCACAGAGAAGAGTAGGATTAAAAATTTACATCCGGTAAGGCATCTATTAATAATGCGTTTGTTAGGAGTGAGTGTAAGGAATTTTTATGAGAAAGACTACAGTTATCATCCCTTTGGCTTTGGGCCATGGATTTGTATGAATAATTTGGCAGATCATTATATGGAGGCGTGTGTAGAAGATTTAGAAACTAATGTACATCAGGCTTATAGGAGAGTACAAGGCGATTTTACTTGTAATTGTGGATTTAAATATAGGTTGATTTTACCCGAACAAACGCCACTAGAAGTTAAGAATTTCCCCCAGAGAATTATTGACAGGGGAGATCTGTGGAGGAGTGAATTTGAAAAAATATTATCCGAAAATTTAACTTTAAGGGAAATTAGTCGAATTACAAAAATAAGCTGTGTTACATTGCGTAAAATAAAAAAACAAGTGTTTAGTGGTAAAGAGACTATAAATAATCGTGGTCCACGGCGACGTAAAGCAAGTCTTGACGAAGAAAAGACTCAAAAATATAAAGAAGAATGGGAAATTATCTTTAAGAAGAATCCAAATCTTAAACGTACACAACTAAAAGCTTTAAACCAAGGAGCATTCGACTGGCTAAGAAGGAATGATAAGGCATGGTTGGAAAATCATTTACCAACTGCAAAATGGAAAAATAAAAATAATAAGGCGTATTATATACGAATGGATAGTAAATTGTTGAAAGACGCTCAAGAGGCGTATTCTAATTGGCCTTCTTATGAGGAGGGAAAGGGAAAGTTACAGAGAATTACAATAAACGGTCTTTTAACTCATATGGGTATAGCTACTGTATTATTGACAGAAAACGGGCACAATTATCCGTTACTTAAAGAATTTATAGAATCTACTATAGAAACTAAAGAGGAATTTCAGAAGAGAAGAATTAAGCATTTATTAGATAATAAATTCAGTGCCCAAATAGTTACTGTACCTAAAATTAAACAACTTGCTAGTGTTTACCAGAGTCCGAATCGGGAAAATGAAAGATATTTAGAAGAACAAGTTGAACTGCATAATAAAAAGGTGAACATGTAATTTTTTAACTCAAATTATTTATATAGAATAAGAAAATGCTTTACTCAAGTGATGTTTTATATTTTATCTTTACCTATAATGAGTAATAAAAAAGTCCTTTACTCAGTTAAAAATATAATTTTTTTTGTTTATTATTAGTAAAGAACTTTTTTATTTTCTAAACAGTTACTAGTTACAGTATAGATCGATATATAGATTTATACAAAATATCGATTAATAACTTCTTTAGAATTAACAAAGTGCAGAGGAATTAAATTTTTATTTCTGTATATTGAATCAGTAACTTTATAGAAAGTGTTAGTGAAATCCTCTATCTCCTGTTCATTAAAGTAGCAATATGTAATCATGGGATTATCTCGTTTAGTTATTAAAAAATTATGGTATATCCCACTTAAAATATGGTAATCATTTTCTGGATGCATACCAAAAAATACAATATGATTTATCTTGGATTCATTCATTTTTAATGTTAATTCTTTTAAGGGGGCAACTCGTGACTGTTCAAAGGCGATATCTTTCATTGCTAGGGAATGTATGAATTGATCTAATACCTTCGTAGTAGCGTAGTCACCTAATATTATATCATTGGTATAATATTGTTTATCACCATATCTCATAGAGTATGACTGGAAATATGAAAAACCTTCTGCATTATTTCGGAAGTGCCCGTGTAGATAAGTTACAGGTCGACGAACGATTTGTTCCAGAAGTAGATCATAATTTAAGCTGAACAGCTCTTTAAATTCTTGTAACCAGCATATCAACGAGTTTCGATTTACTTTTTCTGCATACTCTGCTTTTTTTAAATCAACTGCTTTTCCGTTTCCAAAGATGATAGTCAACATAAGCAAACGATAGTAAATGGCAAAACCATTAAATCTTGTTTTCACCATTACATCTCCTGCTGAGTTAGGCGGCGATACGCTTTTTCTTCCACCTATTTTAAGAAGGGTAATAAAACGGTTATTTTGCTGATTATTATTTTTAAATTCAGCTAGGTCTTCAATCAAGTGAAATAACCATATAAGTATTGGCCAATTTTCAATATTAACAAATTGAAATCCTTTAGTACTACCAACCCTATAGATATTTTCCGTGATTTCTAGCATATCTGGTCCAACTTTTAGGTGATTTAAATGTTTATTTTGATTTAAAAAATCCCAAATAGTTGAGTTTGTTGTAATAAGTCCTGCAAAAGCTACAGCATCTTTAAAAATTTCCTCTAATTGTTTTTGATTAAGGGTACGGACATACCTTAATACATTGTTATAATTTTCCTTAATTACTGCTTTAGTATGAGGTTTAGCACTTGGTGAAATAGAAAATATACCATTTTTAGATAGAGCATAGCTTCCTTCTTTTAAACGGCCATAAATATTACTAAAACAGCTATCAAAGTTCATACTGAATCCATTTCCCACAATTAAGCCTGTATTTTGCGCTGAGATTAGTTCTTCAAAAAAGTCGATTTTAATTTTGTTCACTATGTATCCCCCTAGAGTCGTAATAGAAAAAAATCATTTTAAGTATAAAAATATCTGGCATAATATTATTATAAGGAAAATATATAAATTACGCTGATTTCAATACTAAAAAAATTAATATTTGAGGTAGAAGTGTTGTTTTTTTAATTAATAATAAAAAAATTATGGAAAGAATGGACTGATACTTATTATATAATGTCATTACTATTTAGGTCTAAGGTCTTTCGATTTAAATGTTTATATTTGTTATTTTGATAACGGTAGTAGAACAACGAGTGATAGGGGAATAGATGCTAAAAGATAAAAAAGTTTTTTACTATGATAGTAAAGTCATACGAAATTTTAATTTTAAAGATAAAAATCGCTATTTAAAAAGAAATAAAAAAGTTCTTTACTCATTCAAAAATACGATGATTAAGTGGTTTGTAAGTAAAGAACTTTTTTATGTAACGACAAGTTGTTTTAACAAATAAAAATATGATAATTAAATTATATCCTATAGAATAGACGCTTAAAAAAGTCTATTCTATAGGATATTTTTTTGAATAAGTAGTACTATATATTTTTATTTGAAATAAAATATACAATAAAAAAATCTTTATAATTGATAATTATTTATTGTAAAACAATAAATTGTGTATTAAAATCATTATCATAATAAATCAGTGAGATGCTTTTTATAGAAAGGTAACAAAGCTGTTTTTTATCCCGCTTTAATGGGCAGTAAGACCCCCACCTCAAAATTCAGCGGAAGCAAAGAAGTTAGGTGGGGAATCAACTGCCCATAAAAGTCCGATTGGTTCAACTAATAATCAGTGGGGGATGCAGAAAACCCTCACTGATTAAAGTTTCACTTTATTAGAGGAGGTAAAACTATGAACAATCAAAATTTGATTATCGAAAATATGGATAACCCTCATGAGTTGGAGAGAATGTATAGAAAAGACCCGAAAGCTTTTAAAAAGTCATTCTCACAAGCATGGGATGAAAACTCTGATTCTCAGGTGCTAGCTGCCTGGTATGAAAGGTTGCATTTCAAGGGAAAGACAAATGCAGAAAAAATATCACTGTTTCAAAAAGGTTTCTTATTCATGGGCATGCTAGCTATTCTAGCTGGGCTAAGCACCAGAATCATTTTCCACTTTGTCGAGCAGGAAGCAATTGCTCCAATTAACCTAGCTTTTGGTGTAATTCCCTTTATCGCTGCTTATTTTGTTTACAATAATACCCCGAAAAAAAGTATTATTTATTTCCTTGCAGCGTTGTTCCTAATTGCCGGGTTGTATCTTAATATGTTGCCATTAAATTATAAAGACAGCAGTATCCTTGCGTATTTACATCTTCCTATATTGTTATGGGTCTTATTGGGACTTGCGTTTACGGGAAATGAATATTCAAAAGGTAGTACAAGATTAGCTTATATTAAATTTAATTTAGAATATGGTCTTCTCTACGCGAGCATGGCAGTGAGTGGAATGATATTAGCAGTATTCACCATGCGATTATTTAGCTTTGTTGACTTGGATATAGGAGAGTTCTATTTTAGTAATGTTGTTTTATTTGGAGCTGCCGCTCTCGCTGTAGTGGCTGCATACTTAGTATCATTGAATCTTAAACTTGCTAAAAATATTACACCATACATATCTAAAATTTTTAGTCCGCTTGTCTTGATTACATTGTTTATCTATATAATAACGGTAGTTTGGGTCGGGAAAAATCCATTCTTGGACCGAAATTTTCTAATGGCCTTTAACGGAATACTCCTTGGTGTATTGGCTGTTACTATATTTTCTATCGTTGAGAGTGATTCAGATGAGAAAAAGAACATTTCAGACTATATAAATTTTGCCTTAATTGTTTTGGCGCTTATTATTGACACTGTCGCTTTATCAGCCATTGTATTTAGACTTTCTTCTTACGGGATTACACCTAATAGACTTGCTGTTTTAGGGGTAAACATACTGATCTGGACAAATTTAATTTGGATTATGTTTTCCTATATGCGTTTCTTGCAAAACAAATCAGGACCAACAGCTATCCAAGATGCCGTTACGAAGTATTTGCCAATTTACGGACTTTGGGCAGCTTTCGTTATATTTACTTTTCCTATCATTTTTAATTAGAAAGGTCTTGTTAACGTAACGACAAAATTGTTAAAAGAAGATGATAGATGTCATCTTCTTTTAACTGTATAGAAAAACATATTGAAATTATTTTGATGTAAAATATAATGAATTTAGATAATTAAATAAAAACTTCTTATTAAGAGAGGTGGAGGGACTGGCCCTTCGAAGCCTCAGCAACCTAATGTTAAATAAAGGTGCTAAATCCTGTAGGATCTAAAAGTCCCAATAGATAAGAATGCGGTTATAAGTAAACCTTCTTCTTATTTTGAAGAAGGTTTTTTCTCATTTAAATAGAGGTTTTGAAAGGTGATGAGGAAGAATTAAAGAAAATATACAAGAGGAAAATGGAGGACGCAGTGAATAATAAAATTGAGGATTTAAAAGAGAATAGCACAAGTATTTGGAGCAATAAAGTTTTTTCGTATTTTTTCTTAGCAAGTTGTATTTCTTTGATAGGCAATTCAATGGTTACACTCGTTTTACCGTTATGGGTAATGAAATTAACGGATTCTCCAATACTTGTTTCTGGGGTAAACATTGCAATAGCGACGACAGCGATTCTGTTTGCACCTGTAACAGGAACGTTAGCAGATCGAATGTCGAGAAGAAAGCTTATGATAATTGCGGATGTGATGAGATGTATCGTTATGATTTTAATTGCAGTTATAGCATTTTTTAATAAAATGCTGTACATGCCGTTACTACTTTTACTTATAATACGTTCGATGGGGAGTGCCTTATTTACACCAGCTTCAAATGCAGCATTAGTAACATATGTGGAAGAAAAGCATGTTCAACAGGCGATTACGCTGAGGCAAATATCAATACAAACCATATCGGTAGCCATTCCTTTAATGGCTAGCTTTTTAATTAGTATTTTTAATTTTCATGGAGTATTTTTGTTAGATGCAATTACATTTTGTATATCATTTTTAATTTTAATGAAAATTAAATTTCCACGTGAATTAAAAGTAGAAAAGAAAAAGCCTTTTTACGAAGACTTTAAAGAGGGTTTCTCCATATTTAATAGTAATCAATCATTGAAAACATTGCTTATGAGCGCTGCGCTTATTAATTTACTTGGAGCGGCGTGTATGCTTTCGCTACAAGTAATAGTTGTTAGAGAAATGGACCTTTCTACGGGATGGTATAGTATAGTTTTTGCGGCATCACCGATAGGGATTTTAATAGGAGCATTTATTACGAAAAAGATTCGTACATATAAAACGATTACGACTGCTTTTATATGTACTGCTATTATGGGGGTTTTTAATGCTGCAATGGGTACGACGTTAAATCCGGTATTATTTTCAGTTTATTATTTTCTGTCAGGAATTGCATTTGGGGTAAGTAATGTATATTTTGGAGTGTTGTATAGAAAGTTAATTCCAAATGAAGTGCAAGGAAGATTTTTCGGTTTTTTAAGTTCGTTATTATTAGTATCAACCCCGGTTGGAATTGCAATAACGGGATATTCCTTAGAGTCAATTTCCGCGTCTATTATATTTATTATTATTGGTATTATTACGTTTTTAGTTTCGGTTATTTCATTTTTTATAATGAGTAAGAGTTGATAATTATCGTTCATCCTATAATTTCTTGATAATAAAAAACGTCCCAAAGTAGGACGTTTTTTATTATATATATTGCCGTTTTTTCTTAATAAGCAACAAAACTTGTGAAACACAAGCAAGTACCGGTAACTCAATTAACGGTCCAATAACGAGTGCAAGTGCAATAAGAGGCTCATTTGGAAAAGCTGTTACAGCAATAGCAAGTGCAACAGGTGAGTTTCTTGCTAACGTTGTTAAGTTTAGACTTACTGTATCTTTATAAGATAAACGCATAACGCGCCCGATAAATTGTCCTAGTACAAAATTAATGATGAAGAACAATAGAACAGGAATGAGTAATAATAAAACGACATTCATATTTTGTAGTAAATATTTACCTTGTGATGCAAACATCGCTACGATTGCTAAACTTAAAAATACAATTTGGGCAGAGTTGAAAAACGGAATGAGTTTATTCTCGAGCGGTTCAGCTTTTTTCAGTTTATTCATAATGAATTTTGTAGCGTGTGCAAGTAAAAATGGTAAGACGATTACGATAACAATACTTTCTACTAAAACAGAAACCGCTACAGTCTTCATAACACCAGCGAATAAAAATAAATAAATGGGAAGTAGTAGTACTTGCAAAATTAAATTTACAGGTAAAATCGCAGTAGAAAGTGCTACATTTCCTTTCGCTATTTCAGTAAAGATTAAGTACCAATCTGTACATGGAGTAACCATTAACATAATAAATCCAACCCAAAGCGCAGGGTGATCTGAAAGAAATAGTGCTCCTAATCCCCAAGCGAGTAAAGGTGTCCATAAGAAGTTAATAGTAAGACTTGTTCCAGCAAATTTTAAATTGTGAAATCCGTTTTTTATTTCTTTCAATGGGATGCTGAGGAATAATCCATATAGCATGAAAAATAAGAAGGGAACAATAAATTTGTCTGAATACATATGTATGAAATTAAATTGTCCGAGTATGATGCCGCATGTAACAGCAAAAAGAATAATAAAAGTTTGAATCTTTTCTATCGTGCTCATGAATAAATCCTTTCTAAATATGAATTTTCCTCTCTAATTTTATTATACAAGTAATAAAGGCGTATTTGGTGTTCAATTGTATTTTAGTTAATGTTTTTAATTCGAGATTTATTTTTTTATCAAAAGTTACTTGACTAAAGTAAGTGACTATATTACAATCACTTACATAAGGTAATTAAATAACAAAAAGTTTTAATTAACTTTCCTTAAGGTATCAATTGGAACTTTTTATTAGAATAAGAATTTTTATGATGTTGAATAATGAATATGATAAGAAAGTTTAGGTGAAGAAAATGGGATTATTTAGCTCGTTATTTGGTAAAAAAGAAGAAAATACAAAAGTAGAGGGGAATAAAACAATGTCAAAAGTATTATTTGTAAAAGCAAACGATCGTCCAGCGGAGCAAGCAGTTAGTTCAAAAATGTATGAAACATTTGTAAGTACTTATAAAGAAGCAAATCCGAATACAGAAATTACAGAGTTAGATTTATTTGCATTAGATCTTCCTTATTACGGAAATATTGCTATTTCAGGTGGATACAAACGTAGCCAAGGTATGGAGTTAACAGCTGAAGAAGAGAAGGCAGTTGCTACAGTAGATCAATATTTAAATCAGTTTTTAGAAGCTGATAAAGTTGTATTTGCGTTCCCATTATGGAACTTTACAGTACCAGCACCATTAATCACATATATTTCATACTTATCTCAAGCTGGAAAAACGTTTAAATATACAGCTAATGGCCCAGAAGGTTTAGCTGGTGGTAAGAAAGTAGTTGTGTTAGGTGCTCGTGGTTCAGATTACTCTTCAGAACAAATGGCTCCTATGGAAATGGCAGTTAATTACGTAACAACTGTACTTGGATTCTGGGGCATTACAAATCCAGAGACTGTTGTAATTGAAGGGCACAACCAATATCCAGATCGCTCACAACAAATTGTTGAAGAAGGTCTAGAGAACGTTAAGAAAGTAGCGGCGAAATTTTAATTAATTGATAGTAAAATGGAAAAACCAACATGGATGACCATGTTGGTTTTTTAGTCTATTTTTCATGTTAAAAAATGTATATTTATAAAATAAAAGAAAAGTTTGAAAATAGTATTGCAAAATATTATATAGCAAACTATAATGAGTTCAAGAATAGTTGATACTTAAATTAAATATTCAGAAAATTCAATTAGTTAAAATTGGAAAATGAGATAAGGAAATTTGAATGGGGGTTATATTATGGCGAATAAAGTACCGTTTTCGTTCATAGTAGTTATTGGATTAATGTTATTTGCACTATTTTTTGGAGCAGGAAATTTAATTTTTCCGGCAATGCTTGGTCAATCGGCAGGAGAAAATGTATGGATTGCTAACGCTGGATTTTTAGTAACAGGTGTTGGATTACCATTACTAGGTGTACTAGCATTTGGTTTTTCGGGTAAAGATGATTTACAGTCATTAGCAAGTCGTGCTCACCCAGTGTTCGGGATTGTGTTTACAACAGTTTTATACTTGGCGATTGGCCCGTTATTTGCAATACCAAGAACAGGAAATGTTTCTTATGAAATTGGGCTTAAACCGTTTATGCCAGAGGGATTAGGTTCTACACCTTTAATTCTTTTCACAATTGTATTCTTTAGCATCACTTGTTTTTTTTCGCTAAATCCCGCGAAAATTGTCGATATTGTTGGAAAAATCTTAACGCCAATTAAGTTAACTTTCATCGGTATTTTAGTAATCGTTGCTTTTATTCATCCGATTGGAGAAATGCAAGCACCAGTTGAAGCTTATACATCACATGCATTCTTTAAAGGGTTTCAAGAAGGATACTTAACGATGGACACGCTTGCATCATTCGTATTCGGAATCATCATCATTAATGCAATTAAAGAAAAAGGTGCAAAAACGAAAACACAAATTATGGTCGTTTGTGCAAAAGCAACAATCATTGCAGCATCTATTTTAGCAATTATCTATACAGCACTTTCTTATATGGGTGCTTCAAGTGTTGCAAAGCTTGGACATTTAGAGAACGGCGGAGAAGTATTAGCGAAAGTTTCTAACTACTATTTTGGATCATATGGCGGAGTATTATTAGGGTTAATGATTACAGTAGCGTGTTTAACAACTAGTGTGGGACTTGTATCAGCATGTTCTTCATTCTTCCATAAGTTATTCCCAAATGTTCCTTACAAAGCAATTGCAATCACGCTATGTGTATTTAGTGCAATTGTTGCAAATGTAGGATTAACACAATTAATTGCAGTTTCTGTTCCAGTATTAACAGCAATTTATCCACTAGCAATTGTATTGATTTTCTTAACATTCTTCCATTCATTATTCAAAGGAAGAGCTGAAGTTTATCAAGTGAGCTTAACTGTAACATTTATTATTAGTTTATTCGATGGATTAAGTGCAGCTGGAGTTAACGTTGAAATAGTAAGTCAAGTGTTTACTAAATTCCTTCCGATGCAGGAAGTAGGATTAGGCTGGATCTTCCCAGCGATTATCGGTGGATGTATCGGATATGGCATTAGCGTTTTAAAAGTAAAAAATCAAGTTCAACCAGCAGCTAGTGCGAATAAGAAAATAGGTTAAATAAAAAAGTTATAGAACTTGTTTCTATAACTTTTTTTGTTACTATTAATAATGAGAAAAAATAAAGTAGTAGGGGAAATAAAATGAAAAAAACAATTGATCATATTGGCATCGCAGTTCGAGATATAGATAGTACGATACATTTTTATGAAAAGGTATTGTCAGGAACTTTAATAGATCGTTACGTAAGTGAGGCACCTGGTGTTGAAAGCGAAGTAGCCATTCTTGAAGTGGATGGAGATAGAATTGAATTACTTGCACCGACGAATAATACGACGTCGCCAATTGCCAGATTCATCAAACAAAAAGGTAAAGGTGTACATCATGTTGCATATCGAGTAGATGATTTAGAGGTAGCTTTAGAAGAATTGAAAGAACAAGGTATTCGAACGCTAGAGCATACACTTCGAATTAATAAACACGGCAGAAGATTGATCTATCTTAACCCAGCGGATACAGAGGGAACAATCATAGAGTATTGTGACTATCCGGAAGAGAAATAGAAGAATATTTGTAAAAAGGTGTTACGTAATAACGTAACATCTTTTTATTTATGCATTTCACATTTTCTTCACAAATGATTCACGATAACTTTTCTTCTTTAGGAACTTACATAAATATATTTTATGTTATAATAACAATCGACTTTAAAAATGTAAGTTGTATCTATGAAGGTAGTTACTATTGTATTAGAAGTTTAGAGGTGAGAGAGAAATAAATAGTTATACTATATAGAGGATTATATTTAATCAGGTTAATATTTCGCCCGATAATCCAACTTGGGAAGTTAAAGTAATGAAAATGTAGTGATGAGGAAGAAAGAAGTGAAATGAGTGTGAAAGTAATGAGAAGGATAGGGACATTGCTATTCATTGCATGTGTGCTTATCATATTGATACCGAAAAGTGCATTTGCTCATGCATACGTTGTGAAATCAAACCCTGCTGAAAATGAAACATTGAGGAAAGCGCCATCTGTTGTGAAAATCGAATTCGATGAGGACATACAAGTTTCAAGTTTTAATACATTGTACGTAAGAGATACATCAGGTAAAAGGGTCGATTTAAAAGATGCTCATATTGATAAAAAAAATAAAAAGCTATTAGAAGCTGGATTAAAAGAGAATCTTAAAAATGGTCTCTACTCTATTCAGTGGAAAGTGATTTCAGCTGATGGACATCCAATTCAAGGAGTTATTCCATTCCGTATTGGATTAGCGGAAGCTGGAGCAGATGATATACAAGTAGAAGAGATGGGATATGTCCCGCAAATTGATATGATCATGGAACGTGGAATTTTATATACAAGTTTCTCACTATTTATAGGAGTGCTATTCTTTAATCTTAGTATGTATAAAGGGAATGCAACCTCGGTTCGATCAAGGAGTAAGAACATAATATGGATTTCCTTATTAGGGATATTTATTAGCTTGTTATTCAATCTACCACTACAAGCGAAAATAAATGCTGATGTTTCATGGCTAGAAGTATTCAATCCTTTACTATTAAAAGAAACGTTACAGCTTTCTGTTTTTAGTTATGTATGGATTACTCAAATGGCTTTAATTAGTTCGCTTATAATCGTTACGTATTTTGCGATGAGGCGTGAGAAGCTATCGTCTTTTAAAGTATGGAGTATTCCAATAGTATTGTTTATCGGGATACTTGTTATGAAAGCATTTAATAGTCACGCATATGGTTTAAAGTTTAAAGATATTGCTGTTGTTATGGATTTTTTACATTTATTCGCAGCTTCATTATGGATTGGTGGTTTATCGTCCATTATTCTTCTGTTACGTAAAGAGGATAACAAATGGAATATGTATTGGGATATGATTAAGCGTTTTTCACCGTGGGCAACATGTGCTGTCATTGTGATTTTAATAACAGGTCTTTTTAACAGTACATTTTTTATTCCGACAATCCACTCGTTATTTGATACGAAGTATGGATTAGCTTTACTAGCAAAGATACTTTTATTCGTTTTCATGGGGATATTGGGAATTATTCATTATGTGAAAGGGAAAATGAGAGAGGAGCAAGGATTAGGTGCTACGGTGAAAGTAGAGTTTATCATTGGAATTATCATTTTCGTAATCGTAGCTTTTATGACAAACGTACAAACACCACCGATGCCTCCTACTGGACCTTTTACAGAGAGTAAACAATTAGATAATGGATATGAAATGACGCTAAATGTAAGTCCTAATAGAGTAGGACAAAATATATTCCATATTACTTTAAAGGATGAGAACGGACAACCTGTTACTGATATGGAACAAATCATATTAACGACTCAATCGTTAGATATGAATATGGGAAAAGGATCATTTAAAGTTTCGGCAGTTTCACCGGGAGAATATGAAGCAGAAGGTATGTATATTAACATGACAGGCAACTGGAATATACAAGTACATGGATTAACGAAATCGCTTGATAGCTTCGATACGGATTATAAATTTATTGTAGGTGGCAGATAAAGTGAAACTTTAAGCAGCCCTCATCAATTGGGCTGCCCGGCGAATAGCGGGATAAAGAGTAGGTATAGATAAAAAGGAGCTAATTGAAAATGAAACGCATAAAAAAATTAGGAACAACAATGATCGCAACAGTAATTGCAATGGGAATTTTTTCGTTACCTGTTAGTGCGCACGTCACTGTGAAGCCAGCAACTTCTGACATCGGCTCTTGGGAGACTTACACGATAAAAGTACCAGTTGAAAAGAATGTAGCAACAACAAAAGTTACACTGAAAATACCGTCTGGTGTGGAATTCCAACAGTATGAACCAGTGCCAGGGTGGAAAATAGAAGAGCAAAAAGATAATGCCGGAAAAGTGAAAACTGTAGTATGGGAGGCAACAGGAGAAGGGATTTTACCTGGCCAATTCCAGCGGTTTACTTTCGTCGCTAAAAATCCGGATAAAGAACAAAAAATAGCTTGGGATGCATATCAACAATATAAAGACGGAGAAATTGTTGAATGGACAGGCGATGAGAAAGCTGAAAAACCGCATTCACTTACTACAATTGCAAAAGGTACGTCATTAACAGGAGAACATGGTGAAGTATCTAATGTAGAAAAGAATGAAGGTACTAGTAATATGCAATTGATAGCGATTGTTTTATCTATTTTGGCAATTGTATCTTCGGTAGGTACGTGTGTTTTTGTAGTGCGTCGTAAAAAATAAGATATAAAAAAGAGCCTACAAATGGTAGGCTCTTTCTCATATTTATTTCACTTCAACCTGCTGCCTTACAGCAAGTGTTTTCGGCTTTATATTTACAAAACAAATGCTCACAACAATAAATAATAGGCCAATAAATAAGCTCATTGTAATGGCTTCATGTAAGAAGATTGAACTTACAATAATAGCGATAAGGGGAATAAGGAATGTATAAGCCCCTACTTTACTCGCTTCACCAGCTCCAACGAGTGTGAAGTATGCAAGCCACCCCATTGCAATAACAAAGAATGAAATAAAGAGTAGTACACTAACAAATGGCATACTCCAAGCAATACTAGACCAACTTTCAAATTCTGAGCCACATCCGATTAAACAAAGACCACCGATAAGAAGCTGAATTGTTACCATCCAAATGGCATTCACACGGTGACCAGTTTTCTTAATAAATACTGTTCCAAGTGCCCAGCCAATCGCACATCCTAATGCAAGAAGAATGCCAATGACAGAAATATGTCCAGTTAAACTACTAGAGCTAATAACACCTACACCAATAAATCCGAGTACAAGCCCGAAAATTTTTAAACCGTACATTGTTTCTTCAAGCCATATCCATGAGAAAATACCAAGTAAAACAGGTTGTAAAAATACGATAGCGGAAAATAGACCAGCAGGCATATATTGAAGACCAACAGTTTGTAACCCGTAAAATATAATGATGTTAAGTAAAGAAGAAATAACGTATAAATGCCACGTTTCTTTTAAATGTAATTCTTTATATTTGGGTAGAGCGAAAAGGAGTAAAATGAATCCTCCAATTAAAGTTCGAACGCCTGCAAATAAAACGGGTGGTGTATAATGCAGGGCAAACTTAGATAAAGGCCAATTGATTCCCCACATAAAAACGAGGAAGGTAAGGATGATGGCCGTCTTAGTTCGAGAAAGCTGTGTCACGGTAAGACCTCCTTGTTGTTATTCATTTCACTATGATATGATATCGAATGTAATAAATAAAATGAATCTTTTTTATAAGGAGTATAAGTGATTAGTTATGACCATTACACAACTGCAAGTATTAATAAAAACTATTGAGTTAGGTAGTTTTACGAAGGCTGCCAGGGTGTTAAATATGACGCAGCCAGCTGTAAGTCATGCCATTTCAAGTATTGAGTCAGAGTTAGGAGTTACGATTCTTATACGTGATAAACGACAAGGATTACTCGTTACGGATGTAGGAAACAGAATTCTTGTACATATTAGAGAGATTTTGAACGGTGTAGAGAAGATTGAACAAGAAGTTGCGATGGAGAAAGGACACGAAGTGGGGACGATTCGAATTGGGAGTTTTCCGAGTGCTTCTGCACATTTCTTACCGAAAATGATAAACCATTTTAAGGAGAAGTATCCGAGCCTAGAGGTCGTTCTTTGCGAAGGAACAATTAAAGAAGTTGAAGATTGGTTAATATCGAGGGTTGTTGATATAGGAATTGTTATTTTGCCTAATAAAGAGATGGAGATTGTCCCGTTAACGAAGGGAAAAATGGTTGCTATCTTAAGAGAGGATCATCCTCTTTGTAAGAAGGACTCTATTACAATTCGTGATTTGGAGAATGAACCGATCATATTATGTAAGGGCGGATACGAACCACCCATCATTGATATGTTTAAACAAGCCAACGTACCACTTCGGGCTGAGTATGTAATTTCTACCGTTACTACCGCTTTAAATATGATTCAAGAAGGGCTAGGTATTGCAATATTAGCTGAATTATCTTTAACGAATTTACCACAGAATGTGCAAACGAGAGAATTGGAACCGCAAGTATGGAGAGAAATTGCTTTAGCTGTTCCTTCATTAAAGGATTCTTCAATCGCTGTACAGCTATTTATTGAAGAATTTCAAGCGCTATTTGCAGAATAAAAAGGGGTGTCTCATATATCATAATGGGGCACTTTTTAATTTGCTTATAAAAAATCTATGAAAAGGATTGACTTATTTTTTAGTTGTAACTATAATTATTACATCGAGGTGGTGATTACGATGAAAATTAGTAGCCGCTTTTCCATAGCTGTTCATATTTTATCTATTTTGAAAAACAATCCATCTTCACTTTGTACTTCAGACTATATGGCTGAAAGTGTAAATACGAATCCGGTAGTCATTCGTAAAATGATGTCGTACTTGAAACAAGCTGGCTTTGTTTACGTAAATCGTGGACCGGGTGGCGCGGGATTACTAAAGGATTTACATGAAATCACATTGTTAGATGTGTATCATGCAGTGAACGTAGTCGAAGAAGACAAGCTATTTCATATTCACGAGCAACCGAATCCAGATTGTCCAATTGGGGCGAACATTCAAGCGGTGTTAGAAATTATTCTAATTCAAGCACAATCTGCGATGGAAGAAGTTTTGAGAAATATTACGATGGGGCAGTTGTTTGAAACTTTGCAAGAAAAAATGAATGTTTAAATAATATTTATATTTTTTTATCATTAATGTAACTGGTTTGATTACAACTATAAAGGTAAGGTGTAAAAGTTATGACTGTAAAAATGAAAGTATACTCAGATTTTATATGTCCGTTTTGTTTTTTAGCAAAAGGTCCATTAGATGAGGTAGCGAAAGAGAAAGATGTAGAGATTGAATGGATGCCATTTGAATTACGTCCAAGTCCATATTCAAAAATAGATCCGTGGAATGAGCCAGAAAAATTAGGTTCATGGGATGCTTTCATTCTTCCGACAGCGAAGAAGTTAGGAATTGAAATGCGCTTGCCACGTGTTTCACCACATCCATATACACATTTAGCTTTCGAAGGATGTCAATTTGCGAAAGAACATGGACTAGGTAATGAGTATCATCACCGCGTATTCACAGCATTTTTCCAAGAAGAGCAAAACATTGAAGATATTGATGTGTTAACAAAATTAGCGGTAGAAGTAGGACTTCCTGAGGCGGAATTTAAAGATGCTTTAGTAACTCGTAAATATAAAGAAAAGCATCAAGAAGCAATTCAGCACGCATATGATGAAGCGAATATTATGGCTGTTCCAACTGTCATGATTGGAGATGAAGTCATTCAAGGGCTTGCTAGTAAAGAAACACTAGAAAGGGTCATTGATAAAGAAATTGAAAAGGATAAAACAAATTCATTTGAAGGTATGCAATGTAATACCGATGGATATTGCTAATTCGCTTGTTATGAAATAACAAAATAAATTATAAAACAAACATTTGGAGGAATTAAAATGTCAGCAACTACAACAAACTTAAAAGAAGCAATCGTGAACCGCCGTTCGATTCGTAAAGTAACAAAAAACGATGCAATTACGAAAGAAAGAATTGAAGAAGTGTTAAAAACAGCTTTACACGCACCAACATCTTTCAATATGCAAAGTGGTCGTATGGTTGTATTAATGGATGGAGAGCATGAAAAGTTTTGGGATATTGTGAAAGAAACACTAAGAGCCCGCGTACCAGCAGAAAATTTTGAGGCGACTGTAGAAAGACTAAAAGGCTTCCATGCAGGTGTAGGAACAGTTCTATTCTTTGAAGATCAAGCAACTGTAGAAAAAATGCAAGAAAATGCCCCATTATACAAAGATCAATTCCCATTCTGGTCTCATCAAGGAAATGCGATGTTACAACATACTGTGTGGATGTTATTATCTGCTGAAGGAATTGGGGCGTCATTACAACATTACAACCCAATCGTAGATGCTGAAGTGAAAGAAACTTGGAACATTCCAGCAGAGTGGAGCTTAGTAGGTCAAATGCCATTTGGTGAACCGAACGAACAACCAGCAGAAAGAACGTTCTTGCCTACTGAAGATGTATTGAAATTTTATTAAGATATACAATATGTAACGAGAAGGAAGCTGTACTTAAAAACAGCTTCCTTTTTTGTAGTGGTGTTAAATTATGCGCATTTAGGGAAGAAATATAAGAAATAATCCGGTGAGAAGGGAATTAGAAAAATGAATGATGAGAAAAAATATACAGTGGTAGGTACTGATGTTGAGGAAGTAAAGCGTTTAAATAAAAATTCAGGGTTAACGTATAATCAAGTGAAAGAAATGTTAGCGAAGCAAATGCAAAAAAAGAAGTAATTAGATTGAAATCTTTCATTTTTTCATTTGGCATTTCGATTGGAGAGAGTTAAGTAAAAAGTAACTCTCTTTTTCGTATAACGAAGCACCTTATAGAGTGGAGGAAGCAACATGAAGAAATGGGTAAAGGGAACGCTGTCTATCGCTGGAGGCATTGTCTTATTAGCGTGTGCCGGCGGATATTACATGTATAAAAATTATTTTCCAAAGGAACCTGAGCGTATTGTATATGATAAAGAAAGAGTGCTACAACCGATACATAATCAGCTTAAAGGAATTAATATAGAAAATGTAAAGATGAAAGGAAAAGAAGTCGTAAATGCGACTGTAGATGAGCTTCAAAAAATGATTGATGATGGAAATTTATCATATGAAGAATTAACGAGTATTTATCTCTTTAGAATACAAGAACATGATCAAAATGGAATAACATTAAATTCTGTTACAGAGATAAATCCTAATGCGATGGAAGAAGCAAGAAAGTTAGATCAAGAGCGAGGTAGAAACAAAAAGTCGAATTTATATGGTATTCCTGTCGTTGTAAAAGATAATGTACAGACGGAAAAAGTGATGCCGACTAGTGCAGGAACGTATGTGTTAAAAGATTGGATTGCAGATGAGGATGCGACGATTGTGAAAAAGTTGAAAGAAGAAGGTGCTTTTGTTTTAGGAAAAGCGAATATGTCTGAGTGGGCAAATTATTTATCCTTTACAATGCCTAGCGGATATAGTGGGAAGAAAGGACAAAATTTAAATCCGTACGGTCCAATCACATTTGATACTTCAGGATCAAGTTCAGGATCTGCTACAGTAGTTGCGGCAGATTTTGTCCCGCTTGCAATCGGAACAGAAACGACGGGATCGATTGTTGCACCAGCGGCGCAGCAATCAGTAGTTGGATTACGTCCATCACTAGGTATGGTGAGTAGATCAGGCATTATTCCGTTAGCTGAAACACTTGATACAGCAGGGCCGATGGCAAGAACGGTAAAGGATGCGGCAACGTTATTTAACGCAATGGTAAGTTATGATGAAAAAGATGCTATGACAGAAAAAATGAAAGATAAAGAAAGAATGGATTATACGAAGGATTTATCAATAGATGGATTGAAAGAGAAAAAAATAGGGGTTCTTTTTTCAATAGATCAACAAAATGAGAATAGAAAGAAAGTAGCAGAAAAGATTAGAAAAGACCTTCAAGATGCAGGTGCAATATTGACTGATGATATTCAGTTAAACGCTGAGGGTGTAGATAATCTACAAACATTAGAATATGAATTCAAACATAATGTTAACGATTTTCTTTCAAAGCAAAAAAATGTACCGGTAAAATCGTTAGAAGAGATTATAGCGTGTAATAAACAGGATAGTAAAAGACGAATAAAATACGGACAAACATTAATTGAGGGATCTGAAAAATCTGCTATAACGAAAGATGAGTTTGAAAAAGTAGTGCAAACGAGTCAAGAAAATGCAAGAAAAGAGCTAGATAGGTATTTAGTAGAAAAAGGTTTGGATGCTCTAGTTATGATTAACAATGAGGAAATTCTTCTATCAGCTGTAGCTGGCTATCCAGAATTAGCTGTGCCAGCAGGATATGATAACAATGGAGAGCCAGTAGGTGCAGTATTTGTCGGGAAGCAATTCGGTGAGAAGGAGCTGTTCAATATAGGGTATGCGTATGAACAGCGGTCTAAAAATAGAAGGCCACCGAAACTGTAAAAGGGTAAACGACTTGAATGAAATATGTTGGTAGGGTAATACAAACAGAATCTAACAATATAAGAAGAAAAAAAGGATTCTTCTCAATTAGTAAGAAAGATTGTCTATAGTCGTTCATAAAATGTAATATATTCAATTTCCATCCATTGAAGGGGGAGGTTAAATTTTAATGAATGAAATAAAAAATTTCTTTCGAAGTAGAGGGTTTCAACGGTTTCTCGTTTTAATAATATTAGCGTTAGTATTATATGGATTAAAAAGTATGATCAATTTAATATTAATTACGTTTATACTGACATTTTTAATGGATCGGTTTCAACGTTTTATTTCAAAGAAATTGAATGTAAATCGAAAAATTGTTATCGCATGTTTGTATATCATATTAGTTTCCTTTATTGGCACGACATTGTATAAATATTTACCTGTGTTAACGATACAAATTTCGCAATTGATTTATCAATTTAAATTGTTTTTTCAAAACCCGCCTGATAATGAAATCATTAAATATGCACTTTCGACAATTAACGGAATGGAAGTATCAAAGTATATAGAACAAGGTGTAGATGTCATCTATCAATCGATAGCAAATTTAGGGAAGGTAAGTTTACAAATATTATTGTCTCTCATATTAAGCCTATTTTTCTTATTAGAAAAAGAGCGTATTATTACCTTTACTTCTAAATTTAAAGAGAGTAAGCTAAAGATTTTTTATGAGGAGATTGCCTATTTTGGCGAAAGGTTTGCAAGATCGTTCGGTAAAGTAATTGAAGCGCAGTTTTTGATTGCAGTTGTAAATTGTATTCTTACTGTTATTGCATTAATTGTTTTAGGATTTCCGCAGCTTCTCGTATTAGCTGTTATGATTTTTCTACTAGGATTAATTCCGGTTGCAGGTGTGATTATTTCTTTATTTCCACTTAGTATCATTGCTTATAACGTAGGAGGAGTTATGTATGTAGTATACATACTTGTGTTCATTACAGGCATCCATGCTCTTGAAAGTTATTTTTTAAATCCAAAGTTTATGTCTGCGAAAACGAATTTACCAATCTTTTATACATTTATGATTCTCATCTTTTCTGAACATTTCCTTGGAATATGGGGGCTTATTATCGGGATACCAATCTTTATCTTTTTCTTAGATGTACTTGATGTAAATAATGAGGAATCTATTAAAAAATAGAAAATAAACAAAAAAGCAATCCAACAAATTTTGGATTGCTTTTTGCATATATGATTAAAGAACAGGAGCCATTGTTTCTTTCAACACTTGAACTGAGTGATCGAATTTTAATTCTTCGTCTTCACTTAATTCTACTTCTAAAATTTCACGAACCCCGCCGCGATTTAAAACAGCAGGTACACCAATATACACATCTTTTTGACCATATTGACCTTCTAAGTAAGCCGATACAGTTAATACACTATTTTCATCATTTAAAATCGCTTTAGTAACACGTAGAAGTGACATACCAATACCATAGTAAGTTGCACCTTTTCGCTCAATAATATGATAAGCTGCATCACGCACGTTTATGAAAATTTTGTCTAAATCTTCTTGATTATATGTGTTGTCTTTTTCAAGCAGTGTTTGTAGTTTTTGGATACCAACGGAAACGTGGCTCCAAACTGGAAGTTCAGTATCGCCATGTTCTCCGATAATATAGGCGTGAATGTTGTGTGGACCAATATCGAAGTACTCACCTAACATATAGCGGAAACGAGCAGAATCAAGCGTTGTACCAGAACCGATTACACGTTCTTTCGGTAAACCAGATTCTTTCCAAGTTACGTAAGTTAAAATATCTACAGGATTTGTTGCGATTAAGAAAATGCCATCAAACCCGCTATCCATAATACTGCGAACGATTTGTTTAAAGATTTTAGCGTTTTTCTCAACTAAATCTAAACGTGTTTCACCTGGCTTTTGTGGTAATCCAGCCGTAATGACTACAAGGTCAGCATCTTTACAATCTTCATAGCTACCTTTCCATACTCTAGTTGGTGCTGGAGCAAATGGAACGGCATGACTTAAATCCATTGCTTCTCCTTCAGCTTTTGCCTCGTTTACATCAACTAAAACAAATTCTTCAGCTACAGCTTGGTTAATCATGCAGTAAGCATAACTACATCCAACTGCTCCTGTTCCTACTAATACAACACGGTTAATTCCTTTTTTCATTTCAAAATTCCTCGCAATTTCATTGATTTTATTATGTAAGATAATACGTCTTACTTCTACAGAGTCATATCTAGTTTATTACATTTTATAAAAGATATTCAAGTATTTGAAAATGTATCCGTGCAATTCTTTGCATGAAACATAGGAAGTAAGTTAACCGAATATAATTCAGTAAAATCCTTTGTAAAAGGGGAAATGGCATGGGGAACCCATTAACAATGGAAGAAATGCTTCATATTATTCATGCAGGGCTTGTTAAAAAGAATAACCCAAAACGAATTACGATTGCCGGTGCAGGGATTTCTGGATTAGTTGCAGGTTCTTTATTAAAAGAGGCTGGGCATGAAGTAACGATTATAGAAGCAAATAAAAGAATAGGTGGTAGGGTGCATACGATTCGGGAACCATTTAGTGTGGGTTTATATTTTAATGCGGGACCGATGCGAATCCCTGACACCCATAAGTTAACCTTGGCGTATATTCATAAATTTAAACTCCCTTTAAACCTTTTTATAAATAAAACTTTTGCAGATATCATTTACACGAACAACATTCAAACAAGATTGAATGTGTTTGAAAATGATCCAAGTGTACTTGAATATCCGGTTTTGGATAAAGAAAGAGGAAAAACGGCAGAAGAGCTAATGCTTGAGGTATTAGAACCAATACTAAATTACATTAAGAAGGATCCTGATAAAAATTGGCTTATCGTTGAAAAAAAGTATAAAACGTATTCGCTTGGTTCATTTTTAATGGAGTATTATTCAGATGGTGCAATAGATATGATTGGGGTACTTCTTGATATGGAAGCTTATATGGGAATGTCCTTAATTGAAGTATTACGTGAAATGATTTTCTTTACTTCAACAACGAAATATTATGAAATAACTGGTGGAATGGATAAGTTATCGAATGCATTCTTACCACAATTAAGGGAACATATTTTAATGCAGTATAAGGTTGATAAAATTATACAAGAAGATAATAAAGTAATGTTACAAGGAAATCATGAACAAACGTTAGAGCAATTTACAATAACAAGTGATTTTGCTATTATTACAATTCCATTTTCAGCGTTAAGATTTGTAGAAGTTCAGCCATACCATTTATTCTCTTATTTTAAAAGACGGGCAATTCGTGAATTAAATTATATTGCTGCAACTAAAATTGCAATAGAGTTTAAAAGTAGATTTTGGGAGAAAGCGGGACAATGTGGGGGGAAATCTATTACTGATTTACCGATACGGTTTACATACTATCCGAGTTATGGCATTCATACTCCAGGACCAGCTATCGTTATAGCAAGTTATACGTGGGCAGATGAGGCGTTAACATGGGATAGTCTCCCGCAAAGAGAACGTATTTGTTACGCATTAAAAAATTTAGCAGAAATATACGGTGACATCGTCTATAGTGAGTTTATCACTGGAACATCTTTTAGCTGGAGTAAAAATCCGTATTCTTGCGGTGCATTTACAGCTTTCGAACCAGGCCAAGAGCTCGAGTTATTTCCGTATATTACACCACCATCTGGAAAAGTACACTTTGCAGGAGAGCATACGACATTAACACACGGATGGATGCAAGGGGCAATTGAGTCTGGAGTTAGAGTTGCATATGAAGTAAATGAACAGTGAATCTCTTATATTTACAAATGGTCATTCTTTTAATAAAATGATAGATATAAATCGTAATTATTACGCTTTGAATACGTTTTGAAATAAAGAAATGGATGGTCGATCAAATGAAGAAAGTAGAAATTCATATATTAGGTGGCTTTTTAGGTAGTGGAAAATCAACATTATTACAAAATTTATTGTTGGCGGAGAAAAAGAAGAATAGAAAAGTTGCAGTATTGATGAATGAGATTGGTGAGTACTCAGTAGATACAGATATTATTGGAAAAGAGAATGTTTTAAGGGAGCTTCTTAAAGGGTGTATTTGTTGTACGTTAAAAGAAGAGCTTGAAATACAGCTGCATTCGTTATATCAGCAAGAAAGACCAGATGTCATTTATATAGAAACGACAGGTGTTGCGCATCCAATTGAAGTGTTAGATGCATGTGTATCACCAATTTTAGCACCTTTTTTAGAAGTGAAATCAATAGTAGTCGTTTTAGATGCAGTAAGGTGGTTAAATCGAAGTATATTAAGTGCAAATGTTCAGCAATTATTGCATGAGCAATTGAAGTTTGGTAGTCATATTTTAATTAATAAATCAGATTTACTAACAGCTGCGGATAAGAACAAAGTAATGGAAGAAGTGAAAGCAATAAATAATCATGCAAAATTGTTTGAAACAAAATATTGTAATATATCTTTAGAAGACATAGAGGAAGCTGAATTTACGAATGATGGGGAACATGAGACACTACATGTGAAACAGCATTTACATATACAAACGATGACGTATCAATTTACGAAACCGATTGATCAAGACAAATTATATGAATGGCTTTCGAACTTACCAGATAGTATTTATCGTGTAAAAGGTTTTGTAAAATTCCATGGAGATAAATACCCTCACCTATTCCAATATTCGTTCGGAGTGCCGACTTTATTAGAACAAGATTTTGGTTTTCCAACAAACTTAGTAGTAATTGGAGAAGGACTAGATAAGAAACGATTGGCTGAAGGGTTAGAGAGAGTAGAAAATAATTCTAATTAAGACTAAAGGTCTAACTTATTTTTAAGTTAGGCCTTTTTGTATGTAGAAAAACACTTGCAGATTTTGTCTAACAATAATAATTGTAAAATTCGGAAATATATTTATAATCAAATCTAAGGGGTGATTCAGGTGTCAGAAAAAATAATAATGGATGTAAAAAACCTAACAACAAAAGGATTAGAAACGAGAGAGAAATTATTGTGTGCTGCAGAAGAAGTATTTGGTAGTAAAGGATATTACGAGGCTTCTATCGTGAATATTACACAAGAAGCAAAGGTAGCGCACGGAACTTTCTATAATTACTTTCCATCTAAAAAAGATATATTTGATGAATTGATTCGCAGATTGAACCGTGAGTTACGCTTAATTATTAAAGAAGAAATGAAGGGGATATCAAGTTATGAAGAGGCACAAAGAAGAGGTTTTCAGGCATTTTTTCGGTGGGTGAAAGATCGGCCTAATCTATATAACATTGTACAACAGGCGGTAGTTGTTGATGATAATTTATATAGATGGTACTATGCAAAGCTCGCAAATGGATTTTTAAAAAGTTTATCAGCTGGTATGGAAGCAGGAGAGTTTAAACAACTTGATACAGAAACAATTGCGTATTGTCTTATGTCAATTGGGCAATTTCTAGGTATGCGATGGGGTTATTGGGAAGAGAAAGATGTTCCAGAAGAGGTATTTGAAGCAGCGATGTCATTAATATTTGAAGGATTGAGAAAGAGATAAGGGAGTGGGGAACATATGCAAGGCATTGCTTATTGGATTGAAAAACGGGCCTATTTACATCCAGATCGCATTGCCATTATTACAGATGAGGAGGAAATGACATATAAACAGTTACATGAGTATGTAAATAAAGTAGCCGCATATTTAATTTACGGTTTACATGTGCAAAAAGGAGAAAGGATAGCTATTTTATCGCAAAATAGCTTGGAATATATTGTGCTTTTATTCGCTATAGCAAAAGTAGAATGTATTGCTGTTCCACTGAATATACGGTTAACAGAAAATGAACTTATATTTCAGTTAAAAGATAGTGGAACTACATTGTTATTTGTAGAGGAAACATTTCAAAATATGGCACTGTCAATGCAAAAGGTATCGTATGTACAAAGTGTGATTTCGATTAAAAGTTTAAAAGAAATGGAAGATAGAAAAATTGATAACTTTGAAGAGATAAATGAAAGCGCATCCTTTATTATATGTTATACCTCAGGGACAACTGGAAAACCGAAAGGAGCTGTACTTACACAAGACAATATGTTTTGGAATGCGCTAAATAATACATTTGCTATTGATCTAACTATTCACGATCGCTCCATTGTATTACTGCCTTTATTTCACATTGGTGGGATTGGCTTATTCGCATTTCCAACTTTATTTGCAGGTGGTGTAATCATTGTTCCGAGAAAATTTGAGCCAACTACAGCTCTTTCCATGATAGAAAAACATAAAGTGACTGTAGTGATGGGAGTACCTACAATTCATCAAGCATTAGTGAATTGCGAGAATTTTGAAACTACAAATTTGCAATCAGTTCGCTGGTTTTATAATGGTGGTGCTCCGTGTCCAGAAGAGTTGATGAGAGAATTTATAAATAGAGGATTTTTATTTGGTCAAGGCTTTGGTATGACTGAAACATCACCAACCGTATTTATGCTTTCAGAAGAAGATGCAAGACGTAAAGTAGGCTCAATTGGGAAACCAGTTTTGTTTTGTGATTATGTACTTATTGACGAAAACAAAAATAAAGTTGAGATTGGTGAAGTTGGAGAGTTACTTATAAGAGGGCCAAATGTAATGAAAGAGTATTGGAATCGGCCAGATGCAACAAAAGAAACGATTCAAGATGGTTGGTTATATACGGGAGATTTAGCTAGAGTTGATGAAGAGGGGTTTGTATACATTGTCGGTAGAAAAAAAGAAATGATAATTTCCGGTGGTGAAAATATTTATCCACTTGAAGTAGAGCAAGTCATTAATAAGCTTTCGGACGTATATGAGGTAGCGGTCGTTGGTAGGCAACATGTAAAGTGGGGAGAGACTCCAATCGCCTTTATTGTGAAAAAGAGTAGCAGTGTATTAACTGAAAAGGAAGTCATTGAACATTGTCGTTTATTTCTAGCAAAATATAAAATACCGAAAGAGATTATTTTTCTAAAAGAATTGCCTAAAAATGCAACTGGTAAAATTCAAAAAGCACAGTTAGCAAATCAATTGAAAAGTAGGTGAAGAGATGACGATGTACAGCACGGGTCAAAAGGCGTCATGCAGTAAAACAATAACAGAAACGGATTTTGTATTATTTGCAGGTTTAAGTGGGGATTTTAATCCAATCCATATAGATCATGAGTATGCGAAAAAAACTAGATTTAATCAAAGAATAGCACATGGTTTACTAACTTCTAGTTTATTATCGCAATTGCTTGGTATTCATTTACCTGGAAAAGGATCCGTTTATATGGAGCAAACTATTAAATTTACAGCGCCAGTTTTTATAGGAGATACAATTACAGCAACGGCTACAGTACAAGAATTTATGATAGAAAAGAGGGTTTTGAAATTGTTAACAGAGTGTCATAACCAAAAAGGAGATTTAGTATTAACAGGTGTAGCTACAATGATGGTGCCAAAAGAAGGGGGAGTAGTCTAATGAATATTGGGATTGAATCGACTGGTGTTTTCTTCCCAAAAGACGTAGAGACGGCTGCAGACCTATCTAAAAAAACAGGTATTCCTGAGCACATTATTATAGAAAAGTTTGGATTATATGAAAAACATGTCGCAGATGAAACGATGCATGCATCAGATTTAGCTATTGCTGCTGCAAAGCCAATATTATCACGAGTAGATCCTCAATCTATTGATGTAGTCATTTATTTTGGCAGTCCACATAAAGATTACCACGTATGGTCTAGTGCCCCAAAAATTCAGCATGAACTTGGATTGAAAAATGCTTATGCTTTTGAAATTATGAATGTTAGTTCTTGCTTTCCTATTGCTCTCAAAGTCGCAAAAGATATGCTCTACTCCGATAACTCAATTGAAAATATATTATTAGTAGGTGGATGTAAAGAATCTCAAATTGTAGATTATGATAATCCACGCTCGCGTTTTATGTTTAATTTCGCTGATGGTGGAAGTGCAGCTTTAGTGAAAAAAGACGCTAGAAACGGTGAAATATTAGGAAGTGCGATTATAACAGATGGTTCATTTCATGAAGATGTTCGTATTCCAGCAGGTGGATCGAAGCAGGTTGCGAGCTACGATACAGTTGAGAATCGACAGCATTATATTGATGTAATAGATCCTATTAGTATGAAAGAACGTCTAGACAGGATTTCAACTCCTAATTTTGACAAGGTTATTCGGGAGTCGTTAAGAAAAAGTGGATTTACTCCTAAAGATATTAAAGTATTGTTACCACTGCATACAAAACGTTCTATGTTAATAGAATTGTTACAGGGGCTAGGGCTAGCAGAAGAACAAGTTGTATATTTAGATCATTATGGACATATGTCAGCGCTTGATCCTTGCATTGGTCTTCACTTTGCAAAGGAACAGGGAAAATTACAGGCCGGAGATATTGCAGTAGTAGTTAGTGCAGGGACTGGGTATACGTGGGCAGCTACTGTGATTAGGTGGTAATAAAGATGAATTTTATCAAAAAAATTATATGTTGTTTTTTCATTGTTACTGTGAGTCTAGGGATGTTTGCTTCTTTAGGAAGTGCCTCTGCTGTAAAATATGTGAAATCATGGGGGAGTGAGCTAGATACTTCTAAGTTATTAAGGACACCAGTGGCGATGGCAAGGGATGCAAAAGGATTTTTGTATGTTGTTGATATGGGGAATAATAGAATTTTGAAAATAGATAAGAATGGAGAAGTTGTTGATGCTATAGGAACTTTAGGTGAAGGTCCGGGACAGTTTAATATGCCATTTGGTATTGCTGTCGATAAAGAAGGTAATATTTTAGTTGCGGATACAGCGAATTATCGTATTCAAAAATTTAATGAGGAGTTTCAATTCATTAAAAGTTGGGGCACAAAAGGTAAAGGAAGTGAGCAGTTCTCGTTTCCTAGGGAAATTGCAGTAGATAGCGATAACAATTACTATATTACGGATGAATACAATCATCGTATTCAAAAATATAGCCCAGATGGGCAGTATATTCAAACAATAGGGAGTTATGGAAAGGCGAATGGAGAAATGGCTTTACCACAAGGAATCGCGATAAATAAACAGGACGAGGTCTATATTGCAGACACATATAACAATCGTATTCAAGTGTTTGATAAAAAAGGGGAGTTTCAACGAGTAATCGGAACAGGAAGTGCAGGTTTAGGCCCATATCAATTCTACCATCCAAGAGGAATAAATTTTGACTCAACATCTGGATCGCTATATGTAGCAGATACATATAACAATCGGATAATGAAATTTACAAATAAAGATCAATTTTTATATACAGTAGGTAACTTTTTTCAGTTTGTTTATCCTAATCAAGTTCTTCCGGATGGTAAAGGGAATATCTATATAACGGATACGGGAAATAATCGTGTACTTTTATATAATGAGGTAGGCCTAACAGCGGTAATGAAGAAAACCCTAGGTAATGAAAGGAATGGAAATACACAATATGCAGGACCTTATGATGTCGAAAGAGACACGAATGGAAATGTTTTTGTATCTGATTCCTTTAATCATCGAATTTTGAAATATGATATATCTGGGAAGATTGTTGGGAAGTGGGGAAGTTTATTTGGTGCTGGTGGACCATTAGGATACGGAAGTCTTCCGGGACAGTTTTATGTTCCAAGACAAATTGCAACGGATCGTTACAATAACGTGTATGTATCTGATTCTGTAAATCATCGTATCCAAAAATTCAACAACTCAGGGATAGTGCTTGCTTCATATGGTTCATTTGGAGTATTACCAGGTTTTTTTCAATTTCCATCTGGAATAGCTATTGATAGTAAAGGAAACATATTTATAGCTGATTCAGAAAATCATCGTATTCAAAAGCTTAATCCATTCTTTGTATATATGAAAGAATGGGGGAGAAAAGGAAGTGGAGAGGGAGAGTTTTTTCAACCTATGCAATTAGCAATTGATTCAAAAGATAATGTTTATGTTGTTGATCGGATTAATAATAGGGTTCAAAAATTTGATAATGAGGGTAATTTTATTACAAAATGGGGTACAAATCATGGAGCTGGAAACTTAGATCCACTAGAAAATTGGAGAGAGGGTCCAGGAGATCTTTTTTTGCCAATAGGAATTGAAATCGATATAAATAACAAGGTGTATGTCACAGATACTTCTAATAATCGTGTGAATATTTATAATGAAAATGGGGATTTTTTAGAGTCTTTTGGAAGTTTTAATGGTATGTCAGGGCAGTTTTTCTCGCCACAAGGAATAGATGTGGATAGCCAAGGGAATATCATTATTACAGATGGTTTACTCCAAAGAATTCAATTTTTTAAGAAAGCTAATTAATTTTGGATAATCAAAATGCTAGTTAGAAAGGATAGAAGTTTAATAGAGTGGGAATGCGGTTAAAATATTTATATCAAATTGTAAAGGTGTTTAATTGAAATCGTAGAAGATACATGTATACTAACAATCTCGTTTATATTATTCAAAGGAAAAGTCATAATTACGGTTGGGTAACTTTGGCGTGTTTGATTCTATCAGAAAGTAAAGTATGGGGAGGATCACAATGTCGATGAAAAAACGTAAATGGCTAAGAATGATGGCTACTGGTTGTGTTTTAGGTTCATTATTAATAACCGCAGCTTGTTCAGGAAAGAAAACAAGTACAGAGGGTGACAAGACGATTAAGGTAGGTGTTCTTGCTTCATTAACAGGTCCATTAGAATCATATGGAAAACAAACCATGAACGGATTTGAATTAGGGTTAGACTATGCAACTGGTGGAACTGGCAAAGTTGAAGGGAAGAAGATTAAGTTTGTTGTAGAAGATACGGAAACAAAAGCTGATGTAGCGGTTAAAAAAGCTACGAAGTTATTAGAAGAAGAGAAAGTCGATTTTTTAGTCGGATCGTCTAGTTCAAGTGATACATTAGCGGTTTTACCATTAGCTGAAGAATATGAAAAAATAATGGTTGTAGAACCAGCAGTAGCTGATAGTATTACCGGGAAGAACTGGAATAAATATATTTTTAGAACAGGTAGAAATTCCTCTCAAGATGCAGTCGCTGGTGCGGCGGCAATCGCTAAAAAAGATGTGAAAATAGCAACATTAGCACAAGATAATGCTTACGGCCGTGAGGGAATTGCAGCATTTAAAGCTGGAGCGAAGAAATTAGGGGCAAATATTGTAAACGAGCAATACGCAGATACAAATTCGACTGACTTTACTGCAAATATTCAAAATATCATTAGCTCAAAACCAGACTATTTATTTATCGTTTGGGCAGGGGCAAACTCACCTTGGAAACAGTTAAAAGATATGAATGTGGAAGCACAAGGTATTAAAATCTCTACAGGTGCACCAGATATACCAGCATTAAAAACGATGGATGCGTTAGTAGGAATGCAAGGTTTTTCTGTTTATTATCATACACTCCCGAAAAATAAGGTGAATGATTGGTTAGTGGAAGAACATAAAAAACGATTTAATGGTGCGGTGCCAGATCTATTTACAGCAGGAGGAATGTCAGCGGCAATTTCAATTGTAGAAGCGTTAAAGAAAACAAAAGGTGATACAGATGTAGATACATTAATTAAGAAAATGGAAGGAATGGAATTTGATACACCGAAAGGAAAGATGAAGTTTAGAGAAAAGGATCATCAAGCGATGCAGACACTTTATTCTATCACATTGAAAAAGCAAGATGGTGTTGACTATCCGGTGCCAGTATTAGAGCGAGAATTAACGATGAAAGAGACAGAACCACCAGTCCAAAATAAATAGACTGAATTTTCTGTTGTTTATGTATAAAGAGGGGGGACCCTCTTTATACATATTTCTTTCATACTCACGGCTTTAAAGGGAGGGATTTCGTGACACATTTGCTAGAGACGAAAAATCTTAGCGTATCTTTTGGTGAACATCATGTTATTAAAGATGTAAATTTAACTGTCCAAAAAGGAAAGCTCATTTCTATTATCGGGCCAAATGGTGCGGGGAAGACAACATTATTTAATTTACTAAGTGGACAGATTTCACCCACAACAGGTGAAGTGTATTTTAAAGGGCAAGATATTACAAAACTATCGATTTCAGATCGAACACGCTTAGGAATTGGTCGCTCTTTTCAGCTTACAAACATATTCCCAGAATTAACGGTACTTGAAAATGTCCGTTTAAGTGTTCAATCATTCGTACAAGATTACTATAGTTTTTTCCCGAGTCCAGCAAAATTAAAGCAACAAGTTGGAGAGGCGAGACGTTTCTTAAAAACAGTATTACTTCAGGAGAAAGAACATGTATTAGCGAAAGATTTAGCGCATGGAGAAAAACGAAAGCTAGAGCTTGCGATGTTATTAGCTTTAAAAACGGATGTGTTACTACTTGATGAGCCGACGGCAGGTATATCAGTTGAAGAGGTACCGGCTATTTTACAAGTGATTGAAAACATTAAGAAACATCCAGAGAGTACAATTGTACTGATTGAACACAAAATGGATATGGTACTAGGTTTGTCAGACCATCTTATCGTTTTATTCCATGGAGAGTTATTGGCTGAAGGTTTGCCCGAAGAAATGATGAAAGATGAGCGTGTACAAAGTGCTTATTTAGGGGGATTATATAGTGGCACTATTACAAGTGAATAATATAGAGACGTATTTAGACCAGTTTCATATTTTACAAGGGGTATCTCTTGCTGTTGAGAAAGGGACGATTACTGTACTGTTTGGAAGAAATGGTGCAGGAAAGACTACGACGTTACGTTCGGTTATGGGATTTCACCCTATCGCACATGGTGAAATTTATTATGATCGTACACAAGTAAATGGACTATCTACACATTTAATTTCAAGAAAAGGAATAGGGTATGTACCAGAAAATCAAGGTATTTTTCACGATTTGACAGTAGAAGAAACATTCGCTCTTGCTAGAGGGAAGGATAAAGAAGCGGAAGAGAAAATTGAGTGGATGCTTGAACTGTTTCCAGATTTAAAGCAGTTTTGGCATAAAAAAAGTGGGCTATTAAGCGGAGGACAAAAGCAAATGCTAGCAATTTCAAGAGCATTTATTAATAGTGATGGTTTACTACTTATTGATGAGCCGAGTAAAGGCTTGTCTCCTATTATGATAGAAAAATTAATGATAGCTATTTTGAAAATGAAGGAGAAAACAACAGTTTTACTCGTTGAACAAAATTTTATGATGGCTAGTCAAATTGGTGATTATTTTTATATTATGGATAACGGAAAAATTGTTCATAATGGTTTTATGCATGAATTAAAAGAGGATAAGGAAATGTGTCACAAATATTTAGGAATCTCTTAACATGAATCCGGGGTGAGAAGGATGGATGTGTTAATCAATTTATTTGTAAATGGGATTTCAACAGGGATGCTCATTTTTTTATTAGCATCAGGTCTTTCACTTATTTTCGGTTTAATGAGCGTTTTAAACTTCGCACACGGTGGTTTATTTGCGTGGGGAGCGTTTACAGGTGTTTGGCTATTTAATATGACAGGGAGTTATGTACTAGCTTTAATTGGAGCAATAGCTATGGGAATGTTCCTTGGGTTCATTTTAGAAAGATTCCTTATTAGACCGGTATATGGAAATCACGTTCGCCAGCTTCTTGTTACGCTTGGAGGAATGCTTGTACTTAGTGAATGTATTAAAGTATTTTGGGGACCAAATCCAATTGGGGCAAAGTTACCATTATGGCTACAAGGAAGTTTTACATTCGGGGGCGTTATATTAATTAAATATCGTCTATTCGTTATCATAATTGGGGTCATCATATATATTGCCTTATTATTATTGCTCAAAAAAACAAAGATAGGTCTTATGATACGCGCAGGTGTAATGGATAAAGAGATGGTTCAAGCGCTTGGTATTAACGTAAAAGCGATATTTTCTTTCGTCTTTTTATTAGGAGCGGGGATGGCAGCGTTGGGAGGTTTCTTATTAGCACCGTATTCAGGCGTTATTTTCGCCGAGATGGGTATGCAGTATGCGATTTTAGCTTTCATAGTAGTAATCATTGGAGGGCTAGGAAGCGTACAAGGTTCAGCAATTGCTTCTTTAATTGTCGGATTAGCTGGTTCTTTTACAGCTTATTTTATACCGGATTTATCACTTGCAATCAATATGTTAATGTTACTATTTTTCTTAATCGTGAAGCCAAATGGACTTGTTAGTGAAAAGGGGTGAAATGGTGAACAGCACATCAAATCGAATTCAAGTATACTTTGGAGTATGCATGCTCATTTGTTTAAGTGTATTTCCATTCGTAAATGATTCACGGAGCTTGTTAATTTTGTTCACTCAAATCTTCATCTTTGCTATTTTTGCAATGAGTTTTGATGTATTGCTTGGATATACAGGAATTGTATCATTCGGTCATTGTATGTTCTTTGGAATAGGGGCATATGGTGTAGCGCTTTTATTTGATCGGCAAGGAGTATCCATAACGAACTTTTTAATAGGGATAGTAGCTGCAATTATCGTTTCGGCAATTGTTAGTTATATAATCGGTTTGCTTTCTTTACGGTTAAAAAGTCATTTTTATGCAATGTTAACACTTGCTATTTCACAGTTGTTTTTCGTACTTGCTGAAAAATGGCGTGGGCTCACTCACGGAGGGGATGGTTTTACATTTGGTGTACCAGACATATTCCGTGATCGTTTTACGTTTTATTATGTAACACTCATATGTTTACTTATCATTTTTGTTCTGTTACGTCTTTTCACAAAATCTTCTATTGGAAAAGTATTAAAGGCAATTTCGCAAAATGAGCAACGTGTTGAAGCATTAGGGTATAAAGTTCTTCATTATAAAATTATTGCTAGCATTGTTGCAGGAGTAGTAGCTGCGATTAGCGGTGGTTTATTTGTTATTACACTGCGCTTTGTTAATACAACTGTATTTTCAATTGAAATGACATTAAATGCATTATTGATGACAATGATTGGAGGCGTTGGAACGTTAATTGGAGCAATTGCTGGAGCTGGAATTATTGAATCCCTAAAATATTATTTATCAGAACTAGCTACAGAGTATCCGATTTTTGAACGATGGACAATTATTCTTGGTTTATTGTACATTATCGTATTGCTAGTTTTCCCGAAAGGATTAGTTGGCACGGTTAAGGGTCTGAAGAATATGAAACGGAATAAGAAGGAGAAAAGTGCAGAAGTGGAGCAAAACGTGTGAAAAATCGATTGTATAGAATATGAAAATCCCTCTTTTAGATTCGGAAAGGAGGGATTTTTATTGGTGTATGTAATTGTTGACAGCTATTATATTAGTCAAAAAGTTCATCAGGGATTTGTTTTAAAGAGTTTTGATTTGTAAAGAAATGAACAGCTAATTTCTCAATTGGAACATCTTCAATGGGGACTAATTTATCATTTTTAATCGGTAAAAAGGCTATCCCTTTTCCGTTCTGAATAAACTCTTCCATAAGCGAATAAGAATCTAATTGTTGAAGTTGACGCTGAGATAAATTATTTTCTTTTAGAAATTGTATCGTCTTATTTCTAAAAGGACACTTTTTGTCATTGCTAACGAAGAAGAGTTCCTTTGAATAGTCAACGGTACACTTTTCTTTCGCTTTTAATAAACCTATAGAAATTGAAGTGGAAAATACTTTTTTAAACGCTGTGTCCGGGTAATCCTCATAAGTAATGACCATATCAACTTTTTGTTGCTGCAATAATTTTTGCAAATGACTACTATTTTCTACATATATTTGATAATTCCTGAAATTTTCTTTAATGCGCTTACTTACATAATTAGTTAAAATCGATTGTGACGTCGCGATTATATAAAAAGACCCACTCGTTTTAATTTTATCTTTCGCTTCTTCTACTAGAGTTAATATTTGATTCGTGTAGTCTAATAAAATATCACCAGAAGGTAATAAGGAAACGCCTTTGTTATCTCTATGTAGTAAAGGTGTTTCTAACTCTTGTTCTAATTTTTTAATACGCTCAGTTACGTTCGGTTGAACATACCCTAACTCTTTCGCAGCTTTACTAATAGAACCTTCGCTAGCTACAGTTTTGAATATAATAAGATCATTTATTTCCATTTATCACAGCCCCTTATACGATATCATTATAAATGATACCAAACATAATTTATACCTATTTTACGTTAGCCAATCATCGGTTTATCATTGTGTATATAAGATAGAAAGTGAGTGATAAACATGATTGGAATGCAATATAAGGTCATTTTGCCGAAAGATTATGATATGAAGATTATTAGGAATAGGGTAAAGGATAATGGGCATAAAACTGATGGTTTTCAAGACCTAAATTTTAAAGCTTATTTAGTTACTGAGGTAGGTAAGGACGGGAATTTCTATAACTGTTATGCGCCTTTATATATTTGGAATGGTCATGAAGGAATGAACAAATTTATCTTTGAAGGATATTACGATAATATTTTACAATCTTTTGGATGGCAACAAATAAATATAGGTGTTCCATTAGTTGTTAGTCTAAGTGCTGATTTTAAAAAATGTAGATATGTTGTTGAATATACGGGGAGTATCCCTCAAAAGAATTCATTGATTGGGACTCAATTTAACATTGTTAATCAGAATATTCAAAACACAAAAAAGTGTAAAGGGAATGTAATAGTGTATAACCCAGATAAGTGGGGATATAGTCAGTTTGAATTTTATGAAGTAAAGCCTGAAATTGAAGAGATGGAGGATATTACAATATATGAGGTTTTACACATTTCACAATGAAAATATGTTGAAGTTAAATTAAGAAAAAGGAATGAAAATGTATGCCTTTTGTGAACGTTTATTATCATGAAAATATATTAAATGAAGAAGAACTGAAAAAGATAGGTGAATGTATTCATCTTTCATTAATTGAACATTTTAACATCCCTGAAAATGATTTTTTCCAAATGTTTTTACCTTATCAACAAAATCACTTTTTATATGATCCATATTATTTATTAGAAAGAGGGGAGAAGAGAACAGGGAATATGATTTACCTTTCTATTACATGTGGACCGGGAAGAACGATAAAAAAGAAAAGGGATCTGTATCAGTCGATATCCTTGAAGATTTCTGAATATTCTAGTATAAAAAGTGAAGACATTTTTATTACACTAAACGAGACAGCCGCTGAAAATTGGTCGTTTGGGAAAGGATTGGCGCAATTAGTAAAATGATGAATGAATCCATTGAATATTGTATTCAAAAGAAAATGAGAGATATGGATATGGACCTGCATTTGCACATTATAGTGAAGAGATATTGTTCGGGGAAGTGTGGCGGGATGACACTTTCACATTACGAGAAAGAAGTTTATGTACAGTGGTAGCATTAATTAGTCTTAATCAGACAGAACAATTACCATTTCATTTGCGGCTGGCAAAGCAAAATGGAATTATCGAAAATGAAGTGATTGCATTAATAACACATATGTCTTTTTATGTTGGCCGGCCAAGAGCGGTGGCAGCTTTACATATAGTAATGAATAAAATGGAAAGTTAAGAATAACGATAAGAAAGAATTCATGTTAACATGAATTCTTTCTTATCGTTATTTATGCAATACTCTAATGAGGTGTTTTTCACTTTTTCTCTTGCTTTTTTATCACTTGCGTAGTAAAGTGATAGTAAGATTCACGATAGGAAGTGATCAAACATGCGTGATAATACGATAGGATCATTAATATGGTTACGTTTAATACGATTTACGAACCAAAGTAATCAGATGTCAAATGAGTTTTTAAAACGATTTGATTTAACGACTGCTCAATTTGATGTGCTTTTGCAAATACGTACGTATCAACCACTAACACAAATGGAATTAGCTGAAAAGGTAACTGTTACACAAGGCGGTATTTCTCGAATGTTAACGCGTCTTGAAAAAGAAGGATATATTGTACGAAAACAAGATTGGAAAACGAAAACAATTAGTCTGACAGAGCAAGGGGAAGCTGCCTTAGAGAAAGCATTGCCAGAGCAACTTGCATTTCAATCATCGTTTTTTGATGACGTATTAAATGAAGAGGAACAGAAAATGTTATACGAGCTAATGACAAAGGTTCATAAGCATAGTGAAAAAAAAGAATTACCGCAAGAGTAATTTTTTTTACATTATCAATTGACTAATCAAGTGAAGTTGTAAACAATAGGGAAAAACATTTGACTTACAAACGTTTTTAAAAGAGAAACTAATAGCACTTCATTAAAGGAGAGAGTAATGATGGAAAAATACCGTATGGATACAAGTAAAGGAATGGAATTTGGATTATATTCAATTGGGGATCATGTTTTAAATCCACATAACGGAGAGAAAATTAGTGCTGAACAAAGAATTCATGAATTAATTGAAACAGCAAAGTTAGCGGATGAAGCGGGACTTGATGTATTTGCTGTCGGTGAAAGTCATCAAACCCACTTTACAACGCAAGCTCATACAGTGATTTTAGGAGCGATTGCACAAGCTACGAAAAATATAAAAATTGCAAGTTCAGCATCGATAATAAGTACATCTGATCCGGTACGAGTATACGAGGACTTTGCTACAATTGACTTAATTTCTAATGGACGTGCAGAAATTGTGGCTGGTCGTGGATCTCGTATTGGGGGATATAGTTTACTTGGTTATGACGTGAATGATTATGAAGAATTATTCGAAGAGAAGATGGATCTTTTATTAAAAATTAATAACGAGGAACATGTAACATGGAATGGACAGTTCAGAGCACCGCTCGCACATGCATCGGTTATTCCAAGAGCGAAAAATAATAACTTACCAATTTGGCGTGCAGTTGGTGGCCCGCCAGCTAGTGCGATTAAAGCAGGACGCGCGGGTGTGCCAATGATGATAACAACACTAGGTGGTCCAGCTATTAACTTTAAAGGATCAGTAGATGCTTACCGTGAGGCTGCTGAGCAAAGTGGATTTAATCCAGCAAATTTACCAGTTGCAACGACGAGTTTATTTTATACAGCAAAAAATTCACAAGATGCATTTAATGAATACTATCCTCATATTAATGCTGGTATGCTTACACTTCGCGGTGGTGGGTATCCGAAAGAGCAATTTACAAATGCAGTAGATTATCGTGACGCATTAATGGTTGGTAGCCCGCAACAAATTATTGAAAAAATGCTTTACCAATATGAATTGTTTGGGCAACAACGCTTTATGGCACAAATTGATTTTGGTGGCGTACCATTTGATAAAATTGAGAAAAATATCGAGCTAATTGCTACTGAAATTTTACCGGCTATTAGAAAACATACAGCAAAATAATTTAAAAAATACCGAGAGTCTAACTGATTCTCGGTATTTTTTATGTATGAATTTAGTTTGAAAAAATGACAAAAAAATGAATTTTTAGTTTAGTGAGAGGGAGAGTGTTTTCTATTTTTGAATAACAATATTTCGTGTTTGAATTTTGGAAATATATTTTTCTCTTGACAAAAAACTAACTGATTTATTTGTTGGTTTAGAGGACATTTTTTTATGGAAAAGTCAAGTGTATGAAGAGAAAAACGATTATTTTATTGATGCGAAAGTAAGTCTTATATTAAAAAAATACATTTTAGTAATGAAAAAAATCTGATTCAAAAAAATGACAAAAGACATATTTCAGACAAAATGATGTCAATAATACGTCAAAAATCAGCTGAATTTACTATGCAGGTATATTATACAATTCGATTAACGGATAAAACACTACTGAAATAGTGAAAAGGTAAATTTTATGAGAAAGTTCATTTGTAATTATCTTGAAAACTGAAAATTTATATTTTCTAAAAGTACATAAATAAATTTATCTTTCTATATTTCTAAGGTTTGAGTTGTTTTATTCATGCAACTCAATCGAAATTACGATATGAAAAATTATGAAGGAAGTGATTGTAGTATGGAAACGCTCGAATTGGCACGAATACAATTCGCATCAACAACGATTTTCCATTACTTTTTTGTTCCGCTGTCTATTGGTTTAGCTTTTATCATTGCATTAATGCAAACGTTATATGTGGTAAAGGGACAAGAAATTTATAAGAAGATGACGAAGTTTTGGACGCAAATATTCCTTGTTAACTTTGCGGTAGGTGTAGTAACTGGTATTCTACAAGAATTCCAGTTTGGTATGAACTGGTCAACCTATTCACGTTTCGTAGGTGATGTGTTTGGTCCATCACTTGCGATTGAAGGTTTATTAGCATTTTTCATTGAGTCTACATTTTTAGGTTTATGGGTATTCGGTGAGGATAAATTACCGAAACGAATTCACCTTTTATGTATTTGGCTCCTTTCAATTGGAACAATGTTATCAGCATTTTGGATTTTAACTGCAAGTGCATTTATGCAATCGCCAGTAGGATATGAAATGGCAGCAGATGGACGTGCACAAATGAATGATTTCTTAGCAATTATCCAAAACCCACAATTATGGGTACAATTCCCGCATACAATTACAGCGGCAATTGCAACTGGTGCATTCTTTATTGCAGGTGTGAGTGCATGGAAAATAACGAAAGCTCAAGAAACTGAAGTGTTTAAAAAATCGTTCCGCATTTCTATCATTGTTGGAACACTTACGACAGCTCTTGTATTATTCTTCGGTCATGCGCAAGCACAACAATTAATTAAGACACACCCAATGAAAATGGCAGCAGCTGAAGCTTTATGGAATACGAGTGAAGATCCAGCGCCATTTACAGTATTTGCGAAAATTGATGCAGAGAAGAAAGAAAATTCGTTTGAAATTCAAATCCCGTATATGCTAAGTCTATTATCATATGATAAATTTAGCGGTCAAGTAGAAGGGATGAATCAAATTCAAAAGCAATATGAAGAAAAATATGGGCCTGGAGATTATATTCCACCAGTACACACTATGTTCTGGAGCTTTAGGGCGATGGTAATGAGTGGAACATTTATGCTTCTTCTAGGAGCGTACGGATGGTTCTTATCAAGAAAAGATCGATTAGCTGAAAAAACTTGGTATTTAAAATTAATGGTGTATGCAATTTCACTACCATTTATCGGTAATACAGTAGGATGGATTATGACTGAAATGGGACGTCAGCCTTGGGTAGTTTTCGGTGTTATGAAAACGGAAGATGCTGTATCTCCAAATGTTACATTTGGAGAAGTGTTATTCTCTTTAGTTTCATTCACATCACTATATTTAATTATAGGTGGAATCACTATTTACTTATTCGTTCGTATCATTAAAGGTCATGAGAATAAGAAAGCGAAACAGGATTCTCAAAGCCATGATCCATTTGATAAGGAGGAAGAGTATGTTATCTCTTAATGAGTTGTGGTTTATCATTATTGCAATTTTATTCGTAGGCTTCTTTGTACTTGAAGGTTTCGATTTCGGTGTAGGTATAGTTTCAAGGTTTTTAGGGGAAAACGATTTAGAGAAAAGAATATATTTAAATACAATTGGTCCATTTTGGCACGCAAATGAAGTATGGCTTGTTTGTGCTGGTGGTGCTATGTTCGCGGCATTCCCGCACTGGTATGCAACTTTATTTAGTGGGTTTTACATTCCTTTTGTGTTTATGCTTCTTGCTTTAATTATAAGAGGTGTTTCCTTTAAATTCCGTGCGAAAATAGACAATCATAAATGGAAAGGTTTTTGGGATTGGGGTATGTTTTTAGGAAGTTTACTACCACCAATCCTTTGGGGAGTTGCCATTGCTAACTTTATGGTAGGTATTCCAATTGATGAAACGAAAAATGCTGTAGGTGGATTCTTACAATTACTTCATCCCTTTGCATTACTAGGAGGAGTTATGTTCCTTCTATTATGTATTGTTCACGGTTTGCAATTCCTTACAATACGTACAACTGGTAAGTTAAGAGAACGTGCACGTATTGCTGCACTGAAAATTGCACCACTTGCAATTATAGCGCTTCTTATTTTTGCCGGTGTAGGGTTATGGAAAACAGATATTTTCACTGGTCATGGTACAGAGTGGATTATGGTTCCAATTGGAGCTTTTGTAGCATTATGTGTGTCAACATTATTAAATAAAAGAAGAAGAGATGGTTGGGCTTTCTTTATGACAAGTTTAACAATCATTTTACTAAGTGCGAGTGTGTTTGCCGGCATGTTCCCACGTGTCTTAATTAGCTCGTTAGGATCAATATACGATTTAACAATTTATAATGCAGCATCAGGAGATTATGCACTAAAACTGATGACGTATTTTTCAATCGCTATATTGCCATTTGTATTGGGAAGTCAAATATGGAGTTTCTATGTGTTTAGACAACCTGTTAAGTCAGATAAAGATTTGGAGTACTAATGAAAAGAAAAAGAGGACTTCCGTCGTATCCTGGTAGCCGAGTTTTATATGTAGTGTTAACAATCATTAGCATTTTAGAAGCTTTTAGTATTATTGCACAAACAGTGTTTTTAGCGCGGGCTATTACGTTTTTATTTCAGGGAGAAGCAGTGCAATCTGTGTTAAATGAAACTGTTTATTTCGGAATCACGTTTGCAGTACGTCACTTGCTAGTTCGAATATCACAAATATTAGTGGAACGTTTCGCTGAAAAAACAGGATCGCTACTGAGAAAACACTTAATAGAGGCGTATTTCACGTTAGGTCCACGGTATGTTCAAACTGCTGGAACAGGTCATCTGGTTACCTTATCAATAGAGGGTATTGAGAAATTTAAAACATATATTGAATTAACAATTCCTAAAATGATTAGAAGTAGTATCGTACCGGGACTAATTGTACTATATGTTTTTACACTAGATATTGAGTCTGGAATCATTTTAGTTGTAACGATTCCTATCGTAATTATTTTTATGATCCTACTAGGATTAGCAGCGCAGAAAATGGCGGATAGCCAATATGAAACATATCGTGTTCTTTCTAATCATTTTGTAGATACGTTAAAAGGATTAGAAACATTAAAGTATTTAGGTCAAAGTAAACAACACGAAGGAAAGATTGAAAAAGTAAGTAAAAGATATAGAAAAGCAACGATGCGTACTTTGCGAGTTGCTTTTCTTTCTTCTTTTGCATTAGATTTCTTTACGAGTTTATCAATTGCATTTGTGGCGGTCGGATTAGGGATACGTTTAATAGATGGGACAATTGTACTATTGCCAGCCCTTACGATTTTAATTTTAGCTCCGGAATATTTCTTGCCGATTAAACAAGTTGGAGCAAATTATCATGCTACGCTAGATGGACAACTTGCAATGGAGCAAATAGAAGAGATTTTACAGCAACAAAAAGAAATAGGGAAGAAAGAATCTAATGTAGATCTAATATGGAGTTCCTCTAGTAACTTGAAATTACAAGATGTAAAAGTAAAGAATGATGAATCTGAAAAAGCTATATTAGAGGGAATTGATTTTACTTGGAATGGAAACGGTGCTATAGGTGTAATTGGTGAAAGTGGGGCAGGGAAATCGACGTTAATCGACGTATTAGCTGGATTTTTAACTCCTTCGGGTGGAAAAATGATTGTAAATGAAGTGGAAATTGACGGGTCTACTCGTGAAGAGTGGCAAAAGAATATTGCTTATATTCCGCAGCAACCTTATATTTTCCCGCTTTCATTAAAAGATAACATTTGTTTCTATGAAACAAATACAACTGATGAAGAATTGGAAAGGGTTATTAATGAAGTCGGTCTTCGTTCACTCGTTACATCACTTCCAAATGGAATGTATGAAAGAATTGGAGAAGGTGGACGTATGCTGAGTGGCGGACAAGAACAACGTGTCGCTATGGCGCGTGCACTTTTAAGTAAAAAGCCAATTATTTTATTAGATGAGCCTACGGCACATCTTGATATTGAAACTGAATTTGAAATAAAGAAAGCAATGTTACGTCTGTTTGAAGGTAAGTTAGTATTTCTTGCAACACATCGTCTTCACTGGATGAAACAAATGGATCATATTCTTATTTTAAATAAAGGGAAAATGATAGAAAGTGGAACCTATGAAGAACTTGTAAAGAATGAGGCATTACATGTTCACAGGAAAGAGAGGGGATAGAGATGAGTAACTGGATTAAACCGTATATACAGCAAAACAAAGGTAGAATGACTGTAACTATTTTCCTTGGTCTGCTTGGAGTTAGTTCAGGTGCGATGCTACTTTTCATTTCAGGTTATTTAATCTCTAAATCTGCTCTTAGACCAGAAAATGTAATGGCTGTATATGTTCCTATCGTTGCAACACGTGCGTTTAGTATAGGGCAAGCGGTATTTCATTATTTAGAGCGTTTAGTTGGACACGATGTTGTACTACGCATATTAGAAAAGATGAGAACGAAACTATATGGAATAGTAGAACCACAGGCGTTATTTTTTCGTTCACGATTTCAAACGGGCGATATGTTAGGGATATTATCCGAAGATATAGAGCATTTGCAAAACTTATATTTACGTACAATATTTCCTAGCATATTAGCATTAGTTGTATATAGCATATTCGTACTTGTTATCGGTGCATTTGACGTAGTGTTTGCACTTATTGCAGCATGTATGTTAGCTATTATCGTTTTTCTTCTTCCGTTTGTATCATTACTTTTAATGAAGCAACATCATGTTGCTTTAAAACAAGGAAGAAACCGTTTGTATCAACAACTAACAGACGCTGTTTTTGGATTATCTGATTGGCAAGCAAGTGGTAGAAAAGATGAATTTATTAATAAGTATGTAGAGCAAAATGCTCAGTTATTAAAAACGGAAAAAAGAATGAAGCGCTGGAATCATATTCGAGACAGTATCATTCAATTAGTAGTGGGGATTGTAGTTATTTCAATGATCATATGGACTGGAAATGAGGCGGCGAGTGAACAGATTGCTCCTACCGTTATTGCGGCTTTCGTCTTAATGACGTTATCTGTCACAAACGCGTTAATCCCTCTTTCAGATGCTATCGATCGAATTCCATCATATGTAGAATCTGCTCATCGTCTCAATCAAGTAGAAGGTAATGGTGTTTTACAGGATGAAAAGGAATTACATGGAGATAAAGATTATATTACATCTAAACATATAGACATTGAATTAAATCATGTCTCGTATAGTTATCCAGACAGTAATGAAGTTGTATTGAAAGACGTATCATTACAAATAAAAGCGGGAAAGAAAATCGCCATTTTAGGGAGAAGTGGAACCGGAAAATCTACTTTATTAAAATTGTTAACAGGTGCGCTAAGCCCGTTACATGGTGAAGTTTTATTGAATGGTGAGCATGCTCATACAAATCTTTTATCAAAATATATTTCTGTATTGAATCAAAAGCCGCATTTATTCGATACGACAATTGGAAATAATGTGAGAATCGGCAAACCAGAGGCAACAAATGAAGAGATTTGGAAAGCTTTAGAGAAAGCACAATTAGCTTCGCATATTGCTTCTCTTCCAGATGGATTACAAACAAAAATGCATGAGATGGGAAAAAGATTTTCTGGTGGGGAAAGACAGCGGGTTGCTTTTGCTAGAACGCTAATGCAAGAAGCACCAATCATTGTACTAGATGAACCTACAATCGGCTTAGACCCAAAAACAGAATTATCTTTAATAGAAACAATGTTTTCTGCAACGGAAGAAAAGACAGTTGTTTGGATTACGCACCATCTTGTAGGTATTGAGCATGTTGATGAAGTAATATTCCTTGATCGTGGTCAAATTGTGATGCAAGGTAGTCATGAACAACTTCTGAAAGAAAACGAAAAGTATCGCATGCTTTATGAGTTAGACAAAGGAATATAATTTGATTAAGTATGTAATGGAAAAATAGCTACGCCTAATGGTGGAGCTATTTTTTTGTTTTGAAATGAATGTTCTATTCTTTTTTAATGATGGATGGCAAATGTATATGATCGTTACGAATGAAAAATGAGTTTCATATTATACATATAATGGAGGGGATATATATGAAGGAGCAGTATAAAATTATTGTTTTAAGTGATGAATTCTCAAGGGAGAAGATTCAAAATGCATTAGACAAAAATAAATGTAAAACAATCGTTCATGTTGTAGACGTTTCAGTTATTGTTCCAATAGAGAATTCTTTTCAATATATAGTCATTTGGAGAGTGGACGCAGAAAAACTTACAAATGAATTGATAAACAGGGGCGTGAAAAGTACAAAAATTATTAATTTAATAAAATATATGTATGAGTGGAAGAATAAATTAATTTCTATCTATCAAATAAATCCAGATCTTATGTCTCTATACATTTCTATGAAAAAAGCAAAGAGTGATCCGACGTATGAATTGTTTGCGACGGGCTTGTCTTATCCGCATTGTGGCATAAGTACGGAGCTCCTCTCAAAAAAATCAATAAAACTAACACTTCCATCGCAAGATTTATACTATGATTATTTAATAGCATCACAACTACTATCAAACGATCATTCCTTTCAATATTGTTTGATAGGCATAGCGTATTTCTCGTTTTACTTTGACATGTCGTTATCATCTGAATCATATAGAATTCACAAAGTATATTATCCATTGTTTCAAGACGGTCATCATACTGTAGTTCATTCTCCTCTATCCACTGATGGATTCTCACATCTGGATACCCCGAAACCACTTTTTTCTATTTTTAATTTGCATTTTGAATATATTTTATTAGACGAACTAAAAGATGAATCATTGATATTGCCTTGGATAAATGCTGAATGGAATATCACTCCTCCTCACATTCCTTTTGAAGAACACGGAAAAATAAGAGCAGCTTCACATGCTAAATTGTCATATCCTCATACTTTAGTTGAAAATAAATCGATTTTTAAAACATATTTAGAATTACTTTTAAAACATGATATAAAACCACTAATTGTTGTATTCCCTGTTACTTCACATTATTTCAATCGTAGTAGTAAGAAATTAAAAGAAGATTTTTATAAAGTTATAAACGATTTTCAAGCTCAATATTCTTTTCAAATTATAGATTTATTTGATTCGTCATTATTTTGTGATGAAGATTTTTATGATAGTGATCATATGAATAAAAAAGGTGCAAATAAAATGTCCGTGTTATTAAATATGTTTATTCAAGAACGAAAAGGATGATATTTCGTTTCATGTTTGCATAAAAGTATATAGGCTCCATTCGGTTAAAGTGATGTGATTTTTGTGTCGCGTATATAAATAATATGCGAAGAGGTGAGAGAGTAAATGAGAACTCGTATTGAAAGAACTGAAGAGGTGGTAGATCAACTTCCGTTGGTAAGTGTATTAATTCCTACATATAATCGTCCTCGCTACTTTGAAGAGGCGTTATGTAGTGTGCTGGAACAAACGTACCCTAATATAGAAATTATAGTTGGAGATGATAGTACGAATGATGAAACAGAAAAGGTGTTGCAAAAATACTTATGTGATCATTCAAATATAATTTATATAAAAAACAGGTCAACTCTCGGACAATTTGAAAATGCGCTCATGTTATTTCATGAAGCGAACGGTGAGTATATAAATTTTTTAATGGATGATGATATCTTTCATGTGAATAAAATTGAAAAAATGATGAAGTGTTTTTTCAATGATTTAGATAATGAAATTAAGCTTGTAACATCTCATCGTCAAGTAATTGATGAAAAAGGGAAAGAACTACGACATATTTATTCAACTGTCCGTCTATTTGAAGAGGATACGATTATAGAGGGAACAGAATTAGCAAATAGGGTAATTGTGGATCAAAAAAATTATATTGGAGAACCGACAACAGTTTTATTTCGTAAAAATGATTTACAAGAACCGTATGGGATTTTTGATAAGAGGAGGTACCTTTGTAACGTAGATATAGCTTCATGGCTATCTTTATTAAGTAAAGGAAAAGCAGTATATATAGCAGAGACACTGAGTTACTTTCGATTACATCCACATCAACAGTTAAATGAATCTAATAAAATGATGGATGGATTAGAAGATTTTTCACATAGTATTATAGCAGGAGAAAAATATGGTTTCTTATCTAACGAAAAAGAGTTAGATAAAGCGATAACTAATTTTCTAGATTATGCAAGAAGGATAGTTCCATCATCAATATTATATACATTAGACTATTATCAAAAAATTAAAGAAAAGAAAATAAACATGGAAAAGAAAAAACAACATATAAATAATAATTCTCCTTTACCGAAAGTAAGCATACTTATTCCTGCGTACAATAGACCGTATTACTTGGAATTGGCACTTAACAGCGCTCTGAATCAAACATATGAAAATATTGAAATTATTATTTCTGACGACAGTACAAATAATGAAGTCAATGATATGATTCAACCGTATTTACGTGAATATGAGTGTATTACATATGTTAAAAATAAAACGCCGTTAGTTGCTGAAAACTTTAATAAGTGTATAGAACTTGCGAACGGGGATTATATAAACTTTTTATTAGATGATGACTTATTTCATCATGAAAAGATTGAGAGAATGATGAAATACTTTTTGACGTTAGAAAATATTTCATTTGTGACGTCATATCGTGAACTGATTGATGAGAACGGAGAGATATTACCACCTTCAACATTGAATATGAAAATCGCGAAAGAAACTACACTTTTTGAAGGAAAAGAATTAGGGAATTATATGTTAAAAAACTTAAAAAATATAGTTGGTGAGCCGACAACTGTTCTATTTAATCGAGATATGTTTGAAGGGAAGTTTGGGTATTTTAAAGGGAAAGCTTATTCTGCTATTAATGACATTGCAACTTGGTTAGACATGATGAGGAAAGGGAAAGTAGTTTATATAAAAGAGCCTCTTAGTTATTTTAGACAACATAGTGGACAAAATCAAAAACAAATACATTTTATTTTAATGACAATTGAAGAGTGGATTGAAATAATTATAGATGCATATAATAGTGGATTTTTAAGCTCCGAAAGCGAGTATAAAGAGAGCTTATCCTATTGTTTAGAAAATGCGGGATTTATAGTTAAGGATGCAGTAAGAAATGGCGAGCTAGATCAAATTTATAATGAAAAGATTAAAAAGGGGTTAAACAAACTAGTTGCCCATATGTTTGAGAAAGAATGTTGTTATTGTCAATATTGCAATCAACAATTTGAAAAATTTTCACCTTGGCCAGCACATTATGATTTTCCGAAATATAAATTTGAGATGTGGAATAAAGATACAGGGATATGTCCAGTTTGTAGTTCGATGGATCGTGAAAGGTTGTATCGTGCGTACATTGAAACGGAAACGGACTTGTTAAGTAGAAAATATACTATGCTTCATATTGCACCTGAAGCGAATGTAAGAGATTGGTTTAACGAGTATAAAAATATTACGTATGTATGTGGGGATTTAGAGCCAAAGGATCCATTAATGAAGGAAATTGATGTTACGAGCATTACATATGATAGTAATACTTTTGATGTAATTTTATGTAGCCACGTATTAGAACACGTTCCTGATGATGACAAAGCAATGCGAGAGTTATATAGGGTTCTAAAGCCAGGTGGATGGGGAATTATTCAAGTACCAATCGTAATGAATGTGGATTCTATTATAGAGAATGAATTAATTGTAACTCCACAATTGAGGAAATTAGCTTTTGGTCAAGAAGATCATGTGAGAATTTATAATCAATCAGGGTTCATTCAACGATTAATGAATGCGGGGTTTAAGGTGGAATTATATAACATAGCGGAAAAAGAAGGGATGAAAAGTGCTAGGAAATTTGGCTTATCTGAAACAGATATGCTCTATATTGTCCGAAAATGATAGGAAGGAATAGATAGATATGGAGAATATTCCTTTTTTACGTGCTTCAACTGTACCTGTAATTGAGTATTTGGATGAATTGAAGGAAATTGATATATCTCACATATATACGAATTACGGACCTATAAATCAACGTTTTGAACAAACAATTATGTCGGGATTTTTTCAGAACAGGGGAGCTGTTACAACAGTAGCAAACGCAACGTTAGGGTTAATGGTGGCCATTCAACTTAAGAAAAGAAAAAAAGGAAAGTATGCCCTCATGCCTAGTTTTACATTCCCTGCGACCCCATTAGCGGCTATTTGGTGTGGGTTGGAACCTTATTTTATTGATATTTCACTAGATGATTGGTATATGGATAAAACAGTACTTTTGGATAAGATTGAAGAATTAAAAGAAGAGGTTGCGATTGTTGTCCCATACGCAACTTTTGGCTCATGGATGAACTTAGAAGAATATGAAGAATTAGAGAAAAAGGGTGTTCCGGTTGTCGTAGATGCGGCACCGGGATTCGGATTAATGAATGGAAGCGTGCATTATGGTCAGGATTTTAGTGGGATGATCGTATATAGTTTTCATGCAACAAAGCCTTTCGGAATTGGTGAAGGAGGGCTCATATATAGTAAAAACGAAGAAGATATACAACGTATTAAAAGCATGGGGAATTTCGGATTTGATACAAATCGTGAATGCACGATGATGGGGTTTAATTGTAAAATGTCTGAATATGCAGCCGCTATTGGGATTGCAACTATGAAAAAATGGGATGAAAAATTAAAAGAACGCACCCGTATTTCTGAATGGTATAAACAATTGTTACAAAGTAATGGATTAATGAAAAAAGGATGGAAAGTTCAAAAGACAGAAGCAGTTATTCAACAATTTATGCCTATTCTTTGTCCAGAAGAAGTTCGCAACATACAAGTAATAGAAGAACTGAAAAAACAGAAAATAGAAGCTAGATTATACTTTTCGCCATCATGCCACCAACAAGTTCTTTTTAGAACCTATAAGTCTACAGATTTAACAACAACGAATAAAATAGCAAAACGAATAGTAAGTTTACCTTTATGGGAAGGAATGACGGAAGAAATAGTAGAACAAATTGTAATCTGTTTAGGACAGAAGGTGGGGACGGTAGATGAATAGTTTTTATAGCCAAGAAGAACTAAAGAAAATTGGATTTTTATCTATTGGGAAAAATGTATTGATTAGTAAAAAAGCAAGTATATATAATCCAGGTGTTATATCAATTGGTAATCATGTAAGGATTGATGATTTTTGCATTTTAAGTGGCAAAATTACAATTGGAAGTTATTCGCATATATCAGCGTATACAGCGTTATATGGAGGGGAAGTTGGGATTGAAATGCATGACTTTGCAAATATCTCAGCTAAAACCATCGTATATGCAGTACTTGATGATTTCAGTGGGAATACATTAATGGGGCCAACCGTCCCGAATCAATATAGGAATGTGAAAACAGAAAAAGTTATTTTAAAAAAACATGCGATTATTGGTGCTGATTCTATTATTTTTCCAAATGTAACTATAGGAGAAGGCACGGCAGTAGGTGCGATGAGTATGGTGAAAGAGAGTTTAGAAGATTGGTATATTTATGCTGGAGTTCCCGTAAGAAAAGTAAAACCTCGTCAAAGAAAGATGCTAGAGTTAGAAATTGATTTTTTAAAAAGCATTCATTCTTAACAAAAAGAATGAATGCTTTTTATTTTTATGGTGCAGCAGAGTGTGTATCTTAACTTATAATGTTTTAAATTCTGCTGACCAAGGCAATACTGAGCCATAGTGAATGTAAAGTTGGAGGGCGAGCGTATATGTTTGATGAGGATGGGATTGTTTTAATTATGGAACCGGCTGATGAAAGAAGCTGGAGGAGATTTATTTTTTCAGTACCAAAGTCAGTGTATGAAAAAAAGGGAATTACATTACACTATGGAACAGCTATAGGACAAGGGTATACGGATATAGTTGAAGATATTATTAGCGTACATATAGAAGTAGATGTTGTAACGGTAATTGGGCATGTAAGAGGGTAAATAGCTATTTGAGAAAAAGGTTATAAGTAATTTAGCTAGAAGTTAGGATAGAGAAAATTACAGATAATAATAAGGACGAAGGGAGTTTAAAATGAAAATAAAATCAATTTTATTAGTATTTATAGTTACAATTGGTTTGATGGGATGTTCACTAGTTGAACAAGGAAAGAACTCCATAGATTATGCTCAAAAAGCGACAGACTATGTAAATGAAATAAGTGCATTTGCAAATGATGCACCAGCTTTAGCTGAAAAGGCCGTTAATGATAGCGAAGCTCGAAAAGAATTAGAAACAAAGCTTAGTGAAATTAAACAAGATATACCTGCCTTCAATGAATTAACGCCACCTGATGTAGCAAAGGACCTTCATCAGCAAATCGTCGGATATAACGAAAAGCTAAATACGTTAATTGATACGGCGATGACAAAGATAGAAGAAGGGAAAGTCGATGTAGAGCAATTTAAAAACTCTGAGCTTATGCAGACGGTAGATCAAGTTCGAGATTTGAAAGATAAGATACAAAATTTAGGGCAATAATAAAAAGCTCCGGTTGTAATAACGGAGCTTTTTATGTTGTCTAATGAAAAAATTCATTATATTTTCTTCCTATAGTATAAGTGTTTTTTATCACGCTGTTTGCCAGGCCGTCCAATTGGTGAGGGCTGATTAAAGTTTCACTTTATATCTTCCATTTTTCTAAAATATGTATTGTTTTATTCGTTGCATCCATTTTTACTTGAACACCTATAGGCATAGTAATCATTGGATGGGTATGACAACAATCAAAGTCAGCTAGTAAAGGAATTCTTTTGTTTTGCAGTACTTCTAAAAGTATTTCGTAAGGCTTGCGATTTGAGCCGCAATCATCAAATTGCTCATGTTTTCCAAGAATGATGCCTGAAACTTTGTCAAATACACCGTTAATTTTAAGTAATGAAAAGCTCCTTTCAATAGTAGCTGCATTTTTTGAGCTATCCTCAATAAATAGAATATCGCCTTCTTGAATATATGGCATAAAAGAGCTACCCCAAATTCCTTGTATTGTATTTAAGTTGCCGCCAATTATCCGTCCAGTAGCTTGTCCATTTGTTACAGAAATCCAATTATTTGGTCTAAGTTCTTTTTCTTTCGTTTTCTCTTCCCAATTAATAAATTCGTCTGACCAAAATAAAGGTTGTTTTATGTTGTAAGGAAGCGCTTGATCATGCAGTAATGTTTCTGCAAAATATTTGTAAGTATCATCTACAAAAGGCTCAAACTCTCCAAAGGAGGAAACAAGTGCTGGACCGTAAAATGTAGGGATTCCTGTTTTGGAATAAATCCCCAGTAATAAAGCTGTTGCATCTGAATAGCCAATCATTATTTTAGGGTTATTTTGAAAAGCGTCATAATCAATATAAGGTAATAGGGAATTAGAATTCAGACCGCCAATTGTTGACATAATACAAGATACATTAGAATTTCGTATTAAAGCATTCAATTCCTCTGCGCGCTTTTGTATACTGCCCGAACGATAATAATCATATCGACCTGTTAGTGAACCTTCTAATATATGAAATCCTTTCTGTTGTAAGTAAGATTTTGCTCGTTCAAATCTTTTAGGAGAAGTGTAAGTTACTGGTGAAGAAGGGGAGTAAATCCCGATTGTGTCTCCGTATTTTAATGATTTTGGAAGTGGCATTTGTATGAATCCCTTCTATTAAATAGTTTTATGTATGAAGATTTATCATTGAATATTCTTATATTTCAGTATTGTTATTGTAACATAAATGTATTGAAATAATTGTTGATATAGATGAATAAATATATTTTTCGCCTTGACGATATAAAGGGAAAGTTGTTATGGTTGAATGTGAGTGTATAAAAGGTTTGCTAAAGGAGTTTTGAAATGAAGCGGTTAAAATGGGGAAGGCTGACAATCCTAGTAGTCATTGTTTTAGGAATATGTTGGTTCTTATTCCAAGGAACTCAAAAGAGTGTAACAAATGTAGAGGGACAACCTTTACAAGTGGCAGAAATACCTAAAACAGGGTTAACTGAAAAAGTAGTGCCACCAAAATACATACCACCGGAAATTGATGCAAAAGCAGCTATGATTATTGATGCGAGTAATGGTGATATTATTTATCAACAGAATGAAAATGAGGCTTTTGCGCCAGCGAGTATGTCTAAGATGATGACAGCATATCTTTTATTAGAAAATGTACATAATGGGAAAGTTCGCTGGGAAGATCCGGTGAAAATGAGTGCGAAAGCGGCACAAACAGAAGGGGCGAGAATCCCAGTCCAAGTTAATGATACATTAACTGTTAAAGACTTATACCATGCATTAATGATTGAATCAGCAAATAATTCAGCTGTAGCTTTAGCAGAACATATGGCAAAGACGGAGAAAGATTTCGTTCAGCTTATGAATGCAAAAGCGAAGCAGTTAAAAATGTCGGATTATGCAAAATTCGCAAATGCTTCAGGACTACAGGAGCCCGATGGAAGTGAGACGAAGATGACAGCTGCTGATGTAGCAAACTTGGCGTATCATCTTATAAAAGATTATCCAGAAATATTAGAAGTAACTCATTTACGTCAAAGTCAGTTAGCATTTAATAATATTAATGTTATAAGTACAAATGATATGTTAAATAAAAATAATAAAGCTTTATATATAGAAGGAATAGACGGATTAAAAACAGGATTCACAGATAGCGCAGGGTATTGTTTTACGGGTACAGCAAAACAAGGGGATACTCGTATTATTACAGTTGTAATGGGAACAAAAGGTAAAACGAAGCGTTTTACAGAGACGAATAAGCTAATGACTTATGCATTTGGCTTAGTTAATTAAGTGAAATACTGAGTTGGATCATCATATAAGAAAGGCGATGTATTGTTACGTATTACCAGTAACGATACATCGCTTTTTTATTTTTAATATTAGGGAATAAAAAGGTAAAATATGAGAGTGTTATTATTTGAGTTTAGTATTATTTATTGATAGTATAAAGTTAGAAACTTATTAATGATAAGTTTTGGGGCGTAATATGAAGTATACATATGAAAAAGCCTCAAATGAAAATTGGAGGGAATTATGATGGCAAAAGATTTTTACTCAGCAATTGAAGACCGAAGATCTATTTATGCGATTAGTAAAGAGCAAGTAGTTTCTGATGAGAAAATTCAAGAAGTGATTTATCATGCTGTAAAACATACACCTTCAGCTTTTAACTCTCAGAGCGCTCGGGTTGTCGTCTTGTTAGGAGAACAACATGATAAGTTATGGGATATTACGAAAGAAACGTTACGAAAAATTGTACCTGAAAATAACTTTGCATCTACTGAAGAAAAAATGAATGCATTTAAAAGTGGTTATGGCACGGTTTTATACTTTGAAGATAGTCAAGTGGTGGAAGAACTGCAAGAAAACTTTGCATTATATAAAGAGAATTTTCCAGTTTGGTCTCAGCAATCTTCAGGAATGTTACAATTTGCAATTTGGACATCTTTAGAAATCGAAGGATTTGGTGCTACATTGCAGCATTACAATCCATTAATTAATGAAGAAGTGAGAAAAGAATGGGGCATTCCAGAAAACTGGAAATTAACTGCGCAAATGCCGTTTGGTAAACCGGTGGTACCTGCAGGGGAAAAAGAATTCCAACCATTAGAAAACCGTGTAAAAATTTATAAATAATATAGAAACGATAAAAGGTGAACAGAAATATAATCTGTTCACTTTTTTCATAAGTAATAAGGATTTCTTTGCTCGGTATTTTTTAGCTGATGTTTTAATTCGTTTTTACGTGTTTCAATAGTTGATATTTTTTGTAAGGTGATAAATGAAACGAATTGAAAAAAAGCATAGTACAGTTCTATATTTTTATCTATAGGATTATCTATTATGTTTTTCATAAATATACCTCCTTTTTGATTCCACTATTTGTGAGTAATAAGACTCCTATCTCCAAATTCTTAGCTAGAAGTTATAAATGTATCGACCTGTAAAAGTTCGATTGGTTTCAGTGTAGAGGGAAAAATTTGTTTGGATTAAAACACTACTGTATATATGATAATATAAATATCCTAAAAATTCCATGGGTAGTGAGAAGTAGGTAATAGAATTTGTACTTTCGTCAAATTAGAACAAGATTTTTGAAGTTAAATCTTACAAATCGTCAAATCTTTTAAAAGCTATAGATAGTATCAAAAATAGTTTTCTAAAAATATTATACTATTGATAAAAAAAGTGTTTTTTGTCATGATAAGAGTATACTTCATGGGAGAAAATATACTAGGAAATACATTCTTTGCATTGTGTTAGATGAATAGAATTTTTTTTAGTGGATAGAAAATATATACTGAGATAATGAATGGTATGTCGAATTTTCAATAAAATACATAAGAAATATGAAAAAAGCATTGCAAAAACAGTAAGTTTAATGGTAAAGTTCACATGAAGTTCACACGGATTTCACTTCATTCATTTAAAATGAACTCTGTGTGAAAAATAAAACTCTTGCTAAAAAATGGAACTTAATGAATATTTTACTTTGATAATATTGTAAAGTATTAAGTTTATACGTTTTTTTAAGAGGATAGTAGGGAAAGGAAGTAAAGACAACTTATGAAAAAAGTAATTGCAGGTTTAGCAGCAGCTTCTGTAGTAGGTGTTGCAGTTCCAGGTATGGATTCTGCTCAAGCACAAGTTTCAAACGAAGCGCTAAAAGAAATTAATGGACAAACTCAAACTCAAACGACTGTAACTGAAACAAAAACTGTAGAAACAAAATCCGACTTGAAATACACAGTAACTGCTGATGTATTAAATGTTCGTTCAGGTGCTGGTACAGGACATAGTGTTATTTCTAAAGTAAAACAAGGTCAAGTACTACAAGTAATTGGACAAGAAAACGGTTGGTTCAAAGTAACTGTAAACGGTCAAAATGGTTATGTAAGTGGTGACTTCGTAACGACTGGTGGTAAAACAGGAACTACTGTTCAACAAGGAACTGGTACTTACACAGTAAACGTTTCTTCACTTAACGTACGTACAGGCCCAAGTACATCTCATACAGTATTAGGCTCTGTAAATAAAGGTAAAACAGTACAAGTTGTTGGTGAAGTACAAGATTGGTTTAAAATCAACTTCAATGGTGGAACTGGATACGTAAGCAAAGACTTCGTAACAAAAGGTGGTTCTGCTGTATCTAACCAAACACAACAACCAACTACAAACAACAATACTACTACAGTTCAAACTGGTGGTTCTTATGTTGTTAACACTGGTGCTTTAAAAGTACGTACAGGCCCAGCTACATACAACGCTGTAATCGGTGGTGTAACAAACGGTACAGTATTAAACGTTACTGGCGCTGAAAATGGTTGGTACAAAATTAACCATAACGGCCGTACAGGTTACGTAAGTGCAGACTTTGTTAAGTTTGTAAAAGGCGGAGTAAACAACGTTACAAATAACAATAACGTTCAACAACCAGGTAAAGACGTACAAAAACCAACAACTGGTGGAGATACATCTTCAATCGCTGGATTCGCTAGATCATTAAATGGTTCACCATACAGAACAGCTGGTACAACACCTGCTGGTTTTGACTGCAGTGGATTCATTCACTACGTATTAAATCAAACTGGTCATCAAGGCGCTCGTCAAACAGTTGCTGGATACTGGAGCTCTAAAACAAAAACTAGCAATCCACAACCAGGTGATTTAGTATACTTCCAAAATACTTATAAATCAGGTCCTTCTCACATGGGTGTTTACTTAGGAAACGGTCAGTTCATTAGTGCAGAAACTGATGCAACTGGTGTACGTATTAGTTCTGTAAGCAACTCTTACTGGAGCAAGCACCTATTAGGTTACACAAAAGCATACTAAGAAAAGTAGATTATATACTATTTGTATAGAGAAAAGGCTTTCCAGGGAAACTTGGGAAGCCTTTTTATAGTTTCATAAATTGGGATGTAATAGTTTTTACTGTAACTTCCCGTTTAAAAATCGAGCGTATAGATCATGAAAGTAGTTGGGACGGAATAAGTTTGCTGCATGTCCTGCTAACGGTATTTCTTTATATAAAACGTTAGGAAGAATGGACTTTAAATCAAAAAGACAAGATTTATAGAGATGGTCATGCTCGCCCATTACCCATAGAATAGGGTGGGGAAGTGATTTTAATTTAGATTTTAAATCGAATTCTAACCGGTGACGTAGTGATTGGGCAATAATTGATGAATGTAATTGCAATCCGAACCGGTAATAAATATTTCTTGAAATGACCGCGAAGGGATTTGCCTTTAGTATGCCACTTGGAAAAATGGTATTTGCGTATTGAGAGAGCCATTTAGAGTAATCGTCTCCTCGCTTCTCCCAAAACTTTTGAAATACGTTATATAAAAGGGAAGGGTTATTATAATGTCCACCAATATGACAAATGCTCAAAACTTTTTCTGGATGCATTTGTGCAAAAATGGTAGAGATATAACAGCCGTAGCTTAAAGCGCAAATATGAGCTTTTTGAATGCCTTCTTTTTCGTATAAATTCAATAATTGATCAACGAGACGCTGTAATGAAAATTCAATAGCTTCTCCTTTATCATCGCCGTGACCTAATAAGTCATAAGTAATAATGTTGTAAGAGGCGGAAAATCGTTTATGCTCTTTTTTGAAGGCGCGACGATTGCCGACTAATCCATGAATAAAAATGATTGTTTCCTTTTCGGAATGTATATTTGTTTGCAAAAAGGATACTCCTTTCAATAACTGGAGATTTATATAGTATTGTAAATTAGTTATCTATAATTCACATAGAATAATAATTAGTACTAGGTAATAATATCAGATGTTTATATCTGTTGTAAAGATGCGATTGTATGTATATTTTGTAAAAACAGAAAAAGTGTGTTTACATTCAGTTTACATTTGTATTGTATTCTATTTTTAGAAAGAACAGTTTGGTTTAACACGAGGAGATGACATGTATGGAAGTTAGAAATGAGACAAAGAAAAAAGGGAGCTGGAGGCAGTTTTTACGCCTTATTCAAGATACAAATCCTCCGAAAGGGATTCTTGTTTTTGCATTATTAATGAGTTTGCTTTCTACGGGAGCAAGTTTATTTATTCCGATGTTAACAAAAGGATTAGTAGATAATTTTTCACTTTCGTCAATTAGTACAGGACAAATTGTTGGGCTAGTTGCATTCTTTATAATGCAAACGGTAGCTGCAGGATTATCTATATATTTACTAAATTATATAGGACAGAAGATTGTAGCTGGACTGAGAGAACGTTTGTGGAAAAAGGTGCTTATATTGCCAGTATCTTATTATGATCAAAATAGAACAGGCGATACAATTAGCCGAATGACAAATGATACAGGAGTTGTGAAAACATTAATTTCTGAGCATTTATCAAACTTATTAACAGGTGGTATTTCAATCGTCGGATCATTAATTGTACTATTCGTGTTAGATTGGAAAATGACACTTTTACTTTTAACGGTTATCCCATTATCAGTACTAATTTTAGTTCCACTTGGACGAAAAATGTATAAGATTTCAAAAGCACTTCAAGATGAAACAGCTTCTTTTACAAGTGTGCTAACGCAAGTATTATCAGAAATTCGTTTAGTGAAATCTTCAAATACAGAAAAAAGAGAATATGAAACAGGGAATACAGGTATACAAAAGTTATTACAATTTGGTTTGAAAGAGGGAAAAGTGCAAGCGTTAATTTCACCAGTTATGTCGTTTGTTTTAATGGCATTACTTGTTATCATCGTAGGCTATGGTGGAATGCGAGTTTCTAGTGGTGCATTAACAACGGGTGAACTTGTAGCGTTTATTTTATATTTAGTTCAAATTATTATGCCGATGAGTCAATTATCTATGTTCTTTACACAATTCCAAAAGGCAATTGGTGCAACGGAAAGAATTAATACCATTTTAGAATATGAAGTAGAAGACCATGAAACTGGTGCGAAAGTTACAAATGCTAAACAACCAATTGTTCTTGAAAATGTACATTTTGAGTACAACGAAGAAGAGCAAGTGTTAAAGAATATTGATTTCACAATTGAATCAGGAAAAGTGACAGCGATTGTAGGGCCAAGTGGTAGTGGAAAAACAACGTTATTCTCATTATTAGAACGTTTTTATGAGCCGACTAGCGGTGCCATTAAATTAGGAGAAGACTCAATTACGAATTATTCATTACAGTCATGGCGACGTCAAATTGGTTACGTTTCACAAGATAGTCCGTTAATTGATGGAACAATTCGTGATAACATTTGCTACGGTGTTGAGGGCGAAGTGACTGATGAAGAAATTGAAAAAGTAGCAGCGATGGCATATGTTGATGCATTTATTCATGATTTACCGAACGGATATGCAACAGAAGTTGGAGAACGTGGTGTGAAGCTTTCTGGAGGGCAAAGACAGCGAATTGCCATTGCCCGAGCATTACTTAGAAATCCACAAATTCTTATGTTAGATGAGGCAACTTCAAGTTTAGATAGTAAATCAGAGTCTGTCGTCCAAAAGGCATTAAATAACTTAATGAAGGGCAGAACAACGTTAGTTATTGCACATAGACTTTCTACAGTTGTAGATGCAGATAAAATTATCTTTATAGAAAAAGGGAATCTTACAGGAAGTGGTACGCACGATGAATTATTACGTACACACGACATGTATCGTGAATTTGCAACGCAACAATTGAAAATTAAAGAGGCTGCATTATAAAATGAATAATCAGTGGGGTTTGTACTCCACTGATTATTCATTTTTACAAGTTTTATTAAGAATGCTAATTAGAAAGGAAATGGTTTCTTTGATACCTAACATTTTAATAGTAGACGATGATCCACATATTAGAGAACTTGTGTCTGTATTTTTAGAGCGAGAAGGTTTTCAAACATATGAGGCAATTGATGGTATAGATGCACTTCAAAAAATAGATGAAGTGAAAGTTGATATGGTTATTCTTGATATTATGATGCCGAATATGGATGGGTTTGATGTATGTTTCGAATTAAGGAAATACTATGATATTCCGATTTTGATGTTAACTGCTAAAGGAGAAACGTCTCAAAAAGTAAAAGGATTTCATCTTGGAACGGATGATTATCTTGTAAAACCATTTGATCCGATAGAACTAGTAGTGAGAGTTAAGGCGTTATTGAAACGTTACCAAATTACAGTATCGCAATCCATTCAAGTTGGGAATGTACTGTTAAATCGTAAAACATTTGAAGTTGCAATTGGAGAACAAACGGTTACGTTACCGTTAAAGGAATTCGAATTGCTCTTTACTTTAGGCTCTAAAGCGGGGAGAACTTGTTCGAGAGAGCAATTAATTGAAGATGTATGGGGATATGATTTTGAAGGAAATGAGCGAACATTAGATGTTCATATGAATCGGTTACGTGAGAAGTTCCAAGAAGAGAAATCGAGATTTAGTATTAAAACGATAAGAGGCTTAGGGTATCGCTTAGAGGTAAGTAAATGAGAAGAAGAGAACGAATGAGTAAGTTGAAGGTGCTGAAAGTAATTGGAGCGGTAATAGTACTATTTTCTTTCCTCACTATAATTTGGTCTATAGCCTTTTATGTATCATCAAGTGTAATGAATGCCCTTGAAATACGAGTATCGCCTTTTATTACTTTTTTAATTAGTGATATGGTCGGCTTTGTATTTATTATTCTTATTTGGGTATTGATTGGAGTATTAATGAGACCGAAGCGAGAGGCGATGATTTGGGCGATTATTGAGCCAATACAAAAAATTGCAAAAGGGGACTTCTCCGTAAAAATAAGAAATGAAGAGAAGTATGATGGGGAAATTGGTGTGCTCGTAAAAAGTATAAACGATATGACAGATGAACTGAATGCAATGGAGAAAATGCGCCAGGAATTTGTTTCGAATGTTTCTCATGAAATACAGTCACCATTAACTTCTATAAAAGGATTTGCTAGAGCACTACAAGATACTAATCTTCCTGAGGAAAAAAGAAAGCATTATCTTACCATTATTGAAACGGAAACGACGAGATTATCTAAACTAAGTCAAAATTTACTGAAGCTTACCCTTTTAGAGTCGGAAGAATATACACCAGAAAGGGCGACTTATCGATTAGATCAGCAGTTAAAGCAAATTGTGTTAAATAGTGAACCGCTCTGGGCTGAAAAAGAAATTGAATTGGAACTTGATTTAGAGAAAGTGCACATTACTGCTGATCAAGAAAGTATGAGTCAAGTTTGGATTAATCTAATTCATAATAGTATTAAATTTACTCCAAGTGGTGGCACAATTACAATCCAGTTAAAAGAATATGAGAAAGTAGTGGAAGTGCGTACTCGCGACTCGGGAATTGGGATATCAGAAGAACAGAAACAACATATTTTTGAACGTTTTTATAAAGCGGACTCTTCACGAAATCGTGCGTATGGAGGAAGTGGCTTAGGTTTGGCTATCGTAAAAAAAGTACTCGACCTTCATCAAGGAGAAATAAAAGTCGAGAGTGAGGAAGGGAATGGTACTGAATTTACTGTGTGTATTCCTAAGTATAAAGAGAAATAGTGTTAGGAGGATATCTTCTAACACTATTTTTCTTTATACTTACATTTACCATTGTTGCAGCTATATTGATAAGCTTTTCCTTCACTGTTCATACGGTAAGAGTAATCAGGTTCTTTATCTTTCTTAAAGTCAACAAATGCTTCTGCACCGTTTTTATCATCATCTATATCAATGAAATGAACGTGTCGTATAGAATAATCCCTTTTTTCACTTAGACCTCTTTCTTGTAAGTTCGTATGAATCGCTTGTATTAGTTGATCGAACAGTGACCAATTTAAATTAAGATGCTCAAATGATTCAGTATGTCTTCCTAAAATGCCATTGTCTTGTATTATTTTTTTATTATTATCGTATGTATAAGAGTATGTAAAATAAGGTTCGTCTTTATATACTACTGTTGCATAATAGCCGATATTATAAAGGGAAGTATATTTTCCGGTTATGCTTTGTATTTCTTTTTGCTTATATCCTTTTATAGTATGGAGATATTCGTTAGTTTCTTTTTCTATTACTTTATAATATAGTGGATTACCAAATATAAAGTACATAGCCAAAAATATGCTAAATAGTCCGACTGCAGATAGTGACAAGAACCATTTTTTTCTTTTCATACGCATACGCTCTCCTTTATGGAATTTATTTCTATTTTACATGAATTATGGCAAAAAGATGAGAATTATAAATAAGAACTTTCTATAGTTACCTACAAGTAACCTACGCACATGAAAGTGCATCATTGCCTTTTTACATAAACATAGATACAATTTTAATATAATACATAACTGAGATGATTAAGGAGTGTTATACTTGGCAGAATTATTACAAGGCAAAAATGCTTTAATTACAGGAGCAGGTAGAGGGATTGGTCGCGCTGTAGCGATCGCATTAGCGAAAGAGGGCGTAAATGTAGGTCTTTTAGCTCGCTCAGAAGAAAACTTAAAAGCTGTAGCGAAAGAAGTAGAAGCAGAAGGTGTAAAAGCTGTTATTGCAACTGCTGATGTTTCTTCATATGAAGAAGTGACTACTGCGATTGAGACGTTAAAAAACGGTTTAGGATCTATCGATATTTTAATTAATAACGCTGGTATTTCTAAGTTCGGTAAGTTTTTAGAATTAGACGTTGCTGATTGGGAAAAAATCATTCAAGTAAACTTAATGGGTGTATACTATGCAACTCGTGCAGCTTTACCGAGCATGATTGAACAACAATCTGGTGATATTATTAATATTTCATCTACAGCAGGACAAAAAGGTGCACCTGTAACAAGTGCATATAGTGCTTCTAAATTTGGTGTTCTTGGCTTAACAGAATCGTTAGCGATGGAAGTTCGTAAGCATAATATTCGTGTAACAGCTTTAACACCAAGTACAGTAGCAACTGATATGGCTGTAGATTTAGGATTAACTGATGGAAATCCTGATAAAGTTATGCAAGCGGAAGATATTGCAGAGTTTATCGTAGCGCAGCTGAAATTAAATAAACGTACATTTATTAAATCAGCTGGACTTTGGTCTACTAATCCATAGGAATTAAATTTATATTTAAAAGAAGGGATATCTATTCTGTAAGGAGTAGATATCCCTTCTTTATATTTGTGTATAAAACAGAATTTTCGGTATAATCAAAAGTGAATGGTAGAAAAGCATTGAGAAATTGAAGGGGATGGTATTTCCATGAGTATGATTGAGAAGTGGACGGCTGTTGATCAATATATGAGTGATGTATTAATACCGAAAGATTCTACATTAGAAGAAGTTCTTCAAGAAAATGCTGCAGCTAATTTACCGGCACATGACGTATCACCGACGCAAGGTAAGTTTTTACAATTATTAGTACAAATTCAAGGAGCTCGAAATATTTTAGAGATTGGTACTCTAGGTGGATATAGCACCATATGGCTTGCAAGGGCATTGCCATATGGAGGTCGGATTGTTACATTGGAAGCGAGTGAAAAACATGCTGAAATTGCACGTAGCAATATTAAACGTGCTAATTTGACTGATAAAATTGAAATACGAGTAGGATTAGCTTTAGATTCTTTACAGCAAATAGAAAATGAGAAGTATGAACCATTTGACTTTATTTTTATAGACGCTGATAAACAAAATAATCCTGCTTATTTTGAATGGGCGCTGAAACTATCACGCCCGGGTACTGTAATTATTGGAGATAACGTAGTACGTGAAGGAGAAGTTATTAATAATACTAGTAGCGACTCTCGCGTACAAGGAATACGTAGTTTCTATGAGCTAATAGCTGCTGAGCCGCGTGTAAGTGCTACAGCGCTTCAAACAGTCGGAAGTAAAGGGTACGATGGATTTGTAATGGCAGTCGTAAAAGAATAACGAAAGGAGATAAATAGAATGAAAAAGATGTTTGAAAAATTATAACATGTATCGTATACAACACAGTTAGCCCGTGGACCTCCAACATACTTAAAAATATAAGTTTATATAAAAATTGGAGGTTAGGAATAGATGAGAACTGAAAAAGAAATGTTAGACTTAATTATTAATACAGCAAAAGAGGATGAAAGAATTCGAGCTGTCATTATGAATGGATCGCGTGTAAATCCACATGTGAAAAGAGATTGTTTTCAAGACTATGATATTATGTATGTTGTAAAAGATATACAATCCTTTATGTCTAATCATAATTGGATTCATAGATTTGGAGAAATAATGATTGTGCAAATGCCGGAAGAAATGTCATTAGTTCCACCAGATGGAGATGGAAAGTTTCCGTATTTAATGCAGTTCATGGATGGGAATCGGATTGATTTAACACTAGTGCCAGTTGAATTAATGAATAATTTCGTTGGACAAGATAGTTTAAGTAAATTACTTCTCGATAAAGATAATTGTATAGAAGAATTCCCGCCAGCAAGCGATAAAGATTACTTAATAAAAAAGCCTACAGAAAAAGAGTTTTTAGGTTGTTGTAATGAGTTTTGGTGGTGTAGTACGAATGTGGCAAAAGGGTTATGGCGTGAGGAACTTTCTTATGCAAAAGGAATGCTTGATGGTCCAGTGCGAGATATGTTCATCGTAATGCTAGAATGGCATATTGGTATGAAAACAGACTTTACAGTTAATGCAGGAAAGTTTGGAAAGCATTTCGAGCAATATATTGAAAAAGATATGTGGGAGCAATTTAAAAGGACATTTTCTAATGCAGAATATGAAAACATATGGGAGTCATTCTTTGTCATGGGTGATTTATTTAGGGAAGTGGCGAATGAAATTGCTAACACATATAGGTATCGATATCCGCAAGATGATGATGATAAAGTGACGAACTATTTAAAACATGTGAAAGCTTTGCCAAAAGATAGTACATCGATTTATTAATAATGTAAAGCAGTAAGACTGTCCTAATTAAGGACAGTCTTATTTTTGTTTATGAATAACAATTTCTCTAACAAAGTGCAGATGAATCACATATGAAATTTTAGGGAGGTTTTTATCATGTATTATTTTTATTCACCACAAATGTTTGCTCCATATCAATGGGGACTAGAACGAGATGTTTCGTATGCTTATATGCCATATAACTCATTTTATTATGGAGACTATATAAACTCATTGCCATACACATATATCCCTAAAAATTATGAAGCACAAATGAAAGCAGATGAGCGTGGATCGTGGACACCATTTTCATGGGTTGAAAAATATGCGTACGCATTTTCAGGACCGTACAATAAAGCGGAAGTCGCTCTTACATTTGATGATGGGCCGGATTTAGAATTTACGCCAAAAATATTAGATAAGTTAAAACAACATAATGTAAAAGCTACTTTTTTCTTACTTGGTGAAAACGCAGAAAAGTTTCCGAATGTAGTAAAGCGTATTGCGAATGAAGGGCATGTAATTGGCAATCATACGTATAGCCATCCAAATTTAGCGAAAGTAAATGACGCTGAGTACCGTAATCAAATAATAAAAACAGAAGAAATATTAAATCGTTTAGCTGGTTATGCACCGAGATTTATTCGCCCGCCGTACGGTGAAATACTTGAAGATCAATTGAAGTGGGCAACTGAGCAAAATTTTATGATTGTACAATGGAGTGTTGATACGGTTGATTGGAAAGGGGTAAGTGCTGATACGATTACAAATAATGTGTTAGGGAACTCATTTCCTGGTAGTATTATACTTCAACATTCAACTCCAGGTGGACATTTGCAAGGATCCGTAGAGGCGCTAGACAAAATGATTCCGCAGTTAAAGACGAAAGGGGCGCGTTTTGTAACACTTCCAAGTATGTTTCAAACATCGAAAGAGAGAAAGTGAATGTGTTATGAATTGGAAAAAATAGGATTGTATCGTATAATGAGAGTGTAAGTTAGGGGGGATATAATTGATCTATGCATTAGTAAACATAGGAATAAGCATATTGATTGGTGTTATATTTATACTTGCTGCACTTATTCTTCGAAAAAATCCACCAACGGATATTAACGCAGCATATGGTTACCGTACGAAACGATCTATGAAAAATAAGGGACTATGGGATGCAGGTAATAGCTATAGTGCGAAAGTGATGAGGCAAAATGGATTTATCATAATGTTAATTGGAAGTGTTATTAGTATACTATTTAGATACCCCCATACAACGTTAGCGATAATGATCTTTATGCTAGTACTAATCATTCGCTTATTCATACGAGTAGAGAAAAAGTTGAAGACACTTGAGCAATAATGAAAAATAGGACTCCCGACCGATAGTAGTAGGGAGTCCTATTCTATTCACAAATCATTATTTTTTAGTAATTCTTTTCCTTGCTCTATAACAAATTCATAGTATGCAAGATCATATGGATAAATATCTTCAAATGTTATTGTTATCGGCTTATTGTTTAAAACAGAAATAGCTGTAAAAGATGAAATCTCTCTTTTTAATAGTTGTAGAAAAGAAGTTGCATGTACTTTCATCACATCGTCTACTTCTTCACCCGGTGCGAATGGAAGTGGATCGATGACATTGTGAAAATACATATGGCAAAACTCGCGATCCGTAAGATTTGAAATTTCATAATCTATTTTAAAGATTCCTTTGTATGCTAAATCAGTAGTTTGAAAGGAAAGCCCCAATTCTTCTTCGATTTCACGAAGGCCACCAATTTGTACATCTTCATCATGCATAATATGTCCAGCGGAAGTAATATCCCATATAAGTGGAGCTTCTTTTTTATTTTTAGAGCGTAATTGGAAATATAAAAACATATCTGCATCATCTTTTTCTACAAACCAACAATGAAATGTTTCGTGCCAATCACCGTCACGGTGCACTTCATCACGTAATTTCTTCCCAAGTGTATTTCTTTCAGAATCAAATATCGTTAACCATTCTGTCATTTTAATTCCCCTTTCTGCAAATTTTATTATACAATAATCGTATTGAATTTTGGGAAAATAAAGAAAAAGGGGTCGTTATTAGTGGGAATAGAGAGTAAGGAAATAAAATCGATTATTTCAACTGAGGTAGAATTACGGGGAATATTAGGGAAACCCAGTGAGCGAGCTTTGAAAAAGGTTATTTCATCATTAGACCACCATTGCGTAGATTTTCTGTCTAAATCTCCTTTTCTAGTATTATCTACTGCAAATAAATTAGGAGAGTGTGACGCATCGCCGAGAGGAGATGCACCTGGATTTGTATACGTATTAAATCATAATAAAATTATCATTCCAGAAAGACCAGGCAATCGTCGTATAGACTCCATTTTGAATATTATTTCCAATCCACGTGTAGGACTAATCTTTTTCATCCCAGGCCTTGGGGAGACACTCAGAATAAATGGCCGAGCGTATATAACAAACGACGAAGAAATTTTGCAAAAAATGCAGGCAAATGGACGTAATCCGTTACTTGGAATTGTGGTTGAGGTAGAGGAATGCTATATCCATTGTGCAAAAGCTTTTATTCGTTCAAAAATGTGGGATCCAGAATCTTGGTTAAATAAAAAAGAGTTACCTTCAGCAGCAAAAATATTGCTGGAGCATGCGAAAGTGAATACTTCAGAAGAAGATGTTGCACGTTCTTTAGAAGAAAGTTATAGGAAAAGATTGTATTAAAAAATTATTTTTTAAATATAGTGTTGAGGTGTGAAACTTTAAACGTTTTAGAATGAGAATTTAATATCAATCTTGTTAGTTTGTAAGTGATGTATACATGTGAAAGAGTAGAAATCTATATTAGATGAATTGTTATTTTAAAATATAATAATTCATATTTTTAAAAAAAATGAACAAAAATAGGCTTGCTTTTTAAAAAATTGATAACTATAATAAGTTAACAAATAGACATGAACGAAAAAGTAATGATAAGGACACGAAATCATTTTTACGGTTTACAGAGAGGGAAGTCAAGGGTGTGAGCTTCCTAACACGAGAAATGGTTTTACCACCTTTGAACTTCAATAGTGAACGAGCAATCTAGTAATTATTGACGGAATCAGCCGTTATCTGAACTTGAGCAATCTAGGAGGAAATGCGTCTGGATTGGAACAAGGGTGGAACCACGAAGACACATTCGTCCCTTTCCTAGGGATGAGTGTGTTTTTTTATTACTTTGGAAGGAGGTGCTGTAACATGAAACGATTTGTACGTACGGAAATAACCACCACCTGCATGATTAAAAAGCAGAGCAAGGTGATTGATAGGGATAAATAATAAAATTGTAGGAGGAGATTAGAAGATGAATAATGTTATTAATGTTGGGGTAATCGGATTAGGTACGGTCGGAAGTGGTGTTGTCCATATTTTGAAAGAGCATTATAAAAAAATTGCTCTTGATACAGGATATGAAGTGAAGGTGAAGACAGTCGTTGTACGTGATTTAGAAAAAGAACGTGATGTTTGTATTGATGGAATCGTAGTAACAAGTCATGTCGATGAAGTTCTAAATGATTCAAATATTGATATTGTAGTAGAGGTAATGGGCGGAATTGAAGAAGCAAAACAGCATATTGTTAAGGCTTTACGAAATAAGAAACATGTCGTAACAGCAAATAAAGATTTAATGGCTGTATATGGTGCAGAGCTTCTCCAACTGGCGAACGATAATGATTGTGATTTATGTTATGAAGCGAGTGTAGCGGGCGGTATTCCAGTGTTAAGAGGACTAACAGACGGATTAGCTTCAGATCAAATTGAAAAAATAATGGGAATTGTAAATGGTACAACAAATTATATGTTAACAAAAATGAGTCAAAATGGATGGTCTTATGAAGAGGCTTTACAGGAAGCACAAAAATTAGGCTTTGCAGAATCGGATCCAACAGCGGATGTAGATGGACTAGATGCGGCGAGAAAGGTAGCCATTCTTGCAAACTTAGGTTTTTCGATGAATGTTTCTTTAGATGATGTGCAAGTAAGAGGGATTCGAAAGGTAGAAAAAGAAGATTTACAAATGGCTGAAAAGTTAGGATTTACTATGAAATTAATTGGGAAAGCAGAGAAACAAGGATCAGCCATTCATTTAAGTGTAGAACCTACTCTATTACCAAATCATCATCCATTGTCGAATGTAAATAATGAATTTAATGCGGTATATGTTCACGGTCAAGCAGTAGGAGAAGTAATGTTTTACGGACCTGGAGCTGGGAAGTTACCGACTGGTTCTGCTGTAGTAAGTGATATTATTTCAATCGTTAAAAATATGAATCAAGTTCAGAAAAATAAAAGTGTGTTAAAAGAACCGGAACCGTATGAATTACAAGGAGATGAAGAAGTCGTTTCGAAATATTTCTTACGTATCTCATTACGAGATGAACCTGGGATGTTGCAAAAAATAACAGAATGTTTCGTTAATTATTCCGTAAGTTTAAAAGAAGTTATTCAATTACCTTTAAATCGTGAACTTGCAGAAGTCGTTGTTGTGACACATCAAACTTCAAAGTATCAATTCGAACGAGTTTTAGGAGCGATAGAAGATGTCGCAAGTGAAATAAACAGTTACTACATTATTGAGGAGGAAAAACAATATGTATAAAGGACTATTAAACCAATATGCTTCTTATTTACCGGTAAATGAAAACACACCTGATGTGAGCTTAATGGAAGGAAATACACCCCTTATTCCGTTATTAAATATATCAAAACAATTAGGGATTCAGTTATATGGTAAGTACGAAGGAGCGAATCCGACAGGTTCCTTTAAAGATCGTGGTATGGTAATGGCAGTCGCAAAGGCGAAAGAAGACGGTTCGGAGGCCATTATTTGCGCATCGACAGGCAATACATCAGCATCGGCTGCCGCATACGCGGCACGCCTTGGAATGAAATGTATTATCGTAATACCGGAAGGAAAGATTGCACATGGAAAATTAGCGCAAGCAGTTGCCTATGGTGCTGAAATCATTTCAATAGAAGGAAATTTTGATGATGCACTAAAGGCTGTAAGAAATATTGCTGCAGAAGAGCCGATTACGTTAGTAAACTCTGTAAATCCTTATCGAATTGAAGGGCAAAAAACAGCAGCATTTGAAATTTGTGACCAGTTGCAAAGTGCACCAGATGTGTTAGCGATTCCTGTTGGGAATGCCGGGAATATTACAGCGTACTGGAAGGGTTTCTGTGAATATGAGAAAGAAAAAGGTTATAAGAAGCCGAGAATTCACGGATTTGAAGCGGAAGGAGCAGCTGCTATTGTAAAAGGACACGTCATTGAAGAACCTGAAACAATTGCAACTGCGATTCGCATCGGTAACCCAGCGAGTTGGTCATATGCAGTAGAGGCTGCTGAGCAGTCTCACGGTGAAATAGATATGGTATCAGATGAAGAGATTTTACATGCGTATAGATTGTTAGCAAAATCGGAAGGGGTTTTCGCTGAGCCAGGATCAAATGCTTCATTAGCCGGCGTAATTAAACATGTTCAATCTGGAAAAATCAAAAAAGGAGAAACAGTTGTTGCAGTTTTAACTGGAAACGGCTTGAAAGATCCTGATATTGCAATTTCTTCTAATACATTAGACATTGCAAGTGTTTCAAATAATATAGAACAAATTAAAGAGCATATTAAAGGGGTGATTATGTCGTGATTCCGTTAAGTATTCGTGTTCCTGCTAGTACAGCGAATGTTGGACCTGGATTCGATTCAGTAGGAATAGCTTTGTCATTGTATTTACATGTAGTAGTAAAAGAGAAATCTAATAAATGGCAAGTGATTCATTCCTTTGATGAGTCGATTCCGACAGACGATAAAAATTTAATCGTTAGCACGGCATGTAAAGTTAGTCCTTCTTTATCACCTCATATAATAGAAGTTACTAGTAATATCCCACTAACAAGAGGTCTAGGAAGTAGTGCATCAGCAATTGTAGCTGGGATAGAGCTTGCGAATCAACTAGGCAAATTGAACTTAACGACTGATCAAAAAGTTCAAATTGCTACAAATTTTGAAGGTCATCCTGATAATGTTGCTGCTTCTATATTAGGAGGAACTGTAATCGGAGCACTTGATGGAAAGAATGTTTCAGTTGTAAGAATTGAAAGTAAGGAATTAGGCGTAATATCTCTTATTCCAAATGAAGAGCTAAATACAGATGAAAGTCGCTCTGTATTACCAAAGGTATTTCCGTTTCATGAAGCTGTTAAGGCTAGTGCAATAAGTAATGTATTAGTAGCTGCTTTATGTCAAAAGAAATGGGAAGTTGTAGGGGAAATGATGGAGAGAGATCATTTTCACGAGCCGTATCGTTTAGAGCTTGTACCGTTATTACCATCTATTCGTAAATGTGCAAAAGAATTCGGTGCATACGGTACAGCGCTTAGCGGTGCAGGGCCATCTATTTTTATATTAACGCCGTATGAGAAACGTCAAGAAATTGCTAAGCAATTAGCGAGAGTATTTACGTCTATGAAAGTGTGTGAGCTAGAAATTGATCATAGAGGGATTACTGTAAATAAGGAAGAACATATTGGATTATAAAAAAAGCTAGCATCGCTAGCTTTCTTTATGTTGTAAATATGTTTGCGTATAAAAGAAAAATATTAATGTATAATTTAGTAAAGAGTGTATTTATTTGGAGGTGATCATATGAAGAAAGAGTCACCGGAAGAAAAAAGAGAACGTATAAGGCAAAGTGAATTGAAAAACAATCCTACCGGTTCTTTACATGATGGACTCAACAGAGCTGAAACGGGAAGTCCAGTTGATATGACGGGTGGTATGAATTGGAAAGGTACAGCGCTAGTAATTTTATTGCTAGTTTTAGCGTATATTATATACACTTATTTTTTTAGTTAAGAAATGCATGTTAAAACTTTGAATGATTTGCTTTTATAATTAGTGAGGATGAAAAAACACGGTTATTGTACTATGTATATTAAGCAGATTATAGTTGTCCATATATATTTATTTTTAATCCCAAAAATAGAGCTAGCATTATGCTGGTTCTATTTTTTTGCCACATTCCTGTAACAAAGCCTCTGTATATTCAGTGGTGGAGGTGCAGAAGATGAAAAAAATGATAGCAATATGTCTTCTTACAACGATATCATTTTCGACTTTAGTCGGGTGTGATGTAAAAGGTAGCAATACTGTTCAAGAGTCTAAAATAAAGAAAGCGACGTATAAAGAGTTTACTTATGATGTAAATCCAGAGACTTTCACGTTAATTGTAGAACATGATGGCGTAAAGGAACTGGCATCACAGCCTTTGCCGAAAATGAAGGTGTCGAATGTAAAAAAAGATAAGGATCGTACATCTTGGGAATATCCAGATCAAAAAGTAAAAGTGAATCTAGAGAAGAAAAAAGATCACTTAAATATTGAAGTAGAATCGACTGGTGCAGAAAGCTTTACTTGGCCGAAAGTACAAGCTGAAAATTATACACTTCCGTTATGGGAAGGGAAACAAATTCCGAGTAATGATGAAAATTGGAAGAAGTTTTTAAAGGATGATGCCTATTCATTTGCTGAATCATTTTCTATGAAGTTTTTCGCGTTAAATGGTTCGCAATATTCGATTGTATATATTGCGAACAATATGTTTAATAATGAATTGAAATTTTATTCGGATCCGAAAATAGGATTTGATTTTATACATGAATTTCCGCGTATAAATAAAAATAAAACATATGGATTTCAAGTATATGTGACAAATAATGATGTAGTAAGTATTGCTAAACTGTATAAAGACAATATCGCTCGAAAAGGTGAATTTAAAACATTAAAAGAAAAGGCTAGAAAAAATAAAGAGATAGAAAAGCTTTACGGTGCAGCTCATTTTTATTTTTGGAATCAAAATGGCTTATCAGAAAGTAATGTAAATTGGCCAAAGCTAAGAGAGAAAATAAATAGCCCTGTGTTTAGCCATATAAAAGAGCTTATTCAAAAATATAGTTCAGAGCCTGGAGAATTAAATGTATTTGATCAAGTAAGTAAACAAGATTTCATTGATAAGTATCAAAAAAATGTTATTTTGCGTTATGTAAATGAAGTATTATCAATGAAGGAATTATATAAAGAGAATATTTTCCAAAGAGTGGATCAGAAGGCTAGTGAGTTATTAAACAAAGGTGTGGATCATTTATCAAAGATGGAGTTATATAACTTAAATAAGCATGTATTAAAGTCAGCGCTCGATGATGCAGTTGAAGAAGTAAGTAAATGGGGTAAGGCAGATGGAACGGATATTATAAAGGAAATGAAAGCGGCAGGAATAGACAATGCATGGATTGGGTTACCGAACTGGGAACAAGGGTATATGCAGCCTGATTTCGTGACAGAAGCTAAGAAAATGGGTTATTTAGTTGGTCCGTATGATTCTTACCATTCTATTCACGAAAAAGCTGATAAAAATTGGAATACAGCTTCTTTTACTGATCAATCGTTATATGAAGAGGCAACTATGACGAAGAAAAATGGAGAAAAGGTGCAAGGGTTTTTAGGTAGAGGGCGAAAATTAAATCCAACTTTATCTCTTCCTAGTGTAAAGGCACGAATGAACGATATATTACAAAATGGACCTAAATACAATTCATGGTTTATTGATTGTGATGCAACAGGTGAAATTTATGATGACTATTCGGCTAAACATATAACGACACAAGAACAAGATTTAAAAGCAAGATTACAACGAATGGATTATATCGCGCAAGAAAAAGGTATGGTAGTTGGCTCTGAGGGCGGAAATGATTTTGCAAGTAGCACGATAGCATTTGCTCACGGCATTGAAACGCCTGTTATTAAATGGGACGATGAAGATATGAGGAAAAATAAAACAAGTCCGTATTATGTAGGCGGATATTGGTCACCGAATCAAAATGTTCCAGAAAAATATGCAAAACAAGTACCGTTAAAAGAAGAGTATAAACAAGTGTATTTAAATCCTGTATATTCAGTACCGTTATATAAATTAGTATACAATGATTCTGTAATTACAACGCATCACTGGGAATGGGGAAGTTTGAAAGTAAGCGATGAGGTAGGAAACCGTATGTTATATGAATTATTGTATAACGTTCCTCCGTTGTACCATTTAGATGAAGCAGAGTGGAATAAGCATAAACAAGAAATTACGCAGCATCTGAAAGTTTGGAGTGAAGTTCATGAAAAGGCAGTAAAAAAAGAAATGACGAACTTTGCATATTTGTCAGAAGATAAGTTAGTACAATCAGCTTCGTATGGAAAAAACATTGAAATTATTGTGAATTTCTCAAATGAAGATATGGAAATAGAAAAGACGAAAATAAAAGCGAAATCAGCTTTCATTGTTAATAATGGAAAGCAAATTATGTATACACCAAACGAATAAAATTATAATATATAAATTTTATTATAATTTTATATAAATAGTGACTTGCCAAAAATAAGCACGAGAGTATAATGTGAAATGGAGTACATATTGGATTCGCTCAGTAACCTTACAAAATTGTAAGGTAATTGAAAGGAAATTCAATATGAAGGTTAATAGACTTGCATTATAATTGGGAAAGAGAAAGAGAGGCGAATGGATATGAGCTCTGAATTAGAACAGAATACGAGAAGCAGTAAAAAACGTTCTAAAAGAAAGTCAATAAAATGGTTCATTTTAATTCCGTTTTTCCTACTTATTTTTGGTGGAGTAGGATATGGATCGTTAATATATAATAAAGCAAAAGCAGTGGTAAGTGATGCATATGCAAAAATTGATAAGTCATCGAAGCGTGATAAAGAAGTTGAACCTTTAAAGGATAACATATCAATTCTAATCATGGGTGTTGATGGTAGTGAAATGAGAAAAAGTCAATACGGGGAAGCTGTTCGAACAGATGCACTTTTATTAGCAACAATTAATAAAGATGATAAATCTGTTAAATTAGTAAGTATTCCGCGTGATTCACGTGTATATATTCCATCTAGAAAGAAATTAGATAAAATTACACATGCACACGTATTTGGTGGTGTTGAAAGTACACGCGATACGGTGGAAAGATTTTTAAATGTTCCTGTTGATTATTATGTGAAGTTTAACTTTGAATCATTCGTACAAATTGTCGATTCACTTGGTGGAATTGATATTGATGTACCGGTTACTTTCACAGAACAAGATAGTAAAGACCAAGCTGGTATGATCCATTTAGAAAAAGGGTATCAACATTTAAATGGAGAACAAGCACTTGCACTTGCAAGAACGCGTAAAATTGACAGTGATGCAATGCGTGGTCAAAGACAACAACTTGTAATTGAAGCAATTGCAAAAAAAGCGATGTCTGTTCAATCAATTAGCAAAATGGGCTCTTTACTTGATGCAGTTGATAAAAATATGAAAACGAACTTAACTTTCGATGATATGCTTGCTATTACGAAAAATATGGCAGGATCTAATTTGGAAATGGAAAAAATGCAAGTAGAAGGTACGGATAAACGAATCGGTGGTATTTATTATTACATTCCAAATGAAAAAAATGTAAAAGACATTTCAAATAAATTGAATCAGCATCTAGGTGTAACACCAAAATCAGTTCGAAATGAATAATAAAAAAGATTGGCTTCTGCCAATCTTTTTTTAACGGAATCGATTTGTAACTTTTCTGTAACGATTTTTTATTTTAGAAAAATTATACTCATATGTATGAGAATATTGGAGAAGCAAAAAGTAAAAAGAAATAATTAAAATCTGTAATAAGGAAAGATATTATATGCAGAAATGGATAGGCATTATGGGAATCATTTTTATGTTGACTGGATGTAAAATGTCTGAAGCTCCAACAAATTTAATGGGAGCTCCTGCTAATGAAAAATGGATTAGTGAACTAAAAGAGCAAATAGATAAAGATTTGCCTGTTAATTATCGATTGCTTACTCCAATGTCTAATAAAGATAAACAGATGATTTGGTCAATGGATTTTAAGCAAGATAATAAGAAAGAAGCTATCGTATTTTATAAATTGCCGAATGAAGATCATAGTGTATATTTAGCTATATACGGAATGAACGGGAATGGTTGGAAAATGAAGTCCACACATAAATTTGATGGTGGAGATGTAGATATTGTTGAAGTTGGTGATTTTACAGGGAACGGTAAACGAGAGTTGTTAATTGGAATCTCTGTAAACCGTGAATCGTTAGAACATGTTATGTATGTTTTTTCGGAAGAAAATGAAGATATGAGGGAAATATATAATCGAAATTATACGAAGTTATTCATAGACGATCTAAATAAAAATGGACTGAAAGATTTAAGTCTTGTTACGTATGAAAAAGATGAGAAGTTGACAGTTGAGTTCATTGAACAATTTAAGACTTTATCTGAAGCGTCATTCGATCCATTTATAAATAGCATTCAAAGAATACAAATGGGACGTATTTCTAAGGAATTAAAGGCCATTGTAATTGATGCGGGAACTGGGGCTCATTCAGGGATAACTTATGTAGCGAAATTTGATAAGGGTCATTATGAGGCACTAACTATAGATGGAAAAGAAGATCTATTTAATGAATATGTTGTAGAAAGCAAAGATGTTAATGAAGATGGCATTATTGAATTTGTTCGTACTGTACGTCCAAAAGGTTGGGAAGATAAATCACATGGTGATAGTCCGCTATTTGAACGTTACATACAGTGGAGTGAATCGGGAATTAAACCAATTGAAGAAAGATATATCGATATAGAAAAAGGATATTATGTGAAAATTCCTAAAGAGTTAATAGGAAAAATTACGATACCAGATGAACAAAAGGAATCAAATTCTCAAAAGTTTTTGGAAACAAGTACAAATGAAACATGGCTTGAAGTTCATATATTTAAGCGGAAAGAATGGTTCGAAATAAAAGGATACAGCGCAGCAGTTAAAACAGCTTCTCACGTATATGCTGTACCGAAACAACCACATTTTGAAAAAGTGAAAGCATATGTAAAGCCGCTAGCGGATTATCAACAAGAGTAGGGAGGTGGAAAGGATGCCAACAATTTTAGTTTTAGAAGATGAAATGCCTATTCGTAGTTTTATCGTCTTAAATTTGAAACGTGCTGGATTTTATGTATTAGAAGCAAGTACTGGAGAAGAGGCGTTACAGATTTTATGTGAACATACTGTTGATGTAGCATTGCTTGATGTAATGTTACCGGGAATGGATGGTTTTCAAGTTTGTAAAACGATCCGGGAAGAAAATAAAAAAATAGGTATTATTATGTTAACTGCACGCGTACAAAATGAAGATAAGGTACAAGGGTTAGGAATTGGTGCAGATGATTATATCGCAAAGCCGTTTAGTCCAGTGGAACTAACTGCACGTATACAATCGTTACTAAGAAGAATAGAAGTACATGATGAAAAAGCGAATTCTATCACATCTGGCCCGTTTTCTTTAAATATAATAGAAGAAAGATTATATAAAAGTGGACAACTAGTCGAATTAACCCCTACAGAGTATATGATATTACAGTATTTAATGAACCAGGCTTCAAAGCCGGTTTCACGTGATGAAATTTTAAATATGATTTGGGGAACGAATTATGTAGGTGAGACGAAAGTAGTAGATGTAAATATGAGGCGGTTACGTCAAAAGATAGAATGTAATCCATCAGAACCTGAATTTATTCTTACTGTTTGGGGAAAAGGATATGTGTGGAAGGAAAGTATAAGATGAAAAGAAAAGTGACTTTATATTTTATGACGGTCATTATACTTATGCTTGTATTATTTGAAGTCGTATTTTCAGTCTCCGTTTATCGATCTTATTATAACGGTATTGTGCAATATGTAGAATCTCATGCGAAGACAAGTACACGATTTTTTTCTGAATACAATTCATTATACTTTATTCGTTTGCAAGAATATAGCGGGGATATAATTGAGAGCTTTCAGTTAGAAGGAACCGAATTACAATTAATTGATCGACATGGTACGATTATACAATCGTCAAGTGGACAAAAGGTAGAAGGTAAAGTAGTTATTCCGTATTCGTTACTAGAAGGAGAAATGTACCATCAAGTGACTACTACGAAAGATAATGTGAAACAATTAGAAGTGATTAGTCCACTGATTCATCAAGGACAAACGATCGGTGTTTTAAAATATACGACTGTATTAACACATGTAAATGCTAAAATTATTGAAATTATTATGTTTACTATTTCTGTAGGTATTGTTATTTCAGGAATTGTATTCTTAATCAGTAGACGATTAGCGAATTCATTTGTTAAACCGATCGAATCTATAATTCATGCTTCTTCCCAAATCGCAGAAGGTACATTAAAGAAGAAAATTAAAGAAGATTATCCTGGAGAATTAGGTGAGTTAGCGCATAGTTTAAATCATATGTCTGAGAAAATAGAAAAAGCAGAACAGATGAAAAATGAATTCATTGCTTCTATTTCTCATGAAATACGAACGCCTTTAACTGGAATTAAAGGTTGGAGTGAGACGTTAAAAACGGTAGATCATTTAACGGAAGAAGAAATAAAGCAAGGTATGGGAATTATTTCAGGTGAGACAGACAGATTAATTCATTTAGTAGAAGAATTGCTAGATTTTTCAAGATTGCAATCAAATCATTTTAATTTATATAAACAAAAGGTGCAATTATACGATATACTAGAGGAGACGATTTGGCAATTAACTCCTAATGCTGAAGAGAAGCAAATGCAATTCATCAAAACTATAGAACGAATTGAATTAATGGGAGATCGAAATAGGCTAAAGCAAATTTTCTTGAATATTGTTCAAAATGCCATTAAATATTCACATAAAAATGGTAAAGTATATATTGAAGCGATTAAAAATGAAGGACAAGCAGTGATAGAGGTGAAAGACGAAGGGATGGGAATTGCTAAAGAGCATTTACCATATATAGAACAGTCATTTTACCAGATTAATAATCATGCTACAGGTGCGGGTCTTGGTTTAGCTATCGTTAAAAAAATGGTGGAGCTTCATGGAGGTACAATAAATATTATAAGTAAAGAAGGAATAGGAACGACCATTTTGATAAAACTCCCATTATAATACATATAAAGTCTGTTTATATAGTGTAATAAAATAAATAGATGTATAATTATATTGGGTGATTTATATATAAGATTAATAGGGAGAGGAATTCGATAGAATGGAAAAAGCTTTTAAAATTAAACGAGTAGTATTCGTTTTAATAGCGATTGCAGCAGTAGCTATTGGGTATTTCATGTTTCAATCCATTACTTCACCAGCAAAGGCTGTTGCAAAACAAGAAAATGTAGTACAACTCGCAAGTGAACAACCAAAAGTAGAAATGAATAAAACGGCACCAAGTCGTTTTAATGGCAAGGAAAGAAAAGTCGCTTATCTTACATTTGATGATGGTCCAGGGAAATATACGGCTGAATTATTAAATACGTTAAAACAACATGATGCGAAGGCGACATTCTTTTTAATTGGAGCGAACGTAAAAGAGTTTCCAGATTTAGTGAAACGTGAAAATGCAGAAGGTCATTATGTAGGAATGCATAGTATGACGCATAATTTTGCAAAGTTATATAAAAATGGCGAGTATGTAAATGAGATGAAAGAGGATCAAAGCTTAATCGCCAATATTATTGGGAAATCACCTAAATTAACACGTCCACCATACGGTTCAATGCCTGGATTAAATGAAAGTCTTCGAAATAAAGTGGTAGAAGGTGGCTTTAAAGTGTGGGATTGGACAATTGATTCATTAGATTGGAAATATAACAAAATGCAAGTTGATGCAGCTGCAGCACAAATTGCTCAAAATGTATTAACAAATGCAACAAAACCACAAGAAGTCATTTTAATGCATGATATTCATCCGCAATCAGTTGCTGCTGTGCCAGCAATTCTAAAAGGGTTAAAAGAAAAGGGTTATGAGTTTGAAGCTTATCATGAAGAGAGTCACTTCCCAGTGAATTTCTGGCATGATAACCGTATGTAATGGAGGAATGAACGTTGAAGTATGGAAAAGTAGCAGTAGTTGGAGCACTATCAGTCGGACTATTAACAGGTTGTTTCGGTGAAAAGCCAGAAGAAAACTTGTATACAGCTTTTGAAACAGCGGCGACACAAGAAAAATCATTAGTTGATGAAGCGAAAAAATTAGAGAAGTTAGAGAAGGAAGGCCAAGAACTATATTCTCAAATTTTACAAGAAGGTAAAGATCATAATGACGCAGTTATGAAGAAAATAGAGCAAGCTACTGAAAATGTAGATGATCGTGAAAAAGCATTGAAAAATGAGAAAGAAACGCTAGAAAAAGCTCAGAAAGAAATAAAATCTGTTCAAGGAAATATAGAGAAGCTTGAAGATAAAAAGTTACAAAAACAAGCAAAAGCCGTAGAAGAGTCGTATAAAAATCGTTATGATGCATTCCAAAAGATGAATGAAAATTATACGAAGGCGTTAACGACTGAAAAAGAACTGTATGAAAAATTAAAAGTAAAAGAAACGAAATTAAAAGAGATTGGTGAAAAAGTTAAGGCTGTTAATGAATTAACTGTGGAAGCACAAAAATCAAAAGAGCAATTTAACAATTTTACAAAAGAGTATAATGACAGTAAATTAGCATTCTACAAAGATGCAGAAATTAAGATTAAAGATCAGAAATAAAGAAGAGTCTAAAGCATAATAAAAAGCCGGAGAAACATCGTCACAAATGTTTTTTCGGTTTTTTACGTTAAATGAATAGAAAAGACTGGAATTGATATCATAAAAGAGTTATAGTGAATTATTCTAAGGGAAACATTGTTAAGTAAGGAGAATGGAAATATGTCATATGAATTTTTACTCAAATTAGGTTTAGCACTCTTTTTAGGATTATTCATCGGGATAGATAGGCAGCTAAAGAATAAACCACTTGGTGTGAAAACAAGTATGGTTATTTCTGTAGCAAGTTGTTTAATTACGATGGTTTCAATTGAATCCGTACATGTATATTCTGTTCCAGGGCATACAAATATGGATCCAATGCGTCTAGCTGCTCAAATTGTGAGCGGAATTGGTTTTCTTGGGGCAGGTGTTATTTTACGAAGAAGTAATGACGTTATTTCTGGATTAACAACCGCATCTATGGTATGGGCTGCTTCAGCTTTAGGTATAGCGATTGGAGCAGGATTTTATTTACAAGCGACAGTTGCTATGATTTTAATTATTTTAGCAATTAATGTACTTCCGCAACTTGTGAAAATTGCAGGACCGTATTCATTAAGACAAAAGGATTTATCTATAAAAATTACTGTTAAAGAGCATCATGAGTTAGATGGTATATTTAAGCAAATTAAAAATTTAGGTATGCATGTGAAACGAGTGAAGATTAAAGATATAGATAGTGGAGCATTTCAGCAATTGGAAATGGTTATTTTAGCTCCAGAAGATTTATATACAACTGAGTTATATAGCTCACTAAAAGAGATAGATCGTGTTGTTTCAGTTGAAGTGGAAAGTAGATAATTGTAAGAAAAAGAGTGAAGTGAAGCCACTCTTTTTTATTTGGATTTTTAAGGAAGGAAATTGATATAATGATGAGTAAACGGGGGGAGAAATGATGGAGATACATATTAGAAGAGCGATAAAAGATGATATACCAGGTATAGCAAAGGTCCACGCTGATAGCTGGAAAACAACATATAAAGGGATATTCCCTGACGAGTTTTTGGAAAATATAACATATGAGAAACGAGAAAAACAGTGGGAAAACATTTTTCAACAAGACGATAACCATCAAATTAGATTTGTAGCAGAGACGTTAGATGGAACAATAATTGGATTCATTGACGGAGGAGTTGAAAGAACCGGTACATATAATTGTGATGGAGAATTATATGCGATTTACCTTTTACAAGAGTATCAAGGAATGAAAATAGGACAAAAGTTATTTCAAGCTTTACTATCGGAATGTATAAACAATGAGATGCAATCACTTTTAGTATGGGTTGTTACGAATAATCCTTCTAAAAATTTCTATGAAAAATTTAATCCAGAGAAAATTGATACAAAATTTTTAGAGCGATTACAGGTAGAAGAGACAGCATATTGTTGGAGAGATATAAATAATATTATTATGTAAACTTTATGTTTGAAAGAGGTATACCAATTAAGGTATACCTCTTTTGTTTAACCATTTTGGATAGATTACTAATGAAAAATAGTAAGTATGTAGTTTGAAACTGAGTATTTTTTTCATGTATTTTTAACTAGATTAAAGAAAAGAGAGAAAACAAGGAAAATTAAATCAGATAAAAAAATTCTGAAATATACTATTGAATTGAATATCATTATCAATTAGAATCATAATTGATAACGAAATTCAATTATCAGTTGTAATATGAAATCCCGATAGTGTTTATAGAAAGAGGAGGGCAAGTATGAAGCATGCGAAACAAATCGCGGAACATGCAACAATACAAAGTTTTTTAAATTGTTATTTAAGAGAAACAGGAAGTGGAGAATGGATTACAGAGGATAAAAGGATTGAGGATATTTTCTACCATTCATTTCAAAGAGATACTTGCTCTACTTATTTATGCTGTCGGTTATCGGCACAAAACATTACTTTGTATGGGGAAGTTATATATAAATCACCAACAGATCGCCATTTGTTTGGAGAACAATTTTATTACCAAATGGGAGATAGTAATTCTGTTATAAAAGCAGATTACGTTACAGTTATAACATTCTTAATAAAAGAGATGTCTATCAACTACGGAGAAGGGACGAACCCTGCTGAACTTATGCTTCGAGTTATTCGTAGTTGTCAAAATATTGAGGAATTTACGAAAGAGAGAATAGAAGATACATCTGCATTATACGGTGTCCATACATCCTTTATAGAAGCGGAACAATCGTTATTATTTGGACATTTAACTCATCCAACTCCAAAGAGTAGACAAGGTATTTTGGAATGGAAAAGTGCAATGTATTCTCCAGAACTAAAAGGAGAATGTCAGCTTCATTATTTTCGGGCACATAAAAGTATAGTGAATGAAAAATCATTATTATTAGATTCTACAACAGTAATTTTAAAAGAAGAATTACGTAATGATGAAATGGTTAGTAAGGAATTTATATCGAAGTATTGTAATGAAGATGAATATTCATTACTTCCAATTCATCCGCTTCAGGCAGAATGGTTATTACACCAATCTTACGTCCAGGATTGGTTAGAGCATGGGGTACTTGAATATATCGGTCCTGCCGGTAAGTGTTATATGGCAACATCATCACTTAGGACGTTATATCATCCCGACTCAAAGTATATGCTTAAGTTTTCATTTCCGGTAAAAGTAACAAATTCAATGCGCATTAATAAATTGAAGGAATTAGAGAGTGGTCTTGAAGGGAAGAAAATGTTAAATACGGCTATTGGTGAAGTGTTAGAAAAGTTTCCAGGCTTTGATTTTATTTGCGATCCAGCCTTTATTACATTAAATTATGGAACACAAGAATCTGGATTTGAAGTGATTATTCGAGAGAATCCTTTTTATAGCGAACATGCCAATGACGCTACATTAATTGCTGGGCTAGTTCAAGATGCTATACCTGGAGAACGTACTCGGTTATCAAATATTATTCACCGCTTAGCAGATTTAGAAAGTAGAAGCTGTGAAGAAGTAAGTTTAGAGTGGTTTAGACGATATATGAATATTTCTTTAAAGCCGATGGTATGGATGTATTTACAGTATGGTGTTGCATTAGAAGCCCATCAGCAAAATAGCGTTGTTCAGCTAAAGGATGGTTATCCGGTCAAATATTATTTCCGTGATAATCAAGGTTTTTATTTTTGTAATTCAATGAAAGAGATGCTGAATAATGAGTTAGCTGGTATTGGAGAACGTACTGGAAATTTATATGATGACTATATTGTAGATGAAAGATTTCGTTACTACTTAATTTTTAATCATATGTTTGGACTCATTAACGGATTTGGTACAGCTGGATTAATTAGGGAGGAAATTCTTCTCAAGGAACTAAGATCTGTACTTGAATCGTGCCTTCCTTATAATCGTGAACCTTCTACATTTTTAAAAGAACTGTTGGACGAAGATAAGTTGGCATGTAAAGCTAATTTATTAACGAGATTTTTCGATGTTGACGAGTTAAGTAATCCTTTAGAACAAGCAATTTACGTACAGGTACAGAATCCGCTCGTTAGAGAAGTGGCTGTTCGTTCATAAATAAAGTTAAAATTTCACGTAATACAAATAATGGTATTTTTCGCGAGGTAGAGGGAGTTATGAGAATGGACATGTATCATACGAAAATATTGAAAGCGCTTGAGTCAGAAGATTACATTTCAGTACGAAGAAGAGTCTTACGTCAATTAGTAGAGTCGTTAATTTATGAGAGGATCATTACGCCAGTTCGTATAGAAAAAGAAGAACAAATTCTTTTTCTTATACAAGGACTTGATGAGGACAACAAAATTGTCACGTATGAATGTTACGGAAGAGAACGAATGACATTTGGACGCATCTCTATAGATTCATTAATAGTAAGAGTTCAAGAGGAAAAACAAGAAATACAATCAGTTTCACAATTTTTAGAGGAAGTTTTTCGGGTTGTTAACGTAGAACAAACGAAATTAGATTCTTTTATTCACGAATTAGAACAAACGATATTTAAAGATACGATTGCACAATATGAAAGATGTAATAAGGGAGAATACACTCGAAAATCTTACGATGAGTTTGAAAGTCATTTAATAGACGGCCATCCGTATCATCCTAGCTATAAAGCGCGCATTGGGTTTCAATATCGTGACAATTTTCAGTATGGATATGAATTTATGAGGCCAATAAAACTTATATGGATTGCAGCGCATAAAAAATATACGACTGTAGGTTATGGAAATGAAGTGATTTATTACAAAACTTTAAAAGGCGAAGTAGGTGAGCGTAAATTAGAAGCGTATAAGGAACGAATTTACAGTGCGGGATGTAATCCAAAACAGTACGTGTTTATACCTGTTCATCCTTGGCAGTGGGAAAATTTTATCATTCCTAATTATGCTGATCATATACAGGATAAAAGTATTATTTATTTGGGGGAATCAGCAGACGATTATTGTGCGCAACAATCTATGAGAACGTTAAGAAATGTTACAAATCCAAAGAGACCATATGTAAAATTATCGCTGAACATACTTAACACTTCAACACTCCGTACACTGAAACCATATTCAGTTGCGAGTGCACCAGCTATATCAAATTGGTTAAGTGATGTCATAAGTCAGGATACTTATTTAAGGGATGAATCACGTGTAATTTTGCTAAAGGAATTTTCGAGTGTAACGTATGATACGAATAGGAAAGCCACATATGGTTCATTAGGATGCATTTGGCGTGAAAGTGTTCATCATTATTTAGATGAGCAAGAGGATGCTGTTCCTTTTAACGGATTATATGCTAAAGAGAAGGACGGGATACCGGTTATTGATGCATGGTTAAACAAATATGGGATAGAAAATTGGCTGCGATTACTTATTCAAAAAGCGATAATACCAGTATTACATCTTGTTGTAGAGCACGGAATTGCACTCGAATCACACGGTCAAAATATGATTTTAGTTCATAAAGAAGGGCTACCTGTCCGTATTGCATTAAAGGATTTTCATGAAGGACTTGAGTTTTATCGTCCATTTTTAAAAGAAATGAATAAATGTCCGGACTTTACTAAAATGCATGAAACGTATACGAATGGAAAAATGAATGATTTCTTTGAAATGGATCGTATCGAATGTTTACAAGAGATGGTACTAGATGCACTGTTCTTATTTAATGTAGGAGAATTAGCTTTCGTACTTGCGGATGAATATAAATGGAAAGAAGAAAGATTTTGGATGATAGCGGTTGAAGAAATTGAAAATCATTTTAGAAAATATCCACATTTGAAAGATAGATTTAAAAGTATTCAATTATATGCACCTACATTTTATGCTGAACAATTAACAAAACGTCGATTATATATGGATGTGGAATCACTTGTTCATGAAGTTTCAAATCCATTGTATAGAGTAAGACAACTTATGAAACAAAAATCAGTTGTTACAGGGGGAAATTATGCTAATCGTTAATAAAGAAGAGTATAGCAAAAGTGATTTTAATTTGAGATTACAAGCCTATGAGGAAATGGAACAATTTCAAGAATCAACAGGAAATAGATTTGCGCTTTGTCTGAAAGATCCATTCGATATTATTACGCTTGTGTTTTTCTTAAAAGAAAAGAAATCATCAGTGTTACTTATACATGAAGATACGCCCAAAGAAACGGCTATTGAAATGGCGAAGCGTGCAAATTGTATCGGAATTTTATATGGAGAAAATAGCGATTTTACGAAATTAGAAGTAGTGAATTTTTTAACAGAAGAGCCTTCTTTATTGCAATATAGTTCTGGAACTACGGGAGAACCGAAACTGATTCGTAGAGCATGGACGGAAGTTGATACAGAAATTACGGCTTATAATGAAGCTTTAAACTGTGAAGTAGATGAAGTACCGATTGTTATGGCTCCTGTTTCACATTCATACGGACTCATATGTGGTACGTTATCTGCAATTACGAGGGGAAGCAAACCTATCATCATTACGAATAAAAACCCTAAATTCGCATTAAATATAGTTCGCAATACAGAAAAACATATCATATATGCAGTACCACTTATGCTACATATTATGGGAAGTTTCCCGCAAGGAACGTTTCAGTTTCATAAAATTATGACATCTGGAGCGCCTTTGCCAGAAGCATTGTTTTATAAACTAAAAGAAATGACAACATATATGATGCAGCAATACGGTTGTTCTGAAGCAGGTTGTATTAGTATATGTCATGATATGAAAAGCCATTTAGATTTAGGAAACCCTCTACCTCATGCGAGTATAAGCATAGGTTCAGATGAAAATGTACCGGAAGAAATCGTAGTGAAAATCAATGATAAGGAAATTTTCACGAAAGATTTAGGGTATAAATCTGAGTGTGGCATTCATTTTATGGGGCGTATGGATGATGTAATTAACGTTTCCGGATTAAAAGTGTTTCCTATAGAGGTAGAAGAAACGATGCTTCGATTGGAAGGTGTTCAAGAGGCAATTGTATATCGAGGTAAGCATCCTGTGATGGGCGAAATTGTTAAAGCGAAAGTAATCTCTCATATTGATCCAGTTCAAATAAGAGAATGGTGTATGCAGCATTTGCCATCTTATAAAGTTCCGCATGAGATTGAAAGTGTAACTGAAATTCCGAAAAATAAAACTGGAAAAGTAAGTAGAAAGTTACTAGAGATGGGAGAAGTTACAATATGAGACGGGAAGCGTTAAAGGATGCTGTATTAAAAATTATGGCAGAAAAGATGGAACTGAAAAATGTAACGCATTTAGAAGAAAAGATGCGTTTAAATCAAGATTTATATATTGATTCGGTAATGATGTTACAACTCATTGTATATATAGAAATGGATTTAAAGTTATGCGTTCCAGAGGATGAAGTAGACCCAAAAGCATTTCTTACTGTAGGATCTTTGCTTGATTTTATGGAGGAGTTGCAGCCGTTACAGGACGTAAAAGCGAATAACTAATCTTTAGGAAAGTGGATGAGAGTATGACTTCAATTAAAGTGCATTGTTTAGTGAGTTGTTTTTGTGAAATTATAAGAAGGCGTAGCGACATAGATTTTCGTCCCTTTTATTTTGGACTATGGGATGGAGATTTTGATATAACAGAAGGCGGAATTATTTCATATCACTCTGAAAACATTAACCATGATCATTATTTACTTTGGTTTGAAAAATTGTACGGTATGAAAGTAAACGAATGGTATGATCAGGCAAAAGATAAAGATAGAAATGTAGAAACATTTTTACAATTAGTAGAAAATAAGCCAGAGAATCGCTATGTCATTGTAATGGTTGATATGTCTCTATTGCCAGAGAGGGAAAATAAATTTCATCAAAAACCGTTTCCACATTATTTAATGATATCGAAGGCAGAGAAAGAAGAAGAGTGGTTCATGCTAGATCCTGATTTTCGCTGGGAAGGGAATATGGAAAGAAAAAAAGTACTTCACTCTGTTCAAGATAACCCATTTGGTGGAGGGTATTTCATTGATGTAGAAGAAATTCAGGAGCCAACAGCAGAAATGGTAGCGCGTTATTTCATAGAAACTTTCAAAAAGAACGATAATGAACTGACTATGGAGCTGAAAAACTTAATTATAAAAATGGCAAATGAGGAAGATGGATATGCGCTTTCTGGTCTTGTAGCGGCAGTAAAACAAATACCAGTACTTGCAATTCGTAAATATAGTTATGAACATGCCTTTGCATACTTCCGTGAAACGTTGCAATATTCGGAGCAAGAATTTGATTATTGGTGTGATCGGGTAGAAGATATTGTACAAGGATTTACAAATGTACAGTATCGTGCAATTAAAATGGCAATGACGAATAATAAAGAAATGTTATTATCAATTATTGAAAAGCTGGATGAAATGAATGCAATTGAACTGCAAATTAAGGAAGAATTAGAGAAGCAATTTTTATCTTGGAAAGCTATAAAAATAAATCAGTCTGTCGTAACTCTTTAAAAAGTTGATTGAATTTAAAACAAGGGAGTTTAAAGCTATGAAATATTCACTATGTACCATTTCATTTCGCCATCAATTAATTTCATTTACTGATATTGTTCAATTTGCATATGAAAACGCTTTTGAAGGAATTGAATTGTGGGGGACTCATGCGCAAAATTTGTATATGCAAGAGTATGAAACGACAGAACGAGAATTGAATTGTTTAAAGGATAAAACCTTGGAAATTACGATGATAAGTGATTACTTAGACATATCATTATTAGCAGATTTTGAAAAAACGATAGAGAAATGTGAACAACTTGCAATACTAGCTAATTGGTTTAAAACGAACAAAATTCGTACGTTTGCTGGACAAAAAGGTAGTGCAGATTTTTCGCAACAAGAGAGACAAGAATATGTGAATCGTATTCGTATGATTTGTGAATTATTTGCTCAGCATAATATGTATGTGCTTTTAGAAACACATCCAAATACATTAACAGATACGTTGCCTTCTACTTTGGAACTATTAGGCGAAGTAGATCATCCGAATTTGAAAATAAATCTTGATTTTCTTCATATATGGGAGTCTGGTGCAGATCCAGTTGACAGCTTCCATCAACTAAAGCCATGGATACAACATTACCATTTTAAGAATATATCGTCAGCAGATTATTTACATGTGTTTGAACCGAATAATGTATATGCAGCAGCGGGAAGTCGTACTGGTATGGTTCCATTATTTGAAGGTATCGTAAATTATGATGAGATTATTCAGGAAGTGAGAGACACTGACCATTTTGCTTCACTCGAATGGTTTGGATATAACGCGAAAGAGATATTAAGAGAAGAAATGAAAGTATTAACTAATAAAAATTTGGTAGTAGTAACTTCGTAAAGTGGAATGGTGGAAGAGTCTCGTTTAGAGACTCTTTTTTTATATTGAAAAATAACCAAAAATTACCATGTATTTAAATTAAAATTTAACACAATTTATATATAAATAAGGAGGTGATTGGTAATGGCTAGAAATCGTAATTCTAATCAATTAGCATCACATGGAGCACAAGCGGCTTTAGATCAAATGAAATATGAAATTGCACAAGAGTTTGGTGTACAACTTGGCGCTGATACTTCTTCACGTGCAAACGGTTCTGTAGGCGGTGAAATTACAAAACGCCTTGTAGCGATGGCAGAACAACAACTTGGTGGCGGATATACTCGCTAATTGTAGAAGGTTATAGGAGAAAGGAAGGATTCTTCCTTTCTTTTTTTTTCAATTAATTGGTATGGATATATTGTGAACTGGATTCAAAGAATAGGAATAATACTATATTTTCCCCAATTTCTTTTGTTGCGAATGGGAAGTAGTAAAGATGTAATAGCCCTGGTGGAATGAAAAATTACATTCCACCAGGGCTATTATATGGTAAGAAATATATGATGAAAGGTTTCGAAGCCAACATGTTAAAAAAAGAAAACTGTTGTTTAATTGCGCTTGCATCAGTTCCACTTGTTATGACATTAGGGAATTCAATGCTTATTCCAATCCTGCCAACCATTGAAAAGAAATTACATATTTCGTCGTTTCAAGTATCCATGATTATTACAATTTACTCTATCGTAGCCATTCTACTTATACCGATTGCTGGTTATTTATCAGATAGATGGGGACGAAAGATGGTAATGGTTCCGAGTTTGCTGATTGCAGCTATAGGAGGAGCGATAACTGGTTGGGTATCTTGGAAAGTTGATAATCCCTACACTTGGATATTGATCGGTAGAGCGATTCAAGGTATTGGTGCTGCTGGTGCAATGCCAGTTGTTATACCGTGTGTTGGTGATTTATACAAGGATGAAAAACAAGTTAGTACAGGGTTAGGAATTATAGAAACATCTAATACATTTGGGAAAGTGCTGAGCCCTATTTTAGGGTCTGCTCTTGCTGCCATTGTATGGTTCTTACCGTTTTGGGCGATTCCAGTTTTATGCGTAGTATCAATTGTTTTATTACTTGTTCTAGTAAAGGCAAAGAAACAAGAAGGAGAAGTACCACCACTTAAAGAGTTTATAAAATCAATTCTTGCTACATTTCGTGAAAAAGGAAGATGGTTAATTGCCATTTTTGCATTAGGTGCAATTATTATGCTTATTTTATTCGGAATTCTCTTTTATTTGTCAACTATACTGGAATCAAAGTATGACATTCATGGTATATGGAAAGGGTGTGTACTTGCAATCCCGTTACTTGTACTGTCACTTAGTTCATATATGGCCGGTAAAAAAATTGGAGATAATCAAAATGTGATGAAGAAGTGTATTTACATTGGTTTTTTAATGGCCGCTGCATCAGTCATCATTCCTTTATTTATAAAAGGGATTTATTTACTACTCCTTTGTCTCGTTATTATGGGGATAGGAATTGGTATGGCACTTCCATGTTTAGATGCTTTAATTACACAAGGGATTGAAAAAGAGCAAAGGGGAACGGTTACGTCATTTTATAGTTCAATGCGATTTATCGGTGTAGCAGCTGGACCACCTCTATATTCTTTTTTCATGAAAGGTGCTGACCATGAAGTATTTTATTTAACAAGTATATTCGCTGGAATCGGTGCTGCTATAGCAATCATTTGGATTAAACCAGCAAAAGATGCAAAGGCGGTAAAACAGAAACCTGAACCTACTTCATAATTTGTAAGAGAATTGCATGATGTTTTCAGTAACATGCAATTCTCTTTCGTTCATTAGGAATAAATAACTTGTTTTAACATATAAAGTGCGACACCCCATATGATGAGGCCAGAAATTTTATTTAATAATACGATTGTCTTTCCGGTTGAGTCTAGTTTTTTTAGAAATTTCCCCGCTAAAGCTAAGCTTATAAACCAAATCCAAGAAACGATAATAGTTGCAAGTGTGAAAGCCCATTTTTCACTGCCTATGTATTGAATAGAATTGGTTCCAATTACACCGATTGTATCTAAAATTGCATGTGGATTTAATAATGAAACCGATGCGGCGAAAAGGATTTGTTTTTTTACTGGCATGCTTATTTCTTGTTTTACATCATTGAAAGGGTTACTTCTCCAAATAACAAAGCCCATGTATAGGAGAAAGAAAAATCCAATCATATATAACGAGTTAGTTAGCCAAGAAAAAGTAAGTAGTACAAGGGAGACACCCTGCACTGCAATTAATATGAGTAACGTATCGCATATAGAGGCAGTTAATACTACAGGAGCCGCTCTCCAAATATTTGGTTGGCTTGCACCTTGGTTAAAGACGAAAACATTTTGGACGCCTAATGGAATGATAAGGCCAAATGCAAGAATGATACCATGAATAATTGCTTCACCCATCATATTACCTCCTACTTAAATTCATTATGATAGTGTATATTGTATAGAAGAAATGAAAATTTGTATCCATCCATATGGTTGGGGAGGTTGCCAACCAAAAAAAATGTAAGGTGATATGATGGAAAGATTCGTTTGGAAACCAAATACGTCTCTAGCGACTCCTTTGTATAAACAAATAGAAACGTATATAAAAGAAAAAATCGTTAATGGAGAATGGACTGTTGGAACGAAATTACCTTCACAAAGAGATTTGGCACATACATTTGGTGTGAATCGAAGTACGATTGTAATGGCTTTTGATGAACTAGTCGCAAAGGGATACATTGAAGGGAATGGCAGGAAAGGAACAATTGTTGTAAATAATAATGAGAATGCTTCAACATACGCACCCCCGCCTAATTGGCAGTCTTATGTAGAAACAGGAATTCATTATCCAAATCTGCCTGCTATTCAAGAGATTAATCAAGCTGAGTTTTATCCGCATGTAATTCGTTTAGGAACAGGTGAGCTCGCGCCAAGTCTTTTACCTGAAAAAAAGATGAAAGTAGTAATGAATAAGCTTTTAAAATCAAATGTGATACTTGGGTATGAACAGCCAAAAGGTAATCTTAATTTAAGGAAGCAAATTGCAGACTATTTAAAAGGACATGGTATATATGTATCTCCTGACTCTATATTGATTGTTTCAGGAGCAATTCAAGCGCTTCAACTTATTTCTATTGGGCTTCTTCCGAAAGGAGCGTCAATTTTATTAGAAAAACCATCATATTTATACTCTCTCAATGTTTTTCAATCAGCAGGAATACGTTTAGTTGGAATGCCATTGGATGAGAGTGGGCTAGATGTGTCATATATTGCGAAATATAAGAAGCAATTTAATGCTTCTATTTTATATACAATCCCTTCTTTTCATAATCCAACGAATTTTAGTATGGATACGAAGAAGCGGATAGAAGTGATGGAGATATGCAATGAGATTGGATTGCCTATTATAGAGGACGCAGTCTATCAAGACTTATGGTTTGATGCTCCTATTTCGAAACCTTTAAAAGCATATGATAAAAATGGAATCGTACTACATATTGGAAGCATGTCTAAAGTAATTAGTCCAGGATTAAGAATTGGATGGATTGTTGGACCTGAGCCAGTCATTCAAAGATTGGCAGACATAAAAATGCAAACAGATTATGGCTCGAGTACTATATCTCAGCAAATTGCAGCAGAGTGGTTTAAAGATGGATTGTATGAAGAACATTTACAGTTTGTAAGAGGTGAGCTTATAAAACGTAGGGGTTTTATGGTGAGTATGTTAAAGAAGTATTGTAGTGAAATAGCAACATGGTATGAACCGACAGGTGGTTTTTATATTTGGTTACATATGAATGTACCCGTTTCGAACCGTAGCTTATTTGACAAAGCTTTGAAAGAAAAGATTTTATTAAATCCAGGTATTTTGTATGATAGAAGTGCAAATCAATTTTTGCGCCTATCCTATTCATACGCAACGTTAGAAGAAATTGAAATAGGTATAAAAAAACTAGCACAATTAATAAAAAAGTAAGAGGAGAAAGTAATGAAACGATATGTAATTTGCCAAATTACCAATGGAGAAAAATATTTAGCTGCTTATGCGGAGACGAAGCAAGAGGCAATTGAAAAAGCGGAATTGTTAGGATTACGAACGGGAAATCGATACACAGTTATTACTGCGGAGGAAGCTGAAGGATTAACGTATCCTTAAGCGACGTATAATAATTATATAGGAAAAACAAACCTAGTAATATATGATATTATTAGGTTTGTTTTTGAATGCGTTACGCGTTCTCATATGAAATATAATAGTATTATGAGTCAAGTTGACGGAAATACCGATTTGTTTTTCGGTCCTGATTTCCGTTTCTATATTCATCAATATATTGTCTGAAGTTCCACGTTTGTAAAAACTTATTTGCGGCATTATAACCAGAATTGTAAAGCCAATCTTTCTCTTCCTTTGTTAACTCAAAGTTTGTACTAGTAATGGACCCAGTTGGAATTGTAATTGTTCTTGCTTTTGATTCTTTGTCTAAATGACGTAAATCATGGGCTTGCATCATTGTTTTAAATAGTCCTTTGAACATGGAGATAGGCTCATTATAGTGGGCAGGGTCAGCTTGGATCTCATCTTTTACGAAATGAAATCCAAAAGTCGGCCAGCGAGGAGAGGTAGGTGAGTCGAAAATCCAAATCGGATAATTGCTTAAAATCCCTCCATCAACCATATAACAAGGTTGCTTCCATTTAGGGGTTCTCCATTTTACCGGTTCAAAAAAGAAGGGGATTGTACTACTCATTCTTACAGCTTTAGCAATAGAGAAGCGATAATTTAAAAATCCGTAGTTCGGTAAGTCATCAGGAAAGATAATCATTTTACCATTACTTATATCAGAAGCGATAATTTTAAGCTTATTTAAATCAGGTAAATCGGTAAACAAGTGAACTCCTTTTTTTCGAAGCAATTCTTCAATCCATTCTTCTATAAAAATATTAGAGTAAATACCAAGAGTAGTCCATGCGCTTAATCCTTTTCCGATAAAGGGGATTCTGTCAATGAAGGTTCTCTTCGTAAATTTATTATAATCAATATCAGTTATAATCGTTTTTAGCTCTGAGCAAGAGTATCCTGCTGCTAGGAGCGCAGCGATAATGGAACCAGCTGATGTTCCAGCAACACGTTCCCATTCATAGCCTTTTTCAGCTAACGCGCAAATTGCTCCTACATGAGCAATTCCGCGTACACCGCCTCCTTCAAAAACACCATCAATTTTCATTCATTCTACTTCCTTTCACATAAAAAATTTGAAAATGGCAAAAAAGCACGTATTGTACGTGCTTTTTTACAATAGTTTTTAAATTTACTAGCAGCCTACAAAGCCGCCCCAACAGCTAGCTCCGATGATGATTAGAAGGATAAATAAAACGATTAATAAAGCGAACCCTCCATAACCACATCCACCACAACTACCGCCGTAACCGTAACCGCCGCAACTATATCCGTAACCCATGTGGAATTCCTCCTTAAATTAAAAATAAAAATGAACGAGGGGAAAATGTACTGGAAGAAATAATGAACTATCGTGTTTGTAGGAACAATGTATACTATGCTTTTTTAAACTTGTTCGCGTATGAAGGAAGAGCCCGTTTTTTTGAAGGCTTGTTGTTTTTGCGAAGAATGGAGTATAATTTTTGTGCGATGATACAAATAAGTATGTAAATATAAGGAGAATGTATGAATAAACAAATTGAAGTATTAATTGATAAATATGGGCTGGCGCATTTAAAAGAGGAACTTATTAATACTGTATTTCCTTGTGTGAAAATTGTGCCAAGGCAGGAGAGAACCGTTGCAATAGGAAGTTCGAAAATGGGAGGAATTCCTGATTTTCCGGCTACACTTGAATATCCAACGCATAAAGGAAATCCATTACAGTTTATTGCACAATTTAATTTAAAGGATTTACAAAGTATTGGTATGGATCACGATCTTCCTAAGACAGGGATGCTATATTTCTTTACTATTGAAAATTATTTTGAAGAAGATGTGATTCCAACTGAAGTGGGTCGTGTACTTTATTATGATGTTCCTGTAGAGCAATTACGAAGAGCAGATGAATTGAAAACAAATTATAACCAGTGTGCAATTACTTTTGAATTGACATATAAATTACCAGAGCTGTTCATTGAAGACGAGGCTGATTCAGATCGTTTCTTGCAATTACTTGAAGAGCTAATCCCAGATAACTACGATAACCATCAAATGTTTGGGGAACCGTTCTCTGTACAAGAAGAAGTGTTATATGAGACAGGAGAATATATGGGAGTAGACCCGCAACAAATGACGCTTTTATTCCAAATTGATTCAGATACTAAAAATTGTAATATGATGTGGGGAGATTTAGGGATGCTTTATTTCTGTATAGGAAATGAAGACTTGAAAAATCGACGTTTTGAAAATGCGTGTTGTGTATTACAAACTTGTTAATGAAAAAGGTTGTTCTTGTAAAAAGAACAACCTTTTTACAATGTTAAATATGCATAATCTCATATGACCTATACGAAAAAGTATTGTATACTCTGAAACTATACGATACTTTTTCGTATAGTTATAGAATGTAAGGAGTGACGAGATGGGAAAGGCAAGTAAGTATGTGACAGCTGCCGCACTTTGTTCAACTATAGTAATGGGGGGCTTACACGCGTCATCTATATCTTATGCAGCTACGAATCCAACTGTAGCGACATCACAATCAGATACAAAGTTGTTAAATGATTTCAGAAAAGAACTAAAAAAACAAATTGATAATCGAGAAGAAAATATTACAATCACATATAAAACAAAAGATAGAAATGCTAGAAATATTATGGATCAATTGTATGGCGAGTTTAATAAAATTGTAGATGCAGATGAGTATGTAAAATATAATGTAGCGTCTACTAGATATTCCATTAAAGGGTTACCAGGAAACTATACGTTTACACTGCAAGTGAAGTACCGTGAATCGAAAGAGCAAACACAATATGTAAAATCTCAGGCAAAAGCGATTATCAGCTCGATTGTAAAACCAGGGATGGATGAGCATGAGAAAGTAAAAGCTATTCATGATTACGTTGTAAAACATGTATCATATGATACGTCTTATCAAGCATATACAGCATATGAAGCGTTAGCGAATCGTTCTGCCGTTTGCCAAGGCTATACGTTATTAACATATGAAATGCTAAAAGAAGCGGGTATCCAAAACCATATTGTAACAGGTACAGGAAATGGACAAGCTCACGCATGGAATTTAGTAAACATTGAAAACAAATGGTATCATCTTGATACAACATTCGATGATCCAGTACCAGATAAAGCAGGGCGCGTAACATATTCATATTTTAATATGTCTGACGAGCAATTAAGTAAAGATCACGACTGGGATCGTAGTAAATATCCGGCAGCAACTACAAGTTACTTTAATGAATTAACAAACAAAATAAAAGCGGGTAGTTCAAAAACGACTGCATATGAACAAATGTTAAAAGAAACAAATTTAAAATATTTGTCTGCACAATACGGGGCAGACAACTACAGTGAATTTAAGAAAAAATTACAGCAACAATTTGCTTCTAAGCCAGAAAAGGTAGAAGTACGATATAAGCAGTCCATGGATGGAACAATGCAAGATATAAAGAAAGTGTTAAATGAAATAAATTGGCCAAAAGGTGCAAAGCGTGTGTCTTATCAAGTAGCGCCTTATAGTGCATTGGCGGGTTATTCATTAGCTACAATTACGTTTACGTATTAATTGGTGAAAGAGAGCATCTGTAAAAGATGCTCTCTTTATGTTTGTTGATTAATTTAAATTATTAAGAATTATGTGATAAAATAAAAAGGAGAGGATGTGAATGCTAATGAACTTGTTCGAAAGTAATATATTTACATTAATATATACTTGTTTAGTAATCGGACTTATCGTTTTGTTTTTCATATCATTTACTTTGTTTATTAAAAGAGTATTACAAAGCAGTGCCGTAAAAAAACAACAGGTGCTGCATATGAATCAGAAGCTAGATCGAATTATTGAATTGCTTGAAAAAGATAAGAAATAGCGATATATGAAAAGGAGAAGAGTATGGCTAATTATATAAAAGAATTACGTGAAAAAGTAGGGCATGACTGTGTTCTCATAAATTTTGCGGGTGGTTGTGTATGGAATGAATATGGAGAAATATTGCTGCAAAAAAGAGGTGATTTTAACGCTTGGGGATTTCCTGGAGGGGCAATGGAAATTGGAGAATCTGCCGCAGAAACTGCGATTCGAGAAATAAAAGAAGAGACAGGTTATGATGTAGAAATCAATGAGCTTATCGGTGTATACACAAAATATTTTCAATCATATCCAAATGGAGACAGAGCCCAGTCCATTTTAATATTCTTTTCATGCTCAATTACCGGAGGAGAGAAAAAAGTAGACGGTGATGAAACATTGGATTTGAAGTTTTTCCCACTAAACAAAATGCCACCATTGTTTAATCAACAACATGAGGATTGTTTGCAGGACTTAATAGAGAAAAGAGTAGGAATGTATCGATAACATAAAAAAGAAGCTAATGAGATTAGCTTCTTTTTTATGTTATTTATTTCCACCAATCATCAAACATTGAAGCTGGTACTTGTCTTTTATGTTCGCTCACTGTGTAACGTTTTTCAATTTTTTCTGCAACGTCAGCTGGAACTGCTTTACCTTCTAAGTAGTCATCAAGTTGATCATACGTAATACCTAACTCTGTTTCATCAGCTTGACCTGGTTTTTCATCTAATAAATCAGCTGTTGGCATTTTTAAGTAAAGTCGCTCGTCCGCACCTAATTCTTGTAATAGAGCACGTCCTTGGCGTTTCGTTAATCCCGTTAATGGTAATAGGTCTGCACCACCATCTCCGAATTTTGTAAAGAATCCTGTTACAGCTTCTGCAGCGTGATCTGTTCCGATAACGAGGAGACCTTTTTGTCCACCGATTGCATATTGTGTAACCATGCGGATACGTGCTTTCACATTACCTTTATTGAAATCTGTTAATGATTCACCTAATAAGTTTTCGTATTGATTTGAGAAAGCATCAACTGTTGAAGCGATATCAAATGCAACAGATTGATCAGCTTGAATAAATTGTAATGCTAATTGCGCATCATCTTCGTCTTTTTGCACTTTATAAGGAAGGCGCACGGCGATAAACGTTGCGTTACCACCTTCATTACGAATTTCCTCCACTGCAAGCTGAGCTAAACGTCCAGCTAATGTAGAGTCTTGTCCGCCACTAATTCCAAGTACAAATCCTTTCGCACCTGTTTTTTTTACATAATCTTTTAAGAAATCAACACGTTTACGGATTTCTACTTTCGGATCAATTACAGGTTGAACATGTAATGCTTTCATAATCTGTTCTTGTAATGTCATTATGTTTTCCTCCTATTCATATTAAAGCGGTAAATAAGTTTATATGTATATTGGTACATACTTCTATCCTTTATTATTTCGCAAAATTAACGAATATACAATAGGATGTGTGTATGAATATGAATGTAGTCATTATAATGAAACTGCATCGTTTAAGCAATTTTTTTGAAACCTTTCAATAATGTAAGGTTTTTGTCATTTGAATCGATGGAAGGTATTTCCGGACTTTACTACTATAAGAACATAGTTAGTAGAAGGGCGGAGAAGTAATATGAACATTAGAGAACTCGCATATCGGAATGTGACGCGAAATAGACGAACATATTCAGCATATTTTTTAAGTAGTGCATTTGCTATTATGGCCTTTTTTGTATATTCGTTTTTTGCGTTTCATCCGGCATTAAGTGTTGGACAATTGGGACGATACGTGTTCGTAAGTATGTCTTTTGCACAGTCCATTATTTACTTATTTACATTTTTCTTTATTTTATATTCGATGGGAATGTTTTTAAAAACGAGAAAGCGTGAATTAGGAATTTTAATGATGTTAGGTATGACGAAATATCAATTAAAGCGTCTTATCTTTTTTGAAAATATTATGATTGGGATAGGGGCAATTATCTTTGGGATTCTAGCAGGAATGTTATTTTCCGGAATATTAATATTTGTAGCTCCAATGATATTAAAGTTAGATATTTCCTTACCTTATTACATTCCAATGAAAGCCATTGTTGTAACGAGTATTATGTTTTTCGTATTATTTATGATTATTTCATTGTTTAGTGCAGGAATGATTCGTAAGAATAAAATTATGAAATTGTTTAGAGGATCAGCAGAAGCGAAGCCGGAACCGAAAGCATCCATTATTTCTTCTATATTAGCAGTCATATTGCTAAGTGCGGGATATGCAGGAGCACTTATGTCACACGGTGCAATGGTATTTGTCATGATGATTCCTGTTACAACGGTAGTTATTATTGGAACGTATTTGCTGTACAAGCAGTTGAGTGTTTTTATTATTAGACTATGTAAAAAAAGTAAACGTTTCTATTGGACACAGACAAATATTATTACGTTGTCAGATTTAGCTTACCGTATGAGAGATAACGCAAGAATGTTTTTTATTGTAACCATCATTTCAACTGTAGCATTTTCAGCAATAGGTACATTAGTTGGCTTTACATCAATGACAAAGGCGATTATGGAGAGACCAATTGCGTTTCAATATCATTCTAAGCAAGGAAATAGTAATGAATCACAGCATTTGAAGATGATTGACGAAGGGTTAAAGAAACATAGTATAGCAGCTTCAAAAACTAATATTTCGACGAAGAAAACGGAGGAGCAGTCGTTAAGAAGCGCCACCTTTATAAAAGAATCAGACTATGAGAAATATGCGAAGTTAACAGGAGAACCCTTTCATGCGGTATCCAAAAAAGAAGTTTTATTTTTGTCAGTCGACATACCAGGACCACCAATGAAAGAAAGAAAAGAAATTAATTTGCCGCATTTGAATGAACCATTAAAAGTGAAAAAAGTTAATACTTCTTCATTAAGTAAAATAATAAGAGGTAACGTTTATGTAATCTCTAACAATCAGTATGATGCATTACAAGATGGATTTAAAGAGGAAAAAGATTATGTGTACAAAACAGAAGGAACGAAAGATGAAATTGAGGTTGGTAAAGAACTAACGCATCAGATGAAGCCTTATGAAGAACATACAACGTTTAGTGCAGAAGAGTACGAACAAAACCAAAGTTTACAAATTGCAGGACCAATTCTATTTGTAGGTTTCTTTATTGGTATTGTATTTTTCGTATGTGCAGGAAGCTTCCTTTATTTCCGTTTGTTTTCTGATTTGGAGGATGATACTCGTTTGTTTGAAATGATTCGAAAAGTAGGCTTAACGAGTGGAGAATTATCAAAAGTAGTTACAATTCGATTGGGACTTTTATTCTTCGTTCCAATATGTGTTGCAACATTACACGGGGCAGTAGCGTTAACTGCACTCGGGCAGATGTTTGAGTATTCGCTATTTAAAGAAAATGCGATTGTATTAAGTATTTTCGTAGGAATTCAAGTTGTGTATTTCTTACTGATTCGATCTCGTTATTTAACACAATTGAAAGAGAGATTACGTATTCGTTAAATGTGTTTTTTTGACTTGAGTACAAAATTTTCTAAAAAGAGGCAGGTATTACCAAAAAGTGATAAAATGGAAAAAGCGAGGTGGAAAAATTAATAAAAGTAAGGGGGGAAGTAATATGAAAGCAACAGGAGTTATTCGAAAAGTAGACGAATTAGGACGAATTGTTATTCCTAAAGAATTACGTGATGTATTGGGAATACAAATCAAATCACCACTTGAAATTTTCGTAGAAGAAGATAAAGTCATTTTACAAAAATATCAACCTTACAATGCTTGTCAAATAACAGGTGATGTTTCAAATCAAAACATATCATTAGCAAATGGAAACATTACTGTTAGTATAGATGGAGCGAAATATTTAATAAAAGAAATAGAGAAGTTTTTAAACAAGAGTGAGGTTTAGTCTTAATTTATATTATTTTAAAAATTTCATATGATTCTTTAAAAATTATAAAAGGACCAATTTAATGGTCCTTTTATTTTAGTTATTGGTTGTACCAATCGGGTTTTGGTGTCTAAAAATTACGAGATAAATAAAAAATTAGTATAAAAATCGTAAGCTTTATTGAGAAATATTTTTAAGGAAGGAAAACGAAACGAATAAAACGAATGTTACATTTAAGCATTTTCAAAAGTGGTCTGAAATGAAAATAATATATTTTCAGGAGGGATTACGATGAACAGTAGTACAGCGAATAAACAAAAAGGTATACAATTGATTCCTTTTACAGTAGATAAGGTAGTTGAACAAGTAAATGAAATTCCACCAGGTGTACAACTCATTCATGCTCCACAAGTATGGGAGAAAAGTGCCAAAGGAAAAGATATTGTTGTTGCCGTATTAGATACAGGGTGTGATATGAATCATATAGATTTAAAGGATCGTATTATCGGTGGAAGGAATTTCACGAAAGATTACGAAGGGGATCCAAATATTTATCTTGATAATAACGGACACGGTACTCATGTAGCTGGGACAATTGCAGCGACTGAAAATGGTGTCGGTGTTTTAGGAGTCGCACCACTTGCTAAAATGTTAGTATTAAAGGTTTTAGCAGGAGATGGTTCTGGAAGTTATGAGCAAATTATTGAGGCGATTCATTATGCTGTAAATTGGAGAGGGCCTAATAAAGAAAGAGTTAGAGTCATTTCCATGTCACTTGGTGGCCCACAAGACGTTCCAGAATTACATGAAGCAATTCAAAATGCGGTAAAGCATGATGTTCTTGTCGTATGTGCCGCTGGGAATAATGGAGATTGTAATGATAACACGGAGGAACTAGATTTCCCAGGTGCATACTCAGAAGTAATTGAAGTCGGTGCCGTCAATTTAGAGCGGAAAATCGCATGTTTTAGTAATTCAAATCAAGAAATTGATTTAGTGGCACCAGGTGATGGAATATTATCTACGTATCCTGAAGGGAAATATGCGGTATTAAGTGGAACTTCTATGGCGACACCGCATGTCGCTGGAGCGCTGGCATTGCTCATAAAGCAGTGTGAAAGGGAATATGGTAGAAAGTTATCAGAACCAGAAATATATGCACAGCTTATTAAAAGAACTGTACCTTTAGGATATGAACGTACATCTGAAGGAAATGGTTTATTAGATTTATTAAAAGAATAACAATTACTAAAAAACATCTCATATTTTTATGAGATGTTTTTTAGTGTGGTTTTGTTGCATGTAACGGAGACTCTAGTATTGAATTCTTTTTCGCGAAATGTATATTAGGCTGGTGGTTATCTCGTATGTCTGCCCATAAAATGATAAAAGGTACATGGAACTGGAATCGCAACAACCTAAAACGCTATGAGACTAGAGGAGGTCAATGCTGATGATATATCAAGTTATCCAGCAGTTAATTGATCGTGCTATCAAAATTCAATTGATTGAACAAGAAGATGCAATATATACAAGGAATAAAATCCTTTCCTTACTTCGTTTAGATGACTTTGTAGTGGAAGCACCAGCTCCTGGGCCTGTAAAGAAAGCAATTTCGGAGTTATTGGAAGAGTTAATAGAATATGCTTGTATGCATAAAGTCATTGAGGAAGTACTGGATGAGAAGGAGATTTTAGCAAGTGCAATTATGGATGTTTTTATGTCCAAACCGTCCGTTATCAATACGCTATTTTATGAAAAATACGAACAAAATCCGAAGATTGCGACAGAATACTTCTATGAATTAAGTAAAAACAGCAACTATATCCAAATGAAGCAAATTGCCAAAAATATAACTTATAAAGTAAATACGGAATACGGTGGCATTGATATAACGATTAATTTATCAAAACCGGAAAAAGACCCTAAACAAATTGCTAAAGAAAGGGTATTGGAAAATACAAATTATCCAAAATGTTTACTCTGTATAGAGAATGAAGGATATAGGGGCAGAATTGGACATCCTGCACGCTCGAATCATCGTATGATTCAAATGAACATTACAGATGAAAGCTGGTTTCTACAGTATTCTCCGTATATATACTTCAATGAACACTGTATTGTATTGTCCTCAGAACACCGGGAAATGAAAATTGATCGTCAAACATTTTTACGTTTATTAAAATTTGTAGAAAAATTCCCGCATTATTTCCTTGGTTCCAATGCAGATTTGCCAATTGTAGGAGGATCTATTCTAACACATGATCATTATCAAGGTGGAAACTATGAATTTGCTATGACAAATGCATCGAACGACCTAATTTTTGAACTAACTAACTTTCCAAAAATGCAATGTTCGATTATTAAATGGCCTATGTCAGTTATTCGCTTAAGAAGTAACGACATAGAACAAATAGTAAATGCAGGGGAGTACATATTAGAGAGTTGGAAGGGATATAGTGATCCTTCTGTAAATATATTTGCATTTACGAATGATGTTCCACATAATACGATTACTCCTATTGCTCGTTACCGGAATAGTATGTACGAATTGGATCTAGTTTTACGGAACAATTATACAAGTGAGGAACATCCACTGGGTATATTCCACCCTCATGCGGAAATACAACATATTAAAAAGGAAAACATCGGTCTGATTGAAGTAATGGGGCTAGCTGTACTTCCTGCTCGTTTAAAAACAGAACTTCAGGAAGTGGGGAAATTCTTACTTAATATTCCAAATAATATTCCAGCACCTCATATACAATGGGCAGAACAATTAAAAACCAAATATGAAAATAGGATGAATGAACAAAATATACAGGAGATTATCAGAGAAGAATTGGGACGGAAATTTATTCAGGCGCTTGAAGATGCTGGTGTTTTTAAACGAGATGAAGAAGGGATATCAGCGTTCAAACGTTTTATTCAAACTTTAATTTAGGAAGGGATTTGGTAGTTATAGTGAAGAACAAAATCCTCAATGAATAAAGCTTCACAGTATTAAAAAAATAGAAAAAACTAAACAACATCTCATATTCTTATGAGATGTTGTTTTAGTATGGTTCTGTTGCATGTATTATGACATCCAATAAACCTGGGAATCTAGCATTTAAGTCATCTTCACGAATTGAAATGAAACGTTGTGTGCCTTCAAGGCGTGTATACATAACACCAGATTCACGTAAAACTTTGAAATGGTGAGATAAAGTTGATTTCGCAATTGGAATATTTAACGCACCACAAGATTGTTCATTTTGCTCTAGTAGCATAGTTACAATTTGTAAACGAATTTGATCACTAAGTGCATATAAAATAGAAGAAAATTGAATTTCTTCTCGATTTGGATGATAGAGAGTACGCATTTTTTCACCTGCTCGTATAAGTTAATATATTTGCACTATAACATATAAAGTGATATATTTCTATTGTTCGAATATATTAGAACAATAGAAATATAGGGGGAGAAAAAATGAAGTATACAAAATTGCAAAAGGCAGGACTACATATTTCAAAGTTGGGGTTAGGAACAAACGCTGTAGGGGGACATAATTTATATGCTGATGTGAATGAGGGAGAAGGAAAACAATTAATAGAAGAAGCTATGGAGCAAGGGATTACATTTTTTGATACAGCAGATTCATACGGTCTCGGCAGATCAGAAGAATTGGTAGGGGAAGTATTGAGAGGAAAACGTCACGAAGTTGTACTTGCTACAAAAGGTGGAATACAGCCGTTATTAAATGGAGAGGTTTATATGAATAATGAACCAAGCTATTTAAGAAATGCTGTGGAAAATAGCTTAAGAAGATTGGGAACTAATTATATTGATTTATATTATTTACATTTTACAAATCCAGAAACAAGTTACATAGATTCAATTGGAGAACTTACACGCCTAAAAGAAGAAGGGAAAATTCGTTCAATTGGAATATCTAACGTAAACGTAGAGCAATTAAAAGAAGCGAATCGGCATGGACACATAGATGTTGTACAATCACCGTATAATATGTTAGATCGTACTGCTGGGCATGAACTTTTGCCATATTGTATAGAATCAGGTATTTCATTTATTCCTTACGGGCCTCTTGCTTTTGGGATACTAGGTGGTAAATATACAGAAGATTTCAAATTGAATAAAGGAGATTGGCGTCAAAGTGTAAATCTATTTGAAGAGAATACATATAAGAGCAACTTTAAGAAAGTTGAAAACTTAAAAGACATAGCTAAAGAAAAGGATCTCGAATTATCGCATTTAGCTTTAGCATGGTTATTAAACCAAAAAGGAATTGATACTGTTATTCCTGGTGGGAAACGAGCGGAGCAAATAAGAGAAAGTGTAAGAGCGGTGGAAGTTTCATTGAATGAAGATGTCATGAAAGAGATTGAATCTATTTTAGAAGATTAGTTGAAAGGAGGGATAATTCCCTCTTTTTATCCCGCTTTAATGGGCAGTAAGACCCCCACCTCAAAATTCAGCGAAAGTAAAGAAGTTAGGTGGGGGGATCAACTGCCCATAAAAGCCCGATTGGTGAGGGCTGATAATCAGTGGGGGATGAAGAAAACCCCCACTGATTAAAGTTTCACTTTATATAAAAGGAGAAGATTTAAATGAAAAGAGTACTAGCTGTATTCTTTACAATCATGTTTATGATTGGGACAGATACTTTCTTAATTTCACCACTTTTACCCACATTACAACAGGTGTATCATATCTCAACTGAGTTGTCAGGATGGATGGTGAGTTCATATGCTTTAGGATACGCTGCATTTGCACTTATTGCTGGTCCTATATCAGATGGCTTAAATAGAAAAAAAGTGATGGTAATAGGAATGAGTTTTTTTGCGTTAAGTACGTTTTTATGTGGAATGGCACCGAGTTTTCTATGGATGTTAACATTTAGATTTTTAGCAGGTGTGAGTGCAGCCTTTGTATCTCCACAAGTGTGGGCATCTATTCCGCTTCTTATAGAGAAGGAACAAATTGTAAAGGCAATTGGGATTGCAACAGCAGGATTGTCACTCTCTCAAATTTTAGGACTGCCGGTTGGATCATATTTAGCAATGATACACTATACAACACCATTCTTCATCATTGGTATATTATCAGCACTACTTGTTATTCTTATTTATGGAGTATTACCAGAAATACAACCGGTTCATATAAGGGAAAAGAAAACAAATATCTTAAAGCGCTATAAACAATTACTTTCAGATTCTAAGGTTTCTCTTTCTTATTTTGCATATTTTGTTTTTCAAACTGGTAATTTTGCTGCATTTTCATTTTTTGGTGTATGGCTTTCCATTCAATTTGGCTTACAAATTCATGAAATAGGAACAGCTATGCTCGTATTAGGATTAGGAAATTTAACTGGTAATATTTTTGGACATAGAATCGTAAATAAAATTGGTTATAACCTTTCATTCTATGGTGGAATTATATTTACAGCAGTTCTATATGCATTACTTCCTCATGTAAACAACATTATAATTGTGGAGTTATTATTCTTTATTTTGTTTTTTGTGACAGGAATTTTGTTTGTATTAATGATGAGGCACTTACAAAACATATCTATCGTAGCAAGAGGAACAGGAGCGGCTCTAGCTAATGCTTCTATGTATATTGGTCAAATGATTGGAGCGGCAATGGCAGGAATGTTATTTGCAGCATCTCACAATTTTATATTTGTAGGTAGTTTTACTGCGTTATTATATATTTTAGCTTTATTTCTGTTTAGAAAAAGTGAAAGGCTAACTGAGAATCGTGAAACAGGAATTACGTCATAAAGTCTTTACAAATAAAAAAGAGCCCAAAAATAAAAATCCCTATAGAGATAGGGATTAATATATCGGCATATAGTTCCTTGGAAAAGGATATACTGATTATAACATATAGGACTACTTATAATTGTGAAATAGATGTGAAAGTAATGTGAAAAATAACATAATAAAAAGCACTGTTTTAGCTAATGAACTAAAACAGTGCTTTTCTCTTTGATTGAACAGTTGCTGCATTTTCATCATGTATGCCTGCATCTTTAATAATTCGTTGTTTAGCTTTATTTAATAGATGGTTTACTGCTTCTCCAAAATAGTTAGCTTCGCTTTTTGTGCGGGCTTCTCGTAAACATTTATAGTTTTCTAGCAGTTCCTCTTTTTCAGTGTCTGTTAAGAAATCTTCTATTTTCTTTTTTGTCATACGAAACACCCTTTCTTCTGACAAACGACGCAATAGAAAATATTTATTGTTTATTATAGCAATAATTTTTAAAAAAAGTATAGACTAACGTCGCAATAATTTGTCAATTTCTTGAATCTTCTCATCAGCTTTCCCGATTTGCGTATTTTTAGCCTGTTCGCCACCAAGAGCTTGATGTAGTAAAAAAGTCTGACCGGAAATAGCAGTCACAATGGATACTTTAATAATTTCTTTTATTAAGGTGACATCAAATAAAACGAGTCCAAGAAGTGCAGCTAGACTACCAGTGAAAATATCAGTCAAAAACCCAAAGTGAAAAAAAGTCTTCAAACGGCGTGGAAGCAATAACTTACCTTGGTTATTGATTAGATGGGAAACGAAACCGGTAATGCCACCAACGAGTATAGCAGTTAGCCATTGATACATTTCCATCGAATCCACTCCTTTTAGTGAATAAGATTCGATTATTTTATATTGATTCCTTTTAATATTTCATAGAAGCATATTGAGAAAGTTTGTTTGGGGGTATTACGTATTCAATTTAATTATAACAGAAAAATCTGATATATTTCAGTCTATTATATGAAGCAGTTATTCCTTAATATGAATACAGAAAGGGGTGCGTGATATGAATATAGATTACCGAATAAGAAGTGTGGATGGTTATACAAAAAATATAGGAGAATTAGTAAGCATGCTGGAGCATACGAGGGCTGTAACATTACAGGAAATAAACAATCTATCAGTTGAGCAATTAGATTCAATTATGTCAAGTGGTGGGAATTCTATCGGAGCTTTATTAAAGCATATTGCAGCTATAGAAAAAGCTCACCAACTTATTTCATTTCAAGAGCGTGACTTTACAAAGGAAGAATTAGAAATATGGGAAGACGCACTCTATTTAGGGGAATCGGGGAGAACGATTCGTGGACATGAAATACAGTATTATGTACAACTTTTGCAAAAAGTTCGAGAAGAATCTCTGAAATATTTGAGTGAACAAGATGATGCATGGCTAATGTCAGAAAGAAAGTGGCCTAACGGTGTAGCGCATAACCAGTACTATTTGTGGTTTCACGTGCTAGAAGATGAGATTAGTCACCGTGGGCAAATTAGAATGATGAAAAATAAAATGTTTGAAAATTACGTTAAATAAGGTGGCTTTTTAAATAAATATTCCATATAATGAGAGTAATTAAAATGAGAACGGGGTGATGTATTATGGCGAAAATAACTTATATGAAGAATAAACCAAATACAAAGGTGGATGGAAAGGGCGAGGCTATATAAGTGAGCGCACGATCCTTCCGCTTAGCTTACACTAGGGAGGATATCAATTTGAATCAAAATATTTTAGAATCGTTCGGCTGGGATTCTTTCTTTGAGGAACAAGCTGTAGAGAACTTTGAGGTAGGGCGTATTTTACTTGAGCATAAGCATATATATCGAATTATTTGTAATGATGGTGAATATATGGCGGAGCTGTCTGGAAAGTTTCGACATGAAGCAGTAACGAAGGGAGATTATCCAGCTGTTGGTGATTGGGTGTATATAAAGAAAATAGAGAATGAAAAGAAAGCTATCATTCATCGTGTTTTTCCGAGAAGAAGCTCTTTTTCTAGACAAGAGGCAGGTACTCGAACGGAAGAACAAGTAATAGCGGCAAATGTAGATTATCTATTTTTAGTGAATGCACTTAACCATGATTTTAACGTAAGAAGAATGGAACGTTATTTACTATTAGCGTATGAAAGCGGCGCAATGCCTGTTATTGTTTTAACAAAGAGTAGTTTATGTGAAGATGTGGAACAGAAAATTATAGAAACGGAAGCTGTGGCAATTGGTGTTCCGATCTTCGTCGTTGATAGTGTAGAGCATACTGGTATTGAATCGTTGCAGCAATTTGTTTCTTCTGGAAAAACAATTGCTTTAGTCGGGTCATCGGGGGTTGGGAAATCCACTTTGTTAAATGCGCTCATAGGGCTTGAAGTAGCAAAAACGGGAGATATTCGTGAAGAAGATAGTAAAGGAAGGCATACGACAACGCATCGTGAATTGTTCCGATTACCGAGTGGTAGTTTAGTTATTGACACCCCGGGCATGAGGGAATTGCAGCTTTGGGAAGGAAGCGATGCAATTCAAACGACATTTTCTGATATTGAAGAATTAGCAAAAACATGCCGTTTTAGGGACTGTAAACATGAAAATGAGCCAGGGTGCGCAGTGCATAATGCAATTGAAACTGGAATTATTACGATAAATCGTTTGCAAAGCTATAAAAAATTACAAAGAGAACTGGCGTATTTTATGAGAAAACAAGACGCTATTCTTGCAAGAGCAGAGCGTGACAAGTGGAAGAAGATTTCCAAACAACATAAAAAAATGTAAAAAACCAAAGGAATATTCCTTTGGTTTTTTACATTTGTAAATTTTATAATAATATTATTCATATATATAGACAAATAGAATTTATTTGTTTAAACTTTACAAAGTATTCATCATAATAGGTTATGAAAATAATAATTCGGGAATGGGAAATATTTATAATTCACAAGATTTACCTTATAAAATTGAAAAGCAGGAGGTTTGTAATGGGTAGACTATTAAATTGGTTTCGTGATATGAAAGTAGCAAAAAAACTACTAATTTCATTTTTCATCATTTTAATTGCGGCTGTTTCTATTATCGGAGGTATGTCTTATCAAACAGCTAAAAAGAATTTTGAATCACAAATTACGAGTAGTGCTCACGACAATATAAAAATATTAGATAATTTAATCAATCAAATGATTGAGGCAAAATTTAATGATATAAATAATTTTGCGCGAGTGATTCAAGGGAATATGTATCAAGGGGAAAATCAAGATGAATTAAGAAAAATGCTTTCTCAATATATCAATTTAAATAAAGATATTGAACAAGTATACGTTGCTGGAAATGATAAGAAATTTGTGCAAGAACCAAATATACAAATGGCAGCGGACTATGATCCAACAGAACGTTCTTGGTATAAAGATGCAGTGGCAAAACAAGGTGGTATTGTAATTACTGAGCCGTATAAGGCGAAAGGAAATGGACATATTGTCGTAACGATTGCCAAACAAACAGAAGATAAAAATGGTGTTGTAGCAGTAGATTTAAGTTTAGATAATTTATTAAAAACAACAAAGTTAATCAATATTGGTAAAAAAGGATATGCTTTCATTTTAGATGGGAAACAAAAAATAATTACGCATCCTCAAGAAAAATCAGGAGAAAAAGCAGCTGATTCTTGGGCAAATAAAATTTATGAAGATAATCATGGCGCTTTTTCATATACGTATGACGGTAGCGAAAAACAAATGGTATTTGCTACAAATGTAAAAACAGGTTGGAAAATCAGTGGGACGATGTACTCAAATGAAGTAATTGAAGCTGCGCAGCCTGTATTTTATAATATGTTAATTGTTATGTTCATTTCATTAGTCATAGGCGGGGCACTTATTTATTTTGTGACACTTTCTATAACGAAGCCATTAAAAAGATTAGTTGTTACTTCTAAAGAAATAAGTGAGGGAGATCTAACGCAAACCATCGAAATTCATTCTAATGATGAAATTGGTCAACTTGCAAAAGGATTTAATGAGATGACTGATGCATTGCGAACGTTAATCGGAAGAATTAATACTTCGGCTGGACATGTTGCAGCAGCATCAGAAGAGCTAACGGCAAGTGTAAGACAAGCGAGTGAAGCGACTGAGCAAATTACAATGGCAATGGATGAAATATCGAGCGGGGCAACAACGCAAACGGCAAGTGTAGAAAATGGTGCAATGTTACTATTTAATGTAACAGAAGGAATTCAGCATGTAGCAAATAGTTCATCATCAATTAGTACGGCTTCTGCGCATACTCGTGAAAAAGCAGAAGATGGTGGAAAACTAGTAGGAAAAACAGTAAATCAAATGCAGTCTATTGCAGAATCTGTTTCACAGTCAGATGAAGTTATACAGTTATTAAATAATAAATCAAAACAAATTGGTGACATACTAGAAGTAATTCAAAATATTGCAGATCAAACAAATCTTCTAGCTTTGAATGCAGCAATTGAAGCTGCAAGAGCAGGAGAGCACGGAAGAGGATTTGCAATCGTTGCGGATGAAGTACGTAAATTGGCGGAGAAGTCTAGCGTATCTTCTAGTGAAATTAGTAAATTAATAAGTGAAATACAAGATGAAATGAGTAAGACGGTAAAATCTATGGGGCATGTAAATGAAGAAGTTCAATCTGGACTTGTAATTGCGAATGAAACGAAGCAAAACTTTACTGAGATTTTACAATCTACAAATGAAATTGCAGTTCAAATTAAAACGATGGTTGAAACGGCTAATGGAATGTCAAAAGGGGCAAATGAAGTATCTATTTCAGTAGGTCAAATTGCAATGACGGCACAGAATAATGCGACGAGTACTCAAAACGTTGCAGCGTCAGCAGAAGAACAACTAGCATCCATTGAGGAGATTAGTTCTGCGGCTGGTACATTATCTCAAATGGCTGAAGAGTTACAAGGGTTAATTGAAAGATTTAAAGTTTAGCAGAGGACAGGCAACTCTAAAATAGCAGTATGCTATTTGAGTTGCCTGTTTTGATTATATAAAAAAGTAAATGGGGATGGGAGTATTTTTATAATATTTATAGGCATATTTTATATAATATTTGTCGAAAAATAGAGGTATTTGTTAACTTTGTGTATAATTATAATCATATAGAATACAAATAAAGGAGATAAATATGGGAGTGTACTGGGGTACCAAAAGACATTCTTGGCTTAGTTATGTCTCATTTTGGTTAAGTATTTCATTTTTTATTGTTTTTCTAATTGAAGTGTTTATTTTAAAAACACTTTCGAATAGTTCGGTACAAATTGTTAAATATTTTTATTTTATATTTGTACCAATAAACATCTTCCTTAGTTTAAAGTTGCTTTTGAAGAAGAATGAAAAGAAAGCATTACCTATTTTTAGTTTCATTGTATCATTATTATTTACTATTTTAATACTAGTATTAGCGTTAGCAGCTACTGGGAAATTCATTTAAGGAGAGTGATATAAGTCACTCTTCTTTTTTTATTGCATGGAAATAATAGATTGGAGGATGGACAAAGAAAGCATTTACTTAAGTTTGATATGATTTGAAAGCTTTAGAAAGGGATTAAGAAATGCATTAAGAGAAAATCCACAAAGTAATGCAGAGAATCAGGTGTTTTATATACAGGTATGAAGCAAATGAATACGGTAAGAACGGCGATATATGGTACAATACATATGGATAGTGATAGAGATAAAGGGTATATAAAATACTCATCGTTTTTTAGTAAGAGAGGGGTTATCTTATGCTATACGAGGATTTGATGACATTATTTCAAGCAGCTCCAAAAGAAGAAGGTAGAGGCGGCTGGAAATATATAATCCAGGAACGAAATGATAAATATGAAATTGTTGATGAAATGTTGAAAAATCAAATGAGTGTTGAATTGTATTTTAATGAATATGATGAGGTGAAAATCACTTTATATAAAGATGGAATGCCTATTTCGACGATGCAAAGAATTGCGATTTCAAAAGTTGAAGTAGACGAAGAGGAAGAAGGGATACAATTCGTTTTAGAACGTATGCCTAGTCGGATGATTCGGTTGCAATTAAAGCCGTATTTAGCACTCGAAATGGGGCCGTACTGGGAAGTATGTGCTGATTGTGAATAAACATAAAAGAAGCATCCAATAACATGGATGCTTCTTTTATGTTTTTTGCAGCTGTTTAAAAGCAATAATCGGAAGTAAAATGATGCTTACCCACCCGATTATAGGATATAGAATGTGGAGTAATTCACTGTAGCCAACGTAACTAAAGCAATAGCTTATTAGTAAAATGAAGAAAATAATATTGTTACTTTTCCAACCAGTGATGGACTGCATTTGTTTTGTCATGCCGAATACGTTGCCAACTAAAGTTGTGAACACTTCACCGAAAATGATAAGAACAAAGAAAAAGTGAAAAGTTGCATTGAATTTTCTGATGACTTCAGCCATTGGGATATTATATTGATAAAATTGATCGACTGATAAGATAGCTAAATGGCTGCATAATAAAATTAAAGAAAGTCCTGCTCCGCCTAAAATACCACCCCATAAAATGGCCTTTCGATCTTTTACTTCACTGGCTAACGGGACGAGAACGCTTTGGGCGAGAGAAAGATTTAAGGCGACATATGTAATAGGACTAGTTATCCACTTCATATTCCAACTTTCTGCAGGAATAGTGTTACTAATAGGTGTTGTACCGTGAATAAATGTTGTAATAGCAAGTCCGATAATAAAAATCATCATAATAGGTACGACAAGTGTATTTACTTCAAAAACACCCTGTAATCCGCGGCTACTTATAATGAGACAGGCGATCACTGTAATGAAAATACCGAGTTGTCTTGGTAAATGAAGTTGCTCTTCAAATACCGCCCCAGCTCCTGATAACATAACGCTCGTTACACCGAATAATACGAGTAATAATAGTGTGTTTACCACATTCCCAAATACATCCCCAAATAAATATTTGTTAAATTCCTGCGCTGAAAATGCACCGATTTGTGATGAAAGTAACATCATCTTTGTGCCAAGCCAAATAAAAAAAAATCCACTTACACATATGCCAATTGTTCCATAAAATCCGTTCACTGTAAAAAATTCAACAATTTCTCGTCCAGTAGCAAATCCAGCTCCAACGACTGTTCCAATATAAGTAGCAGCGACTTTCTTTGCTACTTGCCATTGTTGATTGTCCATGTTATCCCTCTTTCTACTACGATGAGCTTGATTTACTATTATGCATATGTAGGAGCTTGGACAATTAGACGTATGAAGTGTTTGAAAACATACATGAATTAATAGATATTAGGGAAGTATTAAAGGTGTTAAAACTTTGTTACATATGAGCTAATCGTTCGAAAGGATAGGAAATGTATGGTAAAATGTAATTGGGTTATTAAAAGATAATCATTATAAAATGATAAGAGGAGTGGATTGTATGAGTACGAAAGCAAATGTTGTTGAAGTATTAAACAAGCAGGTAGCAAACTGGAATGTGTTATATGTGAAATTACATAATTATCACTGGTATGTGACAGGACCACACTTCTTTACATTACATGAGAAATTTGAAGAGTTTTACAATGAAGCTGGAACGTATATTGATGAGTTAGCAGAACGTATTTTAGCATTGGAAGGTAAACCGCTAGCGACAATGAAAGAATATCTTGCTACTTCTAGTGTCAGCGAAGGGACAAGCAAGGAATCTGCAGAGGAAATGGTACAAACATTAGTGAATGATTACTCTGCGCTTATTCAAGAATTAAAAGAAGGTATGGAAATTGCGGGTGAAGCTGGAGATGAAACATCAGCGGACATGTTGTTAGCAATTCATACAACATTAGAGCAACATGTATGGATGCTAAGTGCGTTCTTAAAATAAATATAAGAATATAAAGAAAAAAGTCATTGAAAAATTCTTTCAATGACTTTTTTGCGATTTTTCAGTTTTCTTTTATGCTATAATATAGTAAAAAGGAGGCGATGCGATGTTTCGCTTTTTCAAAACTGGAAAAGAAGAGCGTAAAATTACGAAAGATGAATTAGAACAAGCGATGGCTAAGTTTCTAGAAACGAATGCTAATATCGTTTATACAGTATTAGTAAATGATGATTATACAGTAAATTATGATTTGTTAAAGCCATATTTACCTGCATTTCCAACAAATCTTTTTCTTATTACGAAGGAAACGCTTGAGGTATTTGAACATACAGAAGAAAACCTAAACCTAGTTAAAGAAATTGATATCGTACAAAAGGCAGTAGATCAATATGTAACAGAAAAAGAAATGTTTCCAATTGTAGAAGGTAGTGAAGATCGCCTCATATGCGGAATGAAACTAGGACCTTACTTAGATCGTATATTAAAAAGAGAATTATATATTTCAGAAAAACATTATTTAGTTTCAAGTAAACCAGATAGAAAAAAACAAAAGAGTGGATAGATATATTGAAAACAACAATAAATATATTGTTGTCTTTTTTTTGGGGGTCGCTAAAATATTGATTTTTCAGTTTATTAAGCTTTATACTAAACTTATTGGACAAAGAGGAGTAACGATTAAGTATCATGCTAAGAATAGAGTATTGTTAGCATGAGTTTTATACAAAGATTACAGAATGGTATAAAGGTTTGAAAAATAAATATTATAAAAGGTTACGGGGGATGGGGGCATGAAAAATAGTATGACTTACATTCAATTATTAAATGAAACGTTACATTGCTATGCAAGTAAAGGAAGTTTAGAAGCGTACACTTATATAATGGAGCATGCTAAAGGTATAGTAGGGAATGAGGCTCAAATATATAATTTTAAATATGCATTAGCGAGTGCAGCAGGACTTGAAGAAGAAGCGTTGCATTTAATGAAGGAAGCTATTCTAGAAAAGGGTTTTTGGTATGGAAATGAGTATTTAATTTCGGACGACGATTTAAAACCACTACATAAATTTGAAGAGTTTCATCAAATGGTTCAATTATGTAAAGAAAGAGAAGAGTTAGCAAAGAAAACAGAACGAGTAGATGTGAAATATATAGACAGTAAGAAAAAAGAAAAACTATTTATTGCAATGCACGGTGATCAAGAAAATATAGGAATAATAGAACCATATTGGAAATCTGTTTTGGCACAAAATTATACATTAGCTTTACCACAGTCTTCGAAAATTCAGTTTTCAGATGGGTTTGTGTGGGATGATTTACATAGAGGGAAAGAAGAATTGAAAGAGCATTACGATAAGCTTATAGAGAACCGTACAGTAGAACATGTAATAATTGGCGGTTTTTCTGCTGGGGCAAGAGTAGCTCTATATACAATTTTACAAAAAGATATAGCTGTGGATGGATTTATTTTTATGGCACCGTGGCTTCCAGAGATTGAAGAATGGAATGAGTTGCTGGGAGTATTACAGGATAAACATATAAAGGGATATATAGTCTGCGGTGATCAAGATGAAGATTGTTTCGAATGCACACAGCAATTTGTACAATTATTAAGAGATAAGAATATAGAACATAAGTATAAAATTATACCTAACTTAAATCATGATTATCCTATTCACTTTGAAGAGGTATTGAAAGAAGCTATTGAATATATAGGAAATGAAAACAATAAGTAGTAAGAAAAGGAGATGCATCATATGTGATGTATCTCCTTTTTTAAAATTATAAATTAAAAGCGTTTGCCAATAAGCGATAAGAATTCAATTTATCTTCAAATCGATGAGTAATTGTGACAATCATAAATTCTTCAGTATTGTACGCTTTGCTTAAGTTTATGATTTTTTCTTTTACAGAAGACGGATCGCCTACTATCATACGTTGACGATTTTCTTTTATACGAAATAAATCATAAGCGCTGTATGAATAATTTTGTGCAGTTTCGATAGAAGGAGTACCAGTTGTTCGCTTCCCTTGCTCTAATAATAAGATTGATAAATCTAAACTAGAAGCAATTTTTTCTGCCTCTTCATTTGTTTCTCCGCAAATAACAAAAATAGCGACGATTGATTTTGGTTTATCTCCTAAATAGGAAGGTTGGAATTGTTCTTGATAAGCCTCCATTACCTCGGATCCACCGTATCCGTTTATGAACTGTGCGAATGCAAAAGAAGCACCTTGTTGTGCGGCAATCTTTGCACTCTCTCCGCTAGAGCCAAGCAACCACATCTCGGGAGATGTTGGAATTACAGGAGTAGCCTTTAAATTCGCATAATGATGGTTTTCTGGTACTTGATCATGTAAGTACATTGCAACATCTGCAATTTGTTCTGGATATTGATCAAGTGAGACCATTTTTCCTTCTTGAAGTGCACGAGTCGCAATTGGCATACCGCCAGGTGCTCTACCAACACCGAGGTCGATACGGTTTGGATAAAGCGCTTCTAAAACGCGAAAGTTCTCGGCAACTTTATAGGGGCTATAATGCGGTAACATAACACCACCTGAACCAACTCTCATACGCTCCGTTTTTGCTGCAATATGAGAAATAAGTATTTCAGGACTTGAACCAGCAAGACTTACCGAATTGTGATGCTCTGATACCCAAAAGCGTGTATATCCGAGTTTTTCGACTTCTTGTGCAAGCGTAACTGTATGAGAAAAAGCTTGGGCTGCTGTACTACCATCTGAAATAGGGGATTGGTCTAATACACTTAACTTGATCATAGAATATACCTCTCAATCTTAATGTACATCCTATTATATATTTACTTACGAAAAATGCGTAATGAAATGCTCAAAATAAAAAGTGGATAAATCGCATATCCACTTTTAACGTGAAAATCCTCGTTCATAATGATTCATTTCAACTAAATTTAAAATGTATTCGTAGTTATCAATCTCAAGTTTTAATTGTTCACGTTCTTTTTTAGATAGATGCATATTACTAAGTTTGTTGCATAGCTGTTGTTTTTTTTCTTCTAAATACTTTTTTGTAGCATTGTAGTCGTAAGTTGGTTTCATTTTCAACCACTCCTTATTTGCTGTTGTTATATTATACGAAGCGTGAAGAGATGTGAGCGCTATCTCTTATGTATTTTTAGTGAATATTCAACTTGCTCTGTTGTTATGTTTATGGGAATTTATGAATAAAATGCACTAAACGACTAATGCCCATTTGATGAAGTAAGGGGTGGAATTGTGCAGAAAGATATAATGTATAATACGGAGATGGATGAAACATTAAAAATTATAGATAAAGGATTAAAGAAGACGACGAGCCCGAAGCAAATTATTGTAGTAGGGGCTGGCATGGCTGGATTAGTTTCGGCATCTTTATTAAAAGCTGCGGGACATGAAGTGAAGATTTTTGAAGCAAACAACCGGGTAGGTGGCCGCATAGAGACAGTTAGAATGGAAGATACCGGTTTATATTTGGATGTAGGGGCAATGAGGATTCCGTATTCGCATACATTAACGATGACATATATAAGAAAATTTGGGCTACAGGTAAGCCCTTTTATTAATAGGAATGAGACTGATATTATTTACGTAAACGGCCGAAAAACGACATTAAAACAATATGAAATAGATCCAAATATATTAAAGTATCCTGTGGAAATGAATGAAGTTGGGAAAACGTCTGAGGAACTATTATTGTTAGCGGTGCAGCCTATTATAAATTTTATTAAAAAGAACCCAGAGAAAAATTGGGATGTTGTAGTAAAGGATTTTGGGAGATACTCTACAGGGCAATTTTTAAAATATCACCCTTATCAATATAATACTTACTTTTCACCAGTAACAATTGAGATGATTGGTGTTCTGTTAGATTTAGAAGGTTTTTTAGAAAGGTCATTCGTTGAGACATTACGTTTTTTATACATTATGCAAGAGGAGAGCGGATTTTGTGAAATAATAGGCGGGAATGATAGATTGCCAAAATCTTTTTTACCACAATTAGAGGAAGATATTATATATAATCAAAAATTAATGAAGCTACAACAGCATGATAATGGTGTGACAGCTTTCTATCGAAACGAAGAAACGTTTGAATATAGTAGTATTACAGGGGACTTGGTTATTGTTACCATTCCGTTTTCGACAATGCGGTTTGTAGAAGTAGATCCATTTGATTCTATATCTCATGAGAAATGGAAAGCAATTCGTGAATTGCATTATATGCCTGCGACAAAAATAGGAGTTCAATTTAAAAGCCGATTTTGGGAAGAGCAAGGACAATTAGGAGGCAGAATTATAACAGATTTGCCAATACGTTATGCTTATTATCCAAGCCATGGAATTGGGGAAAAGGGGCCAGCTATGATGTTAGGAAGTTATACATGGTCTTATGATGCGTTATTATGGGATGGCTTATCAAAGGGAGACCGTATTTATTACGCATTACACAACTTAGCAACAATATTAGGTGGTCAAGTATATGATGAATTTTTGTCTGGCATATCAAAAAGTTGGACACTGGATCCATATGCACTTGGAGGGTTTGCACTATTTCAGGCAGGTCAAGAATCAGAGTTGCAAACAGTTATTGTCAAACCAGAAGGAAGAATATTCTTCGCTGGAGATCATACAACGTTATATCACGGATGGATACAAGGGGCAATTGAATCTGGAGTTCGTGTAGCAGTAGAAGTGAATGGTTAAAAGTGTAAAATTCAGAAATTTCTTTACTGTATAGTATGAGATGGATATTATTATATATAAAAGAATTATAGGGAGTGTTTACAGTGAATCCATTATTATTCGATTTTCCTTCTGAATTTTATACCGAAAGACTATTCATTCGAATGCCGAAACCAGGTGACGGTAAAGTTGTATATGATGCAATTCAAGCTTCAATACAAGAACTAAAACCTTGGATGGTGTTTGCACAAAAAGAGCAAACAGAGCAAGAAATAGAAGAAAGTATTAGAAAATCACATATCCAATTTTTGCAACGTGAGGATTTAAGATTACTAGTGTTTTCGAAAGAAACAGGTGAATTTATTGCTTCAGCCGGATTACATCGTATTAATTGGGATATACCTCAATTTGAAATCGGATATTGGATTGATACAAGGTTTAGCGGAAAAGGCTATATGGTAGAGGCTGCGAAAGGTATAACGGATTACGCTTTCTCTGAACTAAAAGCAAACCGTGTAGAAATTCGTTGTGATTCTTTAAATAAAAAGAGTAGAGCGATACCTGAGAAATTAGGCTTTAAGTTAGAAGGTACGTTAGAAAGTGCGAGTGTTGCGGTAGATGGAAACGGATTAAGGGATATGTGTGTATTTGCCATGACTAGAAATACATATGAAAAAGAAGAGCTGTAAGAAAACAGCTCTTCTTTTTATGCATTATGGTACAGGATGTCCATTAGAGCTTTCGAAAATTGTAAACCATTGTTGACGATCTAAGTTAACTTTTGTAGCAAGAGCGGCTGTTTTTACACGATCTAATTTACCAGAGCCAACGATTGGCATCATATTAGCTGGATGAGCGAGTAACCATGCGTACATAACAGTATCAATGCTATTAACACCTAGCTCAGTAGCAACTTTTTGAACATTTTCACGTACACGTACAGCGCGTTCTGATTGACCAGTAAAAATTTCACCACCTGCAAGTGGTGACCAAATCATTGGGTTGATTCGTTTCTCCTGACATAAATCAATTGTCCCTTTTTCAAAATGCTCAAGCTGCAGTGCAGATACTTCAATTTGATTCGTAATAAGTGGGAAATCTAAATACGAACTTAACATATTAAATTGTGATGGTAAGAAGTTAGATACACCGAAGTGACGAACTTTTCCTTCTTGTTTTAATTGTGAAAATGCCTTTGCCACTTCATTTGGATCCATAAAAGGGTCAGGGCGATGAATAAGTAATACGTCAATATAATCTGTATGTAAATTTTTAAGAGATGCTTCTGCACTTTGAATAATATGTTCTGCACTAGTGTTGTAGTGAGCAACATATCGGTCTGGAAACTTCGGTGATGGGGGAGCGATTCCACATTTTGTAATGATTTGCATGTTTTCTCGTAAAGAAGGCTTTAATTGTAACGCTTCTCCAAACAATCCTTCGCACGTATATCCGCCATAAATATCAGCGTGATCGAAAGTAGTAATTCCCATATCCATGCATTCTTCAATGAAAGAAAGTAATTCTTGTTTCGTCATATTCCATTCTGCTAAGCGTCAAAAACCTTGAATAATGCGAGAAAATTCTAGCGTTTCGGCCATTTGAACTCGTTCCATTGTAAGTACCCCCTTGATGAATGATTAATATTTTTGAAAAGGCTTTCTTTCTACATATTATTATATAGTTACAGTGTCGTACATACAATAAATATGTTTTGCTACAAAAACGATTTTCTCTATATGCTATAATGTAGAAATATATAGCTATAAGGAGATGTAAGGAATGATTCCAGTAACAATATTAACTGGTTTTCTTGGATCAGGGAAAACGACTTTATTAAATCGTATTTTATCAGAAAATCACGGTCAGAAATTAGCGGTGATTGTAAATGAAATAGGGCAAATTGGCATTGATAATCAGTTGATTATGAATGTGGAAGAAGAGATTATGGAGATGACGAATGGATGTTTATGTTGTACTGTACGTGAAGATTTACTCGTTGCTTTAAAACAATTACTGGATGTAAAAGCAGAAGGGAAAATGGACTTTGATGGATTAGTAATTGAAACGACTGGCCTTGCAAATCCAGGTCCTATTATTCAAACATTCTTTTTAGATCCTGTTATTCAATCTGCATACCAAATTAATGGTGTTGTAACGGTGGTAGATAGTTATCATATACATAAACATTTTGAAAAAGGACTAGAAGCAAAAGAACAAATTGCGTTTGCTGATGTCGTTTTAGTAAATAAATTAGATTTAGTGGATGAAAATGAAAAGGAGAATCTATTACAGGAATTGCAAGGTATTAACCCAACTGCAAAGTTAATCGAAGCAACTAACTGTAATGTGGATATTCCATCGTTACTACAAATTCAAACGTTTAAAACGAAAGATACGTTACAAATCTATCCTCATAAAGAACATAGCCATCTAGAAGGTGTAAAATCATTTGTATTACGTGAAGAGCGTCCGTTAGATTTACAAAAATTGAATGAATGGATGTCAGCTGTCGTTCAAGAGCTAGGGGAATATTTATATCGTTACAAAGGAATTTTATCGATTGATGGAGTAGATAAACGTATCGTTTTCCAAGGCGTCCATACGTTATTTGCCGCTTCGTATGATAGAGAGTGGCAAGAGGGTGAAGAACGAGTAAGTGAAGTAGTTTTCATCGGAAAAGATATTAATAAAGAATGGTTCCAAGAACATTTTAAAGAGTGTGTAAAATAAGCCTGCGTATATTGCAGGCTTATTTATTTACTAAAATTGGAATTTGCATTAAAGTATTATGAAAATACTAAATATTTAGTGTGTTATTAGGGTAGGGGGAGAAAAAGTACGTTTAATGATTCTTGGATTGCTTACAAAAAGGGAGTCGCTATCTGGTTATGAAATACAGCAGGCGCTACATATGGTGCAAAGTAGTAAATGGGCAGAGGTGTTCCCGGCTTTTATTTATCACGCGTTAAAAAAAATGACAAATGAGGAATTAATTCAAGTAAAAGCAATTGAAATGACTGGTAGACGTTCAAAAACTATATATTGTATTACAGAAAAGGGAAGTCAAGAATTTAAAAGGCTATTAAAGGAGTCGTTTCAAAAGTCATCAGTTGTGTTTCCGAAACATCTATATACAGCATTAACTTTTCTTTCAGAAGAAGAGGGTATGAGGGAAGAGATTTTAGAAGTTTTAGATGAACAAAAAAGAGAAATATTAGTTACTTATGAAGAAATGAGGGAAGGAGAAAGGCTGAAAGATGATGCGCCAGTCTATGTGAAGCTTATTTTCGAAAATATGTATGAACAATGTGAGATGCAACTTCTATTTATTCATAAGTTAGAAAAACTATTAAAAAACTAAAAATATGGTGGGAAGAATATGAAAATCGATCATCTTGTTGTAAATGTAAATAAAGAGATACAAGAAAATAAGGAAACGATTAAAAATGTACATTCTTTCGGGCTTCCATATGTTCCGAAATGGGGAAAGGGAACGAAAGGATTTAAAGTATCTAACGTATGGATTGGAAAAGAATATTTAGAATTAGTAAGGGTAAAAACAAAAGACGGAGGTGGCTGGGTACAAGACTGGGTTCGAAAATATAATCATGGCCATAGAGGGCTTATTGGATTAGCAATTGATGTTGAAAATATAGATAATGTGTATGAAAAAATGATGAGGAATGGGATTAAGGTTACAAAACCAGAACCATTGCAATTCAGATGGTTTTTTAATTTATTTAAGAAAACAATGCCATGGAAAAATGCATACATTCAGCCGATGAAAGGGATGCCGTTTCAATTCTTTCTACAACAAATGAAAGATGAAAAGAGCAGAGAATATATGGAGAAATATATGTATCCAAATAGTTTGGAACAGGGAATTACAGGAATAAATACGGTGAAACTATACGGAGAAATAACAACTGAAGATAGAGATATTATTAGTTGTCTTTTTTCAGATGTTACAAATGAGGAAAACGAAATAATTATCCGTTTAAACAATCAAGTGGTGCATCTAATTCAGTCGGAGGAGCATTCCATTGAGATAATACTAGATTCCAATAATGAAACACATAAGGGAAAGAAACTAAAAATAGAAAACATAACCTTGATAAATGTATAATAAAAAGCCTGTTTTCACAGGCTTGTATTTTCGTCTAATAGTAACTCCATTACAACACCTACAACTGGGCCTTCATCATCAATATCACCATTTAAGCGGAAACCGAATGATTCATATAGCCCCATTGCATGTTTGTTGTCTGGGTGTAAACTTAAATAAATTATTCCACATGTAAATTGTTGTTGTAAAAATTGAATAAGTAAGTGAAGAAAACGTTTTGCGTATCCTTTTCCTTGATATTGTTGGTCAATCATAAAGCGATCTAACCATATGCTTTTATGTTTTTTTGAATACCATCCATACATTGCGTATCCTACAAGTGTTTCTCCATCGTATAAACCTACTGACGTTCCGTTTTCTTCATATAATGATTCAGCTAAAGAAAACGCATTACTTTCAATGAATTGCTGCTGGTCTTTTGCGACGTTTAAAGCAGCTACTGAACGCCAATTATTTGCTGTTACTTCACAAATGTGAAGATTCATAATTCCAACTCACCTTCTAAATTAATATAGCTTAAAAGCTAATATGGATAATTTTACTTGTTATTTTGGTCAAGTCAAGCAGAAACACATAAAAAAGAAGCTGAATGTCGTATTCAGCTTCTTATCAAAAGTTGGTTAGTTAGTAGCTTCTTTCAATGTATTCACGTTTTCTTCCATTAAAGTGAAATAATCTTTATTATTTTTCGCATCGTCTTCAGAAATAGTAGCTAAGTGATTTAAGCGTAAAATTTTTGTACCTGTTTCTTTTTGAATAACGGATGCTACTTTTGGAGTAGAAAATGTTTCAAATAAAATATATTTTAGATTATGTTCTTTTACTGTTTTTGTAATGTCAGTAAGCTGTTTTTGAGATGGTTCATCAGATGCAGAAATACCAGCAATAGCAATTTGTTTTAAACCATAGCGCTGTTCCCAGTAACCATAAGCTGCATGTGAAACTAAAATATCTTTCGTTTTTGCATTCGCAACAGCTGCTTTAAATTGATCATCTAAATCAGTAAATTTTGTTTGAAGTGCTGCAAAGTTTTTTTCGAACTCTTGTTTATGGTCAGGTTGTAATGCTACAAGTGCATTTTTAATTTTTTCTGCCTGTTTCATTGCTAGAGTAGGGTCTAACCAAATGTGTGGGTCTTTATCGTGATGATGTTCATCCTCTTTATGGCCGTCTCCGTGATCATGATGCTCTTCTTCAGTAGAAGTACGCAGTTCAATCCCTTTTGATGCATTTACAATTTTAACGTTTTCTTTTTGTAATGTTTTTTCCATTTTTTCAGCAAATGGTTCTAATTCAGCACCGTTATAAACGAATAAATCGGCTTTTGCAACTTGTACTGTTTGTTTCTGACTTGGCTCAAATGTATGAGAATCTGCACCAGGCGGGTAAATTGCTTCAACAGTTACATAGTCGCCACCAATTTTTTTTGCGAAATCTGCAAGAGGAAAAATAGTTGTATAAACAGTTAGCTTTCCGTCTTTCTTGGCATTACCTTCTTTTGTATTTGAGCAGCCAGTAAAAATTAAAGTGAAAATAAGTAAGAATGAAAATATAGTCAATCTTTTAGGCATGAAGTTCTCCTCTTTTCTTTTTTTACGGATATATTTTCCCCAATTATAGAAGAAAAATATCATTTTAATACAAAACGGAATAATTACGTTTTAGTTTGCGAACTTAGTATAATACATCTTTTATAAAGTTGCAATAAATAATAATCATTCCGATTTGATTTTGTTATAAAGTTGTCAAATATAGGTGTGTTATTTTTGCAAATACATGCATATGTGACAACGCAGTGTTCATATATATGAAAGGAGGGTGTAGAGGGGGATGAGTGTTTGGGTTACTTAATGGAAGCTATTTTATTGATATTAGCGGTAGTACTACCATTAGCCTTAGTCTTGATTTTTTTAAGAAGATTAATAAGTAATTTAGGAGATGCATCAACCGTAACAAAATTACGAGAGAAAGATGAGAAAAAAGAGTGAGTAAAGCACTATGCGTACGCATAGTGCTTTACTTGTGGTAAAATGAGAGAAGGAAACTCCTAAAAGTTGTATGTTACTGAAGGAGAGAAAAGTAAAATAAGAGGTATATGCATATATGAATAAGCGAACAGCGTTAGTACTTGGTGCAAGTGGTTTAGTTGGACAAGAGATAACGCGTCTATTACTTGAATCAGATTACTACGATTCGGTTACTATTTTTGTAAGAGAACCAATGCAATGGCAACATGAAAAGTTACAGCAAAAGCAAGTAGATTATTTGGCATTAGAGGAATATAAAGAGTTCTTTGCTGTAGATGACGTATTTAGTTGTCTAGGAACAACAATCAAAAAAGCAAAAACAAAAGCTAATTTCAAAAAGGTAGATTATGAATATACGTTACGAGCGGCTTGTTTAGCTGAAAAACAAGGGGTGCAAAATTTCCTTGTTGTGTCTTCAATGGGAGCGAATCCTAAATCGTTTTTCTTTTACTCACAAGTGAAAGGAAGAATGGAAGAGGAATTGCAAAAGTTAGTAATCGGTGGTATTCACATTTTTAGGCCGTCTTTATTAGTAGGAAATCGACAAGAATTTCGCTTTGGTGAACGAATGGCGGAAAAATTATCTCGTATTATTCCTTTTATATTTAAGGGAGCATTCAAAAAGTATAAACCAATTTCAGCTAAAGATGTGGCGAAAGGGATGTATATAACTGCATTGCGAGAAGAATCAGGTATCCACATTTATAATTCGAATGAAATTACAACGATAGAATAAATAAAACCGAGAAGAAAAGCTTCTCGGTTTTATTTATTGGTACTGATTTTCCCAGGTGCTCGCTCGTATTGATACGGTTCTTCTAACTCAAAGCCAAGTTCATTGGCGGCTATTCTTGGGAAGTAAGGATTGCGAAGTAACTCACGTCCGATAAAAATTAAATTTGCTTCGTTATTATTTAAAATTTGCTCTGCTTGTGCCCCGGTCGTAATCAATCCAACTGCCCCAGTTGCAATGTTAGCATACTCTTTAATATGTTTAGCATATTGTACTTGATACCCAGGATAAACATCGATGCGTGCAGGTACAACGGCTCCAGAGCTACAATCGATTAAATCTATCCCTTGTTCTTTCATCCATTTCGTATACTGAACATAATCTTGAACTGTTAACCCGTTAGGATGATAATCATTTGCTGAAATACGAACAAATAACGGTCCGTTCCAAACTTCATTTATCGAGTCAATGATTTCCCGTAAGAAACGATATCGATTTTCAGGCGAACCACCATATTCATCAGTCCGCTTATTGGAAAGCGGAGAAAGAAATTCATTAATGAGATAACCGTGAGCACCGTGTATTTCAATAACATCAAATCCAGCTTGTTTTGATCGTATTGCAGCCTGCTGAAAAGCTAATACAGTGTCTTTAATTTGGTGTTTACTCATTTCTATTGGCATTTTCATTGTTTCATTAAATGGAATGGCTGAAGGAGCTAACGCATCTGTTTCTAAATCTGCTTTTCTTCCAGCGTGAGCGAGTTGAATTGCAGCTTTTGCACCGTTATCATGTATAAAAGTTGTCGTTTTATGTAAGCCTTCAATTTGGTTATCATTCCAAATACCTAAGTCTTTATTAGAAATTCGCCCTTCAGGTAATACGGCTGTTGCTTCAATCATAACTAAACCAACTTGACCAGCAGCTCTTGTTCCATAATGAATGAGATGGAAATTCGTTACTTGGCCATCCTCGTTTTCCGATGAATACATGCACATAGGTGACATAACGATACGGTTTTTTAGCGTAACGTCCTTAATTGTATAAGGTGAAAAAAGTTTGGAATGCATCAAATAACCTCCTTGATTGAATTTTCTTACATTGTATCATTCTCTTTTTTGTTTTCACTAATAAAACGCTTATACGAAAAATTTTGTCTATTCGTGTTACAATAACAAATATGAATTGAATTGGAGGATGACATATGTATCAGGCTTATTATGAAAGTGAATTAGGCTTGCTAGAAATTACAGCGAACGATAAAGGAATTACGTCTGTTATATTTGTTGATGAGAGACAAGAAGAACATACAAATGAAATAATAGATCAATGTATAAATGAGTTAGATGAATATTTTAAGGGAAAGAGAAAAGAGTTCACAGTTCCGCTGTCTGCTGAGGGAACATCATTTCAAAAAAATGTATGGGATGCGCTCTATACTATTCCTTATGGCGTAAGTGCTTCATATTTAGATATTGCAGAGAAGGTTGGAAATACGAAAGCTGTACGAGCAATAGGAGGAGCAAATAGTCGTAATCCAATTTCAATTATCGTTCCGTGTCATCGTGTAATAGGGAAGAGTGGGAAACTTGTTGGGTATGCGGGTGGTTTATGGAGGAAAGAGTGGTTATTAAAACACGAAGGTATTTTGAAATGACGTATGGATGGGAAGAGGGATTGTTTTGAAATGTATAAATTGTGGGCAACTTTGCGAGGGGAATCAGTTGAATTGTGAAAGTTGCCAGCGGACTTTGCATACTGAACAGAGTGAAGGAAGCTCGCTAATAGACAAGGAATTAGAAGTATATGTAGGGAGACAATATCCGTATTACAAAAGGAAATGGGAGCTTGAGGAAAAGCGGATTGCTAGGTGGAGCTGGAATGGTTGGGCAGCTATTTTCAATGTAGGTTGGCTCGGATATCGTAAGTATTATTTACCTGCAGCTTTATTTGTATTGTTATTAGTAGCGTGTGATGCGTTTTCTTATTATATGGGCTTCAATGTAGCATTGCCGATCATTAATATGGTGCCTCTTACGTTCCTATTACTCGTTTTTATTTTATTTGGAATGGCGATTTTTGCGAATGGATTATATTATCAATTTGCAGAAAGGCGTATATATCGAATAAAAGCACGAGAAATTCAAGATGAATCGGTTGAAAAATACCTTATTCGTGATAGTGGTGGGACGAGTAAAATGGGAGCGACAATCGTTACGATTTTAGCGGTTGCGAGTATCTTTTTCAGCCATTTCTTTTTCCCGACTGATCGAGATATTATTCAAAAAGTTCGTACAAGCTCGCTATATGAATATCCATTCTTTTCTATTGGTGAATCGTTTGAAAATTATTTTAGAAATTCGGATTGGGCATATTATCGTGGCACCGAAGGATTAGAATTGGTAGAGTTCCAAGGAGATAGTCCGGATATGTCGAGGAAAAAGGTTACGATCCAATTTATTGTTGACTATAAATTGGGTGAGGTTGAGCCATACTCACTTATGATTAATGGCGAATCTAAAAATGAAGAAGAATTTTTAAAGATAATGGACGAAATATTTAAAGTTCAAAATCCATTTGACATAGAGGATGGATTACAAGTAAAAGCAATAGAAAAAGAAGTGGATAGAAGAGCTCTCTATCCGCTTCTTTTATATATATATGAAAATAATATTTGAAATAATCTGAATTTTTTGTATAATAATATGTATTATACTGGCTTTCATTTATACATATAGATTGGGGGAAGGAAGAATGAAGAGAAAGGTAACGACGATTGCTGTAGTTGCATTATCGACTAGTGTATTAGTTGCAGGTTGCGGAAATGGGGAGAAGGCATCTACAACGAAGAAGGAAGCAGGTAAGGGGGCAGCAGATAAGCAAGTATTAAACTTACTAGAAACAGCTGAAATTCCTTCAATGGATACGTCAAAATCAACAGACTCTGTGTCATTCCGTGCCTTTGTAAATGCAATGGAAGGTTTATATCGTTTAGATAAGGATAATAAACCAACTCCAGGTATGGCAAAAGACGTGAAAATTAGTGAAGATAAAAAGACATATACATTTGAATTACGTGATGCAAAATGGTCAAATGGTGATCCAGTTCGAGCACAAGATTTTGTATATGCATGGCAACGTACATTAGATAAAGCAACGGCAGCTGAGTATGCATTTATTTTATTTGATGTAAAAAATGCACAGAAAGTAAATAAAGGAGAGTTACCGTTAGATCAATTAGGAGTGAAAGCGAAGGATGATAAAACGTTAGTAGTAGAATTAGAACAACCAGCCCCATATTTCCTTGAGCTTACTTCATTCCCAACATTTTTCCCTTTAAATGAAAAATATGTGAAAGAACAAGGAGATAAATACGGATTAGAAGCAGATAAATTATTATATAATGGACCATTTACGATGAGTGAATGGAAACATGAAAGAAGTTATCAGTTAAAGAAAAACCCTAATTATTGGGACAAAGATACTGTGAAGTTAGAAGAAATTAATGTGAATATTGTGAAGGAAACAAGCACAGGAGTAAATTTATATGATAGTGATCAAGCAGACCGTGTTATTTTAACTTCTGAATTTGTTGATAAATATAAAAAGAATAAGCCAGATGAATTTAAAACGAAGTTAGATCCACGTTTGTATTTCTTGCGCTTTAACCAAAAAAATGCAACGTTTAAAAACCAAAAAGTTCGTGAAGCGATTGATCTGGCGTATGATAAAAAAGGAATTGCAAATGTTATTTTAAATGACGGATCATTGCCAGCATATTTCTTAGTACCTGAAAAATTTACGACAGGACCAGATGGGAAAGATTTCCGTACTGTAAATAAAAATTTCCGTGACAGTAAAGATAATGCAGCAAAAGCGAAAAAATTATGGGAAGAAGCAAAGAAAGAACTTGGCCAAGATACAATTACAGTCGAATTACTAAATGATGATAACGGTAGTCGTAAAAAAGTAGGAGACTTTATTAAAGAAGAGTTAGAGAAAAACTTACCTGGTATTAAAGTGAATTTAAAACAGCAGCCATATAAACAGAAGTTAGATTTAGAAAAGAAATTTGAATATGAATTCTCTTTATCTGCATGGAGTCCAGATTATCCAGATCCAATGACTTATATTGATATGTTTGTTACTGGAAGCTCATTTAATGAAATGGATTATTCTAATCCGAAGTATGATGAGTTAGTAGCGAAATCAAAAGGAGAACTATTAAAAGATGATAAAGCACGCTGGAATGCACTTGCAGAAGCGGAAAAAATCTTAATTGGTCAAGATGCTGCCATTTCTCCTACTTATCAACAAAGTACCGCATACTTAGAGAAACCATACGTAAAAGGTATTGCAAATCATACGTTTGGTGGGGACTTCAGTTATAAATGGGCATATATTACAAAAAAATAGTATAATAAAAGATGAGTGAATTTTCGCTCATCTTTTATTTGTATAGGAGGAATTAGAGTTGTTAAAAGGAATCAATCATCTTTGTTTTTCAGTATCTAATTTAGAAGATTCTATTACATTTTACGAAAAAGTATTGGAAGGAGAATTATTAGTTAGAGGAAGAAAACTTGCATATTTTAATATATGTGGAGTATGGATAGCGCTTAATGAAGAAATACATATTCCAAGAAACGAGATTCATCAATCTTATACACATATTGCGTTTTCTGTTGAACAGAAAGACTTTGAACGTCTACTGCAGCGATTAGAAGAAAACGATGTTCATATTTTACAAGGAAGAGAACGGGATGTAAGGGATTGTGAATCTATATATTTTGTTGATCCAGACGGGCATAAGTTTGAATTTCATTCAGGGACATTGCAAGATCGGCTTAATTATTATAGGGAAGATAAACCTCATATGACGTTTTACTAAGGGGGCAAATAAAGTTGCATGCGCTAGTGATTGGTGGAACAGGAATGCTAAAGGGGGGTTCTATATGGCTTTGTGAGCAAGGATTTCATGTTTCTATTATTGGAAGAGATGAAGTGAAATTAGAAAATGTTAAACGGGAGGGTACTACACCTGAAAGTATCACATGTCTTCCGTTAGATTATCATAATGATGACGATGTAAAGTTAGCTATTAAAAACACAATTGGGAGGAATGGCCCAATAACATTGGTTGTTGCGTGGATACACTCAAGTGCAAAAGATGCGTTATCACTCATTTGTAGAGAATTAGACTTGTCGTCTGAAACATACAACGTTTTTCATATTTTAGGCAGTAAAGCGTCGAGAATAGCCTCACAAAAAATAGTCGGTACGCGATGTAGCTATCATAGAATAATATTAGGTTTTATATTAGAAGATACATACGGAAGATGGCTTACTCATGAAGAAATATCGGATGGAGTAATAAAAGGAATTGAAAGTAAATGTGATGAATGGATTGTAGGACGAGTAGAACCGTGGGAATTGCGGCCAATATGGTAAGGGGGAATTGAAGTGAAGACAACGGTATATGTAACAAGGCATGGTGAAACGGAATGGAATGTAGCGAAGCGAATGCAAGGACGGAAAAATTCTGCTTTAACTGAAAATGGTATACTGCAAGCTAAGCAATTAGGAGAGCGAATGAAAGATTTATCTATTCATGCGATCTATAGTAGTCCGAGTGAAAGAACCCTTCATACTGCAGAGTTAATAAAGGGAGAACGTGATATACCGATAATCGCGGATGAGCATTTCTATGAAATTAGCATGGGTATATGGGAAGGACAGACCATTGATGATATAGAAAGGCAATACCCAGACGACATACAGTTATTTTGGTATGAACCACATCTTTTTCAGTCAACATCAGGAGAAAATTTTGAGGCTGTTTATAAAAGGGTAATTGAGGGGATGCAGCTTCTATTAGAAAAGCATAAAGGAGAAAGTATATTAATTGTTTCCCATGCGGCCGCGGCAAAACTACTTGTAGGGCATTTTGCGGGTATTGAAATAGAAAATGTGTGGAATGATCCATTTATGCATAGTGCTAGTCTCAGTATAATAGAATTTGATGATGGTAAAGGTGAAGTAAAGCAATTTGCAGATATAAGTCATTTTCAATAAAGTGAAACTTTAATCAGTGGGGGTTTTCTTCATCCCGCACTGATTATTAGCCCTCACCAATCGGACTTTAATGGGCAGCTCGACCCCCATCTAACTTCTTTGCTTTCGCTGAATTTTGAGGTGGGGGTCTTACTGCACATTAAAGCGGGATAAACGTAAAAAAGGCCGCAAAACGGCCTTTTTTTGTAGGCATAAAAACTAGCAATTACGTTTTTTATACCAGAAGTGATCAAATTTCTTGTGTTTGCAAGATGGGAATTTATGTCCGCCTTTGCAATCATTCCATTTGTGTCCATCATCGTGACAGTCTTTGCCATGATCGCATGAATCATCGCAAGAGTGACCGTGTCCATTCGGGAAGAATTCGCACTTTTTACAGAAACTTCGTTTCGTCCAGAAAAATTTCTTTTCAAAGCGTATGCACTTTGTAATGAATGTACAATGTTTTCTGCGAGTACGTTTTGTAACTAAAACGCATTCTTTTCTACGCGTTACTTTCGTAACGAACGTCCATTTTTGAACGCGTACACGAGTACATTTTGTAACAAATGTCCATTTTTTCACATGCGTACATTTTGTAACGAACGTACAATGTTTCACGCGAGTACATCTTGTTCTTGGACATTTACCCCCAGTTGTACATTTACATCCAGTTGTACAAGTATGATGAGTGAATTTTTCATCATCGCATTCAAAAGTACTTGGATCTTGGTGTAAGAAATCCTCCATCCCAGCACTTTTGATTTCCTCGACAGCTTTTCTAATATCACGTTTCATAGAAATCCTCCTTATCATGTATTAAGTTGAAAAGGTATTCTTTTTCCTTAACAGGATATGTATGTAGGTATCTTTCTGAACAGGACAAGAGTGTAATTTTATATAAATAGATGATAGCGGATGTATGGACAAGGCGAGTTGCATACATTGAATGAAGAGAACTGAGAAGGGATGAGAAAACATGTTACCTTCATATGATTTTTTTATTCATCCAATGTACTTAGTGGAATTGAAAAAAGACATTTGGTCAGACAGTCCAGTACCAGCAAAATTAACTTATGGAAAAAAGAAGTATGATATTGATATCGTATACCGTGGTGCTCATATTCGTGAATTTGAGAAAAAGTCTTATCATGTTATGTTTTATAAGCCTAAAAAATTTCAAGGTGCGAAAGAGATTCATTTAAATTCTGAGTTTATGGATCCGTCTCTCATACGAAATAAATTATCTTTAGACTTTTTTCATGATATTGGTGTACTTTCACCGAAATCACAACATGTGTTTATAAAAATTAATGGTCAAATTCAAGGTGTATATTTACAGTTAGAATCAGTTGACGAAAACTTTTTGAAAAATAGAGGATTACCGAGTGGTTCTATTTATTATGCGATAGATGATGATGCGAATTTTTCTTTAATGAGTGAGAGAGATAAAGATGTTAAGACGGAGCTCTTTGCGGGTTATGAATTTAAGTATTCGAATGAAAATAGTGAAGAACAGCTGAGTGAATTTGTATTTCAAGCGAACGCTTTGTCGAGGGAATCTTATGAAAAAGAAATTGGGAAGTTTTTGCATGTTGATAAATATTTACGATGGTTAGCTGGCGTTATTTTTACACAAAACTTTGATGGTTTCGTTCATAACTATGCACTATATCATAATGATGAAACAAATTTATTTGAAGTGATACCGTGGGATTACGATGCGACTTGGGGGCGAGATGTACAAGGGAGACCACTTAATCATGAATATATTCGTATTCAAGGTTATAACACGTTAAGTGCAAGATTGTTAGATATACCTGTATTTAGAAAACAATACCGAGGTATTTTGGAAGAAATATTAGAAGAACAATTTACCGTTTCATTTATGATGCCGAAAGTAGAAAGTTTGTGTGAGTCGATTCGTCCTTATTTACTACAAGATCCATATATGAAAGAAAAATTAGAAATATTTGATCAAGAAGCTGATATGATTGAGGAATATATAAATAAAAGAAGAAAGTATATACAAGATCATTTACATGAATTGGATTAATTTTGAAAGAGATTGGAACATTATCAATCTCTTTTTTTGTATAATAAAGATGTATTGGTAGAATTGGCGTAATATATACTTAATAAAGGATGGAGATGTGGAAACATGACGGTAAAATGGATTGATTGGGTAAAACAAATACAATCTATAGCTCAAGCAGGTTTAACGTATTCTAAGGATGTGTATGATATAGAACGTTTCCAACAATTACGGGATATTTCCATTTCGATGATGTCACATTATACAAAGACAGATTGGGAAGTTGTAGAGAAGTTATTTGCAAGTGAGACAGGCTATCAAACACCTAAAGTCGATATAAGAGCAGTCGTTTTTCAAAATGAAAAGTTATTATTTGTGAAAGAAAAAAGTGATGGGAAATGGGCATTGCCAGGTGGATGGGCTGATATCGGTTATACGCCGACAGAAGTAGCAGCAAAAGAAGTTTTTGAGGAGACAGGGTTTGAAGTAGATGATTTTAAGCTACTCGCTATATTTGATAAAGAAAAACATCAACCATCGCCTTCAGCAACGCATGTATATAAAATTTTTATTGGCTGTAAAATTATTGGTGGTGAAAAGAAAACTAGTATTGAAACAGATGATGTGGAGTTTTTTAGTGAAAATGAATTGCCTAATTTATCGATTGCTAGAAATACAGAAGAGCAAATTAAACAAATGTTTGCCTACATAAAAGAACCTCAGAAAGAAATATTAATAGATTAATAATGCGTATGTCGCTGATATTGTCGGCATGAAGATATTGGCAGAATGCAACCTTTATGTAATAATGGGATGGTATGTGAAGAAAAAAGGAGATAGAAAATAAAATGTTAGCAAGCATAATAGATCAGTTATTGCAATTTTTTGCAAGTTTAGGTTACTTTGGAGTAGCGCTAGCTTTAATGATTGAAATTATCCCAAGTGAAATTGTACTTTCGTATGCTGGGTTTTTAGTCGCAGATGGTAAAATTAGCTTTGTCGGTGCAGTTATTGCTGGAACAATCGGTGGTACTTTAGCCCAAATCTTTTTATATTGGCTTGGATACTATGGTGGACGTCCAGTTGTAGAGAAATACGGGAAATATCTGCTTATTAATAAACACCATTTAGACATAGCAGAAAATTGGTTTAAGCGTTACGGAGCAGGAGTAATCTTTTCGGCACGTTTTATCCCAGTCGTACGTCATGCAATTTCTATTCCAGCAGGATTAGCTAAGATGCCATTAAAACTATTCACACTGTATACAGTAGTTGCGATTATTCCGTGGTCGATACTATTTATATATTTAGGTGAAAAGCTTGGTGGAAATTGGCGACATATTAAAGAGTATGCATCTGATTACACACATTACATAATTATAGGAGCGGTTCTCTTTGTTGCTCTATATTTTGGTTTAAAGTATTTCAAAAAGAAAAAAGTAGCGCGTTAAAGTCAATGATTTTTCATTGGCTTTTTTATTTGTTTTGGTTCTAAAAAAAAGGAGTTGTCCATAATGTGTAATAATAAAGCGTAGCGGAGGAATGTGATGAAAGGGTCACCGTTTATACGTGGAACGATATTTTTAACAATGGCAACGATAATATCTAAAATGTTAGGGTTTATATATGTTATACCATTTACAGCTATGGTCGGTACGAGTGGGTACGTTTTATACACGTATGCTTATCGTCCATATACAATTATGCTTAGCATTGCGACGATGGGACTACCACTTGCAGTTTCAAAGATGGTATCAAAATATGATCAATTAAATGATTATCATACGGTTAAGAGAGTGTTGAAAAGTGGAATTGTTTTTATGTTTATAATGGGAGTTATTTCGTGTTTTACGTTATATATGCTAGCTCCGCATTTGGCTAAACTTGTAATCGATGGAAATGATCAAACGGGGAATAGTGTAGCGGCGGTCACTACTAATATTCAAATTGTAAGTTTTGCGTTAATACTCGTACCAGTAATGAGTTTATTAAGGGGCTTTTTTCAAGGGTTTCAATCGATGGGGCCTTCTGCTCTAAGTGTAGTTGTAGAGCAGTTTTTTCGGGTATTAACCATCTTGATAGGAAGCTTTGTCGTTTTATATGTTTTAAAAGCTTCTATCTCACTAGCTGTTGGTATTTCAACGTTCGGTGCTTTTATGGGAGCGATAGGTGGACTAACTGTTTTAAGTGCGTATTACATAAGGAGGAGAAAGCACTTAAAGAAAAAAGAAATGGCAAGTATACCGCAAACAACGAAATCTTTTTTTTCACTATATAAGGAGCTCTTTACATATTCAATACCATTTGTTGTGGTTGGTTTAGCAATTCCGTTGTATCAGACGATTGACACATTTACAATTAATAAATTACTTATACAAATAGGATATATGCAAGGAGAAGCGGAGAAGATTAATGCGATAATTGGACTTGTTCAGATGGTTGTACTTATCCCAGTTTCCGTTGCGACTGCTTTTAGTATGTCACTCGTACCTGAGATGACAAAAGCTTATACAGCAGGAAATGTGAAGTTACTGTACAAACATTTTACAAGGACGAATCTATTAGTAGTAGGTATTACGGTACCCGCGGCAATTGGAATGATGGTGTTAGCAAAAACAGTGTATACTCTTTTATTTGGTGCCGGAAATGATCCGGATATGGGAAGCGTTATTTTACAGTATTACGCTCCTGCTTGTATACTATTTTCGCTTTTTACAGTAACGGCTGCAATGTTGCAAGGAATTAATCAACAACAGAAAACAGTGCTAGGGTTAGTGATGGGCATTATTGTGAAGATAGTTTTAAATATTGTATTGCTTCCGTATTTTGATTATGTAAGTTTTATTATTTCAACATACGCTGGTTATACGATTTCAGTTGGCTTTAACTTGTGGATGCTTTCTAAATATGTTATAAAGGCAACATAAGCTTTTTAAGGCAGAGAGCACTCTGTCTTTTTCTTTGTTTATCCCGCTTTAACGGGCAGTAAGATCCTCACCTCAAAATTCAGCGAAAGAAAAGAAGTTTGGTTGGGATCAACTGCCCGTAAAAGCCCGATTGGTTCAACTAATAATCAGTGGGGGGATGAAGCCCCCCGCTGATTAAAGTTTCACTTTATAATATTTTTCTTATAAAAACGTTTTCAAAATAATTTTTCTATTGAAATTTAAACGTATGTTTCATATGCTGAGAATGGCGGTTCAAAAACTGTTATGTAAGAGAGGTAGATTCCTACATGTAAAAAGAATCGGGGTGATAGTATGTTAAATATATATTTAACAGACCGAAACGGAAAACTACAAGAGGTTGAGGAAATGCAAAAGGGTTGCTGGATTAATGTACTTCATCCAACGGAAGAAGAAATTCAATATCTAGTACAAACTTTAAATGTGGACTTAGATTTCATTAAAGACCCTTTAGATGATGAAGAACGCTCTCGTATTGAAAAGGAAGACAATAATACTTTAATAATCGTGGATATTCCAACAGTTAGACATGATGAAGAAGGAAATTCGATTTATGACACGATTCCAATAGGTATGATTGTAATGCCAGATTGCTTTGTGACAATTTGTTTAGAAGAAAATCCAATTTTTGAACGTTTTATTAATCAACGTATTAAAGAATTTTATACGTTTAAAAAGACACGCTTTGCACTTCAGCTCTTATATACGATTTCTACTTACTATTTAAGATACTTAAAGCAAATTAACAGAAAAACAATCGATTTAGAGCATCAATTAAATCAGTCGATGAAAAATAAAGAGATTTTCACATTGCTAGGCCTTGAAAAAAGTTTAGTTTACTTTACAACATCATTAAAGGCCAATAAAATTGTAATTCAAAAATTAATGCGTAACAGTACATTTTTAAAAATGTATGAAGACGATCAAGATTTATTAGAAGATGTATTAATTGAAAATAAACAGGCTATTGAAATGGCGGAAATATATAGTCACATTTTAAGTGGAATGATGAATACTTTTAGTTCCGTTATATCAAATAATTTAAATAGTGTTATGAAACTGTTAACGTCTATTACAATTATTTTATCGTTACCAACGATGGTTTCTAGTTTCTTTGGAATGAACGTAAAAGTACCGTTTGAAGGAGAGGCACATGGCTTTGTAATTGTACTTATAATATGTGTAACACTATCTTTCACATTAGCATTTGTTTTTTGGAAGAAACGTTACTTTTAACGATAAGAAAGCTGCTCTAGCATAGTTGTATAACTGCGCTAGAGCAGCTTTTTTGCTATGAAATAGAAAGTTTTGAATAGAATAAAACTTATAAAATGTAATGTATACGAAAGGTGTAAATTCCGTATAAGTCTTGTCCAATTAATAAAATGGGGTTAAAATTACATATTGTTAATGAAAAGTTGGAGGAAATACATCATGGAATTGTTTCAATTACCGAAAGCATTCCTGCAAATGAATACAATCTTTATCTCCATATTGATCGAAGCACTTCCTTTTGTGCTCATTGGTGTATTTATTTCAGGATTCATTCAAATGTTTGTGACAGAAGATATGGTAGCAAAATGGATGCCGAAAAACCGATTTCTGTCTGTTTTAGTAGCTACTTTTTTAGGTATGATGTTTCCGGGCTGTGAATGTGGAATCGTTCCGATTGTAAGACGATTAATCGGAAAAGGGGTTCCACCATATGCGGGGATTGCATTTATGTTAACTGGACCGATCATTAATCCAGTTGTATTATTTGCAACATACGTTGCCTTTGGAAGTAGTATGCACATGGTATGGTATCGTTCTATTGTAGCGATTATCGTAGCAATTATTGTAGGAATTATATTATCATTTATGTTTAAAGAACATCAATTACGAGATGATCACTTCCCAGAAGTGAATCATAAGCGTCCATTACGTAAAAAAATGTGGGATGTATGTACGCATGCTGTTGAGGAATTTTTCTCGATGGGAAAATATTTAGTATTAGGTGCGTTAATTGCAGCTGCAGTTCAAACGTTCGTACAAACTTCAACACTTCTTGCTATAGGGCAAGGTCCGTTCTCTTCACCAGCTGTTATGATGGGACTTGCATATATATTATCACTTTGTTCAGAAGCGGATGCGTTTATTGCTTCATCATTCCAAAGTACATTTTCAACAGCATCACTTGTTGCGTTCCTTGTGTACGGACCGATGGTGGATATTAAAAATATGTTTATGATGCTTGCGACATTTAAAACAAAATTTGTAATTGTCGTTACAGTTACAGTTACACTTGTTGTTTATGCAAGCTCACTACTCATTTATGCGATGGGGTGGTAGGTTATGTTTCGAGTATATATATTATTAGGTTTTACAATCTTAATCGCGCAGCTTCATATTTCAGGTAATATTACGAAGTATATCAATATGAAGTATGCCTATTTATCAACAACAGCAGCTATTATTTTAGGTTTCTTAACGATTGTACAAATTATTATCGTTTTCCAAAAAGAGCACCAAAAAGAAAGAGAACAGCACAATTGTGGTTGTGATCATAGTCATTGTGGACACGACCATTCAAAAGATGAAAATACATGGTGGAAACGAACATTTTCTTATACTTTGTTCTGTTTCCCAATTGTCTCAGGATTATTTTTCCCGATTGCAACGTTAGATTCAGATATCGTTAAGGCGAAAGGGTTTCATTTTCCAGTAGCACAAGCAGAAAGTAAAGATCCATTTATGACAAGGCAATTCCTAAGACCAGACACGAGTATTTATTATGGAAAAGAAGGATATCGTGGTGTAATGGAAAAAGGGAAGAAAGAGTTTGTTACGAAAGATAATATCGCTTTAAAAGATGAAGATTTCTTAAAAGGGATGGAAACAATTTATAATTATCCTGGCGAGTTTACTGGGAAAAAATTATCTTTTAAAGGGTTTGTTTTCAAAGATGATTCTTCTAAAAAAGAACAATATTTTTTATTCCGTTTCGGTATTATACATTGTGTAGCGGATTCTGGTGTATATGGTATGTTAGTGAAAAAGCCAGAAGGTGTAGAATGGAAAAATGATGATTGGATTCAAATAGAAGGAGAAATTTCTACTGAATTTTATCAACCATTCCATGCGAATATTCCTGTTTTAGAAGTAACGAAATGGAATAAAGTTGAACAGCCAAAAGAACAATATGTATTTAGAGGAGCCGATTGATAACATCGGTTCTTTTTTATGGACTAAAAGTTCTGAATGTTGTTAATATTAAACGGGTAGTAGTAATAAGCTCATACTGTTCAAGTGTTAATGGGAAAAGGAACTCTTGCCAAACTTCTTTGCTCCAGCCGAATTTTTGTGGTGGGATTCTTAATGTCTGCAAATAGCGGGTTAAATAATCAAAGAGGTGATAACAATGACTGAAGTAAAGGGGAAAACAGCAAATGAATCCAGAGTGTTTAAAACGAGCCGAGTATTTCCAACAGATTTAAATGATCACAATACGCTATTTGGTGGAAAGATATTAGCCGAGATGGATATGGTCGCGTCTATTTCAGCAACGAGGCATGCAAGAAAAGAATGTGTCACAGCATCTATGGATTGGGTAGATTTCTTACATCCAGTTCGCTCTTCAGATTGTGTTAGTTATGAATCCTTCGTAATTTGGACGGGGAGAACTTCTATGGAAGTGTTTGTGAAGGTAGTAGCGGAAGATTTAATTTCAGGTGAGAAGCGTATCGCAGCAACGTCTTTTGTTACTTTTGTTGCACTTAGTAAGGAAAATAATCCAGTTCCTGTGCCGCGAGTAATTCCTGAAACAGAAGAAGAAAAAGAATTACATCGTATTGCAGTGTTACGTGCAGAACAACGTCATTTACGTAAGGCAGAGAGTAAGAAAGTAGCTACATTACTAACTTTTTGATTTGAATATTTAGTCGTTAATGGTATTATAACAGACCGAAATGTTTTTCATATGAAAAGCGGACACCTAAAAGTAGGTGTCCGCTTTTATAGTTTTTTCATCCACATATCATATGACTGTAACTACTTAGCAGAAGCAAGCAGCACCGACGATGATTAAGAGGATAAATAATACGACTAATAGCGCGAATCCATTACCATGTGCGAAGCCCATTGTTATTTCCTCCTTTTATTTTAAGATACATCATACAATATGCAAATGAGCTATCGTTTGATATGGACATATATCATGTAATGACACATTTTCTTGAATGATAATGTATTAAAAAAGGGAAGATATAGAAATAACAGTAAGTGGAGAAAGGAAAATATCCATGAAGCACTTTTTCGCTGTAATCCTTTGTTTAATAGGTGTATTCATTTGGATGAACAACGATGTGGAAATGGGGAAAGAAATGGCTAGTGAATATGAATTAGGGAAAGTTCGGTCAGGTGAATTTCAACTGTATACGAACGGTGAAGAATTATATACGAAATTATTTGAGGATATACGCAATGCAGAAAAGTACATATATATCCATTTTTATATTGTAGGTAAAGACGAAATAAGCAAAGAGTTTTTGCAGTTGCTCGAGAAAAAGGCATCGGGTGGAGTAGAAGTGAAATTGTCAGTCGATCGAATAGGTGGATATAAGCTGAAGAAAAAGATAATTCGTCAACTAAAAAGCAATGGTGTCCAGTTTACATTTAGTAAAAAGCCTAAACTAAAACATATATTCTACTCGTTGCATCAACGGAACCATAGACGCATTGTTACGATAGATGGAAAAGTATCATATATCGGTGGTTTTAACATCGGAAAGGAATACCTTGGACAAAATCCGAAATTTGGTCCGTGGCGTGATTATCATGTACGAGTCAAGGGGAATGGTGCCACGGATATGGAAAGAAAATTCGCGGCTGACTGGAAAGAAGATACGGGTGAAAAAATGTCTGTACATGAAAGTTTACCTGTAATTGGGAATGTAAAATATCAATATTTATTTTCAGACGGAAAAGATTTATGGGAAAAATATGGAGCGCTTTTAAAGCAGGCTAAAAAGTCATTAATTATTGCTACGCCATATTTTGTACCAAGTAAAGAAATGATGAAAGCGTTAAAAAATGCATTAAACCGCGGTGTCAATGTGAAAATTCTCGTTCCATTTAAAAGTGATGCAGTATTGTTAAAACAAGCTGCCTACCCGTATTTGAAAGAGATGAACCATGCTGGAGCGGAGATTTATCAATATCGGAATGGTTTTTTTCATGGGAAGGTAACAATCATTGATGGAGAAATTGTTGATATAGGTACAGCGAATTTTGATAATAGAAGCTTTTATTTAAATTGTGAATCTGACTGTATCATATATGATAAAACAGTTGTTGCCGACGTATGGAACCGATTAAAAGAAGACTTCCATAAATCAAAAAGATTTTCGGAAGAAGATTTTGAGGGAATTAGTAAATGGGATTGGTTTTTAGCAAGAATAGCAAATGTTATAGCATCATATTTATAACATATAGACAAAAAGAAGGGAGGCACTTTCATGGATTGTATGAAAGAATTGATGAGGTATAGTTATATGCTTATATATAAGGTTGGGGAGTATACAGGAGAGGTAAGAGACGAAGAATTAAAGGAGTTATTACAACATCATTTACCATATATGTTGCAAGCATATAATGAACAAGTGAATTTTCAAGAAGGAGAGAATGTACAGCATATAACTTGTGAACCAATTTCATTTCATTTTCATGAAATGGAAAAGGAAACTGATAGTAAATATACAGGGGATATTTATATTGCAACTTGTTATATTTCGCATTTAAAACGGTTAGCACTAAAGTTTGCTCAAGTGGCAGTTGAAGTTGCAAATCCAGAATTTCGCTCGTTATTAGAAAACTGCTTCCTGAAAATGAATCATTATGCTTATAGTGTATGGCAATATGTCGTGAAAAAAGAGTATAACATTAAACATGTATATGAAAATGAGAAGTTTGCATAAAAAACTAAGGCGGAAAGATAAGCGCCTTAGTTTTTTGTTTTTCGTGGAGAAAAAATGACTATATGTACATATCAATTATCAGAAAATTTACAAACATTTACCGTTTATTTACTATTTTTCAATCTTTCCTTTAAAAATAGAGAGTAATATGGGATTGTACATATTCTATCTAAAGGAGGAAACGCAAATGAACAAATGGGTTAAATCATTAACTGCTATGGCACTTGCAAGTTCTTTATTAATGGTAGGTTGTAGCAAAGGTGAGGACAAGAAGAAAGAAGACGATACAACAACACAACAAGAGGACAAAAAGGATAAAGAAACAAGTGGAACTGAGAAGTCTACGGATTCTAAAGAAAAGAAATAATGTAATAATAGAGCTTCCTCTTATATGTGAGGAAGCTTTTTTATTGTAATTTGATTGAGATTATTGAAAAATAGAGAAAGAATGAAAGAGGGGGCAAACAAATGAAAGTATGTATATTGGGAGCAACAGGGCGAGTAGGTTCAAACATAATAAAATTAGCATTAAAGGATTCAGCTGAAGTGACTGCATTAGCGCGTGATTTAAATAGAATAGAAATACATCATGAAAGGTTACGAGTTATAGAAGGTAATGTATTAAACGAAAATGATATAAAGAAAGCGATAGAAGGAAGCGATATAGTAATTAGTGCACTTGGAACGGATCAAAATGGAACATTAGCGAAGAGTATGCCACAAATAATAAAGCAAATGGAAGTAGAAGGAATACATAAGATCATTACAATAGGAACAGCCGGTATTTTACAAGCAAGAACAAATCTAAGTTTATATCGTTTTCAATCAACGGAATCAAAAAGGAAGTCGACAACAGCGGCAGAAGATCATTTAGCTGCATATAAGATACTAAGTAGTAGTAATTTATGTTGGACGGTCGTTTGTCCGACGCATTTAATTGACGGTGATGTGACAGGGGGATATCGAACTGAAAAAAATGTATTACCAGAAGGAGGAGCAAAAATAACAGTTGGTGATACAGCGCAATTTACGTGGAATCTATGTAGTAAAAACAAATATGAGAATAGCCGAGTAGGGATTTCATATTAAAAAACCATCCCGAAATTGGGATGGTTAAAAGACGATATAACATACAAATATGATAATCATAATGATTTGGAGAATGGCTTTCGCTACTGTACTGCTTAAAAAACCAACTACAGTAGCAACTCCTACTAGAAAGGCGTCTTTTGGTGCTTTTTTATGCATGAGTTCTGTAATAAATACCGATAAGAACGGTATGATAATTAAACCGAATGGTGGGAAAAAGAAAGATCCGACGATGATAGAAATCATACCGACACGTTCTCCCCATTTAGAACTTCCATATTTTTTTAAGAAATATCCATTTGCAATAAAATCAGCAACGAAAATGAATAGTGTGAAAATGACTTGAATAATCCAAAAGGAAGTTGTTAGTTCTCCGCCATTTATACCGAAATGGTAAATGAAATATCCAGCCCAGACAGCGAGGATGCCTGGAATGATAGGATAAATAAAGGCGAGAAATGAAACAATGAAACAGGCAATGATACAGATTGTTAATAATACTGTCACTTTATAGCTCCTTTTTTATATCTAATTTATGTACAGCAATTTTTTTGACTTGATGTCCATCAAGTTCTAATGCCTTAAATTGAAAACCGGCATATTCGATGGAGTAGCCAGCTTCAATATTTACGTCAACGGCTTGCGATAATAGCCAGCCTCCGATTGTATCTAAGTCGCTCTCATCAATATGTAAGCCAAACATATCATTTACTTCAGAAATAAGTACTTTTCCATCTAAAACAGTAAGTTTAGGCGTACGCTTTTCAATCATAGGTGATTCATCCGCATCAAACTCATCTTGAATTTCCCCAATGATTTCTTCAAGAATATCTTCCATTGTTAAAAGTCCAGCAGTACCACCATATTCATCCATAACGATTGCCATCTGAACGCGATTTTTTTGTAGATGAACTAACGTTTTGCGAATTGGAACAGTTTCAAATACAGTTAGTACTGGATGTATGTAAGATTCAAGTGGCTTATGAATGCCTTTTGTTTGATCATGAAATACTTCTTTCGTATTGATCATACCGATAATATCATCTTTATCTTTTTCGATGATAGGGTAGCGTGTATACTTTTCAGTTGCTACGATATCCATATTTTCTTCTAACGTATTTTCAGTAGATAAGCAAATCATTTCTGTACGAGGAACCATAATTTCTTTCGCAACTCGGTCGTCAAATTCAAAAATATTATTTACATATTTATATTCGGTTTGATTTATTTCGCCGCTTTTGAAACTTTCACCTAAAATGAGTCGTAGTTCCTCTTCAGAGTGGGCAAGTTCATTTTCTTTCGCAGGTTCTAAACCGAGTAGTTTTGTGAAAAAGATAGCAGTACTATTAAGTAACCAAATGAACGGGTACATAATTTTGTCAAATAAAATAAGTGGTCGTGCAAACTTAAGTGTGATTGCTTCTGCTTTTTGAATTGCAAAAGACTTTGGAACTAATTCACCTAATACAACATGGAAAAATGTAATCACACTAAAAGCAATAATAAAGGATAAAGTATTTGCCATTGTTCCAGTAATATTAATCTTTTCAAAGAGCGGTCGTAGTAAATGTTCCACAGTCGGTTCACCAAGCCAACCAAGCCCTAAAGAAGTGATTGTAATCCCGAGCTGACAAGCTGATAAATAAACATCTAAATTAGATATGACACTTCTTGCAGCTAAGGCTTGTTTATTACCTTCATTTGCAAGCTGGTCAATTCGACTTTTTCGTACTTTTACAACAGCGAATTCTGATGCAACGAAAAAGCCGGAAATAAGGATAAGTACAATGATGAGAAAAATATTTAATATGTCCAAGTGTATTCTCTATTCCGTCGTTTGGAATAAAGATGTCACCTCCTGCAATTATGTTATACTTTTATAATAAATCCAAATGAAAAGAATAGTCAAAGAAAAAGGGTAAATATTGGTATGTTTCTGCAATGGTTTTTGAATTTGCTATTATTTTGTCCGCTATACAAAAGGAATAACCCCCTACTTTCAGATTCTAGAGGGTTATTTCAAATTAAGGTTTTGGAATACTTCTAGTTAAAGCGTATGATTGTTGTTTAAAGTAGTTTGTCGTCCATAGTGTTTGAAGGAATGAGAGTATGCAATACGGGATATACAAAAGCAATAAGCTAATTGTAACAATAATAGGTGCATTTCCGCCGAATTGAACGATAAATTGCAATAGTCCACTTGCGTGAAAAACGCATTCCATAAAAACGAATGAAAGAATAATGGAACCTAAAATAGATTTATGATTCGAGGTAAGCGCTAAAAACAATGTATCTACAAGGAAAGAGGATTGTTTTATTTCATATTCATTTGTATTACTTAAGAAAGGAATCCATTTTTTTATGGCTTGCATAACGATAATCATGGAAGTACTACAAACGATGATAAAAGATGAGTAGTAAGGAAGCTTCATAAATTTTGTGATGTATAGGAGTAGTAATAAGACTGAGCATTGTAATAATACAGTACATAAAGAATAAGGTATCCATCTTAATAAAGAAGAGAACTTTTTAATTGATTGAGGTGCTTTAAAAAATAAATGACCGATCCCTAAGCTGATGAAAAATCCGATCGCAAGAGTAAAGGAAAAACGAACAATCGATAAAAAATATATCTCCCATATGTAAGGGAATAACTGAGTTGATTGATTAGCGGTATGTACCATCTGATTTGCTGAGAAAAAGATAGATTCGTGCATCCAATCAATCTTTGGAATTGTCATCGAAGAAAGTTGTGCGAAGTTATGGAAAATGCTTATCAAGCCGGTTATGTATGAGTATTTATGTGTAATGAATAAAGCTGGAATAGGACTAATGATAAATATAATGAGAACACCAACGATAAATTTACATATATGTGAGCGTAATAAAGACATGTAATCACCTACTCTTAGAATATTCAGAAAATTCTTATTCTTATTTTAGCTTTTTTCGGTGTAAGTTACAATATATTTTCTTAAAGAAGTTTAGAGAGAGTATTTCATATTGTAGAGGATATAAGTGAATGAAACGTGAATAAATTATGACAAGAAAATGAATAATTTTCAGAAAAATAAAATAAATTATTTATTTTTTTCTGAAAATATAATATAGTTATGGCACAGAAAGTATTTTAACATAAGGAGGCTGTTTATGAGGATTAAAGGGAATTATGTGCCGAAAAGGGAAGTTTTATTTTGCTCAAGTTCAATTACAGTAGGGGAAGCGCTAGAGCATTTAAATAAAACTGGTTATCGTTGTGTACCAGTTTTAGATGAAAAAAAAGAGAAATATTTAGGGAATATATATAAAGTAGATATTTTAGAATATAAAGGTTCACTGGATGAGAGTGTATTACAACTATTAAACGATAAAGAAGGATATGTCAGAGAAGATTCTTCGTTCTTTAAAGTATTTTTTACAATAAAAAAATTACCTTATTTATCAGTAGTTGATGAAAAAGGAGTCTTTCTTGGGATTTTAACGCATAAAAAAGTGTTTGAGCTATTAGAAGATGCTTGGGGCGTTCATTCTAGTAAATACTCTGTCATGATTGGGACACAAGATTATAATGGAGCTATTCAAAAATTATCGACAGTATTAAAAAAATATACAGGTATCCAAAGTTTAATGACTTTTGATAATGATGCCTTATTAGTTCGTAGAATTATGTTTACATTAGGAGAAGAGTTTAACGATGGGGAATTAGAGACGTTATTGAAAGATTTAGAAGATCACGGATTTAGAGTTGTGTATGTGGAAGAGATGAAAAATCCACGTGAAGTCGAAACGATAGAGTAACATGCAAAAGCCGTCTAATTATGTTGGATGGCTTTTGTTATGTTACGTGTATAAAGTTATTTAAAAATAACGATAGGATAATAAGTGAGGCTGAAACGATATTTGTGTAAAAGAATAAAAAATGTAGACAATTTTGATTTTCAAAAAAGTCAATTTGAAAATATGTTTTTATTTTTCAACTAAATATGTTACTATATGTGTGATAAAAACAAAGAGGTCTGACAACTATACTCCACGCAATACCACTCTAATGATTTAAAAATTCAAAAAAATCAAAAATCAAAAGTTAATAATTAGAGTAAAAATAAGGGGAATGGAGAAATTATGGAGAAAGACACTGCTTTGTAAGGGGCATATTTTATCAGCTTGAGCAGAGAGGAGGATGCATAGCATATTGTGAAATTAGAGATAAACAATGAAAAAGTGCTATGCAAATGAAAAGCATGAAGGGACGTTTAAGGCCAGGTGATACAGTAGCAATCGGTTTAATGTTATTTGCACTATTTTTAGGAGCAGGAAATTTAATTTTTCCACCAGTTTTAGGGCAACAAGCTGGAGAGAATGTTTGGGTTGCTACAATTGGATTCCTTGTAACGGGAGTCGGATTACCCCTATTAGCTGTAACAGCTGTCGCGTTTGTAGAGGGGGACTTGAAAGCGCTATCTTCTAGAGTTCACCCTATATTTGCGTTTGTTTTCCCATTGATTAGTTATTTAGCGATTGGACCATTTTTCGCGATTCCGCGTACGGGAGCCGTTTCATTTGAAATGGGTATGAAGCCATTTTTATCAGAGACATTAGTTTCAGAGTGGTACATGCTATTTCTTTTCACTATAATTTTCTTCGGAATAACTTGGTATTTATCTTTAAATCCATCAAAATTAGTGGATTGGTTCGGGAAATTTCTTACACCATTGTTAGTATTGATCGTTGCTGTAATTGTCGGAAAGGCAATTGTTGATCCGATTGGAGAACCAGCTGCGCCGCTAGCGGCATACAAAGAAAATGCTTTCTTTGGTGGATTTATTCAAGGATATTTAACGATGGATGCAATTAGTGCGCTTGTATTTGGAATTGTCGTTGTACAAGTTATCCGCTCTAAAGGAATAAAAGAGAGTAATCAAATTGCAAAAATAACAGTAGTATCAGGTATTATCGCTGTACTTGGTTTAACGTTAATCTATTTATCACTTGCTTATCTTGGTTCAACAAGTACATCACTTGGGGTATCAGAGAATGGTGGGCTTATTTTAACGAATGTTGTAAATGAGTTATATGGAACAAGTGGTAAAATTTTATTAGGACTTGTTATTATACTTGCTTGTTTAACAACTTCTGTTGGATTAACATCAGCTTGTGCTGGCTTCTTTACAAACTTATTCCCAAAACTTTCGCATAAAACGATTGTAACAATGGTATGTGTATTTAGTTTAATTGTATCTAACCTAGGTTTAACACAATTAATCGCAGTTACTTTACCAGTGTTGATGATCATTTATCCAGTTGCAATCGTATTAATCGTACTTTCTTACTTCCATAAATGGATTGGGAAGCGTAATACCATTTATATTGGAGCTATTTTAGGTGCATTGTTAATTAGTTTCTTTAACGGTTTAGAAAGTGCGAAGATTAAAATTGACGCGATTTCTAACGTATTGCAAATGTTACCATTATATAACGAAGGAATAGGATGGTTAATCCCATCATGTATTGGCGGGATTCTCGGTTTCTTCTTCTATAAATCAAATGAATCAAGTGAATTACAAAAGAAAGGTGCTTAGGCGCCTTTCTTTTTTTAAAGGGGATTTTTAGGTTTTGTCTAAGTAATAATTGGGAGGAATGATAAAATGGCTAATTTTGAAGATTTTTTAACTTTGGATGTAAGAATTGGAACTGTCACACACGCAGAGGAATTTAAAGAAGCGAGAGTTCCAGCGATTAAACTAGAAATTGATTTTGGGGAACTTGGGATAAAGCAGTCAAGTGCTCAAATTACGAAGAGATATAACCCGGAAGATTTAATTGGTCAGCAAATCGTTGCCGTTGTAAATTTTCCGCCAAAACGCGTAGCTGGATTTAAATCAGAAGTGCTTGTATTAGGAGGAGTACCTGAAGCGGGTGATGTTGTATTACTACAGCCGAATATGGAATTACCAAATGGAACAAAAATTAGTTAATGTAAAGGCGGGGGAGCATGGATATTGGACGCGAATACGTACAGTGTGCCATTTCGAATTTTGAAGCAACAAAGAAACAAGGGGAACGGGTGCTTTCACAATTAACACATGAACAGATTGAATGGTCTTCTCATGAAGCAACAAATAGCATAGCAATCATAATTAAGCATTTGCACGGTAATATGCGTTCTAGATGGACTGATTTTTTAACATCTGACGGTGAAAAAATAAATCGTAACCGAGATGCTGAATTTGAAGGTGGTTATTCTTCTAAGGAAGAGGTACTCGCAGCATGGAATGAAGGATGGGAGTATGTTTTTAAAACGATGAATGTGCTAACGCCGGAACATGTATTGCAGACGGTATATATTCGCGGTGAAGCACATACTGTCATGCAAGCAATTGAAAGACAAATTTCTCATTATGCTTTGCATATTGGACAAATGATTTACATCGGTAAAATGCTAAAAGAAAATGAGTGGGAATGTTTAAGTATTCCTAGAGGACAGTCTGGACGTTATGTAGAGAAAAAGCGTTCAACATAATAAAAGGAAAGAAACCGATATAAAATGGGAAGTAAGAAAATAAGCCAAATGATAGATGGCTCTGTCAACATAAGAAGGCTGCCAAAAGTAAGTCCATATATAATAAGAAAGAAATTAAAAAGTGTATTCACAGGGATAAATCGTGAGAGAAACACTTGCTGTTGCTTAAAGCAATCACTGTGAAATACATACAAGCGGAAGTACCGTGCGGCAGTAATAAGATCTTTCTTTCGAGCAATTCTTTTTTTGCATGTATGACAGATGAACGGTGGTCGCATTTCATTACGCTCCATTTTTCATATTTCTAATAATGTAGGACAAAAGTAGGTACAAAGTGTATATCCCTATATACGCTCCTGATATGAGAAAAAACGGATTTAGTAAAATTCCATGAATGCTTGTCATAAAAACTAAATCGCGCATTAAAACATCGTATATATGAATAGAAATAATTGTACCGATTACATAAAGTGTTAAGTACGCTGAAATATGTAACGCAACGCGGGTTGTAGGATGCTTAGCAAGCCAATAAAAAATAAATGATAGTACAATGGGTAATGTTCCTATTAGTAGCTTCAATTCATTTCACCTCATTAGCAATATAGCCGGAATTTAGACGGTCTATTCTCTAGAGCTTGTACATAACTTGAAATAGAGAGGGTGATAGTATGAATCGAGGCTTTTTTTATGTGAAATTCACGAGTGTACGTAAGTTAGTATTATTTATTATTACGACAGTACTAGCGACTTTTTTTCTTATTAGTATGATGGTAACTTCTATGAAAGAGACAAAGTCAACGTATTTATATAATTGGTTAAATGAGTTATCGATGAATGGTTACATGTATATTCTTGGGAAAGAGAATCATTATTTTACACAGGAATATCGAAATTTAAATCAAGATTTTTCAATTTCTTCGTTTCTCTTTTCTATGGCTACGAATATTCGTTTTAACGATGTACGCAGTTTTGTCGGTAAAGAGCTACCTGGTTTTGGTAAGTACGATACAGAAATTGTTATTGCGGGTGAAGGGACAAATTATTCTAACTTACCGATAGAATCGAGCGTTCCACTTGAAGAAGTAGTAAAAGAACGGACTGGAGAAGGAGGACAGGCTCCAAAGCCGGATACGAATAAAGAGAAAAAGCAACCAGCCCAAACGACAGGAAAACGACAAGTTGCATTTATTTATCATTCGCATAGCTGGGAATCTTATTTGCCGTTATTGAATTTAACAAATGATCCAAATCCGAATAAAGCAACAAGTTCCGTAACGAATATTTCAATAGTCGGCGACCGATTTCGTGAACAATTAGCAAATGAAGGGATCGGAGCAACAAACGACAAGACTGATGTGGGTCAAAAGTTGATTAGTAAAGGGTTAAATAGTAATAGTTCTTATAAAATGTCACGGGAAATTGTACAAGAAGCAATGACGGGCAATAAGGAATTGCAGTACTTTTTTGACTTACATCGTGATAGTGCTCGGAAAAATGTAACGACAAAAGCAATTGGAGATAAATCATATGCAAAGCTTGCTTTCGTAATAGGAAAAGGAAATAAAAACTATGAAAAGAACTTACAATTAGCAACGGCTTTACACGAGACAATTAATAAGAAATATCCAGGGGTTAGCCGCGGTGTCATACAAAAAGGATTCCAAACAGGCAATGGAGTCTATAATCAAGATTTGTCAGGGCAAGCAATATTAATTGAAGTTGGTGGTGTAGATAATACAGAGGAAGAACTAGATCGATCGATTGATGCATTAGCTAAAGCATTTGGTGAATATTTCTGGCAGGCAGAAAAGGTGAATGGATAAAGTGATCTTAAATTAGTGGGAGAGTCTGAAAAACGTGAGTGTAATGCTTGCGTTTTTTTGTAATGATGAGACGTCACAGAATAGACATAATTTGTCGTTGTTATAGTAATATCGAAATTTGTCAAATTATACTGGGAGATTTACAAAGGGATTTTCGGGAAAGTAGAGAAAATCTTTTTACAAGGAAAGCTTTTTATTATGAAACTGGTAGGGTGATTGAAGTGATTAGGAAGATCCAAATAGAAGATGCAGCATCATTTTTGCAATTAAGTAAGCAATTAGATGAAGAAACGAAATTTATGTTGTATGAACCAGGAGAAAGGAAATTTACAGCCGAGCAACAAGAGCAAATGATTCAGCGCTTTGTAGAAAATAAATATGCAACAATATTGGTAGCGGTTGAAGAAGAGAGAATAGTAGGGTTTATTTTAGTAAATGGAAATAATATTCAAAGAAAGAGACATGTAGCAAGTATTGTAATTGGGATTTTGCAAGAGTATAGCGGGCGAGGTATTGGGACTAGATTGTTTAAAGAGGTCGAGAAGTGGGCAAGATTACATGATGTATGGCGTTTAGAATTAACGGTAATGGCCCACAATACAAGAGCTCAGGCACTATATAAAAAAGCTGGATTTGAGAAAGAAGGTGTCAAAAGAGCTGCTCTTATTATCGATGGAGAGAACATCGATGAGTATGAAATGGCCAAATTATTAAAATAAGAGGTCGTTATATGAAAAAAAGATGGATACTACTTGGTATCGTAGCGGCGATACTCATTGTTGGAGTAGCGGGAATCAATTATAAAATGTATAAGGATAAGCAAGCGCGCGAGGTAAATGTAAATAACATATTTCCGAAGGCAAAAGAAACGATTGCGAATATGGATGGGGATATTGCAGTAATTAGTAATCCGAATTCAATGCTTGTGCTTGTGAATAAAAGTAGACGCTTACCAGATGGGTATAGACCGCCAGATTTAGTTATTCCGAAAGTGCGTTACTCTAGTGAAGGTGATCAAGAAAAGAAAAAAATGAGGAAAGAGGCAGCCGGTGCGCTTGAGGAAATGTTTCAGCAAGCGGATAAAGAGCGTGTTTTCTTATTTGCAGTCTCTGGATTTAGATCTTTTGATCGGCAAAAAGCGTTAAATACAATGTATAAAAAGCAAGATGGAGAAGCAAAAACAGCAATGTCGAGTGCAGTTCCTGGAACGAGTGAACATCAAACAGGACTAGCTATGGATATCACATCACAATCTGCTAAGTTTCAGTTAGAGACAATTTTTGGTGAAACGAAAGAAGGGCAGTGGCTTTCTGAAAATGCCCATAAATTTGGTTTTGTCATCCGATATACAAAAGAGAAAGAATCGATTACGGGCTATCGATTTGAACCATGGCACGTGAGGTATGTGGGAAATCCACAAGCTACATATTTATATGAAAATCAACTAACACTTGAAGAAGTAGCGCAGTGAACAATTGAGGGGAGAGAAGGATTATGACGGTGTTATATAAGAAAAAAGTACACGCATATGTGACAAGAGAAAAAGAAGGAGTTATGCAACTGCTTGTTTTTAAACATCGTGATATACCTGAAGCTGGTATACAAGTGCCAGGGGGAACGGTTGACGAAGGGGAAACGCTAGAAGCAGCGATTTTACGTGAAGTACAAGAAGAGTCTGGGTTACGTCATTTATGCATAGAACGATTCCTAGCTGATTGCATCATACATGTGAAAGAAAAAAAGGAATATCAAAAACGTCATTTCTTCCACGTAACATTACTAACAGATGTAAAAGATAGTTGGGAACATATTGTCAGTGCCGGTGAGGAAGATGAAGGCTTAGTATTTTCCTACGAATGGATTGATATTGCGAAATACCCTGAATTAGCGGGGAAACAAGGTGAGTTTTTACATTTGTTAGATGAAGTATACGCACAGTAATAAAAGAGTCTGAAACGTAAATTCATTCGTTTCAGACTCTTTTTATTTTTCAGGAAATAAAAGGTTTTTATATTAGCGAGTTGAATTCTATTAAAGGTATTGAAGTTGTATATGCGAGGGGCGGAGAAAATGAAAAAGTAATAGAGTCATGTTATTAATAAAAGGACTTATAGAAGGAGAAGGAAAATGGAGATGCAGTTCAATGCACTATTACAAAAAGAATTAACAATTTATGATATACAAGCAATGATGGAAGCTGGGCAATTAACTTCAAAAGAATTAGTTATGTATTACCTTCATAGAATCGCAAAGTATGATCAAGACGGACCGAAAATCAATTCTATTTTAGAAATCAATCCAGACGCTATCTTTATTGCAGAAGCGTTAGATCATGAAAGAAAAACAAAAGGTGTAAGAGGTCCACTACACGGTATACCTGTTTTACTTAAGGACAATATTGAAACGAATGACTCTATGCATACAAGTGCAGGTACGATTGCGTTAGAACAAAATATAAGTAGTGAAGATGCATTTCTCGTTACGAAGCTGCGAGAAGCAGGAGCAGTGATAATAGGGAAAACAAATATGACAGAATTAGCAAATGCAATGTCATTTGAAATGTGGGCTGGATATAGTGCAAGAGGTGGACAAACAATAAATCCTTACGGTACAGGTGAGGATGATATGTTTGTTGGTGGCTCAAGTACAGGATCTGCCATAGCAGTTACCGCTAATTTTACAGTAGTATCTGTTGGAACGGAAACAGATGGTTCTATATTGAGTCCGGCTGTTCAAAACTCTGTAGTAGGTATTAAACCGACTGTTGGTCTAATTAGTCGTAGAGGTATTATTCCGTTCACATATTCGCAAGATACAGCCGGCCCATTTGCTAGAACAGTAACAGATGCCGCTATTTTACTAGGGGGGTTAACTGGGGTAGATGAGAAAGATGTAGCTACTCGTAAAAGTGAAGGGATAGCAGAACATGATTATACAAAGTATCTGGATGTTAATGGTTTAAATGGAGCGAAAATTGGTGTATATAGCAATGCACCAAAAGAGTATTATGAAACTGGTGAGTATGATGAGAAATTGTTTAAGGAAACAATTGAAGTATTGCGTATTGAGGGAGCGACAGTAGTAGAGGATATTAATATTCCGTCTTTTCATAGAGAATGGAGCTGGGGTGTATCGCTCTATGAATTAAAGCATAGTTTAGATAACTATCTTTCGAAATTGCCTTCTACTATACCAGTACATTCTATTTCAGAGTTAATGGAGTTTAATGAAAACATAGTAGAAAGAGCTTTGAGATATGGACAAACTAAGTTAGAAAGAAGAAAAGATTTTCCTAATACGTTAAGAAATCCACAATATTTAAATGCAAGATTAGAAGATATATATTTTTCACAAGAACAAGGCATTGATTTTGCACTGGAAAAATATAATCTTGATGCGATTCTGTTCCCTTCTTATATAGGCTCCACTATATGTGCGAAAGCAGGTTATCCGTCTATAGCAATACCTGCCGGATATATGGAAAGCGGAAGGCCTTTTGGAATTACTTTTGCAAGTACAGCTTTTAGTGAAGGAATATTAATTAAGCTAGCATATGCTTTTGAACAAGCGACAAAACATAGAAAAATTCCGGGTTTGTCATAAATAGAATATACAAAAAGGACAGGAATTTCTGTCCTTTTTGCTTTATTGATTACATTGAAATATCTTTTTGATTTGTCTTATGATATTTTAATAGGCTAAAAGATAAACAAGCAGAACATAAAATAAGAAAAGCAGCAATGATATAAATTGTACGAACACCGAATATATCAGTGATAATGCCAACACTAAGCATAGAAAGACCAGAAGCTGTCGAAAGAAGTGCGCCATGAGCTGTATACATTTTTGATAGTAAAGAAGGAGCGACACTTGATTGTAGAACTGTTGTTTGAGAAATATCTCTAATTTGATAACATGGTCCCATTAGAACGCACAGAAAAAGCGCAATAAAACCGCTACTTGTCATACCATATAAAAATGTAAGAATACTAAACATAAGAGAGCCTATCGCCATAGAGCGTATTAAATTGTTTTGAATGTATGTACTCATTTTCCATGCTAATAGACCACCAATTAACGTCCCAACATAATAACTTGTATTAATAAATCCCCACCATTCTTCTCCTTTATGAAGGGCGGTCGTTACATAAGCCATCGTAATAGCGCCGATCCATATCGTCCCTGCGAAAGTTTCAATTAAGTCCATACATGTAACGGTACGGAGAGAAGGATTTTGAAATAAGAGTTTCCAACCTTCCAATAAAGCAGCACCTTTTGAAGAAGGCTCTATTACTCGTTCAGTATGTATGGATCGTAATGAAAAGTGTAGTGCAACACATCCGAAAATCATCAAAATATTATTCATCATGAGTGTAGAAGAAGCACCGATAAGAAGCACAATAACACTTGTAAATGAATAAGCAGCGGCTTGTGCAATTTGTGTGGAAAAGGAAAAAATACTATTTACTTTTACTAATTTTTCTTTCGGTGTAAGGCGCGGAAGAATACCGTATAGTAATGGAGCGCTCCAGCCACTACATAATGAAATGAAAAAAATGAAAATGAATAGTGCTACAATGTTTGTGGAAAGGACCGGGAATAATATCATGAATAAAAATAATAGAGCAGTTTTTATCCATTGTAGTGTAAACAGTAATGAATAAGATGGAAAACGATTCATGATAAGTGGTGCAGATGTATTTGCTATAAGATTAGTTATGACTTGGAGCAATGGAAACAGAGCAGTTATTGTAGCTGATTTAGTTGTAATATACATATGAGTAGTAATAATCATTATGTATACGATGTCAGCGAGAGTAATGCATATTTTCGATCCTAAATAGTAAGTCAATGAACGTTTTTGCAATAAGCACACAACCTTTCTGGAAAAATATGAAAGTAGTTATAATAATTATAATTAAAAAATAAAATTTTGAAAGAATTAAATTTTTTGTCACTTTTTGAAAGGAAATTTCATGTATAATGAAGAATATATTAATATAGTATTTTAATAATACTCATTGTAACAGTGAAAATGTACAATAGCTTGTAGTAAGCGCCCACGTATTAGAAAGGGCGGATAAACCATTCTTTTCTTCATATACATATAGAAAATGAGAAAGAAAGTGAGGGTTGCATATGGCTGCTTGGGTAATTTGGTTTATAATAGCTGGTATTTTATTTATTGCGGAAATGCTGTCGATTACATTTTACATGCTTTGGCTTGGAATTGGAGCTGTTGTCGGAGGTCTAATTGCTTTGTTTGTTCCTGAAGCACTACTGTTACAAGTTATTGTTGGTGGGATTGTAAGTTTAACACTGACTTTCTTTACGAAAAGAATTTCAAAAAACTTTCGAGAAGCGAAAGGTTTTACTGATACAGTAGATATGCTTGCAGGTAAAAAAGGGATTGTTATGCAAGCGATTACAAATGAAGCGAACGGTATTGTGAAGGTGGATGGAGATACTTGGACAGCTATTGCAGATGATCCAATTGATGCTGGAGAAAAAGTTATTGTTATAAAGAGGCATAGTACTATATTACAAGTAAAAAAGGAGAGTGAATAAATATGGTAGTCGCATTAACGTTAACGATTATATTTGCATTAATTGTTGTTACATTTATCGCATTAACAATAAAAATTATTCCACAGCAAAAAGTTGGAGTCGTTGAAAGATTTGGTAAGTTTCAGCGTGTAATGCAGCCAGGATTAAATTTATTAATACCGATTGTGGATCGTGTTCGTGTATATCACGACTTACGTATTCAACAAACGAACGTACCACCGCAGAAGGTAATTACGAAAGATAATGTACAAGTAGAAATTGATACGATTATTTTCTATCAAGTTGTTGAACCGGAACTTGCGACATATGGTATTTCGAACTATGAATACGGTGTTCGTAACATTACTTCAGCAACGATGCGTCAAATCATTGGTAAAATGGAACTGGATGAAACGTTATCTGGTCGTGAAAAAATTTCAACAGAAATTCGCTTAGCACTTGATGAAGCTACAGAAAAATGGGGCGTTCGCATTGAACGTGTTGAAGTTGTCGATATTAATCCGCCGAAAGATGTGCAAGCATCAATGGAAAAACAAATGAAAGCAGAACGTAATAAACGTGCGATCATATTAGAAGCTGAAGCTGCAAAACAAGATAAAGTCCTTCGTGCTGAAGGGGAAAAGCAAAGTAAAATCCTAATGGCTGAAGGGGATAAAGAAGCACGTATTCGAGAAGCGGAAGGTATTAAAGAAGCAAAAGAATTAGAAGCACAAGGGGAAGCAAGAGCGATTGAGGAAATTGCAAAAGCAGAACAAAATCGAATTCAATTACTTCGAGAAGCGGATTTAGATGAACGTATACTTGCTTACAAATCATTTGAATCATTAGCTGAAGTTGCGAAAGGGCCAGCAAATAAAGTCTTTATTCCATCTAATGCAATTGAAACACTTGGTACTCTCGGGGCAATTGGAGAAATCTTTAAAGAAAAACAAGCGAAGAAACTGCCTTTAAATAATACAGAAAAAGAACAATAAGAGTGAAAAAGAGAAATGGGATGCCATTTCTCTTTTTTTATTATAGAAAATTCAGAGTGTGATATAATGGAATTTTGCGAATATTAAATAGAGGGAGTGGAGAATATATGCAAATACTACTAATACGCCACGGAGAATCAGAAGCTGATATCTTAAACGTACATGAAGGACGAGCTGATTTTGAATTGACAGAAAAAGGAAGGAGGCAAGTGCAAAGACTTGTACAGAAAGTGAAAGCAGATTTTCCGCCAGATTTCATTTGGGCAAGTACATTAAAACGTGCTCGCGAAACAGGTGAAACATTAGCAGAAGGAATTGGATGTCCAATTCAATTAGAAGAGGAATTAATGGAGTTTAATAATGGGATACAAGCCGGGTTGTCATTTGAAGAGGCAAAAAAATATCCAGAGCCAAAGTTTCTCCATGATCGTTTTGAAAACGGGGAATCATTTATTGAATTTAGAATGAGAATAGAAGGAATCTTTTCTAAAATCGTGACAGAGAATACGTATGACCGAATTGCAATCGTTGCACACGGTGGTGTAATAAATAGTCTATTACGTGCTTTTTTCAAAATGTCCATTTCAATGGACTATTATTTTAAAATGGGAGATACGGGAATAAGCTTAATTGAAATTGATGGCGAACAAAAAACGGTGCATTTTATTAATGATACGAATCATTTGGACGGGATGTAGAGAATTATGTACAAAGTTGTATTTTTCGATGTTGACGGTACACTTTTAAGTGAGATTGATAGAAGTATGCACGAAAGTACAAAAGAAGCGATACGTAGGTTAATAGATAAAGGGATTCATGTAGTTGTTACGACAGGGAGACCGTATAGTTTATGCTCACAATTTAATGCGCTGGGCATAAATACAATTATTTCTGCAAATGGTGCCCATATCAAGTGTGAGGAAACAGTTATACATAAATCAGTACTTTCAAGTGAAATCGTTCATGATATCTCGAGATTTGCTGCATTACATGGTCACGGTGTTTCTTATTTTACAGAGGATTTTGCAATGAACGGAATAGCCTCGGATAATGAGCGTGTAATGCAAGCGCTTAGCGAGACGTTGAATTTAGAGAAGTATCCAGAAAAAAGCAGGGATTTGTCAGAAGAAATCTATTGTTTATGTCTGTATGCAGATGAAATAGAAGCTCAAAAATTTCTTGAAAGATATCCAGCACTTACGTTTGAACGTTTTCACGGTTACGTTATGAATGTATTGGAAGATAGTAAAGTATCGAAGTTAACTGCAATTCAAAAAGTATTGGAGCACCTGAAAATTTGCAAATCAGAAGCCATTGCTTTTGGTGACGGTAGAAATGATATTGAGATGTTAGAGTATGTAGGATTAGGTATTGCGATGGGAAATGGCGGAGAAGAGTTAAAAACAAGAGCTGATTTCGTTACAAAGAAGGCGAGTGAAGGTGGTATTGCTTTCGCCTTAAAGAAGTTTCGTATGATTTAAAAATAATAGCTAGTCAGTTTGAAGAATCCTGTTTGAATTGCAGGATTTTTTTGTCTAACAATATTCTTGCAATAAAAGGAAAAATGTGAGTATAATAAAAAGTAGTTAGGTAAGCTAATTAATTAAAAGGAAAGGAGATTGAGATGAATGAATTCTAAAAATGATTCTCTTCCTTTAGGGATTGGGCCGTATGCAGAGCTAATAAAAAAGACAGCATCAGCGGACACGGATCCAATCGCAGCAAAACTTGGTTTGTTAATGTTATGGACGTCTGATAATGTTCTTGATGCTGTTGACGTAGATTTAGCTCCGCTTGGTATTTCGGAAAGTAAATTAGATTTTTTACTGTTGTTTATTTTACGTGAAATGGAATCAAATGGAGAAGAAGTGAACATGAGTCCTTCGGATATTGCGAGTCGATTAGGGATAACACGTGCTTCTGTCACCGGTTTATTAGATTGGATGGAGAAACGAGAGTTAATCGTAAGATTTCACCATTCTGAAGATCGAAGAAGGTTAAAAGTTAAAATTACTCCGAAAGGAAAAGAACTAGTTACGCAATCTTTACCAACTTTTTGGTTATCTTGTGCTTCGTTAGTTGACGACTTTAATCAGGAAGAGCGTCAAGTTTTAGAGAAGTTATTAAATAAAATACAAGTAAATATGCAGGTGAAATTAGGAGAAGGTAGATAAATAAGTTGATTATGAGGGTCAACTTATTTATTTGGGAATATAGTTAGTTTACCTTATTATATGTTTAACTAACTTTAGAGAGAGTTATAATTTTTACGATGTAATTAAAATAAGTAGCGGTTAAAGAAATGCTATTTTGCGTACATTAGAGGTTTTTAAATTGATAAAAAAATTGTAATAAGGGAGAGGTATTATGATGGGAATAGGAAAGGAAATAAATAGTGAAAAGAATTACACAATAATGACAGTTGTATTATGTTGGTCGGGTATGGTAGTTATGTCTAGCTTATATGTAACAATCCCTTTAATTGCTTTATTTTCACACCTTTTTAATGTTTCACTAGCGCAATCTGCAGCTACAGGCAGTATATTTTCTGTTGGCTTTGCTATAGGGTGTTTGTTATTTGGAGCAATTTCTGATAAATATGGGCGGAAAAAAGTGATCTTCATTGGATTACTTGCTCTGTCGATTATTTCTTTTTCCTTAGGGTTTATGGATAGTATATTGTGGCTTGTTATTCTTAGAGGATTACAAGGGGTAGCAGCAGCTACATTTTCTCCGGTAGCGTTAGCCTACGTTGTAGAAATGTTTCCAGTAGAAAAAAAGGTTACAACAATAGGATTTGTTAGTACCGGTTTTTTAGTAGCTGGAATTGTAGGTCAGGTAATAAGTACAGTTGTTAGTCAGCATTTTGGATGGCATATGGTGTTCTTTCTTCTTAGCATTGTTTATATAATTACTGCTGTATGGGTTCAGTATTCTCTTCCGAAAGGAGAGACTTCTCAATCTTATACTGATATTTTGGGACCAATTAAACAGATGGGTAAAGTATTTACACATAAAGGTTTAGTATTGAGCTATATGATTGCGTTTGTTTTATTAATGGCTTTTGTTAATATGTATACTGTTTTAGGGAATTATTTGAGCTCTCCTATTTACAATTTAAATGCAGAACAAATCCTTTATTTTCGCTTAGCGGGGCTATTTGGTATGATGCTGTCACCGATTGCGGGTCGTTTAACAAAGAGATTCGAAGTAAGGAAAGTTCTCCAGGGTGGCTTGTTGGTCGCTATTTTTAGTTTAAGTGCAATGGGCTTTGTTTCAAACTTACCTCTACTTGTCATAATGAGTGTCTGTTTTGTAATAGGTATTGCTATATCAGTTCCGTCTTTAGTTGCTCTTATCGGCCAATTAGGAGGGAAAGCAAGGGGGATAGCAGTTTCCATTTATACTTTTATTTTATTTTTAGGTACTAGTTTAGGACCCCTCATTTCTATTTATCTTATGAATATAGGAAGTTATGCTCAAACGTTTATTTTATTAGGAATGATACTTTTTATTGGTTTTATAGCTTCTCTATTTATAAATAATGAACATGTATTTGATGATATGTAGATTGGATAATGAATGAGCGGAAAATCACTCAAATAAAGGAATGCGTGGGTCTTTCATATGCTCACATAGTAAAATATGAACTTGTCCACGATGATGATAAAAGTGTGCAACAATTTCCAGCAACCATTCAAAGCGTGAATAAGAAATACCCCAATAAGCAGTCTTAATTTCTGCTAATTGTTCATTGGAATAAGATAAAAAAGTTTTAGAAAGTAAATCGTAGCCCTGTATTATCGTTTGTTGTATTTGCGTAATTGTTTCGGGTGTTTGTTCTTTATAGAAAGTATGTAGCTCTTTTTCTGTAATACCATTTAAAATGAGTAAATCAGCATGGAAAATAAGAGAAAGATGTGCACACATTTCAAATAATGATCGCTTCGAGTGAATTGGTTGTATTTTTAATTCGTCTTCTTTATATCGGTTAAGCATTTGAATAGAAGTATCAACAGCAACTTGTAGTTGGTGTAATGCAGATTGAACAAACATTGTAATTCTCCTCATCTCCGTATATAATAGTTTCTTAAGGGTATTATATCATACTCAAAATTCCGAAAATTCTAGTAGTTTGACTAGCATATTGAAAAGTATTATATTGTAAAAGGTCATATGAAACGTGAAATAGAATGGAATGCAATTATTGAGTTAGGAGTTAGACCAATGAGTTTGAAATATGGAAGAGATACAATTGTTGAAGTTGACTTAAATGCAGTAAAACATAATGTAAAAGAATTTAAAAAACGAGTGAATGATGAAAATATTGCAATGATGGCTGCTGTAAAAGCGAATGGGTATGGTCATGGGGCAGTTGAAGTTGCGAAAGCTGCTATTGAAGCAGGAATAAATCAGCTTGCAGTTGCGTTTGTAGATGAAGCGATAGAGTTAAGAGAAGCAGGAATTAACGTGCCGATTTTAATTTTAGGCTATACGTCAGTAGCAGCTGCGGAAGAAGCAATTCAATATGACGTTATGATGACTGTTTATAGAAGTGAAGATTTACAAGGTATAAATGAAATCGCAAACCGTCTTCAAAAGAAAGCGCAAATTCAGGTGAAAATTGATACAGGAATGAGTCGTATCGGTTTACAAGAAGAAGAGGTTAAACCATTTTTAGAAGAATTAAACCGTATGGAGTATGTAGAGGTAGTAGGAATGTTTACACATTACTCTACGGCAGATGAAATTGATAAATCATATACGAATATGCAAACAAGTTTATTTGAAAAAGCTGTCAATACAGCAAAAGAATTAGGAATTCATATCCCATATATTCATAGTTCAAATAGTGCAGGATCAATGGAGCTTAGCAATACATTTCAAAATATGGTTCGTGTCGGGATCGGAATTTATGGAATGTATCCTTCAAAAGAGGTAGATCATTCAGTTGTTTCTCTACAGCCTGCGTTGTCGTTAAAATCAAAAGTAGCTCATATTAAGCATGCAAAGAAAAATCGCGGTGTAAGTTATGGGAATACGTATGTAACGACTGGTGAAGAATGGATTGCCACTATACCAATTGGTTATGCGGATGGCTATAACCGTCAGTTATCTAATAAAGGGCATGCATTAATAAATGGGGTTCGAGTACCTGTTATTGGTCGTGTTTGTATGGATCAGCTCATGTTAGACGTTTCAAAAGCAATGCCAGTACAAGTGGGAGACGAAGTAGTATTCTACGGTAAACAAGGCGAAGAAAACATTGCAGTAGAAGAAATAGCGGATATGTTAGGTACAATTAACTATGAAGTTACATGTATGTTAGACAGAAGAATTCCACGTGTATATAAAGAAAATAATGAAACGAATGCTATTGTAAATATACTAAGAAAAAACTGAATCGTTATGATTCAGTTTTTTTATTTTTGACAAATGAAAAATGTTCTATTTGTACCGTGTGATTGAATGTCCTTAAAACCTACGGATTCTAGCGAAGAAATTATTTCTTCATTGGAATAACAAGCTTCTTCAAAAGAAAAGTCACTTCTTGTCCAATTATTATCTATGTCATGTTGAAATAGTATAAAGTTCATGACTGCTTTTTTATTGTCATTATCATATGTAGAATCGATTGTACAAACATATTCCGTTTCTGAAATGTGAAAGGACGCGCTCCAGTTTTCTAGAAAACCTTTTTCCATATTCATATCAAATACGAATGTACCTTCGCTATGCAATACGGAGTAGACATTATGAAAAACACTTTTTAATTCATCTAATTTCAAAATATGGTTTAAGCTATCGCCAGTAGAGATAACATATTGAAATTGCTCATTTATATTGAAATAGCGAGCATCATCGACGATAAAGGCTGCGTCTGGAGCGTTTTGACGTGCGTATTCAATCATTTGAGCCGAACCATCTATACCAGTTACTACAAAATGATTATCAATTAATTTCTTAGTAAGGTGACCAGTCCCGCAGCAAAGATCTAAAATATGAGAATGTGGTGGTGCGTATTGTAAAACGAGTTTTTCCAAAAGTAGATAGGAGTGTTCAGCATAATGCCCCCAATGTTTATTATAAATGGATGCGAAAATATCATAATTAGAATAAATTAGTTTTTTAGACACATGCATTCACCTCGAAATTCATTACATTATAATAATCATACTTCGTTTTCATTTCAAAACCACATTGTGTATACAATTTTAAAGCATGGTTATTTTTCGTTTCGACGTCTAATTCAATTGTTGAAGCTCCTTTTGTAATAAGGGTATGTACCATGGACATAAGAATATCTTTTCCGTATCCTTTACCTTGATAGGAAGGATGAACGGCGAATCCTGATAGTATAGTAGATTGCTCTTGTTTAGAAACTGTAATTGTTCCTATCACTTTTTCATCGATAAGAGCACTGTAAACTTGATGGGAAGATGAATCCATCATCTTTTGTAACCATGTAGCGGTGTTTTCTACTGAATCTCCAAACGCTTTACTAGAAATTTCAATCAGATCAAGAAGTGATTTTGAAGATGCAAGAGTAAGCTGTATAGCATTCTTCGTTCTTTTTTGCGCTTCATTTGCTTTGAACTCCATACTATATTCACTATATAAATAAGGCAGCTTCATATGTATTGCAAATGCTTTCCCAGAAGCAGACTCCCCATTCATAATAAGAAGAGCTTCGTCTGCCTCTCTTAATCGTATTTCTTTCATTGCGGTTTGTAAAAGAGTAGTACCTATATGTTGTTTCCTATAGTTTGGATGAACAAAACCTATTAACTCCAGTTTTGTCGGTCTTTCAAAGTCATACATACTTAATGCACCAATTAATTGAGTATCGTCATAAAATAGAAAATCATTTATTTCTTCTTTGTTACGAGCAGTTAAAAAGTTTACATGTAAATCTGACGAGTAATCAATTTGATCGTGTTGTCCGCAAATATGAGCTAAAGCTTTCATTTGTTGAATTTTGTTCGCTGTTAAAGAGTTCTTTCGTTCAATATACATTTCATTATCCCTCACCTTCGTATTTAAAAATAGGATGGATGACTTAGCCACTTATCTAACTCCACACTGCCCTGAACAGATAATAACCGGTACAAATATCGATAGGGACGTCTACATGCTACAAGATTAGGAATAGGCATGATGGTTTCATAACCTTGTTTAAAAGCATGAGCTTCCTTTTCTGTAAATATATATTCAAAGCCGATAAAATCAAATTCTCGGGGAGCAACTGCGTAAGCTTCTGTATCCACTAAACCTGTAATAGTTGTACCATCAGATAAAAACTGAGTAGGGTCCATATCAATTAAAACGAGCGTAGCTTTCTTTGGTGTTGGCAAGGAAGAAAGTTGTGATTCAAAAGTAGGAAATGCGTCACGGATGCTCGCATTATCGGAATAAAATCTATTTACAAGTTCTTTACTCACTTTTAATATGTGAGACTTACATTCTTCTAGTGGAACTTGGAAAGTACCTGATGGGTTTCCTATAAACTCTGCTTGAAACGAATGAATTTCTGCTAGTCCTTTTCCAAGATCGAATAAAATTGAATTCGATTGTCCGACAAAGGATTGCAGCGTACTTCCTGTTAGTTTTTCGACACTAACATACTTCCGACCATTTAAAACATGTTTTTGCAAAATAGTGGGGATGGGCAAGTTAGTATGGTTTTTCAATAATTCGTGTATATGTTCTAAATGATGTACGTTCCTCGGATCAATTCCAAATAGGTTTTTACATCCCCACCAAAAATTATTGTTTGGTTCTTCAGTCATTTTAGAAGAACGAACGATGACTTCTTCATCTTCTGTTTGGACGAGAAATACATCGCTTGCATGATCTTCATAACCTGGGTGTAAAGTTTGAACAGATAAAATAGGTGAAGTAAATAATTGTTGTAGCATGAAGAGGCTCCTTTTTTCTGTAAATTCGATAAATTCATTATATAACAGAATATGTTGCAAGTGGATAATGATAGGGACAATATAGAACTTAAATACATTCATGGTGAGAAATTAGTGTAGAAATTATATTTTTCTACTTTTGTATGAATTATCAAAATAATGTTTCTGATGATAAATCTGTATAAATACCCAAATATAAATCTAATATTTTTCAGTAAAGGAAGAGTTAAGCGGACTTTCAATAGAGGTATAACGGAGGTTATCAAAAATATTTCTCAATAATAAAATGAAGAGAAAAATGTGAAGAAATAGAATAGATTCCTTTATAATAGTTTTAAATTAATTAATATAATTAATTATTAATAATATTAGATAGGAGAGAATATGATGGCAAATGTACTCGTAATAAATTTCCCTGGAGAAGGTCATATAAATCCGACTTTAGCTATTATAAGTGAGTTAATTCGGCGAGGGGAAACAGTTGTTTCGTATTGTATTGAAGATTATAGAAAGAAGATTGAAGCAACAGGTGCAGAATTCCGAGTTTTTGAGAATTTTCTCTCTCAAATTAATATTATGGAACGAGTAAATGAAGGTGGGAGTCCTTTGACGATGCTATCTCATATGATTGAAGCATCAGAACGTATTGTTACTCAAATTGTAGAAGAAACAAAAGGAGAACAGTACGATTACTTATTATACGATAATCATTTTCCAGTAGGACGTATTATAGCAAATGTTTTACAATTACCTAGCGTCTCTTCTTGTACAACGTTTGCTTTTAATCAGTACATTACTTTTAACGATGAACAAGAATCAAGACAATTAGATGAAACGAATCCGTTATATCAATCTTGTTTAGCGGGAATGGAAAAATGGAATAGGAAGTATGGAATGAAATGTAATAGTATGTACGATATTATGAATCACCCTGGTGATATTACCATCGTATACACTTCAAAGGAATATCAACCACGTTCAGATGTATTTGATGAATCGTATAAGTTTGTAGGTCCATCAATTGCTAGTCGAAAAGAAGTAGACAGATTTCCTATGGAAGATTTAAAAAATGAAAAATTGATTTTCATTTCTATGGGAACAGTTTTCAATGAACAACCTGAGCTATATGAAAAATGTTTTGAAGCTTTTAAAGATGTAGAAGCGACAATCGTATTAGTTGTTGGTAAGAAGATAAATATAAGTCAATTTGAAAACATTCCGGATAACTTTAAGTTGTATAATTATGTGCCACAATTAGAAGTATTACAGCATGCGGATGTATTCGTGACACACGGTGGTATGAATAGTTCGAGTGAAGCACTATATTACGGTGTCCCGTTAGTTGTAATTCCGGTAACAGGAGATCAGCCTTTAGTTGCGAAACGAGTAAATGAAGTAGGGGCTGGAATAAGGCTAAATCGTAAAGAACTCACTTCTGAATTGTTACGAGATTCTGTAAAGAAAGTGATGAATGATGTAACGTTTAAGGAAAATAGTCGTAAAGTTGGAGAGTCACTTCGAAATGCTGGTGGATATAAAAGGGCAGTTGATGAAATATTTAAAATGAAAATGAATTCGTACTTGAAACTTAAATAAATGCTTGAGGCACACTTACTACAATGGGTAAGTGTGCTTCAATAAAAAATTACATAAAAATCACTATAAAGGTGAAACTTTTGTGTATATAAACTGATATCTTTGTATTAGTAGAGAAATTACGTTAAAATAATACTAAGAAAATATATAAGTTTTGGGGGTAATGAATGAAGAAAGTATTTGAATACATATTATTAACAATTGGATCGATTATTGTAGCGGGGTCATTGGAGCTTATTTTAGCACCTAACGGATTAGTAGATGGAGGGGTAACAGCCATTGCTATCATGGCGAATAAAGTTGCAGGATTGCCTCTTTATGGAGTGTTCTTAGGAATTAATATCCCGATTTTATTATTTACTGCAAAAGTAATGGGAAAGAAGTTCTTTATTCGTACATCCTATGCAAATGTAGTTACAACACTCGGATTGATTTATTTAAAACCATTTCCAGCAATTACAACTTCTGAATTGTTAATTGTTCTTTATGGAGGAGTTCTATTTGGTGTTGGTGTAGGGATTGTAGTAAAAATGGGTGGAGCAATTGATGGCTCAGAAATGTTAGCTGTTTGGATGAATAAACATTTTAAAGTGCCAATTAGTACATTTTTACTTGCAGTAAATGCGGTTATTTTCATCTTTGTTGCCATTTTATTCTCAATTGAACAAGCGATGTTCTCATTAGCAATTTTCTATATTGTTACGAAGATGATTGATTTCATATTAGATGGCATTAATCAAGGAAAGAGCGTTATGATTATTTCTGGTAAAAATAAAGAAATAGGCGATCTACTTATGAAAGAATTGCAATTATCCGTTACGTATCTACATGGAGAAGGTGGTTTTTTAGGAGAACATAAGAGAATCATTTATTGTATTACAAACCGTTTCATTTATCCGAAAATGAAAGATCTCGTTCTCTCTGTAGATCCAACTGCTATAATTGAAGCGTCTTATTCAACAGAAACAACTGGTGTCAAACGTCCGGGAAGGGCAGCGAGGTCAGAAAAATAGTGAATGAAAATAGCTCCACGTAAGTATAACTTACGTGGAGCTATTCTTATTTAGGGAACCACGCTTTTTTCAGTAATTTGACAACAGTTTTGATACAATCCTCTGGAATACTGCCAAAACCGAGTAATACATACGATTCCTCCCTTACATTATGAACAGAATCGTATGTCGAGAGAGGGTATAACTTAATACGTTGTTTTGCAGCTGCATGAATAAGTTCTTGTTCATTCATCCCGTTATGAACGTGAAGTACAATATGAAGTCCGGATTGTTCACCGAGTATATGCACGTTATTTCCCATTTCGTTTGTAATAGATTTAATTAAAGAAATATGTTTTCTTTTATATAACGTACGACTTCGGTTAATATGACGTTCCCAATCACCGCTTTGAATAAAGGTAGCAAAGGTAAGTTGTTGCATGGTAGAAACCGTTTGTTTATACATACCACCGAGTTCTTTATAGGTTTTTAGCAGATGAGGTGGTAAAACGATATATCCCATTCGTAAAGAAGGCAAAAAAGATTTCGAAAAAGTTCCCATATAAATAACACGTTCATTTGAATCTAGCCCTTGTAAAGAAGGAATAGGTTTTCCAATATAGCGAAATTCTCCATCATAATCATCTTCAATAATATACCCCTTACAATCATTCGCCCATTTTAATAAATCGAGTCTTCTAGATAATGGCATAATGATTCCGAGTGGAAACTGGTGAGATGGAGTGACATATGCCACATTGGAACCTGATTCACATAAAGCAGAAATATGAATCCCTTTATCATCTAAAGGGATCGGGTGAACAGGAAGTCCAGAACTTTGAATCATAGCAGGTATACGGTGAAACCCAGGGTTTTCGATTCCATATTCTTTTTTTGAACCAAGTAGTTGAAGTAGTAGCCAAAGAAGAGGCTGCGTACCTGCTCCAATAATAATTTGATCAGGTGAAGAATGTACCCCGCGAGCATGATATAAATACTTTGAAATATGTTCTCGTAGAACGAGCTCACCTTGTGGATCTTCTTTAGCAAATAATTCATTTTCATACTGAAATAAGGTTTCGTGTAATGCTCTTTTCCAGTTTGTTATTGGAAAAGCTTTTTGATCAATAAGTCCTTGACTACAATCATAATCATATTGTTCTTTTTCTTTATTGTTCGGGCTGCTTGACGCAATTTGCTGTTTCCTTTGAATGACATCAATATCAACTTCGGCAACAAAAATCCCGCGTTTCGGTTTGCTTTCTACATAACCTTCAGCTAGTAATTGTTGATAAGCGGATTCAACTGTAATACGACTCACATTAAGTTGCATCGCTAAATTTCTGTGAGAAGGAAGGCGTGTACCGGCACGTAGTGATCCTTGAGAGATTTCTCGTTTCATATATTCATAAATTTGTAAGTAAATAGGTGTTTTATTTTGTAATACTAATGGAATAGTTAGATCCATTTGTAGACGCTCCTTTTTATACTGGCCTTATAAAAAAGAATAGAACTGTCACTTACACTAAGGGCAGTTACTTTCTATAATGATGATATAACATTTAGAAAATTTTATAAATAGTAAGGGGAGGATCATAATGAATATTAAAGCAGTAGTAACAGAAGCGGATTTACACGATGTATTTCCTGTATTACAGCAATTGCGAACAAAACTTTCAAGAGGAGAGGCAATTTCTTTATTTCAAAAAATGAAAGAAGAAAATTATAAACTATTTTCGCTACGTGATGAAGATGAAGAAGTTGTTAGTCTAGCTGGTGTAGCAATTTGTACGAATTTTTATAATGAGAAACATGTTTTTGTGTATGACCTTGTAACTGCGGAAGCTCACAGATCAAAAGGGTATGGTAAGGTTCTGCTGTCATATGTAGAAAAATGGGGGAAAGAAGAAGGGTGCAGTTCTATCGTACTTACATCTGCATTTCCAAGAACTGATGCACATCGTTTTTATGAAAGAGAGGGTTTTGATAAGGTAAGCTATTCTTTTTATAAAGAGTTATAATACTAAGTAGGTTCCGTGTGTAAAAATATATGGAACCTATTTTCTTTTTCAGATTTGAGCTAGGGACAGGTCTAGTAATATAATTTGTCGAATATTAGAAATTAACAACGGAATATTGAATTTAGAGAATGTTAGGAGCGTTTATACTTGGAAAAAATAAAGGAATTATTAATACCAAATGATGTAAGAGTCATTATTATTTCTGATATTCATGGAGAATTAGATCTTTTTAAGGAATTACTACATAAAGTTAATTTTCAAGATGAAGATTATTTAATTATTAATGGTGATCTTTGTGAGAAAGGGAGAGATAGCATTGGCGTCGTCAACTATGTGATGGGTCTAGTAGTTAGTAAGCCAAATGTTTATGTAATAGAAGGGAATTGTGAGGTTGTAGTTGAAGCGCTTGTAAATGAAAATCCTGCGTTAATAAATTATTTGTGTACGCGAAAGAATACAATTTTTAATGAATGGCTAGCACAATTGAATGTTCCCGCTCATGAAGAAAGTGATATTCGTGAATTGAAAACAAAATTAATGAGCCATTTTTCAAAAGAAATAAAGTGGCTAACAGAATTACCGACAGCGATTGAAACTGAGGATTATATTTTTGTACATGCTGGTCTTGAAGATAGAGAGGATTGGAAAGAAACAGAACGAAAAAATGCGATAGCAATGCCGGAGTTTTTCAATCAATCACATAAAGCAAATAAGTATGTAGTAGTCGGTCATTGGCCTGTTGTAAACTATTCAGAGAAGGCACCGGCTAACAATCCAGTTATTGATAAGGAAAAAAAGATTATTGCAATTGACGGCGGAAATACGATTAAAGAGGCAGGGCAATTAAATGCATTTATCATTCAGAGGAAACCAACAGGTGATAAGTTTTCTTATACATATGTAGACTACTTCCCTGAGTATGAAGTAATAGCAGATTTTCATGCAGATGCAACAATGCAGGGCGGGGTTACCTATCCACATTATTACGTAGAGCCTATTGAGAAGAAGCAAGATTACACAATATGTAGGCAAAAGGAAACGAATACAATACTTTCTGTGAAAGATGAATACATTAAGCAACTAGATTCAGGTGAATATACAGTGAAAACCGATATTTCTTGTGCGCAAATAAGCGTAAGAAAAGGTGACATTGTTTCTCTTATTGATGGTAGCTGCTCAGGATATGATTTAATTAAAAAAGATGGAGTAGAAGGTTGGATAGAGAAAGGGATTTTAGTCGAGATAGAAAAGACGAAAAAGAAAATATTTAGCTGAAATAGGAGGGATGTAACCTCCTATTTTTTTAATTACTTTTTTAAAGGAGTAGATTGCTTGCTGTCTTTCATAAGTAAATAAATCGTACTCGGTAAAATGATAAGCGTCATTCCTAAAAAAATCGCTAGTATGCCATACCCTCTATACGGAGCAGAAACGATAAATGGGAGCCCCGCTAGGGAAATACCTGCTATTATCATTGAAATATTACAAATATTTGAAGCTCTTTTTTCAAGGTGCTTATCATTCCATTCTAATGAAACGGTTGATTTACTCGTATCAATTTTGGAGCTGAAATAACCTATTAATATAAATAAAAGCCCTAATGCTATAAATATGAAATAATCAAGAGGAAGTGAAAAGCCAAGGGCGATGAGGGTAATGACAATATCGACAAAAAATAAGAATAGTAACATTGTGTTGCCAATCCAATGGAGAAATTTCTGGTTACTCGCTGCTTTAGATAAAGCTAAAAATAAAAAGAATAAGAAGGAACATATAATTATATTTACGATCACAAAAGTACTTTTATCCATTGTTGATGTAGGTGTTCCATTGAAGTCCCATTTCGTAACAATACGTAATGGTAAGAAGAAATAGAGAATAATATTTGTCGTAATAATAGTGAGAAGTAAAGCAATGCTAAATCGATTATTCACTGAATCACCAGCTTTCTACACGAATAATTGGTATCTTATAACAAAATTATACAATATAATAAACGATATCTGTTTTGATTTTTCAGAAAAAATATTATAATTATATATGAAATAAAGAGGAGTGTAGGAGGAAATTATGAAAAGCGTAATCGTAAAAGGGGATAAAGTAACAATTCGTACAATTGAAGAATTAGATATAAAAACATTATGGGATCTCGTATTTAAAGAAGAAAATCCAGAATGGAAAAAATGGGATGCACCGTATTTTCCGTTTTCAATGCAAGAATACTCATCCTATAAGGAAAAGATGCAAACTCGTTTAAAAGAAGAACCTCTATACAATTTAATTATAGAAAATAACGGTCAAGTTATAGGGACGGTCGGATTTTATTGGGAGTATAAACCGACGCGTTGGTTGGAGATGGGAATTGTCATTTATAATCCGGCTTACTGGAATGGCGGCTACGGTACAGAAGCGTTAACGTTATATCGGGATTTACTATTTGAAAAGATGGAGATTGGTAGAGTAGGGCTCACGACTTGGTCTGGTAATGAACGAATGATGAAAGTAGCGGAGAAAATAGGAATGAGTTTAGAAGGTAGAATGCGCAAATGTCGTTATTATAACGGAACGTACTATGATTCTATTCGAATGGGGATGATTCGTGAAGAATGGGAAGCGTTGAAAAATTAAAATTAATTAAGGTAAATTATGAAAATGGTTCTGCCATTTCTTCTAGTATATTAGCAGAATATAATTTAAAGAGAATGGAGACATCGAGATGACATATGTAATTAGAGAAATGAAGCAAGAAGATATTCATGCTGTACAATCAGTAGCGAAAATAGCTTGGCATGATACTTACGAAGGCATTATTCCGAGAGAGATTCAAGATAGTTTTTTAGACGAGGCTTATTCTGATGAAAAAATGAAATATCGTCTTGAGAATACACATTTATTCGTTGCAGAAGAAGAGGGAGAAGTAATTGGCTTTGCAAATTTTTCACCTGTTAGGCTGCAAAACGAAGCAGAATTAGGAGCAATTTATTTGTTACCAGATCAACAAGGGAAAGGGATAGGAAGTGCTTTATTACAAAAAGGGTTAACGGTATTAAAAGGAATTCGGAAACTATACATTCATGTAGAAGCTGCGAATGAAAAAGGAAAACGGTTTTATGAAGCGAAAGGTTTTGCACAATTAGAGGAATTTGAAGAAGATTTTGAAGGACATATGATGCAGACAGTAAGGATGGTTTTATACATATAAGGAGGACTAGAAGTGAAAATTTTTGATTTTAATGAAAAAGTAGGAAAGCAAATCACAGCATTTTAATCTAATTTCATAATGTCGAAAATAGTAAATCATCAAGGGAATATACATATCGGTGCTATGCATTTAAAAGAGAATGGAATAATTGGATATCATGAAGCAGTTGTATCGCAACTGCTTCTTATTGTGGACGGAGAAGGATATGTATGCGGGACAGATAAAGAAAAAGTGAAGGTGGAAGCGGGACAAGCTGTGTTTTGGGAAAAGGGGGAGCTTCATGAGACAAGTACAGAGCATGGATTAATGGCAATTATTATGGAAGCGGAGGATCTTGAACGAGCGATATTAATGCCTATTAAAGAGGAGAGTTGTGAAAAATGATAGAAAAAGCAAACTGGGAAGAAACGGACGAAATAATACAATATGCAGCTCAATCGCTTTTTGAAGGTACGAGGGGAAATTGTCGGTTAAATACAGAGAAAGCAATTGAAATTACAAGGCCGATTGTAGAAAAAGGAGCGTATTATTTAGTCGTTAAAGAAGAAAACAGTGTAATGGGATGGATATTAATAGGGGAAAATACGGACTATTTTTCTCATGAAAAACTAGGGTTTATTTACGAATTATATGTTTTTCCAGAGTACCGCGGGAAAGGGTTATCAAGAAAATTAATGGAGGCTGGTATTAAGAAATTACAAAAGAATTATTCAGAAATTCGTTTGAATGTATTTGCTGGAAATTTTGCAAAAGAGATGTATGAACAGTTTGGTTTTGTTGAAAGGCAGGTCATTATGACTTTGAAGTGAGAATAATAGTTTAAACGGGAGAAGTGAAAGCATGAGAAAAGAAAATGAGTATGTTACGTATTTACAAAGGTTGTATCCTGATTTACAAATAAATTCCGTTTATATAAATGAAATAGGTCAAAATAATGATGTGTTAATTGTAAATGATAATATAGTATTCCGGTTTCCGAAATATGAAAAAGGTATTCAGAAACTTCGAATAGAAACACAGTTGCTAGAGAAAATAAGACCCTTCATTACGCTTCAAATTCCCAATCCAAGTTATCAAGGGTTTCAAAATGAAGTACCAGGGAAAGTATTTGCAGGTTATGAGATGATTGAAGGAGACCCGTTTTGGAAAAATGTTTTTACAGAAATAAATGATGAAAAGCAATTACAGAAACTTGCGTGCACATTGGCGAGATTTTTAAAAGAGTTGCATGAAATTCCGTTATCTACATTCGAAGGTATTATGCAATGTGATAGTACTGATATGTATTCAGAAATAAATAGTTTATATAGCCAATTAAAAGAACATGTTTATCCATTCATGAGAAATGTAGCGAGAAAAGAGGTCTCAACATCGTTTGAGTTATATTTAAATGAAAGTAGTCATTTTAACTTTACTCCTAGTCTTGTTCATGGGGACTTTGGCATGACAAACATTTTATATAGTGCAACAAAAAAGAATATTTCAGGGGTCATAGATTTTGGTGGAGCGAGCATTGGAGATCCGGCTTATGATTTTGCTGGAATATTAGCTAGTTATGGAGAAGAGTTTTTACAACTATTTGAAGCCTATTATCCTAACATAGAAGCAGTAAAGGAGCGAATGTATTTTTATAAGAGTACATTTGCGCTTCAAGAGGCATTATTTGGTTTATTAAATAATGATAAGAAAGCCTTTGAAGCTGGAATAGCAGAGTATGTATAAAAGCCGATTTAAAATCGGCTTTTAATTATCGATACATTGTCCACATCCCAATATCTTTAAACCCTAATCGTTTATAAATTCGTCCAGCAGCTGGATTGTTATAAAATAAACAAAGTGTCCGGCCTTCATCCGTAAAGTCCCGAATCATTTTTTGTAATATAAGCGAAGCATATCCGTTTCCGCGATAATTCGGATGTGTACATACGCCAATTACCATAGCGGATAATGAATTTTCAGCAGATGTAGAGGCTGATGCAATAATAGCGCCGTCTTTTTCAATATAATATGTACGTCCTGTATTTGTTTCGAGAGCTTGTCTTAATATTTTCTCTGATTCATTAGCAGTCGGGAATTCAGAGATGTTACTTCGTAATTGCATAATTCGCTCTACATCATCTAGTGTGGCAAGTTTAATTGTTTCTTGGGCAGGCGTACTAGGTAAGTTGTCGGCATCTAGACATTCACAAAAATACATTTCATTTTTAGTACCTAGTTGTATATTTGAAACGGTTTCAAATCGTTCTACAATAGTTGACTTACCAGAGAGTTTCAGCGGCTTATATGCGGAAAGAAGTGCCCCATAGTCACTTACTACAAACTCTTCTTGACTATACGGTATAAATGCATCATGGAAGCGGAGTAAAATCGATTGTAATGTTCCGTTCTCTTTAAATACGCCCCATAGCTCTTGAAAATCTGTATCATAACCGAAAGCTTCAATATCTCCAATAATAAATAAGTTAAGGGCTGCTTCTTCTTTTAGGTAAGTGAATACTTGTTCATGATCTTTCTTTGATAATTTTCGCATCATAACGAATTGCCCCTTTTTTTATTTTTTCTAAATATTACAACTTAAGTTTTTTGAAAGCAATATAAAATTTTATGTTTAGTTCACAAACTTTCGGAAAAACTAGGAAAGATATGACAAAGGAGGTTATGAACGGTGGATCATCCAATTCAAGGGTTAATGAAAGCAGCAATGGAAAATTTAAAAGAAATGGTCGATGTAAACACGATTGTTGGAGAGCCTGTTCAAACGGCTGACGGTGGTGTAGTGTTAACGGTTTCTAAAGTAGCGTTCGGGTTTGGAGCAGGAGGTTCTGACTTCCAAACGAATGATGGACAAAGAGCGAACGGTAACCCTGCATTTGGTGGCGGTAGCGCAGGTGGTGTTTCTATTACACCAGTAGCATTTCTTGTGGTCAATAAAGATGGAGTAAATATTCTTCATCTACAAAATGCGACACATTTAGCAGAAAAAATGATTGAATTAGCTCCACAAACAATTGATAAAATTCAATCGATGTTCCAAAAAGATGAAAAGAAAGAGGGAAATCATCATCCTCAAAACCCAGATGAAATCCTTTAAAAACGCCTGCTCACGAGCAGGTGTTTTTTCTTGTAATCACTATGTAATAAAACACATGAAATTGTAAATAGTTTTTGAAGTTTTTTCTATGTTTCTAAAATTTTTCATGTTAAAATATGCTATAGAATTGAAACATATAAAACGAAGGTGGCTAGGTGCTTTGTCTGGAGGATCTGACCAAGTAAAGAATATGATATATATTAATGGTAATCGTCGGGGTCATTGTTTTATTACATCAGGAATTACGTTTAAAGAGTTTGCAAGTAACATCCCTTCACCGCTTCATCAAGTGTTGCTTTTGAAGCATAACTTTGAATGGACAGATTTTCATTATCATACTTTATTTGAATATGTTGAGGAAGAAAATATACATAAGTTAATTCAAGCAGAGATTGATGAATTTGATGAATTTTGTTGGGTAGATTTTGATGATGCAAGCGATTTAGATGAACTAGAGCCAAAAGAAATTGCAGAGCTTTTATATTTGGCTCACAAAAAAGAACCACTTGCAAGAACGTTCTTTCCGTTATTGAAAAATAGATTTGTTTATTTTTCACATGATGACGGATGGTACAACAAAGTGTATTATCGTAGAATTGCTGATTTTGTAGGAATGTTAAGTAAAGTTATTCCTTATAAACTTGGTGCTTTCGGTAAGAAACGTTTTTCTTTCTTCCAAAAATCAAAGATTTTCCCAGCAATTTCAAAAGAAGTGATTATGGGGCTTATTCCATTAATGGAAGATGGTCTTTATATTGATCTCGCAGGGAAAATTGAGTCAAGAAGGGGTCTTGAAATTCCGGTATATGTAGTAGGTTCGTATGAAAGTACGGATGAGGTGCTAGATAATATCGATGAATTAAAAGAAGAAGCAACAGAGACAGGGTGGCTCATTTTTGATAAGAAAGAACAAGAGTGGCAATGGGTTGTGGACTAAGAAAACTTGGCGCATGCAGTCAAGTTTTCTTGTCTTTTGAAAGGAGTACAAATGAAGAAATATTATACAATTGTGGGTATTGTAAGTATTATTCTTGTGGCAATTTTACTTATAACTTGTCCGAAAGAATCAGATTTTAAATTGTATCTAGAAGATAAGTATGCATTGAAATGTGACGAGAGTAGTTTTGAATGCACACAAAATGTAGCTGGTAAAAAAGAAAAACTAAAATTTGAAAGTACAGATGCACGAAATGGTGTATTCTTTATGACTGTAAAGCAAACATTTAAAACAGAAGCTGGTGTTACGAAAGAATATAGCGGAGTAGGAATGTTTGGTACATTTCTTTTTGTTTCAGAGAAGACTTTCTAGTAATAGAAGGTCTTTTTCTTATGCTTATGTTCATATAGATGAAGTAAGACAAGCGTAGGAGGGGTATTGATGAAGAAGGAATGTATTGTTTGTGGTGGCGAGGAGTTTTTCTCTTCTACATTATACGCACGTACAAAACAAGATTGGGCGTATGCACCAAATATGTATCGATTTGAAAAGGTGTTTATTGAGCATCGGGATGAAGAAAATTATCCAGTGTTTCAAGAAATTACAGCGAAGCATTGTTGTGGATGCGGTCATATTATGTTGTATCACGAATGAACACACCAAGTATAACTTGGTGTGTTTTTTTAAAACGCTGACAAAGCAAGCGGATAAAATAAAGTGAATAAAACAGAAAAACTTCCAAAACCAATTGCTGTATATCCAAGTGTTCTCGCTCCGAAATTGACAGCTAATAAGCCAACTAAAATTGCAAGAGAACCAAGTGTAACCGGATAAAATGCAATGGAGAAAAGCGATAGAAATAAAGCGACATAACCTATCATTGCACCGGTATTTGTACCTTCTATTTCATTTGCAATTTCTTTACGCTTATGTCTAATTGGTATGCCAGCGGGTGATATTTCAGCTGCATACTCTTCGTTTTTTTCACCACTTTTAAAATGATGATTTCTCTTTCTTCGCATGTACATCCCTCTCTTTCAATTGGGTGTACCTATAGTATCTTTCATAAAGAGAAGAACATGAGTATGAGTTAAACCCAAGTAAAGCAAAAATTGGAGAATAAGGATCCCATCGTTAGTATCTACATCTCCTAATGAAGATAAACAGGAATTTTGGAAAATGATGTAGAATGAAATGAGTGATAAACCGTGAAGGTAGGGGAATGCATGACGAAATTTAATTGGCATGAATCAGCAGAAAAGAAATGGGATAGTAGTGCAGAATTTTGGAATCAAAATAGTCAGGAGATGTGGGATAGCGGGAGTAGGAGTACAATTATTCCATTTTTTGAACAATACGTGAAGAAAGAAGCGAAAGTGCTTGATGTTGGTTGTGGAGATGGATACGGTACATATAAATTAAGTCACGCGGGCTATAAAGCAGTTGGAGTAGATTTATCAGAAGTGATGATTCAAAAAGGGAAGGAGCGCGGAGAAGGACCAAATTTATCTTTCATAAAAGGAGATCTTTCTTCCTTACCATTTGAAAATGAGCAATTTGAATCAATTATGGCAATTAATTCTTTAGAATGGACCGAGGAGCCATTACAAGCATTGAATGAGATAAAGCGCGTTTTAAAAAGAGATGGATATGCATGTATTGCCATTTTAGGACCGACAGCAAAGCCGCGCGAGAACAGTTATCCTCGTTTATACGGCAAAGACGTTGTTTGTAATACGATGATGCCCTGGGAATTTGAACAGTTAGCGAAAGAACAAGGTTTTGAAGTTGTAGATGGAATCGGTGTATATAAGCGCGGAGTAAATGAGAAGATGCTAGGTCAACTCCCTACAGAGTTACAACAATCGTTAACATTCTTATGGGTATTTATGTTAAAAAACGTATAAAGAAATGAAAGAATTTTTAGGAGGTAAATAAGTGCAGAAAATACAAAAAACTGATACAATATCATCAGAACCAATTAAAGGGGGACTAGGGTATATGACAACTACTACAACAGTTAAATCCGACATTGAAATCGCACAAGAAGCGAGTATGAAGAAGATTCAAGAAATTGCAGCTGATTTAAATATTTTAGAAGATGAATTAGAGCCATACGGGCATTATAAAGGTAAGCTATCTCTTGATATTTTTAAGCGCTTACAGAATGAGAAAGACGGTAAAGTTGTTTTAGTAACAGCAATTAACCCAACTCCAGCTGGAGAAGGTAAATCAACAGTAACAGTTGGTTTAGGTCAAGCATTTAATAAAATTGGTAAGAAAACAGTAATTGCACTTCGCGAACCATCTCTTGGACCAACGATGGGACTAAAAGGTGGAGCAGCAGGTGGTGGTTTTTCACAGGTTGTACCTATGGAAGATATTAATCTTCACTTTACTGGAGATATTCATGCGATCACAACTGCTAATAACGCGTTAGCGGCGTTTATTGATAATCATATCCAACAAGGAAACACACTTGGAATTGATACGCGTAAAATCGTTTGGAAACGCTGTGTTGATTTAAATGATCGTGCCCTACGTAACGTAGTAATTGGTCTTGGGGGACCAGTTCAAGGTGTACCACGTGAAGATGGTTTCGATATTACAGTAGCATCTGAAATTATGGCCGTATTCTGCCTTGCAACAGATATTCAAGATTTAAAAGCGCGTCTATCTCGCATCGTAGTTGCTTATAACTTTGCAAATCAACCTGTAACGGTTAAGGATTTAGGGGTAGAAGGTGCGTTAACATTATTGTTAAAAGACGCATTAAAACCAAACTTAGTGCAAACGTTAGAAAATACACCAGCTATCATTCACGGCGGACCATTTGCGAATATCGCTCACGGTTGTAACAGTGTTATTGCTACAACAATGGCAGCAAAATTAGGTGATTATGTTATTACAGAAGCTGGATTCGGTGCTGATTTAGGTGCAGAGAAGTTTTTAGATATTAAAGCGCGTGCAGCTGGCATTAAACCAGAAGCTGTTGTTATTGTTGCGACGATTCGTGCGCTTAAAATGCATGGTGGCGTAGCAAAAGATCAATTAAAAGAAGAAAATGTAGATGCATTAGCAAAAGGTATGGAAAACTTACAGAAGCATGTTGAAACAATTCAAAGCTTCGGTGTGCCTTTCGTAATTGCAATTAATAAATTCATTACAGATACAGATGCAGAAGTTGCATACTTACAAGAATGGTGTAATGAGCGTGGCTATGCAGTATCCTTAACAGAAGTTTGGGAGAAAGGCGGCCAAGGCGGAGTTGACCTTGCTGAAAAAGTACTAAAAGAAATCGAAAAAGGTGAAAACAACTACGCACCACTTTATGAATTAGAATTACCATTAGAAGAAAAAATTCGTACAATTGCTCAAAAAGTATACGGTGCAAAAGATATTGAATTTGCTCCGAAAGCACGTAAGCAATTAGCTCAATATGAAGGAGAAGGTTGGAGTAACCTACCAGTTTGTATGGCGAAAACACAATACTCTCTTTCTGACGATGCAACGAAATTAGGTCGCCCATCTGACTTTATCGTTACAATTCGTGAGCTAAAACCATCTATCGGGGCAGGCTTTATCGTTGCGTTAACAGGAACAATGTTAACAATGCCCGGCCTTCCAAAACAACCAGCAGCACTACAAATGGATGTAAATGAAGATGGAAAAGCAGTAGGTTTATTCTAAAAGGTTGTAATTCATCTCGTTTATCTGTAAACTATATATACATCAAGTGGCGCCTTTCCATCGAAAGGCGCCTGTTTTTTGGAGGAAATTATGTTTGATCCAACTGCTTTTGATAATTTAAAAGTAATCGTAGAAGGCGCTGTTTATGATTTTGATTTACATGGAGATATTCTTGTAACTGATCGAAAAGATATGATGGACCTTGCTTCATTAAGTCGTATATATCATATTTCATTTCAATTAACAGAACCATTCGAACCGTTAGTAGAAGCAACATTTTCACTATCTGTAGATGCAAAGAACTTGTCTGGTGAAATATTAGAAGTACCACAATTTACACCAGGTTGTGAAATGAAATTAGCATTTTCATTCCCGATAGAAAAACCAGAAGTAATGTGCGAAGAAATTGAAACTTTCATGCATTCTATATGGGGAAAAGAAAGAATGATTACGCAAAAACTTTCATACGAATATAATAAGCAAGCGATTTCATATCATAATAAGGTAGAGGTTCTATTTCAAAAAGCGATTACAGAAGACCATGTTGATGATTTAATAGCTGTTATTTCACACATGATAGAAACGGTGCGAACAATACAACATTTTCTTCAAAAATAGAGATAAAGGAGAAAAACAAATGATAAAAGATATGCAACCATTTTTACAACAAGCTTGGGAGAAGGCTGGTTTTAAAGAATTAACTGAAATTCAAAAACAAGCGATTCCAACTATTTTAGAAGGACAAGACGTTATAGCTGAATCTCCAACTGGAACAGGAAAAACATTAGCGTACTTATTACCCCTTTTACATAAAATTAATCCTGAAGTAAAACAGCCCCAAGTTGTTGTTTTGGCACCAACACGTGAACTTGTAATGCAAATTCATGAAGAGGTTCAAAAGTTTACAGCAGGAACTGAGATTTCAGGTGCATCTTTAATTGGTGGTGCAGATATTAAGCGCCAAGTTGAAAAATTAAAGAAACACCCAAGAGTGATTGTCGGTTCACCAGGACGTATTTTAGAATTAATTCGTATGAAAAAGCTAAAAATGCATGAAGTGAAAACGATTGTATTTGATGAGTTTGATCAAATTGTAAAACAAAAGATGATGGGCGCTGTACAAGATGTAATTAAATCCACAATGCGTGATCGTCAATTAGTATTCTTCTCAGCGACAATGACAAAAGCAGCAGAAGACGCAGCACGTGATTTAACAGTTGAACCACAATTAGTACGTGTAACACGAGCAGAGTCAAAAAGTTTAGTTGAACATACGTATATCATTTGTGAGCGACGCGAAAAAAATGATTACGTAAGAAGAATTATGCATATGGGCGATGTAAAAGCAGTTGCTTTCTTAAACGACCCATTCCGTTTAGATGAAATTACAGAGAAATTGAAATTCCGTAAAATGAAAGCAGCAGCTCTTCATGCAGAAGCAAGTAAACAAGAGCGTGAAGCAACGATGCGTGCATTCCGAGGCGGGAAATTAGAAATACTACTTGCTACTGATATTGCAGCACGCGGTATCGATATCGATGATTTAACACATGTAATTCACTTAGAATTACCAGACACAGTAGACCAATATATTCACCGCTCAGGACGTACTGGACGTATGGGTAAAGAAGGAACTGTCGTATCTCTTGTAACACCGCAAGAAGAGCGTAAATTACTACAATTTGCGAAAAAACTAGGTATCGTATTTACGAAGCAAGAAATGTTCAAAGGATCATTTGTAGAAACGAAACCGAAAGCACCAAAGAAAAAGAAACCAGCATTTACTGGGAAGAAAAAGCCTAGATAAAGAATGGGGAAGGCGTAACTATTTGTAGTTACGTCTTTTTTGTTTGTCATTAAATGAAAAAGGAATAATAACAGTATCTGTAGAAAGCTACATAGAATATAAAAATCATTAGGGGGAAATGCAATGATCCATAAAGTAGGACAAATTATGTTATATGTAAATAATCAAGATGAGGCAGTCAATTTTTGGACGGAAAAGGTAGGGTTTCATGTAGTTGCAGAGGAAGAGAACAAACAAGGAATGAGATGGATTGAAATCGCTCCAACTAACGGTGCTGAAACGAGCATTATACTACATAATAAAGAAGTGATTTCTAAAATGAGCCCAGAATTGAATCTTGGTACACCATCTCTAATGTTCTTCTCAGAAAATCTTGATCAATTATATACAGATTTAACAAATAAAAATGTTACTGTTGGAGAAATGGTAACTATGCCTTCTGGTAAAGTGTTTAACTTTGCTGATAGTGAAGGGAATTATTTTGCGGTTATGGAAAAGAACCAATAATAATATTGTTATGTGAAAATCCCCCTCAAACATATTGAGGGGGATTAAATCTTTGAAATGAATTTATCATGAGAGAGTTGTTTAATAAAAAATGTTCCTTTTTCAATAGCGGTTTCCATATAACCGACAATTTGATTAAACGTAAACACCTGTAAGTCTTCATGCAAATGTTGCTCGGGATACAACATATCTTCAAAAAGATACTTTCGAAATTCTAAAACATTTTTTTTAGAAACCTCTTCAATATCGACAATGTAAGCCTCTTGATTGAGAAGAGAGAAGAGCTGTTGTTCTTTATCGTAATGATGAAGCAATTTTGCATTTAACAATTTAAAATCGTTATAGTACATAGGTGCGATCGTTTCATCATTTTCTATTCTATTTTTTAGCCAAGGTAGAAAAAAGCCACTTAGCCAATTATCATCGGCAATGAGGTGGGTGTAATAGCCTAAGAGAAAAGGGGAATTCATATGAACTTTATATTTTTGAAAAAAAGAATTGAAATCTATCCTTCGCGTATAGTTTTTCGTCGTGCCTGCGTAAAAATGTGAAGTTCCTTTTTCTTCTGCTGAATGAACCGCATCAGGGGCTACACCTCCAAGTATGAAAGAAGTTTTATCTTGAATACATAATTTCTCGGCAATCCTGTTAGCAATAATAGCATGCATAATTCGTGATCCCATGAATGACACCTCGGTTTCAAGTATTCATTTCAGGAAGATGACTGAACAGTTAGTATTACTTTCCCTGTACTTTTTCTACTTTCGACCCATTCATGTGCTTTCCCTGCATCTTGGAGTGGAAAAGATTTTGTAGCCTTGATTTGCAAACGCCCGTCACGCAAATAACGGAATACTTCATTTGCAGTTTCTTGGAGTAGTTCAGGACGTTTTTTTCGTGTAGTTCCAAAGCTAAAACCGAGTATAGAGCGGCAACTTGCATGTAAATCTTTCGTATGGAAATTGCCAATTTCACCACTAGCATTACCGAAATGAACGAGGCAACCGTAATAAGCAAGACATTTTAAACTTCTTTCCGAAACAGATCCAGAAATAGAGTCCAAAATGATTTTCACTCCTTCTCCATATGTTAGCTCATTGACTTTCTCTACAAAATCTTCATCTTGATGACAAAATACATAATCAGCCCCAGCATCTAAAGCAATTTCTTTTTTTGCTTCACTTCCGACAGTACCGATAACTTTTCCAGCCCCTAATAGTTTTGCAAGTTGAATAGCTGTAGTACCAATTCCGCCAGCAGCCGCATGAATGAGTACTGATTCGCCTTGTTGAAGTCTTGCAACATTTGCGAGTAAATTATAGCTTGTAAAAGATACGATTGGACAAGCAGCTGCAGTCTGGAAATTAATTTTATCAGGTAATACGAAAGTAAGATTTTCATTTGCAACAACATATTCAGCGTATGATCCATTTTGAGGAAATGCAATGACACGCTGTCCAGGATAAATATTTTTCACATGAGAACCGACACGTTCTACAATACCAGCGGCATCTATCCCTGGAATAAAAGGTAGTGATTTATTTCCTTTTTTGCCATAACGTGATTTAATGTCAGCAAAATTAACACTCGTAGCAACAACACGAATTAAAACTTGATCTTTTGAAATAGCTGGAATATCCACATCTGTATATTTCATCACTTCAGGACCACCGAACGATGTTACAATGATAGCTTTCATTATATATCCTCCTAAATTTGACTATATAAATCATTTTAAGTCTTCATTAGAAATTGGAAAATTATATAATAGTTATGCGTGATTATAAGTGGAGCTTATGAACATATCGAATCATTATATTAATCTATATAAAAAAACTTTTGAAAAAATCGAACGAAATATGGATTACTTGCCAATATATAGTGTAAGACAAAGGAGGGATGGTATATGAAGGATGAAACAGTGTATACAGATTTAATCCAATTAACTTTATCGGGAAATAAAGAAGCGTATAGCGAATTGTATGATAAAACGATTCAAGAAGTATATAAAACAGCACATTTTTTGATTGAAGATAAAACGGATGTAGATGATGTCGTTCAAGAAATATACATACAACTATATGAATCCCTTCGTAAGTATGATAGCGAGAAGCCATTTCGTCCTTGGCTAATTGGACTTGCGATTAAACAAATTCACTCTTATAGAAGAAAGAGGTGGATGCGACTACGAATTATAAAAAAAGCAGAAGAGCAAAGAAAACCAGTACAAATTGATTTTTCTAACGATGTAATAAGTAAAATATCAAACCAAAAACTAATCGAACTTATTCATAAATTACCGTATAAATTGAAACAAGTTATTATTTTAAGATACTTACACGATTACTCTCAAGAAGAAGTAGCACAAATATTACATATTCCAATTGGTACTGTGAAATCTAGAATTCATGCGGCATTAAAGAAACTACGTCAAAAAGAGCAAGTAGAAGAAATCTTTTTAGGAGAGGTAGGGAATGTGAAATGAGTTTAGATTGTAAAGTCCGAGAATCTATACAAGAAGAAGCGAAGGGGATTGTTGCACCGCCGGAGTTAAAAGAAAAAGTAATCGTTCAAATAAAAATGAATCGTGGTGGAAGTAAGAGGAAGAAGCGCCTTATCGCAGGAGTACTTGCAGCAGCGTGTTTAATCCCGACAACTGGTTTTGCATATCAATCTATTATGGCAGATGGTATATACGGGTCTTTTGAAAACTTAAAAAAACATGCTGGAACGATGACATTAGAGGCGTACATGCGTTTTAGTGCAAAGCTATCAGAAGCGAAAGATGAAATGGGTACAAAAGAATATGAAGTGTTTACAAAAGAACTAAAGAAATTAACCAATGCAAAGCTTGCGTACGGAGATTCGAACGGTAATATTGATTATGATGCATTATCACCAGAAAAAAGAGAAGAAATGAAAAAGGTAAGTATGGGCCTTCAACCATACTTTGATAAATTAAATGGTCATAAATCAAGTAGAGAAGTATTAACGCAAGAAGAGTTTGATCGCTATATGGAAGCTTTAATGACACATGAAATAGTACGAGTGAAGACAAAATCAACGGGTGCAATAAAAGTAGAAGAGGTACCTGAGGTGTACAAAGAAAGATTTATGAAAGCGGAGCAGTTTATGGAGTATGTGGATGAAAAGGTGAGATAAGTAAAAAAAGCTCAGAGTGTAAGCTCTGAGCTTTTCTTATTGAAACGTAAATATATTAACCACCTATGCCTTTTGCTAGCAATACGAAATATGCAACTACTAGTATTATTCCATTTAATACTGTACCAACTATTCCGAATAACCAATTTTTTGATGCTATCGCAAAAATAATGCCGAGTAATGAGAGAATAACTAGTATGGAAATAACTAAAGTTAAATTTGCATTAGGCCCTCTTAAAATAAAGAAAGAACATATGCTTGCGAGAAACATTAAACATGAGATTCCAAAAAATCTATACATAATAATTCTCCCTTGATTGAAATGTAATTTGACTTAGTGCACGATTTATTTTTTTTAACATAAATTTCCTTTTCTCGTGGATAGCGACTTTTACAAGTAATATTGCATTTATAAATAAACTGCCGGAACCAATGACATTTAAGTATTGGTCATCAATTATATTTTTTCATATTTGCAATGTCTTTTTTTATAAAACAATCTAAAAGGGAATAACCAGCTACTAAACTAATTATCGTAACAAAAGTTGTATTTATAAGAATAATATTAGCTAGATAAGGTAGGTATTGGCCAACTGGTGAAAAGAGTAGAGCTGGAGAAAAGGAAATGAATAGCGTAGGCAACGTAATCGCAATAAATTTATCCGGTTGAAAGCTCCAGTTTTGTTTACTCGTTTCGCGATTAATAGATTGAAGGAATCGTAATAAAATGCCGACTATAAGAGGGAAGAGTGTAAAGTAGAATAATCTTGGATAAACGTTAAAGTTCACTTGCGCGTCTGTATCTAAATAAAATTGAATTTTCACTCCGACAAATAATAATAAGACGATAAATAATGTGAAGCAGAGGTATAGCATCATTTTTTGCATTACATTCCACCATCCTTTACTCAAAATATATTCAAAAAAGAAGAGATATACAACAACTACTGTTGTGTATCTCTTCTTTTACTGTTAGTTAATAGTGGGGTTTGCTTTTTCTTGCTTCGTGAAATAATCAATAATGCCCATTGCGCTAATTTCTATATCTAGATGTAAAATGTTATAAACGGAATGATCTGATGGGACGTTTAATTTTATAAGATGAGAAGAGATTTTATCCATTAATACAGTTTGTAAAGCTTTAGTAGCCTCATCGAAGTCATTATACTGTTCAAAGACCTCTTTACCAGTATGAACGAAAATAGGTAGCCAATGTTCCAGTTGGCTATATACTTCTGTAACATTGGATGATGCACCGTAATGGCCGAAATAAATAGTATCTACATTCATACTTTGAATGTGATTTTTAGAAGCAATCATCGCATCTGGTTGGAATTGGGAAGGGGACGTTGATGGTAAATATAGTTCTACACCAAGGTCTGCAAGTTCTCTATAATAAATTCCAATTGTATCGCCAGTAAAAATGCCGTTTGTTAATGAATCGTGAATGCTAATATGGTGTTTAGCATGTCCTGGTGTATCATAAAACGTAAGGATGCGGTCTTCTGAAATTTGTAACGTATCACCATTTTGTACAATATGAACACGCTCTTCTTCTATAGGAAGAATTGGATCAAAAAGTGTATCGAAATCTTCTTTGTACACAGCTTTTGCGCCTAAAATGAGTTTTGTTGGATCAATCATATGACGAGCTCCGCGCGAATGTACATATAAAGTAGCATTTGGACACTTTTCCATCATTAAACCAGCTGCGCCGGCGTGATCTAAATGAACGTGTGTAACGATAATGTTTTTAACATCGTTTAAATCAATATGTAATTGTTGTAAGCCGTCTAAAATATACGGAAGAGAAGGGGCTGCACAAGTTTCAATTAAAGTAATATCGTCACCTAATAAAACGTACGTACCAGTTCGTTCATTATGTTGTAAATCAAAATCATCAATAAGATATAGGTGAGAAGATAATTGCTCTACTTTTTTCATCTTTACCACTCCTTATATACGATATGTAACTATTATACGCTAAAAATACAAAAAGGCAGAAAACGAAAGCTTCGTCTTCTGCCTTTTTGTCAAGTTATTATTGCCTTTGTTGTTTATTAATAGACATAACGAACAGCCCAACAATCCCGCCAACTAATGGAAGCATAATCTCTCCTGCTAAATTAAAGTAGGAGCTTAAGAATAAACCATTTACATCGATTACCCAGCCAATCACATACAATAACATCATATATAGTACGAAATAAAACTCGCGATTTGAAATCGTTTCATGTTGTGCAGTTTTCATAATGAACACCATCCTTTTCTATCATAATAGAATATAAACTGTCACATTTTGTTCACAATTTAATTGTAAAACTTTCCAACATAAAAGTCTAGTAGTTTGTGTCGAATTTTTGAACAGATATAAAGCGTTATCATCTTGGGGTGTAAGTACGTAATAAGAGCTGTATATTCACGAATGTAGTATAGTATAAACATAGAATGATAGTGAAGAGAGGGGCAAGGCCAATGACAGTTTATGATTTTTCAGCTAAAACGATAACAGGAGAAGATAAATCATTAAAAGATTACGAAGGAAAAGTACTTCTTATTGTAAATGTAGCTAGCAAGTGTGGTTTTACACCGCAATATAAAGGGTTACAAGAAGTATATGATAAATATAAAGACCAAGGACTTGAAATACTCGGTTTCCCTTGTAACCAATTTGGAGGACAAGAACCAGGTACAGAAGCAGATATTACTAGTTTTTGTGAATTAAACTACGGTGTAAACTTCCCAATGTTTGCAAAGATTGATGTGAAAGGTGATAAGGCTCATCCTCTGTATACATACATGACAGAACAAGCACCAGGTTTACTCGGTATGAAAGCAGTAAAATGGAACTTTACAAAATTTTTAATTGGAAAAGACGGAAAAGTAGTAGGGCGTTTTGCACCGCAAACGAAGCCGGTGGATTTAGAGGTTGAGATTGAGAAGGTACTTGGCGAATAACTAGGAGTTTCACTTTATTAAAAAATGCCTCAAAGAACTATTTTGTTCTTTGAGGCATTTTATTTACATTCACATTGTCAATATTAAATCGCTGAATGGAAGTCATTTGATTTAGGTGGAGAAGCAGCTTTTTTCATAAGCACTTCCCATAAGTGTACGGATTTTTTCCATTCTGCTGCGGCTTGTCCTTTTTGATACATAGCATTCTCATAACTGAAAGTAAGTTGTTGCATATCGGCCGAGTTGTAAAGTGTATCAACATGGAGAGCATATTCTCGGAATGTTTGACTCTCATCTCGTCGTATACCAATTCGCGCAAATTGTTTTAGGAGAGAATCATAAGCTTTTGTATAAACGGCATCATCTTTTCGATATTTATAGAAATGAATGATAAAAAATGTAATCCATTTCATTCTAGTGATGAAGAGAATGTAACCTATAATACTAACCGGTATCGTAGAGAGGAATACGTACCACCAAGAAAATCCATTTTTAGAATTTGGAATCTTTTTAGTAGAAGCTTCTTCTGTGTCTTCTATTAAACTTTTGAGCTTTGCTTCATTGTTTCGTTGTTGTATTGGTTCGTTATTAGAATTATATACTTCGTTATTTTGTAAAGTAGGAGCAGGAGTATTATTTATAAAATTATAGGGATTAGTAAATCCTTTTGTCGGTTCGAATGGAATCCATCCGTATCCAGGGAAATATACTTCGACCCAAGAGTGTGCGTTATCGTTCGCGATTTTATAAACATCCTCACCTTCAGCACCCACCAGCGTATTATCAAGAGTTCCTTCTGTATAACCTTTTACCCAGCGAGCAGGAATTCCAGCAGAACGAAGTAACACGATCATAGATGTCGAGAAATTATTACAGTAGCCGCTTTTTGTATCAAAAAGGAATTGATCTACATAATCTTGGTTTTGGGCAGGGAATGAGACATTCGTTGTTTCATATACAAAAGAATGGTCGGTGAAATAGTTTTCAATAGCTAATACTTTATCGTATCGGTTGTTTTTCTCATTTGTTAGATTAACAGCTAAGTCTCTTACTCGCTGCGGTAATGATTCTGGGAGTTGCGTGTACTTTGTCATGAAATAAGGATTTGTTTCTTGGCCTTCATTCGTGTTTACAGTTTTCAATTTTTCTATGGAAAACTCCGGAACCTCATATGTTACTTTATAGGAATGTAAAGTAGTAGAAGAGTTTCCATCCATCGTATAGATTTTTTCAGAAAATGGGTCAACGCTGTATGATACATCTGAAGAAGCCTCAACTGATATTAACCCTGCTGGATAGGTAAGGTGAGGATAACTTTTTTGCATGTTGATTGTTGCCTTTGTTGTCTCCGTTTTTGTATTTTGTTCGTACCAACTCACGACGTCATTTTTATTTTTAAAAGAAACCTTCTTTTGATTTTCAGAAACTTCCCAGCCTTTTCCGGTATAAAAATCTTTCGTTTCGACTCTCCAATATTGTTTGTTTTGTGTTGCTGCTGTAAAAACAATTGTAGGATCTGCTTTAAAAGGACCACCTAATCGCGAGTCATCTAAACCATAGCCAATTTTAGAAACTTCTTGTTTTTTACTTGCTTCGGATGTGTTGAATTGTAAAAAATCCATTGGGTTTGGCCATTGAGGGCCAAATTTTGGAGCAAAGTATGCGATTGTTGCTGACAATACAATAAATAATGTAAGAGGTCTAAGTAATTTTGAGATTTCTCTAGCATAATTTTGTAAGTGTTCACTCTCTTTTATTCGTTCTATGCGAAGAAGACTCAGCATAAAAAAACCGATGACAACAGTACGAATAATAGCGTAGTTTGCATTGTATACATGTAAGTTATGAAAAATGGTGATATAAATAATAGTCAATATAAGAAATAACAACCCACGTTTTTTATGAATCATCCAAAAAGAGATGAAAGCACTCAAAAACCAAAATGATAAAAAAAATAAAAGTGTTGGAAAAACTGGAGAAATATCTAGCAAATTCCCTTGAAATAACAGAGAGGAATTTTGAGAAATATCATTTAAAAATTTTGTTAACCAAGATGGATTTATAAAAGCATTTTTATAGTATAGGAAATGAATGGTGAATAAAATCGTGAAGACTTTTATTGGAATCTGCCACTTTGTTTGAAAAAAAGAGAGAGTGAAACAAATCCCAATAAATATTACAAAAATATCTAATCTACCTACGTTTGTAATACCTATAAGGGGTCTTAGCCATTCTAGTAAAAGTAGAAATGCGCATGCATGCATGAAAAATCTAGTCATATCCCATTGTTTTTTTGTCTGTAATGTTATCATTTGCTCACCTCAAAAAACACGTTTGTATACTGGTTTCCATAAACTACATTTACAAATATTTTTCGTTTTTGTAGAGTTTCTAGAATACTAAGTTCTCGATGTGATAGTTGATTTGCTTTTTCTTTTACGACAAACACCATTAATTTTCTATTTTTTATAGCAGCATAGTCAGCTGCCTTTTGAATATCGGGAGAAAGGTCACTTGTCACGAGTATAATTGTTACGGGCTCATAAACTTTTCTTAATTCCATTTCTACACTTCGGGAGAGCGGAAATACACTGTCCGCTTGTACTTTTGCTAAATGACAAAAGATTTGATGTAACTGACTATCTCCATTGTCTAAAGGGAAAAAAGTTCGTTCTTTTCCGGTAGATACGAATGACGCCGGTGAATTTTGCTTCAAAACAGATCTGACAATAGAGGCAGTAAATGTGACGACTGATTCGAATAGAGGGGATGGGGTTCTGTCCATGAATATCATAATATTATGGCTGCGCTGTTGTTCAAACTCTTTCGTCATAATGTTGTTTGTTCGTGCAGTTGCTTTCCAATCAATCCATGAAAAGCGGTCACCAGGTTTATAGTCTCTCACACCGACAGAAATGGTAGAGTCTTTTACTAAATTTATATTTGCTGAAAGTGCTCCTTGTTCGAAATGATTTTCCATTTGTCGATACGTTATATCTACATACTGAGGGTAGACTAAAAATGTATCTGGAACTGAAAAAATTACTTCTTTCTCCATCATACCGAATAGATCGCCAGTTTTGACACGTACGCTTGAAAAAGTATGCTCTCCTCTAGGGATTGTGTCGATTGCATATTGAAACGAAATATTTCGTTTCAATCCTGGAAAGAGTATTACTTTATTCATCTTCGTTTGTTTACAATTTGTAAATTGTGATGGTAGTTCATCTTCTATAATTAAGTAAAGCAAGGGGAAAGGAAAACTTCTTTTTATTGTAATGGTGCTTAAAAAAGGTTCTCCTGCTACATAATCGTTTTGATTTGTTATTCTTTTTACTTCAACGCCCTGTAAAGCGTAGAAGGGAAGTAATAGTGAATACAGGCCAATAGGAACCATACTGTAAAATAAAAACCAACTTACAAATCCTCCTTGAAACATAGCGTACAAAAATGTTAACACTATGCATAAAGGGGTTAGTAATAACTTCGTAACGTGATATAGTGCTCGTAGCATGCGTTTCATTAAAGGTTCATCGTCCTTTGAGTCGGCACGGCAGTTCGTGCAACGATTTTTGAAATAACTTGTTCTCCTGTAATTCCTTCAAATTTTGCTTCCATTTTTAGAATGAGTCTGTGAGCTAACACGTAAGGTGCTAAAAATTTAACATCGTCTGGAATAACATAATTTCTGCCATGGATGAATGCATAAGCTTGTGAAGCTTTCATTAAAGCAATCGAGCCACGGGGACTTGCACCTAGCTGTATAGAACTATAAGAACGAGTCTGACTAACAAGCTTTACAATGTAATGCTTGATTCCTTTGTCCATACTTACTTCCCGTACACTTTGTTGTAAATAAAGTAATTCTTCAATTGTAGTAATAGCTTGTAAAAGGGAGAGGGGATTTGTTTTTTCCATCCGGTTTAAAATTTCAAATTCCTCTTCTGGTGTAGGATATCCCATTTTTAGTTTCAATAAGAAACGATCGAGCTGTGCTTCTGGTAAAGGATATGTTCCCTCATATTCGACCGGATTTTGTGTAGCCATTACAAAGAACGGTTTTGGTAACGGTCTTGTCATACCATCTATTGTAATATTGCCTTCTTCCATACTTTCAAGTAAGGCAGATTGTGTTTTGGGAGATGTACGATTAATTTCATCAGCAAGTATAAAATTCCCCATGATTGGCCCAGGCTTGAACTCGAATTGGAGCTCTTTCGGATTGTAAATAGAAACACCTGTTACATCTGACGGTAGTAAATCAGGTGTGAATTGAATTCGCTTGTAATCAGCATCAATGGATTTAGAAAGAGCGCGTACTAACATTGTTTTCCCAACGCCAGGAACATCTTCTAATAGTACATGACCTTCAGCTAAGAGAGCTGTCAAAGCTAAAATCGTTTCTTTTCTTTTTCCGACCATTAATTTTTCAATATTGTTCATTATTTTTTCTATAATGGAATGTAATGAATCAAACTGGTGCATCGTAATCCTCCTAATGTGTTATTATCGTTTTCTAATCTATTTAGTGAAAAATAGAATGTATTCTTCTATTTACGAGTAGTAAAGCTCCTATCTTAAATTCTGAGAATATTCAGATTATTTATTGCGATTACATCTAGTATAATTGTTTCCGTAACTTAGGGCAATATGGTAAATAATGATTTGTAGTTTTATAAATGCATTCAAATGGCTGTTTCATATATTTATAAAGAAAAACGTAGGAGTTTCTCCTACGTTTTTTCTTTTGCAAAATAGTCGATACCTCAACATAATATTATCTTAATAGTCAAGATTAACGATAAATCTTCACAATGAAACAAAAAATCTTCTCACAAACTTATTCTCTAATAAATTTTTGACAATCTCTTGAACTGTGCGAAATGTCACATCTGTATTTTACAACCTCTCTTATAGTAAGGGTATGTAAGAGAGACGTATTAAAGGAGTGAACAGTATGAAGAAGAAACCTTCAGCACTAATGAGACGTTTAAAATATTTTTCACCAATAGATCGTTATAACGATAATCATACACAAGAAACATTTGAAGATCGTGAATGGGAAAATGTGTACAGAAAGCGTTGGCAGCATGATAAAGTAATTCGTTCTACACATGGTGTGAACTGTACTGGTTCATGTAGTTGGAACATTTATGTGAAAGATGGAATTGTAACTTGGGAAGGACAGGAGCTTAACTATCCAACAACAGGTCCAGATATGCCTGACTTTGAACCACGAGGATGTCCACGTGGAGCGAGTTTTTCTTGGTACATTTATAGTCCACTTCGTGTGAAATATCCGTATGTACGTGGTGTTCTTTGGAGTATGTGGCAAGAGAAATTACAAAATAATGAGTCACCATTAGATGCTTGGAAAAGCATTGTGGAAAACCCTGAAAAAGCACGCAAGTATAAGCAGGCACGTGGTAAAGGGGGATTCGTTCGTGCGAATTGGGATGAAGTGTTACAACTCGTTTCAGCTTCATTATTATATACAGTAATGAAATACGGTCCAGACCGAAATGTTGGCTTTTCACCAATTCCAGCTATGTCGATGTTAAGTCATGCTGCAGGCAGCCGCTTTATGCAACTTATGGGTGGACCGATGCTTAGTTTCTATGATTGGTACGCAGATTTACCACCAGCTTCTCCGCAAATTTGGGGTGATCAAACAGATGTACCAGAAAGTAGTGACTGGTATAACTCTGGTTACATTATGACATGGGGTTCAAATGTACCGATGACAAGAACACCAGATGCACACTTTTTAGCGGAGGTTCGATATAAAGGAACGAAAGTCGTTTCTGTCAGTCCTGATTTCGCTGAGTCAACAAAGTTTGCAGATGATTGGATTAGTGTGAAACAAGGTACAGACGGTGCACTTGCGATGGCAATGGGGCACGTGATCTTACAAGAATTTTACGTAGATAATCAAGTGGAATACTTCACAAAGTATGCGAAGCAATATACTGATTTTCCTTTCTTCGTTACATTGAAACAAAAAGGAGACCAATTCGTTGCGGATCGATTCTTAAATGCTTCTGATATTGGACGCGAAACAAAGTTAGGAGAATGGAAACCTGTACTTTGGAATGAAAATACGAATGATTTTGCAACACCTCACGGCACAATGGGGTCACGTTGGGATAACGAAAAGAAATGGAACTTACGTTTAGAAGATGAAGAAACAGGCGAAAAGATTGATCCACGTCTTTCTGTACTTGGAATGGAAGATCATGTTGGAACTGTACAAATTCCGTACTTCTCTGATGATGGAAACAAAGTATTAGAACGTACAATTCCAGTGAAAAAGGTTATAACAGAAGAGGGCGAAGTGTTCGTTACTACTGTATATGACTTAACGTTAGCAAATTACGGTGTGAACCGAGGGCTTGGTGGACAAGAGCCGAAAGACTTCAATGATGACGTGCCGTTTACACCTGCATGGCAAGAGAAAATGACGGGAGTGAAACGAGATCTAATCATTCAAATCGCTCGTGAGTTTGCACAAAATGCTGTTGATACGAACGGTCGCTCAATGATTATTGTCGGAGCAGGTATTAACCATTGGTTTAACTCGGATACAATTTATCGCGCAGTTTTAAATCTTGTTCTTCTTGTCGGAGCGCAAGGTGTAAACGGCGGTGGTTGGGCGCATTACGTTGGGCAAGAAAAATTGCGACCAGCAGAAGGATGGCAAACAATTGCGATGGCAAAAGATTGGCAAGGACCACCGAAATTACAAAATGGTACATCTTTCTTCTATTTCGTAACAGATCAATGGCGTTATGAAGATACACCAGTTGGACATTTAGCATCACCAGTCGAAGGCAACTCTCGTTATCAACATCACGGTGATTACAACGTATTAGCGGCACGACTTGGCTGGTTACCTTCGTATCCGACATTCGAGAAAAATGGAATTGAACTATATAAAGAAGCTGTTGCTGCTGGTGCAACAACGCAAGAAGAAATCGGAAAATACGTTGCACAAAAACTAAAAGAAAAAGAACTAAAATTTGCGATTGAAGATCCAGATAATAAAAATAACTTCCCGCGCAACTTATTCGTTTGGCGTGCAAACTTAATTTCAAGTTCTGGTAAAGGACACGAATATTTCTTAAAACATTTATTAGGTACAACGAACGGATTAATGAATGATGATAGTGATTCATTACGACCAGAAGAAATTAAATGGCATGAAGAAGCGCCAGAAGGGAAGCTTGATTTGCTCATTAATTTAGATTTCCGTATGGCTGGAACAGCACTTTATTCTGATATCGTCTTACCGGCTTCAACTTGGTATGAAAAACACGATTTAAGCAGTACAGATATGCATCCATTTGTACATCCATTTAATCCGGCAATCGGTTCACCATGGGAAGCACGTTCTGACTGGGATATTTTCACTTCACTTTCTAAAGCTGTGTCAGATCTAGCAGAGAAAATTGATCTTGAACCAATGAAAGAAGTTGTTGCAACACCACTTCTTCATGATACACCGCAAGAATTAGCACAACCACTTGGCAAAATTAAAGATTGGAGCAAAGGTGAGTGTGAACCAATACCAGGTAAAACGATGCCGCAAATTCATGTTGTCGAAAGGGATTATAAAACGATTTATGACAAAATGACGGCACTTGGACCAAATGCCGGGAAACAACCGATTGGTACGAAAGGAATTTCTTGGTCGGCAGAAAAAGAGTATGAGCAATTAAAGAGCCGATTAGGAGTTGTTCAAACAGATTCTATTGCGAAAGGTTGTCCAGACATAAAAGAAGCAATCAATGCTGCTGAAGCGGTATTAACGCTTTCTTCTACAACAAACGGTCATATGGCTGTAAAAGCATGGGAAGCACTTGAAAAACAAACGGATTTAAAACTACGTGATTTAGCAGAAGAACGTGAAGAAGAATGCTTCACATTTGAACAAATTACAGCACAACCGAAAACAGTAATTACTTCTCCGGCCTTTACAGGTTCAGAAAAAGGTGGACGTCGTTACTCACCGTTTACAACAAATGTGGAACGTCTCATCCCTTGGAGAACAATCACTGGACGACAATCTTTCTATTTAGATCATGACATGATGAAAGAATTTGGTGAAACGATGGCGACATTTAAACCAATTCTGCAACATAAACCGTTCCGTAAATCACGACCTGAAGTAGAAGGGAAAGAGATTACACTAAACTATTTAACACCCCATAATAAGTGGTCCATTCATAGTATGTACTTTGATTCATTACCGATGTTAACGCTATTTAGAGGTGGTCCAACCGTTTGGATGAATAAAGAAGATGCTGCTGAAGCAGGTGTTGCAGATAATGATTGGATTGAGTGCTTTAACCGTAACGGTGTGGTTGTAGCGCGTGCAGTTGTAACGCACCGTATACCGAGAGGAATGGCGTTTATGCACCATGCACAAGATCGCCACATTAACGTACCTGGTACGAAATTAACAAGTAACCGCGGGGGAACACATAATAGTCCAACTCGAATTCACGTAAAACCGACACATATGATTGGTGGATACGGTCAATTAAGTTATGGATTTAACTATTATGGTCCAACTGGGAACCAGCGCGATTTAAACGTTGTAATTCGCAAACTGAAGGAGGTAGATTGGCTTGAAGATTAAAGCACAAGTCGGAATGGTAATGAACCTAGATAAATGCATCGGCTGCCATACTTGTAGCGTAACATGCAAAAACACCTGGACAAATCGTCCAGGTGCTGAATATATGTACTTCAATAACGTAGAAACGAAACCAGGTATTGGTTATCCAAAACAATGGGAAGATCAAGAGAAATATAAAGGGGGCTGGGAATTAAAAAATGGTGAAATTCAGCTGAAATCCGGTTCGAAAATGAAACGCCTTATGAATATTTTCCACAATCCAGATCAACCAACAATTGATGATTACTTTGAACCGTGGAATTATGATTATGAAACATTAACAAATAGTCCGCAGCGTAAGCATCAGCCAGTTGCTCGTCCGAAATCAGCAATTACAGGCGAATTTATCGACAAAATTGAATGGGGTCCAAACTGGGAAGATGATTTAGCTGGTGGACATATAACAGGGTTACAAGATCCGAATGTAAAGAAAATGGAAGAAGAAATTAAAACGGATTTTGAAAATGTCTTTATGATGTATTTACCACGCATATGCGAACATTGTATGAATCCATCTTGCGTATCGTCTTGTCCATCTGGTGCGATGTATAAACGGGAAGAAGATGGGATTGTTCTTGTAGATCAAAACGCATGTCGTGCATGGAGATTCTGCGTATCATCTTGCCCATATAAAAAAGTGTATTTTAACTGGCAAACGAATAAAGCAGAAAAATGTACAATGTGTTTCCCGCGTATTGAAGCTGGTATGCCAACAATTTGTTCGGAAACATGTGTCGGACGTATCAGGTATATTGGGGTAATGCTTTATGACGCTGACAAAGTAAAAGAAGCGGCATCTGTAGAAGATGAAAAAGATTTATATGAATCTCAGCTTACTGTTTTCCTAGACCCAAATGATCCAGAAGTAGTAGCTGAAGCGAAAAAACAAGGCATTCCTGAAGAATGGATTAAAGCGGCACAACAGTCGCCAATTTATAAAATGATTATTGATTGGAAAATTGCTCTACCTCTTCATCCAGAGTATCGTACGATGCCAATGGTTTGGTATATTCCGCCGCTTAGCCCAATTATGAATATGGTGGAAGGGAAAGGTAGTAACTGGCAAGCAGAAGAGATTTTCCCTGCTATCGATAATATGCGTATTCCAATTCAATATTTAGCGAATTTACTCACTGCAGGAGATGAATCACATATTCGTCTTACATTGAAAAAAATGGCTGTTATGCGAACACATATGAGAGCAATTCAAATTAATAAAGAACCAAATGAAGCGGTATTAAAAGAACTCGGTTTAACAAAACAAGATGTAGAAGACATGTATCGTCTGCTTGCTATCGCAAAATATAAAGATCGTTTTGTTATCCCGACGTCTCACCGCGAACAAGTTGCAGATTTATATAATGAACAAGGAAGCTGTGGTTTATCATTTGCAGGTGGTCCAGGCTCTTGCATGACAATTTCTTAAATAATGGGGGCGGAAAAATATGAAACAAAGTCTACAAACTGCTTTTTCTTGTTCTTCATTCCTTCTCTCCTACCCGGAACTCGGGTGGAGAGAAGCTTTAGCTGAATTGCAAGAAGAGATTGAAGCGATTGAACAGGAAGAAGTTAAAACTTCACTTACAGCATTTATAAAACAAGCGCTGGATAAAACGAACGATCAACTCATTGATAGTTACGTATATACATTTGATTTCGGTAAGAAGACAAATATGTATTTAACGTATATGAACACCGGTGAACAAAGGGAAAGAGGTATTGAATTACTAGAGTTAAAACAGCATTATAAAAAATCTGGTTTTGAAGTAACAGATAAAGAACTACCTGATTATTTACCGCTATTACTAGAGTTTTTTGCAAATGCAAATGAGCAAGACAGTGAACCAATTATGAGTAAATACAAAGAGAACATCCAAGCATTACACGTTCAGTTAAAAGAAGCTGATAGTATGTATGAACCAATTCTTGCGGCTGTTCTACTCGCTATCGATACATGGGGTGTACAGACAAATTAGAAAGGAGAGTTGTCAAAATGATGGATCAATTTCTATGGGTGTTGTTTCCCTATATCATTTTTGCAATCTTTATCGGTGGACATATTTTTAGATATAACTATGATCAATTTGGATGGACATCAAAATCTAGTGAACTATTAGAAAAGAAAATGCTCCGAATCGGAAGTCTATTATTCCACTTTGGGATTATGTTCGTAATTGGCGGTCATGTTATGGGGATATTAATTCCAGAAGCTGTATACCGTTCGATAGGTATTTCTAAGCATACGTATCACATAATGGCAATTAGTTTCGGGCTTCCGGCAGGTGTTGCTTCTATCATCGGTTTAATTATATTAACGTACCGCCGCGTAACAGTAAAACGCATCATTGCAACGAGTACAAAGGGAGATTATATTGCGCTTGTTTTATTACTTATCGTAATGCTAGCAGGACTTTCTTCAACATTTTTAAACATCGATTCAAAAGGATTTGATTATCGTACAACGATCGGTCCATGGTTCCGAAGCCTCTTCATTTTCCAACCGAAAGTTGAATATATGACGGAAGTACCAGTGTGGTTTAAAATTCATATTCTTGCAGGAATGGGGCTTTTCGCAGTATGGCCATTCACTAGACTAGTACATGTATTTAGTGCCCCAATTAAATATATAAGCCGTAGTTATGTAATTTACAGAATACGTATTCCTAATGGATTGAAAAAATAGTTTTAGTATACATGTTTAATAATTTATAAAGAAAGCCGAGATCTAATTGGAGACCTCGGCTTTTTTTGTAGGTATAAGTATCTAAATGAGACGCTAATCAATACTACAAACAGAGGCAGAGCAATCTTCACAAGCAATTTCACGTTTTAAAAATTGTAAATCATGAATGGTAATCTTTCCTTTATGAATAGAAATTGTACCTTGCTTTTTTAGTTCATTTAACATTCGATTTACACTTTCTCGTGAAGTTGCACAGAAATTAGCAAGTTCTTGATTCGTTAATGGTAAATCGATGAGAATACCATTTTCTTTTAATACACCGTAACTATTTGTCATTCGTATAAGAGTAGAATATAGGGCACCTTTTTTGCCGTGTAATACTAAATCTCGGAACTTCGTTTGCATTCTTCTTAAATGTTCACTAATCCATTTCATAAATTCAAATACAAGAGCTGGTTTTTGGAGTAATGCTTTTTCTAACGCTTCACGCTTTATAACGCCTACTTCAACATCTTCAAGGCATTTTGAATTTAATAAATACTTCGCATTATCCGTGAACAATGTTAATTCTCCAATAATGTCATATTCCGAACAAATACGGAGTGTCAATTCTTGTCCATCAGCACTTAGTTTACTAATTTGTACTTTTCCGGAGTGGATAATATAGAGTTCTGTCGCCTCCATACCTTCTTGGAAAATAAAACTACCTTTTTTTATTTGCATTTTATATTCAACAGATGCAAGTAATTCCTTTAAATCTTGAGATAATTTCATACTGTTTGTCACAGCAATCACCTTTCTTCATATAAGCAATACAATTCCTATTTTGAGTGTAAATATGCTGAAAATGCAAGAGCTATTTCAAAAATAAAGTTAAATTTCAATGACCGTAAGGAATAGGGGATGAAGATGTGAACAAAATTCGAACGGATTTGTGAAGAATTTTTGAATGGGGAAAGTAATGTGAGAAAAGTCACATTGAATATGTCGCTTCTTTTTTATAATGAAGGCAAATAAAAAAATTAAAAGCTTACTAAGGATTGCGGTAGAAAAGAAGGGATATAGATGCACGAGAAAATGAAAGATTCTTTAAAGCGACCACTTCAAGATTTACGTATTTCGGTTATTGATCGTTGTAATTTTAGGTGCACATACTGTATGCCTGCTGAAGTGTTCGGAGCTGATTATGCTTTTTTACAGGAAGAGTGTTTATTAACGTTCGATGAAATAGAAAGATTAGCAAGATTATTTATAAGTATGGGAGTTAATAAAATTAGGCTTACTGGCGGCGAACCGTTATTGCGTAAAGACTTACCGAAATTAATTGAAAGACTTGCAAAGCTAGAAGGCATAAAAGATATTGGGCTCACAACAAACGGTATTCATTTAGCAAAACAAGCAAAGGCGTTAAAAGAAGCGGGATTAAAACGTGTAAATATTAGTTTAGATGCGATAGAGGATTATGTCTTCCAAAAAATTAATGGGCGAAATGTAAGCACAAAACCAGTATTAAAAGGAATGGAAGAAGCAAAGGCTGCTGGATTAGAAGTAAAGGTAAATATGGTCGTAAAAAAAGGGATGAATGATAGTCAAATTCTTCATATGGCTCGTTATTTTAAAGAACAAGAAATTCAGCTCCGTTTTATAGAGTTTATGGATGTAGGAAGTACGAACGGCTGGAACTTTGAACAAGTTATTACGAAGGAACAATTAATAGAGAAAATTAATCGTGTATATCCGATTGAGCCTGTTAAACCTCGTTACTTTGGAGAGGTTGCGAAAGTGTATCGATATGTAGGAAGTAATGCAGAGGTTGGATTTATTACTTCTGTTTCTGAGTCATTTTGTTCTTCTTGTACGAGAGCCCGTATTTCGGCAGACGGCAAGTTTTTTACGTGTCTATTTGGAACGAAAGGAACAGACTTACGAACGCTTCTTAGAGAAAATATTTCGGATGCTTCACTACTACAAATTCTCAAACATACATGGGAGTTTAGAACAGATCGATATTCAGATGAAAGAACGGCGGAAAGCACAAATAAACGTCAAAAAGTTGAAATGTCTTACATTGGCGGATAGTGAAAGGAGGTTTTCCTATGCAAGAGCGATATTCAAGACAAGTATTGTTTTCTGGAATAGGTGAAATGGGACAAAGAAAAATAAGAGAAAAGCAAGTGCTCTTAATCGGTGCGGGTGCACTAGGCGCTGCGAATGCAGAAGCGCTCGTTAGGATGGGAATTGGGAAATTGACAATTGCCGATCGTGACTATGTCGAATGGAGTAATTTACAGCGGCAACAGTTATACACAGAAGAAGATGCAAAGCAATGCAAACCAAAAGCAATTGCAGCGGCAGAACATGTAAGAAAGATTAATTCTGAAGTGGAAATTGAACCAGTTGTAACGGATGTCACAATGCAAGAAATAGAAGAGTTAACAAAAGAAGTGGATCTCATAGTAGATGCGACTGATAACTTTGATACGCGTCTACTTATAAATGATATTTCCCAAAAAGAGAATATACCTTGGATATACGGTGGATGCATTGGAAGTTACGGTGTAACGTATACAATTCTTCCAGGGAAAACACCATGCCTTCGCTGCCTAATGGATCATCCGATGGGTGGTGCAACATGCGATACAGCCGGAATTATTCAGCCGGCTGTACAGATGGTTGTTGCTCACCAAGTGACAGAGGCGATGAAAATATTGGTGGATGATTTTGATGCGCTGCGAGGAACAATGCTATCATTTGATATTTGGAACAATCAATATCTCTCATTAAAAGTAAATAGACAGAAAAAAAGTACATGTCCATCTTGTGGGAAATCACGAACGTATCCAAGTTTAACATTTGAAGCGCAGATGAAAACGGAAGTGTTATGCGGGCGGAATACAGTTCAAATCCGTCCAGGAATAAAGAGAGTTCTAAATTTAAACGAAATTCAAAAACGATTACATAAAAGTGTACATGTCCAAAAAACGCCGTACTTGCTATCCTTTCTAATTGATGAATATCGTTTCGTTTTATTTACAGATGGTAGGGCATTTATTCATGGGACAAATGATGTGAAAATAGCAAAACGATTATACGCAAAATATATAGGATGAACAGAAAGAGAATTGCCCCTTATTAAAACGAGGTGAAAAAGAATGTTAGAAAAACGTATACCAATTCCAGTGGCAGAAGCAGTTGCACGTGTAATGGAATATGCTTACCAAGGTGAAATAGAAAAGGTTTCTCTTATAGAAAGCTACGGTAGAACGCTAGGAGAAGATGTTATTGCAGATCATGATGTCCCGCATTTTGATCGCTCTCCGTACGACGGGTTTGCGATTCGAGCAGAAGATACAAAAGAAGCCAGTAGCAGTAATCCTATTTGCTTTGAAGTGGTCGGCGAAATTGGAGCAGGATTTGTTTTTACAGAAGAAGTGAAGGCATTTCAAGCTGTCCGTATTATGACAGGAGCCGCAATTCCGAGAGGGTGTAATGCGGTTGTTATGTTGGAGCTAACGGAAGAATTTGAAGAAAACGAAAAGACTTATATGAAATTGAAACGCTCCTTTGTTGCTGGGGATAACATTTCTTTTAAAGGAGAAGATGTAAAACAAAATAGCATTCTGGTGAAAAAAGGGACTGTTATTAATCCTGGAGTAGCAGCACTTCTTGCTACGTTTAGTTATAGTTCCGTACACGTTATAAAACAGCCGGTTATTGGAATTGTAACGACGGGAAGTGAACTGCTTGAAGTACATGAACAATTAAAGCCAGGGAAGATTCGAAATGGTAACTCCTATATGATAGCTGCCCAAATTGAACGAGCTGGCGGAGTTGTACAGTATTATGGACAATTCGCTGACGATTTTGAGACGTGTTATAACACTGTGGAAAAAGCGATAAAAGAAGTCGATATTTTAATTACAACTGGTGGCGTTTCGGTAGGAGACTATGACTATTTACCTGCTATCTATGAGAGATTACGAGCTAATGTACTTTTTAACAAAATAGCGATGCGACCGGGAAGTGTGACAACTGTAGCTGAGGTAGAAGGAAAACTACTATTTGGTCTATCTGGTAATCCTTCTGCTTGTTATGTCGGATGTGAGTTATATGTTCGACCAGTCATTGGAACATATTTGCATAGGAAAGATCCACACATTTATCGTGCAGAAGCAATTTTACAAAAAGACTTTTCGAAAGCAAATCCGTTTACTCGTTTTGTAAGAGGGAGAGTGGAATTTGTAGATGGTCAATTACAAGTTACACCAGTCGGTTTAGATAAATCTAGCGCAATTTCTTCACTTGCAGAAGCGAATGCATTTATCGTTCTGCCGGGAGGAACGAGAGGATTTGAAACAGGAATAACCGTTTCGGTACTGTTATTAGAATCGAATGTCGGAAGTGAGTGGCCGTGGGAAGATCCGCTTCGATCATACAAGTAATAGAAAAAGAGATTGCTAACTTATATAAGGATCAGAGGTGCAAGATGACACATACGTATTATGAAGTAATTGATACACCTATTTCAATTGAAGAAGTTACAAACAAAGTAATTCGTCGTGAGTGTGGTGCGGTTACTACTTTTATTGGTACTGTTAGAGAATTTACGAAAGGTCGACGTACGCTTTATTTAGAGTATGTAGCTTATATAACAATGGCGGAAAAACAGCTTGAGAGAATTGGCACTGAAGTAGGAGAGAAGTGGCCGAGGACATATGTCGCTATTACACATCGCATTGGTACATTACAAATTTCTGATCTTGCTGTTGTCGTTGCTGTTTCTACACCACACCGGAAAGCGGCCTATGAGGCGAATGAATATATTATGGAGCGTATAAAACAAATTGTTCCAATTTGGAAGAAAGAGTTTTGGGAAGATGGTGAGTCATGGATAGGTGATCAGTTAGAGCGGGTAACATATGCAAATGGTGAGCCTAGAAAGGAGATGAGAATATGATTGAAGTGCTATTATTTGCACATTTACAGGAAGAAGTAAGTAAGTCGTCATTGCACATAGATTGTGAAAATATTACTGTTGCGAAGCTGAAGGAAGTACTCATTAAGAAATACAACGTATTGATTTCAAGTGAGATAATGGTCGCTATAAATGAAGAGTATGCAAATGAGAATGACATAGTTCAAACTGGCGATGTCGTAGCAATGATTCCGCCAGTAAGTGGTGGTTGATTCTTTTCAGCCTAATCATGTAAGAATGTGATTAGGCTGGAGGGAATGAATATAACTACGTATACATAGGAGGGAACAGGATGAAAAGTCCTAATTTTCAATTAAGTTTACAAACTTCTAATCTAATTATCGGTTTTATGGTGTGGGTTATTTTATCATCATTAATGCCCTATATTAAAGTGGATATCCCATTAACTGCGGGACAAATTTCTATGGTAACAGCAGTACCAGTTATTTTAGGTTCTGTTCTTCGCATTCCAATTGGTTATTGGACAAATCGTTTCGGAGCAAGAAAATTATTCTTTATTAGTTTTATTCTATTATTATTTCCTGTATTTTATATTAGTGTTGCCAATTCTATGATGGATTTAATTATTGGTGGATTATTTGTAGGAATCGGTGGTGCCGTATTCTCTGTAGGTGTAACTTCTTTACCAAAATACTTTCCGAAAGAGAGTCACGGTTTTGTAAATGGTATTTACGGTGTCGGTAACGCCGGAACAGCAATTACTTCATTTTTAGCGCCTGTTATCGCAACTTCAGTTGGCTGGAGAACGACAGTACAATGTTATTTAGTTTTACTTGCAGCGTTTGCACTTATGAACTTTTTATTAGGTGATCGTAAAGAGAAAAAAGTGAATACACCACTAATGGAACAAATAAAAGGTGTATATAAAAATGAGAAACTTTGGTTTTTATGTATCTTTTACTTTTTAACTTTCGGATCATTCGTCGCATTTACAGTGTACTTACCAAACTTTTTAGTATCTCACTTCGGATTAGAGAAAGTAGATGCAGGTATGCGGACAGCCGGATTCATCGTACTCGCAACAATTATGCGTCCGATTGGTGGTTGGCTCGGTGATAAGTTTAATCCATTTAAAATATTAATCTTCGTATTTATCGGTTTAACACTTTCAGGTATTATTTTATCATTTATGCCTAGCATGAACGTATATACATTTGGTTGCCTACTTGTCGCATTTTGTGCAGGTATCGGTAATGGTACAATCTTCAAGCTCGTTCCAATGTACTTCTCTGAACAAGCTGGTATTGTAAACGGACTCGTTTCAGCTTTAGGCGGACTAGGAGGATTCTTCCCGCCCCTAATTTTAACATTACTGTTCCAACTAACAGGTCATTACGCAATTGGATTTATGGCATTATCAGAAGTTGCACTTGCTTGTTTAATTATTACAGTTTGGATGTATAGTCAAGAGAAGCTGATAGTGATGTTAAAGAATCATTAAGAAGGAAAAAGAACCATCCTAAAATATTTTGGGATGGTTCTTTTCGTAATATAATAGGCTTCGCTATATTTTTTAGGACCAGATTCTTTAGTAAGACTAATAGATATTGTGAAATAGTATACTTAAACTAAAGAATACAGTTCAGTTCGATAAGATAAAATTATAAATTTCTATAAATAATCCATAATTTTCTTTATGGCTCATATTTGTTATGTTAAAGAAAAGAGAGTGGAGGGAAATAAAATAAGCGTGTTTTTCTGATTATTGAGAACTAATGGTGTTTTCCGATGAATTAAATGTGATCCATATGTAGTAAAGCGTTTAATCCAACTATAATATATTGGGAATGAGGTTTTACATGTTTGTTTTTATTATATTAGACGTAATATTACCGATATTAATATTGATGTTAATTGGTGCAATCTTACAAAGAAAGTTTCAATTTGACTTAAAGCAACTATCTACACTTATTACTTATTGCTTGATGCCTGCGGCTGTATTTGTGAATATATATGATATTCGTATAGAAATAGATTTGTTGCTCCAGATAATATACTATTTAATGCTTTATAGTCTGAGTCTGATCATAGTAAGTCATCTCATTTCAAAAATATTAAAGTTAGAAATAGGGGAAAGTGCAGCTCTAAAAAATAGCATTTCGTTAATGAATTCCGGTAATTATGGATTACCAGTAAGTCAATTGATTTTCAGTCAAAATCCAGTAGGGGTTTCCATTCAAATTTTTATTGTTATTTTCCAGAATCTTTTAACTTATTCATATGGGATATATAACTTACTATCAGCAACAAAAACAATCGGAGGTATTATTCAATCATTTCTAAGACTGCCTGTATTTCATGCGCTCGTATTAGGGATTCTCTTTCAATCTTTTAAAATTCAATTACCTAATTCTATCTTGCTACCTCTTAATCAGCTTGCGAATGGTTTTGTTGCAATAGCACTCATATTGCTAGGGGCACAATTATCCAACATTAAGCTTAATTTTTTCCATCGAGTCATAACATGGGCTTTAATTGGAAGGTTACTGATGGGACCATTAGTAGCATTTGCTATGATCTACCTACTAGACATTGATGGTATTGTGGCACAATCATTATTTATTGCAAGTTCTTTTCCTACTTCAAGAAATACATCAACCATTGCTATGGAGTATCAAATAGAGCCTGAACTACATGCACAAATTGTTTTATTTTCAACACTTTTCAGCATTATTACAGTAACTGTCGTTATTTATCTGTCATATATTTTGTTTTGAATATGCATGCAAAAACGAATAGATTTGAGGTGGCGAGTGATGGAAGGGGATCGATATGAGAAAAAACAGTCTTTCATATATTAGGTGTCGTTTACAATTGTATCATGTCTGATAATTAAGTGGCTAAATTCAAAAAAGGAAACTCATTAAGGTTTATTTCGTATACAAATCTTTAAAGCATTTACATATAGACTTGCGAAAAAAGACGCAATCTCGCTTATAATTAAGGTTACATGAGCTTAGGATGATAGCGATGGGGCGGGAGTGTCAAGTAAGAATTTTATCTTTATTGATTTTATGCGGTTTTTCCTCATAATTGTATTTAAGGGAGATGATTCTAAAATGAGTAAACAGAATATTAGCGCAACTATTTCGGGAGATTTGATTGTTACCCATCTAATTGGCCAGATTAAAACAGAGGATGTGTATGAATGGTTTAATGGCTTTGAGCAGGTTTGTCAGCAATTTATTTCTGAGGGACGGAAATACAAATTGTTGGTGGATAGAAAAGGATACACGCCAAATCATTTTTCTGTTCAAAAAGTATGGAAAGAGAAGTTCTTCAATGAAACTATTTTGAATCATAGCAAGGCGATTGCATTTCTTTTTGAAGAAGGAGAGATACTGAAGTATTTGCAACAATCCAATACAAAAGAATCCGTGGAGTTTTTTGATGATTATGAACAAGCGCTAATTTGGTTGAATGAATACCCAATATAAAAACTGAATAGAAAGAGTTGCTCGTAATGTTGCACTTGTCATGAAATTTACTTGTTTACAAGTTGCCAGCACCATTCATTTTCTTCGTAGATTGCTTGTGGAATAAAAGAACGGAACTACAACAAAAAGGACAAACGTCCCCTAAAAACGTTTGTCCAAAGGTAATTACTATTTTAACTAAGAAATAGATTACAATTTATGTGTACGAGAAATTTTTTTTAAAAGTTTAGGCAATATTGATGTTAGTTCTTGTTTCAAACGCTTCGTAAATGATGGATCTTTACCAGAAGTTGAAATAGTGACAACATATTCATCATTTCTTATAACGCCAGGTGTGTGAAAAGATGATTCTGTACCATCACTTACAACGTTAACCCACTGGAAATCGTGGGCAGCCTGTTTAACCATCATATTTACAGCATGTTGATTTGTAGCTGCATAAATAAGATGAGCATCTTTAATATCATCATTACTAAAAGTTTTTTGCTTCCAAGTGATATAAGGAAGTTCTTTCATTTCCTTGCAAATCTCGGGGCTAATAACGGTGACGAAAGCGCCTGTATCTTTTAAACCATATGCTTTTCGATATGCAATTTTACCTCCACCAATGATAACGACCACTTTATTTTGTAGATTAAACATAAGGGGGTACATGTTATACATATATGCATTCCTCCATTCGTTCTAACAATGTTAATTTCATATATGTATCAAACTGTAGGCAATTACAAGTCGTCACGTGATTGTATTTTTTTGTATACAACTTAATTTTTTGAAGCAATAATCCGGTAAAGAGAAGGTAGGGCATGACATATACATGGGATGCAGTTGATGTTATAGTCTTTAGCTCAGCAGTAAAAGAGGGCGTTCCTTTCGTTAAAAAGGAGCACGATACTGGTATACTGAGTTTTTGTTCGACAGCTGCTCCAATTTGCTGTAACTCATGTATTGGCTGGGGGTCACTACTACCTCTTCCTACTAGTAAAATACTACTATTTTGCATTGGCATAACTTCACGTATTCTTTTCACTACAAGTTCAACCATATGCGGATGCGTACTAAAAGGTGGTACAACTGAAAAAGTTATATGTGGATATTGCTTTTGCATTTTTTCTATCTCAAAAGGAATATCACATTTATAGTGAGCTGCTGCAAATAATAAAACAGGTACAATCCTTATTTCAGTTGCTCCCTCTAGTATCGTTTCTGTAACTGCATCCGAAATGGTAGGTGTCGTTAGTTCTAGAAAAGCTATTTTTTGAATGCTTTCGTTACGTTCTTTCATAACAGATTGAATAAAGTGAATGAATTGTTCGTTTCCTTCTTGCAAGCGACTACCGTGTCCAACATATACAATTCCTTTCATTGTCTTACCATGTCTTTCTTCATAAGAGTTTCTTGTAATTGATGATCTACGTTATGAAACCCGACTTTATTTGCATAGTGTAAAGTTGGAACATCGGTATACGAGAATGGGAGAGTAACAATATCGATAAAGCCAAGACGTTTTACTTCTGCCAGAAACGTATCAATAGAAGCGCGTCCTTCAAATACAATGCTATCCCATAAGAATTCAGAAAGCATACGAGAATGGACTTCATCGAAACGATGATCAATTGTATACTCATGAGTCATCATATAGGAGCCGGCACCAATTTTCTCTTGAATAAAAGCAATTCGGTTAATATTTCTGCCTAAATAAACAGTTATATCGGAAGAGAATTTTGCTTCTTTACTTAGTAGGCCATATTGCATAAGTTTGTCTTGAGTAGCAACGTTCATGTGTTGCAGCTCTGCCTGTAAGGAACGAATATCTTTCTGGTATTTATTACATGATTGCATCAAAATTTCTACACTTTCAGCTGAACAAAAAACAAGGCGATCAACGTTAAAAAGTTCATTGATTTGTTCAAGTGTTAATGTATATTCTTCCTTTTTGAAAGTTGGAATTTGATATATTTCTGCACCAGCTTCTTGTAACTTTTGCTTCATTACACTTGTTTTATTTGTTGCGGATGTATATAAAACTTTTTTACCATGTAATGGTTTACGTTCTTTCCAAGCGATTTGATTACGCAAAGAAACGACATCACCAACAATTGTCATTGATGGATTAGAAATATTCTCGTTTTTGACGATAGGGACAATGGTTGAAAGAGTTCCTGTGACAACGCGCTGTCTACCAGTTGTACCCCATTCAATGACTGCTACTGGCGTATCTTCTTTCTTTCCTGCTTGTCGTAAGTTTTCGCAAATTGTAGGTAAGTTTTTTATACCCATGTAGTAGGCTATCGTGTCGCTATTGTGAGATGAATTATATTTTCCATGATCGGTTAAAGGACCTTTTGCATGTCCGGTTAGTAAAGTAACGCTATTACTGTAGTTACGGTGGGTGAGGGGGATACCTGCATAGCTACTAGCGGCGATGCTAGATGTAATACCTGGTACAATTTCATATGGAATGTTCGCTGCTGCTAAAGTTTCTGCCTCTTCACCAACACGGCCGAAAATAGATGGATCTCCGCCCTTTAAGCGGACAACGATTTTTCCTTCTCTCGCAAATTGAAGGAGGTGGGCGTTAATCATTTCTTGTCGCATAATATGATTCTTTGGCATTTTTCCGCAATACATAAGTTCACATGTTTGTTTTGTATAGTTAAGAAAGAAAGGGTTTAGTAAACGGTCATATAAAACAATATCTGCACGTTTTAAACACTCTATCGCTTTTTTTGTAATAAGCCCTTCATCACCTGGTCCTGCACCAACTAAATATACATATCCGTTCATATAATTGCACCTCATCTAGTTTTATTTAAAAGGAAGCCAGGGGGAGGCTTCCTTTTCTAAATTACATGTTTATATAAATATCACCATCAATAATTTCTACATCATACGTTTGAATACAACCGTCATCAGGTTTTTGAACTTCACCTGTTATTAGTGAGATTTTCCAATCATGCAGCGGACAAAAGACGAATTCACCAGATACAATTCCTTCTGCTAACGGTCCGTTTTTATGAGGACAACGATTTTCTACAGCTCGAATATCACCATTTGAAAGGCGGAATAGGGCGATAGAAATACCTTTCATTTGTACCTCTTTACCGATTTGAATAGGAAGATCTTCTGCACGCATAACTTTTATTTTTTCTTTCGTTTGTATCATATAGATCACAGCTCCTTATTTCACAGTTTCTACTTCATACATTGCTTTTAATGATTTCGTTTCTAGTGCTTGTCCCCAAGCTTCTTTATATGTGTCACGAGCCGTTTGGAAACGTTCATTTAACTTAGTGACCATATTTGCATCTTGCAGTATTTCTTTTATGTGATCGAAGCCTAATCGTTCTGTCCAGTAGGCAGTACGCTCTCCGTAAATACCAGTTTCACGATAATATTGCATGTAAGCTGTAGCGATGCGAAGAACATCATCTTCAGTAGGGACAATCATTACAAAATCAGCTTCACGTACTTCTGTACCACCATTTCCACCAATATAAAGTTGGTATCCATTTTCGACACAAACAACGCCAAAATCTTTCGTAAGTACTTCCGCACAGTTACGCGGACAGCCCGTTACACCCATCTTCATTTTATGAGGTGTATCTACCATTTCTAATGATTGTTCAAGGAGCATACCAAGTCCTAATGAATCTTTCGTACCGAAACGGCAGAAGCGAGAACCAACACAGGATTTGACATTACGAAGCGATTTTGAATACGCATATCCCGAAGTCATATGTAAGTCAGCCCATACGTTAGGTAAATCTTGTTTCTTAACACCGTATAAGCCAATTCGGCTCGCACCTGTAATTTTCACAAGTGGAACATCATATTTTTTCGCAACTTCAGCAATTTTCATTAAATCATCTGCTGTTGTAACACCTCCGTACATACGTGGAATAACAGAGAATGTACCATCGTGCTGGATGTTACCATTCATTCTTTCATTAACGAAACGGGATGATTTATCATCTTCATATTCTTCTGGAATCGCCATACGTAAATAATAATTTAAAGCAGGGCGACATTTTGAACAGCCGTCTTCATGTGCAAAACCAAGAACATTTCGTACTTCTTTTGGAGATTTTAAACCTTTCTCATGAATCGCCGCTACGACTTCATCACGTGATAAACTTGTACATCCGCACATACCAGCAGACTGCGCAGCAGCATCAAAAGCATCTCCGAGTGTATGAGATAAAACTTGTTCCACAAGCGGACGACATTTACCACAAGATCCTGCGGCTTTCGTGCATCCTTTTACTTCTTCAAAAGTAGTTAGCTCTTGTTCTAAAATAGCGTGAACGATTGTACCTTTCGTAACACCATTACATCCACAAATCGTGTCATCCGCACTCATTGTAGCAACATCAAGTTCACTTTCTTCACTAGCTTTGTGAAGAAGGGACGCTGGTGTATATTCTTGTATATCTTCTTCTTTCTTTAACATGCTAAAGAGGCGTGTACCATCAGCTGTGTCACCATATAAAACGATACCGACGACTTTATTGTCACGAATTAATACTTTTTTATAGGAACGTTTACATTCATCAAAGATGGATATTGCTTTCGTTTGATCATCTTTATAAATTTGGCCTGCAGAGAATAAATCACAACCAGCAACTTTTAATTGCGTACCGACGATACTACCCGTATATCCATCAGTTTTTAAATTTGTTATATGTTTTGCTAATATTGCACCTTGTTCATAAAGAGGGGCAACAAGTCCATATGCAACACCATCATGTTCTGCACATTCGCCAACTGCATAAATGGATTCATCATTTGTTAGCATATAGTCATTAACTACAATGCCGCGATTGACAATGAGACCAGCATCTTTTGCTATTTGCGTATTTGGTCGAATTCCGACAGCCATTACGATTAAATCACAATCTACAACTTCACCATCTTCAAATTGAATGCCCTCAACATAGTCTGTACCAAGAATTTTTACAGTTTTCTTTTCCATGAGAAACTTCATGCCTTGTGCTTCTAAATCTTCACGTAGTAGAGAAGCTGCTTTCGTATCTAATTGTTGCTCCATTAAGCGAGGCATTAAATGAACAACATGTACGTCCATTCCTAAGTCAATAAGACCTCTTGCGGCTTCTAAACCAAGTAATCCACCACCAATGACAACGGCCTTTTTCTTTTCTTTAGCAGTATCAATCATAAACTGTGTATCTTCAATAGTTCGAAATCCTGTTACACCAGGAAGAGTGGAACCTTCAACAGGTAAAATAAAAGCACTAGAACCTGTTGCAAGAATAAGCTTGTCATATGTAAGAATACGATTCTTTTCTGTCATAATAATTTTTTCTTCTCGGTTAATACTTTGAACTTTTTCATTTGTATACAAAGTTATTTCGTTTTCTTCATACCAACTGTATTCATTCATAATGATATCTTGCATATTTGTTTTGCCTTGTAAAACATGAGAGAGCATAATACGATTATAGTTTGGATGTGGTTCATCTCCAAAAATAGTAATCTCATATGAATCACTATCATGTTTTAATATTTCTTCCATGCAACGTATGCCAGCCATACCATTTCCGATCATAATTAAACGTTTTTTCATTTTCGTTTCCCCTTTTTATGTGAAATGTTGAACAAAGGATTATATTTTTATTATAGAAAATCAAGAAAGGGGGAGATGTGATATTTATCACATTTTTATAATGATTCACAAATTGTTAAAATTCGGATTTATGTGAGGGTGATGTGGATAGGTTTCGCAAAATGAAAAAGCAGGACATAAGTATGTATACTCATGTCCTGTACTTTATTTATGCTCTCGTAATGGCACGTGGAAATAAAATATTATTTTCTAAATGAATATGCTCAAATAAATCAGACTCTAACGCTTCAAGGCGATTGTAAACAAGTCGATAAGTGCCGCAAGCTCCTTCTGGAGGAGTAAAGTCACTTGTCACTTTACGAAGTTCTTTTATAATATTTCCGGCATGATTGTGCTCATTTTCTAGTTCATCTACTACTTTACGTAACTTTGCATAGTTTTCATCAGTTGGATTTTGTTCGAATGCTAAAATTAATGGGAAATCTTCCGTTTCTTCTTTAATTAAATGCTGTTCTAATTCCATTTTAAGTTCATGAAATAGCTTATGAATTTGAGCTAAATGAGGCTGAGTGGCTCCATGAACACGTAATACTTTCGTCACATATGGACTTAACTGCGGTAACTCTTCATTTAAATAACGATGATGTTTATGAATTACAAAATCAATCAATTCACGATAAGAAGCACTTTTCCAATCAATTTCAGATTCATTTAATCGTTTCATATTATGATAAAGCGTATTTAACTCTGTAAGTACTTCTGTTGCTGATAAATTTCTTTCATGAATTGCATCAATAAGTGGCTTATTACCGCCACAACAAAAATCTATTCTATATGATTTAAAAAGATCACTAGCTTTCGGAAATTGTGTAACAATCTCACCGACAATAGAAGTTTCAGTAAATGTATGTTTCATATGAATGCCTCCATAAAGTTTGAATGTAATGTCTAAATTAAGAATAGCGATAAATGAAAAACAATGTGGTGATTGAAATCACTTATTATGTGTCAGTTTTGAGAATAATAGGAGTGGTATTTAACGGAGGACATTAATATTTTTAATAGACTGATGAACATTTATTTGCATATAGGAGAAAATGGATATATTTCCTATTACATTTTTTAATGAAATCCATAAAGTATAATATATAGATTGAAAGGAGGGGATTTGAATGGAATTCCAATTGTTGGTGACTTGTATATTACAAGAAGGTAATGCGTTCTTTTTAGTAACGAAAGTAGACGATGTTATTACATTGAAAGTACCAATTACAGCGGGAGTAGCAGGTTTATTCTTAGCTTTAGGTGTACCAAGATGTTCTTAATTTAAATCTCTAGAGTAGAAAGAGGAGGACAAGCCTCTTTCTACTAATACATAATTATTTTATGTAAACTAAAGTATTCTTTTTGTAATAGCACGTTTAAAATGGACATGCATATACTATAATGTTTCATTGGATGTTTGTGATAAAAGGTAGTTTTAAATAGTACATTCAGTGATATTTTTTTAGCTATGAAAATAAAAGAGGTGCTATTATATATGAAAAGAAGAACATTTGATATTCCAGTCACATTACGAAGAGAGTGGTTTTTAATTGAATTAGCCCATTTAACGAAAAAATATGGAATTGAAATTGCAACTAGCAAAATGGAAGCTGCACCGTTTTTAAGAGATCAAGTTACGGAATCAAAAATAGGGTCAGGGCTCCAATACGATAAATATGATGATGAGTATATCATTGAAAATTAAAGGGTAAAAGCAAAACAAATTTCTGTATAACAAAATATAAAATAAAGCAGATTCTAAATATGGAATCTGCTTTATTATGAAATACTTCTAATCAACTATCCTCTTTCGAGTGTTTTTCCTACATATTTTACTTGCGTTATTCCAAAAGATTCACGAAGAATGCGAGCATAATCTTTTGATTCTATTGGTCGTTTGTTTTTTGTGCCTTTAAAGGTTTCTGTATAATTTTTATTTGTTAATGATATGTGACCATAATCAGTTAACTTACAAGTGATAGCCCCTTTATTAAAAGGAGATTCTTTATGTTCTACAATGACTTTCTGAATGTTATTCACCTTTTTCTCATCTATTGGATCTAAAGTGAAGGCATAGCCTATTTTCCATTCATTTGAAGGTTCAGATTGCAAGAAATTTGTAGATTCCCCGTTAGCTCCTTTTCGCATTTCCAAAATGTGTGTACCTTTTTGGGTAATTCGTTTGCGAATTCGATATTCCCCCGTTTGAGAAGAGATGATTTCTCCATTAAAAGGGACTGGATGTAAAGGTAGATGTGAGGCAAACCCAGCATCGATAACATAATCTTTATTATTATGATGTAATATGATAATGACATGACCATCATCGGGTTTCCATTTATTATCATAAAGGTCATAAACAGTACCGGCTACTTTATATACTTGAAACCCACAATCAATTAAAAAGTAATACAATAAGGAGTTTAATTCATAACAAAGACCGCCTCGTTTTTGAATAAGTAACTTTTCTATTAAGTTATTTTTTGAGATGTCTTTAATAGTACCAGCCATAATATCGAGATTTTCATAGGGGAGAATCAATCCCATTTTTAAGAGAATTTCATCTAAATCATCAAATGTTATTTCTTTTGCAGGAATTTTTAATCGTTTAAAAAACTCCTTTTGTAAATCGGTCATCATAAAGCATTCTCCTTTCTTTTTACAGAATTTTCTTCTGCTCACCGATAGGTTAGTACTTCTAAAAGTTTAATTCAAGTCTGCGAAAATTATCATAATATATGTTTCTGGAAATATTAGTATCTATTCGGAAATTTCAGTTTAATATTTAGTGATAGGAAAGTGTTACAATATAAGCTTCTATTTTGTTTAGGTTGTATTTAATTAAATAAAAGCACATATATTCATTAACTTTTTTTATAACTAGCTGGTAATAAAGTGTTTTTTTACTAAAGTTTTTTCAAGATTTGTATACTTTATATAAACAATAATAATTAGGGGATATTTAGATTCAGTAAAGTTAACAATTATTGAGAAACTTTTTTGAAGCGTTCTCTCAAAAGGAAGAGATAGAATCAAAGAGAATAACGTGTGTTAAGGAAGAAGGGATACTAGTAATCTCTTGAGAAGAGGGACAAGATCTTGTTTAAGTAAAAAGATTATCTAGTATTAAGAGAGAAGATAAAAAATATTACAAAGAGCACCTTCTTTCAAAAAAAAGTGGGGGGAGTAACATGAGATTGATGAGAAGATGTGTTGCCTTGCTGATTGTATTTTTTATCATGGCTCCAATGATTAGCACAAATGTGCGAGCAGAAGTTGTAAAAGAGCTTAAAACAGGCTTTCCAGATCAAGAAGTCTTTACACCTGGAGAATGGTTTTTAGGCCAAAAGCCTGCTAATTATGATGAAAGTAAACCTCCAATTCTTTTTGTACAAGGAAGGAATGGGAATGCTGATAGTTGGTATGGAAAGACAGTATATCACGATATAAATGATATGTATGACTATGCTTTGAAAGCAGGCTATCAAACAGTATTTATACAATTATATGATGCTGCTGGAAAAGGATCAGCTAGTCAGTGGGACAACGGAAAATTGTTAGCACAAAAATTAGAAGAAATATATAATCATTTCGGTAAAAAAGTTAATATTGTAGCACATAGTAAAGGCGGTATCGATACACAGGCTGCATTAGTAGGATATGGGGCAAATCGATTTGTCGGAAATGTTATCACGCTTGCGACACCACATCATGGATCAAACTTAGCTGATTTATCATATAGTTGGTGGGCGGGATGGCTTGCTTCTATATTAGGTCAAAAAGATGATGGTACGTACTCATTACAAATGGGGGAAATGGCAAAATTTCGTTCAACGATTGATAATAATCCAGCAGCTAAATTAAACCATTATTATACAGTTACGGGAACTAGTTGGGGCCCTGTATTCTCGGCGTTATCAATGGGCGGATTATATTTGTCATCATACGGTTCAAATGATGGACTAGTAAATGAGTGGAGTGCTAAGTTGCCGTATGGAACGCATTTATTTACAGATTCTAGATTTGATCATGATAATATACGAAAAGGATCTGCTGTTTTCTCACGAATTGAACCATATTTACGTACAGCAAATGTACCAGTTCCAGCTTTAGTAGCATCCAGCACTAGTTCAAATGAAAATATAGAACAATTAAATACAACTTCAAACCAAACCATTTTAGGAGGGGAATTGCCACAAAATCAGTGGATAGAGCAAACCGTTACGGTTGATAAAAAGGCAGAAGGAATCGTTTCAATATTAACTGCTTCTTCTGATGTGGAAGTACAAATGATATCTCCAAAAGGAAAAATGTATACAAATAAGGATAGTGTTATGACTACTGATGAAGGTGAATCTTTCTTTGGTGGTGCGACAATTAGAACATTTAAATTTGATAAAATGGATGTAGGAGAATGGAAAGTTAAAATGATGACGAAGCAGTCGAAAGATGCATATTTAGTTGTAAGTGATTACAAGACTGGCGCGCCATTTGTACTTCAAATGCCTACAAAAGTAAAACCGAATAAATCTGAGTATAAACTGAAAAAATCACCAGTGGCACCTGAAATGAAAGGGGATCTTTCTATAACAGTAAGAGTCGTGAATAAAGAAGGAAAACTAGTCTCTGAATATACTGAATTACAAAATGTGAATAACAATACATTTACTGGTGCTTTGAAGGACATAAAGCAACCAGGAGTATATAACGTAACGATGGATATAAAAGGGATGAATAAAGAAGGGCAACCATACAATCGTACAATTGTTAAGTCGATTTATGTGGAGAAATAAGAAAGGATGAGAAAAAAGTACCGAACTTTTGTAGTAGAAGAGTTCGGTACTTTTTCATGTTGATTAGATTAACAGAAAAGTAGCTTCTATGAAGGGGATGATAGGAATCAAAAGAACAGTATTCAATAAAAAAAGATGCTGAAATAGCATCTGAATGTGAAGATGATTATTAACTTAGTTTTATAACTGTTAATTCAACTGAATTAATACCATTATCACAAGTTGCAATACTTTGACGATTAAAACCACTATTGTTTTTCAGTTGAAGAGTGGAATTAGCTGTCACTGTAACAATCGTTTCGCCTGCTAGTTGAAGGCATTCGTTATTTGATGAAGTATTCATTTGAAAAGCGAAGTCACCTTGACTATTAGCAAGTGGATTATTATTTAAAAATATAGTCATGACGGGAATATGTGGAAATACAGGATTTAAAGTCGTGTTAATAGATGAAATGAAAGAAACTCTATAATCACCAGCTTGACTAAATTGAATAGTAGTAGGATTTAGTAAAGAAACTCCTCCTGCTATAGGGCCAACGTGATTAAATGGAAAAGGGTCTCCAAAAGGAACAGTTATAAACTCTGTTTGCCAAAAAGTGCCGTATGCCGGACAGCTTTTTTTATGTGAATGGTCACATGTACATTTTTTATATGAACTAGAAGAGGAGTTGCATAAACATTTTTTATATGAGCTGGAAGAAGATTTGCATGAACATTTTTTATTTGAATTTGAAGAATGAAAGTATGAACCCAATGTATTACCTCCTATTATTAATAAATTTTATACTTATAGTAGTTTATGCTTTTCGTATATAAAGGGTGATAGATTTGGGGGTTAAAGTACTCAAATGAAGAAATATAATAATAGAGTATTAGTAGTAACAATTTTTTAAGGTGAATAGGTTAATGATTGGGTAAAAATAGTAGAGGAATTTCTTGAAAGATTGAAGTAAAGGCTGGATTCTTATTTTAATTCCATCTGCAAAAGTAAAACCGGTATCCTCAGTTGCAATGATGTGATTGTTGGGGGAATTTCTACTTTTTAAACGTTTGTATATTAGGGTTTAAAGTCTTTTTCTTTTATTTACGTAGTAGTGCAGGAAGAAGACGAAAAGTATCGAATGAATGTACATATGTAGCATTGTTTGCTTTTGGTGTGAATAGTAGTAAAAGATACGTTGAAATATTTTAAACCGTAACGAAAGAACGATTAAATTATAGAAGGAGCAACTTACATGGAAAATATATTAAAGGTATCTTCAAAATCAAAACCAAATTCAGTTGCAGGTGCAATAGCAGGTGTACTAAGAACAAGTAGTAATGTAGAGATTCAAGCGATTGGGGCTGGTTCTTTAAATCAAGCGATTAAAGCAATTGCAATCGCAAGAGGATTTGTTGCTCCAAGTGGTGTTGACTTAGCTTTTGTTCCAGCGTTTCAAGAGGTTACTATTAATGATCAAGAAAGAACGGCGATTAAATTAATTATAGGTCCTAGGAAGAAACGGTCTTAAAAGAAAGTGTTGATATGAATTATTTGAAAAGGTTGATAGATAAAGTAATTGTGAATGGCTCGTATCAATACAAAGTATACAACAGTAAAGGCAAAACATATTATGTAACTGCTAAACCTGCTTATGTGCACGCGAGATGAAAATTATAAAAGCAGAACCTGATAAGGTTCTGCTTTTATTTGTTGTAATTAATTATCGCTATCTAGTGTAAATCCCCATATAGGTTTTTTCTCTTCAATTAACTCAACATCTTTTAAGTTTACAGACATTTCATATTCTGATTTGTTAACATTTTTCATACCTAATTCATCTGCTTCTGATTTGTAAGTCGTTCCAATAATGACTGAGTTGGTGCTACCATCTCCAGCAGCAATACCAAACTTTCGATCTTTATATAAAACATATGGGGTAATATAATAAGCTGATTCTAAGTCATCTTTTGATACATTTTTACAGAACATATTCTCATCCCAATCATCACGAATGAAACCTTGCAATAAATCAATTTCATTTGTAGAGATAAGTTCTACACCGTCATTTGTCTCCACGATTCTATACTCTGACCCTTTATAAAGGCCATATTTTCCTCTTTTAATCATTGTATCACCCACTTAATTATTTTGTTGTTGCTGGAATAAAACGCTGGTATTTTTCGCGATATACTCCTACTAATTTTTCTTCACCATTAATTATTGTATAGATTTCTGCACCGTCTTTTGGTTCTAAAAATGTTCCCCTAGGAGCTTCATATTCTGGGACAATTTTATCAGTCGTTGACGCGGTAAATCCGTGCCCGGTTTGCGGAGAAATTATGTCTGATTTTATATTAAGATCATCAGAGAAGCTTTCCGCATAAGGGATTTTAAATTCATCGATGCTGTCAGTCTTAAATCGAAGTACAGCATAATCACTAGAAGTAGTATAAGGTGTTCCTTCATAATCCAAACGTAAAGAATTATAAACATCTTTTGGTAATTTTATATCTTGAACATCCTCCATTTTTGCAATGCAGCCTCCAATGGTATTATAAGGTCGATCTGTTTTTAAGTATCCTTCTACTCCATCAAGTGTAATTACTTTTTGCATTAATGTATCTGTAGTTGGTGCAGGTACGCTGTCACGGATTGTTTTCATCATTTGAATTTCTTCTGGTGAGAGCTCCGTGTGCATCTTTTGTTGTAAGTCATAGAATTTTTCACGAGACATATCTACTTCATTTAAAACATTATCTATTTGCGAAGCAAATCCCTCGCCTACATGTTCTGACAAATTTTCACGGTTAAAACTTGGAGCAACTTCTACAGCTCTTGGATTAGTACCTATATTGCCTTCGCCTTTAGCAAACTGATAGGTTGATAGTTCTTCCTTAGCTTGTCTAAATATAGCACTGTCAAATGCTGAGTTGATACCACTACTACTACCTGCGAAAGCCAAATTATCACCTTTATTAAATAATTGTCCAGCTTTTGAGATACCTTGAGAGAATTTAGCACCTTGCGCTAGTTTTGTAGCTTTACTGACCCCTTTATCTCCAAGAAGACCTAATCCAATTTGTGTTAATGCATACGATCCCCATCTTGCACGGGTTTCGGCATCCCCATTTATCACATCTTTATTAAAAGAATCTGATAAGGCATTCCACATAGCTGGCAAAGCTTCATCTAAATGGGTGACAGTGTAGCCCATGCCTTTCCAAGTTTCCCAGTCACCTAATGCCTTTATACCGTCAATTGTATCTCCAATAGCATCTCCCGCACCATCTACTATACCATCCCAAACTTTTCCTAGGAAAGATTTTTCAGGTGCTTTACTAGATGTAGTTTCCTTTTGAGTCGTTATATCTTGATTATCCGTAACGCGGAATTTTTCAGCAATTCTCTTTAATTCTTCTTCAACATGCACAAGTGCATTAATAGCTGTGAATGCAGATGGTCTTGCATTGTTAAACATTTGAACGAAATTTTGATTCGATGCACCTGTCCATTGAAAACACATGTAATCAATTTGATTGCATAAATTATTATGTATGGATTCTAATGCATGCTTTGTATCATTAGCCCGTTTTGCAACTTGTTCTAGTTCTTCAGGTGTAATTTTTATTTGAACCATTTTCTTCCTCACTCTCCCGATTAAAATTATGAGGCAAGAAGAAAAAAATGTAAATATAGAAAATTCATATTATATTAAGGGGCATTTAAGAGAGGAATTTTAATCATATGAATAAATTCAAAGCGCACTCTACTGAGTCGATTTTTTTGCTACGATATTTTAAATTTACTTTTAGCTAATGCTTTTAATATAGGAAAAAAACAGATAAAAAAATAAAATAGGCCTAAGTTATTTAGGTTTGTTTTATTTCGTGGGGGCACTCACGAACCCATCCACAATTCACCCACAAAATAAAAAAGTGATGAATCACTATGAAATATCACTTTTATAAAACCTTGATAAAGCAACGTTTTTAGCACACTTTAAAACTTGATGAATTCAGAGGATATATTCCGCACACAAGTTCAACAATGGGAACGGTAATACCTATGTATCTAGATGATTTATATATTTAATGAATTATTTTTATAATAAAATTTGATTTAATAAAGTTTAATTAAAAGGCTATTATTAGCTCGAATTTTGCTCACAAATAATATAAAAATACATGAAAAAATATGAAATTTCTTTTTGGGGATAGAATATAATATAACAAATAAAAAGCGTCACAAATGCTTGTATAACAGGCATATGTGACGCTTTTATAGTTTTTCAGAACATAAAATAAACAACCCTAAAACTGCTCATTCTTCTCCCAAGATTCTACAATATAATGCGCAATTGTTGGATTAAATCCTTTCCCAACTAAAAACATAATCGCAGCAACTTCTGTTAATGCGTGTTCGTGAGATGTATGTTTTGCTTCATTTAAACCGTAATCTACCCAAGGTTTTACGAAATCTAGTACAGGTTTCTTTAAAGGCAAAAATTGTGTGCCGACAACTTGCTGAATTTGTTGTTGTGTCGGTTCTGTAATTGGTCCAGGTGGTAAGATTTGTGGTTGTGTAATATCTAATGTTGGTCCAGGCGGTAAAATTTGTGGTTGAGTTGGATCGATTGTTGGTGGTTTAGGTGGTGAGACACGTGCGTCGTAGTTTGGTTGATACATTTGTTGTTGGTATTGCGGTTGTTGTGGTTGAGTTGGGTGTGGGTTTTGTTGGTATTGTTGTTCTTGATTTTGTGGTGCTGCATATGGATTTTGCTGAAATTGTTGTTCTTGATTTTGTGGTGCTACATATGGATTTTGTTGAAATTGTTGCTCTTGAGTTTGCGGTACTGCATATGGATTTTGTTGAAATTGTTGTTCTTGATTCTGTGGTGCTACATATGGATTTTGTTGAAATTGTTGTTCCTGATTTTGTGATTCTGCATATGGATTTTTAGGATATTCAAAATTTGGACGTGTGTCATAAGGGTTTTGAGGGTATTCAGGTCCTTGCTTTTGTGGTGTTACGTATGGGTTTTGCTCATATTGTTGTTCTTGCTGTTGTAACTCTTGTTCTTCATATTGTTCTGTATATCTTTGTTCTTGTTGCTGAGGGTAAAATGGTTGTTGTGGGTAAGGCGGTTGATTATTATAGAACATATTTATTCCTCCTTCATGATGATGCCTACCACCCAGTGTATGGGCGGACAAGAAAATATGTGATGAAAAAATGCGGGCGTGTTACAATAAGTAACTGGGTGAAGATAAAATGACAAAACAAGAAAAGATTCAAAAAACAATTACTTTTGTAAAACATATTTTAGAAAAAGATGCGAGTGGGCATGATTGGTATCATATTGAGCGCGTACATAAACTGGCGATTTCTTTATCCGAGCAAGAAGGTGGAAATCGTTTTATAATTGAAATGGCAGCATTACTTCACGATGTGGCAGATGAAAAGCTAAATGAGAGTGAAGAAGCAGGAATGAAAAAAGTTTCTGATTGGTTAGAAGAGTTACATGTTGAAGAAGAGGAAAGTAAACATGTTCTTCATATCATCGCCAACATGTCTTATAAAGGTGGTCATGGCGGTAAAGTGGAGTCGCTTGAAGGAAAGATTGTTCAAGATGCAGATCGCTTAGACGCTCTTGGTGCAATTGGAATAGCTCGTACATTTGCATATGGTGGAGCGAAAGGAAGATTAATGTATGATCCAACTATTCCTCCGCGTGAAGTGATGACGAAAGATGAATATAGAAAAAATAACGACCCATCTTTAAATCATTTTTATGAAAAACTTTTAAAACTAAAGGACCTAATGAATACGAACGCAGCAAAACAAGAGGCGGAACTTCGTCATCTTTATATGGAACAGTTTATTGAACAATTTATGAAAGAGTGGAATGCACAAATATGAAAATGTTAACTGTGGAAAACTTATCAAAATCATATGGAGAAAAACCGTTATTTGATGGATTATCATTTAGTATTGCAGAAGGACAACGTGCCGGAATTATTGGTGTAAACGGTACTGGTAAATCAACACTATTAAAAATTATTGCAGGGGCAGAAATTCCTGACGCAGGTGATATGACTCATTCACGTGGGTATACAATTAGTTATTTATCACAGCAACCAGAGTTTGATGAACAATTAACAGTATTAGAACAAGTCTTCCATGGTGATACACCTTTAATTCGTCTTCTTCGTGATTATGAAAAGGCGCTATTACATATCGAAAAAGATCCAAGTAATGAGAAAGTGCAAGAGCAGTTATTTGCAGTGCAACAACGTATGGACGCAATGAGTGCGTGGGAAGCAAATGCGAATGCAAAATCGTTATTAACAAAACTAGGAATCACGGATTTCACAGCAACTGTTGGAAATTTATCAGGTGGGCAGAAAAAACGTATTGCGATGGCGCAGTGTTTTATTGAAACACCGGACCTATTAATTTTAGATGAGCCTACGAACCATCTTGACCATGAAACAGTTGAGTGGTTAGAGGAATATTTAGCAAGGTACACAGGTGCGGTATTACTTGTAACCCATGATCGTTATTTCTTAGACCGTGTGACGAATCGTATTTTCGAATTAGATAATGGAAAGCTGTTTAGTTATGAAGGGAATTACAGTACGTTTTTAGAAGCGAAAGCACTTCGTGAAGAACAAGAACTTGCGCAAGAATCAAAACGTCAAAACTTATATCGCCGTGAACTAGCGTGGATTCGTCGTGGTGCGAAAGCTCGTTCAACAAAGCAAAAGGCACGTATTCAACGTTTTGAAGAGTTAAAAGGTCAAGAAGGTCCAGCTGCAAAACAGTCAGTTGATATTGCACTTAGCGGTAGCCGCCTTGGGAAAAAAGTACTTGAGTTAAAAGATGTAACGAAAAAGTTCGGTAATAAAACGGTATTAAACAACTTTAATCATATCGTGAAACCAGGCGATCGTATCGGAATTATTGGAGCGAATGGAAGCGGGAAATCTTCGCTATTAAATATGCTTGCAGGTAAAATATCTCCTGATAGTGGTGAAATTGAAGTTGGGCAAACAGTAAAAATCGCTTACTACACGCAAGAAAATGAAGAAATGAATTTAAATCAACGTATGATTGAATACATTAAAGAAATCGCTGAAGTTATTCATACGACAGATGGAAAAGTAATTGGTGCGTCTCAAATGTTAGAACGTTTCTTATTCCCGCCGCATTCACATGGTACACCGCTTGGCAAATTATCTGGCGGTGAAAGAAGACGTTTATACTTATTACGTATACTAATGGGAGAACCGAACGTACTATTACTGGATGAGCCTACGAATGATCTAGATACACAAACATTAACTGTATTAGAAGATTATTTAGAAGATTTCCCCGGTGTCGTTTTAACTGTATCGCATGATCGTTACTTCTTAGATAAAGTAGTAGATGAATTGTTCATCTTTACGGGAGAAGGAGAAGTGCGCGAATTTTTAGGTAGCTATACTGATTACTTAGAAATGGAAAAAATGAGAGAACTTATTGAGAAAGCGGAAGTGCAGAAAGAGAAAAAAGTAGTAGAAGAAGCACCGAAACAACAACGTAAGCGTAAACTCTCATATAACGAGCAGCGCGAATGGGAAACAATTGAAGATACAATTGCGGAACTTGAAGAAAAGCTAGAATCAATTGGAGAAGAGCTTGCGAATGTTGGTTCTGATTTTACGAAAGCGCAAGAATTATCAGAAGCGCAGCAAAAAACAGAAGAAGAGTTAGAAAAAACGATGGAAAGATGGAGTGAACTATCCGACATTGTTGAAGGATTAAAATAAAAACAAGCTGCATATATTGAAAAGTAAAGAGAAAAACTTTACACTATTGGTAGAACCTATTTTAGGAGGGAAAAAATGAGAACATCTAATCCAATGTTGAAAAAAGAGGCATTCCGTAAAGAAGGAGCAAGTGCTTCGGCGATGACTATTGGCGGAACAGTAGGCAAAACGTTTATTATGCTTATCTTGCTACTTGCAACGTCTGTCTATTCATACATACAGATGATAGAGGGTACGATGAAGATGCCAGTATTAATTGGCGCTTTAATCGTTGCGGCAATCATCGCATTTGCGTCTATGTTCTTCCCGCGTATTTCACCTTTTGGTGCACCAATCTATGCGGCAGTAGAAGGGGTTGTATTAGGTAGTATTTCAGCTGTTTATACAATGAAGTTTGGCGATTCTATCGTTTTAAATGCTGTATTACTAACAATCTCAATTCTATTTGCGATGTTAGTGTTATATGCAACACGCGTAGTAAAAGTAACGGATAAATTCCGTACAGGCGTGATGGCAGCAACACTTGGAATTATGGTTATGTATTTAGTCGTATTTCTACTAAACATGTTTGGTGTAACTGTTCCGTACATTCACCAAGGTGGTACAATCGGTATTATTATTAGTGCAGTTGTTATCGTAGTTGCTGCATTAAACTTATTACTAGATTTCGATTTAATCGAAAATGGTGTACGTAGTCAAGCTCCGAAATATATGGAGTGGTACACTGCAATGGGACTAATGCTTACATTAGTTTGGTTATACTTAGAAATTCTTCGTTTCGTTTCTTACTTTACGAAAAATGACTAATAAAAAATCCTGCATGAAAAATGCAGGTTTTTTTTATTTTCAAAGATAAATTGATGATGTGGTATAATATGGATGTTGATAACCTTAAATTGAAGGGGATGGAATATGATGAAAGAGAAGAAAGGGATTATGAAAAAACTATTTTCTAAAAGTTTGTTCATAGAACTAAATGATGCTTTAACGTATCCATCGGGAGAAGTGATTACTTCAGCTATTGAAAGTTATGCAGCTGAATGTAATGAACAACTTAAATTTGAGAGTAAAGTAAAACCGATAACTTTTTACTTAGAAGAAGTATTATATCGTGCGGAAATAAAGATGGCGCGCGGAGGATATTACATTTCATGCAGTGAAGTATAATTTTTTGAAACCTTACATGTTAATAATATGTAGGGTTTCTTTTTGGTTTATATAAGATATAAACTAATATTTTTTCACTTTAAAATATATCATTTTACGATTTTTACCCCTCACACATTTTTCTTTACAATGAAGAAAAATATGTGAGGTGGTATAACTTATGATGAATCGAGTTGTATTAATCGGTAGATTGACAAAGGAGCCAGAATTATACTACACAAAGCAAGGTGTTGCGTATGCACGAGTATGTGTTGCAGTGAATAGAGGTTTTCGAAATAGTTTAGGTGAACAACAAGTCGATTTTATTAATTGTGTCGTTTGGCGAAAATCGGCTGAGAATGTAACTGAATATTGTACGAAGGGCTCTCTTGTTGGGATTACAGGGCGTATTCAGACGAGTAACTACGATGATGAGCAAGGCAAGAGAGTATATAGAACGGAAGTTGTGATTGAGAGTATTACCTTTTTGGAGAGAAGGCGGGAGGGGGCCTCGTAATAAAAGGTGATTTTAAGTAATAGCTTCGGAAAAAATTGTGGAAAGTATTTTAATAAACTTAATGGATAAATAATAAAAATCATCGGAAACGAAAGCTTTTAAAACCTAATTCCTAATTTGAAATGTAAATAGAATAAAATAGTATGGTAGCGGGAAGAAAGTAGTAAAATTAAGCATCCGAGTAGGAGTATAGAGTGATAACATGTTACAATACACCTAAGAACACGCAATAAAGGAGAGTTTTTTACGTGAAGATTAAAGCAATTGAACCGACGCCAAGTCCAAATACAATGAAAGTTATTTTGAATGAAGTATTACCATCAGGAGCGCGTAATAATTATACAAATGAAAATAAAGAACAAGCACCGATGCAAGTGCAAGAGATTTTGAAAATTGAAGGTATTAAAGGTGTATATCATGTTGCAGACTTTTTAGCAGTGGAGCGTAATGCGAAGTATGACTGGAAAGTTTTATTACAACAAGTTCGTGCCGTTTTCGGGGAAGAAATAGTAGGAGAAAGCGAAGAACAACAACTGTCTCATTTTGGAGAAGTGAAAGTGTTTATTCAAATGTTCTTTACTATCCCAATGCAAGTGAAGTTAACAGATGGAACATCGGAAGAACGTGTTGGTTTACCAGATCGATTTAAAGAAGCAATTATGAAAGTGCAAATGTCTGCACCGAACGTTGTGAAAGAGCGTAAATGGGTAGAGCAAAGTACACGTTACGGTAACTTTGAAGAAATCGGAAAAGAAGTTGTAGAAGAGATTGTTGCTGCTTATTCAGAAGAACGTGTAAATGAAACGGTAAAAGAATTATTAAATCAGGCAGGTGCTGTTGAAGTAACGATTCAAAAGCGTGAGCCATATAAAGTAACAGAAGAGATGATGAAAGATGCTGACTGGAAAAATCGTTTTGCAGCATTAGAACAAATGGATCCTACTGAAGAAGATATTCCAGTGTTAAAGACGGCGTTAGATGATGAAAAAGTTTCAATTCGCCGTTTAGCAACAGCATATTTAGGTATGGTAAAAGGTGAAGAAGTATTACCGTTATTATATAAAGCACTATTAGATCGTTCAGTAAGTGTACGTCGTACAGCGGGTGATTGCTTATCAGACGTAGGTGACCCAGCAGCGATGTTCGTTATGATTAAATCTCTGAAAGATTCAAGTAAATTAGTACGCTGGCGTGCAGCGATGTTCTTATTTGAACTAGGAGACGAAAGTGCGATTCCAGCATTAAAAGCAGCGCAAGATGATCCAGAGTTTGAAGTAGCGATGCAAGCACGTCTAGCATTAGAGCGTATTGAAGGCGGAGAAGAAGCAAAAGGTTCTGTATGGAAACAAATGACGGAGTCTCGTAAAGGGGAATAATGTATGATTGTTTTCTATGATAGTTGGTGTCCGATGTGTACGGCGGTTGCAGAACGTACGAAAAAATTAGATAAAAAGGGTAAGATCAAATTTGTTTCATTTCGAGATGAAGATGTAGTAGAGAAGTATGAGCTTTCTCAAGAACTACAAAGTAAGATGGAACAAAGATTGTATATTTTAAAAAATAATAAGTGGTATGACGGCATTCATAGCATATATGTATTAGCAAAGGCCGTTCCATCTTATTGGTTTGCCGTGCCTTTTATAAAGTTATCTATCGTACTTGGATTTGGAAGTAAAGTATACGATTATATCGCTAACAATAGAAAACTTGTTCCAGTGGGACATTGCCGCGGTGGGGTTTGTGAAATCCCTACAAAAAAATGAAATCATCGTTATCTTTCTTTTGCACCTATTAATAGAGCGTGATATGATGAATTTGGAATGAAAGTTGAAGGAGAGATTACAAGATGTCAAATGCTTATGAAGAATACATGCGCCAAATGGTAATCCCAATGCGCCAAGAGTTAGTGCGTTCTGGGTTTGAAGAGTTAACTACAGAAGAAGCTGTAACAGAATTTATGGAAAACACATCAGGTACAACTTTAGTAGTTGTAAACTCTGTTTGTGGTTGTGCAGCTGGTTTAGCACGTCCATCAGCAGGTCAAGCAGTTGTTCGTGCTGAAAAACAACCTGATCATCTTGTAACTGTATTCGCAGGTCAAGATAAAGATGCTACTGCAAAAATGCGTGAATACTTCGGAGAAATTCCTCCATCTTCACCATCTATGGCATTATTAAAAGGAAAAAAAGTTGTTCACTTCATTCACCGTCATGAAATTGAAGGTGCAACTATGGACGAAATTATTACGAACTTAGAACAAGCTTTTGAAAAGAATTGCTAAAGAAGGGGGAGAGTAAATCTCCCTCTTTTCTTTATATAGAGGTGAAAATATGATAGTAACAACAGCAGGAAGAACGAACAAAGAAATGACAGCTTATGCAAAGCTGGTAGCGGCAGAATTAAATAGTAATTTCATTATACGTAATGACATACCGGTACATAAACTGCATGAACAGTATGAACAAGATGTACTTGTCGTAGGGAAGAACCGATTAGCTATTTATCCGAAAGGTACGGAAGAATCGTTTTTCTTTCATCCGAACTCAGCGATGTTTCGTGTGAAAAGGTTAATGCGCGGAGAACACGATCCATTTGTACAAGCTGCTAAATTAGAGAGTGGAATGACAGTGTTAGATTGTACGCTCGGTATGGCATCAGATAGTATTGTAGCTAGTTATATTGTTGGTGAAAGTGGAAAAGTAACAGGACTTGAAGGAAACGAATATATGGCTTATATCATGGGAAATGGTTTGAAAACATGGTTTTCATCCGTTTCTGAAATTGATAAAGCAATGCAACGAATTGATGTAAAGCAAACGGAGCACTTCGCATTTTTAAAACAATGTGAAGATAATAGCTATGACATCGTTTATCTTGATCCGATGTTTGAAGAAACTGTCATAGAATCTGACGGAATTAAAGGATTAAAACACTTCGCTTTGTATCATGATATTACTGATGATACAATTGCGGAGGCGAAGCGAGTGGCGAGGAAGCGTGTCGTATTAAAAGATCATTTCCGTAGTTCTAGATTTGAAAAACACAATTTTCACGTATACAAAAGAAAAAGTGCTAAGTTTCACTTTGGTGTAATTGACCCTTGCTAATTGTTTGAAAAGATGTATAATAAGCAATAATTAATTAAATATACTGTCTGTGATGAAGAGAGTAGTCTTTTTTAGAAGGAAAGCGAGCTAGGGATGGTGTAAGCCTAGTACGGAAGAAAAAGATGAAGCGCACTTCGGAGATGCTTCTTGAACGAATAGTAGAGAAAGCCGAGGCCCCCTGTCCTCGTTATAAACGGGAAAGTGGTTCTTAACGAACAACAAGGGTGGTACCACGGGTTAAAACTCGTCTCTTTTTTAGAGACGAGTTTTTTGTGTTTTAAAAAATAAGGAGGTTAAATTATGGATTATAAAATGCAGTTTGCGGAAAGTTTATCTAATATTTTCACGAATGAATTAACGCAAAAACAAATTTTAGATTTAATTGAATCACCGAAACAAGATGAATTTGGAGATGCAGCGTTCCCATGCTTTACACTTGCGAAGCAATATAAAAAAGCACCGGCTATTATTGCAAAGGAAGTTGCGGAGAAATTAAGCGATCCATTTTTTACGAAAGTAGAAGCCGTTGGTCCTTATGTAAATGTATTTTTTAAACGTGAAACTGTAAGTGATACAGTATTAAAAACGATTTTAGCGGAGAAAGAAGAATACGGTCACAATCGTTTTGGATGTGAAAAAACGGTAGTTATCGATTATTCCTCTCCCAATATCGCAAAGCCTTTTTCAATGGGACATTTACGTTCTACAATGATTGGAAATTCACTGAAACATATCGCTGAAAAATGTGGGTATGAAGTTGTAGGAATTAATTATATTGGGGACTGGGGAACACAGTTTGGAAAGTTAATTACTGCTTATAAAAAATGGGGAAATGAAGCAGTAGTGAAAGAGGATCCAATACGTGAACTATTTAAGTTATATGTTCAATTTCATGAAGAGGTAAAAGACGACGAAGAACTAGAAGAAGATGGACGCGCTTGGTTTAAGAAATTAGAAGAAGGTGATGAAGAAGCAGTTGAGCTTTGGAATTGGTTCCGTCACGAATCCTTAAAGGAATTTTCTCGTATTTATGAACTTCTCGGTGTTGAATTTACTAATTTTCAAGGAGAAGCTTTTTATAATAATTTAATGGAAGATTTTATTGGGATTTTAGAGGAGCATGATTTGCTTGAAGAGTCAGAAGGCGCATTAGTCGTTAATTTAGAAGAAGAGGGAATGCCGCCTTGCTTAATTAGAAAATCAGATGGTGCGACGATTTATGCAACGCGTGACTTAACAGCAGCACTATATCGTCAAAACACATTTGGTTTTGATAAAGCGTTATATGTAGTTGGCCCGGAACAAAGTTTACACTTCAATCAATTTTTCACTGTATTAAAAAAACTTGGTTACACTTGGGTTGATGGAATGGAACATGTACCGTTTGGGTTCATTTTAAAAGACGGTAAGAAAATGTCCACACGTAAAGGAAGAGTTATTCTACTTGAAGAAGTACTCGAGGAAGCAATTGACCTTGCAAAACAAAATATTGAAGAGAAAAATCCAAACTTAAAACAAAAAGAAGAGGTAGCAAAACAAGTCGGTGTCGGGGCAGTTATTTTCCATGATTTAAAAAATGAGCGTATGCATAATATCGAATTCTCATTAGAAAATATGCTGAAATTTGAAGGTGAAACAGGCCCGTACGTACAGTACACACATGCACGTGCTTGCTCTATTTTAAGAAAAGAAAGTGTAGAATTTGAAACGTGTACGTTTGCATTAAAAGATGATTATAGCTGGAGCGTTATAAAATTACTTAATAAATTCCCGCAAGTAATTGAAGTGGCCTTCAATAAAAACGAGCCATCGGTTATTTCGAAATACGTATTAGATGTAGCGCAATCGTTTAATAAATATTATGGGAATGTTCGTATATTGGAAGAGAGCAAAGAGAAAGACAGCAGATTGGCATTAGTGTATGCTGTGACGGTTGTATTAAAAGAAGGATTACGTTTACTTGGGGTGGAGGCACCTGAGGAGATGTAGCATAGTAATAAACTGACAAACTGGGTTTAGTATATAAACCTGGTTTGTTTTTTATTTGGATATATAATTAATTTTCAAAATCAATTAAAATCTTTTTAGAGAGGAGGATTTATATTGATTCGAAATATGATTTTACAAATTCCTTGTCATAGAAGATCAGATAGAAGTTTTCTTAAACTACAAAAATACATACCTTTATGTGCGCGTTGTACAGGCATGCTTATCGGTATATTAATGTTTCCAATTTATTTTTATATAACACTTTCATTTCTTTTTGCAATTATACTATCATTTTCTGCTCAAATTCCGTTACTTATTGATGGATTTACCCAAAAGTGGAAATGGAGAAGTAGCACAAATTTACTAAGAGTAACTACTGGTGTATTAAGCGGTAATGGTATGGGGTTATTTATTTCATCAAGTGTTATTTGGATATTATCTTAAGGTATATAGTAACGGAGGTATTTACATAGATGTTCTGGATTTACTTAATTCTAATTTTTATTTCAGGTGGAAGTGGAATTGGTTTTATGATTCAAAATAAGTATACAGAAGCAATAATAGCTTTTACTATTTGTATACTATTGTTTGGGCTACTGTATTATTATCTTAAGAGAAACAAAAGAAAGAGAAAAGCAGATTGTGGCGATTTAGATTGTACGGATTGTTTTGATTGTGATTGTACTTGTTAAATTTTTCTTCCAAATAAAAAGCTAGTGTATTTTTAATAATACACTAGCTTTTTGCTTTGAAATTTTAAGAAAAGTGTAGGAATACGACTATTATATAGAGAACTTTAGTTTTGTATATAAAAGGAGGCGTTAGACGTTGGAAACGTATGATTGGAACAATAAACTAACATATTTAAAAAATACAAGAGATTTATATTACAACGACGATTATATAAGCTTTTTAGTAAATACAGTTTGGAAGATTAAAAAGCCCGTACATATCGTTGATTTCGGTTGTGGATATGGTTATTTAGGCTTAGTATTAATGCCATTACTTCCAAAAGGTTCAAAGTATACAGGCATTGATAGTGGAGAAGCATTACTTGCTGAAGCGAGAGAATTGTTTCGTTTACTTCCGTATGAGTCACAATTTCTTAAGGGAGATGCTACAGAAATTAAATTGAATGATACATACGATATAGCAATCTGTCATGCCTTCTTGTTACATATGAGTTCACCAAAAAAGATGCTACAAAAAATGATGCATTCAGTTAAAAGGGGCGGAAAAATAATCTGTTTTGAACCGCATTGGATATCAAATATGTCTTCATACTCTTTGGGTGGAGAGAATCAATCGGAAATTATTAGGTTAGGCACTTTGCAGAAGTTATTTGAAAGTGATATGCAGAGAAGCGGAAAAGATGGGAATATTGGTATGAAAATACCGATATATTTAAGTGAATTATGTGTGAAAAATATTGAGTGTAGAGTAAGTGATAAAGTGAACTTTTTAGATTCTAATATGCACCATAATGATAAACAAAGTTTGTATCATTCATTAAAAGAAGAGGGGATTGCAGGCAATCCGGGTGATAAGCCGCAATTTATAGAACGTTTAATAGACAGAGGATTAACATATGATAATGCGCTAGCTCAATATGAAGCTGAACTACGATTTTTTAAAATATTTCATGTGCATTCTTCTTTAGTGTACGCTCCGAATATGAAAATTACATTTGGTGATGTAGTATGTTAAAAGATATGATATATAAGAATTGTCGTTTAATGTCGATATTCGACATATAATCGCTGATAAATGTTAAGAATCGGTCGATATAATTTGAAAATCGCCGATAAAATGAAAGAATCGCTGATATATTTAAATTATCGCCGATATAATTTCATGTACTGTTTTTAACTGACAAAAGATAGGATACACATGTTACGTTATTCCATATAATCAAACAAAATACAGAGAAAAACAATCATTTTTACTATATTTTGTTATAAATTTGAATAATATTAATTAATACCATTCATTATAGGAGATTTTAGTTGAATACATACAATATGATGTGTAAAATCTAAGCAAGTAGCAGTATAAATAAATATTCGAGGTGAATACATGCTAGATTTTAAGCAGTTAGATGCTTGTTTGAAAGACAAGAGATTTATAGAGGGATTACAGGAAATAAATAATGAAATTTCATATATAAAAGAAAAGAATACTTTATCTTATGTAAAGAATTGGCTTGCTAATATTCCTTCACATAAGGAGTTTGATATATTAATTCGCCTTACTGATGAAGGGCTTATGCACCAATACAGTTCATTCCTCATTCGCTACGCTTATAAAAAATTCCCAAATATGAGAACGCTCTCTTTATATTGTGATGAGTTAATTGATGAGCGGAAAATTCTTGAAGCAGAACAGTTGCTAAAAGACGCTTTAGAAGAGAGCAATAAAGAAGAAATAGATGCCGATTTTTTAGCGAAAACATATTTTACGTTAGTAAGATGTCTTTTAGAAATGAAACGAAATGAAGAAGCGCTAATCTATATGCAAAAAGCAGAGGAGTACAGTGAACGTGCTGTGTTTGATAAATGGGGATACGTCTATATGCATACAGGTGAATGGGAGAAAGCAGAAGAACAATTTATAGCTGGTATGCAGCATAAAGATTGTGAAGAGTTATCTACCTATTTATTATCACAGTTATATGCGAATAAAGGAGAACAAAAACGTGCATTGCAGCTAATTGATGATGCAATTGTAAAGTTCCCACAAGTACCATATTTTCATTTTGAAAAGATAAAATATGTATTAGATTTAGGGAAGTACGAAGATATGTTATCAGTAATAGATAACATAAATAAACAGCTTCCTTATCATGCGTATAAAGCTTATTTCGTACATTTACGAGCAGAAGCACTGTACAAAATGAATAAACTTGTAGATTTACAACAGTTATTAAAAGAAGAAAAAAGTTTAAAAGGGTCTTTATATCATAATTTAGAAAAAAATCCAGATGGAAAAAAGGTTCACCTGCCGATCGTTCCCATTGTACAAAAGGATAATTATTGTGTGCCGACAAGTTTAGAAATGATGTTGCAGTTATGGGGAGAAAAACGTACACAAGATGAAATAGCAGAGTTTATTTTTGATATGACAGGATCGAAGTTTTCAGATACTGTTTCTTATTTAGACGAATTAGGTTATGAATATCGTTATTTTAAAGGTAATGAAGAGAATTATAAGAGACTGATTGATGAAGGAATTCCTGTTTTATTAAGTATAGATATTGAGCATGCTTCACATGTACAAGTACTAGCTGGATATGATGATACATTGCAGGCCTTTTATGTTCAAGATCCGAACTTTATAGAGCCAGTTATTGTGGAATATAGTAAGTTACAAGAAAAATATCGTTATACAGGTTGTTTAGCGATTACGTTTGTTCCGAAAGAAAAGAAGGAAAAGCTATCATTTTTAAATGAAGAAGAAAATACTTATTTCAAATCAATTTTTTCTTTAACGGATCATTTAGATGAACAAGATAAAGAGGGGATTCATAAGTTAGTACAGTTTTTAAAAGAGACAAGTGATAATCCGAATACGTGGTTATATACGGTTAAGCATTTAGATGTTGAAGTAGATAAAGAATTTATTTTATATTGTATAGAAAATTTAATGGAGAAGTTTCCAAACTCGGACTTTGTTAAATTACATGGTGCGCAGTGCTTTATCCGCCTTGAAGAATTAGAAAAAGCCGAGCAAATGCTTGCGAGTGTTGAGAAGAAAAATAATCGTGCTTTATATCATTTAATAAACGGAAGATATGCTTTTGAGCAGGAAAGTTATATAGAAGCGATTTCAAGTTTTCGTTCCTCATTACAATTAGACGCAGATCAGCCGATTGCTTGGAGTTTTCTTGCGTTATCATATATGTATATCGATCAATCTGATAAGGCATTGCAGTTTTCTCAAGTTGCTTTAGAACGTAGTCCAGAAAGATTTACTTTAACGAATCATGGGTTAATATTAATAGATTTAGAAAGATATGAAGAAGCGTATGAAATCTTTAACGACCTGTTAAGAGAGTATAAAAATGAGGCACATGTATGGTATGAGCGAGCGAGATGTGCGCATCATTTAGGGAAATTACATTTAGCGATAAAAGGGCTTAAAGTAGCGATTCATTTGGATAGTAATGCACCTTACATTTATACGAAACTTTCGGAAATATACGAATCTGATTTGAAGGATGAGGAAAGTACGAAAGAAATTTTATTAAAAGGTATTGAGAATTGTGATGATAAGGCACCTCTATATGTAAAACTGGGTGACTATCATTTTCAAAATGATAGTCTAGAAGAAGCAGAAGCGTTGTATACTCGTGCTTTAGAAGAAAATCATGATGATGTTTATTCTCACTTCGGACTTACGCAAGTTTATATGGCAAGAGAACAATATAAGGAAGCAAAAGAATATATTCTTGGTATTGAAAAACAAATTGAAAAGAGCCAAGATTTTCTTATGAATGCAGGAATGGTTTTATGGGATGCTGAAGTTGAACTTGGTGGAAGTGAAGAAGGGTTTAAAGTAGCATTGTCTAAGTTAGAGAGTGGTATAAAGCAGAGCGAATACAATGTAGCAAGCGCGTTAGATGAATATGTGAATCGAATTAAAGGAACGGTATTTGTGCAGCGAGGTATAGCATTCTTAAGAACGTTACACAAAGAAAGAAATGAAGTAAGTGAATACGGTTGTTATACAGGTATTTTATATGAATCTATCGGACAGTATGGCCAAGCGATGAAAAGATATAATAAGGCGATAGAACAAAAGGAAACGGCATTACCGTATTACCGAATTGGTGAAACACTTATGGCATTAGGGCAGTTGTCAGAAGCAAAACAGGCATATGAAACATGTTTAGAGCTTGATGGGAATTTCGTCGGTGTACATTTACAGCTTGCGGAAATATATGAAAAAGAAGAAAATCGTTCTAAAGAACAAAGCCATATGGTTCAGGCGATGAAAGAAGAGCCGTTGCATATTAATATGGAATATTTGGCACAGCTTTCAGTAGAAATGAATCTTCAGGAAGAGTTGCTGACTGAACTAGAACAATTAGCGGACGAAGTGCCTGAAATATGGCGATTAGATGCGATTGCATACGTGTATGGAGCAATGGATGAAATAGATAAAGAACAAGTACAGATTGAAGAGGCACTACAATTAGATAGTGAGCATACAGAAGTTTTATATCATTATGCAAAAGTATTATTGAAAAATAAAAATGCAAAAGCAATTGAAATTGCAATGAAGGTTATACAAAATGATGTAAATAATGAACGTATATTTGATGTATATGTAAAAGCGATAGAACAACATAAGAAATGGTCTAACATACGAGATTTTCTTCATATATTAAAAGTAAAAAAGGCAGAAAGAAGTATGGCGTTTATGTATGCTGCAACTGCGGTTACAGAAAGATGGATTGAACGTCAACAAAATGAACAGCCGAAGAAATCTATATTTACGAGAGCTCTTTATCGTATGAAAAACCGTGCGAAAGAAATTTCGATTATTACTACAATCATTGATTTATATGAAATTTCGTTACAGTTAAATCCGAAAAATAGTATGGCAGCGCAGCGATTTGCGCTATTTTATGAGAATGTAGAGATGAGTAAAGAAGCAATAGAGATTCTGCACACGTCACTAGAAAATAAATGGGATTATGAAGCAGCGAAGCAACTTGTAAATCTTTTCGTTGAGTGCGAGGAAGAAGGTATGTTAAGAGATGCTATGGAATTAACGAAGCAAATGGTTCGAGAGTTACCAGATGATTACGATACTCTTCTTCTTCAGGCACAAGTATTCTTTAAAGCAGGAGAAGAAAGAAAAGCAGAAAAGATTACTTTACAATTAACGGAGCAAACACCATTTGTAAGTAGAGCATTTCTTGCTTTAGGAGAAATATATCAAAGTCAAGAGAGGTTTGAAGAGGCAATTCATGTATTAGAAAATGCCGCTATACATCATCCGAATGAAACAGCAATTCTTCTTTCTTTAGCATCTTCATATCATGGTGCTGGCCAAACGATAAAGGCAGAAAAAATAACAAATGAAGTATTAACAATGGATGCGAGTGATTTGTTAGCAAGATATGATCGTGCTTGTTATTTAGCACAGTTAAACAGAAATGAAGAGGCGAAGGAAGAGCTTGAAATTGTACGTCGTGAGGATGAGTCGGGATTTTTCGCTGAACTTATCGAGGATGATGAAAATTTAGCAGCATTGCGAGAATTTGAAAAGTAACTGTATAAGAAAAGGAAAAAAGGATATAAATAAAAATATATTTCGAATTAGTTGACAATTAGTTGCCAAATGCCATAAAATAGCTTTTAACAAAGTATACAAATCTGAAGACGAGAAAGAGTAAAATAGTGTACTGTTCCCCAGAGAGCCGGTATGTTGCTGAAAGCCGGTGTGCAGACGTTATTTGAAAATCATCTCCGAGGAGCCGAGGCTGAAAATGAGTAAGCCCGGACGGATGTCTACCGTTACAAAGAACACGTATGATAGTACGTTGCTAAGTGCTATTAGTGAAGGCTAATAGAATTAGGGTGGTATCGCGGGTAAACCCGTCCCTATTTTATAGGGACGGGTTTTTTGTGTGCTTTAAAACATTCAAAAGGAGTGATTGTAGATGAAGAAAGTAGATGTAAAAGAGTCAGCTGTAGGGAGAGAAACACGTATTCGTAAACAGTGGAACGAGCAAAGCATTTTTGAGCAATCAATTCAGAATCGAGAAGGCGCACAATCTTTTGTGTTTTATGAAGGACCACCAACGGCGAACGGACTACCGCATGTAGGTCATGCACTTGGACGAACAATTAAAGATGTAGTAGCAAGATATAAAACGATGGCTGGTTATAAAGTATTAAGAAAAGCGGGATGGGATACGCACGGCTTACCTGTAGAATTAGGTGTTGAGAAGCAACTCGGTATTTCTGGTAAACATGAAATCGAAGAGTATGGAATTGAACCGTTTATTAAGAAGTGTAAAGAGAGTGTATTCACATATGAGAAGCAGTGGCGTGAATTCACTGAAAGCATCGGTTATTGGGTAGATATGGATGATCCGTACGTTACGTTAGAGAATCCATATATCGAAAGTGTATGGCATATTTTAGGGACGATTCATGAAAAAGGATTATTGTATAAAGGGCATAGAGTTTCACCATATTGCCCAAGTTGTCAAACTTCACTAAGTTCACATGAGGTTGCCCAAGGGTATAAAACAGTAAAAGATTTAAGTGCAACAGTTAAGTTTAAAGTAAAAGATAGTGACAATGAATACTTCCTAGGTTGGACGACAACACCTTGGACACTTCCAGCAAATGTTGCACTCGCTGTACATCCAAATATGGAATACGTGAAAGCGAAACAAGAAGGTCATGTATACATTGTTGCGAAAGAACGTGTACAAGATGTATTAAAAGAAAACTATGAAGTATTATCTGTTCATAAAGGAGAAGAATTATTAAATACTTCTTACACAGCACCGTTTCCAATGAAAGAAGTTACAAATGGTTACCGCGTTATCGGAGCAGATTTTGTAACGGCAGATAGTGGTACAGGACTTGTTCATATTGCTCCAGCATACGGAGAGGATGATTATAGAGTCGTTCAAAGTGAAGGATTGTCATTCTTACATGTTGTAGATGAAAAAGGTGAGTATACAGAGGCAGTACCATTTTTGAAAGGGAAATTTGTTAAAGATTGTGACGTAGATATCGTTCGTTATTTAGCGAAGGAAGATTTACTTTACCATAAAGAAAAGTATGAACATAGTTACCCACATTGTTGGCGCTGTGATTCACCACTTCTTTATTATGCAGGAGAGAGCTGGTTAATCCGCACGACTGCAATTAAAGATACATTTTTACAAAATAACGATACTGTTACTTGGTATCCAGATCATATGAAACATGGACGATTTGGTAAGTTTTTAGAAAACATGGTGGACTGGAATATTAGCCGAAATAGATATTGGGGAACACCATTAAACGTATGGGAATGTGAAAGTTGCGATCATCAATTCGCTCCGAAAAGTATTGCTGATTTAAGAAAGCATAGTACGAAAGAAACACCTAAAGATTTAGAATTGCATAAGCCGTATGTAGATGAAGTGCAAGTTTGCTGCGAAAAATGCGGAAGTACAATGAATCGTACACCAGAAGTAATTGATGTTTGGTTTGATAGTGGTTCGATGCCATTTGCGCAATATCATTATCCGTTTGAAAATAAAGAGTTATTTGAAGAACAGTTTCCAGCAGATGTAATTGCAGAAGGAATTGATCAAACACGCGGCTGGTTTTATAGTTTATTAGCTGTATCAGCACTATATACGGGAAAAGTACCGTATAAACGAGTGTTATCATTAGGGCATGTATTAGACGAAGAAGGACAGAAAATGTCTAAAAGTAAAGGGAATGCACTAGATCCAGTTGATTTAGTAGAGAAGTTTGGTGCAGATGCTTTAAGATGGGCTTTACTCGTTGACAGTGCTCCGTGGAATGCAAAGCGTTTTTCTGAAAGAACAGTATTAGAAGCAAAATCTAAATTTGTAGATACATTAGTCAATGTGTATAGCTTCTACGTTTTATATGCAAATTTAGATGACTATAATCCGAACGAAACGTATGACGTAAAGCGGACGAAATTGGATGAATGGGTATTATCAAGATTGCATAGCACAACGAAAAAAGTGAGAACTGCACTTGATGATTATCAATTTACGAATGCAGCTCGTGAAATCGCGACGCTTGTAGATGAAGTAAGTAACTGGTACGTAAGACGATCACGTAATCGTTTCTGGGAGTCTGGTATGAATGCTGAAAAAGCAGCTGCGTATGAGACACTTCATGAAGTGCTTGTGACAATTAGTAAATTAATTGCACCATTTACACCGTTTGTCGCTGAAGATATTCATTTGAATTTAACTGGAAGTAGCGTTCATTTAGAGGATTATCCAGTTGTAAATGAATCACTACTTCAGCTGAAATTAGAAGCGGAAATGGATGCAGTTTTACAAGTTGTTGAACTTGGAAGAAGTAATCGTAATCAGCATTCTTTAAAAGTAAAACAGCCGTTAGCGGAACTTGTATTACTTGAGCATAATGAAAATGATATGGATTGGGAATCTTATCGTGATATCGTCATGGATGAGTTAAATGTGAAGGCGTTCCATGTTGAGATTGATGAAACGAAATACACGTCCTATCAATTAAAGCTGAATTTTAAAACGGCTGGGCCGAAGTTCGGTAAAAATGTGAATGCAGTAAATGGCTGGCTAAAACAATTATCACAAGACGAGGTACAAAACTTTGTCTCTACAGAAAGAGCAGTTTACAAAGGTGCATTAGGAGAAGAAGTAGTGGTAACAGCTGAAGATGTAGTAGTAGAGAAAGTTGCGAAATCAGGATTTTCTAATACAACTAACGGACAATATACAGTAATGTTAGATACGAATGTAACGGAAGAATTGCTACAAGAAGGGGTAGCACGTGAATTCATACGCGCCGTTCAAGAATATCGTAAGCAGCTGAATTTACCTGTTAATTTACGAGTAGATGTAATTCTTGATACAGAGGAAGAACTGCAGCAAACGTTAACGAATCATAAAGAGTTGTTGGAAGAAAACTTACTCGTTAAACAATTTACATTTGGTCACTTAACGAATGAAGATGATGAACTATCTTTAGGTGAGACAAAAGTCCGCATTAAATTAAGTTCAGCTAATTAAAGAAAAGGAAGTTGGAATCATTCCAACTTCCTTTTTTGTATGATGGAAATTTATCCGGCTATTTTCCGCATAATCCATTCAATAGGACCTCTAGAAAAATTCATTCTCCATAACACGCTAATTAAAATGCTGAAAATGAAAAATGCAGTAGCGAATATGAAAACGAAAAGTAGTGATTGGTGTTCCATTCTATTTAATAGAATTAATGCTCCAATACCGATAAATACATGACTTACATAATGAGTTAATGTTAATTGTCCTGTTTGTACAATGGAAGTAACAAACCAATTGTTTTCATATTTTTCAGCGATATAGAGACAAATGATTAATGTAGTAATAGCAGATCCTATAGCAGATAAAATGTATAATACACTTGGTAAGATAGGTCCTGTATTAAACAAAAATGTAGCTGCTTCTTTGCCGATGTATGGAATAAAGAAGAATGTAAGTCCTTTTGATAAAAGTTCTATCAGTATTGTAATTGTAACACCAAATAAGAGTAAACTTTCCTTGATTTTCTTATTATGAAGATCTAACCTGCCAATTATCATACCGGTTAAGAAGAATGAAAACCAAGGGAAAATAGGGTGATAGCCATTAAAGAATAAATTGCGAAGAAAACCTTCTACAGTCCAAAAGTCTACATAGTTTATAAATGGAGTTGGACCTCCCCAACCTTCGAAAGTATTGAAAGTAAGCTGAAGTGATTGTGCGATGAATAGAATAATAATAGATAGCAATACTAATGCTTTTGTTCGTACTGTAATGAGCAATGCAGCAAGGAAAAGGTAAACACCGTAGTAGTGTAATATATCCCCAGTCCACTCCATTACATATAGTAGTAATCCTAAAATAAATAAGAATAGTGACCGTTTCCATATGATCTTTCGACTAGTAGATACTTTTATTTGTTCATTGCTAGCAACAGATGATCTTGTCATTAAAGATATACCGATGCCAGCGAGTATGACAAACAAGGCAGAAGCTCTACCTTCAAAAAGTGACATGAAAGTTATTAAAAATGGAGGACCATTTCCTTCTGCACCTGTTATTACCATGAAATTAACAAGTAACATTCCGAACATCGCCCAAGCTCTAGCAAAATCTAAGCCGATAATGCGCTTTTTTGTATTCACTTCAATCCCTTCTTTCAAAAATGCTATTTACAGCTTCAATCCAAATTTGTTTATAATCTATATTTACATCAATCATCATAAAATTTCCGATATTATCAAGCACTAATGCTAACATATGAGCTTTTGAAACTAGGTTTTTATTTTCAATTAATTGAAGTTCAGTTGCTTTTGTAAGGAGTGATTCAAATCCTTGTAAATATTCTGTTTGCACAGTAAGTAATCGATCTTTGTATATATCATTTCTTGAAGATAGTAATACATACTCTTGCAACACACGATTAAAATAAGGGTCGTTTCGCTGTTCATCAATTATTTTAAAGCCAATTGCAATACATTTTTCAATAAAATTTGTTTTCGTAAACTCTTCTGTATGGAAATAAGAAGAGAACTGCATCGCTTTACATAATTCATTAAAAATACATTCAATTAAAGCATCTTTCGACTTAAAGTAGTAATATATAGATGGTTTTGCGATACCAACTTCCTCAGCAATCATCGTGTAAGTTGTTTTAGCGATACCGTACGTAGCAAAAAGACGATAACTTGCTTCCATTATTGAAGAGAGTGTTTCTTCACTTTTACTCATATAGATCCTCCTAAAAAAAGGTTATTTAAATCGTATCATTCATAAGTGGTTTTTTCAACCTACCGTTAGGTAAAAAGCAGTCTATTTTTTTACACAGTAATATGAAAAGTTTCAGGGGAAGGAATGGATTTAGAAAATTTTTTCTAAAGTATTGTTTTCACTTTACACTTAAATATTGAGAAACTTTCACTCACCCAAAATGGAAAGGTAATAGAATTGCTCATAGAGAATTAAACGTAGATTCAATTTTTATCCATCCATTTTGTAAAGAATAATTGCCTAGTGGTAATGGGATAAGGTTGAGCTACTTTATTAGGGGGAGTGGTTCTATGTTTAATAAAAAAATGGTGGCAATGGCAATGACTGTGCCGTTAGTAATGGGGACAATTTCTACAGTTTCGGCATTGGAAAAACAACAACAAGTAAAGCTAGAAGCTTATTCGCCGCAGAAAAAAGCAACAGAATATTTAAAAGAAAATGCTGCGCAGTATGGATTAAAAGCAGACCTTTCAGACTTACAATATATTTCTACAACAGAAACGTCAGTAGCTTCATATGTTAGATTCCAACAAGTTGTGAATGGTGCGCCTGTATTTTCGAAACAAATTACAGTTACTCTTAACGGAGAGGGAAAGGGAGTACTTGCTGTTTCTGATTATCAATCTGTTAAAGGTGTGAAGGAAGCTACTACAAAAATTAGTGAAAAAGATGCAATACAAAAATCAATGGCGTATGTTGGAGAAGTAAGTGAACAAAACTTATGGGCTCCTACAGAGAAAGAATTTGGATATATTGTTGAAGAGGGAATTGCTCGTCCAGTATACAAAGTTGTAGTCCATTCTAATAATCCGTTTGGTGCATGGGAAACATTTATTGATGCAGAAAATGGAAAGTTAATTAAAAAAGTTGATATAAACCGTAAAGCAGAAGGATCAGGAAAAGTATTTTTACCTAACCCGGTCGTATCTAGCGGTAGTAAAGTAGGCTTAAAGGATAATAACGATGCAGATTCAACAGCGTTAACGAACCAATTAAAGACTGTTACGTTAAAAGGTTTAGATGGAACAGGATTTTTAATTGGAGAGTATGTTACGATTTCTTCAAAAGCAAAAACGAAATCTACAAACTTACAATTTAACTATACACGTGCAAATGATAGCTTTGAAGATGTGATGTCGTATTATCATATCGATACTTTACAACGTTACATTCAAAGTCTAGGTTTTAAAAATATTAATAATCGCTCTATTAAAGTGAATGTGAATGGAACAACGGCGGACAACTCATTTTATTCTCCGACAACGAAAGCTTTAACCTTTGGTACTGGCGGAGTAGATGATGCAGAAGATGCAGGTATTATCGCACATGAATATGGACATTCAATTCAAGATAACCAAGTTCCTGGCTTCGGTAGTTCTGCAGAAGGTGGAGCGATGGGAGAAGGATTTGGTGATTTCTTAGGTGCTACGTATGAAGATGCAGTATCGACAACAGGCTACGGAAAAGCATGTGTTGGAGAATGGGATGCGACTGCTTATTCTAGTTCAGATCCAACGTGCTTACGCCGATTAGATAATAATAAAGTGTATCCGAAAGATATTACGAATGAAGTACATGATGATGGAGAAATTTGGGCTCAAGGACAATATGAGATGGCGCAAGCATTTGGTCGTGATGTTGCAACGAAAATTATTTTACAATCGCACTGGTCGTTAACACCAAACTCTAAATTCAGTGATGGAGCAAAAGCAATTAAGCAAGCGGATGCTCTTTTATATGGCGGACAACATGCCGCTGATATCGATCGTATTTGGGCAGCGAGAGGAATTAGTACGAATTAATATAAAAAGTCGTGGCATGTATAAGCCGCGACTTTTTAATTTGCTTTAGAACTGGTACTAGTAAAGTAAGCTATATAAATGATAATGTGAATTTATTCGCCTTCCATTTATTTTTTTTCATCCTTAAAAACAAAATGCTCTTTAAATTTTCTAGACTCCACTTTTTGACCATTTCGCATGGAGCGGAAAGGGTGTTCTTGCCAAGTAATCATTACATCAACTTCATCTGCTTTTGTAGCAACTGGAAAATTAGCATGTTCAAATCCAGTTTTTCCGCTTGCTAAACGGTTTTCCTTTAGGGAGAAGAGTTCATATTTCGTTTTTGTTTTTGGCTCGTTGCGGAATACTTCGACTTGTACATTATATACTTCACTGTTTCCAACATTTTTCACTGAAAATTGATATGTTTGAAACTCGTCTTTTTTAGCTTGAAGCATATTCTTGTTTGTTTTTTTCGGTTTATCAATATTCACTTGCCATTGATCAGAGTTTTGAGAGATTGGTAAAGATTTTGGGGAATAGGCGTACGTTTCGTTTACTACAATTAGGCAAAACAATAGGAGAAAGAAACTAATCGCTTTTTGCATATACACACCTCGCTATAAAATTTTTATTAATATGTGTAAATAAAACAGTAAATATGTAATTTAATGGAAAAAGGTGATACTTTGATTCAAATGAATTTGAAAAAACTTGAAGAAGTAGTAAATGGAGAAGGATTACAAGAATCGTTTCATCTTATAGAGATGCATGGTGTCTGCATAGATTCCAAAAATATGAAAGAAGGAAATGTATTTGTTCCAATCATTAGGATGAAAGATGGGCATGAGTATGTGAAAGAAGCAATGGATAATGGAGCTGTCGCTTCCTTGTGGAAAAAGTCTTACGGTACTCCGCCAAAAGGGATTCCAATTATATTTGTGGATGACACTTTGTTTGCTTTGCAACAATTGGCACAATTTTATCGAAGAGAGATAAATGTAAAAGTAATAGGAATTACAGGTAGTAATGGCAAGACTACGGTAAAAGATATAATAGGAAGCATTTTAAGTTCAACTTATAGAGTGCATAAAACAAAAGGTAATTTTAATAGTCAAATCGGTTTGCCGTTAACAATTTTAGAAATGGAACGAAATACTGAGTTCTTAATACTTGAAATGGGAATGAGTGAAAAAGGACAAATTCGAAATTTATCACGAATCGCACAGCCAGATGTAGCGGTGATTACAATGATTGGACAGTCTCATTTAGAAACGCTTGGATCAAGAAAAGAGATTGCGAAGGCTAAATTTGAAATTGTAGACGGATTACATGACGGTGGACTGTTCTTATATAATGGTGATGAGCCATTACTTTCTCAACATATTAATACGCTAGGTATAGAAAGTAAGTCGTTTGGTGGAAAGTATACAAATGATTTGTTTCCAACGAACGTACAATTAGATGAATATGGTGTTCATTTTAAATTAAATCATTCAAAAATACAGTACGATGTTCCCTTACATGGAAAACATAATATTTTTAATACGATTGTCGGAATCGCTGTAGGTCAATTTTACAAAGTCCCTATAGAAAAAATACAAGAAGCATTGCAGCAAATAAATATTACACAAATGCGCTTTCAGTTTTTAACCGCTAAAAAAGGTTTTACAATTATTAACGATGCATGGAATGCCAGTCCTTCCTCCATGAAGGCTGCAATTGAAACGTTACAGAAATTAAATGCCTATAAGAAAAAAATGATAGTGATTGGGGATATGTTGGAGTTAGGCAAGAAAGCTGAAACATATCATAGAGAAATTGGTAAAATGTTAAATGAGGAGAGTATTCAATATGTATTTACGTATGGAGAGTTAGCCAAAATTGTAGCGGAAGAAGCAAGAAAGAACTATCATACCGGAAAAATAAAGTCATTTGATAATAAAGCCGAGATAGCAGAGGAAGTATTAAAAGTAATAACGAAAAAGGATGTTGTTTTACTGAAAGGTTCACGTGGAATGGCTTTAGAGGAAATTGTACAAAACTGGATGTGAAAAATTAAAATATATTAAAAGTGCTTGCATTTTATAGTGTGAAGAGATAGAATACTCTGTAAATATAAAAAGTGATGATCAGGAAAAGTACATGATGCAAAGGTCTACAGAGAGCAATTGGTTGCTGAGAAGATTGCGATACCGCATGATGGAAAGACACCTGTGAGTGTTGCTTTGAACGTGATAATTAGTAAAAGCAAACGGTACCTACCGTTATCAGGGCTAAGATGGTCATTATGACAATTTGGGTGGTACCGCGGAAAAATCCGTCCCTATTATAGGGGCGGATTTTTGTATTCTTTTAAGGGAGGTGAGTGACCGTGGATGATGACGATGACAACAACAATAACGTAAATAAATATAAAATTACCGGAGGGAAAAATAATGGAGTCAATAATGAAGCGTTCACTCACAAAAGAATGTACAAAGCAAGGCGGAAAAGTTGTATTACTTCAAGGGTGGGTAAAAAAGATTCGTCATCTTGGAAATGTAAGTTTTTTATTATTACGGGACAGAACAGGGGTAATTCAATGTGTATTAGAAAATGAATTAGCTGGATATAAAGTTGATGTAGAAAGTGTCGTCCATGTAATCGGCGAGATAGTCGAAACAACGAAAACAGAATTGGGTGTTGAATTACTTGCGCATGAAGTGAAAGTAATAAACGGTGCAGAACAACTTCCATTTGAAATAAATAAAAAGAAGTTACAAGTTGGCTTAGATCAACTACTTAATGAGCGGGTATTATCATTAAGACATGAGAGAATCGCGGCGATATTTAAAGTGAAATCTACGTTCGTTCATAGCTTTAGTGAATTCCTTGCAGAGAACGATTTCACACGTATATTTACTCCGAAAATTGTTTCGCAAGGGGCAGAAGGAGGAGCAAATGTTTTTAAGTTGCCATACTTCCAAAAAGAAGCGTATTTAGCACAATCACCACAGTTTTATAAGCAAATGATGGTAGCTGGGGGATTAGAGCGTGTTTTTGAAATTGCACCTGTATATAGAGCGGAACATCATAATTCTTCTCGTCATTTGAATGAATATATATCGTTAGACGTAGAGCTTGGCTTTATTCATGATTTTCATGAAGTGATGCAATTAGAAACGGATGTTTTACGTTATATGTTTCAACAAGTAGCAAAAAATTGTGAAAAAGAACTACAACTATTACAAATAGAAGTACCTGTTATTACAGAAATACCGAAAATTACATTGTTACAAGCACAAGAAATCTTAAAAAGTAAGTATCGTAAAGAATCTCCTGTAGGGGATTTAGATACAGAAGGTGAAAAGTTACTAGGGAAATATGTGAAGGAAACATATAAGAGTGAGTTTGTTTTCATTACACATTATCCGAAAGAAGCGAGACCGATGTATACGATGCCGAATAAAGAGAATCCAGCTATAACTGATTCGTTCGACTTACTATATAAAGGATTAGAAATAACATCAGGAGCACAGCGAATTCATAATTATGAAATGTTACTCGCTTCGTTTAACGAAAAAGGATTACATCCCGATACATTTCAATCGTATTTAAATACATTTCGCTACGGTTGTCCCCCGCACGGTGGTTTTGGAATTGGGTTAGAGAGAGTTGTATATAAACTATTAGAATTAACAAATGTACGAGAAGCGAGTGCTTTTCCGAGAGATTGTACTCGTCTTATACCATAATTTTAAACCCCTTCTATATTACAGAAGGGGTTTATGTATTTCAACATATGTTAAAGGGAATAATAGTTTTTTTGTGTGAAAATATGTAAATTATATTAAGAACATTTTATAATGAATTGAGAAAAAGAAAATTCATAAGTTATAATGAAATATGAATATAAAAAAAGTTCATATAATAATGTATGGAAGGGTATGAAACATGTTATATCAAACTCAAGCAACACAACAAACACCAGCTTATATAATTTATCTTCTTGATGTAAGCGCATCAATGAACCAAATGATGGATGCAGGCGGAGAAGAAAAAAGAAGAATTGATATTGTAACGGATGCTCTTTCTTTAGCGATTCGCCAAATGGTATTTCGTTCAACAAAAGGTAGTCGCTTGCTTCCGAGATATAAATTATCTATTTTAGCCTATAGCGATCATGTTTTTGATTTATTGGGTGGGGTGAAAACAATAGACGAGGTAGCAAGACTTCGCCCTCTAGAAAAAATACAAACGCATCGTTTAACTGATACAGCAAAAGCTTTCTCTGTAGTAGAGAAGTTATTGCAAAAAGAATTACCAAATTTACAAGATGGGCCAGCTCCTGTTGTTTGTCATATGACAGATGGTGCTTCTACTGGTGAAGATCCAGAATTAATTGTGCGCAGAATTATGAATATGTCTGTACCTGATGGAAATGTACTAATTGAAAATATTTTTATTTCAGATGAAATCATGCAAGAACACATTACTAATATAAAGAAGTGGGAAGGCATTATGCCAAATACAGAGATTACAGATGAATATGGTGCAAAGTTGCAAAGACTTTCATCGCCTATCCCTCAAAGCTATCGTGAGATGATGACAGAACATGGATTTCATATTGCAGATGGTGCGGTGATGATGTTTCCCGGGACAAATGCGGACTTAGTATCACTTGGCTTTCAAATGTCTGCTGCAACGCCGGTTCGATAGGAGGGGGAAGTATGGTGAAATATATCCTATCGCAAAAGAAAGAAACGGTATTGCAAGATAAGAAAACCAATCATTTTTCTTATCGATATAGCTATGTAAGAGCAAAGGAAACGCAGGATTTAAATGAGAGTGGACAGGACTTCCTAGCATTTCAAGATAATGGAACTAGTTTCATATTTGCGTTATGTGATGGTGTAGGGCTGTCTTTTCATGGTGAAATTGCTGCGGAATTTCTTGGTATGAAGTTAGTAAACTTGTTTGAAACATGTCCAGAAAGTGAACTGGATATTGCTACATTATTAAATGAACAGTTAAATAATTGGATAGAAGAAGCTTCAGAGGAAGTGAGTGCATTTCGGTTGCCAGAAAAAACACCGTGGTTACTTCGCGATGTCTTGGAGGAAAAGCGAAAACAAGGTAGTGAAACGATGTTTATTGGCGGGAAAATAGAACTCATTCCAAATGAAGATAAAGTACAAATAACGATAGTTACACATGGCGATTCATTTGTACAATTGTTTCAAGATAAGGAGAATTGTTGGAATGTAATGAAGTTTGAGAGAAATATAGAGAAAAGATGGTCTACACAGCGAGGTATTATTGGTGGGGAATTGGCGGTTTTTTCAAAGGCATTATCTAGGCAAGAAGCGAATCGGATAGTTATTCACTCAGACGGACTTGTGCCGCTTAAGCAGTATAACTTTGAGGAAGTGTTAAAAGAAATTGAGAGGGCACAGAACTCTCCGACAAGCGATGATATTTCATTTTTAGATGTTTCTTGGTAATAAACACGATGGAAAAAAGGTGAATTAACGTGGAAGAGATTATTGTGACATACATAAAACAGTCAAATGAAGAAATTGATATTGCAATTCCAAATGACGTAAAAGTGGTACAAATTATTGAAGCGATTTTACATCATGAAAAAATAGATGAAGCATTGAGCGGGATCTATGAAATTAGAGTGGCAAAAGATAAAGAAGAGTGGCATTCTATTCGAAATGATGAAACGTTGCGCGATAATGATGTGTGGGATGGACAATATGTAATGCTACATAAAAAAGGAGCAATTATCCCTTCTTTTGAAATGATGCCAGCAGAAGACGTTTATAATGAACCTGTTAAACAAGATATGTCTTCTAGTGAAGAAGATTATGTATGGAAAATCATTGAGTAATAGTTTTGGGATGGGGAAGGAGAAATGTTTTGTGCAAAAATCACCGTATTTTCAACGCTCTCCGCGTGTGAAAGTAGATATACCAACAGGGGAAGTTATTATTCATGATCCACCGAATATACCGGAGGAGCCGAAGTTTTCAATTGAAACAATGTTACTGCCTGCAATGATGACAGTTTTAACATTGGTATTATATTTTGTAATGATGAAATTTATGAAGATGAATTCAAGTTATATGCCATTAATGATGGTTTCAAGTATTCCGATGTTGGGATCATATATAATTACAACGATGGGACATTTCCGTAAAAAGAAAGAACATCGACAAATGGTTGAACAATTGCAAACAAGATACTTAGAGCAAATTCAAAAGCATCGAGTGGAATTAGATACGTTAAAGGTTGAACAAGCAAAATATTTAATTACACAAAATCCAAGCCCATTAAAAAGCGTACAAAGAATTGAAAACAGGGAAAGTAATTTGTGGGAGAGAACACCTGAAAGTCCAGACTTTTTAGATATTCGTATTGGTACAGGAGAAAGACCATTCCTTGTAGAATTGAAGGTGCCTGAACAGAAAGGTTACGAAGAAAATCCATTAGTTACAGAAGCACAAAATGTGAAAAGAGATTTCAATACGATACCGAATGGACATATTTCAATTTCTTTGAAAAAAAATGATGTAATTGGTGTAGTCGGAAATAAAGAAGATAGACTAAACTTTATTCGAATTGTAACGACACAAATTATGACGCATCATGCACCAAATGAAGTGAAAATAGCAGCATTTTATCATGAGAAGGAGAAAAAGCAGTGGGATTGGATGAGGTGGCTTCCTCATGTATGGGATGAACAGAGAAGTATGCGTTTTTTATCTGAAAATCAACAGGATGCACAGAAACTAGCTGAAGTACTATTTACCCCACTTAATATGCGTAGAATCTATAATTCTTCTGCGCAAGCAGACGCGAAAGTTCCTTTAATTCCGATGTATGTATTTTTCTTATCAGCGAGAGAATTTTTAGAAGATGATCCTTTAACTCCAATGTTACTTAGAGAAGGTGAAAGTGTAGGAGCTTCTACATTTATTTTTGCGGAACAAAAGGAACGCTTACCGATGGAATGTGATCTTGTAATAAGCTTAAATGGAGAAAATGGTGAGTTAGTAGAAACGTTTTCAAGTTCAGCTGAAAATAGTGGAACAACGCGTGCTAGTTTTAAAGTAGATCGACTTTCATTCGAGCGATGTGAACAAGGAGCGCGAAGCATTGCTCCAATTCGAATGAAAAGTTCTACAGCAGCCAACATTCCGAAAGTATTAACATTTTTAGACTTGTTTCAAGCTAAAAATATGGAAGAGCTACAAGTGCTAGAGAGATGGAAAGAAAATCGATATCCGACTTCATTACCGGTTCCAATTGGTGTAAGAGAAGGAAGTAAACCTGTTTTTCTAAATATACACGATAAAATAGAGAAAAAAGGGCATGGTCCACACGGTCTAATGGCTGGTACAACAGGATCAGGAAAAAGTGAAGTAATTCAGTCTATAATAGCAGCGTTAGCAGCAACCTATCACCCTCATGAGATGGCATTTATGCTTATCGATTATAAAGGTGGTGGGATGTCAAACACATTTGCGGGATTACCGCATATTATTGCATCTATTACGAACTTAGAGGACCCGAACTTAATTGAGCGTGCCAGAATTTCATTAAAGGCAGAATTAGAACGGAGACAAAAATTATTCATTCAAGCTGGAAATGTTCAGCATCTAGATGAATATTATGAAACAAGCTGGCGTGAAAAAGAACCTTTACCACATTTATTTATTGTTATTGATGAGTTTGCTCAAATGAAAAAGGAACAACCAGAATTTATGGACGAGCTAATTAGTGTCGCTGCAATAGGAAGGACATTAGGAGTTCACTTATTATTAGCAACTCAAAAACCTTCAGGGGTTGTAAATGACAAGATTTGGAGTAACTCACGTTTTCGAATTTGTTTACGTGTACAAGATGACGCGGATAGTCGTGAAATGTTAAAGATTCCAGATGCATCTAAAATCAATGTACCAGGGCGAGGATATCTTCAAGTTGGTAGCAATGAAGTATTGGAATTATTCCAATCTGCATGGAGCGGAGCACCTTATAATCCAGATGAAGAGAAAGTTCTTGATATTGTTGACTTTACAGAAGTGAAGCTTTCCGGTGAAAGAATAAAAGTGAAAAAGCGTCCAAAACCAATGACAAATAGTCCAAAGCAATTACAAGCTTTTATTCAATATGTACAGAGCGTATCAGAAAAAGAAAATATTAAAGCATTACCAGGACCTTGGCTGGATCCATTACCGGAAAAATTATTGTTAAAAGAATTTTATGCTATGGAAAATTGGACAATTGCTGAGTGGAATAAACCGAAAGAATATTTACAAGTAACAGTAGGATTAATTGATGATGTTGCAAATCAAGCACAATTCCCTCTGAAGTTAGATTTACAAGAAGGGCATTTAAATATTTATGGTATGCCAGGTACAGGGAAAACGACGATGTTACAAACAATTATTATGTCCTTAGCTGTATCGCACACACCAGAAGAAGTGAATTTTTATATTATTGATTTTGGTCGAATGTTCTTAGATTTTAGAGACTTACCTCATATAGGCGGGATTATACAAGAAGGCGAAAATGAGAAAATGAAACGTCTATTTGGATTTTTAAAGAAGGAAATCACGCATAGAAAAGAGAGTTTTTCTAATATCGGTGCAAAGTCATTCTCTATGTATAACCGAATGGTAGAAAAGAAAATACCAGCTATAGTGGTTATGGTAGATGGTTATATAAGATTCAAAAATGAATTCGAGAAAGAAAATGAAGTATTAGAATTATTATTGCGTGAATCAAGTACATACGGAGTTTATTTCTATTTCTCTCTGAATCAAACAATTGATATGTTCGATCGTATTCGTAATAATATACCGATGGCACTTACATTTGAATTGCAAGATGGAACAGAATACCATAACTTAGTAGGCAGACCTAAATTCCCATTAATTGAAGTTCCTGTTGGCCGTGGATTAATGAAAGGGCAACCGCCGGAACTATTCCAAGCAGCATTGCCGTTTATTGGGGAAAGTGAACTTGAGTACTCTCAACAATTAAAAACAATTATTCAAAAAATGAATGGAGAATGGAACGGTGAAAAAGCAAAAGCTATTCAAATGGTACCTAAAGAAATATTTGTAGAGCATATGGTTGAAAAATTAGAAACAGCCCAAATTTCAGCAGGTATAGAAACAGAGGATATTCGCTTACAAAGCTTTTCTTTAGATGAAATGAGTCATATATTTATTGGGGGAAGAATAGAAGGTGGAAAAACATCGTTATTACAAACACTTCTGTTCACTACTACATATCAATACTCCCCTGAAAAGGTTGAGCTATACTTAGTAGACCATGGGGAAAGACCTACAGGGATACTAGCTCTTGGAGATTTACCTCATGTGAAGAAGAAAGTTACAGATGCTATGCAATTAAAAGAAATGTTAGATGAATTGTTTGAGTTAATAAATAATAGAGAAGCTGTAATGCCTTCTATAGATCCAAACGTAACAGTGGAGTTTCCATATAAGAGAATAATCATTGCAATTGATGATATTGATCAAATGTTAACTGTATTATCTACTGATTATGAGGCAAAAAATAAAATGGAACTAATAGTCCAAAACTGTAAAAATAAAGGGATTCACTTTATGACAGCTGCTACAACGTCTAGTTTAAATAGCTATTCTCATGAAAAATGGTTTGCGGAAATTAGAAAGAGAAGTATTGGTTATTTATTGGGAACGACACAAAATAACGATGTGTATTTCTTTAATATGAAACTTCCACATACTGAAATGGACCAAGAATTATTAAGTGGGGATGGATATTGTATACGTAGAAAGCCAATAAAAATAAAATGTGCATATACACCATTACATTTACTTCGCACAATGACAGAGAAAATTAGTGTGAAATGGTCTGAATTAAAAGTGAAATAATATTAAAATAGGGTTAAATTACTAGAAAATAGAATATTTTTGTAATTTAACTCTTTAAAAATTGTATGAATATAGTTTATAATCTAATTGTTGTATCATTTATGATTTGAAAGGGGAAATTATTACGATGGCAGAAATTAAAATCACACCAGAAGAACTTGAAAGAATCGCAGGAAACTTTAAAAACGCAGCAGGAGAAGCACAAAGTCAAATTAATAGACTTGAAGGCGATATTAATAGTTTAGAAGGACAATGGGCTGGGGCAACACAAGCGAAGTTCCGTGGAGAATTTATCCAATCTAAACAAGCAATGCAACAATACATTCCAATTTTAGAAGGTATTTCAACAGATTTAAAACGTATCGCTGATAAATTCCGTAACACAGATAACGCATACTAAGAATAGAACAATTGCAAAAGACCAGGAGCTATTGTTCCTGGTCTTTTTTTGAAAAATTGTTATACGAGAGTAAGGGGATAAAATGGGATTCCGACCAGAAGTAGGAGAAAAAATTAGTCTTAATAAAGATGTTTATCGTTTTGAGAAACACCCAGCTGTAATTGGTATTGAAATGCCCTATGGCCAAGAGGGAAGGCAAGGAACCGTTTATCAATTACAACAGGAAAATGGTGTAGAACGAATTGCATTAAAAGTTTTTAAGGAACGCTATCGTGAGGAAAAACATCAACTAGCATTTCTGAAACCACTTTCTTCCTTAGCAGGTCTGAAAGTATGTTCACGCTATATCGTTACTAAAGAAGAACATATATCTGCTATCGAAAAATCAGAAGATCTTGCTAATAGTATTGTAATGCCTTGGATTGAAGGTCCAACTTGGGCTGATATTTTACAAGAACAACGAATGTTATCAAAAGAACAATGTTTCTTTATTGCAGAAGCATTTCTTACAACACTTAAAATGATGGAAGAAAATGAAGTTGCTCATAATGATTTATCGTCTAGCAACGTACTTGTACCTTTCTTAAGTGAAAATGCAATTGAAGGCCAACACAATATCGAACTTGTTGATGTTGAGCAAATGTATGGCCCAAAAACGAAAAGACCTTCATTATTGCCAGCAGGTTCAGCGGGTTACGCACCAAAGTATTTGACAAGTGGAGTATGGCAAAAAGAAGCCGATCGATTTGCAGGTGCTATTTTAATAGGAGAAATATTAAGTTGGTGTAGTGAAGAAGTTCGAAATAAAAAATGGACGGATGCAAGTTACTTTAAAACGGAAGAAATGCAGACAGAATGTGAAAGATATACGTTACTTCAGCAAGTATTACATAATCAATGGAACGGGGAAATTGCAAAATTATTTAAGCAGGCATGGAGTAGTAATTCTTTCGCAGAATGCCCAAGCTTTGCACAGTGGTACGATGTATTTAATAGCGCGAGGGAAAGAATAAAAATTGATGCGGAAAGGCAGTCAGCAGAAGAACACTCTCTTTTTGTATCAAAATGTTTGGAAATTGCAAGATTATTAGAAGAGAGAGGATTTAAACAAGCGGCATTATATGAATATAAAATAATTTTCAATTCATTCAATCCATCAACAGCTCTGCAAAAAGAACTCGCATATATCATTCAAACTATGGAGAGTCAAGAGCCTGAAATAAATAATAAAATGGTCCTACAACATTATTTGGAATTAGCTACTGAATTGGAACGAGAAAACAATGCAGCATTTGCTTGTTTCGTCTATTCACGAATCGTACAATTTCCAAACATTGATCAGGCGTTAAAACAGGAAATTGAAAGCATTATTAAAGAGATAGAAGAAGAGCAAGGAACACAGTCGCAGCAAGAAGTAGCAGCTACAATTACAGTGCCAAATAGCATTCTACAAAGCCGAAAACAAACAAAAAAACAAGTGGAATATGATATAGATGATGAGATTTTAAATGCAAAAGCATCGAATCAACCACTTACAATAGCGCATGAACAAAGTGAACCATCGGCTTTTTCTACATGGTGGAAAAAGAATAAGAAGCGAATTTTGATTATTGGCTCAACTGCAGTTGTTGTAATAGGTGGTTCAACGTTATTTTATTTCTATACAACAAACGCTAAATATCAAAAGTTTATGGAACAAGCACGACAAGCTTATGATGATAAAAAATATACAAAAGCAGAAGAAGCTGTTGGACAGGCAATTGCTGTAAAGGGTAAGGATGAGGCTTATCTCCAATTAGCAACGATTTACGTTGCTGAAGGAAAAAATAAAATTGCAATCGATTATATTACAAAACTAATAAAAGATAGAGAAATAGATAAAGAAAATAATGAAGCTGCTTACTTATTAGCTTCAGCGAATTTCCGCATTGGGAAATATCAAGAAGCGGTGCAAAATTTTGAACAAGCGTTAGCGAATAATGCAAAAGGAATTGAACCATACAAAAAAGATGCGATGCGGGATTTAGCTGTAAGTCATATGAAAATGAAAGAATTTGAAAAGGCAGAAGATGTTATTGTCAAAATGAGTACGAAAACAAATGAAGATAAAGCAATTGTTTCGTATTTAAAAGGTCAACTATCAACCGCAACTGTACAGTTAGACAAAGCAGAATCTTTCTTTAAAGAAGCTATTATGCAAGATTCAAAGAATGCCATATATACAATTGAACTTTCAAATTTATATGTGCTTTGGAATAAAACAAACCTAATTGATAGTGCGAAGAAAGAAATGAATTATCAACAAGCATCTCACATCTTACAAGTTGCAATTCAAAAAGATATGAAAAATATTGAGTTGTTAAATCAACTAGGAATTGTGTATTACGAAGCGGGCCAATTTTATGAAACGCGAGATGGCGCAAAGAGTACCGCTGCATATCAACAAGCGTTAGAAGCTTACAATAGAGTTGTCGGCAGTGGAACACGCGATATAAATACGCTTGTAAATATAGGGATTTTATACGATAAAGTGGGACAAGGAAATGAAGCAGAGAAGCTTTTCACAGAAGCATACTCACAAAACGATGAAAATCCGCATGTGAATTTTGCATTCGGGATGTTTAAAATTAAACAGAAAAAATATGAGGAAGCAAGTCGCTTCTTAAGAAAAACAGTGCAAGCAAATGAAAATGAATCTGAAGTAAGAGCTGCGCAAGAAAAACTAACAGAAATGAAAACAAACGGTTGGATTCAATAAAGATAGGAAAAGGGGAAAAGGACATGGAGGAAAACAATAATAACTTAGGGAAAAAAGTCGCTATATCAGTAATGTCGGTAGCATTACTAGGAACATCAGGATATCTTGTGTATGACAAAGGCTTTAAGACAGCAGGAAAAGAACAAGTAAAACTAGCAAGTAATACAGAAGAGAAAAAAGATGATCGTATTACAGGGGGCGATTTACAGTCTATGTTCCCAAATTTAGTCGCTGATCCTGCAAAAAAAGATGAAAAACCCGGCGAAAAACCAACTATTAATTTAGCGGACTTAATTGGAAATAATAAATCACCAATTACACCAGTGACGTATAAACCAGATGAAGTATCGGTGGAAAAGAAAGATCCACAAATCAAATTATCAGATGCACCAGCGCCACAAAAGCCGGAACTACCAACTAATATGGGGGGTCCTGTGGTGGAGCCGAGTAAAAATTTGCCGGATAGTTTGGTGGATACGGGGAAAACACCAGGTGGTGATAAGGAACCAGAAAAACCAAAACCGGATGGTGATAAAGAGCCAGAAAAACCAAAATCGGATGGTGATAAAGAACCAGAAAAACCAAAACCGGATGGTGACAAAGAACCAGAAAAACCAAAACCGGATGGTGATAAAGAGCCGGAAAAACCAAAACCAGATGGTGATAAAGAACCAGAAAAACCAAAACCACCAGTGCCACACGATCAAATTACAGTATCACCAATAACGGGAGATATTTTAGTTGAGTGGTATGCTGGGAATGGAGAGAGGTATTCATCTGTATTCTTTAATGAGTATTATGGAAAAGGGCAAAATTCTGACACGTTAAATAGTAGGGCTAAATATTCGGAGGAAAACAAAGAGTTAACACTTATATCTCAATTGAATGCATCTTCAAATGCACAGACAGTTGCTGATCATAGATTAACATTGGACAATTTGGGAGAAATTTTAGCTAATAAGGAGAATTATTCGAATCAAAGTGAATTATTTTATTTACGTAACCAAATGAATACACTTAAGGAAAAAGTTACAACCCAACAAGAATTACAAGAGTATTTAAAAGAAAATAAGAAGGAGTATATTCAATCAGTTGCAAAGTTAGTATACGATAAGGCTGTACAAGAGGAGAATGTTTGGTTAAATAACCAAACAGATATAGCTTCTCTAGAACAATCTTTAAGTAAATATTACTTAGTTACTTCTGTGCTTGAAAGCGTGGATCCTAAATTAGTAGAGGCTGCAAATCAACGTGTAGAAAAGATTTTCTATAAACTATTACAAGAAGAATTAAAAAATATTAACATCGAAGCACCAGTAGTGACATCTAAAAATGATACAAAAGAAAACGTAAGTCCAGAAAAAGAAACTGTAACTAGCAGTAATGGAGGACAAGTGGTTGTTAAAGAAGATAATACGAATAAAACTGGGGCGTCAGAAATAGCTAGTGAGAAAGAGCAAAAAGATCAATTAATTGAAGCTAATAAAAACAACAAAGAAAATACGAAAGAAGTAAATCATAAAGAAACAAATAGCAATGATACAGATGGTCAAATGAAACCAGAAAAATCAGAAAAAGAAAAACGAATTGATCAAGCAATTGAGCAAATTGAAACATATTTAAATTCTGAAAATCCACAATATGAAAAGACATTAAAATTAGTAAATGAATCGATTGCTGATGCAAACAATCAACAAAAAGAAAAACTAGATCAGCAATTTAGTATGGCTGTAGAGGGACTTCAAGGGCAAATAAAAGATCCTTCTACTTCAGTGGAATTTGCTCTAAATAAAGCAAATTTATTAGCAAATACAGCAAGGGTTGAAAAATCCGTTCAAGATGAAGCTAAGAAATTATTAATGCCACTTATGTTTGAAAGAAAAGCAATTGAGGCTGCGAATATGGAAGAGTATTATACAGCTGTATTGAATATTGCGAATGCAATTCGCACAAAACACCCATTAGAACGTTCAAGAGAAGAAATGGTTAATTATGCGAATAAATTATGGGTAAAGACAGAAAATGAATGGAATGAAATGAATGGAACAACAGGATGGCAAAATAAGGTGGAAAAAACAGTGATACCGTCATACACATTACTGGCACAATTAAAGGATATCGATAAGACTATTGGCCAAATTAACGGAATGAGTATGATTGATAGTGCATCAAGAAAGATGGAGGGAATTCAGCTAATACAAATAGCGAGTGCAAAAGCGAATGAGCCAGGAAAACTTTTTGATGCTTTACATTACTTCGGACAAGCTTCAAGTCGCGGGGTAGATGATGAAAAAGGATTCACTAAAGTTGCAAATGAAGTATTATATGAAGCGGAGCAAGCGGAAAAAAGTAATTATTTATCAGCATTAGAAATTTATCAAATTCTTTATAAGACGCCAGGCATTGAACTGACTGGAATGAAAGATAAAGCCAAAGCTGCCATTGAATATTTAAGTGCATTTGATGCTGCAAATAAAAGGGCTAATCATGTAAGCACTATTGAAGATTTAGCATCAGTAATTGAATTAACACATCAATCAATGATGCTAGGGTATCAGCAGGAGCCTGTAAATAAATTTATGCAGGCTGTTTCTAAAGAAATGTTAGACACAGGTGAAGAGTATTTAAAGAAAAATGATAGTAATAATGCATATAAATGTTTCGAGTTTTTAACTCGACCAATATATTCAGCTACAATTGATGGAGAATTGCGCCAAAAAGCAATGAAACAATTAGACGAAATTAAAGCTATAAACGTTCAAAAATAATTAGATTTAATATTCGCCATCTTACTTTGAGTAAGATGGCGAAATTATTTCGCATAAGGAGTGAAGTTCAATGAGTTTACTAGAAATTTGTCCATTAGATGAGGCGTTAGTGGAGGCTTTACAGAATGAAGAAAAAAGAGTTCGTTTTTATGAGATATTACAGAAATCAAATTTGTACGTTGTTGCTTCGGTAGAGGGCGATACAACTGTAGATGAAGAAGGAAATTTGATTTCAACTGAAAATACACAATTGCAAATTCATTATTTTGAAATGGAAGAAGGATTAATGTTACCACTGTATTCTGATTTGAAACATTTAGAAATGGTTATTCCAGAAGAATGTCCGTATGTCTCTATGAATGCAGTTGAATTATTAAAGACGATAGATTTAGAGGCAAATGTAATATTAAACCCAGGAACAAAATTTCAAAAATTATTTGTAAAGGAAGAAATTGAAGCGATTTGTGATAACAGTATTTTTGATGTTTTTTCTAAAGGGAATAAGTAAAAATTGATGCAGTTCTATTTCTTTTTGGTATAAAATAGAGGAAGGTGGGAGAAGGTTTGGAGATTAAGGTCAAACCTGAACAACTCGAACAAATTGCCAAAAACATATCAGAGATGCAAACACACAGCCAGACCATACAACAAAATCTCAATCAATCTATGTTTAGTATTCAAATGCAATGGCAAGGAGCAACGAGTCAACATTTTTATGGGGAATATATGAGATCAATGAGACTCATGGAATCTTACATACGTAACTTACAAGTTACAGAAAAAGAATTACGGCGTATCGCTCAAAAGTTTCGTCAAGCTGATGAAGAATATCAAAAGAAACAAAATGAAAAATTGAAAGAAGCCCATAAAAAAGAAAAGAAACATGAAAAATCATGGTGGGAAAAGGGAATAGAAGGAGCAGCTGAATTCATCGGAGTAAATGATGCAATTCGTGCAGTTACCGGTAAAGACCCTATTACAGGAAAAGAATTATCATCAAAAGAAAGACTCATCGCCGCAGGATGGACGCTCCTAAACTTTGTTCCTGTTGGAAAAGTGGCAAGTCTTGCTGGAAAAGGAATAAAGTATGTCGCTTCTAGCTTTGGGAAGACGATTGTAAAAGCAGGAAAAAAACTAGGCGAAGGCGTAACAATGGTAGCTGGAAAAGCTGGAAAAGCAGCTGTCGATGGCATAAAAACAGCCAGCCACAAAGTAACAGAAGGTGTAAACTTTGTAGCCTCGACAGCAAAAGGATTTGCCGACAAAATCGGAAGTCTATGGAACAAAGGTGCCACAACCGTAAAAACAACCTTCTTGCAGGGGAATGAAAAGATCCAGCACGCAGTAAAAACATTACTGGAATACAAATGGATCCCAGGCGAGGGAAAAGGCTTCGCCATAGCTGGAGTAGGAAAGGTCTCAGGAGGGGGACAGTATTCTCTGAAAGAGGCTTATCAGTATATGGAAAGTAAGGTTGTTAAGGGTACGGGTAATAGAGAGGCTGAAGTTCCACCTGCTTTTAGACAAACTGATTTTGCTAGTTCTTATGAAGCAAGGTATAATCAGACACCTTCACCAATTAATTCGAAGGTTGAATTTGAAGGAATCAGAGGAGAATCTTTAAGTACGCTTAAACCACCACCAGACCCTAAATTGAAACGTATATTAGATGAAGCTGGCATTAAAGGTATTCAATATAAAAACGGAGTTCCTGATTTTTCACCAGTATCAAAGGCTCAAATTGAAATTGACTATATGCTTGGAGGAAAAGGAAATTATGGTACAAAGGCTAGGACATACAATTTTGCTCAAGCAGACCAAAAGTTAGCAGATAAGCTAAATGACTCAGTTGAACTAGCTCGCCAATTTGGAATGGAACCTGGTGGGATTACCGCGAAAGACATAGACAAATATCGAACAAAAAATCAATTAACATGGCATGAAGTAAATGATGTGAAAATAATGCAACTTGTACCGACAGAGATAAATAAAAGATTTGGGCATCTTGGTGGAGTAGGTGAGATAAACGCAGGGGCGTTTGAGCCAGGAGGATTTGCTAAAAAATAAAAAGGAGAAGTAAGATGAAAATAAATGATGCGGTTTTTGGTGAGCTTGAATATGATTTTGTGTGGTCTAAGGATACTAGCATTAACTTTTTGGGAAATGAAGTCGAGATAGCACTAATAGTAAAAGGTGATGAGGATGGTAAGTTTGATGAAGAACAATATGTAGCATATACTTCACTCATGCAAAATTGGGAACAATTACAACAAAGCTTTTTGCAATCAATATTAGACTATTACAAACAAGAGCGTCAGGAACTAGGTTATGATATTGAAGTAAATGAAAACTATCCATTAGTTGAAACAACTAATGAAATATTAGAAATGATAAGTTTAGATGGGGTTGTTGTTCCCTATGCAGGTATTTTTGACGGTCGGGATATTGGAATTACATTTAATTGTACATGGGATACAGAAAATGGGCTAGGGATTCGTTTGCTAAATGAAAAAGTAACTGAAGTAGGTTATCAAGACGTTGCAATTTAAAATATGCTGTTAAAAAGTACATACTTCATGATGGTTGTACCATCATGGAGTACTATGTGCAATGATAGAAAAAGAAAACGAGGCACGAGCTTAGGCGAGATGACATTTTATTGGGTGATGAATATAAACACACGGAATGTATACGAAACTAACGAACTCGTACAAACTCGTAAGTTTTAACGTAGTAGTTGTCATGATATACAAAAGGTGTCATACTGTTACTACAAAACTTACAAATTTATGCTACTTAAAAACATATGAACTTAAAGCACTTGATTGTCAATTATGGCAACAAGTGCTTTTTTACATTTTAGTGTAGAAATAAGTTGGTAAACGTATAATTTTATAAGTGTATTAAGTGTTAAAATTTATAGATTGTAGTGGCTTTGTACAGTGTACGACATTACTAGAGAAAAAATTATTGTAAAAATTAAGGGTTGTATTATGTTTTGAAGTCATCGTAAAGTACGATTTAACGGTTGATGTAAGAGTACATCCAATAACAGGTGGAGTCGCCTACTACAGCGGTAACTAACGTTATTCAACAAAAAGAGTCATCGTAACAACAAGATAAAGATGATCCAGAAGAAGGTACTGCTGATAGTGATGATGATGACGGAGGATCATAAAAAGGTTTTTCAACAAATTTTAATATATCCCTTGACAGTTACAAATATAACCGATATACTTCATATTAATTTCAAAAGAAAATATATTCTAAATATTAAAATGTGTTGAATAGGAGTAGTAAGGTCGTATATTTGTACAGAGAGCTATGGGTTGGTGTGACATAGTCAAATGACATCCTGAACTCGCCTAGGAGCAGTAAGGTGGAACGGAATCACATTCTTAGTAAATCTTAACGGTTAACCTTCGATATTAGGTTTGTAATCAAACGATTACTACTAAGGTGGATTCATAATGGAATCAATAAGGGTGGTACCGCGTTAAGTAAATGGCTTAGCGTCTCTTTATATAGAGACGTTGAGCCATTTTTTTATTTTATGGAAATAGAAATGGAGGGTTTATTTGAATTGGTCTATATAATTTGATTATTTATATAAATAAATTTAATTAGGAGGAAAATAAGATGAAACAGACGGAGCAATGGACTTCGAAATTAGGTTTTATAATGGCTGCAGCCGGATCGGCAATTGGACTTGGCGCAATATGGAAGTTTCCTTATATCGCTGGCAAGAGCGGGGGAGGAGCATTCTTTTTAATTTTTATATTATTTACAGTATTAATTGGACTACCACTACTTATAGCTGAATTTATGATTGGACGCAGTACACAGAAACAAGCAATTGGTGCATTTAAAAGTATTGCACCAAATACAGGGTGGCACTGGATTGGACGCCTTGGCGTCGGAACGTGTTTTATACTACTTTCGTTTTATAGTGTTGTAGGTGGATGGGTGTTAATTTATTTATTCAGAGGAGTAACGGGACAACTTATTACTCCAGGACAAAATTACAGTTCATTATTTACTGAAACAATTGGAAATCCCGTTTGGGCAATTATGGGACATTTCGCTTTTATGTTCATTACGATTTGGGTTGTATCAAAAGGTGTACAAAACGGAATTGAAAAAGCAAGTAAATATATGTTGCCAGCGTTGTTCGTTTTATTTGTCGCTCTTATTGTTCGCTCATTAACACTTGATAATGCAATGGAAGGTGTGAAGTTTTTCTTACAACCAGACTTCTCAAAGATTACTTCAGAAAGTATTTTGTTCGCAATGGGGCAATCTTTCTTTGCGATTAGTATCGGGATCTCGATTATGGTCACGTATAGTTCCTATTTAAATAAAAAAGAAAGTTTACCAAAATCAGCAATAACAATTGTTGGATTGAATTTATTTGTTTCATTATTTGCAGGACTTGCAATTTTTCCGGCCGTATTTTCATTAGGAATGGAGCCAACAGAAGGGCCTGGATTACTATTTATCGTATTACCATCAGTATTTAGTCAAATTCCATTTGGTGGGGTTTTCTTAACAGTATTCCTTGCACTATTTACATTTGCGACATTAACATCGGCATTTTCACTATTAGAGACAGTTGTTTCAGCATTAGCAAATGGCGAACAAGAAAGAAGAACAAAGTTATCATGGATGATCGGTTTCTGCATTTTCTTAGTAGGTATACCATCAGCGTTATCATTTGGAGTATGGAGTGATATTACGATTTTCGGAAAGAATATTTTTGATGCAGTAGACTTCTTATCTAGTAATATATTAATGCCACTTGGTGCACTATTTATTAGTATTTTCGTTTCATTTAAAATGGAAAAGAAGGTATTAGAAGCAGAGTTTTTTGTAGGTGGTAATTATGGAAAGAAAGTATTTACTTGTTGGGCGTTTTTACTTCGATTTGTAGCACCGCTCGCAATCATTATCGTCTTTTTAAATGTAATAGGGATTATTTAACAGTAGATGTTATAATATTCAGTAAAAAAAGAAGGTGATGATCATAAAGGCGAATTTGATAGAAGCAGGGAAATACATGCATATTAGAGGCAAAAAGCTATACGTTGAAACACATGGAAATCCTAAAAATAAGCCAGTTCTATACTTGCATGGTGGACCAGGGGAAAGTTGCTATGATTTTTCATTTCATCAAGCGGAACGTTTAAAAGATTCTTTATATGTAATTATGATAGATCAAAAAGGTGTTTGTCGCTCAGAAAAAATTACTGAAGACGAAGCTTTTGGATTAAATGATTTGATTGAAGACTGTGAGGAATTAAAAAAAGTATTACAAATTGAGAAGTGGTCTGTAATTGGACATTCTTTCGGTGGATATTTAGCATTGTTATATGCATCGATATATCCAAGTTCAATAGAGAAAATAATATTTGAAGGACCAACTTTCGATTTCGCATTAACAAGTAGGGCTTTGTTACAAAAGGCAGGGCATTTATTAAAAAAGTATGGAAAAGAAGAAGTAGCAAAAGCGTGTTTATTTTACTCATCTAGCAATGCTTGTTCAGAAGAGTTGTTAGAAGCTTATATAAGGTTAAGTGATGAATTAGAAGAAAAAAGAATGGAACTTTATAATTATAAGGAAGATGTGACAGACGAGAGTTTATATAGTGATGAAGAGTGGGAAGAATTTTCAAATCGCTCCAAGATTCATTTTGATAGATTAAAATTAGAAGGAGCATTTCATACTTCATTATTACGAAAAATAAAAGATGTACAAAATCCAATGTTATTAATTGTAGGCAAACATGATGTAGTAACGTGTGAAAAACAAATTGAAATATTTAATAAAGATGCCCGAAACGGCAAGTATATCGTATTTGAAGAGAGCGGTCATTCACCTCATTATGAGGAAGCAGATAGATTTGCAGAAACAGTCATACATTTTTTGAAATGAAGAAAAGGGTGCTTCTCTAAATAAGAAGCATCCTTTCTAAATTTCTGGATATGTGATTGTAATGCTAGGCCACTTACTTTGCCAATTCTTTTTTATAACTCTGTTTTTGTACATATGTAATCGTTCTTTTGATTCAAGAAAATGAGCTGTTGGTCTCACTTGTAAGGAAAGAACATCTTCAATACCGCACGGAGCTGTTAATATAACATTGTTTTTTTCGTCTAATGTAACCCCTAAAGCCGTTGCTGTTTCAGGAAATTTAGAAATAGCATCAACAGAAGAAGAGTACGGTAGCATATTGTTCACTACATGCATACGAGCTTGATTTTTTACTGACCAAGGTATAGAGGCATCCAAATTTATTAGTTTCTTTTCTAATAATTGTTCGTATATCTCATCTTTACGAAAAGGGTCAAAATAAATGACATCAACGTCTGGTGTAGTAGTTCTTATTTCGTAGTTATGTAAAGTATCCCAAATTTTAGAACGAACAAACCCGGCGCAAATCCACCAATCAGGTAGCTCAAGTGATTTTGCTAATTGTAATACGTTCATCATCCATTCGTCGTTTTCTATTAAGCGAATGATATGTTGCTCTGTTTGGATATTCATTGATAAACTCACCTTTCTAGTAAATTAATGTATTAGTTCAATAATCCATAAAATCCAGTAAGCACCTGGTACAAATAGTAGTTGTGCTAATAATGTACCGAAAAGTCTAGAAATCATTAGCCAACCGTACATTTTACTCATAGATTCAGCACCATTCTCTGATTGTAAAGCACGTTCTGTTAAAAGAGCGATGCGTGGATCGAGTAGTACGGTTAATAAAATTGTAGCAAAACCATTTACAAGACCAGAAGCTGTACTTGCGTTTGTTGCATAATCTGGATTTAGAAATGAAGCGTAAAGAGCAGAAAGAACACCAGCTGTATAAATAGCAGTAGCAAACATATTAATAAGCATAATACGTTTTGGAATACCACCAATGCGTAGTCTATGAATCATTTCTAACTTTGGAAACCGTACATATTTTTTTGTGTACTTTAACTTTTGAATGTTATTCGTCTTCATCATTCGAATGAATGAACCATCTGTTTCAAAATTTTTAATGACGTATCCAAATAGTTTTGTCAAAGTTGGATACAGTATAATCGCAAGTAATGTACCGATAGAAGCAGATAATAGAACGAGACGTATAATATGCTCTAAATCAATAGAAGAATCTAGTTTTGCTTCATCGACAATACCACCGATTAAAAAGGCTTGTAGTAAGTTAGATGTTCTAGAAATAAGCAGTACCATTCCTACGACGGATAAGGCAACGGCAATCTTTTTTAAACGTACACCAGCTAATCGAATACTATAAGAGCTAGTTTCAACCGCATGGATAATAATTGTGAAAGCCATTATAAAAATTAACGTAATTGACATTTGTTTCACCAGTTTCTATTAAAATAATTGTAACTTTTTCACTTTACCATATGTATCTTTTTTTGTAACTGAAAGTATGTGACATAGGAAAAGTAATTTTTCAGAAAAAAAGATAATGATAGTATTATAATAAAAGAGGTAATAGGAAAAGCTGTTATAGGTTACTTATAAAGTAAAATGAGTGGGGGATTGAAACGTGTACACAACATATTTATTTGATTTAGATGGAACATTGACGGATCCGAAAGAAGGGATTGTCAATTCAGTATTGTATGCATTAAAAAAGGTTGGCATTGAAGAATTACATATAAGCGAGTTAGATTCATTTATTGGTCCACCCATCCAGCAATCATTTGTAGAGAGATATAATATGAATGAAGGAGAAGTTGAACGAGCTGTTTTTTATTTCAGAGAATATTTAAAGCAACGTGGATTGTTGGAGAATAATGTTTACGAGGGTATTCCAAATCTTTTAAAACAATTAAAAGATACTGGAAATCGTTTATTTATAGCAACTTCAAAGCCTACTATATTTGCTGAACAAGTTATAGAGCATTTTCAACTAACAAATTATTTCGAAGGTATCAATGGAAGTAATTTAGATGGTACAAGAATAAAAAAAGAAGAAATCATTGCTCATATTTTACAAACAAATGAAGAACTTAATAAAGAAGAAATTGTTATGATTGGAGATAGAAAGCACGATATAATCGGCGCGAATCATAATGAAATTGCATCGATCGGCGTTTTATATGGCTATGGTAGTGAAACTGAATTGACTGAAGTTGGTGCGACTCATATCGTAAATGATGTAAAAGAACTACATCATTTTTGTTTAGAAAATAGTTTGATAAAGAAGTAAATATAGAGACTAATAATCCCTTTATAACGTATGATGATGAAATCGTTTTTTGTTTAAAGGGATTTTTCATATGTAATCGAATACTTATAATTAGACATTTTTAGCATGAAAAATTTGTATGAATAAGAGGAGGGATGTCAGAATCAAAAGATTAGTAGTAGAAGTTTATCAATAAAAGTTTGAATCTTCTGTTAAAGGAGGGGTATAATTGGAGCTAGTTATTATATTATTAGCACTTAGTTTACTTATGTTTGTAGCTTATAGAGGCTTTTCTGTTATTTTATTTGCACCGATTTTTGCTTTATTTGCGGTATTTTTGACAGAGCCTAGTTTTGTATTACCTTTCTTTTCGAATATTTTTATGGAGAAAATGGTAGGTTTTATTAAACTATATTTTCCTGTATTTTTACTTGGAGCAATATTTGGGAAAGTAGTAGAAATGTCAGGAATTGCGGACTCAATTGCAAAGACAATTATAGAGTTAGTTGGTGAAAAACGTACGATATTAGCAATTGTATTAATGGGTGCTATTTTAACGTATAGCGGTGTTAGTGTGTATGTAGTCGTGTTTGCTGTATATCCATTCGCAGCAAAGCTGTTTCGACAAGCGAATATTCCAAAACGTTTAATCCCTGGAACGATTGTTCTTGGAGCAGTCACGTTTACGATGGATGCGCTACCTGGATCACCACAAATTCAAAACGTAATACCTACAACTTTTTTCAAAACGGACATTTATGCTGCACCGATACTTGGAATTGTAGGAGCAATTTTTGTTCTTACATTAGGTTTACTATATTTAGAGAGTAGACGTAAGAAGGCAAAGGCAGCAGGAGAAGGATATTTTGGTTTTAACGATGGTAATACTGAAATGGCAGCTTCTTTACAAGTAGAACAAAAAGATATGTCGTTACTGAAAAGCCTTGAAATTACAAGAGCACAGCAAGTAATTGCTTTTATACCACTTATTTTAGTAGGTGTAATGAATAAAGTTTTTACTATTATGATACCGAAGTGGTATCCGAATGGTTTTGATTTTTCTACAATTGGTATGAAAGCATTTGGAAAAGTAGAATTAAGTGCAGTAGTTGGAATTTGGTCGGTAGAATTGGCACTTATAATAGGTATTGTAACAACGTTATTATTATATTGGAAACGAGTCGTAACAGGATTTCAAGCTGGATTGAATACAAGTATTGGTGGAGCGCTACTTGCAACGATGAATACAGGAGCTGAGTTTGGTTTCGGTGGTGTCATCGCCGCACTTCCAGGTTTTGCGATTATGAGAGATGGTATCTCTGCCACATTCACAAATCCTCTCGTGAATGGAGCAGTCACGACGAATATTTTAGCCGGTATTACAGGCTCTGCATCAGGAGGAATGGGAATCGTTTTAAGTGCAATGGGAGATAAGTTTATTGCAGCGGCTCATCAATTTGATATTCCGTTAGAAGTAATGCATCGTATCGTATCAATGGCATCAGGCGGAATGGATACACTACCACATAACGGGGCTATTATTACTATTCTTACAGTAACAGGATTAACTCATAAACAGTCATATAAAGATATTTTTGCAATTACAGTTTTGAAAACGCTTGCTGTATTTTTAGTTATCGCGTTCTATACTTTAACAGGGATTTATTAAATAGATATTTTATAGACGAAAACATGAATTAGGGAAAGAAGGGGTGAAGTACTTGCAAGAAGTTGCTGAGTTTCGTATGCCGAAGTCTGTATTATATGGAAGAAATTCGCTTGAAAAACTGGGGGAACAATCCAAGAAATTCGGGAAAAGAGCGTTTATAGTTACGGATACAATTATGGAGGATTTAGCATATGTTGAGAGGTGTATACAACAACTAAATACGAAAGGGATTACTGTTATTACATATAATAAAGTAAATGCTGAGCCTACAAATATACACGTGTTAGAGGCGCTAACTATTTGTAAAGAAGAAAAGTGTGATTTTATTATCGGTCTTGGTGGTGGAAGCTGTATTGATGCTGCGAAAGCAGTTGCGGTGTTATATACAAATGGTGGAGAAGTGGAAGATTATGTCCAAAAGGATATGGAAATAGACAATGATCCGCTACCACTTATTGCAATTCCAACAACTTCGGGCACTGGGTCGGAAGTAACAAGTGTAGCAGTAATTACGAATAAACGAACAGATGTAAAAATGATGATGAAGCATCCGAGTTTTACCCCGCAAGTAGCGATTATTGATCCGATTTTAACACGTTCCGTACCACCTCATATTACAGCAGCAACAGGGATCGATGCATTATGTCATGCAGTCGAAGCATATATTTCTAAAGTTTCACAATCACTTACAGATGTACTCGCTCTTTCAGCAATTGAAAGTATTATGAAGTATTTACGTATTGCATATGAAGAGGGAGAGAATATGGAGGCAAGAGAAGCGATGATGATTGCATCTTTACAAGCTGGGATTGCATTTTCAAATGCATCTGTTACGTTAGTTCATGGAATGTCGAGGCCAGTTGGGGCATTATTTCATGTACCACACGGTATATCAAATGCAATACTATTACCTACAGTTTTAGAATATACAAAAGGTAGTGCGGTAAAAAGATTAGCGGAAATTGGCCGCTGTTTAAATAAAGATTTGTATTCCTATTGTGATGAAGAAGTAGCCGACTACACGCTGATGGAAATAAAAAAACTTTGTTTTGATCTTCGTATTCCAAATTTAAAAGAATACGGAATTGGTGAAGTTGAATTTGAAAAAGCTATTTCTAAAATGGCGTCAGATGCAATTGAAAGTGGAAGTCCAGCAAATAACCCACGTGTGCCATCATATGATGAAATTAAACAGTTGTATCGAGAATGTTTTCATTATCGATATGAAGATTCTATAAAAACATTAGGTAATTAATTTCAGAATATTCTTATAAAATTTCCTTGGAAATAGTTAAAGCAAGACTTTATATTTCAAACGTAAAGTCTTGTTTTATTATGTATAATATACATAATAAAATGTCGTAATTATCTTGAATAAATAGTATAAGGTGGGTGGTGGGGTTTAATGAAAACGATAGGTCTTATTGGTGGTATGAGTTGGGAATCAACTGCTGAATATTATCGAATCATAAATGAAGAAATAAAAAGTAGATTAGGTGGGTTACATTCAGCTAAATGTTTAATTAATAGTGTAGACTTTGAAGAGATTGAAGGATTCCAGTCTAGCGGTGATTGGGATAGTGCAGGAGAAATTCTAGGGAATGCAGCATATTCATTACAAATGGGAGGCGCAGACTTTATTATTATTTGCACAAATACAATGCATAAAGTAATTGAGAAAATAAAGGAGAATATTCATATTCCAGTTTTACATATCGCAGATGCAACTGCGAAAGAAATGAAAAGAAAAGGTATTCAAACTGTTGGTTTACTTGGAACAAAATATACAATGGAGCAAGATTTCTATAAATCACGTATTAAAGAGAATGATATAAAAGTCATAGTGCCATTAGAAAAAAATAGAGAAAAAATAAACGAAGTCATATATACAGAATTATGTTTAGGAAAAATCGTATCTCAATCCAGAGAGTATTATAAAACAGTTATAGAAGATTTAGTGCAAAAAGGCGCACAGGGTATCATTTTAGGTTGTACAGAAATAGGGTTATTAATTAAGCAGGAAGACGTATCCATTCCGATATTCGATACGACTTATATACATGCAGTTGAAGCAGTTAATTTCGCCGTAGGAAATAGATTATAATTATATTATGTAACCTAATTTGTATATGTGGAAAACATTCAGAAAATATTTTATAATGTAAGTGGTTACATGTAAGGGGGAATGCGTATGTTTTCAGTTCAACCAATCGCATTTGTACATAATGAAAGAAAGGAAATAAAAGATGATGAGTGGGGAGAAGTAAGATCCTATATTACTTTAACGGAAATGTATACAGAGGAAAGTATACAAGGGATTGAAGATTTTTCTCATATTGAAGTAGTTTTTTATTTTCACAAAGTAACTGATGAACAAATTCAATATGTTGCTAGACATCCTAGAAATAATCATGATTATCCTAAAGTAGGCATTTTTGCACAGCGCGGGAAAAATCGTCCGAATCGCATAGGAGCAACAATTGTAAAGGTAATGAAAAGAGAAGGTAAATCAATTATTGTTGAGGGGTTAGATGCTATTGATGGCACCCCTATATTGGATATAAAGCCAATAATGAAAGAGTTTATGCCGAGAGAAGAAATTGTACAGCCTAAATGGGCCACGGATATAATGAGACAGTATTGGAAGGGGAATGGAGTAAAATGAGAATATATGAGGCAACAATTGCAGATTTAGATGGACTAGCATCAGTTTTTAATAACTATCGTATGTTTTATAGACAAGATTCCGATTTAGAAGGAGCAAAAGTATTTTTACGAAATCGAATTGAGAGAAAAGAATCCGTTATTTTCGTGGCAGTTGAAGACGGTGAATATATTGGATTTACACAATTATATCCATCATTTTCTTCTATTTCGATGAAAGAATTATGGATTTTAAATGATTTATTTGTGCAAGCTGCTAAGCGCGGAGCAGGAACAGGAAAAAAATTATTAGAAGCTGCTAAAGAATTTGCCTTAGGAAATGGTGCAAAAGGTGTAAAATTACAAACGGAGATTGATAATTTATCAGCGCAGCGATTATATGCTGAAAATGGTTATTTGAGAGATAATCGTTATTTCCATTATGAATTGACGTTTTAAAAAATATTAGATGAAAAGAGGCGCATTCATTTTGAAGGCGTCTCTTTTCATTTGCATTATAGTTGATTTAAAACCCAATTTGTCGCATCTTCAAAGTTTTCTGCAATGTAGTTTGGTTCAATATGTGCCCACTTGTCTCGGTACGTATGTAAAGCATCGTATCCAGCGCCTGTTCGTACTAAAATTGTTGTCGCATTCACTTTTGCTCCCGCAACGATATCAGTCCAGCGATCACCAATTACAGCACATTGTGTTAAATCAAGCTCATGTTTTTCTGCTGCTTGCAGAAGCATACCTGTACTTGGTTTCCGGCATTCACAACCATCACCATGTTTATGAGGACATACGTAAATATCATCAAAACCGAAGCCCTCTAATTCTTGTACAAAATCAGCTACAGTTGCTATCCCGTCAGCGATACCTGGCTGGTTTGTAAAAGAGAAAATTTTTATATGATTAGCTTTTAGTTTTTGTAAGGATGTTTTTGTAAAAGGAAATAATGTAAATGATCCTGGGTAATGTATTGTAGTATCGCCACCAATTGTACCGTCACGGTCAATGAAAATTGCTTGAAAGTTTGTCATAGTTATAATCCTTTCCATTAAAAAGTAGTTTAAAAATGTTTTACAAATCGATAGCCATTTACTTCATATCCTAATTTTTTGTAAAAAGGATGAGCCTCTACTCTTTTTGTTCCACTAACTAGCCATGTGCCAATGCAATTATGCTTCTTTGCTAATTGCTCAGCATAATCCATTAATACTTGCCCAATGCCTTTTCGTCTTATTGTAGAATCGACGCTTATAATTGAAATTTCTCCATACCGAGTAACATCTTCTAAATTTTCACGTATACGAAACCCAAGTAATCCAAATATAGTTTCTTCTTCCTCATAAACATATAAAAAATCAAAAGGACTCATTTGTACGAATTGCAATCGGTTGTTCATATCTTCATAGGAAATAGAGGAACCTTTTAATTCTTTCGTCAAAGAGCAAAGCGCATCTATATCGTCTATCGTCGCTTCACGAATTTGAAAAGACATATTATCCACTCCAATAAAATGTAATCAAACATTTATTATTCTGTTAAAAAATATTTTTTCCTGCTAGGAAAATAAATATTTATAATGATATATAGATAGTTATATGTTATTCTTTTCCTTGTTTGTATTGGAAATAGAAAGAAGGGGAATGTATGTTAGAAGTAAATATCCGCTCTGCTGGATATGAAATAGGTGAAAAAACAATTCATGATATTGCCTTTTCGATTGAGCAAGGTGAATTAGTTGCTCTTATTGGCGCAAATGGTGCCGGGAAAAGTACGACGATTAAAACAATGCTCGGTTTACTTGTAAATGTGAATGGTGAAATATCATTTGGTGAAAAGAAAAATCCGTATGCATACGTGCCAGAACATCCAACTTATTATGATTATTTGACGCTCTGGGAACATATTGAATTATTAATGGCTGCTCGAGGGAACGAAGTAGGAAGCTGGGAAAGGAAAGCGGAAGAGTTATTACATCTGTTTCGAATGGATAAGCATAAACATGAGTATTTATCAAAGTTTTCTAAAGGGATGAAACAAAAATCGATGCTTATATTAGCGTTTTTAACAGAACCAGATTTTTATATCATTGACGAACCTTTTATCGGACTAGATCCAGTAGCTACGAAAGAGTTTTTAAGTTATTTATATAAAGAAAAAGAACGCGGGGCAGGAATTTTACTTTGTACGCACGTATTAGATACAGCTGAAAGAATTTGCAAAAGATTTTTACTCATCTCTCAAGGTACATTAGTCGCAGATGGCCATTTAGAGGCAATTCAAACGTTAGCAGAAATGCCAGGAAGTTCATTATTAGATTGTTTTGATGTAATCGTAAGGCGTGAACAGCATGATTAAAAAACAATTTTATAAAAGATTACGCCATGAACTGGGGCGCAAATGGAAGTCCATACGTTCTATAACTGATTGGACGGTTGCGCTATATATTATTATTCCGGCACTTATATTTATGGGAATTTATTATCGTTCACTATGGATGGAAGAACTAGCGATAGGAGAGACGGTTTATTTCGGGTTAGGCCTACTCACATTTTATATGATTACATATGCAAGAGGAGTTCGCTCATTTTTTGAGCAAGCGGATAGTTTATTTTTAATTTCGTATCCTGCTCACATGGAAAAGTTAATCCAGTATGGCATGACATATACGTTTATTCGAATAGCAATAGCGAATGTAGTAGTTGTTGTTGCCATGTTACCAGTGTTGATAAAAAGTATTGGAGTGACGAAGGTACAAGTCGTATTATTTTGGCTATTCTTTACTGTATTTCGATTTATGTTGTCGTTATTAACGAGATTTATTCATGTGCGTGTGGGGAAACGATGGTTACTATGGGTTATCAAAAATGTAATATTTTCTATAAGTCTATCCTTTTTTGGAATGAGCCTATTTTTTATTTATAAAGATCCATTTTACTCTATACTATGTATAGGTTTAACAGTTTTTCTAATTATCGTATTGATAAAAGAAAAACTGAATTATAAAAATTCCTTTTTTAAAGAAGTTGAGAAAGAAAAAGAAGAAAGTATGCGCTGGACGAGCGGGATTATGCAAGTTGGTGGTCATGTAGCTAAACCGAGTAGTTCGAATAAAAAGCCGTGGATGTTTCCTCGTTCTAAAAAGTTTTTAGGAAAGAAAACTGATTATCGTGTTGTTGAATCCTTTTTGAAAGAATTTTTCCGTACAAGTAGTGCACGAATATTTTATATTCAAATTGTATGTATAAGCACTGTCAGTATTATTATGAGTCCGAAATGGATTGCCGCTATCATTCTTGCATTTGCTTTATTTGCAATTTCCCGTTATGCGCGCGACTATTGGAATGAATTTACGAAAAAAATGTTTCTTCATTTATATTGTGACGAAGGAAAATTACTATTGTTAAGATGGAAGGCAAATCGATATTTATTACTTCCAGTAATCCTTTTATATGGGTTGGTTATCCTTTCTCATTTTTATTTATTACCAGCTTTAATTGCTGGAGTCATTTTTATAGTATGGATTGGTTGGATAGTATTCTTACCATAGAAAAAGAGCCGAAAAACGGCTCTTTTTTCTAATCCGTAACACATTGATACATAAAATATACTAAAACGAGTATGCTTGCGGCGGAATACATGACATCTAAAGTCATCGGATCTCCTCCTCATTATTGTTGTATTTTTATTGTATGAAATCTTACAATTTCATATTCAAGTGAAAAATATGTGAACGTTAACAAAATTGTAAAGTGCAAAAATTACAATCATTTTGTATAATAGAAGAAACAACCGTTATATAAAATATAATGAGTGAAAGGGGAGGAAACATACATGCCAAATTGGTTTAGAAAAACCTTAGTCGCATTAATTACCGTATTTACATTTGGTTTAGTGACGCCTCCTTCCATATTGCTTGATAATGCCAAAGCTGCGGACAAGCCTACGAGCACAGCTGGGCAACAAAATTTGGAGAGTACGTCCTATACATATGAAGAAACGAATGACAGGTTAACCACCGATACTTTTATTACTTATGCAATGCAAGAAGCAGAGAAACAGTCGATGCAAAAGTTTGGCACTAAAATTGGTCCAGTAATTGAAGATGAGTTTAAAGATGTAATATTACCGAAGATTGAAGAGGCAATTGCTGAACTAGCAAATGATGTACCGGAAGATTCGTTACAATCATTAGCGATTTCTCAAAAACCAGCTGGTGGAAATAATGAAAAGATTTTTCACGTTTACGATACGAAAACAGGAAATGACTTATTGCGTTTCCACGTAAGAAGAGATCATCCACCGCAAGATGGGTATTATTTTAATTTCCACTATCACCGTTTTGATGATGGGTACTCAGGACATCATGAGTTAGGAAATATTTATTGGAATACGAATGTGCCGCCAAAATGGCTTTCTTAAAAAGAACGAGAGAAATCTTGTTCTTTTTTTATGTTTATAGAAGGGTAAGACGACTATGTTGTTGAATAAAATAGGTTTAGAAAAAGAAGTAAAGGGAGTAGGACAATGCAAAAATATATTGTTTTTGACTTTGATGGCACATTAGTAGATTCACAAAATATATTTGTACCAATTTATAATCAACTTGCTGAAAAGCACGGATATAAAACGGTAAGGGAAGAAGAAATTGAGTATTTACGTAAATTAACGATGCAAGAAAGATGTAAACAACTTGATGTACCGCTGTATAAACTACCAATATTAGCACTGGAGTTTTATAAATTGTATCAACCTGCCATAAAAGATCTTATTTTGTTCCATGGGATGAAGGAAGTATTAGATGAACTACATAAAAAAGGTTACGGAATTGCAGTCATATCATCGAACTCAGAAGAGCACATTCGGGCATTTTTACACAATAATGGTATAGAAAATATACAAGAAGTGTATTGTTCTAAAAATTTGTTCGGTAAAGATAGAATGATAAAAAGGTTTTTAAAATCGAAAAAAATAACAGAGAAAGATATGTTATATGTCGGTGATGAGCAGCGAGACGTAGCGGCGTGTAAAAAGGCTGGGGTGAATGTAATTTGGGTATCTTGGGGATATGATGTCATTGAAACAGTGAAAAAAGATGCACCAGATTATATGGTTCATAAGCCGATAGAAATTGTGCAAGTAGTACAAGGGGCGTATTCTTAATATGAATACACTTCGAGCAGGCATTCATCATATTAAATTTTGGGTAGCAGATTTAAAGGAATCCATTTCTTTTTATGATAAGCTGTTTTCAATAATTGGCTGGAGAAAGTTAAATGAAGTAGCATATAGCACAGGAGAAAGTGAAATATACTTTAAACAAGTAGATGAAGAAAACGTAAGGACTTTAGGACCAAGACATATTTGTTACCAAGCTATTAAAAGAGAAGTTGTTGATGAAATAGCAAATTTTCTTTCTAGTACGCAAGTTAACGTAATACGTGGTCCGATTGAAATGAATCATTATTCGGAAGGGTACTATACGATTGATTTTTATGATCCGAATGGGTTTATTATAGAAGTAGCTTACACACCAAATGTAGAAATGTAAGGGGAATAAACATGAAGATAATTACAGCATGGCAAAATAATATACAAATAGTAAAAGATGCAGTGGGGATTGAGGAAATTTCCAAAGGTTTTTCACCTGATAAGAAATATATCATTACGAGTGCAAATAATGAAAAATATTTATTGCGGACGGGAGATATAAAAGAGTATAAAAGAAAGAAAATAGAGTTTCAAATTTTAAATGAAATGCAAAACCGTAGTGTGCAAGCCCAAAACCAATTGTAATGGGTTTGTTGGAAGAAGAAGGTTTATGCTATGGCATTTTTTCGTATTTAGAAGGGGAGGATGCGAAGAAGCTATTGCCTACGTATTCACCAAAAGAACAATATGAAATTGGTATAGAGGCAGGAAAAGATTTAGCAAAAATGCATACATATGAAGCTCCTAATGATATACTTCCATGGTATGAAAGAGCAATGAAAAAACATCAAAAATATGTAGAGGCATACAAAACATGCGGAATAAAAATAAAAAATGATGATAAAATCATTAAGTTTATCGATGAAAATGAAATGTATTTACAAAACCGACCAAATCGATTTCAACACGATGATTTTCATTTAGAAAATATAATTGTGCGAGATGGGAAATATGTAGGTGTTGTTGATTTTAATGGTTATGATTGGGGCGACCCACTTCATGATTTCGTAAAAATCGCACTATTTGCACGAGAAATTAGTATCCCCTATGCGATTGGACAAATTACTGGATATTATAACGGAAGAATACCTGAGGAGTTCTGGAAATTATATGCAGTGTACGTTGGCATGACAGTTTTCTCTTCAGTTGTCTGGACATTACGAGCAGCACCGCATATGTTAGATGATACGTTAGAACGTCTTACTATTGTTTTAGAGGATCATAAAGACTTTGAGCTATTAAAGCCAATTTGGTTTCAACCAGAAAAAATTGATATAAAAAAATAAAAGGCAGGTGTGAATCACATCTGCCTTTTATTTTTTACCATTCTTCGTTTTGAAGTAGTTGCAATGCTAATTTTAAATCCACATCTTCTTGTATATGTTCCGGAGTCCACGGGATATGTATATGTGGTTGTATACCAATTCCGGACATTCCTTCGCCTTTATCTATAATTGAAAGTCGTGAAGTAGGGTAGTAAAGAGCGAATGTATCAGCCCATTCCATTACTGCTAAATTAGAATAATCATTTAAACCAGCAGTAGGACGACCTATTACTTTTACTTTCAATGATTTTTTTGCAACTTCTACGAAAGAATCACCAGAACTCCCACATGTAACATCTGTTAATATAACTACTCTACTAGGTAATTTTCGTCCGTGTATTTTTAATGTCTGGAGTTCTTTTGGTAACCCAGAAGTATCAAATGTAACGAATCCTTTTTTATAATTCTTTTTTAAATCTTGAATAAACATACTAGTGAATAATTTGGAAAATTCATCTAAAGAATCATAATCTTCTATTTCTATATCTTTCATTCTTAAATGATAGTTTCGTTCTGTATGATTTAATTGCATTGTTTCTGAGGAATCGAAAAGAGAAATTTCTTTGTCTTCAAATAAGTAAGGAAGTAGGTTAAAAAATGCATCATCACTCCCGCCACGATTTAATCGCACATCTATAATTAAATTCGGAAAAACATTAAGCTCATCTTTGTGTGAGTTTAATAATGTATTAATGGCTTCAGTATTTGCAAAATCCGTCAAAGTAATTAAGAGTGTATCTTTATTATATTGTTTAAATGAATAAATAGGTGTGTATTCGCTTTGTTTATACTTTTGTAAACGAATGGTTTCGGTTACTCCATTTTCATCTATAAGTGTACAATTTAATGATTTTAATAAAACATAATCCCATTTTTCACGTTCATATGTATTCTCATTTAAATACTTCTTATATTTTATTAATAACTCAGGAACTTTCATATTATCTAATGCTAGAATAGACTGTCCCTTTTTCACTCTTATTTCCTGTGAAGAGGATGTAATATATAGGCGGTCTTCGTATCTTTTTACTTGAAAGCCAACACTGATAAGGGGTTGATTGTTAGAGATCATTTTGAAAAACATATGATTATCTTTAAAGTCTAATAAGTAATCACGTACAATTTCAGTAAATTGTACTGGTGTTAGTTCTCCTTGTCTCTCTAGTTTCTCGATTGTCTGTAAATAAGTAGTGGGATCGTCCCATCCTTTTTTATCTATACAACCTGAATAATCGTGATGAGTAATTGAAACAATTTCTTTGAAAATTCCTGTATACACGGCTTTTCCCCCTTTATTTAATTAGTTAAATAAAGGGATTCTTTATTCAATACGTAAAATCCTTTATTTGGATGGAGATTGTAATGAAAAATAGAGGGAAGTGTTATCATCCCTCTATTAAAAATTTATTTAATTTTCTTAAATACAAGTGGCTGAGTGCTTAGCGTAGCTGGCACATGTAACTGAAGGGATGTAAATTCACCACCCACATTCATTTCATAAGCGAATAATAAACTCATTTTCATTTGGGATAAATCCACTTTTGCAGAGAAGATGTCATAATGATGATGAGCTAATTGAATGTCCATCTCCATAAATTGTACAAATAACGAATCATCTCGTTTGTATACTTGTAATGTTCCGTATGCAGGATGTTCGAAAGTACCAGTATAATCCTCTAATTTGTGAGAAGGTGTAGTCTCTTTAATTTGTTCTGGAATGGATTCAGTTGCTTCTTTCATCATTTCCTTCATTTTTTCAGTATCTTCTATAGCACGTTTATGCCAATCGATATTTTCTAATTCAAGTAGCTCGTCATAAATTTGATTAGCGAGATAAGTAGGCAGTAATGTGCCTCCAGCATTCGTTAAAATGACAAGGCCGATGTTTTCTGTTGGTATGAAAGAAACAAGTGCTGAAAATCCATCAATATTACCGCCGTGATGAATTACTTTATTCCCACGATAAGCACTAATAAACCAACCGAGACCGTAACTATTTAATGGAGATTCAGGAAGTGATAAAACTGGTTGATCTGGAATGGAATTGTGCGGTGTATACATTTGTTGTAATAATTCAGGAGAAATTAATTCATGCTCTCCAAATTTCCCTTGTTTTAAGTGAAGAAGGACCCAATTGGCCATATCTTCAATTGTAGAATTAATACAACCAGCAGCGCCAACGGTATCGATGTTGCGGAATGGAACTTCTTTTATTTCACCGTCATTTTCGATGTAAGGTAAAGCGTAATCATCTGTAGTTTGTGAATCTATAACAGAGAAGTTTGTATGCCTCATATTTAAAGGCTCTAAAATATGTTCTGTAGCGTATTGCTCCCACGTTTGATTCGTAATGTTTTCTACAATATAACTAATTGTCGCATACATTAAGTTGTTATATAGAAATGAAGTTCGAAACGGTGCATCAAGCGGTAAATGTTTTATTTTTTCGACAAGATCTTCTCGAGATAAGGAGGAGCTATACCAAAGAGTATCATGACGACTTACCCCAGTGCGATGAGAAGCTAAATCTCGTCCTGTAACTTGTGAGCTAGCAAGTAGTTCAGATAAAGAGAAGTTAGGTATATAAGACTGGACAGGAGTATCCCAATTAAACTTTTTTTGCTGTGCTAATAAACTTAATGAAAGTGTGCCAAAAGCTTTCGTTGAGGAACCGATTGCGAAACGAGTACTCGGTGTAACCGCGTCTTTTGTTTCTAGATTTCGATAGCCAAATCCTTCTGAAATAATAACTTCACCGTCTTTTATAACAGCCACAGCAGCTCCAGGAACATTTAAATCCTTCATCATTTTTTCAACTGTCGTTTGTAAAGAATTCATAACAGGCGTTTCAATTTTAGACATACTTCTAACCTCCAACTATAAATTTTTCCCTACCGCACTATACTTTCGGTAATAGAAAATGAAAACCTTTTTAAATATGGAAAGTTAATAATTTTGTAAGGATGAATGAAATTATTATTTATTTAGAATTTTATTTTTATTATAATTAATTTAAATTAATCTTTAGAAAAGAAGGTGAAGAAGTGTGCTAACAATAAAGAAATTGCTCTGTGATAATAAAAATAATCCGATAGGTATAGATTCGAAAGTCGTTAAAATTAGTTGGCAACTTGAGTCGAGTAACCGAAATATAAAACAACTTGCGTATCAATTGCAGGTTGCGAAGGATAGAGAGTTTAAAACTATAGTATTCGATTCGCAGAAGTTAGAAACAGATCAAAGTTTATATATACCAATCAATTCGTTTTCATATAGTAGGGAAACACGCTATTTTTACCGAGTGAAGGCATGGGATAATCATGAAGAAGAGTCGTCTTGGTCAGAAGTAGCTTTTTGGGAGACTGGTTTACAAGGGCAAGGTAACTGGAGCGGAAACTGGATTGCTGCGAAAAGAGAGCAAACGCAAGTTATGTCTTTTTATAAAAGCTTTTCTATTAAAAAATTAGTAAAAAAAGCACGTTTATATATCACAAGTTTAGGATTATACGAGGCTTCTATAAATGGAGAGCGTATTGGAGATTGTTATTTTACCCCAGGATGGACAAGTTATGATAAGAGAGTGTTGTATCAAACGTATGATATAACGCATGTATTAAAGATTGGTCAAAATGATATTTCCGCAATGGTAGGAAATGGCTGGTATAAAGGGCCGATTACCATGCATCATGTACGTAATTATTATGGGAAAAGACGTGCGGTAATTGCTCAAATACATATAACATATGAAGATGGAACGAAAGAAAAAATTGTAACAGATGAAACATGGAAAGTAATGCCAAGCCCTATTTTGTATTCGGAAATATATGAAGGGGAGGTTTATGACGGTAGGCTAGAAGAAAGTGATCAAAAGATAGAAGATGTTGAAGTAATTGTGCATTCTAAACAAATAATTGTTGCGCAAGAAAATGAATCAATTCGTAAAATGCAAATTATAAAACCTATCTCTATTTTAAAACTACCAAATCACGAATGGCTTATTGATATGGGGCAAAATATGGTAGGTTGGGTTCGGTTTAAAGTCCGTCATGTTTATACTGGACAAAAGATAGAATTGCATCATGCTGAAATATTAAATAAAGACGGTAGCTTTTATAATAGGAATCTCCGCAAGGCAAAACAAAAAATAGTGTATATAGCAAAAGGAGAAGAGGAAGAAACGTTTGAACCTCATTTTACCTATCAAGGTTTTAGGTATGTGAAAATAAGTGGATTAACTCATCCTCCTCAAATAGCAGATTTTGAAGGGGTTGTATTACATACAGATATGGAAAAAGCGACTGAATTTGAAACGTCGAATCCATTAATCAATCAACTGCATCATAATGTGGAATGGTCTCAAAGAGGGAATTTTTTTGATGTGCCAACAGATTGTCCTCAGCGAGATGATCGACTTGGATGGACAGGAGATGCACAAATGTTTATTGGGACAGCTACGCAAATTATGAAAGTGCAATTGTTCTTTAAAAAGTGGCTCCAAGATTTATCATTAGATCAAAATGTTAATGGAGCTGTGCCGTTAGTTATTCCAGATGCGTTTGGGAAAAGAGTGGATTTTGATTTACATACCTCTGGTGGTTGGGGCGATGCAGCAATTATATGTCCGTGGGTTCATTATTTACATTACGGTGATGTATCGATTTTAAAAGAACAATATGACAGTATGAAGAAGTATATAGATTACATACGTTCACAAGGTGAAAATGAGTATTTATGGGATACAGGCTATCATTTAGGGGATTGGCTCGCATTAGATACGAAACCTGATGTATATGAAGGCGGAACAGACAAACATTTTATTGCGACAGCTTATTACGCGTATTCTACATCGCTTTTACGAAAGGTTGCTGAGATTTTAGGTGAAAATACAGATGCTAAGTTTTATGCAGAGCTACATGGAAATATTGTTCGAGCGTTTCAAAATGAATTCGTTACACCGAATGGTAGGTTAATTTCAAATACCCAAACAGCCTACATATTAGTACTTCTTTTTGAACTAGTGAAAGATAATGTGAAGGAGAAAGTATTTAATCGATTAATTGAGCTTTTAAAAGAAAATAAAAATCATTTAACAACAGGTTTTATAGGAACACCGTATTTAAATTTAATATTAAGCAAGTTTAACCGTCATGACCTTGCTTGTAAGCTTCTATTTCATGAAGATTATCCATCATGGTTATACCAAGTGAAACAAGGTGCCACAACGATTTGGGAACATTGGGATGGCGTGAAAGAGGATGGAACACTTTGGAATGATAGTATGAATTCGTACAATCATTACGCATATGGCTCTATCGTTGAATGGATATACCGATATATTATTGGATTAGAAGTGGATGAAACAAAACCTGCATATAAACATTTTTATGTACAACCACATTTTGATTCGAATTTAGAATGGATTAGAGTAAAACGCGAGACAGCTTATGGGGAAATTAAGATTGAGTGGCGTGTAGAAAATGAACAAGCCTTTCTACAGATTTTTGTACCACCAAATACAAGCGCTACATTGCGGATAGACGAAACGCACTGGGAAGCAGAACATAACATTGAAAGGGATTTAGGATCAGGCGATTATAAATTTACCTTTTGTAAAAATATAAAGGAGTAGAATTCTGTTAATATAGAAATATTTTTTATTGATTAGGATGATTAAATTTACTATTTTTCATGTTATGATAAATTCCATATACGATTGAAAGAAGGTTTTACTACATATGAAACATGCTGAAAATGAATACTTAAATTTATGCCGTCATGTAATGGAACATGGTACGAAGAAAGAAGATCGTACAGGGACAGGCACTGTATCTGTATTTGGGTATCAAATGCGTTTTGATCTAAGTAAAGGTTTTCCTTTATTAACGACAAAGAGAGTGCCGTTTCGCCTTGTAGCAAGTGAACTGCTTTGGTTTATGAAAGGTGATACAAATATTCGTTATTTATTGCAGCATAATAATAACATTTGGAATGAATGGGCATTTAAGAGCTGGGTAGAAAGCGACGAGTATACTGGTCCTGACATGACTGATTTCGGTCTTCGCTCACAACAAGATGAGGAATTTAAAGTGCAGTACGATGAGCAAATGGAATTATTTAAAAAGAACGTTTTAGAGGATGATGATTTCTCAAATAAATATGGTTATTTAGGAGACGTATACGGTAAGCAGTGGCGTGCTTGGAAAACGACAGCTGGTGAGACACTTGATCAATTAAAGGATGTAATTGAAATGATTAAGAAGACGCCAGATTCACGTCGCCTAATTGTTTCTGCTTGGAATCCTGAAGATGTACCAAGTATGGCATTACCGCCTTGTCATACACTATTCCAATTTTATGTAGCGGATGGCAAACTTTCTTGTCAGCTATATCAAAGAAGTGGTGACATATTCCTTGGAATTCCATTTAACATTGCAAGCTACTCACTACTAACACATTTAATTGCACATGAATGCGGACTTGAAGTGGGAGATTTTGTTCATACGATTGGAGATGCACACATTTATACGAATCATTTTGAGCAAGTAGAAAAGCAATTGGCACGTGAACCACGTCCGTTCCCGGAACTTACACTAAATCCAGATGTGAAATCTGTGTTTGATTTTGAAATGGAAGATTTAACAATTGAAGGATATGATCCACATCCAGCAATTAAAGCACCAGTTGCAGTGTAATTGTAGAGGAGATGAAAAAATGATTGTTTCATTTATGGTCGCAATGGACGAGAATAGAGTAATTGGTAAAGATAATAATTTACCTTGGCGTTTACCGAGTGAATTACAATACGTGAAGAAAACAACGATGGGTCACCCGCTTATTATGGGAAGAAAGAACTATGAAGCGATTGGTAGACCACTGCCTGGAAGACGTAATATTATTGTAACTCGTAATGAAGGGTATCATGTTGAAGGTTGTGAAGTTGTTCATTCTGTAGAAGAAGTGTTCGAACTATGTAAAAATGAAGAAGAGATTTTTATTTTTGGTGGAGCGCAAATTTACGATCTCTTTTTACCTTATGTAGACAAGTTATATATAACAAAAATCCATTATGCATTTGAAGGAGATACATTCTTCCCAGAAATAGATATGACAAATTGGAAAGAAATTTTTGTTGAAAAAGGTTTAACGGATGAAAAAAACCCATATACGTATTATTACCATGTATATGAGAAACAACAATAATAATAAAGATTGATGTGAGAATTCGCATCAATCTTTTTATTTATATTCACCAATATAAGTTTATAGATGAGATTCGATAGTGCTATAATGATAGGTAGCATGTGAAAATGCTAAAATTTTCAAGAGTATTAAGATAGAAAGAGGAGGAGAGTCGATTGAGAAAGATATGGGGGATTCTTTTTCTTTGCTTAACATTCATGTTAGTTGGATGTGGTAAAGAAGAAAAACCACAAGAAGCATTTGATACATATGTAAAAGCGTGGAATAAACAAAAATTTGCAGATATGTATGATCAACTATCAAAAAATGCAAAAAAAGATATTTCAAAGAAAGAGTTTACTGAGAAATATGAAAAAATTTATTCTGGTATCGAAGTGAAAGACTTAAAGGTAGAAACAGGGGAAGTAAAAGAAGATAAAAAAGATGAAGGCCCTGTTCCTTTTAAAGTAAGCATGGATACAGTTGGTGGTAAAATCACATTTGGTCATGAAGCAAAAATGGTGAAAGAAAAAGATGGAGATAAAGAATCTTGGAAAATAGATTGGACTCCTGATTTTATTTTCCCTGGCATGACGAAAGATAGTAAAGTGCGTATGCAGACAACACAGCCAAAACGTGGTGAAATATACGATCGTAATGGAAAAGGTCTTGCAACAAATGGGAAAGCTTCTGAAATTGGATTGATTCCTGAAAAGTTAGGCGATACTGCTCCGCAAACGAAAGAAACAGTAGCGAAGTTATTAAATATGTCTGTAGAAGAAATTGATCAAAAATTAGCTGCTAAATGGGTAAAACCAGGGTATCTCGTACCAATTGGAATTTTGCCTGAAGGGGCAACACAAAATACGTACATTGAATTACCAGGTGTTTCAACAAAACCTGTAAATGTTCGTACATATCCGTTAGGGGAAGCGGCAGCTCATCTGACTGGTTATATTGGAAAAGTAAATGCTGAAGATTTAAAAACGCTACAAAAGAAAGGCTATCAAGCAGATGATCCAGTAGGTAAAGCGGGTTTAGAGCAAGTATTAGAGGAAAAGCTACGCGGTAAAAAAGGTGGCCGTGTGTTTGTAGAAGATGCACAAGGAAAAGAAATTAAAAATTTAGCAAAAACAGATGCTGTTGATGGAGAAAATGTAACTTTAACGATTGATAGTGCTGTTCAAGAAAAAACGTATAATGAAATGAAGGGTGAAGCTGGTTCAAGTGCAGCAATTAATCCGAAAAGTGGAGAAACAATTGCACTAGTAAGTAGCCCAGCATATGATCCAAATATAATTGCAAGAGGGACATCAAAAGCACAACGAGAAGCATGGAATAATGATCCGAAAAAACCGATGACGAATCGATTTACACAATTATCAGTTCCGGGTTCTGTATTTAAGCCTATTACAGGTGCAATTGGTCTTGAAACGAAAACGATTGATCCAAAAGAAGAGTTAAAAATTGAAGGATTAAAATGGACAAAAGATTCTTCTTGGGGTAATTATTATGTAACGCGTGTAAAAGATGCAAATCCAATTGATTTTGATAAGGCGATGAAATACTCGGATAATATTTACTTCGCACAAGAAGCTTTGAAAATCGGAAAAGACAAGTTTATGAGTGAAGCGAAAAAATTCGGATTCGATGAGAAACTACCAATTGAATATGGATTCCCAGCTTCTAAAATCGCAAATGATGGTATTAAAAATGATATTCAAATGGCAGACACAGGTTATGGACAAGGGCAAGTATTAATGACGCCGCTTCATCTAGCATTAACGTACGCACCAATTGTTAATGATGGAAACATACCTTCTCCATATATTATTAAAACAGATAAGCAACCGAAAGTTTGGAAAGAGAATGTAATTTCAAAAGGCAATCAGGATATATTAAAAACTGCTATGACGAAAGTAATTAATGATCCAGATGGTACAGGGAAAATTGCTAAAATTGATGGCATGACTCTTGCTGGAAAAACAGGCACAGCGGAATTAAAAGTATCAAAAGAAGCCGAAGGAAAAGAACTAGGTTGGTTCGCTGCATTTGATTTAAATTCACCAGATATGGTCATTACCATGATGATTGAAGATGTAAAAGGTAGAGGTGGAAGTAATATTCCAGCTGAAAAAGTAAAGCATGTATTTCAAAAATAATATGTAATAAAAAGGCTAGCTCTATAATTTGTAGAGCTAGCCTTTTTATCCCACTTTAATGGGCAGTAAGACCCCCACCTCAAAATTCAGCGAAAGCAAAGAAGTTAGGTAGGGGATCAACTGCCCATAAAAGTCCGATTAGTTGAACTTTATATGAAAAAATTCTTAATATCTGTATACTAAGTTTCAAGGAAACAAAATAAATCATTAACTTACGAAAAAAAAGTAGCTATTTTTTATTGACATTGAACACGACTTTTTGTATTATACTTACATAAGGTAAGTTATTTACTTTCGAATTATAAATCTCAAATTAAAGATAAAGTATAGAAAAGGGAGAGAATACAATGACAAAAGTACTATTTATTACAGCAAATCCAAATTCAGCAGAAGGTTCTTTCGGAATGGCAGTAGGAGAAGCTTTCATCGAAGCTTATAAAAACGAACATCCACAAGACGAAGTTGTAACAATTGATTTATTCAACACTACAGTACCAGCAATCGATGCAGATGTATTTGCTGCTTGGGGTAAATTTGCAGCAGGTGAAGGTTTTGAAACTTTAACTGAAGCTCAGCAACAAAAAGTTGCAGCAATGAATACAAACTTAGAAACATTTATGCATGCAGATCGTTATGTATTCGTAACTCCAATGTGGAACTTTAGCTACCCACCAGTAGTAAAAGCATACTTAGATAACGTAGCAATCGCAGGTAAAACATTCAAGTATACTGAAAATGGTCCAGTTGGCTTATTAGAAGGTAAAAAAGCACTTCACATTCAAGCGACAGGTGGCGTATATTCTGAAGGAGCGTACGCAGCTGTAGACTTCGGACGCAATCATTTAAAAACTGTATTAGGATTTGTCGGTGTAAATGATACTGAATATATTGCAGTTGAAGGTATGAATGCAAACCCTGAAAAAGCACAAGAAATTAAAGAAGCAGCAATTGCTAATGCTCGTGAATTAGCAAAACGTTTCTAATATATCATACTTAAAAATGTCCAAACACTTGTTGTTTGGACATTTTTTCTTCTTTTTCCTTCGTTTGTCTAGTATAATGAAGGTCGGAATGATAATAGGTGGGGGTTCTGTATGATTCAAACGTTTTTTAAAATCTTTTATTTAATTTTAATCGTAATTGCGATTACACCGAGAATGTGGCGTCTTAAAAGACAAGTAAATACGATGTCGCCACAAGAAAAAGATAATGCTGTATACAAAACGACAAATTGGTTTGGTAAGAAAATGGTACGTGTAGCTGGAGGAACAGTAGAAGTGAAAGGACTTGAAAATGTTCCGAAAGACAAGCCGGTACTAGTTGTAAGTAATCACCAGAGTAATATGGATATCCCTGTTTTACTAGGTTATTTAAATAAACCAATTGGCTTCGTTTCAAAGGCAGAGATTAAAAAGTTCCCAGTTGTACCAACTTGGATGGAACTTATGAATTGTGTATTCATGGATCGTAGCGATCGTCGCCAATCACTTCAAGCGATTAAAGATGGAATTGAACTATTGAAGAATGGGCATTCTATCGTAATTTTCCCTGAAGGAACGAGAAGTAAGGGTGGCGAAATTGGAGAGTTTAAGGCTGGGAGTTTTCATCTTGCTGTAAAATCTGGTGTAGCAATCTTACCTGTAACATTAGATGGGACATATAAAATGTTTGAAGCGAATGGAAATCGTATGAAGCGAGCTCGTGCAACAGTAACAATTTCTAAGCCGATTACACCTGAAGAGTATGCGAATATGGATATTAAAGAGTTAACGAAGCATACACAGGATGTTATCGCATCACAATTACATAAGTAATAAAAAAGGTTTCAGCTTACATTAAGCTGAAACCTTTTTTATTATGCCGTAGGTAAGACGTAAAAGAGTACGCAGAAGAACATCATCGCACTACCACCTAATACGAAAAGATGCCAAATGGCATGATTGAACGGTAACTTTTCCCAAAGGAAGAATATAGCTCCTACAGAATATAAAATACCACCTGCTAAAAGTAGTGAAAAACCATGTCCAGTTAGATTTTCATAAAGTGGTTTAATAGCGACGATTATGAGCCATCCCATTATGATATAACATAGCGTTGATGCCTTAATAAAGCGACGTACAAAGAAAATTTTGAAGATGATACCTCCGATTGCAAGGGTCCATATAATAGCAAGTAACGTCCATCCTAATGGGCCGCGGAGTGTAATAAGTAGAAAAGGAGTATACGTGCCAGCAATCAATAAGTAAATGGCTGAATGATCTAAAATAGTAAATATTTTTTCTACTTTAGGATGATGAATGCTATGTAGCAATGTTGAAAATAAGTACAGTAAGAACATGCTTACACCATAAACAGTAAATGCAACTACAGCTGATGCGGTACCGTGCTTAGAAGCATGAATAATCAATATGATTAAGGCAGGGATGCTTAAAATGGCACCGATACCATGTGTAATTGCATTTGCAATTTCTTCTTTTACAAATTGGGTCATTCGTGTCATTTTTTCAGTCATAATGCAAATCCTTTCTACTATCATAAAATAATATGTCATTTCCCTTACCATATCATACACAAGAGCAATAGAAAATGAAATTTGTATAATTGATTATATTTTTGAATTTTTTTGACAAAAGACAATGGATTTGTTGACGTTTTCAAACTTTTTTGACAAAATAAAATTATGTAATAGTAGGACAAGGAAACTACTAATAAAGGGGATGGGGAAATGTTTTCAAATATTGGCTTTCCAGGGTTAATTTTAATTTTAGTAGCAGTACTCATTTTATTTGGACCTAAAAAATTGCCGGAAATCGGGAAGGCTTTAGGGGAAACGTTAAAAGAGTTTAAAAAATCAACGAAAGAATTGACAGATGACGCATTTCAAGAAAAGGAAAAGAAAGAAAAAATGTAGTGTATTTTCCTTGTAATGGATAAATAAAGTGTGGTGAACGAGATGGAAGATCGGGAAATGAGCGTAGTAGAACATATTGTTGAGCTTCGAAAAAGAGTAATATATACGGTGTTATCCTTTGTACTATTTTTAATTATTGGATTTACTTTTACAAAGGATATTTATTTTTGGCTTGTAAAAGATTTACCAATGAAATTAACTGTTCTCGGTCCAAGTGATGTATTGTGGATTTTTTTCTCGATTGCTACAGTATTTGCTATCGTTTGTACAATTCCTTTTGCTGCTATACAAATTTGGTTATTTGTAAAACCGGGTTTACATCCAAATGAACAAAAGATGACAATAATGTATATACCGGTATTGTCTATATTATTTCTCGCAGGTTTATGTTTTGGATACTTTATTGTAATGCCGTTTCTATTTCACTTTTTAACTACGATAGGTAATGAAATGTTTAATACGATGTTTACGACAGAAAAGTATTTTCATTTTGTACTTAATTTAACAGTTCCATTTGCTGTGATTTTTGAATTGCCAGTAGTAGTAATGTTTTTAACGAGTATTGGACTATTGACGGCGGAATTTCTAATAAAAATAAGAAGGTATGCTTACGTAGCATTAATTATCATTGCATCGTGTATATCACCGCCAGATTTTTTATCTCATAGTTTAGTTGCGGTACCGCTTATTTGTATTTATGAAATTAGTATCGCTTTATCAAAGATTGTGAGTAAGCGAAAAAAGAAAAGAGAAGAAGAAATCCATTCGAAAAGTGCCTCGTTATAAAGGCACTTTTTTTATTTATTTGTTATACTCTAGCTATAAACGTATACAATATAAAGAAGAAAAAAATTATAGAATCTCCAAAATTTAGACAAACTTTGCGCTTTTATAAGTTTATACTAAATGTATTAAGCAATATACGGATAACGAGTCCTCGTCTAATTGGATATATAGGATGGGGGATGGATTAGGTGGAGATGAATAGAGTATAAATCTTTTAACCATAAGGACTGCAGGGATTGTCTAAGGGTACTTTTGTATTGTATTCATAGGAGTCTCCACTTTAAACAACGTGTTACAGCGTAAAGTAGAGGAAGTTCAAAAATCCAATGAAAAAGAGGATTGATATTGTGATTACGAAAAGTTTTTATTTCACTCATTCAACAGGGGATTGTATTAAAATATTTGAAATCCCTGTCCTACAGGCGCAGCATCCATTATCGTTTCTAATTCAGTCTCGTCTTCAATTATTTATTGCAAAAATTCAAAAACAAAAGCACCCAAGATTTTCGTATTCTTTCCGCGAATATTTACAAAATTGTTTGAAGTGGAATGATTATTTAAATGTATATAAAACAAATACTCTTGAAAAAAATGCATGATATAGAGTGTGGACAGGGTTAAGAGCCCTGTCTTTTTCATTTTAGATATAAAAATATAATTAATTTAATTAAATTTCGTTCCAAATTGTTGAAAGCAATGGGAATACTAGTATAATAACAAGGAGAGCGTATTGGAAAGGGAAGAATATAATATGCAAAAAATTAAAATTGTAACAGATTCAACGGCAGATTTATCACAAGAGGTAATTGAGAAGTATGACATTCATGTTCTACCATTATCAATCTCTGTAAATGGACAAACATATTTAGATCGCGTTGATCTACAACCAGATGAATTTATTGAAGAAATGATTAAATCAGAGGAACTACCAAAAACATCACAACCAGCAATGGGTACATTTGTAGAAATGTATGACAAGTTAGGTGAAGATGGAAGTGAAGTACTTTCTATTCATATGACAAGTGGAATGAGTGGTACTGTGGCAACTGCAAATAGTGCTGCATCAATGACCGACACAAAAGTAACAGTTGTTGATTCGCAATTTATTACACATGCTTTAGCATATCAAGTAGTTGAAGCTGCGAAAATGGCAAATGAAGGACGCTCACTAGAAGAAATTTTAAAACGTGTAGATGAAGTAAGAAAGAATACTCGTTTATATGTAGTAGTAGATACATTAGAAAACTTAGTGAAGGGTGGGCGTATTGGTAAAGGAAAAGCGTTTATCGGTTCGCTACTTAATATAAAGCCAATTGCTAGCCTTGAAGATGGTGTTTATAACCCTGTAACGAAAGTACGTAGCCAAGGTCAAATTGTAAAAACGTTAGCTAAGTTATTTGAGGAAGATACAGCTGGAAAAGTTGTAAAAGCTGTGGCAATTCCGCATGCGAAAGCAATTCCTTTAGCTGAAAATGTAAAAGCGGCTGTTGAAAAAGTAAGTGGATTTGCTCAATCAGAAATTTTCTTTACAACACCTATTATTAGTACTCATACAGGTCCGGGTGCAATCGGATTTATGTATTTAGCAGAGTAATAAAAAAGCTACTTGAAATTTATTTCAAGTAGCTTTTTTATGTGAATAGAAAGTAAGAAATAAGAAGGGCTATACAGGCACTCCCGCTAATGATATAGCGAGTCTGTAAATATTCATTCATAGAAAACACCCTTTATGATTTTCTATATTATATGTTGAATATAGAAAATCAGTAGTTACGTTACACATGTAATGTTTCAATTTTTTCATTCACTTTCTTATAATGTGTTTCGCTATTATAAATGAAAGTTTGACCTAAAAAGAGTACATGCAGTTGTTCCCACGGTAACATACGTAAATTCCAATTATTTCGAAGCCTTGTTATTGCCTCGCGAGGTGTTTCATCAGCGAGTGCAAAAGCTCCGTAATGCATTGGTATAAAGTGTGTAGCATTTAAATCTAAATAAGCTTGCACTGCTTCTTCAGGTGAAACGTGAGATATTTTCATAAACCATTCTGGTTCATAAGCTCCAATTGGCATAAGGGCAACATCAATTGAAAAGCGTTTGCCAATTTCTTTGAAACCTTGGAAATAGCCACTGTCTCCACAAAAATAAATGGTTTCCTCCATATTGTCATTCTTAATAATCCATCCACCCCAGTGAGATGTGTTCATATCAAATAATGATCTCCTCGTCCAGTGCTGAGCAGGTACGAAGTGAAAGGAAACATCATCAATAGTCGTACTTTCCCACCATTTATACTCTTCTACATTGTTGAATTTTTTACGAGTAAATAATTTTTTTAGCCCAATGGGTACTAAGTATAATACGTCATCGTTAAGTTGGCGAAGTGTTGAAAAATCTAAATGATCATAATGACCATGTGAAAGAAGAACAATATCAATTTTAGGTAGTTCTTTTATAGAAAGTCCAGGTTCTGTAAGTCTTGGGACTAGCTTTAATTTATTGGCCCATACTGGATCCGTTAATATATTAAGTCCATTTGTTTGGATAAGAAAAGTGGAATGCCCAATCCATGTGACAGTCGTTTTTTCAACATTACTTTGCAAAAATGCACTTTGTTTAACAGGTGATTGTTCTACTAAGAAAGAAAAATCTTTTTTGTTTTGCTTTCGTTCTTTACGCCAGCGTATAAAAGAGCGAATTGATTTTTTTGTGCTAACATTATCCATATTTTCATAGCGCTTTGCCATGAACATCACCTCATTTAAAATCGTTGTAATTGTATTGTACCGAAATGTTGTTAAGGAATACAGTGTATAACATGGATGAATGTTTAAGGAATTGTTAAAAAATAGGGGGATCTATTTACAAAAGTAACAACAAAATTAGTTTTGCAACTTCTATTTAGAGAAATAATAGTAAAGAAATATATTTTGTCTAGTGATTCGCTTGAAATAAAGAAGTAACATATGTAAATTCGTACGATTTCGTGAACAAATGTAGTAAACAATTTTCTCGTAGTGTTAACTTTTGTTATGATAAACATAACCTATTTAAATTTAGGATAGAGAAAAGAGGTTTATAAATGAAGCGTTATCAAAAAATAATTGGTCTTATGGTTGTATTTTGTCTCTTTGTACTTGCTGGATGTAGTGGATCAGGTTCAAAGCTTCGTAAACCATTGAATTGGGATTTAGAAACTTTCCAATTTACTAATCAAGATGGAAAACCATTTGGTACAAAAGATTTAAAAGGGAAAGTTTGGGTTGCAGATTTTATGTTCACAAACTGTCAAACAGTTTGTCCGCCAATGACGGCTAATATGGCAAAACTGCAAAAGATGGCAAAAGAGGAGAAATTAGACGTTCAGTTTGTTTCGTTTAGTGTAGATCCAGACCTTGATAAGCCGGAGAATTTGAAGGCTTTCATTCAAAAGTTTACAGAGGATACTAGTAACTGGAATTTATTAACAGGTTATTCGTTAGAAGATATTACAAAGTTTGCAAAAGATAATTTCCAATCACTTGTAGATAAACCTGAGAATGGTCAAGTTATGCATGGTACATCATTTTATTTAATTGATCAAAACGGAAAAGTAATGAAAAAGTACAGTGGTATTAGTAATACGCCGTATGAGGACATTATACGTGATATGAAGCGATTAGTAGAATAAAAAGAAGGGTGCAGATTAAAGCACCCTTCTTTTTTTACATTAGTCTATGGATAAAATGTCATGTTGTTGAGGAAGTTTTGGTGCCCGAATTTCTAACACGCCATTTTGATACGAAGCTTTCGCTGCTTTTTTATTAATGGAGTACGGTAATTTAATCAATCTAGATGCTTCTGAAATGGAACGTTCTCGGCGATAATAGTTATGAGATGTTTCTTCTTCAGCCTCTTCAAGTATTTCTTCTTTTACAGAGACTTTTAAGTATTCACTTTGTATTTCAATTTGAATTTGTTCTTTTTGTATACCTGGTAGTTCAGCTGTAACAACGAGTTCTTCACCAACTTCATATAAATCTACAGGGAATGTTAATAAACGGTTTCCTTTTTGGAAAAAATGATTTAAATCAGCGATTACATTACGAAGTGGTGTTTGCTCGAAGAAATCATCAATTTGCTTTAAATAATTACGAACCGGTGGGCGAGAAGAGTCTTTTTTTTCTTCACTCATGATATTCCCTCCTAAAAATCAATTTGCAATATCATATGACAAAAGCGGAGAAAGGTGAGTGCCTAGTTTTCATGTTTTCATAAAAAAATGTTAAAAATGTGAAATGGAGTGATTTTTTTATAGTTTTTGGTCGCCATATTCAGTTGATTATGCTAGTATAAATAGGGTTGATATAGTAGTATAGAGACAGAATGAAAACTGAAAGAGGGTAAGAAGTATGTGTGGTTTTGTAGGATGTTTATGTGAAAACCCTAGAGAGTTTTCAGAAACAGAAAAACATCAATTTGAAAATATGAACACGATGATTTTCCACCGTGGTCCAGATGACGAAGGATATTTTCGTGATGAACATGTACAATTTGGCTTCCGCCGTTTAAGTATCATTGACTTAGAGGCAGGACATCAGCCGCTAACTTATGAAAATGATCGATATGTAATTATTTTTAATGGTGAAATTTACAACTATGTAGAATTACGTGAAATGTTACTTGAAAAAGGTGCAACGTTTGCAACGCAATCTGATACAGAAGTTATCATTGCATTGTATGCACATATGAAAGAAAAATGTGTAGACTACCTTCGTGGTATGTTTGCATTTATGATTTGGGATCGTGAAGAGAAGAAACTTTTCGGTGCACGTGATCACTTCGGTATTAAACCTTTATACATCGCACAACAAGGTGATACTACATTCTTCGCATCTGAGAAGAAAAGTATTATGCATGTGATGGAAGATAAAGGTGTTAATCCAACGTCTCTACAACATTACTTTACGTACCAATATGGTCCAGAGCCAGAAACATTAACAATTGATGTTAATAAAATCGAGCCTGGTCATTATTTCGTAAAAGAAATCGGTAAAGAGATGGAAATCCATCGCTACTGGAAGCCTTATTTCAATGCTTCAAGTGCAACGAAAGAGGAGCATATCCAAGCAATTCGTGATGTGTTATATGATTCAGTAAAAGTGCATATGCGCAGTGATGTACCAGTAGGTTCATTCTTATCTGGTGGTATCGATTCATCTATCATTGCTTCTATCGCAAGAGAAATGAATCCAAATCTTTTAACATTCTCCGTTGGTTTTGAGCAACGTGGTTTCAGTGAAGTTGATGTTGCGAAAGAAACTGCTGAGAAATTAGGCGTTAAAAATCATAATGTATTCATTTCTGCAAAAGAGTTTATGGATGAGTTCCCAAAAATCATTTGGCATATGGATGATCCTTTAGCTGATCCAGCAGCTGTACCGTTGTACTTCGTTGCTAAAGAAGCACGTAAACATGTAACAGTTGTTCTTTCAGGTGAAGGTGCAGACGAGCTATTTGGTGGTTATAACATTTACCGTGAGCCAAACTCACTGAAAATGTTTTCTTACATTCCTAGCCCAGGTAAGAGCGTTCTAAAAGCATTAAGTGGTGCTCTTAAAGAAGGCTTTAAAGGAAAGAGCTTCCTAGAGCGTGGATGTACGCCAATTGAAGAGCGTTACTATGGAAACGCGAAAATCTTCCGTGAAGAAGAGAAAGCTGAATTAATGAAGTATTACAATGAAAGTGTTAACTATATGGATATCACGAAACCATTGTATAACGAGATTAAAGATTATGATGATGTAAGCAAAATGCAATACATTGACATGTTCACTTGGTTACGCGGTGACATTTTATTAAAAGCTGATAAAATGACAATGGCAAACTCATTAGAGCTTCGTGTACCGTTCTTAGATAAAGAAGTATTCGATGTTGCATCTAAAATTCCGACTGAATTTAAGATTGCTAACGGAACTACGAAAGCTATTTTACGTGAAGCAGCACGCGGAATCGTTCCAGATCACGTATTAGATCGTAAAAAACTTGGATTCCCAGTACCAATTCGTCACTGGTTAAAAGACGAAATGCATGATTGGGCTATCAATATTATAAACGAAAGTAAAACAGAGCATTTAATCGACAAACAGTATGTATTAAACTTACTGGAAGCACATTGTGCAGATAAAGGCGATTATAGCCGTAAAATTTGGACTGTACTTGCGTTTATGGTATGGCATCAAATTTATGTTGAGCATAAATACGATACGAATAAGTTCCACGAAGAAACGAAACGTGCGTATAGCTTAGTTTAATTAGAAAAACCTTAAGATCGCATATGGTCTTAAGGTTTTTTTCATAAATAGGACGTATTATTGATACAATAATAGTAAAAGGATGGACAACATATGATTACGTTTGAGAAAGTTACTGTAGAAAATGAAAGCGTTGTTAAAGAAATGTTTCACTCACATAGTTTAAATGAGAAAGAAGTACAGTATTGTGTGAAAGTCGATGATACATATATTGGTGTAATAGATTATCGTGTTCAAGGGGAGACTGCGGTTTTATCTCAGTTAATTATTCACTTTGATTATCAAAGTTACGGTTATGGAACAAATGCGTATTTTACATTTGAAACAATGATGAAAGAAAGAAATGTGAAAGAGATAAAGGTAGTACAAACGGAATTAACAGAACAAGCAAAATCATTTATAGAGAGCTTTGGGTTTAATGAGGAAGATGGAATATATGTGAAGAAAATATAGTGATGAGTAGTTATGCGGGATAAATATAAGGCAGGTGGATGTATGACGATGACTTCTGGTCTTGTATTAATTGGAGGGTGTTTTTTAGTAGCGGAGATAAGCCATATGTTTATTCGAAATAGAATGAATAAGAAGAGAAAGCCGTATGAATTACAATATGCTCCAGTGTTTTTCCTTTTGTTTTGTATGCTACTTACATTACAAAACATAACGAACTTTCCACCGCTGTTAAATATTTTTTTGAAGTTCGGTTTGCTGTATAGTACGACTGGAATAGCCCTTTTATTCTTTTTATTTTGCATACGTTATATTCACTATCAATCGTATATATTTATTTTAAATTGGTTAAAACAAAATGATAGAAACCGCCTTACATAAGGCGGTTTTTTGTAATTGTAATAGCTTTGTATATATAGCTCAAAATTCCATTGAAATTTATAAAAATGATTAGAGGATTTAACATATTATCTGTTTTTAGTATGTGGTACTATATATTCTTAACCTGTAACGTAAGTGGGTGTATAAATTTGAAATGTTAATCAACTAGTTTATCCCACTTTAATGGGCAGTAAGACCCACACCTCAAAATTCAGCGAAAGCAAAGAAGTTAGGTGGGGGTCGGGCTGCCCATTAAGGTCCGATTGGTTAGGGCTGATAATCAGTGGGGATGAAGAAAACCCCCACTGATTAAAGTTTCACTTTATATGAAGTGCTGACTAATAGCAGAAGGAATTTTTTGGAGGTATCGTTTTTTATGTTTAATATTGATATGTTATTTCTTGAATGGATGACAAGTTTCGAAGGAAGTGTACTTACAACATTTTTTAAACTTGTATCTATTCTTGCAAATGAAACGTTGTATTTAGTTATTATTTCGTTTTTATATTGGTGCGTTTCTAAAAGAAAAGCATTTCATATGATTGTTATGCTTTGTTTTTCTGGATATATAGGGATAGTGATAAAAGAATTTATGAAAATTCCACGACCGTATACATACGACGGAATTCAATCTTTATATGAAAAATCAGCTGCCGGTTATTCTTTCCCAAGTATGCACGTCCATTTAGCGACAACGTTTTGGGATTCATTCATGATTTTATGTAAAAAGAGAATCATTTGGATCATTGGTATTGTTTTTATTATATTAGTTGCTACTTCTCGTCTATATTTACGTGTACATTGGCTCAGTGATATAATAGGCGCTGTTTTAATTAGTGTCATCGTTGTTTATTTATATACGAAAGTAACAGTAGAATTAAGTGATAAGAAATTTATATTGTTACAACGAATTGTATTGGCTGTTTCACTTATTCTGTATTTTATGACATACCAAATAGATAATTTTAAATTGCTAGGAGTTTTGACAGGTTCTACGATTGGTATCATGCTAGAAAATCATTTTATTAAAATGAATGAAACTAATAATTTAAAAATACAAGTGTCAAAAACAGTATTGGGTCTTAGTATCTTGTTAGTGGTACAGCTCCTATTAAAAAAAGTAATACCTGATATGTATTATTTACGTTATGTATTGACTGGAATTACAATTACTTTCTTATGTCCATTTATGTTTCACATGTTACGATTAAAAAATATGAGTGCAAATAAGTACAAAAATAGTTCGAATAAAAATGAGGTCTAAATTATATATATATTGAAAAACTTTTCTGATATATATATTGACAATGTATAAGATATACATTAATCTTTACAATGTAAATGATAATCAATTTCAACTAGGAGGACTTATGACACGCACTAAAAATATACTTATATTTTGCGTTATGCTACTAACGATCATAATCGCAGGGTGTAGTAAAGAAGAGAAGAAAGAAAATGATACATCAGCTAAAGCAAAAGATTCGTATACGATAAAACATGCAATGGGCGAAACGACAGTGAATGGTACACCAAAAAGAGTTGTTGTTTTAACAAATGAGGGCGCTGAGGCACTTTTATCTGTTGGAGTAACGCCAGTTGGGACTACAAAACCACGAGCTGGTGATGAATGGTATCCTCATTTAGCGAAAGAGTTAAAAAATACGAAAGTAGTAGGAACTGAACGTGACATTAATTTAGAGGCGGTAATGAAGCTTCAGCCGGATTTAATCATCGGAAATAAAATGCGTCACGAAAAAATATACGAGCAGTTAAGAGAAATCGCGCCAACAGTATATGCTGAAACATTACGCGGTGATTGGAAAGAAAACTTTACACTTTATACAAAAGCTGTAAATAAAGAAAAAGAAGGGCAAAATGCTCTAAATGATTATAAAAAGCGTATTGCAGCAATAAAAGGACAATTAGGTGATAAAATTAATTCTAAAGTTTCCATTATTCGCTTCGTCCCTGGTGATGTTCGTATTTATCAAAAAAATTCATTCTCAGGTGCTGTATTAAATGATATTGGATTTAAACGACCACCATTACAAGATAAAGATGAATTTGCAATTAAAGGAATTACAAAAGAGCAAATTCCGAATATGGACGGGGACTATTTATTCTATTTCACATCAGATAAAGACGCGGATAAGAATAATGAAGGAAACACATTAGCAAAAGAATGGACAGAAGATCCACTATTTAAACAACTGCAGGCTTCAAAAGATAATAAAGTATTCCAAGTAGATGAAGTAATATGGAATACAGCAGGCGGTATTGTAGCTGCAAATCTTATGTTAGATGATATTGAAAAATATTTTCTGAAGTAAATGAATAATTGAGTGCATCACTTTAAATAGGTGATGCACTTTTTATTTGTTAAAATACAGAAAATTCCTTCTTTTGAGCATGCATAAGTTGTACAATTAAAACAATCATGAAATAAAGGAGTGGGAATAAATGAAAGCTACTCATAAAGATTGGATTTTATTTAACGGAAGAATTGTAAATACGAAGGAAGAACAGCCGATGATTCCATTAGAGGAGAGAGGCTTTCAATTTGGTGATGGTATATACGAGGTATTCAGACTATATGAGGGGAAGCCACATTTATTAGATTTACATTTAAAACGATTCTTTCATTCTATGGAAGAAATAAAACTAATTCCACCATTTACTAAGGAAGAGCTGGTAGAAGAGTTATATCAAATGATTGAAAAAAATCAATTTCAAGAAGATGGGAATGTATATTTGCAAATATCAAGAGGTGCTCAAGCACGTAATCATGTATATGAGTCAAATATGCAACCAACATATTTTGCAAATATTGTTTCGTTTCCAAGGCCAATCACGGCTATGGAACGAGGAATAAAAGTTACTGTAGAAGAGGATATACGCTGGAAGTTCTGTCATATAAAATCCTTAAACCTACTACCTAATATTATGATTAAAAATAAAATAAACGAACAAGGCTATCAAGAAGCGATATTAGTACGAGATGGAATTGTAACGGAAGGGTGTCATTCAAATTTCTTTATGGTGAAAAATAATAAATTAATTACACATCCGGCTGACAATTTCATTCTACACGGCATTACACGTCACTACGTTATTACATTAGCGAAAGAGTTACATATTGAAGTAGAAGAAAGAGAATTTTCACTTCAAGAAGTGTATGAGGCTGATGAGTGCTTCTTCACAGCGACACCACTTGAAATATTCCCAGTCATTCAAATTGGTGACGAGCAGTTCAGAAACGGCGAAAGAGGACCGATTACAAAGAAACTCCAAGTTGCATATGAAGAAAGTATTCGTTTGTTTAAAGTTACGAACTGATATCATGAAAAAAAGCTGGTATTCCTCCAGCTTTTTTTCATGATATAATTCAAGCATAGGACAAGATTTGAAAACGCTGTAAAAAGGGGATTTAATGTATGTATTATGAAGATTTTAAAGAAGTAATTCACGGTAGACGAAGTGTTAGAAAGTTCACAGAACAAGAAGTATCCACTAGTGATATAAAAGAAATTATTGATTGTGCTCGTTATGCACCGAGTGATACGAACTCACAAACTTGGGAGTTCTTGGTCATTATGAACCGAGAAAAAATTAAAGAAATTGAACAAATGACATGGGATGCATTACATAAACTTGCGGCAAAAGCGGCAGAAAACGGAGAAGAGAAAGCAGGGAAATTACTTACACGATCTTTCGGACCATATGCAACAGCTTTCTCGGAGGCACCAGTATTAATCGTATGCTTGGCAACGCCATATGAATCAAAGTTTCGTGAAAAAATATTTGATCCAATTGCTTTTGTTCCAGATTCAGTTTGGGAAGAAGAAGGAATTAAGAGCAGCTGTTTAGCGGCCCAAAACTTAATGTTGGCTGCACATGCGAAGGGGCTTGGTACATGCCCAATGACAGGACCGGTATTATTAGCTCAAGATGAACTACGACAATATTTACAAATTGAGCCTGAAAAACAAATAAATATGGTTATTTCACTCGGTTTTCCGAAGGATAAGCCGAAGAAACTTCCAAGAAAAGAAGTGGATGAGATTACAACATTTGTTTTTTAAAGCCGAAAATAAAAAGACATTGAATGAAACAATGTCTTTTTATTTTGGATAGGTATGTAATTAATCCGTTAGGCTAAAATGATAGATAAGAGGGAATTGCTATTTATTTCATAAAAAAAATTAATGTTCTATTAAGGAAAGTATGATACATTAATCGTGAGCAAGATTCTAGTTGTTCATGAAAGTGTTGAAAGTAGTCTTAAAATTTAAAAGTTATTTTTGTATAATAAATTATAATGAAATGACAGGGGGGATGAATTTTGAAAAAATTCATAATCACTGGATTGTCTGTATTGTTATTAGTTGGTTGCGGTGCTCCAAAGGAAAAAGAGGGTACACAATCAAAGCCTGAAGAACAAGTCGTAAACGCAAGTAATGAGAATATAGTTGTATTTCCTGAAGGCGTAATGCCAATTGGAGAAGGAAAAGTGAAAGTTATTACTCCAGATGGTACTTCTGACAATGGCAATATACCAACCGTATTCATCAAAAAGGATACTTTAATTCAACACGTGGAATTAGAGCTTTCTAATTTTCAAAATGATAAAGAAACATTCGTATTTGTAGATCAAGTATTTGCAGATAAACATCAAGTAACTAGTACAACACAGACAACAGTACAATTAAAAGAAAAGGCGCTTGAAACAGGTAGTCATACGATTACTGCAGTTCAGTATGAAAACAATGACTCGAAAGGAAAGGTTATTAGTTTTAATCAAGCGACATTTGAGACAAAACCTGCGTCTTAATAAGGATAAAAAGTACATTACTCCAAACAGTAGTGTACTTTTTTGTTTGGACTAGAGTGTGCAGTAGTGAATCACTTCTTACTACTATGACAGAAAAAGAGGTTGAAGATGTGAATCGGTGTATTCGTATCGTCTTGATTAGTATGATGATGTCAGTAATGTGGTTTATGATACAAGAGGTTATGCAAGTTACGCTTCGTTATCAAATTCATGATTTATTAATAGGAGCTATTTGTTTTATCATTGTTTATCTATTGTATGATAAACTCGGACTAAGGTAAGTTTCAGAAGAAAAATGTAGGTATTTTATTTGAAATGTCGAATAGTACATACGATGTCGTAATAACAAAATTTTTATTGTTTACTGTGAAACAGGAGAAGGAGAGATAGTAATGAAACGAGCTCTTATAAATATTGATTATACATATGATTTTGTAGCTGAGAAAGGTGCTTTAACATGCGGAGAACCAGGACAAGAAATTGAGAAGGAAATTGTCCATTTAACGAAGCAATATATTGAAAATGGAGATTACGTAGTCTTTGCCATCGATAAACATGAAGAAAATGATGTATATCATCCTGAATCAAAGTTATTCCCGCCTCATAACATAGCCGGTACAAATGGAAGAGAGTTATTTGGTGAATTACAAGATGTATATGAAACATATAAAAGTGCAGAGAATGTATATTATATGGATAAAACACGATATAGTGCATTTGCAGGAACAGACCTAGAGATGAAGTTACGAGAAAGAGGAATAGAAGAAGTTCATCTTGTAGGTGTTTGCACTGATATTTGCGTTCTTCACACAGCAGTAGATGCTTATAATAAAGGATTTAAAATTGTAGTTTTTGAAAAGGCGGTTGCATCTTTTAATGCACAAGGTCATGAATATGCACTTGGACATTTTAAATCTTGTTTAAACGCAGAAGTGAAGTGAAAAAAGAGACCTTTAAAAAAGGTCTCTTTTTTACGTTTAAATAGAAACGACATTTTGCTCGATTAGTTTTTTTATGAACGGGCTTATTTTTTCTGGTAACGCATTTATATCAAAAAATTGTACATGTAATGATTCAATTCCATCAGCTTTTAACATACCGCCTGTAATGTCTTTGCAAAGGTAGGCAATAGTTATAGGATAAAATTCATCACCGTTCGGTAATTTTACAAAAAATTCTTTTCCAGAAAATACGCTTATTAATTGTAAGGTTCCTATTTCAATCCCTGTTTCTTCGAGCACTTCTCGTCTCCCAGCTTCTTCTGTGGATTCACTAAGTTCAACGAATCCACCAGGAACACCCCAAATACCATTTTGTCTTTGCTGAAGTAATATTTGTCCTTGTTCATTGAAAACAGCTACAGCAACTCCTGCTAGATTGAGTGGTCTTGATCCGACAACTTCTCTAAGTTCTTCAATATATCCCATTGTATGTAACCTCCGTAAGAAAAAATAAAAGCAAATAAACTATTCGTTATTATGTAAATATATTCCTCTTTATAAGGGGAGAGATGACATATAACTTATTTGTGTTATTTGGTAAAATATACATCAAAAAAGGTCGAATAAAATCTTTGACCTTTTTTGACCAAATGTTATAATAAAGACAGAAAGAGATAATCTTTCATTCATAAACAATAAGGAGGAAAAAATATGCGTAATTTATTTCCAGAAATAACAAAACGTCAAAATGGTATTTTTGATTTTGGGCCTTCTTTATTAGAGGGGATGACAGATGCTATCTTTAAACCGATGAACATGGATACTTTTAAAGTAGATGTTCATGAACAATCTGATAAATATACAGTGAAAGCAGATTTACCAGGTTTTCAAAAAGAAAACATTCAAGTTGAATTTGAACAAGATGTATTAACGATTCAAGCAACTAATCATAATGAAGTAGAAGAAAAAAATGAGAATGGCATATATATTCGTAAAGAACGTTCTATAGGTTCTGTAACTCGACGCTTTAATTTTAAACAAGTTGAGGAAGAAAATGTTAAAGCAAATTATAAAGATGGCGTACTGACAATTGAATTGCCAAAATTGAAAGAAGAAAAAAGTAGTAAGACAACAATTAATATCGAATAAAAGAGCTGATAAATTCAGCTCTTTTTTTACGTAGTTAATGAATAAATGAGTTGAAATCATAATGAGATGAATAAAGTTTTAACGTATAAAAAAATTTCAAGATTTGCTCCCCCTTAGGTTATTAAAAAGGGTATATTTAAAGGGAAAGGAAAAGAACATCTAGGCATACTGTATAAACTGAATTAGTAATAAAGTCAAAATACATAGTAAGGGTAGTGGCATTTTAGATTAGGATAATAGATTTTCCTAGAATAAACTGAGATGATTATGAATTTTTTTATTAGTAAGGAAGTGGATGGATGAGTGTATTAACGTATACGGAAGAATTTTTTAATTATGTACGGGAGTTTTTGCTTTTAAGATTTTTACTATTTGCTTTCGTTCTAATCATTATTTCTTTTGTAATAAACCGCATTATTGATTGGTTTTTTAGGAAATCAAGCTTTTTTGATGAAGAGGTAGAGCAAACGATTCAAAGTGTGATTCGATCTATTTTTAGATATATCATTATCATCAGTCTAATTATATATTTAATTAGCCAATTTGTAGATATAAAAAGTATCATTGCAGGTGCAGGGATAGCAGGGGTTGTTATCGGTTTTGCTGCACAACAGATGCTAAAAGATGTTATATTAGGGTTTGCGAGATTAGCGGACAAAGAGTTTCGTGTTGGCGATTTTGTTACTTTTAACGGAACAAACTCAGGAACGATTGAGGAAATTAGTATTCGTTTTATGCAAATTCGTGAATGGTCAGGAAAACTACTTACCATACCACATGGAGAGATTAGAACGATACAAAATTTTAATAAAGGTTGGATGCGCGTAATTGAGCGGATTACAGTAAGTTATCAGGAAAATCCTACAAGAGTTAAGGAATTGTTAGAAGAAGTTTGTGTGAATTGTAATGAAAAATTGGCCCCAAGTCTTTATAAAGTAGAGGATGAAGCTGTTGAACCATTTAAATATGTTGGTGTTACAGATTTAAACCCGAATCTGAAATACGTTGGGTATGAATTTTGTATTACAGGTTTAATAAAACCGGAAGATTATTTTGAAACTTCTAGACAAGTAAGATTTGAATTAATGTCTATGTTCCATAAGAATCAAGTGCAAATGCCAGCAGCAAATATGGTTGTTACTACTGAAAGTTTACAGCATACCCATGGTGGACAATCTTTATCGGACAGCTAAAGTAGAACCGTTTGTTAACGGAAATGCTACTTTCAACATTGGATAGAAAAATAATAATAAAATGATCGATATAAACAAAGAGCTGAAGGAATTCAGTTCTTTTTAATTTGTAGAATTTAGAAATTTCTTAATGTTATAATGATAGATGGTGATGAAAATGAATTTTGAAGAAAAAGAGATGCATCGATTAGAAGCATTAAAAGAAATTGCTGAATTATTAAATGAAGCAACAGACTTACAGGACATGTTAGAAAAAGCGTTACATACATTGTTACAAGTTATGAATTTACAAACAGGGTGGATCTTTTTTATTGATGATAGTGGAAAGCACCGAATGATTGTAGATGAAAACTTACCAGCGGCTCTTACATGGAAAGAGAAGAAGCCGATGTGTGAAGGAGACTGCTGGTGTGTAGAGCGTTTTGTAAATGGGAGATTAGAAAAAGCGACTAATATTATTGAATGTAAGCGAATAGAGGATGCAATTGAATGTAACTGGGGGGAGACCGAAGATGTTACGCACCATGCGACAATTCCATTAAGGGCCGGGTCGGAGAAGTTTGGTCTCTTAAATGTGGCCGCGCCTCAAAAAACACATTTTTCAGAGGAAGAATTAGCATTATTAGAAGCAATTGCATTTCAAATAGGGACGACAATCCAACGTATTCAGTTAGTGGAAAAAGAACGTAAATATGTAGTAGTAGCTGAAAGAAATCGACTTGCACGTGATTTACATGATTCAGTAAAACAATTGTTATTTTCTATTATGTTAACCGCAAAAGGTACGCTAAATATGACGCAAGATAGAGACTTGCAAGAGATGTTGAGTTATATTGGAGAATTATCACAAGAAGCATTACAAGAGATGACACTTTTGATTTGGCAATTAAGACCGGAAGGATTAGAGAAAGGTTTAGCAGAAGCAATTCAAAATTATGGAAAGTTGTTAGGGATTCATGTGGAAGTTCGAATTGATGGAATGGTTTCAATTGGAGATGAAATAGAAGAAGTTTTATGGCGTATTAGTCAAGAAGCAATACATAATTGTAAAAAACATGCTTCGTGTGAAAAGGTAAATGTTCTTTTAAAAATAGAAGATAACCAGTTGTATTTTTACATAGAGGATAACGGGATAGGATTTATACAAGATCAAGTAAGAGATTCGGCACTCGGTTTAAAAAGTATGAAGGAGCGTATTCAGTTAATGAACGGAGCATTTCAAATAAAAACTGAGCTGAAAAAGGGTACAAAAATAGAAATTCAATTACCGGTTTGAAGGGGAGAAGAAGGTTGAAGATTAAACTATTACTAGTTGAGGATCATCATATCGTTCGAAGAGGACTTGTATTCTTTTTGAAAACGAGAGAAGAATTTGAAATTGTTGGGGAAGCGGAAAATGGTGAAGAGGCATTCACATTCGTCCGAACGGAAAGACCAGATGTAGTGTTAATGGATCTATCCATGCCAAAGATGGATGGTATTGAAGCAACAAAACGAATAAAACAATATGATGAAACAATAAAGATACTCATATTAAGCAGTTTTTCAGAGCAAGATTATGTTTTACCAGCACTAGAAGCTGGAGCAGATGGCTATCAATTAAAAGAAGTACAACCTGAACAACTTGTAGCTTCTATCGTTGCAGTACACCAAGGAAATGCGAATTTTCATCCGAAAATAACATCAGCACTATTAGGGCGGTCAGCAGTCAAGAAAGAAAAAGAAAATCCTTTTTCCATGTTAACGAAAAGAGAGCAAGAGGTACTTCGTGAAATTGCGAAAGGGCGAAGTAATAAGGAAATTGCAGCAGAGCTTCATATTACAGAACAAACTGTGAAAACACATGTTTCAAATATTTTAGCTAAATTGGAAGTAGATGATCGTACGCAAGCTGCGCTGTACGCAGTGAAACACGGCGAGAAATAATAAGTATGAATAATTGTGTCACTTATTATGAAAGAATACATAGGAACAATTAAAAATTTATAGTAATGCTGAATAAAGGTTTTTCTTCTTTCAATAATTAGGTACAATAAAGTGAAACTTTAATCAGTGGAGGGTCTATCTCCACTGATTATTAGCCCACACCAATTGGTTTTTTACGGGATAAAGCTACGATGGAAGGGGAAGATATGCTATGCCTGAAACGAGAAGTGGGATTGGAAAGATTCAGGCTTCGTTAAACGGTTTGTCACCGAAATTACGAAGTATTGCCGAACATATTTTGAAACATCCGCAAGATGTTGTACATAAATCTATTACTGAATTAGCAGAAGTTACGAATAGTTCTGAAGCTACGATATTCCGCTTATGTAAAAACCTTGGTTTGCAAGGATTTAAAGATTTAAAGATTTAAAGATTACATTAGCGCGTGAAATTGTACATACACCGATGCAAAATATTCATGAAGAAGTATCAGTAGAAGATAGCATGGTAACTGTTGCTAAAAAAGTTTTTCATTCGCATATTACAGGACTGCAAGATACATTGCATTTGTTAAATGATACAGCGCTAGAGCAAGCTGTAAAAGTCTTACAAGAAGCAAGCCGTATTGAGTTTTACGGAAATGGTGGCTCTGGTATTATTGCGATGGATGCGTATCATAAGTTTATGAGAACGGGTATTTCATGTATCGCTCATACGGATTCGCATTTTCAAATTATGGGAGCAGGTTTGCTTTCGAAAAATTCAGTTGTTATCGGCATTTCTCATTCTGGTAGCAATAAAGGATTACTAGAAGCATTAGAAATAGCAAGAGCAAGAGGAGCTAAAATTATTGCGATTACGAGCTATCAGAAATCGGCATTGAGTCAACTTGCTGATATAACGCTCTATACTTCAACACGTGAGACAGAATTCCGCACAGAGGCAAGTTCATCACGATTAGCACAGTTAAGTTTAATTGATACTTTGTATGTAGGATTGTCGTTGCAACGACAGGAGGAAACGTTAAAAAATTTACAAAGTATACGTGAAACGATTTCGATGAAACGAATATAAAAAGGACTTCAAATGTTAAATTTAGAAAATCACTTATAGGATAGTTAGTCCGTTATGGGGCTGATTATCCTTTTTTATTTACATAACGAATAAAAAGAATGAATATTCAATTTGATTAGTATAATATAGAAATGAAATTTGAAGCGTTTGATAAAAATAAGAGAATTAATGATAAGACACTTTAATTGAAGGGAAAAAAAATTATGTTTCTCATAGCATATTTGCCTATTTTTCTGTATTTATTATTAGAATTTTATAGAAGTTCACCCGTTAAAGAAGAAAAACGAAATCGTGGTTCTAGTTTTTTTATTGGAGTAGTTTTTGCATTGATGATAACGATTCCGGAGATTATGTATTTCTTTACAGTAAATAAGATTCATTCATTGTTGTTTTTGGGTGTTATTATCGGGCTAATTGGTGTATGGATAAGATTTTCTTCAATGAAAATTTTAGGAAGATTTTACAGTAGGAATGTCGGAATGCAAAGGGGTCATAAGTTAATTCAAAGCGGACTATATAAATATGTTCGCCATCCTGGTTATTTAGGGTCTTTTTTGACATTTTTAGGATTTGCAATATCTTCATCTTCTTTCATTGCCATTCTTATAAATATCATTTTATTTTTCCTTGTGTATTCGTATCGTATAAAAATTGAAGAGAGAATTCTTATTACGATGTTTGGGAAACAATATAAACAATATCAGTCCAAGACTTGGCGAATTATACCGTTTCTATACTAGGGATTATAGGAGAAAGTTCAAAATTAGTTATGGAAGTTATCTAGTCTTTATATTGGAGCGGTATTTATCGGTATCAACCGTCTATATGGACAGCTTATTTTATTCTTGCTTAACGTAGTGTAGCTCATCACAATCAGCGAATACCCAAAACTTACTTGAATAGATGGATATGGTCTCACCACATTATAAAAAGGTTCCTGTCTTTGATTTAGTTTAAAGTGTATGACCTAAATATAACAATAGAAGAGCTTTTTATATGGCTGATGGTTTGTTTAATAGTTCTAATTGTCTATGGAAATATACTACTTATAATCTCACAATCTTAAAAAGTATTTTTAACTGCTATATTCTTCGCATATAAACCGAAAAATGCCTGATAAATTCCAATGTAAATAGGATGAAGGAAGTTTCAATTTTTTCTCTAAATATATCAAAAAACGATTTAGTTAATAATTCAAATATTGTTCATAATTTCACAATTTGTTTATGAAGTGCCATGTTATGATGAACATGTAATGATGATTGAACACTTACATTTGGCACAATAATTAGCCAAACTAGTGAAGACAGAAGTTGTGAGATGAACTCATTAAAATTCTAAAACACTAAAGGGGAGATCACATATGAAAGCAGTAGTAGTGAATAAAAATAGTAAAGCAAATATTGAGGTTGTTGAAAAGGAATTACGTCCGCTACACTCAGGTGAAGCACTAGTAGATGTAGAGTATTGTGGAGTTTGTCATACTGATTTACACGTTGCAAATCATGATTTTGGAAACACAGATGGCCGTATTCTTGGTCATGAGGGTATAGGTATTGTGACGAAGATTGCTGATGATGTTACTTCACTAAAGGTGGGTGACCGTGTAAGTATTGCATGGATGTTCCAATCTTGTGGACGTTGTGAATATTGCGTAACTGGTAGAGAAACATTTTGCCGTGAAGTTAAGAATGCTGGTTATTCAGTAGATGGTGGTATGGCTGAACAATGTATTGTGACAGCTGATTATGCGGTGAAAGTACCAGAAGGATTAGATCCTGCTCAAGCATCATCAATTACATGTGCGGGTGTAACTACATATAAAGCTATAAAAGTATCAAATATTAAACCTGGTCAACCGATCGTAATCTATGGTTGTGGTGGATTAGGTAACTTAGCTATCCAATATGCTAAAAATGTATTTGGTGCAAAGGTAATTGCAGTAGATATTAATGACGATAAACTAGCCTTAGCAAAAGAGGTTGGTGCTGATATGACTATCAATCCAATTTCTCAAGGTCCTGCTGATAAGATTATTCAAGAGGAGTTTGGTGGTGCTTATGCTGCTGTAGTAACAGCTGTTTCAAAAGTAGCATTCAACTCAGCAGTTGACGCAGTACGTGCTTGTGGTAAAGTCGTTGCAGTAGGTTTACCAGTAGAAACTATGGATTTAAACATTCCACGCCTTGTACTAGATGGAATTGAAGTAGTTGGTTCTCTAGTCGGTACTCGGAAGGATCTAGAAGAGGCATTTATGTTTGGTGCAGAAGGAAAAGTAGTGCCAGTTGTTCAAACTTGTTCTTTAGATAAAGTACAAAATGTATTCGAAGAAATGGAACAAGGTAGAATTCAAGGACGTATGGTAATTGATTTTAAACAGCATAATTGTAATTGCAAATAATTCACTTAAAATATATAAAGTATTAGTTTAACAAAGTATATGTAAAAAAGTTAGATTGTATAAAAAGATGATCCCTGTATTCAATAGGGATCATCTTTTTATATTCTAATAATATCAACGCCAATTCATACTTGATTAATGAGATATGATTAAAGGTTCACTTTATTTACAAACGAAAAAGAATCTTTATTTTTAACAAATTTTTTATGATCTGGAACGGTTTGAATTGCCATAGTTTGTGAATCTCTTGCTTTCAGTGCATCTTGAATCCCGATTGTCATAAGCTTAATAAATAGAATCGTAATAAAGAATGAAGAGAGAGTATAAAAAATAATCCACCATGAAAGATTCATTTCATTACGATTTAATCCAATAAGGCCTGCCCAATCATTAGATAGAGAAACAGGTTTGGGCACTCCGTCATACAGTTCACGCATTTGAATCCCGCCAATTACAATGTTAAGCAGCGCTAAATGGATAACGAGTATGAGCGTTTGGACGATATGTTCCATAAATAATACAAATAAGCGGTCAAGTAATAAGACTCGTAAGTGTTTTTTTATAATATGAAAACGGCTAGCACCCAGTAATTGTGAACTTAAGATGTAATCTCGTTTCATAAATTCATCAACCTCTGAGGATATATATAAAGAAAGTGTAGGCAGAGCGACGAAAATAAGTACGAGTACTTGATAAAACGTAAATGAAATATTTGGATCTAACCCATCAGCATTTGATGTGATTACAATATTAACGGGCGTGATGAGTATGAATGCGATAAATAGAGTTGGAATATAATAAAAAACTTCTGAGCATGCTTGGAAAAATCTCTTGAATTTTGGAGCATATAAACTTAAGAGAATTCCTATACATGTTCCGAATAAAATACGAAAGAAGCTAATTGCCACGGCTAATAAAATAGTGAATTTTGCTCCTTCTACAATTTGTAAGAAAACGGACTCCCCAAAACGATCAGATCCAAAAGGCGGAATTAACGATGGTGGAAAGGGAGCTTTTCCAAGTAATTCGTTATTGTCATTGTAAAGTAACTGAGGAGGTTTTGGGATATTATCTTTAAAGAACCAACTATAAATAAAACTAGCTGAAATAAGTATGAATAAATATGTAAAGCCGATTAAAAATCGTTTTGATTTCCAAATAGATTTCATAATGCTACTCCTTTCAATTGCTTTTGCCATCTATTCATCATGAATGAGATTATTTGAAAAATAGCATAAAACGGTAAAATAATCATAACCAGTATGATAAATGCAGCTGGAGGTGAAACAAACGCCTTATTAAATAAGAATTGAATAATGCCTTCCATATTAAAAACAAATTCTAAAATGAATAAATTAGAAAGTAAGAAAACAAAAATCGTTTTTAAATGGTGGAAGAAGTGGATAGATATATTTTTGAATAAATGAATGCATAGTATATAACTTGATGAAAGGCCTTTTCCATAGGCAACCTCTACATAATCTTTTCCATGTTCTTCTTTTATGTATAACACCATCATTCGAAACATTTGTAATGTAGGTAAGACTGCTAAAGATAAAATAGGGAGTAAATAAGCTCGATTTTCATTAAAAGAAATAATGGTGACAGGAGATTCCCCGAATTTTTTAAGTACCCATATAAAAAATATTTGTAAACAAATCATCATCATCATATCAGGGACAGCTTCTAATATGAACACAATTCGATTTATCCATTTTTTTATATAATCTTTTGCTAAAAAATAAAAAAATGCCATGCTAGATGATAGAAAGAGCGCAAGTAAAAAGGCTAAAAATAATACAGTAAATGAATATAGGTAAGGTTCTAAAACAGTTGGGAATAATGGTGTTTTTTTGAAACTACCAAATTTCGGGTCAGATCCCATAACCACTAATGATTCAGGGGAGAAAACTTCCTTTAACATAGTAACGATCTGATTATAAAAAAGAATTGGTTGAAAGGTAAATCCATTTTGAGTGATAAATAAATAAGGTAAATTTAATAATAGTAAAAGTGATAAAAGAATGGATGAAAGCTTAATTGTAAATTGAGATATTTTATTTAACATTAAATCCCTCCGACATCTTTTTACAACATTATACAATAAATTCTGGTATATTTTTATAATTTTCTGAAAAATAAGAAATTAATTAGATTTTATAATTGTAATAGGGAATATATTTACATGAGGAAATCTCTATATTGAGGGCCGGATTTCTATGTCCATCAAGAGAAATGCCCAGTATTTCCATTTTCGAAGCATTTACTTTACTTCAGTTGATTGGTATTTGGTGTTATTCCAATGTTACCAAGTTAATAGAACTAAGTTTTCTTAAAACAAAAACCACCGAAATATAGAAGTAGTTTGGAACGTAAGGAATTTGTAAGGAAGGAGTAAGAAAAAAGAGATTTTCAATGTGTATGATCAAAATATAGAGAAGAACGGGAGGGGGAGTAGTTACTATCTATTTATATAAAAACAAATTAATTAATAAAACGCTATGGAAGAAAAGAAGAAATTATAGAAGTTAACAGATATCTGAAGAAGAGGGATTAATCATTTATTAGATCAGAGAGTTACTTGTAGAAATAATTGGTGTATATATGATTGCAAATTCAATGTTGACTTTTATCATTGGGCGAATTGATAGCTGTGTGGTTCGTATATGACACTGCTATCAACTATCTATACAATTTTAATAGAAGAGAGGAATGCTTTATGAAAACACGCAGTAAAATTACATGTGCAAGTCTAGCACTTTTAATAGCTGGAAGTTCCCTGTTATATATAACGCCAAACTCAATTGTAAAAGCAGAACCCACGCAAAATGTATCTAGTTCGTTACAAACAAGTACGCAACACGATCGTACTTCCGTTAAGAAAGCAATGCGAGATGCACTGCAACTTGGATACCCGGGAATACTCGCTCAAATTTCTAAGGGTGGTAAAACTTGGAGTTATACCGCTGGGGTAGCGGATCTGAGGACTAAGAAACCAATGAAAGCAGATTTTCGCTTTCGTATTGGCAGTGTGACGAAAACGTTCATTGCAACAGTGCTACTGCAATTATCTGGAGAGAACCGTTTGAATCTAGATGACTCCATTGAAAAATGGTTGCCTGGTGTCATTCAAGGAAACGGATATGATGGTAACCAGATTACAATCCGGCAAATATTGAATCATACAAGTGGTATTGCTGACTATATAAATTCAAAAGACTTTGATATTACGGATATAAAAAAATCGTATACGGCTGAAGAATTTGTAAAGATGGGGATTTCTCTTCCCCCAGACTTTGCCCCGGGAAAGGGTTGGTCTTATTCAAACACAGGATACGTATTACTGGGGATCCTTATTGAAAAAGTAACTGGCAACAGCTATGCGGAAGAGGTTGAAAATCGGATTATTGAACCGCTTGATTTGTCAAATACATTCCTACCTGGTAATTCAAGTGTGATCCCAGGCACCAAGCATGCCCGTGGCTATTTCCAACTAGACGGAGCAAGTGAGCTAAAAGACGTTACATATATGAACCCAGGTAGCTCGGATGGAGATATAATTTCTACTGCTGACGATTTAAATAAATTCTTCTCTTACTTACTCAGTGGTAAATTACTGAAGGAACAGCAGCTAAATCAAATGCTTACTACAGTTCCTACAGATAGAGAAGGAGCGGGATATGGTCTTGGAATCGTTGAATTTAAGCTTCCGAACGGTGTCTCGGTATGGGGACACAGAGGTAGCGTTCTAGGGTTTTCCACTTTTGTTGGTGGAACACTTGGAGGTAAGCATACATTGGCCGTCAATTTGAACAGCTTTAACTTTAGTAATCCTGATCCTTTTAAAAGTATTTTACTTGCTGAATTTAGCAAGTAGGAAAAACGGATAAGTTTTGTCATAGTTTTATAGTTTAAAATATATCATTTTGGTGTGAAAAACAACGTACTCTAAAAAATTTAATACTCTTAATTAAGTATAAAAGAACGCTATCGTTTTAAGTAAATATTTCAGGAGGGTTTTATGAAAAAGAAAATGATTACTGCACTTGGTGTTTCTGCTATACTACTGACTAATTTTGTAGGAAGTACTTATGCAGACTCGAAAACAGGAGTTTCTGTTACAGCTCCCTACAATAAAAATCAAATAGCGGAATGGTTAGAAATGCACGCGAAGCCTTTAAAAACAACGAATCCAAATGCACCTTTTAATGATTTAAAACCACTTAAGAATATGGTGGGTTCAGCTTCAATTGTAGGTTTAGGTGAAGCTACGCATGGGGCTCATGAAGTTTTTATGATGAAAAACCGTATTGTGAATTATTTAGTATCTGAAAAGGGCTTTACCAACCTAGTTTTAGAAGAGGGGTGGGATAGAGCTTTAGAACTTGATCGATATGTTCTTACTGGTAAGGGAAATCCAAGCCAACATCTATCACCTGTATTTAAGACGAAAGAAATGTTAGATTTACTTGATTGGATTCGGCAATATAATGCTAATCCAAAACATAAATCTAAAGTGCGTATCATCGGGATGGACATTCAATCAGTAAACGAGAATGTTTATAATAATATAATAGAATATATTAAAAGAACCAATTCAAAACTTGTGCCCAGGGTAGAAGAGAAGATAAAAGGTCTTATTCCTGTAACAAAGGATATGAATACTTTTGAAAGCCTTACGAAAGAAGAAAAAGAAAAGTATATTTCAGATGCTAAACAAATTAGTGCTTTATTAGAGGAAAATAAAAGTTATTTAAATGGGAAATCTAAAGAGTTCGCATGGATAAAACAAAATGCTCGTATTATTGAACAGTTTACTACAATGTTAACGTCACCTCCTGATAAACCATCTGATTTATATTTGAAACATGATATTGCAATGTATGAAAATGCGAAGTGGACTGAAGAACATTTAGGAAAAACTATTGTATGGGGGCATAATGGACACGTTTCGAAAACAAATATGCTTCCTTTTGTATACCCTAAAGTAGCTGGGCAGTATTTAGCAGAGTATTATGGAAAACGGTACATATCTATTGGAACGTCAGTTTATGAAGGACAATACAATGTCAAGAATAGCGATGGTGAATTTGGCCCATATGGAATATTAAAATCGGATGATCCAAACAGTTATAACTACATCTTTGGACAAGTTAAAAAAGATCAATTTTTTATTGATTTACGTAAGGCAAACGGCGTGACAAAAACTTGGTTGAACGAACAACATCCAATTTTCGCTGGAGTAACTACCGAAGGGCCTGATATACCAAAAACAGTTGATATATCATTAGGTAAAGCGTTTGATATACTTGTTCAAATTCAAAAAGTGAGTCCATCTCAACAACTACATCAATAAATTTAGAATAATGTACCTTAATGAAGTGTAGTGTTAAGTGTCAATAGAGTTGTTTGAATATGTCAGTTAGGTTATTTTCATTAAAGGATTATTAAATGGAATAAATGTTTTCAAATTAGAGATGATGTGGGATAGAAGCACAGTATCATCAAGTTAACAAAATAAAATTCTACCTAAAATGAAAAAATACGCTATTCTTTCTATAGAATCATAGGAAAGGATGGCGTTTTTTATCTAATCTATTACTACAATTTGCTCAAGGAATTTAAAACTTTTTGTCCCCTAACACCTTACAGCCCTTTCCGAACGGGAAAGCCCATCGCCTTTAGGCATGGGATGAAAGTGAGGTTGGATACGGAGTACCACTAAAAATCGCTAAGTTTGTGGTACTTTAAGTATCCAAAATATTGGTATCTTTTGTGGTGTAGTTTAAAAGTAAAACTGATACAATGTGAATATGATACATGATTATAGAAGAACCAAAACAACTGTGTCATTAATTAACTACCATTTTGTGTTTTGCCCGCGATACAGAAGAAAGATTTTTCTTAACATAAAAGTAGAAGAACGTTTCAAAGAGTTGGTTCAAGAAATATGCGGAGAAATGGATGTTGCTATTGTCGCAATGGAATGCGACAAAGACCACGTTCACTTGTTCTTAAATACACTACCAACACTTAGTCCTGCTGACACAATGGCGAAAATTAAAGGAGTGACATCGAAGCGTTTGAGAGGAGAGTTTCCTCATCTTCAACACTTGCCAAGTCTATGGACACGTTCCTATTTTGTTTCTACTGCTGGAAATGTATCGACTGAGACAATTAAACAGTATGTTGAAAATCAAAAGACGAGGGGGTGAAAATTGTGTCACAAACAATCACAGTCAAAGTTAAATTGCTTCCAACAAAAGAACAAATTCAGTTATTGGAACAAAGTAGCTATGAGTATATCAAAGTCATTAATACACTTGTATCTGAAATGGCTGAAGCGAAGAAGAGCACTAAGAAAAGTACAAAAGATGTTGAAGCTAATCTTCCAAGCGCAGTGAAGAACCAAGCAATTAAAGACGCTAAAAGTGTGTTTTCTACAAAGGTGAAAAAAAGTAAATACAAAGTTATTCCGATTCTAAAGAGACCTGTTTGTGTATGGAACAATCAAAACTATTCGTTTGACTTCACGCACATTTCAGTTCCACTCATGGTAAATGGAAAATCAACTCGCTTAAAGGTTCGTGCTTTATTAACTGATAAATATAATCGCAATTTTAATTTGTTAACACACAAGTTAGGTACACTTCGTATCACGAAGAAATCTAATAAGTGGATTGCTCAAATATCTGTCACAATTCCTACAAATGAAAAAACAGGAACGAAGATTTTAGGGGTAGATTTAGGTCTTAAAGTCCCTGCGGTAGCCATCACAGACGATGATAAAGTTCGTTTCTTCGGCAATGGTAGACAAAACAAATATATGAAACGTAAGTTTCGTAGTGTTCGTAAGAAGTTAGGTGAAAATAAGAAATTAAATGCCATTCGACAACTTGATGATAAAGAACAAAGATGGATGCAAGACCAAGACCACAAAGTAAGTCGTGAAATCATTGACTTTGCAACCGATAATAACATTTCTGTTATTCGTTTAGAACAACTAACGAATATTAGACAGACGGCAAGAACAAGCCGTAAAAACGAGAAAAATCTACACACTTGGTCATTCTATCGTTTAGCACAATTCATTGAATACAAAGCGAATTTAGTTGGTATTAAAGTAGAATATGTGAACCCTGCTTATACAAGTCAAACATGTCCGAAATGTTCTGAAAAGAACAAAGCACCAGACAGAAAATACAAGTGCCGATGTGGATTTGAGAAACATCGTGATATTGTTGGGGCGATGAATATTCGCTACGCAACTGTGATTGATGGTAACAGTCAATCAGCCTAAGATGCTATACGCACTGTCTTAGGAGGGGCAATGAGATGCCCTCATCTTGAAGTCTGTTCAAAACAGAAATGGACTGCGAACGTTTAGTCATTCAAGAATCCCACCCGTCAATCCGTAAGGAATTAGGGCTTGCGACTTTAGTCGTGGGAGTCTCAAGAAATCTTACTAAAAATATTGAGTTTGTACAACAAACCACATACCTATTAAGCGAAAGAACAAGTTACTCAAAAACTAGAAAAAGAGTTTGTTTCGAAACGGATATTATGTAACTTTACCGAATGGATCAGTTACCTGTGGTTGGTTAATGGAATTAACTGAAAAAGCATTTGCAGAAGATCCTAAACTTGATGGTATTAAAGGTGAAATGAACTCTTCAGGAGAAGGAAAATGGACTGTTGAAACTGCACTTGAACTGCAAGCTGCAGCACCAGTAATCGCAATGTCATAATTTATGCGTTACCGTTCTCAGGAAGATGATACATTCCATGGAAAAGTAGTTTCAGCCCTTCGTAATCAGTTCGGTGGGCATGAAGTTGTGAAAAAATAGAGGATGATTTTTGAAAAGAAACTTGTGCATAAGCGCAAGTTTCTTTTTTATAGTTTAAGAAATTACTAATTTAAAAATACCAATCAATCATAGTTTTTTTTTCACAAATGACAGCTTCAACGTTCATTGATTGAACAATATATTCTATATTTTCTTCTTTAGCTAATAATAAGGTTGTAAAGGAATCGAATATACTCATAAACGCATACTCATTGTCTTCGCTAGTAATAATTAACTCATTATTGCTAATGTCCCAAATATCTAATGGAGTAGTATTATCTACTTCTAATAATCCGTTTGTATCAAAAATTGGTGATTTGTCATCTAGCCAAATGTAATCCAACAAAATATAACCTCCTCTTAGACTTTGAAATATACGGATTCCCGCATTATGTTTTTTGTATGGGTTGTATTAAGTATAAAGCGCTGCATGAAATATGTCCCAACATAAAAATAAGAATAAATAAAATGAAGTTTTCATAAATAGTAAAAGAATGATTATGTCATCAGTGTAGCTAAGGAATGATGTTACATATGAGAAGAGCGTGTTAATAAAATATGAGGTGGTTAAATGGGAAATGAGCAAGTGAAGAATGCAGGGGAAGAAAAAAAGTTATGTCTTTGTATGATCGTCAAAAATGAATCTAGAATTATGGAAAGATGTTTAAATGCTACGAAATCAATTGTAGATTTTGTTTCTATTTGTGATACTGGATCAACTGATCATACACCTGAAATTATTGAAAATTGGTGTAAAGAAAATGAAATCCCTGGAACAGTTCATCATGAACCATTTAAAAACTTTGGTTATAACAGAAGTTTAGCTGTTTCATTGGCACAAAAAACATATCCAGAAGCAGATTATTTATTAATATTAGATGCAGATATGATATTAGAAGTTGATCCCGAATTTGATAAGACGAGTTTAACGGAAGATCATTATCTTACATTGCAATATGATATTCATATTAAGTATTGGCTTACACGCCTTTTAAAAGCTTCTTTACCATGGAAATCTGTCGGTGTTACTCATGAGTATTGGGATATAGATCGTTCAAAAGTTGGAGCGAATTACAATACGAGAGTAGCTAGGCTAGAGACGCTTGTCGTTAACGATCCTGGGGATGGTGGTAGTAAAGCCGATAAATTTGAAAGAGATGAGAGGTTGTTGTTACAAGGAATAAACGACCCAGAAACAACGCCAGACTTGCATATAAGATATTTATTTTATTTAGCCCAAACTTATTTTCATTTAAGTCAATTTGAAGATTCGATTAAATGGTATAAAAAACGAGTGGAAGCAGGGGGATGGGTTGAAGAGGTATTCTATTCGTTATTGCGAATAGGATTTTGTTATGAACAACTAGCAACTCGTTCAGCAAATAAACAACTTGAAGTAACAGAAGCGGATGAAAAAGAAAATGCTAAGAAACAAGAAGAGCAATATACAGCATTAGCTGTTCTTTATTTTCAAAAAGCGTGGGAATATAGACCAACTAGGGCTGAGCCATTATATCAACTTGCAAGAATGTATCGATTAAAATCTCAAAATAATATTGCTTTGATGTATGCCCTGCAAGGGAAGGAAATTCCTTTTCCGAAAAATGATCTTCTATTTGTAGATTATCATGTGTATGATTACTTATTTGACTATGAGATTTCTATAAATGCTTTTTATATACCACATAAAAAGCATTTAGGTGCAGTGTCACAAAAATTTTTGGAATCGAAAAAAGATGAGTTACCGTTGCATATAGCAAATATAGTAGAGAATAATGCGAAATTTTATTAAATACATTTTCGGTTAAAGGAGTAGTGGAGTAATCATGGAATTAATGCGATGGGCGATTGAACTAGGAGAATCGGTGCATGGAAATACGTATGAAGAATTGATGCCACTACTAGACTATTATTATGATCGTGATCATTTAAAAGCGTATTGTATTGCAAATCTTCTTTTAAACATGGATGTATTAGATGAGGACCGGGAAAGAATCGAATTAAGAAGATGCATCGCTGCTTATTATGCTGGATTATATAAAGTAGCAAGAAAACATGCAAATGATCTTTTACTGAAATATCCGGATGTGGATTTATATAAAAATAATTTAAGACTAATGGAAGCTTATTTGAATAAAGAATATGATTATTCTCTGTTTATATGCCCAAAGACGTATGGTAGTTTTATAGATGTTGCGCGAGCTTTAAAGTGGCGGTTGGAGCAGGAGGGAAATACAGCAATTATATCAGAAACAATACTGGAAAATGTAAAGAATACAGTTGTTTTTGGAGCACATACATACGCATATAACCCAAACCTTCTTCCGAAAGATTCAATTATTTATAATTTAGAACAGCTATACGAAGGAAGTCCATATGCGCACCCCCTTTATTTAATATTATTAAAAGATAGAGTAATTTGGGATTATAGTAAACAAAATATAGAATGGCTTAAACAAAAAGGGGTAGGAAAAGAAATAAAACATGTAGAAATGAACTATGCTCCAACTTTGGAAATAAAAAAAGATGCATTTGAAGATGAGATTACGGAAGACATTGATATACTGTTTATAGGTGCTCTTAACCCAAGGCGGCAAGCTATATTCGATCAATTAAAAGCAGTTGCCCCGAATTTAAATATAGTTTTTAAAAATAATGCGTGGGGAATTGTTAGAAATGAATTGATTGCTAGAGCTAAAATTATATTAAATATTCATTTTTACTTATCGGGCATCCTTGAAACTCCTCGCGTTTCTTATGCAGTGGCAAATAAGAAATTTATTATTTCGGAAAATAGTAATCCAGAGGACGAAATAGAGTGGCCGGGAATTGTATTTACTCCGTATGAAAAAATAATTGAAAACGTAATAAAATATATAGAATTACCAGAAGAACGGAAAAGATTAGCGGAAAAAGCATATAACCATTTTAAAGCAAATGAAAGTTTAGGTACATTGAGCATGAGAGATGAAACAAAGTAATTCTACGAAACTCATACGAAAGTATGAGTTCTTTTTTTGTTTATCATACTATTTTATGAAACAAGTTAACTCTTTATATTGTATTTTGTATAGAAATTTCTGATAATATATAAGTAGAAATTGAAAACAAAGGGGAGAAATAATCATGAAACTAGTTGTTATTAACGGTACACCAAGAAAATTTGGTAGAACTCGCGTGGTGGCAAAATATATTGCGGATCAATTTGAAGGGGAATTATATGATTTAGCAATTGAGGAGTTACCTTTATACAATGGAGAAGAGTCACAACGTGATTTAGAGGCAGTGAAAAAATTAAAAACGTTAGTGAAAGCTGCGGATGGGGTTGTATTATGTACACCAGAATATCATAATGCGATGAGCGGTGCGCTGAAAAACTCTTTAGATTACTTAAGTAGTAATGAATTTATTCATAAACCAGTTGCGTTGTTAGCGGTTGCTGGTGGCGGTAAAGGTGGAATAAATGCATTAAACAGCATGCGAACGGTCGCTAGAGGTGTTTATGCAAATGCAATTCCAAAACAAGTTGTTCTTGATGGATTACATGTGCAAGATGGTGAACTTGGGGAAGATGCAAAACCATTAATTCATGATGTTGTTAAAGAATTGAAAGCATATATGAGCGTATATAAAGAGGTGAAAAAGCAACTAGGAGTTGAGTGATATGTCATCTCTTTATAAAGATTCACGCTTGTATTTCATTCTAGGGGCCAATAGTCTATCAGCTATTGGTTCCGGTATTGTAATGATAACGATTCCATGGTTGTTAATTAAAGAGAGTGGAGGAGAGACAACGTTTGGTTATGTTTCCATCATCTCAACACTGATTATGTTTTTGTTAACTCCGTTTATCGGGCAAAGTATTGATCGTTTTTCAAGAAAATCTTTATTATTATGTAATGAAGGTATTGGGATAGCCGTAATCGGAATAATGGTTATATGGGGATTTGCTGGGCAATCCTATCATTCTATTCATTATATTCTTATTTATATAGCAGGCTCTTTTTACTATCTATTATTTTATCCTACAATTTTTGCGTTCAACCAAGAAATTTTTCAAGCAGAACATTATAAAAGTTTAAGTGGAACGATGGAAATACAAGGACAGTTAACACAAGTTATTTCAGGAGCAGCCGCGAGCTTCCTAATTGAAGTTGTGTCTTTGAAGTGGATATTGTTAGTAGATATGTTAACTTTTGCAGGAGCATTTTTGCTGTTTTTATGTATACCGTATGTCAAGAAAAAAGAGATGAAAAAGAAAATAACATTTAAGAAGCAATTGTTCGAAGGAATTCACTTTATGAAAAACTGTCCTAAGCTCTTTTGGTTCTTACTTGCCACTTATATGCCGTTTATAGGTGTCATGATGGCAAATTATTTAATACCAGTTTATATTTCGGATATACTTAAAGCTAATGCCTCTGTATACGCGATAGAGGGAATGATGTACGGTGTTGGAGCTGTTGTTGCAGGAATCTGTATTCCACTCATAATGAAATATGTCAAAACAGAAGTTTCAATCGTTATGACAATGTGCATTTATGTAATTTCAATTACCGCAATGATTATTGAGCCTTCTGTAATGTTTTTATACGGAATTGCGATTTTTCATGCGGTTGGAAATGCAGGTACAAGAGTGGCGAGAAATGTATTGATGATGGAGGAAATCCCAAATGAAATAATGGGACGTGTAGATAGCTTATTTCGCTTAATTGGTACAGGAATACGCATTGTATTATTAATGTTGTTTACAGCCGGCATATCAAAAGCAGGGGTAATGCTCCCGTTTTACGTACTTAGCTGTATATTGATTCTATCATTAGGAGTTGCTCTTTATTATGTATATTCACAACGTAAAGTAGGGACGAACGTTTCTAATAAATCAATCGTTTAAAAAACACTTCTGCCTTCCTTTCTTTTTCTATATAATAAAAAGAAAGGGAGCGAAAACTTATTTATGAACAAATGGATATTACTTATAATCGTATTATTACCTCCACTATACATCCTTTATATGACGTTTCGAATGAAGAAAGCTGCTCGTGAAAAGTTGAGTCATCACTCTCCATACGTTCTTATATTAGGTGCAAAGTTATTTGGAGATAGACCGTCTTTATCTCTTCAAAACCGTTTGGATGTAGCATTGGAATATTTAGTTGCCCATCCTAAAGCGAAAGTAATTGTTTCAGGTGGTCAAGGAGAAGATGAAGATATACCGGAAGCTCATAGTATGAGGAATTATTTAATGGTACATGGTATAGATGAGAGTCGTATTTTAATAGAAGATCAATCTACAAACACGTATGAGAATGTAAAGTTTAGTATAGATTTATATGATGTGAAACATGCGGTAGTTGTAAGCAATACGTATCATTTGTATAGAACAAAAATAATTGCAAAGCGTTTAGGCATGAAGATGGAGGCATTAGCTGCTGAAACACCAATACGTTCTAAGAGAAAAATGTATGTGCGTGAATATGCAGCAATAATGAAAACAATATTGTTCGACCGTTAGGGCTCAAATGTGAGCTCTTTTTTTGTAGAATAATGCGTATCATTTGAAATGAATTCCATATTCCATCAAAATAAAGGAAACAACGATAAAGGAGTTGTATTTGTGATTCAGTTTAATCAAGTGTCAAAATCATATGAAGATGGCACAAAAGCAGTGGATTCATTGCATTTAGAAATTAAAAAAGGAGAATTTTTTGTTCTCATTGGTCCGAGTGGTTGCGGGAAAACAACGACAATGAAGATGATTAATCGTTTAATTGAAACGACAGAAGGCTCAATTTTAATCGATGGAAAAGATATTCAACAATATAATATTAATGAATTACGCTGGGATATAGGATATGTGTTGCAGCAAATCGCTTTGTTTCCGCATATGACAATTGCTGAAAATATTGCAGTTGTTCCTGAAATGAGAAAATGGACCAAAAAAGAAATAAATGTGCGAGTCGATGACTTGTTACAGATGGTTGGGCTCGATCCAGATGTTTATCGCGATCGTATGCCTGATGAATTGTCAGGAGGACAAAAACAACGTGTAGGTGTCGTGCGGGCATTAGCCGCAAACCCGAAAATTGTTCTTATGGATGAACCATTTAGTGCGTTAGATCCGTTAAGTAGAGAGCAACTTCAGAAGGATATCGTACAATTGCAAAAAAAGATTCAAAAAACAATTGTATTCGTAACACATGATATGCAAGAAGCATTATCACTTGGAGATCGCATTTGTGTTATGAAAGAAGGAAAAGTTGTTCAATTAGATACACCAGAAGGAATTATACATAACCCGAAAAATGAATTTGTAGAAGAATTCATTGGAAATCGTGGAAGACCTTGGTATGAGGGGAAAAGTATTGAAGATGTATTGCCACTTGATGAAAGTATGCGGATAGAAGGGGAGGCACTATCATTACATTCTTCTTTACAAGAAGCATTAGTTCGCCTGCGAGCTGATGAAGTCGTTCCAGTTGAAGAAAATGGTCGATATGTTGGAGCTTTAACAAGTCGTCATATTGTCAATTATATCGTTGAACAAATGAAGGAAAGAGGCTAAACAGTGACTGATTTTATACAAACGTTCCAAGAACGAAAAATAGAATTACTAACTGCATTAAGTGAGCATTTACAAATATCGCTTATTTCATTATTTTTTGCAGTAATTATTGCGGTACCGCTTGGCATTTTATTAACTAGAAAAGAGCGAATGGCTGAATTTATAATAGGAACTTCTGCAGTAATGCAGACAGTGCCATCACTTGCATTGCTCGGACTATTAATTCCGTTAGTAGGAATCGGAAAACTTCCAGCGATTATCGCATTAGTTGTGTATGCACTATTACCTATTTTACGCAATACATATACAGGAATACGGGAGTTAGATGAATCTTTAATTGAAGCAGCGAAAGCTATGGGGATGAATAGCTGGAGAAGACTGTGGAAGGTAGAGCTTCCTCTTGCGTTACCAATTATTATGGCCGGTATTCGTACGGCAATGGTATTAATTGTTGGAACGGCTACATTAGCAGCTCTTATAGGTGCTGGTGGGCTTGGTAAACTCATATTGCTTGGTATCGATCGGAATGATCATGCGCTTATCATTTTAGGGGCCGTACCAGCCGCGTTACTTGCTTTATTCTTTGATGTAGTACTTCGGGTGCTTGAGAGTCCAAAACGTTCGTCTAAGCGTGTTATATTGACGATATGTATTGTTTGTATAATGGTTGCTTCTCCATTTCTTTGGAATACCGAAAAGAAAGATATTGTTATTGCGGGCAAACTTGGATCAGAACCTGAAATTTTAATTCAAATGTATAAGCAGCTTATTGAACAAGATACCGATTTACATGTACAATTAAAACCAGGTCTTGGAAAAACATCATTTGTATTCGAAGCGTTGAAATCAGGGGAAGTAGATATATACCCTGAGTTTTCGGGAACAGCTTTATCTACATTCGTGAAAGAAGAGCCAAAAAGTACAAATCGGGATGAAGTATATGAGCAGGCTCGCGTTGGAATGGAAAAGAAATATAGTATGGTTATGTTGAAACCAATGGAGTATAACAATACATATGCACTAGCTATGCCGAAAAAAATAGCAGATCAAAAGAATATAAGTACAATTTCTGATTTAGGAAATATTGCACAGGATGCTAAAGTAGGGTTCACATTAGAATTTGCTGATCGTGAAGACGGTTATAAAGGAATGCAAAAAATATATAACTATAAATTTTCAAATGTGAAAACGATGGAACCGAAATTACGTTACAGTGCAATTCAATCAGGGGATGTTAATGTGATCGATGCATATTCAACAGATAGTGAATTGGAACAGTATGGACTTAAAGTGTTAAAAGATGATAAAGGGTTATTCCCACCATATCAAGGCGCACCGTTATTAAGAAAAGAGACGTTACAAAAATATCCTGAACTTGAAAAGGTATTAAATAAATTATCAGGAAAAATTACAGATGAAGAAATGAGAAAAATGAATTATGAAGTAAATGTGAATGGTAAAAGTAGTGAAGAAGTCGCAAAACAATTTTTACAAAAAGAGAATTTACTTCGTTAAATTTACAAGAAATATACAAATTTATATGTTTGAAATGACCGTTCATTACAAAATGAGCGGTTTTTTTGTGCATACTTATACATTTTTTCAAAAAAGTATTCCATTTTTCTTCATTTTCTTTTAGAATAAGTAATGTTTTCCTGAAAAAATATAAGAGAAGCGTCTATTAGAGAAAAAGGTGACTTTAATAGTTGAACGAACATAACACCTAGAATGACAGATGGGGTGGTACAAATAGAAAAGAAGTTAGGATTTTTTCCATTAATTGCATTAGTAGTCGGAACAATGGTTGGTGGCGGTGTTTTTAGTTTACCGCATGATTTAGCAGTCGGAGCAAATAGCGGCTCTATCATAATTGGCTGGTGTATTACAGCGATGGGAATGATTCCACTCGCGCTCGTATATCAAACGTTAGCAAGAAAGAAACCAGAGCTTGAGGGCGGGATTTATAGTTATGCACGTGCTGGTTTCGGTGAATATATTGGATTTAACAGTGCTTGGGGATACTGGTTAGCAGGAATTTTAGGAAACGTTGCAACAATCATGTTACTGTTTAGTACATTAGGTTATTTCTTCCCAATTTTTAAAGGTGGAAATAGTGTTGCGTCTATCGTAGGGGCATCACTTTTATTATGGACACTTCATTTTCTAATTTTATTTGGCATTCGTGAAGCATCTATTATGAATGTGATTGCAACAATAGGGAAATTGGTTCCAATCGTATTATTTATTGTTGTAATGGTAACAGCGTTTCGCTGGGATACATTTACACATGATTTTTGGGGAGAAGGAACTATTTCAGTTTCCTCTATACTTGGTCAAGTGAAAAATACAATGCTTGTAACTCTTTGGGTTTTCATCGGGGTTGAAGGAGCGGTAGTATTATCTGGAAGAGCAAAAAATAGTCGAGATGTCGGTAAAGCGACAGTATTAGGACTTATTTTAGTAATGTCTATTTATATTTTAATTTCTGTCTTGTCAATGGGAGCGATGACAAGAGGTGAACTTTCTGTTTTAGAAACTCCGTCAATGGGACATGTATTAGAACATGTTGTTGGGACATGGGGGGCAGTTGCGATTAACATCGGGTTAGTTGCTTCACTTGTAGGTACATTAATAGGCTGGTTTTTACTTGTTTCTGAAATTTCTCACGTAGCAGGAAAAGATGGCGTGTTTCCAAAAGTCTTTACGAAAACAAATAAAAAACAAACGCCGCATATGGCATTATGGATCTCAAATGGCGTTGCCCAAGTTATATTTATAATCGTTCTGTTTTCAGAGTCAACATATCAAATTATGTATTTCATAGCGTCAACATCAATATTAGTACCATATTTATTATCAGCGTTATTCCAATTCAAATTAGTCATTACAAATGAACTAAAAGATGCAAAAGTAAAAAATGGTTCGTTAGCTTTAATTGCTTCACTTTACTCTGTATGGCTTATTTATGCAGCTGGTTTGAAGAATTTATTGCTCGTTTCAATCGTATACGGGATTGGGATCATTGTTTATGTGTATGCAAGAAAAGAAAAAGGAAATCGTTGTTTTACTGGTATAGAGAGATATGTAATGTGGGCAATTGTTGTAGCAGCTGTTACATCTCTTTATATGTTATTGACTGGAAATATAAAAATGTAAAAGTCCTTTTCATTTAAAGGGCTTTTTTCTTTGTCTATAGAATATTTAATACATAAGATATTCAGGAGGGATGAAAATGGAAGGAAAAGAACAGTTGACGAGAATTGTTGATTTAGCGAGTGAAGTAAGGAAAGTATTAGTGCAAGAATCTTTTTTTAATCATCATCCTGAACTGCGAGGAGTGATTGAAAATTTAGCGAGTGCTGTAGAGAATTTGGCGGAATTACAGCAAAATAAAGATGAAAACGCTGAAGATCGTTTACGATATGTACTTGCTAAAATGAAAATTGCTCATAATGCCATTTTACAAGAGAAAAACGCATTTCCATCTCATTAATATACGATTTCATTTTAAACCTGGCGGATAACGTCAGGTTTTTTGTTTCTAGTTTTGCGTTTCTTTCATACACTAAGAATAGTATGAAAAAAGAAGGTGACGAAGGTGAAATTACATAAAGCTCTTCAGCCAAGTTTTATAAAACGAATGTACTATATGAGATTTATTGGGAAGTTTACAAAAGCAGAGAGTGAGAAGAGTGGAGAGAATTTCTTTATACAATGCCTATCGCCAATACCATTCACATTGCAAGAACAATTAAAAAATGAACCATATGTATTTGAAGGTTTGTGTAGCAATAAAAAGAATGAAAAAGTCTTTTCGGAATTAAAAAAAAGAAAACTAGAAAAGCAATTGGTTATGTTTCGTCTTTATTATGAAAGAGGACATATATACGTGGAGTTAATTTGTACAGAAGAACCGCGAGAAATAGCAAACGGTTATAAAATGATTCCAGTACCTAAAGTTTCCGATTATAAAAAGGGAGAGTCTTTAGAAAGAAAACTTAGTAATGGTTATTTGTCATTTCTAATGCCAAAATATCCGAAAGACTTTGAGCCTCCTGAGTTATTGTGGCACGAGGGAAGGTTATATGGAAGTATATCTTTAAAGTCATCGTCAATTAGTTCAATCGCATATTTTGAACAGCAGCGGGAATGTAAGTATATAGAATTTCATGACTGGATGAAGTATGTAGAAATAGCGGTAGAAGATCAATTATATTTTGTAAGCAATCATGTGTATGAGCAATTAAAAAAACGAATAACTGAAGAAGGTAAGCTTGTAGAGGTAGAGGAAATAAAAGTGCAAAAGGATGAATGGGAATGGGATGAGCGTGAATCCGTCTTTTTACAGTATGTGAAAAGTTTTGTACGTAATAAAGGGCTATATTTGGATGAAACAGATATTTATAACTTTCATATAAGTGCAAAAACAAATATGTTGACGATTCTGGGTGGTATACCAGGCGCTGGAAAATCCCGCTTTGTGCAAGCTTATGCAGAAGCACTTGGATTACAGTATGGGGAAGAATTGGTTTGGATTCCGATTTCGCCATCGTATCAAGAACCACATGATTTACTTGGTTACCTTCACCCAAATGGTACTTTTATTGAAAGTGAAACAAAATTAGTTAGGGCGTTAATGAAGGCAAAAGAAAATCAAAATCAGCTGTATATAATCGTTTTTGATGAAATGAATATGTCACATATTGAGCATTGGTTTACGCCATTTCTATCTGTTCTTCAACTTGAAAAGCAAAACCGTATTTTGAATTTGTATGAAGGTGTACAAGAAAAAGAAAATCCAATTCCACCAACAATTGAAATTGGAGAAAATATTATGTTTGTTGGTACTGTGAATTTTGATGAAACAACGAAGGAGCTCTCAGATCGATTATTAGATCGGACGAATGTAATAACTTTACGAAAGATTCCGTTTTGTGAGATGTGTATGGAGCAAGAGAAAGTTGTATTACAACCACCTCTGAAAGTAACTGCAGGAGAATTTCGCATAAATTGGGTCAGAAATAAAACGATGATTGAGGTGTTTTCTGAAGAAGAGTTAGAGCTATTAGATAAGTTACATGGTGTATTGTCATCACACGATACGTCAAAGGGAATTTCTTTTCGATGTGCAAATGCAATAGCCACTTACTTGCAAAATATACCGTTCCAAAATAATCATTCCTATATGATCAGTAGGGAAGAAGGATTTGATTTGCAAATAAAGCAACGTGTATTGACGAAAATAAGAGGGACTGAAATGATGGTTGGGTCTTTACTTTCAGAGGAAGTAAAAAGGGGAGCAACATTAGTACCTCTTTTGCAATCGCCACTTGCAAACAGAGTATCTACATTTGAACACTCTTTAGCATATATAAGAGAAAAGCGTAGAGAACTGGAGTTGTATGGTTATGCAAAATGAAGGGCGATATGAAACAGAAATCGTTGATACGAAAGAAACGCTCCCTTTTGTATTAAAGTTAATCATTGGAACGGAAACAAAAGGGGAATATATTTTATTAAATCGTCTTTGTACCTCTACTACAGCATTAGTTCAATGTATTTATAAAGTGCAAGAATTAAAACCAATCAGATTGCAATACCAATATGAAAATCCAATGAATATTACTTTTATATGGAATAAAGTATATGAGGGACAGAAAAATATAAAAGAGACAAAATATGAAATAAATGAAAAAAAACAAAAGGTATTAATATATGAACATGGAAAAACGGAATTCTTTTATCCATGGCGTTGTGGTTTATACCATTTTGAGGTGAATGTAGAAGATCGAACGTATTATGGCGCTTTTCAAGTCGTTCCAAAAAACTTTTTTGATGATCAATTTGAAATGATTCAAAACTATGTGAAGTCCATTTTAAATGAGTTGATTTTAGATAGAGGTTATTATAAAAAGACTTTCTCTGCACTGAGCGATATTGAAGATTCTTCTTATTTAGTGTTGCTTAGAAAGTTGCCGCAAAAAATGAAAAAGATAAAGCAAATTTTTAAGAAAATAGAATCGAGTTCAAAATTTATACATGAATATAAATGGGAAGAAAAAGAGCGGAAAGCAACGAGGAAAGGAGCGGTAGTGGCGGAAAAAAAACCGTATGCCAAATATTATAATCGCAAGCTTATCGAACAAAAAACTAGTATGGAAAATGCATTTCTTAAATTTAAAGCGATGCAATTTTATCTTTATTTACTTGAAGCTGAAAGTTTTTTGCGTCAAACAATTGAAATATTAGAAAGAGCAAAAAAGAAGAAATCAGAAGAATTTCAAGCTGTAAAAACGATTATACAAACAATTGAGCGTAATGGATCAGTGACCGATAGAGAGAAACAAAAATATAAAAATATACATTTACTAAAAGAGGCGGATTTACGAAAAAGTTCTATGAAGATACAAGAATATAAAATTTTAGCTCATTTTGTACATGATAGTGTACAATACTTTCAAACTTTAATGCATTCTCCATTTTGGAGAGAAGTTTCTGAAACGGGTAAGATGAACTCACATAATTTACCGATACCACATCAACAATTACTACAGCATTTAGATTTACTTCCACAATATACAGATCAATCTCCATCTTTATTATTTGTCTATAAACCAACTTTTTTAGTGTATGAATATTACGCTTTTTTTATCGTTATTTCCATGTTAGAGCAAATTGGTTTTGAAGCTAGAAATTCCATTCGTGAACAAATACAAGAACATTTTTATGTAGATGGATTACAAGATGGCACGACAGTAGTTTTACATCGAGATGATATGAAAGTCCATGTCGCATTTAATGATTTAATTGAAACACATCCTCTCATTGCATTAAGTAAAGGGAGTAATTTTTATAATGGAGAAGACACGAAGAAGCCAGATATTCGCTTAGACTGTTATGTAAAGGAAGAAGAAAAATACGTATATCAATCTTCTATTATTATTGAAGTGAAGTATAGTCCAATGTACAATATTTTTCAGCACGTTGGGAATACGAAAGCAACTGAGCAAATGTATAAGTATTGGTCTATAAAATTTGTAGAAGAACAGGATGGAAAGCGAGTCTTTCATCGAAGGGCCATTTATGAAGTCATTTGTGTATATCCAGGAAGTCATATGCATGGTAAAAAAATTGAGTCTGGATGCGGGGTTTTCTTACAATTATATCCATATAAAACGAAACAAGGGGAGGAGAAATTAGCGGGAAAACATGGAATGGTACAAATTTTTGAGAAGTGGTTAAAAAGCATTAAGAAGTAAAAGAAATCCTTTTTTATAAAGGATTTTTTTAGATTAAGAAGAATTATATGCAGTATGGGAGACAGCTTCATACGATATGAATTTGCAAGAAATAGAAATATATTGTGAGACGAACGGTACATGAGGGATAAAAGACGATTAAGATGGAATTTAATTCATTTTGCAGAATATAATAAGTCATAAATATTTTTAGTTGCATACGAAGATTTGTTCTTATATGATAGATAGTGAAAGCGTTATCAAAAACGGAGCGGCGATGGGAAAGGCGGGGAAATATGTTCCAGCGTGTTCAAACAAAGGAAGAACATTTTTGGTTCGAGCAACTATGGGGAGATTTTTGTGAAGAAAGAAACTTAATGTTCGTAGAACGTAATTTAAATCCATCACGATTTTTATTAATAGAAGATGAACATCATATCGGTACAGTAGAATGTATGAAGTATACGGTACCAGAGCAATCGAATTCTGAGTTTTTCTATCCGTTTTCTAAAAATGATTTAGTGAAAGATTTACAAAATGTATATGAAATCGGCAAGTTAAGTATCGCGAAAACGTCCCGTGGGAGAGGACACTTCAAAAGACTAACAGCTATTTTATTTGTGCATGCATTAGAAACGAAAGCAGAATGGTATATTGCGGCAGTCACAAAAAGAATGTATATGTATTTATTAACACTCGGTTTTCCAATTGAACCGATAGATAAGCCATTTCAATTTCATGATACTTTACAAGGTGTACCAGTACGAATTCATGCCCGAAAAGGGGCTACACATTTGTATTCTTTAAAAGAATTTCGAGATGTGATTCAAGGGAATAGCCATGCACAGGCATTAATCGCAGAATACAGTAAGAATATTATGTTAACTAAATAAAACGAAATGAATATGTATAATAAAGAGAATACTATTTTAAAATGAAATCATTCTTCATGAAAAAGACCCTTATTATTTTAATAAGGGTCTAAATATTATAATCCAAATATACTAAAAATCATTTTACGGCGCTTCGGTTTCTTTTCACGTTCATATGTTGGTTTTGTATCGGGAGTAATATATATTGGTTCTTCTTTCTTGAGGATAGCTTCTAGTTTTTGAATTCGCTCTAACATTTCCTCCATTTCACGGCGATGTTGTAAAAGTTGGTACGTAACAACATCATTTGCTTTATCTTGCATTTGTTCTTCCATTCGATCTAGTCTTCTCGTAATTGTGTTTAATTGAGCGGTTAATTGCTCAAAATCATGTGATGATATGTTTTGAACAATTGTATTTACTTGAGTTTTTAATTCTTCAACATCATTTGATGATGTTTTTTGAGTAGGGTGATTGTTTTGGGACTGCTCAATTTGTGAAAGATGGTATTCTAACATTTGGTCTAAATCATCTTGTGTAAAAATAAAGTGACCATATTTATTTTTTTCAATAGTAAGATTTAATTGTTGTGCAATCCGGACAACAGCCTTTGGGCTAACACCTAATTTCTTTGCGATAAATGGTGTTTTATATTCCAAAATAATCCCTCCTATATATATCCTGTTGAATGATTTCGATTTATGAATGGAGTTCCCTTCTGGTATGACAAAAGAAGTGTGGAATCGGCAAAGAAAGTGTTTTTTCACGAAAAGAAGCTATAAAGAATATACCGTGTATATAAAAATGTTTTATTTTAAAATTTAGAATCATTTGACTGAGGGAAATAAATTAGATTATCATAATGATAAATATCTTTTTTATGTATGCATATAATATATAAAAAGGTGGTTGCTAATGTAGAATTTTGTTAGAGTATTAGAATGCTTACTTCACTTGAATAAAATTAAGTAGGAGGTGGCTTCCTTGCTTACAATGTAAGTAAGGAAAAGTATTTGGACATATATAGTATAAGTATAGTGATTGTTTTAATTGCCTTAACGGCATTTTTCGTTGCAGCAGAATTTGCAATTGTTAAAGTGCGAAGTTCACGAATTGACTATTTAATTGCAGAAGGAAGTAATCGCGCAACATCTGTCAAAACAGTCATTACAAACTTAGACGAATATTTATCTGCTTGTCAGCTAGGAATAACAGTTACAGCATTGGGAATTGGGTGGTTCGGTAAACCTGCGTTAAAGCAAATGTTTGATACACTTTTTTTGAATTTGAACATTTCCACTCAACTAGCAGACATTTTTGCTGTAATTTTAGTGTTTTTGTTTATTACATTTTTACATGTTGTAATAGGGGAATTGGCCCCAAAAACATTTGCGATTCAAAAAGCTGAACAGGTGAGTTTATTTGTTGCTAAACCGTTAATTTTCTTTTATCGTATAGCGTTTCCATTTATTTGGGTCTTAAATGGATCAGCTCGAATTATTACGAAGTTGCTAGGGCTGAAACCACCGAAAGGGCACGATGAAGTTCATTCAGAAGAAGAATTACGGTTGTTAGTTTCAGAAAGTTACAAAAACGGAGAGATTAATCAGTCTGAATATAAATATGTAAATAAAATCTTTGAATTTGATGATCGTATAGCAAAAGAAATAATGGTACCCCGAACTGAGATGCATATTATAAGTAAAGAAATGCCTGCTGAAGAAGCTTTACAAAAAATGTCTCAGGAAAAATATACGAGATATCCAGTTGTTGATGGTGACAAAGATCACGTAATAGGATTTGTAAACTTTAAAGATATTTTCACAGATTTTGTACAGCATAATGCGGTTAGTAATAAGAAAGTAGAGCAATATATTAGGCCGATTATTTTAGTTATCGACTCTATCCCAATACACGACTTATTTTTAAAAATGCAAAAAGAAAGAACACATATTGCTATATTGATCGATGAATATGGTGGTACGTCTGGACTTGTTACTGTTGAAGACATTTTAGAAGAAATAGTTGGAGATATTCAAGATGAGTTTGATACAGATGAACAGCCAGAAATTCAACAAGTTAGTGAAACGAAAACGATACTAGAGGGAAAAGTACTTGTTAGTGAAGTAAATACGTTATTAGGTTTAACGATTGATGATAATGGTGTTGATACAATAGGTGGATGGATTTTAACGAAAAATATAGAAATTGCCGAAGAGGATTTCATTGAAATCGAAAATTATAAGTTTTGCGTGAAAGAATTAGATGGACACTATATAAAGAGACTTGAAGTTACAAAAACTGTAGAATCAATTGTTATTTTAGAAGATGAAAAACAAATTTCATTACAAGAACAAATTAGTTCGTAGACTCTGCTAGATGGCAGAGTTTTTTTTGAGCATAATGTTTTTGGCAGAATAAGGGCTATGTTACAATGAAATAAGTCAGACCTTTCACTAGGTGAAGTATTGTTGTATACATATATTTGAAAGGGGAAGAATTATGAAAAAGCATTTATATATAAATGGAGATTGGAAGTCTGTAAACACGTATAAATCATTATACGCACCATACTCTGAAGAAACATTAGCGGAAATTGCGCAAGGAACGGAAGAAGATGTAAAAGAGGCTGTTACTGCCGCAAAAAATGCAATGAAAGAAATGAATACATTATCTGCATATGATCGAGCGACTATTTTAGAGAAAGTCGCACAAAAAATGGATGAAAGAAGAGAAGAATTTGCAGAAATTATTGCAAAAGAGGCTGCAAAACCAATACGTGCTGCAAGGGGAGAAGTAGATCGTACTGTTCAGACATACAAATTTGCAGCTGAAGAAGCGAAGCGTATATACGGTGAAACACTCCCGCTTGATGCAGCACCTGGTGCAGATGGGCGGATTGCATACACAATACGTAAACCGATTGGGGTTATAGGGGCTATTACACCATTTAACTTTCCATTAAATTTAGTGGCACATAAAGTTGGCCCTGCAATTGCTGCTGGAAATACAGTTGTATTAAAGCCAGCTGATCAAACACCTTTATCATCTTACGCATTAGTTGAATTATTTGAAGAGGCAGGATTGCCAAAAGGGGCTTTAAATATTATTTCTGGTCCTGGTTCAACTGTAGGTGAGGCGCTAGTTACAAATGATGATGTTGCTTCCATTACTTTTACGGGAAGTCCGAAAGTTGGAATTGGAATTAAGGCAAAGGCTGGGCTTAAGCGAGTTACGTTAGAACTAGGATCAAACGCTGCTGTTATTATTGATGAAGATGTAGAATTAACAGATGAATTAATTGAACGTGTAAAATGGGGAGCATTTGTTAATAATGGACAAGTTTGTATTTCGGTACAACGTGTTTTTGTACATGAAAAGAGAATGGATGAATTTTTATCTAAGTTACAGAAAGCGATGGAAACAGTTGTTGTTGGTGATCCGCTGATTGAGGAAACGGATGTATCAGCTTTAATTTCGAAAAAAGATGTCGACCGTATCGGTAACTGGGTGCAAGAAGCAGTTAAAGAAGGAGCGAACGTTTTATATGGTGGTAACAAACGTGATGAAAGGATTTTTGAACCAACTGTATTAATGAATGTTCCAGAGCATGTATCTGTACAGTGCCAAGAAGTATTCGGTCCACTTATGACCGTAAATACATTTAAAGAATTTGATGAGGCCATAGAGCAAGTAAATCATTCACGTTATGGTCTACAAGCGGGTGTATTTACAAATAATTTGTTTAAAGCAATGCGTGCAATTGATGAATTAGAAGTTGGTGGTGTCATGATAAATGATATTCCAACGTTCAGAGTAGATCATATGCCTTACGGTGGTGTGAAAGAAAGTGGCACAGGGCGTGAAGGAATTAAATATGCAATAGAAGAAATGACAGAAATGAAATTAGTATGTATTAAGAAATAAAGTATATAGAATTTAAATAGCGCAATAAAAAACGAGTAGGAAATGTTTACGATTCCATACTCGTTTTTTATGGTTTGCTTTACGTTTTTCAGGACGATTTCATTTAATCAAGTGTACCATTTACTTCATTTCTTGTTTGTAAATAGCATCTTCTACATAAATTTGTTCTTTGTCAACAGCAGTGCTGTGTGATAATACTAAGCCAATTGGTGTTTCTATGCCTTTATTTTGAACAATTGTAAAAGGAATATTTTTTTCATTTGCCAATTTAATGTATTTGGATAAATGTGGGTAAGCAATGCCACCATTTAGGAATATTTGTAACGAGTGAGAAGAGCGCATGCTACTAGCTACTTCAGAATATACATTACTTTGCATTACTTGACCGATAGTTAAAGCGATTTCTACACGCTCACGTAATGTAGTTAAATACATATTACGTTCTTCTGGTTTGTTCTGCTTTTGGCCGTAAATGCCTTCTTGGAGATAATCTTCCACATTTTTATTTACCATATTTTTCACACCTTTCCTTTCCTATTGTACGAAAGAATGAAGCAGGATGCAAAAAAAGTCGCATCGAATATAAAAAAATTTGAATGAAAGGAAGGAGAATGGAATGTATCAATCTAAACAATTAATAAAGTTATAAAAATTTTATCAACACATATTAACAAAATGTGACAATAATCTATTAACGAATCATGATTTTTGTGTTAATATTCAAAATATAAAGGGTGTTCGTCGCATGGAAATGGAGGGAATGGAGGTTTTTCCAATCGATAAGGATATTAAAGAAGTATTTTGTTCGCACTTGAAAAACAACAGGCACCAATTCGTTGAGAACTGGAAAAACAAAATGATAATTTCCGATAAAGATCCATTTAGACTAGAAGTAGTTCAAAATGGAGAGGATTTATTAGAGTTTATTATTGAACTTACTATGGAAGAAAAAGATATAAATTATCTTCAGCCATTATGCGAGAAAATTGCTATTGAACGTGCGGGAGCAGATGCGAATATAGGTGATTTTGTTTATAATGCAAATGTGGGAAGAAATGAGCTTTTCGAAGCGATGTGTGAATTAGATGTTAGTGCACGTGAATTGAAACCAATAATGGCCCAAATACATACTTGTTTTGACAAATTAATTTATTACACTGTTTTAAAATACTCGGAAATTATAACAAGAAATTTAGAGGAAAAACAGCAATATATTAACGAAACACATAAAGAAAGGCTGACGATTTTAGGGCAAATGTCAGCTAGTTTTGTACATGAATTTCGTAATCCGCTTACTTCCATTATGGGGTTTGTCAAATTATTAAAGGCAGACCATCCTAGTTTATCGTATTTAGATATTATTTCTCATGAATTAGACCAATTGAATTTTCGTATTTCGCAATTTTTGCTCGTATCGAAAAAAGAAATGTGGACTGAATCTGAACGATTTTGGCTAAATGACTTGTTTCAAGACATAATACAGTTCTTATATCCAAGTTTGGTCAATGCAAATGTTTCGATTGAAAAGAATTTGCCATATCCAATTCCGCTTACTGGTTATCGGAGTGAAGTGAGACAAGTATTTTTAAATATATTAATGAACTCAATTGACGCTCTTGAATCCATGAAGGAAGAACGAAAAATTATCATTGATGTATTTGAAGAAGATCAATCGATTCGAATCGTAATAAAAAATAACGGGCCAATGATTCCAGCTGAAAATGTAGAAACGATTTTTGAACCATTTGTAACTACTAAAAAGTTAGGGACTGGTATTGGGTTATTTGTATGTAAACAAATTGTAGAAAAACATAATGGGTCCATCATGTGTCGTTCAGATAACGATTGGACAGAATTTCAAATTGCATTTCAAAAATAAACAGTCTACACCAAATAAATGGTGTAGACTGTTTTAATTCGTAAGTATAACGGCTTCTAATTTAGGGTCTTTCGATGAATAACCTAAAATTGAAATTGTATAAATAATGTTTGGTTCGACTTTGAAATCCGGTATAGTTAGCAGGACATTTTGATTATCTGCGAGTGAAACTTCAATATCCGCTGTACCAGGGCTAACTTCTAAAAAATCTGTTATTTGTTTAAAGAGTACATTTTCAAATAAATGATCGCCACCTTTTAAACTTACATTTACAACAGGGGTATCGGGAGAAAAGTGCGCAAATCGTATTTTTGCCTGGCCTGCTGGTAAATGAGTATTATCAAGCATAGGCTGTAATTGTAGATGATTATCACTATTTATTGCAGCAAAAGTATAAGTGTGATTTCCCATAATTGGTACTAAAGCGGAAAAGATGGGCGTTTCATTTCCGACAGGAACAATATCTATTCGGTACTTACCTTGCACTAATGTTAAATAGGGACTAAATTGTTTAAATGAAATATTTTTAATAACCTTTTGCCCATTTACTAAAATATCAACCGCAGGTGTATTTGAAGCAGAGTGAAAAAATCTTATGTGTGATGGTAAAGCAGCTTCTTGTGAATCTCTTTTTTCGTATGTCTGTACAAGATTCGTAAGCGCATCATAATATTTCATATATAGTTCTGCATATTTTTTTGGATTATGAAATTGATAGTAACGAGCGAGCTGTTCGTAACGTGCAGCTTCTTGTCCATATTTTTCGATTTCAGATTGAGACATGAACATTCCTCCTTTGTCATCATTAAAACTATATGCTTAGCAAGAAAGTGGTTATGCGAAAAAATTTATTTTTTAAAGGAGAAAGGTTGAAAATTAATAGTAAGTATTTTTTTAGGATAAGTTAAGTTTAGGTGAACGAGAGTAATAATTTTCTTGAGGATACAACAATATATCATTCATACTGGCTGATGAAGTGTGTATTTTGAAATGAATAATGTAAGAGTATAACACGTGATATTTCGAAACCATGTCCCAAAAACCTTAGGAAACTAGGGATTTTTTTAATTATGGGCAAATACACATACAAAGTGATAATTGTCCTACATAAATTATAAAGGAAAGGTAGTTTGAAATTAAGGAAAGGAATGAAACCTTGGGATGGGGATATCCCGCAATGAATTGTAAATGGAGTTATGGACGGTTTTGTGCTTTATACTGTAGGATGAATTTTGATTTTGTAATACTATTGTTTCTATTTATGTTAGCAAGTGACGGTATTAACCGATTAAAGAGCGTCGTGCCGAACTGATTAATGTGGTTAATCGGTTCTTTTTTTATTGTATAAAAAGGATGGAGTTGTATGTGAAATATTGGTTTCTTTAAAATAATTGCTATGCATTTAGTAGGATTAATTGTCGATATTTGTTTGAAAATATGCAATATAAAGTAGAAGAACAGGAAGGAGTTTAAAGGGAGTTTCGTCGAAGTTTACACAATGTCGGCGTTTGAGAGAAGCTGGCACTATGTTAGGAAAATATTTAGTGAAGCGTTAATTTTATATAAGGGAGGGGTATTTGAGCGTATAGATAAGGGTTGGTCTCTGATTTAAGTTCTGAATTTTCTGTTTTTGGAATTGGTATTTAGCACTCATTTGTATATTTTATAATAGTTTTTTGATAAATTCACTGCTTTCGCAGAGGGTTCTTTTTTATGAAAGAAACGTCAATTTTCTTCATATATATATACAAATTGGAGAAATGGGGGAGCGCTATGCGCGATTACTTAATTAAACCACTTGTTGGTCAGCCGTATCCAATGATTTCACATGGAAAAGGTGTCTATTTGTATGATCAAAACGGAAACAAATATTTTGATGGCTCGTCAGGAGCAATTACGGCAGGTATTGGGCATGGCGTAAAGGAGATTGCGGACGTTATCAAAAAGCAAGCAGAAGAGATTGCTTTCGTTTATAGATCACAGTTTACGAGTGAACCAGCTGAAAAATTAGCGAAGAAATTAAGCGATTTAAGTGTAGGAGATTTGAACTGGAGCTTTTTTGTAAATAGTGGTACGGAAGCAAATGAAACAGCTATGAAAATTGCAATTCAGCATTTTCAAGAGCGAGGTATTCAAGGGAAGCATAAAATTTTGTCACGATGGATGAGTTATCACGGTATTACGATGGGAGCCTTATCAATGTCTGGGCATCCACTGCGTAGACAACGTTTCGTGTCAATTTTAGAAGATTATCCAACTATTCCAGCTCCATATTGTTTTAGATGTCCGGTGCAAAAGGTATATCCAACTTGTCAACTTGCTTGTGCGACTGAACTAGAAAGATCAATTGAAAGGATTGGAGCAGAACATATTGCTGCCTTTATCGCTGAACCGATTATTGGAGCAGCTGGAGGCGCAGTCGTTCCACCGAAAGAATATTATAAAGTTATTAAAGATATTTGTAGTCATTATGATATTTTATTTATTGCTGATGAAGTAATGACTGGGCTTGGTCGTACTGGTGCATGGTTTGCGATGGAGCATTGGGGTGTAGAACCGGATATTATGACCCTTGGTAAAGGTTTAGGAGCTGGATACACACCGATGGCAGCGACGGTTGTAAGCGACCGTGTTATGGAGCCGATTTTACGAGGATCGCGTTCTGTTATGAGTGGGCATACGTTAAGTGCAAATCCATTATCTGCAGCAACAGCTCTAGCTGTTATTGAATATATGGAGAAACATAATCTACCTGAAAAAACAGCGGAAAAGGGAGAGTATTTAATAAAAGGATTACAGAAAGTTCAGCAACAATCGACAATCATTGCTGATGTACGTGGAAAAGGATTGCTGATTGGAGTAGAATTGCAACCGTTTACAAAAGCGTCGGAACTTATTTCGGTTGCAGCTAAAAATGGTCTTCTTTTATACCAAGCTGTTTCAGGGCAAGCAGGAAAAGAAGATAGCGCACTGCTTGTAGCACCGCCAATGACAACTACATATTCCGAGTTAGATGAATTACTTTCAATTTTTGCAAAAAGTGTGGAGGAAATGATGCAAAAAGGAGGGCATAGTATCGCATGACAAATATTACGAATACATTCAGTAAATTAAAAGAGATAGAGGAAGTAATTTCTTTGTTTCACGATGATATGACATTAATGTTTGGGGGATTTGGGGGGATTGGATCCCCTCCATCTTTAATACAGGCGATTTTAGAAAAAGGAGTTACAAATTTAAATTTAATTGGAAATGATACGGGATTTCCTGATGTAGGAATCGGTCGTCTCGTTACGAATGAAAGAGTAAAATCATTAATTACTTCTCATATTGGTTCAAATCCAAATGCAGGAAGACAGCTAAACGAAGGAAGGTTACAAATTGAGTTTTCTCCTCAAGGAACATTAGCAGAGCGTATTCGCGCTGGTGGTGTAGGACTTGGTGGCGTATTGGTTGATGTAGGTGTTGATACGATTGTGGAAGAGGGAAAACGTACTGTTGAAATGAATGGTAAAACATATTTAGTTGAAACAGCATTAACTGCTGAGGTTGCGATTGTATACGCGAAAAAGGCGGATCCGTTCGGTAACCTTGTGTTTGATAAGAGCGCTCGTAACATGAACCCTCACGTTGCTATGGCCGGAGAGATAACGATTGTAGAAGCAGAAGAAATTGTTCCACTTGGAAGTTTAGATCCAGAAGAAATTGTTGTCCCAGGAGTATTTGTAAATTATATCGTACCGTCGGAAGGAGTGAATTGGAAATGGGTATGGGCGTAGAAGTGAGAGATAAGATTGCTAGGCGTGCAGCGAAAGAAATACAAAATGGTATGATTGTAAATTTAGGAATTGGTATACCATCGCTTGTACCAAATCATTTGCCTGACGATATAAACGTTATGTTTCATGCAGAAAATGGAATTGTAGGTATGGGACCTACGCCAAGCAAAGGAAATGAAGACGAAAATTTATGTAACGCAGCGGGTTTACCGACTTCTCTTATTACAGGAGCGAGTTATTTTGATAGTTGCATGGCGTTTGGGATGATTCGAAAAGGTTTACTAGATATAACGATTCTTGGTTCATTACAAGTAAGTGAGAATGGTGATTTAGCAAACTGGATTGTTCCAGGAAAACGCGTTCCAGGTATTGGAGGAGCAATGGATTTAGCTCAAAAAGCGAAGCGGGTCGTTGTTGTGATGAATCATGTCGATAAATACGGAAATGCAAAAATTGTTTCCGAGTGTACATTACCATTAACTTCAAAAAAATGTGTGGATTTAATTATTACGGATATGGCAGTAATGGAAGTAACGCAGGGTGGACTTATTTTACAAGAATTGATGAGCCCATACACAGTGGAGGATATAAAACAACATACAGAAGCGGATTTTAAAATTGGCTCTAACTTACTAGTAATTGAATGAGGGGAGATGTAATATATGGAGCAATTAAAAAAACAAGTTTGTGATTATATTGAGAGTCATGAAGAAGAAAGCGTAAAATTTTTAAAACGATTAATTCAAGAAAAGAGCGTATCTGGTGATGAAAGTAGTGCACAGGCAATTGTGATTGAAAAATTACGTGAGCTAGGTTTAGATCTTGATATATGGGAGCCTTCATTTTCTAAAATGAAAGATCATCCTTATTTTGTATCACCGCGTACAAGTTTTTCAGATAGCCCGAACATTGTGGCAACTCTTAAAGGAAGCGGCGACGGGAAATCCATGATATTAAATGGGCATATTGATGTCGTACCAGAAGGAGATGTGAATCAGTGGGACCATCATCCTTATAGTGGTGAGAAAATAGGAAATCGTATATATGGTCGTGGAACGACAGATATGAAGGGCGGCAATGTCGCACTAATGCTTGCGATGGAAGCAATTATTGAATCTAGTATTGAATTAAAAGGAGATATTTATTTTCAAAGTGTAATAGAAGAAGAAAGCGGCGGGGCAGGAACATTAGCGACTATATTACGAGGATATAAAGCCGATGGTGTCATTATTCCAGAGCCAACAAATATGAAGTTTTTCCCGAAACAACAAGGGTCCATGTGGTTTCGTCTACATGTGAAAGGGAAAGCTGCACACGGTGGGACGCGTTATGAAGGAGTAAGTGCAATTGAAAAAAGTATGTTTGTTGTAGATCATTTAAGAAAGCTGGAAGAGAAGAGGAATGATCGAATTACAGACCCATTATTTAAAGGAATCCCAATTCCAATTCCAATTAATATTGGGAAAATTGAAGGCGGGAGCTGGCCAAGTTCTGTTCCTGATTCGTTAATTTTAGAAGGAAGATGCGGTATTGCGCCGAATGAGACTATAGAGGCAGCAAAAGAAGAGTTCGAAAATTGGATCGCTGAATTAAATGATGTGGACAATTGGTTTGTTGAAAATCCTGTAGAAGTAGAATGGTTTGGAGCGAGATGGGTTCCTGGTGAACTAGAAGAAAATCATGAGTTAATTACAACACTCGAGCATAACTTTGTTGAAATCGAAGGGAACAAACCGATTATTGAAGCATCTCCGTGGGGGACTGATGGAGGTTTATTTACACAAATCGCAGGTGTACCAACGATAGTATTTGGCCCAGGAGAGACGAAAGTAGCGCATTATCCAAACGAATATATAGAAGTTGATAGAATGATAGCTGCCGCAAAAATTATTGCATGTACATTACTAGATTGGTGTGAGGTGAAAAAATGAAATACTATGAATCTTTTAGAAAACAGACGAATGGCTATACAGTAGAAGGCGTTTTGGACTATTTTAATAAACGTATTCGAATAGACCACTACACAGGAAATATTGAGAGGATTATCCAGACAATTGATGAATTAGCAGAGAAACATTCTTTCACTAAATGTATTGTTAAAGGAAAGGGAGAGCATGTTTCAACATGGCTCTCTTTCGGTTTTTTATTAGAAGCAACATTACCACATTATTTTCAAGGTCACGATGCATACTTCTTCGTGAAATTTAATAATGATGAAAGACGAAATAGTATTCATTGGGCTGAGGAAGATACCATTTTAAACGGTGTAAAAGCAAAAAAAGTAAAGGAAAAAATAGTCTCAGAGAAATTTCTATTAAGAAAAGCGACAGAAGAGGACGCAGAAGAATTAGCAGCTGTCTTTGGAGAAGTATTTGAAGTGTATCCAACTCCATTAAACGAAGCGAGTTATGTAAAACAAACGATGAAAGAAGACGATACGATTTACTATGTGTATGAATTCGAGGGGAAAATAATTAGTACAGCATCTGCAGAAATGAATATAAAAGAAGGAAATGCAGAATTAACGAATTGTGCTACCTTACCCGAATATCGTAAACATGGGTTTATGAAAAGTTTATTAATTAAGCTAGAAGAAGAACTTCAAGAAAAATCGATTTTCTGTTCTTATACAATTGCTCGATCGCTTTCTTTCGGAATGAATGCAGCCTTTCATCAGTTAGGCTATACGTATACAGGAAGATTGGCGAACAATTGCTACATTTTCGATAAGCTAGAAGATATGAATATATGGGTAAAAGATTTGTCTAAATAGTACGTTATAAAAATAGAACGGAATCGTCATGCTTATAATCGCACATAGGTATGCCGAAAATTCGGCATAGCATTTGCTGAATTTTCGGCAAGAGGGGGGATGACATTGCTAGCAGTTTCGACACAAGAA
>NZ_MACG01000036.1 GCF_001884035.1 Bacillus tropicus
TCATTGAAGCGATTTTGGGCAGTATTGATGAGGCTATACATGCAGTAGATGAAAATGGTATTACAATTTTCTATAATACTGTAGCTGCAAAACACGATGGATCAAAAATTGAAAAAGTGTTAGGGAAACATTTGTTAGAAGCGTTCCCTTCTTTATCTAGGGAAACAAGTACGTTGATGAAAGTGTTAGATACAAAAAAACCAATCGTTCATCAAGTGCAGCATTATCAAAATTTAAATGGAGAAGACATTTGTACAGTAAATACGACGTTACCTATTTTTATAGATGGAAATATTGCTGGAGCCGTTGAAATTGCAAAGGATTATTCCACAGTTCAAAAGCTTACGGATACAATAGTCGATTTACAGTCGAAAATAAAGCGGTCATCTAGAAAAAAAGCGATCAAAAAGGATGTTGCATTTGAGACGATCGTGACGAATGATGCTCGGTTTAAACAGACGAAAGAATTAGCACAAAAAGTAGCCCCAACTGATGCGAATGTTTTAATATATGGGGAAACAGGAACTGGGAAAGAGTTATTTGTACAAGCGATTCATGAAGCTTCTAAGCGGAAGAACAAGCCGTTTATTGCACAAAACTGTGCAGCTTTGCCGGAGTCTCTATTAGAAAGTTTATTATTTGGAACGACGAAAGGTAGTTATACTGGGGCAATTGAACGAGCGGGATTATTTGAACTTGTAGATGGAGGGACATTGTTTTTAGATGAACTGAATTCAATGCCACTCGATTTACAAGCGAAAATGCTACGTGTATTAGAAGATGGTGTTATTCGTCGTATTGGGGATAATAAGACGAGAAAAGTAGATGTTCGCGTTATTACCGCAATGAATCAGCCACCAGAAATATGTTTAAAAGAGAATAAAATTCGCACAGATTTATATTATCGATTAAATGTCTTTTCATTATATATTCCGCCGCTCCGTGAAAGAACGGAGGATGTATTATTATTAGCGTCTTATTTTTTGAAAGAATATAATAAAAGTTATAAAAAAGGTGTACTTCAAATGGATAAGGAAGCGAAAGAAAGACTACAAGCTTACCAATGGCCTGGAAATGTTCGGGAGCTAAAACATACGATTGAACATGCTGTCATTATTGCGGAAGGGAATACATTAACAGCCAATTGTTTACCGCGTACATTTCGGAAAGAGAGTTTTCCGAAGAAGAACATATTGCCGCTTAGAGAAGCACTTCATCAAACGGAAAAAGAATTAATAGATCAAGCGTTAATTGAAACGGAAGGGAATATACTACAGGCTGCAAAAATGTTAGGCATCCCTCGTCAAACGCTTCAATATAAACTGAGTAAGTACGACAAAACCGCCGAATAATTGGCGGTTTTTGTGTGTTTGCACCAATAAAAGAGCGTTTACATATATAAAAAGTAATGAATATGATAGTATGTATGAATTTCATACAGTGCTTAAAAATATTTTTTCGCTTATATAATAGGGTTCTCCGTACATTTAGTTATCAATAAAGTAAAGTTGGCATAACTATTGCTTATATAAAGGATGAGCGTATAAAAAGGGGGAATAGCAATGTTACATGATGTATACAAACCAAATCGTCACTGGAAGGATATCGAATTATGGAAAGATGTTACTGAAGAGCAATGGAATGATTGGGTTTGGCAATTAACGAATACGATCAAAACGTTAGATGACTTAAAGAAAGTGATTAACTTAACACCTGATGAAGAAGAGGGCGTTAAAATTTCAACGAAAACGATCCCGTTAAATATTACACCGTACTATGCTTGGCTAATGAATCCTGATGATCCACGCTGTCCGATTCGGATGCAATCTGTACCGATCTCGGAAGAGTTATATAAAACAAAATATGATTTAGAAGATCCGCTTCATGAAGATGAAGATTCACCAGTTCCAGGGTTAACACATCGTTATCCTGACCGTGTATTATTCTTAGTAACGAATCAATGTTCTATGTATTGTCGTTACTGTACACGTCGTCGTTTTAGTGGACAAATTGGAATGGGTGTACCGAAGAAACAATTAGATGATGCAATTGCTTACATTCGTGAAACACCACAAGTACGAGATGTATTAATCTCTGGTGGTGATGGTCTTCTTATTAACGATAAAATTTTAGAATATGTATTGAAAAATTTACGAGAGATTCCGCATGTCGAGATTATTCGTATCGGAACGAGAGCGCCGGTAGTATTCCCACAGCGTATTACAGAAAACTTATGTAACATTATTAAAAAATATCATCCAGTATGGTTAAATACACATTTCAATACATCTATTGAAATTACTGAAGAATCGAAAAAAGCATGTGAAATGTTAGCGAATGCTGGTGTTCCAGTCGGAAACCAAGCAGTAATTTTAGCTGGTATTAACGACAGCGTTCCAATCATGAAAAAACTAATGCATGACTTAGTAAAAATCCGTGTACGTCCATACTACATTTATCAATGTGACTTATCTGAAGGTATTGGTCATTTCCGTGCACCAGTTTCTAAAGGTCTTGAAATTATCGAAGGTTTACGCGGACATACGTCTGGTTATGCAGTACCAACATTCGTTGTTGATGCACCAGGAGGAGGCGGTAAAATTGCGCTTCAGCCAAACTATTTAATCTCGCAAAGTGCAGATAAAGTTGTACTTCGTAACTTTGAAGGTGTTATTACAACGTATCCAGAGCCAGAAAGCTACATTCCAGGAAGAGCAGAAGGATACTTTAAAGAAATCTATCCAAACTACGAAGAAAAACGTTCAGATGTTGGTATCGCAGGTCTTATGAGCGATAAGAAATTTAACCTTGTTCCAGACGATTTACAGCGTATGAACCGTCGTAAAGACTATGAAGATAATGAAACGCATGCATCATTAAAAGATAAACGTGATAAGCGCGACCAATTGAAAGATAAAAAATATCAAGCACAAATGGCTAAATTAGAAGAAAATGACAAAAAAACTGAGGGTGATGCAGTATGAATTGTATGTGGTGTGACAGTACAGAAGCAAAAGAAAGCTTAAATACTGTATTTTGGGAATTACCAGATGGTACGAAAGCCATTGAAATCCAAGAGACACCATGTATTTCTTGTTCCTCATGTGGTATGGACTATCAATCAGATCAAACAGTGAAAGAAATAGAAGATCAATTGTTTTTAATTTATACGAAAGATTTACCAAAACAACTAACATATGAAGAATTAATGGGAAGACCACGTTTATTAAAAAGAAATTATTTTGACTTTTAACCAGCTTTTATGCTGGTTTTTTTCTTTTTTGCCTTGTATAATGTACCCAAGTTAGAAAGGTAGGGAATATTTTTGAAAAAGACATTTTACCACTATATGATGAAGCATCGTGCAGCTTTATTTAGTAATGAAATATCGAATTTAGCAGAGGCAATGTATGATGATTTAAGCTTTCCAAAGCAATCTGAAGATTACGATGAAATTAGTTCATACTTAGAATTAAGTGGAATGCTAGCAAGTATGTCTATATTTGATGAAGCGTGGGATTTATACATACAAGATAGATAAAACTATAAGAACTTTTTTTGACGAGAAGCTAGTCTATTTGCTAGCTTTTTTTACGTTGTAAATAAATTTTCATATGGTGATATTTTTTATTGAAAAAATTTATGAATATACGCTTCTATGATAAGCGTTTTTATGTAGGTTGCATATACTGTTATCAAAATCACGACGTCAAAAAAAGGAGAGATATAGATGGCAAGGAAAAAGCAACCTAAATATAACGTAGGGGACATAGTCGTGATTACGCTATATGGAACCGTTGGTAAAATCACAAATATGAAGGTTTTGGATGGAGTTTACGTATACGAAGTCAATAATCACGATGGATTTTACGTAGAGCAAACATTGCAGCACGTTTCAGAGCAAGATATGAAAAAGGGTGAAACTGAGTGGATTGAATTAAACTATAATTTCACATTTGGTGATCTCGTGCAAGTAACAGGATACGATAAAGATGTTTTCCGTATTGTTGGTTTTCGTACAGAAGTATGGAGATATAAAAATGATGCATGGGAAGATACAATATATGAACTGTCACGAATTACGGATGGTGAATGGTTAGAAGCGGATGAGTCAGATTTAACGTTACTTGCCAATGCTCAAACGGCAAATGCAATTTTGAAGAAAATGAAACAAGATAAAGCAGGTATGAATAAATTAGATTTAGGAAAATTAAAGTCAATTAACAACTCAAAAAAAGTGAGTGTTAAGACAAATCGTCAAGAAATCATTGATGGATTACTTGATATTTATAACGATTACCAATTGTTATTTGATACATTTAAAGATGAAGAATACAAAATTGTTATGGATGTTGTTCATAATTATTTAGTTAAATTGACAGAGAAAAAATAGTTAACTAGAAAGAGAGAATGAATTGAACAACAACATATGCAGTATAAGGTATGCCTACAACTATTAAAAAAATAAAAAGCCATTTAATAAGAGAGTCTGCCCATTGATCTTCATGCATGAACTCTTCTTTTGTTTGCCCTACTTCTTGCTTTACCTCATATTGATATTCCATAATTATTTCCCCCTTTTGATAGCTTGTACTACCATCGTATGCACCTCGTCCAAAGGATATGACCTATAAAAAAAGAAAAACTATTTTTCTAATCTCATATACATAATTTTGAGATTTTTTCATAAAACAGAAATAAAGGAGTGATGCTCATGAAGGAAATTGAAGTCGTGATTGATACGGAAGAGATTGCGGAGTTTTTTTATGAGCAACTAATTGAAAGAGGATACGTTCCAAAAAGAGAAGAAATTGAAGATCTCGCAGATATTACATTCGAGTATTTATTAGAGAAATGTATGATTGATGAAGTGTTTGATGAAGAGGATGAGTGAAAGTAACGACGGGCTTAACTCGTCGTTTTTTACTCTTTACAAACTTGTCACAAATCTAGCCAGCAATACTTGGTATAATTAAAAGAAAATTTTACTCAAGAGGTGAAGGGATGTTCAAAAAAATTATTGATTCTTTATTAGGAAAGAAAAAATATCGTTCGTATTCTAGTAGTGATTATCGCCATAGAGGTCGCTCTTATTCAAGTAGCGATTATAAACGACGTTCATCTGGTTATGGGCATCATCATTATAAAAGAAAACGTAAAAGCCGTAGCTTCTTTTCAAGTAGCTGATGAAATGGCGTCGTATACTAGCTTTATTTGATAGACCACTGCGAAAAAATACAATTGTTGCAGAACGTTATAAAATTGAATCAGTAATTGGAATGGGCAGTTATGGGGTTACATATGTCGTTAATGATTTACAAATAAATAGATATAAAGTATTAAAACAATTAAGACAAAGTAAACAAAGATATGAGTCTGGTAGAAAATCATTTGAACAAGAGAAAATGATTTTACAAACATTAAATCATCATGCAATTCCTAGTTTATACGATCATTTCGTATGGGAGAAAAAAAGCTTTTTTGTGATGGAATATATGCCTGGTAAAAATTTTGAAGATTATATTTTCTCGGATGGGCATGTATATACAGAATGTGAAGTTTTTAAAATTTTATATAAAATTTTAGAAATTGTATCAGTGTTTCATAGTAAAGGTATTATTCACCGAGATTTACGCATTCCAAACATATTAATGAAAGAAAACCAAGTTAGTATTATTGATTTTGGGTTGGCGAAATTGAAAGGTGAGGGTGATGAACGAGCTACAACTTATGAAGGTGAACAAGCTTTGATGCGAGAAGTTCACTTTCGTAGTGATTTTTATGCGCTTGGTCATTTCTCGTTATTTTTATTATATGCAGGCTATGAATCTAATGAAAAACATGAAAATCCATGGTATGACGAATTAACTTTAGAAAATTATAACCGTGAAATGTTGATGCGAATGTTACAAATAAAAACGCCGTACTATGAGAATGTACAAGATTTAAAAAAAGATGTAGCTTTTGCTTTAGAAAGGATGGAGGCCCCATGTTTCAAAAGTTTTTAGCAAGCGTTGGTATTGGTAATGCAAAAGTAGATACAGTTCTTGAAAAAGATGAGTATATTGTTGGTGAAGAGATATACGGGAAGGTTCATATAGCTGGAGGTTCCGTTAGCCAACAAATTGAAAGCATTTACTTAACGCTATCAACATCGTATGTACGAGAAGTGGATGATAAAAAAGTAACAATAACATATGATTTAGAGCGAGTTCGTTTAACAGAACCTTTTTCTGTTGAGCCGAATGAAAAAAGAGAAATTCCATTTTCATTTAAAATGCCAGTTGAAACACCGCTTACTCTTGGAATGAAAACAGTTTGGGTGCACACAGGCCTTGATATTAAACGTAGTATAGATCCAAGTGATCGTGATTACATTCAAGTGTTGCCAAATGTACTATTAAATAGTGTGTTAGAAAGTGTAAATCAATTAGGTTTTAAAGCGCGTCATATAGAATGTGAAGAATTACCGTATCGATTACGTAAGCATATTCCATTCGCACAAGAATTTGAGTTTGTTCCTGTTTCCGGAGAGTATTATGGGAAATTAGATGAACTAGAATTGTTGATCTTGCCAAATGCTTACGATCGCCTAGAGATTATTATGGAAGTAGACAGAAAATCTCGCGGATTAGCAGGTTTATTTGCAGAAGCACTTGATCTTGATGAGAAAGTAATTCGCTTTACAGTTACAAATGAAGATATTCCAACAATGAAAGAAACAATTAACAATTATATTTTTTAATAAACTATGCATAAAAAAGAAATGGAGAGGAAAACTAAAACAACCGCTCCATTTTTTTGCATAGTGAGGTTATGTATGTGAAACGATATCGACATTTATACTTGTTAAGTTTTACGCTACTCATTTGTTTTGTCGTATTATCACTTTCGTATCATACCGCTTGTATTGAGAAATTTGACAATATAGTCGCGCATTTTATTCAAAGTTTTCGAAACGATTATTTGACAGCCTATTTTACTTGGGTGTCTTTTATCGGTTCCAAAAGAATATATTTTCCGTTACTCATTATTCTTGTAATGTATTTTCTCGTTAGAAAAAAATTGCTTAGTGCATTACTTCTAACAATTAATTATTATGGATCTCGTTATTTAAACAGTATGCTTAAACTATGGTACGAGCGAGCAAGACCTGATGTGTCGCAGCTTGTTACTGCAACTGGATATAGTTTTCCGAGCGGTCATACGATGAATGCTACTGCTTTTTTAGGATTTATTGCATACGTCACGATTACAGAAGAACGTATTACATTGCATAAAAAATTGTTGATTATTTTTATAGCGAGCTTTGTTGTATTATCTATTTCAGTTAGCCGAATATATCTTGGCGTTCACTATCCATCTGACATATTAGCAGGATGGGCAGCTGGCGGTAGCTGGCTCGTTTTATGTGTTATATTTCATAAAGCGTTCATTAAAAAAGAACCTATGTCATAATAGGTTCTTTTTCCATTGGTTCAACATGAATGTGTGCATGATAAATGCCAAACTTTTTCCGAAGCATTGCCTCGATGTTGTCAGTAATACAGTGACTTTCTCCAACATCCATACGAGCATCAACCTCGATTGTAATATCAACGTACGTTTGATTCCCATACATACGAGCCCGAATATCTACGATGTTTTCCACGCCACCAATATGTTCAATCGCATCAGCGTACTCTTCCATCTTATCTGGATCGATTCCATCCGTTAACATATGAGAAGCTTCTACGAAAATCTCCCATGCAGTTTTACAAATAATAAGACCGACAATTAAAGCAGCAATAGGATCTAAAATAGGCATCTGGAACTGTGAACCGACAATACCTACTACTGTACCAATACTTACGAGGGCATCTGATAAATTATCCTTTGCAGCTGCTTCTAATGATTTACTTCTTGTTCGTGCTGCAATCTTTTTCGTATACAAATACACACAGTACATAACAACAGCAGAAAATAAAGCTACCCATGCAGCAAGGACATTAGGTGCTGCTTGTTTGGGATTTAAAAATGATTGAATGGCACTAATAACAACTTCTAATCCGACCGTTGCCATAATAAAAGAAGCAACAAGTGAAGCAATTTGTTCTGCACGCGAATGCCCATATGGATGATCTGGATCACGAGGTTTCCGAGAGATTTTTAGACCAATTAATATCGCTAAAGAAGCACCGATATCCGTTAAGTTATTTAAACCGTCAGCACGTAATGCGCTAGAGAGGGTAATATAACTGATGATGATTTTCATAGAGGATAAAAATATGTAGGCCAAAATGCTGACAATAGCACCTTTATCAGCTTCTTTATGAGAAAGAGTATCCATTTTAATCACTCACCTTTCTACAAGGAATTTCTTTCTATAAATAGAGTATCAAACGAAAGTCGTGTGGGTCTATACAAACATTGTTGACGTTTTATAGCTTTTTAAGAAGTGGATAACAAAGTTTCGTGAAGGAAAAATATGTTGTAAAGTGCAAAGTTAGGATATGAACGCGATTTGGATCTATGTATAGGGAGTAGGAGAAGGGAGTTTAAATATGTACAATTCTGACAGCTGATTTGGAAAAAATAAAAAACCCTCTAGAAAATATTTTTCAGAGGGTTTTCATCTTAGTATGCTTCTAAAAACTCAGTAACTTGCTCTTCAGTTTTTGCGTTAGCACTATGTAAGTGGCCTAGCTTCTCACCATTTTGATATACAAGTAAACTTGGAATACCCATTACTTGATACTCTTCAGCGATACTTGGGAACTCATCTTTATTAATAGAATACCATTCAAATTTATTGAACTCTTCCATCACATCTCCGATAAAGTTGTCCATACGCACACAATCTGGGCACCATGTAGTAAAGAACTTAACAACTACTGGCTCCTCGCTTGCGATGATGTCTTTGAATTCCTGTTCAGATTTGATTTCTTTCATGTTAGTTTCTCCTTTTTCACTATCAATATTTTTGGTTATTTAGTTGGTGTATTTACTGTGAAAAGAAAACTTATAACGAGAACTTTTCTTTTCGAATAATTCGTTAGCAAATTGATCCACCGCAGTTTCTTGAAGTCCTGGCATAACATGTGAGTAGATATCCAGTGTGATTCTACTTTTTATGTCCTAGTCTTATATGCATCTTAAATCTAGAAATAAATATTAGGAACCTCACTTTTCTTTATAAGCTTTTTCGTGAGCTGTGTCAAACTTCTGAAATTGTAAGGCTACTATTTATTAGTAAGGTAAATTAAATTGTATTCATGATAGCCATTGCTATAACGTTCTTTTCCTCATATATTTTAATGAGGTGTTGTGAGAGAAGAGATTAAGCGGAGTTCCAGCAACAATTACACCCAAATAAAGTAATGCAGGTAAAAGAAGCAAGGCTAACAAGAAGGGGGAATTGCGGCACTGTATATAGTGAAAGAAAAACATGATGTGAAGCGCGAAAGGAATCGAAGAACATCTTAGGAAGTATTTAGCGGTAGAAGTCAGAGGGAATGTAGATGTGATAGAAAGACAGTATTACATTATTCTTTCAAAGGGGGTAATTAGGATGGTGAAATGGGTAAAGAAACTATTTTTTAAAATGCCCACCCTGCATTGTTTGTGAGAAACAAGAAGGTGAGCTTCCATTAAACGAAAAGAATGTAATTTGTAAAAAATGTGACCAAATTACGTATGAACAAGACATAGAAAGAGATTCCTAAAACCTTTACATCTTATTCCATAAATAACAAAGCTGGTGAGCTTCTGATTCAAGAGCTATTACATGATCATTATTAATAGAGTTATTCGTATACATTTTGTTCTTTTGGATATTAAGGACCGTATAATTCACATCGTTATGTTCATTTGAAAATGTTGATTCGTTTAATAATGTTAGTGTTGAGTTGATGTTATATTTATCAATTCGCTCTTTTTTTCCTTTGAAAAACAGTTTAATAAGATGCGGCTCATCATTAATGAGCAAACCGAGTTCAGGCGATGAGCGGACGATTAAATTATCTGATAACCAATGCGATTTACCTGGATCAAACCAAGAGACGTCTTTGTTTTTAATAAATTTTTTGTACTGCTTTATAACATCAATGTAGTTTTGCTTTTTTTTCTGTTCAATAGTGTGTATCAATATTTCGAAACATTCAAAAGATAGTTTATTTTTATGAAATTTAATAACAGTTTCTCGTAATTGTTTCCAGTAATCAAAAACTGGGTGATATTCAGGTTGAGATTTAAGATTCTTTACAAAATTTGTTTTAGCTGCACTACTTTTCAGTGTAAAGTCTAAAAATTGTGTAAGTCCCACTTTAATTTCCGCCATGTTACACCCCCTTTCCGAACATTATTAATTCGATAGCGGAAAGGGAAATCCTGCATTTTTAAGGAGGTGAACGAGATGCTAGATGATGAAGGGCTGACGGAACAAGAACGACTCTTTTGTTTATATTACATGAAATACTTTAAAGGGAAACAAGCTGTACGGAAAGTTGGGTATGTAAAGAGAAGTACGCATAGTACGAGTAGTCGATTATTTAGAAGAGAATGTATAGCATTTCAGGTCCAAGAGCTTAAAGCAGAAATGACTGAATATATATTTGGGGAATTGATGAATGTATTGAATGAGTAAATCAAGATTGCTTTTACTAATACGAAAAAAGGTCCTGTTGTTTCCAACAGGACCTTTCCTAAAATGGCAAAGAGTAACTCTTACCTTACTCTTCTCGTATATAATACATGAAAAAGATAGATGTGTATACAACAAGAAATTCCAATATAATTATTTGAATATAGTGTTGAGAATAAAAAGGTAGAATTTAAAATAAGGAATTAAATTACAAACGCTGATTTATCAATTGTTTTGAATGCTTTTTTATCAATCTGTAGTAAATAAAGTGATATTAAGATAATGAGATATGCAATTTTGCATATCAGGTTGTAAAGCTGAATAAAGGTGAAAATGATTTAAATGATACGGAAGTTGTGAGAGAGTAATACTGAAATTTTATTTACCTGTTTATTGTGTGAAATAAATTTATTTGAATAGACACAAAAATAGAGGTTTGCCTTAGACATTTATGAAGGGTAAGAATATTTATAACAAAAGGAGTAAATGCACAGGTCCGATTTTTGTAATGATGGAGGGAATTGTTGTGGATATAACTCAAAGTATGGCACGAATAGTGGTTAATGGGAAAGATCTTCCGTTTCGTTCAGTTAGTACTTCTGTATGGAATCAAGGGCCTGTAAATGATTTAATTGTTTCAACAAACCAGAGAGTCGAGGAGTTTTTTCAATTTATGTGGTCGCAAGTACCAGTAATGCTTGCGATGTATTTTCTTCAAGGGGCAGACTTAATGAGGTTTGCTAGAATTACTGGGATTAATCAAAGTGTAACGGGAGAATATATTTATCATCTCTCTTGGGGATAAAATAAATGTAAAGTAGCATAACAGCTGCTTTTTTATTTTGCAAAGGAACTTTAGAAGATGATGAGTAGAGGGTTAGGAAAATAAGAGTAGAGCGTGATATGGATAATTTGTGACTGTGTTTCAAGCTCGTACAGATAATCGACTACTTCATTTAATATAAGAGGGTCTGATATGAATATGAAGTTTTTAAGGAGTAAAAAAGATAAAAAAACAGAGAGACATATTTTTTGTCCCTCTGTTTTTTTTATTATTCACAAATAGTTCCGGTTGCTATCCCAGTTGGAGCAACCCCAACTGGGACCGTATCTATAACTGTATTTGTAGCAGTATTGATAACAGAAACAGTATTGCTACCTTGGTTTGTAACATAGGCACGAGTGCCATCTGGTATGATGGTTACTTGATCCGGTGATAAAGCAACAGGAATTGTATCGATTACTGCATTTGTTGCTACGTCTATTACCGATACATTATCACTAACTTTATTTACAACATAAATACGAGCACCATTCGGTGTAATAGCTATACCAACCGGTTCAGTACCTACGTTAAGTGTATTAATAACGGAATTAGTAGCGGTGTCAATAACAGAAACAGTATTGCTATTTTGATTTGTGACATAGGCACGAGTGCCATCTAGTGTAAAGACGATTATCCTAGGACGAATGCCAACAGGAATGGTAGCGCTAACTGTATTAGTAGCAGTATTAATAACAGAAATATTGTTGCTTAATTCGTTTGCAACATATGCAAAGGCTCCATTTGGAGAAACAGTGATTCCTTGCGGAGCATTGCCAACAGGAATGGTAGCAACAACTGTGTTAGTAGCAGCATTAATAACAGAGACCGTATTGTTACCGTGATTTCCAACATAAACAGTTGTGTTATTTGGAGAAACAGCTACACCGATTGGATTAGAGCCAACAGGGATGGTAGCGACAACTGTATTGGTGGCAGTATTAATAACAGAAACGGTATTAGAAAAAATATTAGTAACATAAGCGCGAGTCCCATTTGGTGAAACTGTTACTTCAAGAGGTGCATTATTTACAGTGATTGTAGCAACAACTGTATTTGTTCCGGTGTTAATTACAGATACTGTATCATTTGTGGGGTCGTCTATAGCTCCTGCGTTTGTAACATAAACAAGGAAATTACATGCTGGTCCAGTGGGGCCGGTTGGCCCAGTCGGCCCAGTCGGTCCCGTAGGCCCC
>NZ_MACG01000037.1 GCF_001884035.1 Bacillus tropicus
TCTCCCGTAGGTCCTGGTGGTCCTTCCGGCCCCTGCATTCCCTGCACACCTTGGGGTCCCGTAGGTCCTGGTAGTCCAGGCGGTCCTTGAATCCCTTGGATACCTTGAGGTCCCGTAGGTCCTTCGAGTCCTTCCAGTCCTTGAATCCCTTGGACACCTTGAGGTCCCGTAGGTCCTTCGGGTCCCTCTGGCCCTTGAATGCCTTGCACACCCTGAGGTCCCGTAGGCCCTGGTGGTCCAGGAACTCCCATTCCAGTGCCAGAACCAGTGGGTCCTGGTGGTCCAGGCGGTCCTTGAATCCCTTGGACACCTTGAGGACCAGTCGGTCCTTCTGGTCCTTCTGGCCCTTGAAGTCCTTCCACGCCTTGAGGTCCAGTAGCTCCTGCAAGTCCTTCCGGTCCTTGAATTCCTTGGACACCTTGAGGACCAGTCGGTCCTTCTGGTCCTTCTGGCCCTTGCATGCCTTGCACACCTTGAGGTCCAGTAGCTCCTTTAGGTCCAGGAAATCCTCTAGGTCCAGTAGCTCCAGTAGGACCGGGGATTCCGATAATATTTAATAGAGAACTATTCAGTATTCCTTGCAAAATTAAGTTGAATGTTTGTTGCAACAATGGGTCCGATATATTGGAACAACTAATGAGCGAAGATAAATTTTGGAATAGAAATTGGAATAACGCAGAGATTTGAGTAAGAGATGCCGTAGGTAAGGAATTGATTAATTGATTTATAGTTCGTATAACTAAATTTCTATTTGGAGTATTTGGTTGCACTGTAATTATTAAATCATGTAATGCCTGTAATGCAGATTGGAGTATTTGTATAGTTGTCGGATTTGGCGTAGTAAAGAAAGAAAGGATAGCTTGGTTTAATTGGTTAATTAGGGACAATAATTCTTGTTGTTGAGAAAATGAGAAAAAAACAGGTGTACAACAATTACTTTGATCACAAGAGGATATAGAAATAAAACAGGGAAATTGAAACTTTTCGCACGGATCGTTTGAGTTTTGATTATTTTTCATAATTACCTCCTTTTAAAAAATTTAAATAGTAGGTACACTTGATAATCAATATTTGTTTCTAAATGTAATGTGTTTATGAGCATAATTTATATGTGAAAGATTCAGAAATGTTTTTTAAAAGTATATGTAAACAAAATGGAGGTGTTCTTATGAGACTAGTATTATTGTAAAGGTTGGATTTAATGATAATAATAAGTTTAATTAAATTAGAATCTAATGCAGTTCCATATAGAATGTTATGTAAGGTCATTCATTTCATTTTTTTATATATTCTCCTTTAAAAATTCAATTACGTTTAATAATTGAAACGAGTAAGTGAAATATGAAATTGAAAATATTAAAAGAAATAATTAAATGAAATACTTACTAAAAGCTAATGTATTAGTTTTCAGCACTTCCTAAAAAAAGAATCATACTATGGTTTGTAATAGCTTATATGGAAGTGAGTTGGAAATAATGTATTATTCATATTTTGCTACTCAAGCAAGTATGCGGCCTGCGTACGGTACATCTATAACATTTAGCGGGGCACAAAGTACAGTTCAAGCTGTTCAACAAGCGTTACAAATGCAACAACAAATGCAAATGCAGCAACAAGGTATACAGCCGTATTATTCATCCATGGAGTATTTTTACCCAGTGCATCAAATCACACCGTATGGAAGTTCTTTTCTTACTATCCCATATGGAACTGTATTTAATCTATAAAGGAAAATCTTTATTAGTTGGGAGCAGGTTCCAAACTGATTATTAGCTCTTACCAATCGGGCAACACGGCTTCCAACTAACTTTTGCGTATGTGACGAATTTTGAGGTGTTAGTCTTATTGCTTACAAATGGCGGGTACAATTGAGGGAGATCAAATTGTGTTTATGTAAGTGTCAAATAGTCCCCACATATAATTTGTAAATAATCCATGAGATAATCCCCGTACATACTACAAGTTGAGTTTTTTTGTGAGAAGAAACCGATTAAAGAAAGAATAGGAATTATCTTATCATGACAAATGATGGTTAGTTGTTTTGTATGAAAGGATACATAAACATTTACTTAGGCGAACCAGGCCGAGATGCAACAAAGAAGTCCTATCTGCGGTTATATCGTACAGGACTATGGTTAAGAACAGCCGAACCGTTTTTTCCCATTTTGAAGGATATTTACAGCTATAACATCTTATATTTTGTTTATAATTGTAAATAATTATTGAAATGTATAAATGCTTTTTATGAATAAAAAGGAAAAATAATGCAACTTTTTAATTTGTTTATTCGTGTTATATATGAAAGGAGGAGGGGGATGGAGATTGAAGAAATATATAAAGTTTATATAAACGATGTGTACCGGTATTTATTTTCCCTTTCTCGTAGCCATCATGTAGCGGAGGACTTGATGCAAGAGACTTTTTATCGGGCGTTTCTTTATCTAGAAGACTATGAAAACCAAAAGGTGAAATCATGGCTTTTTAAAGTGGCATATCATACCTTTATTGATTTTGTTAGGAAAGAGAAAAAAGTAACTTTTGTAGGAACGGAGGAATTAGAAACAATTCAAGCAGGTGAATCTACAGAAGAGTATGTAGTCGCAAAAAATAGTTACGAAAAATTAATTCAGATTATTCATACTTTACCAGTGGTGGAGGCGCAAGCTATTTTATTATGTGACGTACATCAATTAACGTACGAAGAAGGTGCTTCTGTATTAGATTTAAAGTTAAACACGTATAAAAGTCACATATTTCGCGGGAGAAAGAGATTAAAAGAATTGTTAAAGGAGGAAAAGAGTCAAAATGACAAATGATAAACCTCATTCTGAACAAGATGATTATAAAGAATTGTTACAAGAAGCTCTTCATCAAAGGCCGGATGCACTTTCTAATGGAAAACAGGAACAAGTGATGAAAATAGGAAAAAAAAGAGCGCGTATTGCGAATGTTTTAATTGTATTTACTTTTTTATTACTTATTCAACCTATTTTATATATATCTACACTTATATATTATACATCGGCACCTACAAACGCAATGGAGATACGGAATGTAGTAAATCAAACATTAAGTGTAACAGAACCAAATGTATTTTTGAAAGATAGGGACATGGAGCAAACATTATTACCGCTTAGTTTACAATTGCATTTTGATTTGTATAAAAGGGTAGGGAAGAAAGATATTCGAATAGGAGAAGAGAAAACAGATTATGTATTTAGTAGAGCAACGAAAGTTAGCCGTGAATATACAACAGATGAAAAAATTCCAGAAGTCCCATATATAGATAATGAGGTGTTGTCTCATCCTAATAATTATAATGTATCCTATAATAGTAGTGAAGAAGCGCAGGTATTAAAGGGTCTTCCGCAAGAATCTGTTGTAGAAGCCTTTATATCTTTTAGAGAATTGTTGAGTGTAAAAGAGGTAACGAATATGTTTCCCACTATTGATATCGTCTGGTATGCAGTTAATACAGGGTTAGAGGAGAAGCAAACGAATGACGAGGGTATGTATGTTGCTCCGATTGGCTTTCCGGCAGATATGATTTCAAGACCAAGTGGTGCTTTTGTGAGTGATTCACCTCATGAGGAACAATTTATTGATGTGCTAAAGTCATTACAGAAGCATGAAAATTTAGCAGTGAAGCTATCTAGAGCGAAAGTATTAGAGTTGTCAAAACGTATTTCTTTCCTTGAAAAAAATGGGGTAAAAACATATGGGGCAGTTGTAACTGGACCTAAAGCAGAAGTTGAAAAATTAATGAGCCACGAAAAAGTTAGAAAATTGAAAGTAGGTGAAGCGAGATTATGGAATTGGCATTCTTAAAAAAAAGAAAGAATCATATTTATAAACAGGAAACGTGGATGGGGACTATTTCATTAATTATTGCCTTTCTGGCGTTATTGTATTTGAACATAATATTGCTTATACAAGAAACATTTATAGGTAAAGGTTTTCTGCAAATAGTTGGTATTGGATTGGTATGCTCAGTCATAGGAATGATCACAAAAAGAAAAAGTCGGAAATATGCATTGTGGGCATGTAGTTTATATCTTTTTATGCTACTGTTTTCTATATTTGGATTTATGTTAGGTTGGATGATAAGCTTTGGACCATAAAAATGTGTGAAAGAACGAATGTATGTTCGTTCTTTTTGTGCATAAAAAGTAAAATAGAAAGTAAAGGGATTTATCAAATTTGAATAGAGATCACTATACTACTAGGTTGTGGTGTTATTGAAACGTCTTCCGCTTACGTGTATATAAATAGGCGACAAGTATAGGGGGAAAACAATAGTTCGTCCAAACATTGCGAATCTTTTTTACATAATCTGGAGTAATGAGCATGAAAGGGGAACGAGTATGTCTTGCTATTACTACTGTAAGTATTGTAAAGAATATAAAAAGAAACAGCATAACTGTTGTAAGAACGATAGTAAGTGTAATGACAACAAGGACAGTCTTGTTAGGGCATCAGCATTTAGAGCTAGAAATACGGTGAATCAACCTGTTCCTGCTAATACTTTTGTAAAAGTATTGTTCCAAAATGAACAATTTGATTTAGCGAATGAGTATAATCCAGCAACGTCTATTTTTATTCCGAAGACTAAAGGAGTATACTCTGTTATTGGAACGATTGGTTTTTTTCCAAACGATCCTAGCTTAAATTATAGAGCTCGTGTAGAAATTCGTGTGAATGGAAACGCAGCAATAGCTATAGATAATGACTTTTTTGGTCCAATCGGTTTTGGAAATGTAGTAAGTGTTTCGACGATTATCCAATTGCATGCAGGAGATCAAGTTGAAGTTTATGCACAAAGTAGCATAGACGGAGTTTTAAGTCCTTCGGAAGACGGCTCACATTTTGAAGCTGCTAGATTCCCTTCACCAATTAAATAAAGTTGAGTATACAGCAGATAAAGGGTAATCCTCACCGAAATGGTGGGGTTTTTTCTATTAAAAATAGTATCAGTTTGTCCAAACTATTCTAATCTATATTGCGTAGCATGTAATAATAAATTTAAGGGGGATTTACTACGTCTTATTATTACTGTAAGTATTGTAAAGATTACAAAAAGAAAAGTCATAATTGCTTTAGAGAAAATAGTAAATGTGATAAAAAGTATGTAAAAGAAAATTGTTGTGAGGATAAGAAGGGAAAACTTGTAAGGGCATCTGCCTTTAGAGCTGTTAATACAATGAATCAACCTGTCCCGGAAAATACTTCTGTTAAAGTATTGTTCCAAGATGAACAGTTTGATTTAGCGAATGAATATAACCTAGCAACATCTCTTTTTATTCCGAAGACTAAAGGGGTATATAGTATATTAGGGAATATAACATTCTCTCCAAATGATTTTAATGTAAATTACAGAGCTAGAGTTGAAATTCGTGTGAATGGATAGCAATAGATAATGATTTCTTTGGGACTGGAGTATTTTTTAACAATGATGTTTCAGTAACTTCAATTCTTCAATTAGAAGCAGGGGATTCAGTTGAAGTTTTTGCTGAGAGTAGTGTCGCCGGAGTAATTGTTCAAAATGTTAATGGATTGAATAAGGTTCATTTTGAAGCTGCAAGATTTCCTTCTCCAATTAAATAACGAAGAGAATAAAATACTTTTCAGTAGGTTTAGTTAATCCCCTGTACCGAATGGTGGGGATTATTATTGTTTTTTTATAAGTAAATCGGTTAAATATAGTTTGTTTCATGAGAATTTCACATGCTAAAGATGTAATGATGAAAGGTAAAGTTTTAAAATTATTTTTTACAGTTTTGATGTCGAAAGGGCTATCTTATTTTAAGTATGAGATCTTCTACAGGTAATAAAAAGAGTAAGTAACAAGGTTGTAAAAGTTCTTTGGCGTTACATTTGCTAGTTGCCTAACGGTATAAAAAGACATCTTAATTTATGTCCGTATAATAAAAGGCTTTTTCATTACTATATAGAAATTACATATTTAACATCGGTTTGTGCAGGTATTACTATTGTATGGAAAGGAATAACATGAAAGCAAGTACACTATATAAAAATAAAATAAATCCTAAGATGAGTAGTATGGGATGCAACTTGAACATATTTGACCTCCTTGAGTATATAAAGAATTTTAATACATCTTTGGTGAATTTAGAAGGAAAATATATTAGATGAATGGTGCTTGAATGGATACACGAATTTAATAGAGTAGTGAATGTCTAATAAATAAAGAAGTATTAAGGGGGACACCTTGACTAGATTATTTATAAAGGGCAGGTCGATTTACCCGACGTGAAATATAAAAGTGATTACAGAATAAGGGATAAATAAAAAAAGAGCACACATAGAAAGTATGCTCTAAAGAAAGATAGGTTTTATGAGTGGATAATCTCCATACGATAATATATGCTCGGCTAATAAAAACGTGTAAAAAATCAATAGATTATCAATGGAATATCATGAAATGAGTAATTTTAGTCTATTTATAAAGTTGTGTAGTTAACCAAATTGTAAGGATTTTGTATAGAATGGATTAACAACTGGATAATGATCGTACTTCAGTTTCATATTTCGTATAGTTTGGATATTGTGTAATAGTTTGACATTTAGGTGTGGAAAGTTGATTAATTATAGAAACATTTGTAATGACTTCGTTACAAGGACCGAAAAATGTAACTTTTAATTTTGAATTTGGTGGAACTTTGAAAACAATAGGTTTTTTCTCCATGAAATCAGCTCCTATGATGCAGTATTGTATACTGCGTGTTTCGTTCATATTATAAAGACGTACTAATATAATATGAAATTTTAGTTGAGTTGATAATGATATGGAGTTTTATGGCATGGTGAAAATGTGGAAAATACAGTGAAAACTGAAAATATTCTATACGATGTATAATCAATATAATAGGTAAAAGTAAAAAATAAGTAATTTATCTAATACGCTTTTTTTCTTGCTACATATTATAGTAGTAAGAATTGTATTAGGAGGTAATGAAAGATTGGAAGAAAATGTACAAGCTCAACCTCAGCTTTCACCACCATGGATCACATATTTCAATGAGTTAAAAAATTCAATTGGTGCTGATCCAACAGTTACAGTTGGTCCGCTAATTCCAGTTGGCGGGAATTATATTATTTTAGTGCACGCGTTAAGTGATGAAAAAGCGAGAGCGTTAGCAACGCTCCTAAAATCTTTTGTAGAATTTGGGAATGTAAGTGTAACAGTTATTGTAACTAATAATGAAAATGACATTGTAAATCCACTTCCATGTCCACTAGATGCATTTGAAGTTGCCCATTTATTTCAAGTGGCGCTAGAAAATAATCCTTATTTCGAACAAGTTGTTGTACAGCCTCAACTCCCTGGTGGGGCAAATGTTGTCTTTCCTGTTTTTGCTGCACAAGTAATTCAATTTTTTAATGATGATATTTCAAATTTATGTCAAACATTTACTGGTGTTGCTGCAAATGTATTTCATGATGTAATGAACGATGATGTTTGTGGTATCCCAATATTATTCTCCACAAGCTGTGTTCCGAGCAGTGAAAGTGCACAATTACAAAATACAGATTTAACACCAAAACTGTTTTATTAAATTGTGAGAAGACATTTTCATTAATAGAAAATGTCTTTTTCGTATGCATTAACGTTACTTTGTAGAGTTATTGCGGGCGATAAACGAGGCTTCTACTGATAAAATTGTTACTGAATCTTATATAGAGTGTAAAGATAGTATTTTTGAATTGAAATATTAAAGAAATGAGAGATAAATTGTTTTCGTTCATATAGAATAATCACAAAAAATACAGTAAATTAGCTTTCATACATATGTTTCATAGTATAAAGAAGATTAATTACAAAAAACGAAGATTAGTAATAGAGAAAATGGTTTTAATATTAGTGCAAAAGATAGATTGATTAACTAATGTTATCTACTGATACATAGTTTTTTCACATGAAATGAATTACATGTAGAAAACACATTGTTTACACAAGTTTATTGTATAGTTATTCTTGTATAATAATAAAAGTGAGGTATTTTGAATTGAAAAAGAACAAGCTATTTTTAGGAACAATTATTTCATGCGTAGTACTGGCATTATCCGCATGTGGCTCCTCAGACAACGTAGTAACATCAAAAGTAGGAAATGTTACAGAGAAAGAGTTAAGTAAAGAATTAAGACAAAAATATGGGGAAAGTACTTTATACCAAATGGTGTTAAGTAAGGCGTTGCTAGATAAATATAAAGTTTCAGATGAGGAAGCAAAAAAACAAGTAGAAGAAGCAAAAGAAAAAATGGGTGACAACTTCAAATCGACTTTAGAGCAAGTTGGATTGAAAAATGAAGATGAATTAAAAGAAAAAATGAAGCCAGAAATTGCATTTGAGAAAGCGATTAAAGCGACTGTTACAGAAAAAGATGTAAAAGGTAATTATAAACCAGAAATGAAGGTAAGTCACATTTTAGTAAAAGATGAAAAGACTGCTAAAGAAGTGAAAGAGAAAGTAAATAACGGAGAAGATTTTGCGGCTTTGGCGAAGCAATACTCGGAGGATACTAGTTCAAAAGAACAGGGCGGAGAAATAATTGGTTTTGCTCCAGGGCAAACGGTAAAAGAATTTGAGGAAGCTGCATATAAATTAGATGCAGGACAAGTAAGTGAACCAGTAAAAACAACTTATGGTTACCATATTATTAAAGTGACAGATAAAAAAGAATTGAAGCCATTTGATGAAGTAAAAGATTCAATTCGTAAAGATATAGAACAGCAAAGACTACAAGATACGACAGGTAAATGGAAACAACAAGTAGTCAATGAATTATTGAAAGATGCTGATATTAAGGTGAATGATAAAGAGTTTAAAAATACATTTGAATTTCTAGAAAAGAAATAATGACTGTAATTAGAAAAGGGAACCTTTAAAGGCTCCCTTTTCTAGTTAGTGTGTGAGTTATAAATAGATAGTAAGACAATACAATATTACATATAAATATTAAGAATTACAATGGGAATTTATGTAATTTTCAAAAGTGCAATAATCATTACTTCATAGAATGTTGATATTATAATGTTTTGTTTGTTTCATTTCATGAAATATAAAACGAATTTATTCATTTTATCCCATTATTTGTAGGCAATACGATTTGCGTGGACTAATTATTAGTTACGAATGAACAAGACTTGAATGGATTTAAGTTTTACTTTATTGAAGTGGATAAACATAATTTGCAGAATGAAACATACAATAATATTGAAAAAAAATTAACGCTAAATGGAGTGAAAAGCAGAGCATTCTATTAAGATGAATGTTCTTTTTAGTATGAAATTTTAAGGAGAAAAATGAATACTTTTAAATGAATTTTGAATAGATAAATAAATTATGTAGGGGGAGAGAATATGAAAGTAATTTTTCAAAGAGAAGACGGAGGGAAAATTTTTGAATCGAATGATGAAGATATAAATAACCTATTAGCTATTTTAAAAGAAACGAAAGGAATTAAGATTGGGATGGTTGGCTATGAAGTATTAAAATACGAATTAGAGTATTTTCGAAACCCAAAAAAAGCAGTAACAGAGAGGGAATTACATATAATAGTGCAACCAAAATATAGTTAATAATTTTACGCAGTATGTACGAAAAGAGAGCGTTTAAATTGCTCTCTTTTCATAGAAATTTATTAGGAACGAATGGAGGTCCGGTATAAATCCCTTAAATTTTGTGAGTTTGTTCTTTATAATATATGCTTTCAGTTATAGATGGTTAATAAACTCGAAAAAATTAAAACTTTTTAGTGTAGGAAGGGATTTTATATTTGAGTAGATAAATGTTCATATAAAGTATTTTTTATAGGAATATTGGAGGAGTAAAAATGAGTTTAGCAAGTTATATAGGGTGCAATGTAGAAATTCCAGTAACGGATCCAGATTCTAATGATGTAATTGTTTTTGGACCATGTTTTTCAGATGAAAGTATGCTTGAAATTGTACAAGAGTTTCAATTTCAAACAAGTTACACGTATGAAATTTCAACAATGTGGGGCATTGAACTTGATGAGTGGCAAACTGAAAGGGAGAAGAAAGAAGCTAAAAAAAAGCTCTTAGCTTTATGCGCGATTATGGAAGGATATTTAAATGAGGGGGACTATTTTGAATTATTCAGTTGTTGGGTTGGTGATGAAGATAAGGAAAGAGTGGGGAAATTGGAATTAAAAATAAATCATTTTAATATAGATGAGATTCGTATTCCAGAAAGAACACTTGTAAGGATAGAAAAATAAATATAGAAATATAGGTTATTACAAAAAGCGACTTCTCTTTAAGTGAAGTCGCTTTTTCTAGTTGAGATGTGAACTTCCTATTAAATGGGGATTGAAAAGTTTATTTGATGAAGAAAAAATAAATCTCTTCTCAAAAGAACGTAAGTTCGTGTATAATTAGAACGAATGTTCTTGTAAGTGTAGATAGTATAAGATTTAGAAATAAAGTGAAACTGTAATTAGCGGGTATTCATCATTCAGTGATTATTAGCTTTCACCAATCGGGTGTTTACGGGGAGTTGATTTTCGAATTACTTTCCTTATATGTCGTGAATTTTGAAGTGGGAGGTTTCCTACCTGTTTATGCGGGAGAAATATGAGCCGAGCAATGATTAAAGAATAATCGAAGTACAATATGTTTGAAATAGAATGGATAAATGATCAAGGAGATAGAGAAATGAATGATGTAAAGATGCAAAAAGCCAAAAGAGAATGGGTTCCATTTACAGTAATGTCGGAACAATTATTAAGTATGCGAAAGGTTATTGGAGAGAAATTTAAAGTACAAAAACCATTCTTAACAAAAGAAGCAAAAGAGGGAATTTCTGATAAATTATTAACGTCATTATTGTCTGAGAAAGAAATATTAGTGACGTATTTTGAAGATGGGTACATACTTACAAGCTATATGACAGTTGTCCATATAAATCCGCTAAAGCGTATTGTAATATGTACTGACGCGTTTTATAAAACTTACGTATTTAATACTACTGATATTATTGAAATAACGTAAAGTAAGCTGAAATTTAACTTTTAGCTTACTTTACGTTATGTTAGATGTGGAACAGAAAAAATGAAACGAAAAAGCAGCTAGCTTCATACTAGCTGCTAAGCCCCAGGGAAAGGGAGAAAAAGATAGGGTACTCCAAAAATCAACAATAGCTGTGTAACAGCCTGATTATAGTATGGACAAATTTAAAATTCTTAAACAGAACGATGAAAAAATAGAGTTAGGCTGTACCGACTTGGTTTTGATCCGCAAGGTCAGAATCAAACGTATTAGTCGCACTCACACCATTAAAAGTATTAACAACAAAACCAACATTTGAAGCGCCAGATCCATTATAAGCCTTCGTATTTTCTTTCGGAGAAACGTTGTAGAAATCTCCTAAGTTAAATGAACCGTTACTATTTTGTACAACTAAATTCCCTACAACTGAGGGCATAGTTTTCACCCACTTTACAATCATTTGTTAACAATACTATATGGCTTTATAGTCCAAATGGTTCATGTAATCAAATTTGCGAAATAGTAAAACGTTTGAAGTGTAGTTTAATCCCATAATAAAAGTGTGTTAAACTGAATGTAAGGTTAAGTCATTAAAAATAATAATTGTATAATCAGTATATGCGAAAACAAAGGAGGCAAAATGTAATGAATAATGTTATAAAAAAAGTAGATTTAACAGATGCAAAATCAAGTAATCTTGTTGCACTTATTTATAGCAATGAAGTTATATTGGTGGAAGAAGCATTTTGTCCAAATGAAATAAAATTAAAGTTTAATGAAATTGCAATTTTATCGGCTATTAAAACGGCACATATAATGAAAGTATCCATCAGAAAAGAGCTTGAAGCGATTTTTCATGACACGGGTGTTTTATTGGTGAAACATAGTGCTGAGTATGCAAACAGTCAATCTATCACTATGCATTTTGAACAATTTAAAAAGTTGCAACATGAGATTGAGTATTTAAATAAAATTATGTAATTAGACAAGATGAAGATTCTTTCATAGAGGTGAATGATTCTATGTTGAAAAAATGGTTTGAAAATTTTTTAGACGAATCTCACTGTAAACATAAATATAGTTTTATTAAGATGCAGGATAATGAAGATTTCAAAAGTGGTAAGCTAGGTGTAGCTTATGTGTATAGGTGTGAGAAATGCGGGAAAGAGAAGTTGAAATTTAAAAGCAATAATGAAATAAATAATGATTTTTTTGATATATAGGCAAGAGTAACTGTTATGGTTACTCTTTTTTTATATACATAAACTCCTTCTAAAGTATGAAATGAGTTGATACTTTAGTAAATAGTTGAATGAAAAGGAAAAGTGTAAAATGTTGAAAAGGAGGAGAGGTACTTGGAGCGAAAGGACATTGGGAAAATTGCCATTATTACAGGAGTGACACAAGGATTAGGGCGTGCAATGGTTGATCGATTTCATGAATTGGGATGGAATATATATGGCTGTGGACGTTCAAAAGATAAAATTGAAGAATTAAAAAAATATTACGGTAATACACATGATTTTCAAATCATTGATGTTTCAAATTCTCAGCAAGTAAGTAGTTGGGCAAATGATATACTTAATAGACATAGAGCACCTGATTTGTTAATAAATAATGCATCGATTGTAAATAAAAATGCGCCACTTTGGAGAGTAACCGTTCAAGAATTCGAAAATGTAATGAATATAAATGTAAACGGTGTAGTAAATGTAATAAGAGAATTTGTCCCAGCGATGGTAGCTAGGAAAGAAGGGATGATTATTAATATGAGTTCTAGCTGGGGAAGAGAAGGTGAAGCTGAGCTTGCGCCATATTGTGCCTCAAAGTTTGCAATTGAAGGCATTACGAAATCAATGGCACTGGAATTGCCCTATGGTATGGCTATTGTTGCATTAGATCCGGGCGGAAGTATTAGCACCCCGATGTTGTATTCATGTGCACCACAGTATGTAAATGAATCACCAACACCTGAAATGTGGTCACATCATGCGATTCAATATATATTGAATATAACAATAGATAAAAATGGAGCTTCATTGACGTGCCCACAATGTATGTAATTATATTTTGAATTGTATAAGTATCTTTTAATTAGCATATTTTTATTGATACACACTTTGTTAAAAAAGCACCTGTAAGGTGCTTTTTTGTATTTTCAACACATTATAGAATGCACAAAATTACATATAGAAAATAAATATGAGTTAAAGGAGGCCATTTATGTATTTCGAAAGCACTAGAAAAATTCTAAATAGGTGATAAGAATGAATCCAAACGGTTTAAAAGTGACAGGAGCATGGTTTCAAGTAGGAGGAAATCTTACAGCGGCAATTGGGACGACAAGAGGATTTATAGGGGAAGAGAAAGCTGAATCGAAAATTGTAATTGTAGGAAGCTCATTACAAGCCCTCGGGTATATATTGCAAATTATAGCGAGTAACGAAACCGAAGATGAAGGTGAAAGAGAAAATCAAAGTATGTGTTTGGAGAATAAAAGTGAAATGCTCGATAAAATGGGCATTGAGTTATTAGCATTAGGGAATATATCAAATGTAATAGGAACATATTTTAATATAAATGAACAATTGAAAGAAAATGATGATCTCATAATTATAGGGAATAGCTTACAATCAATTGGTGCTTTTTTAGGAGTAGAAGCAGCATTGCTTCAAATGAAAACAATACAGAGAATTATAATACTAGGAAATTCTCTGCAAAGTTTAGGGGCTGGACTTCAAGCGTATCAAGGTATTGTTAATGTATTGAGGAATGGAATAGAAAATGAAGAAAGTATGATTGATCAGAAAGATGAGAGAATAATAGCACTTATTGGTGTTTGGATACAAGCGATAGGAACTGCTATTTCGGCAATTAGATTAACTATAATAGAGAAGGAAGAAAGGTTAGAAAAAATAATATGAAATTGTTCATGTAAAGATGGTATGTAAAATTTCAATTTTACATAAGTAGAAAAGTTGAAGTGATAGGTTTTTTGGCATTAAAATAGAATATATAACAGTAGAACAGTGATTAGTGCTTAATAAAAATATCGGAAATGCAAAAGTAATTAGTTTTTATAGCATATGGAGAGAGAGAAAAATACAAAACAAGGAGTTTTCAAGAGATGATGTATTTGTTGGCAATTCTTTTACCGCCTGTAGCCGTATTATTTTGTGGAAAGCCATTTCAAGCAATAATTAATTTCATATTAACATTAATATTTTGGGTTCCAGGTGTTATTCATGCAATATTAGTTGTACATGATAAAAAAGCAGATCAGCGTTTAAAAAAACAAATTCAAGCATATGACGAAATAAATAAGAAGAACAGAAGATAGCTGAGTTGTGAAAGGATTTAAAAAGAAAGGGGGGAACTACCTCCTTTCTTTTTTCATTCTGGTTAAGTTTAAATTTTAGTGTAGCGGTAAGAATTCTTAATATAAGTATTGTGATAATTCGTTTTAGAGTGTGCGTTTAATAAACCGGTGTAAATGTTTTCAGGAACGTTAAAGAAATCATACATTCCATTCTTTAATTGAATGCGTAAAATCATAGAAAAAGGATTATATCCAACAGCAACTATAGTTTTGGAAATCACGGGAGATAACTCCATCATTATGCAACTCCTCACTTTTCATTTTTAATAATATCTTATAGATGTTGAGGTTGTGGTGTTGAAATCTTTACAATTAAAGAGGTATTATACTTATATGCAATATATTAAATGTTCGTTATACGTAATTATAGGGAAGTTCACACGAAGTACATATCGTTGTGCTATTTTTATTTCACCTTTGATTTATAAATAAGAAAATATTGACCATTTGAAAAAAAGGTATATTATTTATACGAGGTATTAAAAATTCACTTTTTACATTCTATGCTTAAAGGGGCAGCATTATTAGAAAAATAGAAGTGAAAATACTTTGTATAAGAAGCATTCTAAAATTTATAATCTGTGAATTAGGAAAATATTGAATGCTCCAGGTCAATATACTTTCTTAATTAAATTCATTTTAGAAAGTGACCTCAATATTTTTAAGTAAATCAACGGGAGAATTGAAAGGCAGGAGAAAGTAACATGTCAGAAAATTATCGTTCTCGAGAGGAGCGACGACAAGTTAAAAAGAAAAAACAGCCAGCTTCTAAAACACAAAAACCAAAAGGTAAAACATCATTCTTTCGCAAGTTTTTAATTACTTGTTTATTACTTGGTATTGTTGGTTTAGTGGCGGGGGTTGCTACCTTTTTTGTAATGATTAAGGACGCACCAAAACTTGAGAAAGCAAAACTTGTTAATCCGTTATCCTCAAAAATTTATGATAAAAATGGCGATTTGGTATATGAATACGGGAAAGAGAAACGGACGAATGTTACGTATGATCAAATTCCTAAATTAGTAGAAAATGCATTTTTAGCAACAGAAGATGCACGTTTTTACGAGCATAGCGGAGTAGACTTTAAAGGTACTGCACGTGCTGTTTTGGTGAGTCTTAAAGGAGATTACGGTTCACAAGGTGGAAGTACGATAACACAGCAAGTTATTAAAAACTACTTCTTATCGATGGAAAAAACATCAAAACGTAAGGTTCAGGAAATATATTTAGCGTATAAGCTAGAACAACAATATTCAAAACATGAAATTTTAGAAATGTATTTAAATAAAATTAACTTAGGAAACCGTTCATATGGAATCGCAACAGCAGCACAAAACTATTATGGTAAAGAATTGAAGGACTTAACATTACCAGAAGTTGCGATGCTTGCAGGGTTACCGAAAGCACCGAATAACTATGATCCAACAAAAAAAGAAAATGTTCAAAGGGCAACAGAAAGAAGAAATGTTGTTCTAAACTTAATGAATCGACATGGATATATAACAAAACAGGAAATGGAAGAAGCATCAAAAGTTGACGTAGAAAAGGGACTCAAGCCTGCAACTCAACTTCAAGCAATGCCATACCCTGCATTTATGGATGCAGTTGTGAAAGAAGTAGAAAAAGAATTGCCCGATGCTAATATTGGCTCTGATGGTTTAGAAATTCATACAACTTTGGATCCAAAAGCACAGGAATTAGCTGACAATATTTTAAATACCAATATTATTAATTATCCAAATGATAAATTCCAAGGTGCTTTCACATTTATGGATACGAAAACAGGTGAGGTTCGTGCTATAGGTAGTGGTCGCGGTGAAAATAAAGCAGTATTTAAAGGGCATAATATGGCAATTGAATTAGATCGTGCAGCTGGTTCAACTATGAAGCCAATCTTTGATTACGGTCCTGCAATTGAATACTTAAAATGGGCTACGTATCATCAAATTGATGATTCTCCATTTAAATATTCAACTGGACAAGAACTTCGAAATGCGGACAGAACTCATTTAGGGCCAATTACTATGCGTGAAGCGTTAAAAATGTCACGTAACGTTCCAGCAGTTAAAACTGCAAAAGAAGTAGGACTTAATAAGTCAAAAGAATTCTCTGAGAAATTAGGTATTACATTTGATTCAACACCGAAAGAATCTACAGCGATTGGTACAAACGAAGTATCACCAACTGAAATGGCGGGTGCTTATGCGACATTTGGTAATGGTGGAAAGTATGCAAAACCACATTTTGTTAAGAAAATAGTTTATCCAGACGGCAAATCACAAAGTTTTGAGCAAAAACCAAAACAAGTTATAGCTGACTCTACAGCATATATGATTACTGATATGCTTCGCTCAGTAGTGACATCAGGTACTGGTACAGCGGCAAATATTAGTTCTTTAGATGTAGCTGGTAAGACGGGTACAACAAACTATGATTCAAAACAATTAGCGAAATTTAATATTCCAGAAAGTGCAACTCGTGATAGTTGGTTTGCAGGTTATACACCGCAGTATACGATGGCAGTATGGACTGGATATATGAAAGATGGTAAAGACGAGTATATTAGTAGTAAAAATACGAAAATTGCACAACTGATTTTTAAAGAAATGATGAGTGAAATGGCTACGGATAAATCACGCTTTAAAATGCCAAGTAGTGTAATTCAAGAAGGCAGTGAGTTACGTATAAAAGGTGAAAAACGTGATTCTTCTCCAAATACGAGCGTACCGGACACGACAGAAAAACCAAAACAAGATCAGCAGCAAAAAACTGAAGAAGAGAAAAAGCAAGAAGAATTAAAGAAACAGGAAGAACTGAAAAAACAAGAAGAACAAAAGCAACAAGAGGAACTTAAGAAGCAAGAAGAACAAAAGAAACTAGAAGAGCAAAAGAAACAAGAAGAAGAAAAGAAACAAAATGAACAAAATAATGGAGGAGGCCAAGGAGATACGACGCCTCCAGCAAATAACGGAGGAGGTCAAGGAAATACGACACCTCCAGCAAATAACGGAGGGGGTCAAGGAAATACGACACCTCCAGCAAATAATGGAGGGGGTCAAGGAAATACGACACCTCCAGCAAATAACGGAGGAGGTCAAGGAAATACGACACCTCCAGCAAATAACGGAGGAGGTCAAGGGAATACAACTCCACCAGCGACCACACAACCAGAGGCTGGCGGTAATGCAGGAGAGGCCCCTGCTAATAATGGACAATAAGAAAATTTTATAAAAAATATTAAAAAGCACTTAAGATTTGTAAAAATTACAATCTTAAGTGCTTTTTTCTTTTAAATACAGTAACTATGAGACAATGTATTTTAAATATTAAAAGTACCATAGAAATTTTGAAAATAAATTGAAGGAAAATGATAAAAAATTTGAGATTGAGGTAACGGAGGATAAGCATGGCTTTGAAAGGGGGTACTACTTGGATGTGCCCCATGATGCCAAAATGAGGGAGTAATTTGACCAGGAATTTGATAGTGTTGCCAAGTTGCGGGAAGTTCAATACCGACATCGGAACTAGCTGTATGAACGGCGGGAACGTGTATTTCTGGGGTCGAAGGAACTACGACAGTTACTCTTGATGATACCCACATAAAAATATTCACTCCTAAGTTGCGATAATAAAGTAGTATATTCTTTTCACACATATAAAGGTACATATAAATGGGACTTTAGGCTAAAACATACGTATAAAGTTGTAAGACCAATTTAAATTGATTTTGGACCATTTATTATAAAAAGATACGTCTATTTACGGAGGGAAAAGGATCGAAGAAAATGTAAAATGGAGGTGTTAATTGCAATAACTTACGTGTTTATGGAGGAATATGAATGGAACGATTATGGACGAAATCATTTATTCAAATGACTTTCGCAATGTTATTTTTATTTACAGGATTTTATTTACTAGTTCCAACGCTCCCACTCTTTATTAAAGAGATAGGTGGTAATGAATCACAAGTAGGACTTATGATGGGAATGTTTACAATAGCGGCAGTTGTAATACGACCGATTATTGGAGGGATGTTGGATCAATATGGTAGAAGATCCTTTATTATTTTCGGGCTCATCTTTTTTGGGTTAACGATGTACTCTTATAATTTAGCGACGACAATTGTCCTTTTAGCTGTTTTACGTGTTATTCACGGAGTAACATGGGCTGTTTCTACAACAGCTGTTGGAACAGCGATAACTGATATTATTCCAGATTCACGCCGTGGTGAAGGTATGGGTTGGTATGGGATGGCTATGACGATTGCAATGGCAATTGGCCCAATGATTGGATTATCGGTTGTACAAAATTATTCATTTCACGGCCTTTTCTTATTAGCAACTCTTTTATCCTTTATGGCAGTCTTATTATCGTTAATGACGAAAATGCCATTCACACCACAAAAAGAAAAAGGGAAAATGCAACTGTTTGAAAAATCCGTTCTATCCATTACGATAGTTGTATTCTTTTTATCATTTGCATATGGAGGCATTACGACGTTTTTACCGCTATTTGCATCGTCAATTGAGGTGAATCCTGGGACATTCTTTCTTGTATATGCAATTGCTTTAACGATCGTAAGGCCAATTTCAGGAAAACTATTAGATAAGTATGGAGAAGTATTTATTATACTTCCAGCACTATGCATTACTATTCTTGCAATAGTTGTATTAACGATTTCAAATAATTTAGTAGGTGTAGTTATCGCAGCTACATTATATGGTGTTGGATTCGGTTCAGCACAGCCAGCATTGCAAGCAGCGATGCTTTCAATTGTTGACCCGAGTAAAAGAGGAGTTGCTAACGCTTCGTTCTTTACTGCGTTTGATTTAGGAATTGGACTTGGTGCGATTTTACTTGGAGTTGTTTCACAAATGTTTGGCTACCGTATTTTATTTGCTGGTAGTGCAATTTCAGGATTAATTGCTTTCATTATTTTTGTCTTTTTTGTGAAACAGCAATTAGTTAAAAAAGAATTTGCATAAACTGGAGGAATAAAGATGGAAATTTCAATTGATCATAAAGCTCTACAATGGTTTAAAGAAGAATTACGCATAAAGCATGGTGAATCTATACGATTTAATGTAAGATACGGAGGAGAGAGCTCCATCCAGCCTGGCTATTCTTTAGGGGTTGTTGTGGAGAAACCAGATGGGGAAATCGTGTCAGTTGAGAAAGAAGGTATTTTATTTTTTGTAGATATTGATGATCTTTGGTACTTTCAAAACTATGATTTAGTTGTAGATTATAATGAGGAAATGGAAGAAATTCAATTTAATTACGTAAAATAATAACTTTATTAAAAATAAATAAACTTTATATGGAAATTATATTTAGAGAATAGTGAAATAAATATAATGTGCAAAACGAGCTGTAAATGTATACAGCTCGTTTTTTATTTAGTAAAAGGAATTTATAAAGTAGATATATATTTAATGAGGTTATATGAATCAACTTTATATTTTGTTTTAAAGATAGTTAAAGAAAAGTCTGTCCTTTCCTTATAAAATATGAAAATTATTTTTGAAAAACTGTATTGTTACATCGGTAAAAGTATAGGAAACTTATCATTATAAAATAAATTGAAATCTTCTAAAAACTCTGATACATTGAAATAGAAATGTAGTTTCACAATATTGTAAAGGCTTACAGTTATGTGCACGAAGATCTATTAGGATTGGAGGAAATAATGATGAAAGCTGAAGAAAAATTTTCCCCGGGATTAGATGGTATAGTGGCAGCGGAGACGAAGATTTCGTTTCTTGACACAGTGAAAGGTGAAATTGTAATTCAAGGGTATGATTTAATCGAACTCTCAAAAACAAAAGAGTACTTAGACATTGTGCACCTTTTATTGGAAGAACATCTACCGAATGAAGATGAAAAAGCAACACTTGAAAAGAAATTAAAAGAAGAATACGCGGTACCAGAAGGTGTATTCAACGTACTGAAGGCATTACCGAAAGAAACGCACCCTATGGATGGATTGCGTACAGGTGTGTCCGCATTAGCTGGTTACGATAATGATATTGAAAACCGCTCGTTAGAAGTAAACAAAAGCCGCGGATACAAATTATTGAGTAAAGTTCCAAACATTGTAGCGAATAGCTATCATATTTTAAATAATGAAGAGCCAATCGAACCACTTAAGGAATTATCATATAGCGCGAATTTCTTCTATATGTTAACAGGTAAAAAACCAACTGAACTTGAGGAGAAGATCTTTGATCGTTCCCTTGTTTTATATAGTGAACATGAAATGCCAAACTCTACATTTACAGCGCGCGTTATTGCATCTACGCAATCAGATTTATACGGTGCTTTAACAGGTGCAGTTGCATCTTTAAAAGGAAGTTTACATGGCGGTGCAAACGAAGCGGTTATGTACATGCTTTTAGAAGCTGGTAATGTTGAGAAATTTGAAGAGTTATTACAGAAGAAATTATATAACAAAGAAAAAATTATGGGCTTTGGACACCGTGTTTATATGAAGAAGATGGATCCAAGAGCACTTATGATGAAGGAAGCTTTAAAACAGTTATGTGATGTAAAAGGTGATTATACACTATATGAAATGTGTGAAGCTGGAGAAAAGATTATGGAGAAGGAAAAAGGAATTTATCCAAACCTTGATTATTACGCAGCTCCAGTATATTGGATGCTTGGTATTCCAATTCAACTGTACACACCAATCTTCTTTAGCTCTAGAACAGTAGGACTATGTGCGCACGTTATTGAGCAACATACGAACAATCGTTTGTTCCGTCCACGTGTAAATTATATTGGCGAGCGACATGTGCTTAGTAAATAAGAACAACTGGGGAGTTGTTAGCACCGCCCGCCAGATGGGTGTTTGACCGACACCCATCATTAATAATAACGAATTTTCGACAGAAAGGGAAGGATAGCATGATTAAAACAAATGAAATTAAACAAAAAGATGCATTATTAGAAGAGATTACGGATTATGTATTAAATAAAGAGGTAACAAGTGCAGAAGCATTCAGTACTGCTCGTTACGTATTACTTGATACACTTGGATGCGGAATTTTAGCGCTACAATATCCAGAGTGTACGAAATTATTAGGACCAGTTGTACCAGGAACGATTGTGCCAAATGGTACAAGAGTACCAGGTACGTCTTATGTACTAGATCCAGTAAAAGGTGCATTTAATATCGGATGTATGATCCGTTGGTTAGACTATAACGATACTTGGCTTGCAGCAGAGTGGGGACATCCATCTGATAACTTAGGCGGAATTTTAGCAGTTGCAGATTATATTAGCCGTGTTCGTATTTCAGAAGGAAAAGAACCGTTAAAAGTACGTGAAGTACTAGAAATGATGATTAAAGCACATGAAATTCAAGGTGTACTTGCTTTAGAAAACAGCTTAAACAGAGTTGGTCTTGACCACGTATTATATGTAAAAGTAGCAACAACTGCAGTAGTTGCAAAAATGCTTGGCGGAACACGTGAAGAAATCTTTAATGCATTATCACATGCATGGATTGATAATTCTAGTCTTCGTACATATCGTCATGCTCCAAATACTGGATCACGTAAATCATGGGCAGCAGGTGACGCAACGAGCCGCGGTGTTCATCTTGCAATGACTGCTCTAAAAGGTGAAATGGGTTACCCTACGGCATTATCTGCACCAGGATGGGGATTCCAAGATGTATTATTCAATAAACAAGAATTAAAATTAGCTAGACCATTAGAGTCTTATGTAATGGAAAATGTATTATTTAAAGTTTCATATCCAGCAGAATTCCATGCACAAACAGCTGCAGAATGTGCTGTGAAATTACATCCGAAAATTAAAGAAAGATTAGATGAAATTGACCGTATTACAATTACAACTCATGAATCAGCAATTCGTATTATTGATAAAGAAGGTCCATTAAATAACCCAGCTGATCGTGATCATTGCTTACAATACATTACGGCAATTGGTTTATTAAAAGGAGATATCGTTGCGGACGATTACGAGGATGCAGTAGCAAATGATCCACGTGTAGATGAATTACGTAATAAGATGGTTGTTGTTGAAAACAAACAGTACAGTTTAGATTACCTTGACCCGAACAAGCGCTCAATCGCCAACGCTGTTCAAGTCCATTTCAAAGATGGCACTGAAACAGAAAACGTGGAATGTGAATATCCACTTGGTCACCGTTTCCGTAGAGACGAAGCAATTCCAAAAGTTGTTCAAAAATTCACTGCAAATATGGCAGGTCATTATTCTAGTAAGCAACAAGAACAAATTCATGAAGCTTGTTTAAATGAAGAAAAACTAGAAAATATGAACGTAAACGAATTTGTAGATCTATTCTTAATTTAATAATAGGGGGAATTTAGAATGGCTTGGGTTGTGAATAAACAGTCAACACAAGAGGAGCTTGCGAATCGCTTCCGAGCTTTAGTAGAAGCAAATGAAATTTTGCAAATTCCAGGTGCTCATGACGCAATGGCAGCTTTAGTTGCGAGAAATACAGGATTTTCAGCTCTTTATTTATCAGGAGCTGCTTATACTGCAAGTAAAGGGCTACCTGATTTAGGAATCGTGACGTCTACTGAAGTAGCAGAGAGAGCAAGAGATCTAGTAAGAGCTACAGACTTACCAGTTCTTGTTGATATTGATACAGGATTTGGTGGTGTACTAAATGTGGCGAGAACAGCTGTAGAAATGGTGGAAGCGAAAGTAGCAGCTGTCCAAATTGAAGATCAGCAATTACCAAAGAAATGTGGACATTTAAATGGTAAGAAACTCGTTACGACAGAAGAATTAGTTCAAAAAATTAAGGCGATTAAAGAAGTTGCACCGAGTTTATATATTGTAGCGCGCACAGACGCTCGCGGCGTAGAGGGCTTGGATGAAGCAATTGAAAGAGCAAATGCATATGTAAAAGCAGGTGCAGATGCAATTTTCCCTGAAGCACTTCAATCAGAGGAAGAATTCCGTCTATTTAATAGTAAGGTAAATGCACCTTTACTTGCGAATATGACTGAATTCGGAAAAACTCCATATTATAGTGCAGAGGAATTTGCAAATATGGGTTTCCAAATGGTTATTTATCCTGTAACTTCACTTCGCGTTGCGGCGAAAGCGTATGAAAACGTGTTTACTTTAATTAAGGAAACAGGTTCTCAAAAAGATGCACTTTCTAATATGCAAACGAGAAGTGAGTTATATGAAACAATTTCATATCATGACTTTGAAGAGTTAGATACAGGTATTGCAAAAACAGTATTATCAGAGGATCAATAGATAAAACAACTAAGGCGATGAGAATACATCTTTGGCAAAACGAACTGCTTGATGTGAAAATTCATCGCCTTCTGTTTTCAAAAATAAGATATTCCACTCATCGTAGACGAGCATATGTAGTAGTAAGTAAGGCCGAAATGATAGGGGGATTCAGATGGAGAAAACGAAGTTACAGTGGGATGAATTTTTTTCACCTAATAAAGATGTGAATCATGCTTTCTTTACGCCAGAAGATTTTTCAGGAGATGAAGATTTAATCGCAAAAACGACAGAACAATTCGTTAAACAAGAAATTGTTCCACAAATGGAGAATATTGAACAACATAACTATAAAGTTTCTCGTCAATTATTTGAGAAAGCTGGAGAACTTGGATTATTAAGTATCGAGGTCCCAGAAGAATATGGTGGATTCGAATTAGGAAAGGCAGTTTCAGGGCTTGTAGCAGAAAAAATGGGATACGCTGGTGCATTTAGCGTTTCATTTAATATACACGCCGGTGTAGGTACATTGCCTTACATATATTATGGAACGAAAGAACAAAAAGAAAAATATTTGCCGAAAATTGCGTCTGGAGAATGGATTGGGGCTTATGCTTTAACTGAGCCAAATGCTGGTTCTGATGCATTGAGTGCAAAAACGAGTGCAGTATTAAATGAAGATGGAACTGCTTGGAAGTTGAATGGTGAGAAGCAGTGGATTACAAATGCTCATATGGCAGATGTATACGTTGTTTTTGCGAAGACAAATAAAGGAATGACAGCGTTTATTGTCGAAAGAACATGTGAAGGTGTATCCATTGGACTAGAAGAAAAGAAAATGGGGATTAAAGGTTCTTCAACGGCTACCCTTATTTTAGAAGATGTCGTAATCCCTGCAGAAAATGTTTTAGGGGAAGTTGGAAAAGGGCATCACGTAGCTCTTAATATTCTAAACTTTGCTAGACTAAAGCTTGCTTTTGGAAATATTGGAACAGCAAAGCAAGCAATTGGATTGTCCGTTCAATACGGAAAAGAACGCAAACAGTTCCAAACGGAATTAGTAGACTTTACGATGATTCAAGAGAAAATTGCAAATATGATCATTGCTACCTATGGAGCAGAAAGTGCAGCGTATCGTACAGCAGGTGTAATTGATGAAGCAATTCATGAGAGTGATGAAGATCTTATGAAGAAAATGTCTCAATTTGCAATTGAATGTGCACTTAATAAAGTAAATGCTTCTGAAACACTTGGTCATATCGTAGATGAAGCTGTACAAATTCATGGTGGTTACGGTTATATGCAAGAGTACGAGGTAGAACGATTATATCGTGATGCTCGAATTAGCCGTATTTTTGAAGGAACGAACGAAATTAACAGATTAACAGTTGCCAAAATGTTAATGAAGCAAATGGAACAGATTGAAGATACTGAAGTAGAGATTGATGTAGCAAATGTCGAAAGAAACCATCGTTACATTTTATTAGCGAAAAAATTATTGAAACAATCTTTGAAAACGCTCTCTAAAACTCCAGGATTAAAAATTGATCAAGAGCAAGAATATTCACGTGTATTATCTAATATGTTAACGGACGTGTACGTCATGAAATCAGCATTTTTACGTACGAGTAAAGCAATTAGTAAAAATGGTGAAGGGAAAGAACGTACGAAACAAATGATAACTGACGTTATTTGTGAAGAAGGCTATCGTAAAGTAGAAGAAGCGGCAATTTCTATACTTTCAGCGGCTGTTACAGAAGAACAAGATAGACACGTAATTTTAGCTGAAATTCGTCAATTATCAGTACCTTTATACACGAACGTATTTACAAAAAAGAGAGAAATTGCAAAAGCTATTATAAATCGCGGAAAGTATATTGTGTAAATAGGAGGAAAGCGATATGAAAAAGATTGGTTTTATCGGTTTGGGTAACATGGGTCTTCCGATGTCTAAAAATTTAGTTGAATCAAATTACACAGTATATGGAGTGGATTTAAATAAAGAGGCTGAAGCTTCCTTTGAAAAAGAAGGAGGAATTATCGGCTTATCAATCTCAAAATTAGCAGAGACATGCGATGTAATTTTTACAAGTTTACCTTCACCTCGTGCTGTTGAAGCGGTGTATTTTGGAGAAGAAGGATTATTTGAAAATAGCCACTCGAATGTCATTTTAATTGATACAAGTACTGTATCTCCACAGTTAAATAAACAGTTGGAAGAATCTGCAAAGGAAAAGAAAGTAGACTTTTTAGCAGCACCTGTTAGTGGTGGGGTAATTGGAGCTGAAAACCGTACATTAACGTTTATGGTTGGTGGAGCAAAAGAGGTATATGAAAAAACGGAATCTATCATGGCTGTACTAGGTGCGAACATCTTCCATGTTAGTGAGCAAATTGATAGTGGTACAACGGTTAAATTAATTAATAACCTATTAATAGGTTTTTATACAGCTGGTGTGAGTGAAGCATTAACATTAGCGAAAAAGAACAATATGGATTTGGATAAAATGTTTGATATTTTAAATGTAAGTTACGGCCAAAGTAGAATTTATGAGCGCAATTATAAAAGTTTTATTGCATCAGAAAACTACGAGCCAGGTTTTACTGTAAATTTATTAAAGAAAGATTTAGGGTTTGCAGTAGATTTAGCGAAAGAAAGTGAACTTCATTTACCAGTAAGCGAAATGCTATTAAACATATATGAAGAAGCAAGTGAAGCAGGTTATGGTGAAAATGATATGGCTGCTTTATATAAGAAAGTTAGTGAACAATTAATTTCTAATCAAAAATAATAGATTTATAAACATCATAAAAAAGGAGAGAATATAATGATTACAACTGAAATTAAACGAGTAAAAAATCATATTAATGGTGAGTGGGTAGAATCTACTGGTACAGAAGTAGAAGCAGTTCCAAATCCGGCGACTGGAAAAATTATCGCTTACGTTCCGCTATCTCCGAAAGAAGATGTTGAAAAAGCTGTTGAAGCAGCAAAAGCAGCATACGAAACATGGTCTAAAGTACCAGTTCCGAATCGTTCAAGACAATTGTATAAATATTTACAGCTTTTACAAGAAAACAAAGAAGAACTTGCAAAAATTATTACGCTAGAAAATGGTAAAACATTAACGGATGCAACTGGTGAAGTGCAGCGTGGTATTGAAGCGGTAGAACTTGCAACGTCAGCACCAAATTTAATGATGGGACAAGCACTTCCGAATATTGCTAGCGGCATTGATGGATCAATTTGGCGCTACCCAATCGGAGTTGTCGCTGGTATTACACCGTTTAACTTCCCGATGATGATTCCATTATGGATGTTCCCACTTGCAATTGCTTGCGGTAATACATTCGTATTAAAAACATCTGAAAGAACGCCACTTTTAGCAGAACGACTTGTAGAGTTATTCTATGAAGCTGGCTTCCCGAAAGGCGTATTAAATTTAGTACAAGGTGGGAAAGATGTTGTAAATAGCATTTTAGAAAATAAAGATATTCAAGCTGTTTCGTTCGTTGGATCTGAGCCGGTAGCTCGTTACGTATATGAAACAGGTACGAAACACGGAAAACGTGTACAAGCGTTAGCTGGTGCAAAAAACCATGCGATTGTAATGCCAGATTGCAATCTAGAGAAAACAGTGCAAGGTGTAATTGGATCTGCATTTGCAAGTAGCGGAGAGCGCTGCATGGCATGTTCAGTAGTAGCAGTAGTTGATGAAATTGCCGATGAATTCATCGACGTACTAGTAGCAGAGACGAAGAAGTTAAAAGTAGGTGACGGTTTCCACGAAGATAATTATGTTGGACCATTAATTCGTGAATCTCATAAAGAGCGTGTATTAGGCTATATTAACAGCGGTGTAGCAGATGGGGCTACTTTATTAGTAGATGGCCGTAAAATTAAGGAAGAAGTTGGAGAAGGTTACTTTGTAGGTGCGACAATCTTTGATGGTGTAAATCAAGAAATGAAAATTTGGCAAGATGAGATTTTTGCTCCAGTATTAAGCATTGTGCGTGTTAAAGATTTAGAAGAGGGTATTAAACTAACAAATCAATCTAAATTTGCAAATGGTGCGGTTATTTATACATCAAACGGTAAACATGCACAAACGTTCCGTGATAACATCGATGCAGGTATGATCGGCGTAAACGTAAACGTTCCAGCACCAATGGCATTCTTCGCATTCGCTGGAAATAAAGCTTCGTTCTTTGGTGATTTAGGTACAAATGGTACAGATGGTGTTCAATTCTATACACGTAAAAAAGTTGTAACTGAGCGCTGGTTTTAATATAAAGTAGACAGCCAAATCAGTTATTAAAAGAAAACCACCACTATGAATAGTGGTGGTTTTCTTTTTGCTAATTGCTTTTTTCAAAAGCTAGTTTAATACCAAAACCAATTAAGACAACTCCTGTTAACCCTTGAATATAACGTTGCGTCTTCGGTTTTTTCATAAAAGCACTAATTTTATCAATTAAAAATATATAAAAAGCGAACCATATAACTGTTAAAACTAGGTAAGTAAGACCCATTATGAGAAGTTGGATAAACGTATTATGATTTGGATTTAAAAATTGCGGTAAAAATGTTAAAAAGAAGACTGCAATTTTAGGGTTTAATAAATTTGTAAGAAACCCTTGGCGAAAACAAGAAGAATGCTCGTTTTCATTATTCAAAGATATATCATTGGTAGCAACGTCTTCTTTGTTTCTTACTGCTAAAAGAGCTTTAATACCAATATAAATTAAATATAGAGCTCCAACATACTTGAAAATAGAAAATAAAAGAGCTGACTTTACAATAAGTGCGGAAAGTCCGATTACTGCTGCTAAAGTATGAATCAATAGTGCAACACATGTGCCGAACACTGTTTTTACTCCACCGACCTTACCGGCAACTAATGTATTTTTCGTAGCCATTGCAGTGTCAGGACCGGGTAAAATAATAAGACAAATAGACATAATGATGAAAAGAAAATAATTTTCAATCATAGTCGCTCCTCCTTTGTTATTTTTAGAATATTTGATTAAAATCAGTGTAGCACACATTTTGATTTAATAAAATTAAATTTTATTAAAAATTATTAAATGGTAAAGAGGCTATAGAGTCGTGTAATGACATGACTCTATAGCCTCAGGTTTATCCCGCATAAACGGGCGATTGGAGAGGGTTAACCCCACCACTTATGAAAGTTTTACTTTATGCGTTAAGTAAGTTAAAGAATCTATTTACATCTTCTTCTGAAACATCACTTAACTGTTTATATTTATAATTCGGATTTTGGTCTTTATCAACGACAACGGATCGTACTCCTTCAAAGAAATCTTCATGCCTCATGAAGTTTTTAGCAAGTACAAGGTCAGTAGCGAAACATTCTTCAACGGACTTATCTTGTCCATCAATAAACTGTTTTAATGTTACTTTTAGTGAAATAGGAGATTTTGATAATAACGTTTCTTTCGTTTGTAAAGCAAAGGAACTTTGATCTTTCTCTAATGAATGAATAATTTCTTCAATTGTATCGAATGCAAAATGTGAATTAATTTCTTCTAATGAAGGGGCAAGCTCGCTTTCTAATTTTGGAGCAGTTGCAAATGTACGAATGACTTCTTTTAAATGAGTATGTACATCATCTTCTTTATGCCAATTTACACTTTCCAGTTCAGTAAGGAAATTTGGTAATGAATCAGATTCCATAAAATAATCAGCAGCGTTTATAAATAATACGTCAGCAGCTTTTAAAATGGATGCTGTTAAAGCGACATAGCGGCCAGCATACCCTGGAGCTTTATTTAAGAAATAAGCAGCACCGACGTCTGGGAAGAAGCCAATATTCATCTCTGGCATTGCCCATTTCGTACGCTCCGTTACAATTCGATATTTCGCACCATTTGTAAGACCGACACCACCACCCATTACAATTCCATCTAAACAAGCGATAATCGGTTTTGTATATTGATAAATATATGTATCAATTTCATACTCTTCTTCAAAAAAACGTTCCGCATGCTGCAATGCAGCTTCATTTGAACGTGCTTCATAAAGAGTTTTAATGTCGCCACCTGCACAAAAACCTTTTGTGCCAGCTCCTTTTAATACGATAAGCGCAATTCGCTCATCATTTTCCCACTCTTTCAGTTTTTGCCCAATTGGTTGCAACATGTCATAAGATAAAGAATTAAGTGCTTTTGGGCGGTTTAAAGTAATTGATGCAACGCCGTTTTCACTAACAGAAAATAAAACATGTTCAGTCATAATTCATCCTCCCTTACATATCCTCTTATTCTTAATTCTTGATACGTACTGAAATGTCCTTTATAAATTTTGTCTAAAGTTGGCGGTACGTGTTAATTTACTCATTGCATATTTTGACGAGTTATATTTGCAGGATTTTGGAGGTTGAAAATGAATATTACAACATTACTGTAATTGTAATTATTTGAAGTTATCATGAGAAACACGCTATTATATATGTGTAAATTGTATATAATCACTTCGAAAAGAGTATTTCAAGTGATTATAATGAAAGAAAAATTGCTTTTCATTAGAAATAGAGAAAGGAGAAATCGGAATGCCAGTACCTTTACTATTGTCGGTGATTATTTTGTCTTCTTTAATGATAGGGATAACGCAGTATTTTCATCATACAGATACGACAGAGGAAGTGAAGGATAAAGTACGACTTGTATTTCCGATTTTTATCATATCTATTTCTTTTTGCATTCTATTAAATAAAGATGGCTACATTGTCGCAGTATTTTCATTTTTTGTAGCGATTGTTTTCATTACAGTTTTATATTATGTAATGAAAGACTTTATTCAAAAATAAAGATGTCACATGAGACATCTTTATTTTTGTAACGAATAAAATTTCACATACCGTATTGTATGTGAAAATAAAAAAAACATATGGCAATAGAAAAGTATGTACTTTACCGTGTATTTACTTGTCAATCTTGCATAGCCAATATACTATTAATAGTGTAGAGATTAGAAAAAGGGGTTGTATCTATCATGAAATTTGAGATGCACACAAAAATTATTTCAAATGAAAAAGAAGTAAGATTACATATAGAAGAAAACATATTTCAATTAAAATTGGATGGTTATCACTTATTTACAGTTCAAGAAATATTACCTTTATATAAATCAAATGAAGAAAGAATCGGTAGTGCAATGATACAAAAGTTAGAATGGGAGAACGGAAAAACTACAATAAACTATCAACTTGTATCATTAAATTCAGTAAATTAAAAGGAGCAGGAAACCATGAAGTTATTTCATACAGCGGATTGGCATTTAGGAAAACTTGTTCATGGCGTATATATGACTGAAGATCAAAAGATTGTATTAGATCAGTTTGTACAAGCCGTTGAAGAAGAAAAACCAGATGCCGTAATTATTGCAGGGGATTTATATGACCGAGCAATTCCACCTACAGAAGCAGTAGACTTATTAAATGATGTGCTGCAAAAAATAGTGATTGATTTACAAACGCCAGTTATTGCAGTTGCAGGAAACCATGATAGTCCAGATCGTATTCATTTTGGAAGTAGTTTAATGAAGAAACAAGGATTATTTATTGTGGGGCAATTTCAATTTCCCTATGAACCAATTATTTTAAATGATGAATATGGCGAGGTTCACTTCCATCTCGTTCCATATGCGGATCCAAGTATAGTTAGACATGTATTGAAAAACGAAGACGTACGTTCTCATGATGATGCGATGCGTATTTTTATGAATGAGCTTTCTGAAACGATGGATAAAGAAGCGAGACATGTATTTGTTGGTCATGCATTTGTAACTTCTGCTGGGGAAGCGGAAGAGAATACCAGTGATGCTGAACGACCGCTTTCAATTGGTGGTGCTGAATACGTAAATAGTCATTATTTTGATAAGTTTCATTACACAGCGCTTGGACATTTACATCAAGCGCATTTCGTACGTAATGAAACAATTCGATATTCAGGTTCGCCACTTGCGTATTCTATTTCTGAAGAAAAACATAAAAAAGGATACTATATTGTGGAGCTGAACGAGCAAGGTGAAGCAACAATTGAAAAAAGGTTACTTACACCACGTCGTAAAATGCGAACAGTAGAAGCGAAAATAGATGAATTATTACAGCATCCAGTAAGTGAAGATTACGTGTTTGTAAAATTATTAGATGAAAATCCTGTCTTGCAGCCAATGGAAAAAATACGCTCTGTATATCCAAATGCAATGCATGTTGAAAGATCCATTCAAAGACGAGAGTTCACAGAGTCAAATGAAGTAACGGTTTCAAGACATAAAATGGATGATTTATCACTATTAAAAGCTTTTTATAAAGAAATGAAAGGTTTAGATTTATCAGAAGAGAAAGAACGTCTATTTGTAGAAGTATTACAAACAGTGCAAGAACGGGAAGGTGAACGAGGATGAGACCGATTCAGCTTATTATGACGGCATTTGGCCCGTATAAACAGAAAGAAGTAATTGATTTTGACGATTTGGGAGAGCATCGTATTTTCGCTATTTCGGGGAACACGGGCGCTGGAAAGACAACAATTTTTGATGCGATTTGTTATGTGTTATATGGTGAGGCAAGTGGAGAAGAACGAAGTGATACGAGCATGCTCCGCAGTCAATTTGCTGATGATAATGTGTATACAAGCGTAGAATTAACCTTTCAACTAAAAGGGAAATGTTATGAAATAAAACGACAACTGGGACATAAAAAACAAGGGAACAAGACGATCACGGGACATGCAGTAGAATTATATGAAGTAATTGATGAAGAGAAGGTTCCAGCCGTTGATCGTTTCCATGTAACGGATGTAAATAAAAAAGTAGAAGATTTAATTGGTTTAAGTAAGCATCAATTTAGTCAAATTGTTATGTTACCGCAAGGGGAATTCCGAAAACTATTAACATCTGAGACTGAAAACAAAGAAGAAATTTTGCGTCGTATTTTTAAAACAGATCGTTATAAGTTAATGCGAGAGTTACTTGATCAAAAACGAAAACAATGGAAAGACGTCTTACAAGAAAAACAAAAAGAGCGAGAGCTACATTTTCGTAGTGTTTTTAAATTACCGATCCGAGATGGAGCATTATTAGAGACATTAGTGGAACAAGAGCATGTAAATACGCATCAAGTAGTAGAAGCATTAGAACAAGAAACAGCTGTGTATAAGGCGGAAGTTGAGCAATTACAAGTAGAACAAGATGTTCAAACGAAGCAATTAAAGGATGCTGAAACACGTTTTCACGCAGCGAAGTCTGTAAATGAGAAGTTTATAGATTTACAACAAAAGAATGAGAAATATAATACTTTACAAGAAAATCGTACAGTTATTGAAATGAAAGAAGCATCTTTTAAGCGTGCGGAACAAGCGAAGCGCTTATTACCATTTGAACAATGGAACGAAGAAGCGATGCAAAATGAGCAGAGAGCTGAAAGTTTGTTAAAACAAATTATCGCCAAAAAAGAAAATATAATGAGTAATTTTGAACTTGTTCAGGGGAAATATGAAGCAGTAAAGAATAAAGAACCTGAGAGAGAAGATGCAAAAAAACTTGTTCAAAGATTAGAAGAGTTACAATCGATTATTGCATCGTTAGCTGAGAAACAGTTGAATTTACAAAATGCAGAAATTCAAATAGGAAAATTAAAAGAAAGTATGCAAAACTTTGATCGACAATTAGAAGAGCATACAAATCAAAAACAGCTAATGTCTAGTGAATTACAGCAATTAGAGCGAGCGCTTGAACAATATGTAGCTAAAGTAGAAGAACTAACGAATATGCGAGAAGATGCAAAAATTTTAAAGCAAGCATATGATGTATGGCAAGAAAAACAAAAATTCGAAAAAGAAAAAGAAACTGCATTTACTAAGATGCAAGAGGCAGTTCGTGCATATGAGAATATGGAACGTCGCTGGTTAAGTGAACAAGCTGGTATATTGGCTCTTCATCTACATGATGGCGAATCTTGTCCAGTATGTGGTAGTAAGAACCATCCGAAAAAAGCTACAGAGCAAAGTGATGCAATCGATGAAAAAGAGTTAAATGATTTAAGAGATAAGAAGAATATTGCCGAAAAATTACATGTGCAAGTAGAGGAGAAATGGAATTTCTATCGACTACAATATGAACAAGTTATAGAAGAAGTTGTGAAGCGCGGCTACAACTCGGAAGAATTAGCTGAAACATATAGTGCACTTGTTCAAAAAGGAAAACAATTAGCAGCAGACGTTAATTCGTTAAAAGTAAGTGAAGAAACGCGTAAGCAAACAGCTGTGAAAATAAAAAACGTAGAAGAAAAAGTGGATGCACTTCAGAAACAAAAACGTGAGGTAGAAACAGAGCAGCACCGTATAGAAATGGATTGTATGCAGCTTCGCACGTCATATGAACATGATAAGAAAAACATTCCTGAAAACTTACAAACAGTCCAAGCTTGGAAAGTCCAGTTTGACCAAGCTATGCATGAGCTCAGATTAATGGAGGACGAATGGAAGAAAGTGCAGGAAGCGTATCAACATTGGCAAAATGAAAATGTACGTATTCAAGCAGAACAGGAAGGTGCCTCTAATCAATTTGAAAGTGCAAAATCGAAGAAAGAAGAGACTTTCACGCGCTTTATGAGAGAGCTTGAGCAGAGCGGATTTACAGATCAGTCTACGTATAAAGAAGCTAAATTAAGTGATGCTGAGATGGAAATGTTACAAAAAGAAATCCAAGGTTACTATTCATCTCTTGAAGTACTTGCAAAACAAATTGAAGAGTTACATGCTGAATTAAAAGATAAAGAGTATATGGATATTACAGCGTTAGGTGAACACATTAAAGAACTAGAAATTAATCTTGATATCATTAAAGAAAAACGTCAACGTGCGCAAAATGCGGTGACATATATTTCTGATTTACATGAAAATATTAAACGTATTGATGAGCAAATTCATGAGGAAGAAAAAGCTTTCCAAGAACTTGTTGACTTATATGAAGTAATGAAAGGTGATAACGAAAGCCGTATATCATTTGAACGTTACATCCTAATTGAGTATTTAGAACAAATTGTTCAAATTGCAAACGAACGATTACGTAAATTATCAAATGGACAATTTTATTTAAAACGAAGTGAACGAGTTGAAAAGAGAAATCGTCAAAGTGGATTAGGCTTAGATGTATACGATGCATATACTGGCCAAACACGCGATGTAAAAACATTATCTGGCGGCGAAAAATTTAATGCATCGCTATGTTTAGCGCTCGGAATGGCAGACGTCATTCAAGCGTATGAAGGTGGCATTTCCATCGAAACGATGTTTATCGACGAAGGGTTCGGTTCATTAGATGAGGAGTCATTAACAAAAGCTGTAGACGCATTAATTGACTTACAAAAATCAGGCCGATTTATCGGTGTCATTTCACACGTTCAAGAGCTGAAAAACGCAATGCCAGCTGTATTAGAAGTAACGAAGCAGAAGGATGGGTGTAGTCAGACACGGTTTGTGGTGAAGTAAGTTCAATTGTAATTCATATTATTTGCGATTCTTTAGTATAGAACTTTTAATAAAATAAATGCCTCCTCGATATAGAGGAGGCATTTATTTGTTATTCAGAATTAGATAACTCACTCAGGAGTTATCTGTAGAAGGCGGCGTATTTTCTAAACGATTATAAGCTTTAAAAGCCGAAATTGCTGATATAACACCACCTACTAAAAATAAAGCTGATCCACTGACTAATATGATACGACTAACATACGTTTCACGTGCTTCTTCAACTTCTTCTTGTAACATTGTAGGCATTTGAATTCCCCCTAAACAACATTTATTTTGTAGATAGTATATACAAACGCCTAAAATATGTTAAAATCACTGGATAGTGTTATGAGGAAATATGTAGTTAGATGTGAATTGTTTGAAAAATCTTCATTACAAATTTATGCGAACTTCACATAGAGCACATATTAAAATTGTATTATGTATATGTACCAAATAAATAAAGTGAATTGAATGTATTTCTGTTTTTAAAAATTTAAAATTCTATTATTTTTATATAAAGGTTTCACATCAGAGTTTTAAATATTTTGGAAATAGATCTAAATAAAAGGAATTCATATAAAAGGGGAATGTCTTATGACAACATATACGAGTGAAATGAAAAAAACTTTAGTTTCAGAAGAAGATGTAGATATTTTAAAAATTATGGCGCATCCAATCCGACTGCAAATTGTAAATGAATTAAGTACAAGAAAAACTTGTAATGTAACACAATTAACAGAGTTACTGAATATTCCACAATCTACTGTTTCACAACATTTATCAAAAATGAAGGGTAAAGTGTTACGAGCAGAGAGAAGAGGTTTAGAAATTTATTATCATATTAACAATTTAAAAGCGAGTAAGATTGTTAATGTTTTAGGATATATAAACTAATGAAGTATTTTCATATAAAATAGCCGCTGCTGGTGAGCAGGGGCTATTTTGTGTTGCTTTATTCCGCATTAGCTTTCCGTAAACGCCCGGTTGGTGCAACTGATTAAAACTTCATTTTATGTATTCGTATTTAAAATCTTATAGTTTTTATGATTTACAATTGTTCGATCAAATTCAAAAGTACCACCGCTTACATTTGTAATTTCAACTAAGACCGATTCAGTATAAAGTTTTAGTACAGATCCTGTAATCTTTAAATTGTTTCGTTGAAAAAGTATAGTATCCCCTACGTTTGCTTTCATAGTACCTCCTCATTAAAGACAGAAATATTTTTTATTATATATATTAAACCACGTATAAGTATATTAGTGAATATTTAGTTTTGTTTATCAATGAAATATTTCTTGTCTAATAAAATAGTATAGAGTGCTCCTATGTTAAAAGTTATATTTTATTTAACTTTATTTTATGCAAAGTAAAGTGTTTCAGTATTAGCGAAACAATATTCTATGTAAATACTGCAGCGAAACAAATTATTCAAAAGACAGATACTATGTAGCCTAAAACGAAAAGTAGATAAGTAAAGTTTTTTTCAGTAGTACAAGAAAAAATATACATTTATTAATTAGATCTCTTTTTAATAAAATTCCAATTAAAAATATAGAAAAACTTTAATATAAAAAGGTAATCAATTATAAATGGAGAAGTAATATATATGAAAGGAGAGATTTATATGAATAAAGGGAAAAAACAAGTTAGTCAACTTAGTTTTCTAGTGAATTTTTTGAACGACAAGGGGAGTTTTGTAAAAATTTAATAGTATTATAGTATCCCCTTGTGAAAAAGTGGTTGGGGGAATATATAAATGATAACAGAAATGAATATTAAAGTAGTTTGTGAAGAATCGTTTTCAAAAAGAGAAATAAAAATTTTAGAGACGTTTCTTTCAACTTTATCGGGGCATTCTAACGCTCTTGTTACAAAAGAGGGAATGTTTTTAAACCCTTTAAGTAAAGAGAAGAGTGTGATTTATTATCACAACTTCGTATTTGTAAAATCACTAACAGAAGAAATGGGTGCAGAATTAAAAGAAGTTTTAACAAAACGTATTAAAAATGCTTTCATTATGATGGAATTTGTAGAGCCAATTGTTACATTTGAAGAAACTATTATAAACGTATAAAGAAAGTCAGGCTTATGAATTGAAACAATAAAACCGTCTCTTTAATATTTATTAAAGAGACGGTTTTATTGTTTCACTTTTTAAAAAAGGGTTCAAAAACAAATGTAAATCAAACTTATACAAACCAATTTAAATAACTGTTACGTATTTAATAAGTAGTTTTTTGTATTTCATCCTTCGTTTTCTGTAACTGATTCTATGTTTTTGACGCTCTGTCTTGTAAGTGCTTACATAAGCAGAAACATCTTATACAATGAAGGTGTTAAATCAAAAGAGGTGACCAAAATGAACATAAAAAAACAAGACTTAGCGAATAGCATTGAAATAGAAAGAGGAGGCGGAAAGGTATGAAAAAATCAACTGTTAATCCATGGCTTGTTGTCCTTGGCACAGTCATCGTACAAATGGGGCTTGGAACGATATATACATGGAGTTTATTCAATCAGCCTTTAGTTAGTAAATACGGTTGGAGTCTTAACGCAGTTGCAATAACTTTCTCAATTACTAGTCTTTCTTTAGCATTTTCAACTTTATTTGCGAGTAAATTGCAAGAAAAATGGGGACTTCGTAAACTTATTATGATAGCTGGACTAGCATTAGGACTAGGATTAATACTTAGTTCACAAGCTTCCTCATTACTATTGCTTTATGTACTTGCAGGAGTTGTTGTAGGGTATGCAGATGGTACAGCATATATCACTTCATTATCCAATTTAATAAAGTGGTTTCCAGAGCGTAAAGGTTTAATTGCTGGTATTTCTGTCTCTGCATATGGTTCTGGTAGCTTAATCTTTAAATACGTTAACGCACAGTTAATTGAATCAGTTGGTGTATCACAAGCATTTATATATTGGGGTTTAATTGTTACAGCTATGATTGTTCTTGGAGCTTGTTTAATCCATCAAGCTGCTGATCAAGGTGCAGTTCAGGAAACAAAAACTCATGAATATACAACAAAAGAAATGTTAGCCACAAAACAAGTATACTTATTATTCATCATGTTATTTACATCATGTATGAGTGGCTTATACTTAATTGGTATGGTAAAAGATATTGGTGTTCAACTTGTAGGGCTTAGCGCAGCGACAGCAGCTAATGCGGTGGCTATGGTTGCAATATTCAACACTCTAGGTCGTATTATTCTAGGGCCTTTATCAGATAAAATTGGTCGTTTGAAAATCGTTACTGGTACTTTTGTTGTTATGGCGAGTTCAGTATTAGTTCTAAGTTTTGTAGATTTAAATTATGGTATTTACTTCGTATGTGTAGCAAGTGTAGCGTTTTGCTTCGGTGGAAATATCACTATTTTCCCAGCTATTGTTGGTGATTTCTTCGGTATGAAAAACCATAGTAAGAATTACGGAATTGTGTATCAAGGATTTGGATTCGGAGCGCTTGCAGGTTCCTTTATCGGTGCACTTCTAGGTGGATTCAAACCAACCTTCATGGTGATCGGCGTATTATGTGTCGTGTCATTTATTATCGCAATTTTAATTCAAGCACCTAAGCAGAAAAAAGAACAAGAAGAAGAGTATAGCATCGTAGCGTAAGTATATAAAGCTTTTATAATACTATAGTAACGAAAAAGCATCCTGTTAAATAGGGTGCTTTTTTTATGAATTATTTTAATAAGGTTATTTAACTTTTGGGGTTTTCTTAAAAGAAAAAGGTGAGTCAAACAGATAGTTAGATTATATTGGAATATAATAAAATGATATATCATATTCGAAATACTTATTAAATATTAAATTATAAAGATGATATTCATTGCTATTTGCAAGATATATTTTCAGAAAAATATTGAGAAAGTATTTATTTGAGTTTTTCATAAAGCATTATAAATATACGTATCTATAGTTTTATCTTCTTCAATTTTAAAATGAGGAGCTTGAATTTTATTTATAATATAAGTACTTTTAATGCGTTTAGATATAATTTTAATAGGATGCCCCAGAATATTTTATCTGAAAAATAAAAATAGGTTGACAAGTTTATTGAGAAAGATTATCATTTCTGTGTAAGAATGTTAAATGAAAAACATTATCAATTAATGATATTTTGATAAAAAGTACACTTGACCAATTAGTTTAGTAAGTGTATTATTTTTAACATCGATAATGATAATCATTATCATTATTTGTTTAATTAGATTAATTTTTAAATGAAAGGATAGAGGAAATGAACTTAGGGGAATTTGATGAGAAAACTGTTTTAGTAACAGGCGCAGCTCAAGGTATAGGTAGTGTTGTTGCCAAAATGTTTTTAGAAAGAGGAGCTACAGTTGTTGCGGTTGATCAAAATGAAGAGGGGTTACAAGTACTCTTAAAACAAAATGAATTAAATAAAACACGTATGAAAACATTTTGTTTAGATGTAAGTGATAGTGCTGCTGTTGAAGACATGATAAATCATATTGCAAATGAAATAGCGCCAATAGATATATTAGTAAATGTTGCAGGGGTTTTACGTATGGGAGCGATTCACTCGTTAAGTGATGAAGATTGGAATAAAACATTTTCTGTAAATTCTACAGGAGTTTTCTATATGTCCCGAGCAGTAAGCAAACATATGATGCAAAGAAAGTCAGGGGCAATTGTTACAGTTGGTTCAAATGCAGCAAATACACCGAGAGTGGAGATGGCTGCATATGCTGCATCAAAAGCTGCTACGACGATGTTTATGAAATGTTTAGGATTAGAACTTGCAGCGTACAACATTCGTTGTAATCTAGTTTCTCCGGGTTCTACTGAAACTGAAATGCAAAGGTTACTATGGGCTGATGAGAATGGGGCAAAAAATATAATTGCTGGTTCTCAAAGTACATATAGACTCGGTATACCGTTACAAAAAATTGCACAGCCTTCAGAAATTGCTGAAGCAGTATTGTTTTTAGCTTCAGATAAAGCGAGTCATATTACAATGCACAATTTATGTGTCGATGGCGGAGCTACATTAGGAGTTTAATAAAAAATTAGGGGGCTAATATACTATGAATGAATTTACGGCTGTAAAGGAACTGTCAGAAAAATTATTAGAAGATTATAAGACTGAATCTTCTTTCTTTTTCGCTTCACCAACTCGAACGATATTGACAGAAGGAGGATTTACTGCAGTAAAGCATCGTGGAATTGAAAGTTTCCCAGAGCTTGTGCAAGCAGTGTTACGTAATGCAAAACAAGCAGGAAATCCGAATCCTATCGTTGTCGGTGCCTTGCCATTTGATCGTAGAAAAGAAGTTCAACTTATCGTACCAGAATATAGCAAAATTTCTGAGCGTTTACAATTGGATACAACAAATCAGCTTGAAACAAATGCGAACGTAACATTCGAAATGACGCCAATGCCAGAGCCTGAAGTGTATATGAATGGTGTGAAGCAAGGAGTTGAAAAAATACAGGACGGGCATTTAAAGAAAATCGTTCTATCTAGATCGTTAGATGTTAAATCTTCCGAAAAGATTGATAAGCAAAAACTTCTTCGAGAATTAGCAGAGCATAATAAGCACGGCTATACATTTGCTGTGAATTTACCGAAAGATGAAAACGAGAATAGTAAGACGTTAATTGGAGCAAGCCCTGAATTACTCGTTTCACGTAATGGTATGCAAGTTACTTCTAATCCGTTAGCTGGTTCAAGACCAAGAAGCGATGACCCAGTGGAAGATAAGAGAAGAGCAGAGGAATTACTATCTTCTTCAAAAGATTTACATGAACATGCGGTAGTAGTGGAAGCGGTTGCGGCTGCACTTCGTCCGTATTGTCATACATTACATGTTCCAGAAAATCCATCAGTTATTCATAGTGAAGCGATGTGGCATTTGTCTACAGAAGTGAAAGGCGAGCTTAAGGATCCAAATACTTCTTCTTTACAATTAGCAATTGCCCTTCATCCTACTCCAGCAGTTTGCGGAACGCCGATGGAAGAAGCGAGAGAGGCTATTCAAAAAATTGAGCCATTTGATCGTGAATTCTTTACAGGAATGCTAGGGTGGAGTGATTTAAATGGAGACGGTGAATGGATTGTTACAATTCGTTGTGCTGAAGTACAAGAAAATACACTCCGTTTATATGCAGGTGCTGGAGTTGTTGCTGAGTCAAAACCAGAAGATGAATTAGCAGAAACATCAGCTAAGTTCCAAACGATGCTGAAAGCTTTAGGATTAAATGATAGTTCACTTAATGAAAAGTAGGGGGCAGAAAGAATGCTAACAGGTTATACAAAATGGCCAAAAGAATTTGCCAATCGCTATCGAGAAGAAGGATGTTGGCTTGGAGAAACATTTGGCGGGATGTTAAGAGAGCGTGCTGAAAAATATGGGGATCAAATTGCAGTTGTAAGTGGAAATACGCACATAACGTATAGTGAGCTTGATAAAAAAGTAGATCGCTTAGCGTCAGGTTTACTGAATTTAGGAATAAAGCAAGAGGATCGAGTCGTAATCCAACTACCTAACGTTATCGAGTTTTTTGAAATGTGTTTTGCGCTATTTCGAATCGGAGCACTTCCTGTTTTTGCACTACCTTCACATCGTAGTAGTGAAATTAGTTATTTTTGTGAGTTTGGTGAGGCGAATGCTTACGTTATTTCAGATAAGGCTCTCGGTTTTGATTATCGAAAACTAGCAAGAGAAGTGAAAGAGAAAGTACCAACTTTACAACAAGTCATTGTAGTGGGAGAAGAAGAAGAGTTTGTGAACATAAGTGATTTATATATAGATCCCGTTCCATTACCAGAAGTTCAGCCAAGTGATGTTGCGTTTCTCCAATTATCAGGAGGGACAACAGGACTTTCTAAATTAATTCCTCGAACGCATGATGATTATATTTATAGTTTACGTGTTAGCGCTGAAATTTGTAATTTAAGTGCAGAGAGTGTCTATATGGCCGTTCTTCCAGTAGCACATAATTACCCGATGAGCTCTCCTGGAACATTTGGAACTTTCTATGCGGGTGGAAAAGTTGTGCTGGCAACTGGAGGTAGTCCGGATGAGGCATTTACACTTATCGAAAAAGAAAAAGTTACGATTACTGCTCTCGTACCGCCATTAGCAATGATATGGCTTGATGCTGCATCTTCTCGTAATGCTGATTTATCGAGTCTAGAAGTGATTCAAGTAGGTGGTGCTAAGTTTAGCGCTGAGGTTGCAAAACGTATACGCCCTACATTTGGATGTACGTTACAGCAAGTGTTCGGTATGGCGGAAGGATTAGTGAACTATACAAGATTAGATGATCCGGAAGAAATTATTATTCATACACAAGGTAGACCAATGTCTGAACTCGATGAAGTACGAATTGTTGATGAAAATGACAACGATGTAAAACCGGGCGAAGTAGGTAGTTTATTAACACGAGGTCCATATACAATTCGTGGTTACTATAAAGCCGAAGAGCATAATGCACGATCATTTACAAAGGATGGATTTTATCGCACAGGTGATCTTGTAAAAGTAAATGAACAAGGATACATCATTGTAGAAGGAAGAGATAAAGATCAAATTAACCGTGGTGGTGAGAAAGTTGCTGCGGAAGAAGTTGAAAATCATCTATTAGCACACGATGCGGTCCATGACGTAGCAATTGTATCTATGCCTGACGATTATTTAGGTGAACGCACCTGTGCTTTTGTTATAGCTCGCGGACAAGTTCCGGCAGTAAGTGAATTAAAAATGTTTTTAAGAGAACGTGGTATAGCAGCTTATAAAATTCCAGATCGAATTGAATTTATTGAATCATTCCCGCAAACAGGAGTCGGAAAAGTTAGCAAAAAAGAACTACGTAAAGTCATTGCTGAAAAACTTATTACAGTAAAACAATAATAAAAACCGGAAGGAAGTGATTAGATGGCTATCCCATCTATTTCAGTATATAAAATGCCAATTGAATCAGAACTACCAAAGAATAAAGTGAATTGGACACCAGATCCGAAACGTGCAGTACTTTTAATTCATGACATGCAAGAATATTTTCTTGATGCATATAGCGATAAAGAATCACCAAAAGTAGAACTTATTTCAAATATTAAAATGATAAGAGAAAAATGTAAGGAACTTGGTATACCAGTTGTTTATACAGCACAACCTGGTGGGCAAACGTTAGAACAACGAGGTTTATTACAAGACTTTTGGGGTGACGGTATTCCTGCTGGACCAGATAAAAAGAAAATTGTTGATGAACTTACTCCTGATGAGGGTGATATATTCCTAACAAAATGGAGATATAGTGCATTTAAAAAGACAAATCTATTAGAAATTTTAGAAGAACAAGGAAGAGATCAACTCATTATTTGCGGTATTTATGCGCATATTGGCTGCCTTTTAACAGCTTGTGAAGCATTTATGGATGGTATAGAGCCGTTCTTTGTAGCAGATGCAGTTGCTGATTTTTCACTAGAGCATCATAAACAAGCATTGGAGTATGCATCTAATAGATGTGCAGTAACGACATCAACAAACCTACTGTTAAACGAATTAAAAAGTGTAAAAGGTGATGAGAGTGAAGGGGTCACTATACAGGAAGTGCATAAATTAGTTGCACAACTACTTCGTGAGCCAGTAGAGAGTATTGGTATTGATGAGGACTTATTAATTAGAGGGCTTGATTCGGTCAGAATTATGAGTTTAGTAGAGAAGTGGCGTCGTGAAGGGAAAGAAATCACTTTTGCAGATTTAGCAGAACGTCCAACTGTTGCGGGTTGGTACAGTTTACTATCTTCACAAACAGCACAAGTGCTGTAACAAATAGACTACATAAAAAGGGGTAGTAAAGAATGCCTAACAGTCAAAAGATTCGTCATTCGTTATCATCTGCGCAATCTGGTATGTGGTTTGCGCAACAATTAGATCCGCTTAATCCAATTTATAATACTGGGGAATATGTAGAAATAAACGGAAATATTCATCAAGACATTTTTGAATTAGCTGTACGTAAAGTTGTAATGGAAGCAGAAGCACTTCATGTTCGCTTCGAAGAGGATGGAATGGGCCCATGGCAAGTTATTGAAGAATCACAGTTTCATATGCATTTTATTGACGTTCGTAAAGAAGAAAATCCTGAAGAAGCTGCTAAAGTATGGATGAAAAATGATTTATCTATGCCAGTCGATTTGAAAAAAGATACTTTATTTACTGAAGCACTTATTCAAGTTGAAAATAATCGTTTCTTTTGGTATCAGCGCATCCATCACATTGTGATGGATGGCTATGGATTTTCACTTCTTAGCCAAAAGGTAGCGAATGAGTATACATCACTTATAGAAGAAACAAACAAGGATGAAAAGCCATTTGGTTCTCTTGCAAAAGTTGTGCAAGAAGATATGGCGTATCGTGAGTCTAATCAATTTCAGGAAGATCGTATTTTTTGGTTAGAAAAATTTGCGGATGAACCAGAAGTTGTAAGTTTGGCAGAACGAGCACCGAGAACATCAAATGGATTTTTACGCGAAACAGCTTATTTATCTAGTTCTAGTACGAAAACTTTACTAGAAGATATCAATATTTCGTTAACAAGTTGGCCGGAATTCATTGTCGCTGTAATAAGTATTTATATGCATAAATTAACAGGTGAAAATGATATTGTTTTAGGTTTACCGATGATGGGACGTCTAGGTTCTGTATCTATTCATACACCTAGTATGGTAATGAATTTAGTACCACTTCGTATTACAGTAACTCCAAATATAACTCTTGCGGAATTATTGCAGCAAGTTTCTAAAGAAATCCGAGATGTACGTCGCCATCATAAATACCGTCATGAGGAATTAAGAAGAGACTTAAAGTTATTAGGTGAAAATCAAAGATTATTTGGACCGTTAGTGAATGTTATGCCTTTTGATTACGGGCTTAACTTTGCTGGGGATCGTGGTATTACACATAATCTATCAGCGGGACCTGTCGATGATTTATCAATAAATGTATATAAACGTTTTGATCAAAATGAGCTAATGATTCATTTTGATGCAAATCCCGAAGTATATAATGGTGCGGAGCTTGCATTGCACAAAGAAAGATTTATGAATCTATTTGAATTAGTAGTAAATAATTATGCGAAAAACGAGTCGATTGGAAAAATAAACATTACTCTGCCTGAAGAAAATCATAAAGTTTTATTGGAATGGAATGACACGAAGGAAGACGATGAGTTAATTAGTCTACCTATATCATTTGAAAAACAAGTGCAAAAAAATCCAAATAAACTAGCGATTACTTGTGACGGTGTAAACCTTACGTATAAAGAGCTAAATGAACGAGCGAATGAACTAGCACATTATTTAGTAGAAGAAGGAATACGACCAAACCAGTTTGTAGCTTTAGTATTCCCTAGATCAATAGAAATGGTAGTTAGTATGCTAGCAGTCTTAAAGGCTGGTGCAGCGTATTTACCAATAGATCCAGAATACCCAGCAGAAAGAGTTAATTATATAGTAAATGATGCAAAACCAGTTTGTATCATAACACATTCATCTGTTTCATCTAAGTTAGTTATAGAAATTAATATGAAAAAAATTGTATTAGATGACGAAGAAACGAAACTAGCGTTACAGACATATTCTCGTATGAATATAGCATGTAAGAATGATGTATCACTTTTAAACCCAGCCTATACAATATATACTTCAGGCTCAACGGGAAAACCAAAAGGTGTAATTGTTCCTATGAGAGGTTTAAGTAACTTTTTAATGGCTATGCAACAAAAGTTTTCATTAAATGAAAATGATCATTTATTAGCAGTTACAACGTTTGCGTTTGATATTTCTGCTCTAGAAATTTATTTACCTCTTATTAGCGGTGCAAGTATAACAATTGCTCCAAAAGAGGTAATTCAAGAACCTTCGGCGTTAACGGCGCTGTTACAAGAAGAAAGAGTTACAATTATGCAAGCTACACCAACGCTCTGGCAGGCGTTAGTAACTGAATATCCAGAGAGGCTACAAGGGCTAAATGTGCTCGTTGGTGGTGAAGCTCTTCCGCCCCATTTAGCAAATACATTAAAAGAATTAGATTGCGCTATTACAAACTTATATGGACCAACTGAAACGACTATTTGGTCTACTGTCATAAACATCGATGAAAGGGAAAGTGGTATACCTCCTATTGGAAAGCCAATTTGGAATACAGACGTGTATGTATTGGATGCAGGTTTACAACCAGTACCACCTGGAGTAATTGGTGAATTATATATTGCAGGGAAAGGACTTGCAAGCGGATATTTAGGGAAACCTGAGTTAACAGCTGAACGGTTTGTTGCAAATCCTTATGGAAAACCAGGACAACGCATGTACCGTACAGGAGATCTTGTAAAATGGCGCAAAGATGGTGTATTAGAGTACATTAGTCGCGCAGATCATCAAATAAAAATTCGTGGATTCCGAATTGAATTAGCTGAAATTGAAACGGTATTACAACGACATGAAAATATTCAACAAGCGGTAGTAATGGTACGAGAAGATCGTCCAAATGATAAACGCATCATTGCGTATATCGTTGCAGAAGAAAAGGAACCGATTAATCTTTCAAAAATTCGTTCTTATGTTTCAGAAAGTTTAGCAAATTATATGATACCATCGGCATTTGTTGTGCTAGAAGAATTACCATTAACGCCAAATGGTAAGGTTGACAGAAAGAAATTACCTGCTCCTGATTTTAATGGAATGAACAATGAGAGAGTTGCTAGAAATCCGAAAGAAGAAATATTATGTGATTTATTTGCAGAAGTACTTGGTGTTTCTCGCATTAGTATTGATGATAATTTCTTTGAAATGGGTGGACATTCACTTCTTGCATCTCGTTTAATGGCAAGAATTCGTGAAACGTTAAGTGTGGAATTAGGAATCGGGAAACTATTTGAATCACCAACTGTTGCCGAACTGGCGAAACAATTAGACTATGCAAAAAGCGCAAGACCAGCTATTCAGAAAGCAAGTAGGCCAAATGAAGTTCCACTTTCATTTGCACAGCGCAGGTTATGGTTCTTAAATTGTTTAGAAGGTCCAAGTCCTACTTATAATATTCCGTTAATCATTCGTATGAAGGGAATATTGAATGGGGAAGCATTACAAGGTGCTTTTTATGATGTAGTTGAGAAACATGAAACACTTAGAACAATTTTCCCTAACGTTTTAGGTAGTTCCTATCAGAAAATTTTAGATATGGAAAACTTAAATCTAGAAATGGTTATAACTAATACATGTAATGATGAATTAGAAAGTGTACTTTCAGAGGCGGTAAGATATAGCTTTAACCTCGATTTTGAGCCGGCAGTTCGTTTGCAACTTTTTACAGTGAGTGAAAACGAGCATGTATTATTAATTCTATTACATCATATTGTAGGTGATGGCTGGTCATTACAGCCTTTAACGAGAGATTTTACAGCGGCTTATAAAGCGCGATGTCAAGGTGACAGAGTTCAGCTGGAGTCACTTCCAGTTCAATACGCAGATTATGCACTTTGGCAACAGCAATTGTTAGGTGATGAAACGACACCAGAGAGTCTTATTTCAACACAATTAGATTTTTGGAAAGAAGAACTTAAAGGTTTACCAGACCAAATGGAGTTACCTACAGATTTCCAGCGTCCAATTGAGACGAGTTACCGCGGGGAAACAATTCATTTTCATATAGATGAAGGTATGCATAGTAGGTTAGTAGAGCTTGCACGTAAAAATGGAGTTAGTTTGTTTATGGTATTGCAAGCAGGGCTTAGTGCACTATTTACAAGATTAGGTGCAGGCACTGATATACCAATTGGAAGTCCGATTGCTGGAAGAAACGATGATGCACTCTCTGACATAGTTGGTTTATTTGTAAATACATTAGTGTTACGTACAAATACTTCAGGAGATCCAAGTTTTAAAGAATTATTAAATAGAGTGAAGCAGGTAAATCTTGCAGCTTATGAAAATCAGGATGTTCCATTTGAAAGACTTGTTGAAGTGTTAAATCCAGTACGTACTCGAAACAGCCACCCGCTGTTTCAAGTTATGTTAGCTTTTCAAAATACACCAGAAGCAACGTTTCATGTACCAGATTTAGAAGCGAGCCTTGAAATTCAAAGCGTCGGTTCTGCAAAATTTGACTTAACTTTTGAAATTAGTGAGAGTAACGGGGTTGACGGTACTCCGAACGGTTTACATGGATTACTAGAGTTTAGTACCGATTTATATAAACGTGAAACGGTTCAAAAACTAATAGAACGATTCATTTTGTTATTAGATGATGCAGCTACAAATCCGGAGCAATCAATTGGCAGATTAGAAATATTAACTGTAGCAGAGAAAAATACAGTGTTAGAAAAGTGGAATGGTGGTTTTCAAATTGCACCAGAAATGACATTGCCACAATTATTTGAAAAGCAGGCTCATATAAATCCAAATTCTATTGCTGTTGTCTTTGAAGATAAGAAATTAACTTATGAAGAGTTAAATAGAAAAGCAAATAAAATAGCTCGATTCCTAATAGCAAAAGGGATTGGTCCAAATCAACTCGTTGCTTTAGCGATGCCAAGATCATTAAACATGGTTGTAAGCTTATTAGCTGTTCTTAAAGCTGGTGCGGGATACCTTCCGTTAGATCCAGATTACCCAGCAGACCGCATTTCATTTATGCTACACGATGCGAAACCATTATGTGTTTTAACGAATTCAGAAGTGGAAATTGAATGTGGTGAGGCACTAAAAGTTTTAGTTGATGATGTAAAAGTAATAGCAGAAGTTGAGAAATATAGTGAAGAAAATATTGATGAAGTGGAACGAATTAAGCCATTATCTCCATCACATATTGCTTACGTTATTTATACGTCAGGCTCAACGGGTAGACCGAAAGGCGTTATGATACCCCATCAAAATGTAGTAAGACTTTTAGGAGCAACTGATCATTGGTTCCAGTTTGACGGGAACGATGTTTGGACGATGTTCCACTCATATGCTTTTGATTTCTCAGTTTGGGAAATTTGGGGACCTTTATTATACGGAGGGCGTTTAGTTGTAGTGCCACATACGGTAAGTCGCTCACCGAACGAATTTTTACAGCTTCTAGTTAAAGAAAAGGTTACGGTTTTAAACCAAACTCCATCAGCGTTCTATCAATTGATGCAAGCAGATCGTGAAAATGAAGAGATTGGCCAAAAATTATCTTTACGATATGTTGTTTTTGGAGGAGAAGCACTTGAGCTAAGTCGCTTAGAAGATTGGTATAGTCGACATCCTCATAACGCACCAAAGCTTATTAATATGTACGGTATTACGGAGACGACAGTACATGTTAGTTATATTGAATTAGATGAAAATATCGTCTCTTTACGAGCAAATAGTTTAATTGGGTGCAGTATACCTGACCTTAAAGTGTATGTGTTAGACAACTATTTACAACCAGTGCCACCTGGAGTAGTTGGAGAAATGTATGTTGCAGGTGCAGGGCTTGCGCGTGGATATTTAGGAAGAGCAGGATTAACGGCTGAACGCTTTATCGCAGATCCATTTGGAAAGCCAGGTACAAGAATGTATCGTACAGGAGACTTAGCTCGCTGGCGTAAAGATGGGACGCTAGATTATATAGGACGTGCAGATCATCAAATAAAAATTCGTGGATTCCGAATTGAATTAGGAGAAATAGAAGCAGTCATAATGAAGCACCCTAAAGTTGAGCAAGTAGCCGTTATTGTACGGGAAGATCAACCAGGGGATAAACGGTTAGTTTCTTATATCGTCGCATCAAATAATGAAGCGATTGATACGAATGAAATGCGTCAGTTTGCTAGTGGTAGTTTACCAGATTATATGGTTCCATACGCTTTTGTAGTAGTAAATGATTTACCTTTAACTCCAAACGGTAAATTAGATAGAAAGGCATTGCCATCTCCAGAATTTATCGCATCATCTTTTAGTCGTGGTCCAAGAACACCGCAAGAAGAAATGTTATGTGACTTGTTTACAGAAGTGCTAAGTGTACCTCAAATTGGAATTGATGACGGATTCTTTGATCTTGGTGGCCATTCACTCCTTGCAGTGCAGCTTATGAGCCGAATGAAAGAGGCGCTTGGAGTGGAACTAAACATTGGTACTTTATTTGCAGCACCGACTGTTGCAGGGTTAGCTGAAAGACTTGAGATGGGGAATGGTCAAAGTGCACTTGATGTGTTGCTGCCATTACGAGCAAGCGGGGAGCAATTACCACTATTTTGTGTACATCCAGCAGGTGGATTAAGTTGGTGCTATGCGGGACTTATGAAATCTTTAGGAACAGATTATCCAATCTATGGTGTACAAGCACGTGGTATAGCTAAAAATGAAGAACTTCCAAAAAGTTTAGAGGAGATGGCGGCGGATTACTTGAAACACGTTCGTGAAGTACAGCCTCATGGACCATATCGTTTATTAGGTTGGTCGCTTGGAGGAAATGTTGTGCATGCAATGGCGGCGCAGCTACAAAATGAAGGGGAAGAAGTAGAATTACTTGTTATGCTTGACTCTTATCCTGGACACTTCTTACCGAATACGGAAGCGCCTACTGAAGAGGAAGCGTTAATCGCATTACTTGCTTTAGGCGGATATGACCCAGATAACATGGATGGTAAACCACTTACAATGGAAAGTGCAGTTGAAATCCTTCGTAAAGATGGAAGTGCATTAGCAAGTCTTGAAGAAGAGACTATATTGAACTTGAAAGAAACATATGTAAATTCAGTAGGATTGTTAGGGAAATATGTACCGAAAGTTTATAACGGAGATATCTTATTCTTTAGATCTACTGTTATACCAGACTGGTTTGATCCTATTTCTCCAAATACGTGGCTAAATTATTTAGATGGGCAAATTGTGCAGCATGATATTGACTGTAGACATAAAGATCTATGTCAGCCAGGTCCACTTACGGAAATTGGACAAGTATTAGCGAAATATCTGCAGAATAAGAAAGGGGTAAGTAGAGTATGACGAATCCATTTGAAAACGATAATTACACATATAAAGTATTAATAAATGAGGAGGGCCAGTATTCTCTCTGGCCTGTCTTTCTTGATGTACCTATTGGGTGGAATGTCGTACATGAAGAAGCTAGCAGGCACGATTGCTTACGATATGTTGAAAATAACTGGACAGATTTGAATCCAAAAAGTAATCAAGCTGGTGAAAAAATATTAGTAGGAAAACGATAATGAAAGCAAAAATAAATCCAAAAGTAGTTGTAAGTATCGTATATATAACAGCGATGTTTATGGCTGCCATGGATGCAACAATTGTGAACGTAGCACTGCAAACGATAAGTAGAGAACTACAAGTACCTCCATCTGCAATGGGGACGGTTAATGTTGGGTATTTAGTTAGCTTAGCTGTTTTCCTTCCGATTTCCGGTTGGTTAGGAGATCGATTCGGTACGAAAAGAGTATTTCTAACTGCTCTTTTCGTATTTACAATTGCATCTGCGTTATGTGGGATAGCGAACGATATTACATCATTGAATATTTTTCGTATTATTCAAGGTGCTGGTGGGGGGCTTTTAACACCAGTTGGGATGGCGATGTTATTCCGAACATTTTCACCAGAGGAAAGGCCGAAAATTTCTCGGTTTATTGTGTTGCCAATTGCTGTCGCACCGGCAGTAGGACCAATTATTGGTGGCTTTTTTGTAGATCAAATGTCTTGGCGCTGGGCATTTTATATTAATCTACCATTTGGAATCGTTGCATTGCTATTTGGACTTCTATTTTTAGCAGAGCATGTTGAAAAATCAGCTGGTCGCTTTGATTCTCTCGGCTTTATTTTATCAGCACCAGGATTTGCGATGCTCATATATGCACTCAGCCAGTTACCATCAAAAGGGTGGATTTCTCCAGAAATTATGAGTACTGGGATAGCTGGGGTTGTATTCATTACATTGTTTATAATCGTAGAACTGAAAGTAAAGCAACCGATGTTAGATTTACGCTTATTAAAAGAACCAGTTTTTAGAAAAATGAGTCTTATTTCATTGTTTTCTTCAGCTGGTTTACTAGGAATGTTATTTGTTTTTCCGCTTATGTATCAAAATGTAATAGGAGTATCCGCACTGGAATCAGGCCTTACTACATTTCCAGAGGCGATTGGATTAATGATATCGTCACAGATTGTGCCATGGTCATATAAGAAATTAGGAGCTCGTAAGGTAATTTCTATAGGGTTAATTTGTACGGCGATTATCTTTGTTTTATTAAGTTTTGTAAATAACGATACGAACCCTTGGCAAATACGGGTATTATTGTTTGGTATAGGTATTTTCTTAGGCCAGTCAGTTGGAGCAGTTCAATTTTCTGCATTTAACAATATAACGCCGCCTTCTATGGGGAGAGCAACTACTATATTTAATGTGCAAAATCGATTAGGTTCAGCAATAGGAGTTGCTGTTTTAGCTAGTATATTAGCTGGTTTTGGAAATAACAGTGCACAACATAATGCTCATTCAGATTTCGTGCCATATCAAGCGGCATTAATTGGATCAGCAATATTTTTGCTCGTAGCATTACTATTTTCTTTACGTATTTCTGATAAAGAGGTAATGTCAAAAAAGAAGAAAAAACCTTTACCTGTATTACAAAAAGATAAAGAAATTGTAAATGAATAAGTTTGATAATGGTCTTTTGAAATAAAATGGTATTGGTATTTAGAAGGAGAGAGTTTACATGATAGAAAGTAAAGTTGTAGATTCTATACCAATTTTGAATGAGAATGATTGTCAAATATGGTGGGGAAGAATTTCGGATTTACAATCATGGCATTACAATTTACTAAATGATGTTGAACGAGAGAAAGCAAATTCATATCATCATTCGGCAGATCGTGCTCGTTTTATAATCGGTTGTGTAATTAGTAGATTAGTTCTAGGTAAAATACTTTCTATGTCACCAGTTCAAGTGCCAATTGATAGGCTGTGCCCAGTATGTAAGTTACAACATGGTAGACCACAATTACCAGATGGTATGCCGCAGTTATCGGTTTCACATTCGGGTGAGTGGGTTGTTGTTGCATTTACAAGGTCTGTACCTGTAGGCGTTGATGTTGAACAAATGAATCCAAATGTAGATGTAATGAAATTGGCAGAAGGCGTATTAACAGGCATTGAAAAAGCGCAAGTTATGAAATTACCTAATGAACAGAAAATAGAAGGTTTTTTAACATATTGGACTAGAAAAGAAGCAGTACTAAAAGCGACAGGTAAAGGACTAATGATTTCACCAGTGGATATTATTATATCAGCTCCAAATGAACCTCCAAACTTGTTGGTTTTTAAGGATAGAAAAGAGTTAGTAGAAAATACAGTGATGAGAGATTTAAGGCCAAGTGTAGATTATATGGCTTCAATTGCAATATTTAGTAAAGAAGTCACCGAAATCACACAGTTGGACGCAGTAGCGCTTTTAAATGATAAATAAGTTTAATAAAATATTTTATAGAAGAGGTGTTCCTCATGTTAGTAGCGGAAAATAGAACAAATGAATTCACTTATAATGTACAAGCAATTAAAAATATTTTATTTTCTGGAGATACATCATCTATTCAGGCTTTAGAAAAGCTTTTGAATGATACAGTTCAGTTTGATGTTCTCGAACAAGAGGTACTTGATAGACAGTATATCCCGAAAGAAGCAAAGAATTTCTTTGATAAAAACGGAACATTTCTTTACCGTGTATCCAATATTAGTTATAAAGGAAAAGTATTATCTGAGAATCTCATTTTTGCGGATACTTCATTTTTATCAAATACTATTAAGAGTGAATTAGAGAATGGAAACATTCCGGTTGAAAAACTTATAGAAAAGATGGAAGTTAGAAGAAACGTATTATACGAAGGGTATCAGCCTTCTGGAAATATAATTGAATTATTTGATGGATGCTCTGTTGCAGCTAATGTGTATCCAACTAGAAAATATCAAATTGTAAGTAACTGCAAATGTATATTTTATATTTGTGAAGTGTATCATGCAGAGAATATAAAGGAATTACTAAATTAAAACAAGAAACCAGCCTATAAAATGGCTGGTTTCTTGTTTATTTCACAGCTTCTTTTAACTCTTTACCAGCTTTAAATGCAGGAACTTTACCAGCAGCGATTTGAATTTCTTCGCCAGTTTGTGGATTACGTCCTGTACGAGCAGATCTTTCACGAACTTCAAAAGTTCCAAAGCCGATTAATTGAACTTTATCGCCAGATTGTAAAGCAGTAGCAATTGTGTCAAATACAGATTGTACAGCTGCAGAAGCATCCTTTTGAGAAATATCAGCTGATTGTGCGACATTTTTAATTAATTCTGTTTTGTTCATGTTTTCACCTCATAAAAAAATTTTTTGGAATGAATGATTTAGTATAATAGATAGTAAAGATAAAGCTATTTATATTGTTAGAAAGAAAGCTATATAGTTATGTTAATTTCGTTGCAAGAAACTGAATCCCTGCTAATAATTAGGGATTAATTAAGAATTGATGTATAGAAAACGCTGTAAAATGAGGATGAGGGGGAGTATACGAATGATTTTTCGTGAAAAGGATGAGAAAGAAAGTATATTAATTCGTCAACATGATCATGGTTTTTTAGCTGGAGAGATTGCGAAGCATATAAAAGAAGATTTTTTTGAAGATGACACATATTTAAAAGAAACAATTGATGCAATATATGAGCATGATAGAGGATGGATAGAACTTGATAAAGTACCAATTTTGAATGATGCTAAAAATATCCCATATACATTTATGGATTGTCCAAGTTCATTACGCTTTGTCTTTTATACGATTGGTTTGAATGAAATTGAAGATTCTAATCCATACGGAGCATTACTTTGTAGTAAGCATTTTTTATCATTTCCATTAAATGAGGAAGATGAAGAGATGATGTCATTTTATACAGGGGAATTGGAACGACAAAAAAGAATATTGACAACGCTAACAAAAGAACAATTTACTATGTTCGATAAACATTATAGATTATTAAAGTTTTGCGACGAACTTTCTTTATATGTCTGTATGAATAAAACGGGTGTAGAAAAGAAAGATGAAATTGATTTGTTTAAAAATGGTTTTGAAGGAACAGAAATGTTTAATAGTAAAGAGGAGAAACCTATTCAAGCTGAATGGATAGATGAGGAAACAATTCGCATTACACCGTTTCCATTTCAAACGGAATTTTATACGCACGTAAAATATAAAACTATAGATAAATGTAAAATTGAAGAAAAAGGAATTGTTAAGGCTGATAGAGAATCAAAAATGAAGAAACAAACTATTCGTTTCATACAATAAGGAGGCGATTTCGTTTGAAAGAGTACATGTTAAAACAGGTGGATTACCATGCTTGGGCTAATATACGATTATTCAATCGACTAAAAGAATTACCAAACTATGATACTATTTTTAATGAACAGATGCAGAGTGTATTTCCATCAATCAAGGATACGTTTGCCCATATTTATATTACAGATCAAGTGTGGTTACACATATTGCATGGTAAAAGTATGAATGAAGCCATACAAGGCCGAGAAGAATTACGAAAACAAATGGAAAACAAATCGTTACATGAATTAGAAAAAATGTTTGAAAACATGGCAAATCAATATAAAGACTTTTTAAGTACAATACAAGATGTGAATGCTGCATTTGTTATCGAGAATCCCTATGTAGGAAAATTAGAAACTTCAATTTTAGAGTTAGTACAACATGTCGTAAATCATGGTACATATCATAGAGGAAATATAACAGCGATGATTCGTCAACTTGGTCATTCGTCGACAATGATGGATTTTGTTCTGTATTTACATATGGTTAAAAAGCAGGGAGAGTAATATAGTTTAAAAGAAGGAGAGGCTTTAGTTGTAGAAGTCTCTCCTTCTTTTTTATTCCGCATTAATGGTAGATCGACTGATTAAAGTTTTACTTTATTTCTTAAGAAGCTTTATTTTCTTGTAATTGCTTCGCATATTGTACAGCCTTATATGCATTGACTCTACCGTTTTTCCAGTACGTACCTGTACCACTAATTTTATCTGTAGTAGACTCAATAATTTGGCGAATTTGTGTATTGCTATATCCTTGATTTGCTAAAAGAGCAGCGACTCCTGCAACGTGAGGTGTTGCCATAGATGTACCACTTAATGATTGATACGTGCTTCCTTTATATGTGGAATATATATTTGAACCTGGTGCTGCAACATCTACCCAGCTACCATAAGTAGAAAATGAAGATTTCTTATCTGATTGATCTGTAGAAGCAACTGCAATCACTTCGCTGTAATAAGCAGGGTAATTAGCTTTTGTATTTCCAGCATTTCCAGCAGCTGCAACTATAACAGAGCCTTTATTCCATGCATATTGAACGGCTTGTTGTAATGCAGTACCACCATTTGGAGCTCCTAAACTTAAACTAATTACTTTTGCACCCGAATCAGCAGCTTCTCGAATACCTTGCGCTACAGCATCGAGGGTGCCACTTCCTTGATTATCTAATACGCGAACAGCATAAATTGAAGTTTGTGGGGCAACACCAGCAATTCCGACACTGTTATTCGTAAGTGCTCCAGTAATTCCAGCGCAATGTGTACCATGACCATTACCATCATCAGATGTATTGTCGTTATCAACATAATCATGACCGTAAATTACTTTCGAAGCCAAATCAGGATGTGAGCCTTGAACTCCTGTATCAATAATGGCTACTTTTACACCAGGATCACTTCGTTGGCTATCCCAAGCTTGTGGAGCTTGAATTTTTTGTAATCCATATTGATTTTTAAAATATGGGTCGTTTGGAGTCCAAAAGGAGTGAACGTAGTAATTCGGCTCTGCATATTCCACATCTGGATTATTTTTATAACTCTTTATTTTTTCTTTAACAGTACCTTTTGAAAATTGAACAACTTCAAAACCTAACTTATCATCTTTAGATAAGACATTAGCTCCGACAGATTTATGAAAAGATTGCACATTATTTAAAGATGCATTTTGCTTGAACTTAACGATTAATTGGTTAGGAACGTAATCAGTAGATGATGTTTCAGCGCTTGAAGTATTTGTGTTAAAGAAGAAACCACCAATAATAAATGACAAAACAGATAGGAAAACAATGATTTTGTTTTTCAAAAGATTTTTCCTCCCTTTTCTTGGATGAGTTTTTCAGCGACGCTTTAATGTCGCATTCCTTTTCAACTATATAGTTAGACCATACGATTTATGACATTTATGTGAAAAACTTTTGGAGGAATAAAAAGGAGTAAACATTGATATAAATATATTTTTAATAATAGCAATTAAGTAAAAGAGGGGGTGAAAAAAGGAATGCTCATCATATATGAGTCATTCCTTTTTTCATAGATTAACTTGCCTGCTTTTTATGATTTTCTTTCAATTTCTCTGCTTGTAAAAAGCGATTCGTTTCAGCAACCACAATACCACTTAACCCAATAAGACCAATTAAGTTTGGAATCGCCATAAGTCCATTTGCAATATCCGCAAATGTCCATACGATGCCTAATTTTAAATTCGCACCAATAGCAATCATGACAATAAAGATTGCTTTATAATATTTAACAGCACTTTCTCCAAATAAATAAGCTACACATTTCTCACCGTAATACGACCAGCCTAAAATAGTAGAGTAGGCGAATAATATAATTGCGATACCAAGAATCATACTACCAGCAGTACCGAATACAGATTGGAACGCAAGTGTTGTAGCTTCAACCCCAGTTTTACCAGACTTCCATGCGCCTGTAGTAATTAATACTAGCCCTGTAATTGTACATACAATAAACGTATCTAGAAAAGTACCAGTCATTGAAACTAAAGCTTGCTTTGCAGGGGAATCTGTTTTTGCAGCCGCCGCGGCAATAGGGGCACTTCCTAAGCCAGCTTCGTTCGCAAATACACCGCGCGCCATTCCAATTTGAATAGCAGATGCAACTGTCGCACCGATAAAACCACCAGCTGCTGCAGTACCGTTAAACGCACCAGAAAAAATAAGTGAAAATGCTTCAGGAATTTGATCGTAGTGATAGAAAATAATGATAAGACCAGCAATGATATAAAAGAAAGCTTTAATAGGAACTACATATCCTGTTACTTTCCCGATTTTTTTTACACCACCTAAAATAACGATAGCGATTAAAAATGACATTACTATACCAGTTAAAGCAGGAGGGAAAGAGAAATTAATTCGCATTGCCTCTGCAACTGAATTAGATTGCACCATATTTCCGATACCGAAAGAAGCAGTTGTACCGAATATAGCGAATAAAACTGCAAGCCATTTCTTACCTAAACCACGTTCTAAATAGTACATAGGCCCACCTGAATATTCGCCATTTTCATTACTAACACGGTATTTCACTGCAAGAATTGCTTCGGCATATTTTGTTGCCATACCGAACAAAGCAGTAATCCACATCCACAAGATTGCACCGGGTCCACCGATCGTCACAGCAGTTGCAACACCAGCTATATTTCCCATACCAATCGTTGCCGCCATAGCTGTCATAAGTGCTTGGAAGTGGCTAATATCTCCAGAGGAAGATGTATCTTCTGATTTTTTAAAAGCTAGTTTGTGAGCGTATAATAGTTTACTAAACTGTAACCCTTTTAACCGCACTGTGAGAATGATACCAGTACCAACGAGTAACAACAACGTTGGTAATCCCCACACATAGTGATTGATTTGTTCTAATACTTTACTTACTGTCTCCATCTTTATTCTCCTTTTTTAGAAAAAATAAAAACCACTTCAAGTAAATGAAATGGTCTCTGGAGAAACAAGGGATAGAAAAATAAACCGATACAAATCGGCATTTTCTTTCGCTTGTCTCTGTCCTTTTACCTGAGAGATTATCCGCTATAGTAGCGGATTTGCTCCTTCGGTGCTCGTTTTCCTCTGCGCTATATAAAGCGAGAGGGAGTCTCTCCAGAGATTCGTCCCCATGCAGTTCTACTTGTAAACAAGACCTGAGAGTTTCAAAGTCGGTTAAAAACTTTTTGCCCCGTCGGTAGATCAATAGACCTTCTCCTGAATGGTTCATCCGAATTATAAAATTTATAAAAACATTGATTGTAAATCAATAAAAATATTATAGACAGACAAAATGTGAATTGCAATCTTTTTTTATTATAAAATAGTAAACAGACTTATTTTTTTGCAAGTGCTAATTTCTCTTCAACTTCAGTTAAAGTAGATAAAGCGATGACAATATGTTGATCCGCAAGTCCTAAAGCATGTTTAGTATTTTCAATTGTTGCACTGTTTAGAGTAGAGTTAGTGACCCCGTCTATAATTAAATCTGCCGCGTTTTTCATAAATTTAGAAGCAGCCTTAAATTCAGTTGTGAAATAAACTAGTTGTTCTTGTATTTGTACTTCCGATATATTTTCTTTAATTTTCAATGTGTCTATTTCATTCATAATGTTTTCATATTGTTTGGAAACAGCATTCATTGTAACTAATAGTTTATTTCGATCTACTGAATCTCCATTCGTGTTAATCTCTTCCCAGGCAGGCAACCAATCTTTTTCGATGATGTCATTATAATTAGTAGTTAATTCATTGATTTTAGGTTGTAATGTAGTTTTGAAAATTTTTGTATCCACTGTTTCTACAGTTGCTTTTTCGTTATTATTTTTCACATTAGTAACGTAGAAAATCGTACCGAAAATGATGAAAATAGAAATAGCAACTGTCCATTTAGTAAAAAGTAATTTCTGCAATATGTAACGCCTCCAAAATTTAAAAACTTATAATTATAATATATAACAATAATGTTGTTTAATGTAGAGAAAATAGGTTAGAAATGATTTAAATTATTTCTTTTCTATACATAAATAATTAAAGCTAGTAATATGATGAAAGTTATATGCGAGAAAAGAGGGTTTTTAGTGAAAATGAATAGAAGAAAACTAGTTTCAAGTATTTCAATGGCTATGTTATTAGTTGGTTTAATTGCATTCATATTTATGAATAAAGAATCTAAAATTAAAGGTTTTCCAGTACCAATGTCAGCAATTCATATTAACGATGATAATGAAGAGGACTATCAATATATAAGTGTAATGCCTATTACAAAGGCAAATGGATGGGAGAACTTAGGAGAAAACGGGCATACTGTTAGTTTTAAAAAAGGTGAGCGGAAAGTAACAGTATTACATTATCCGGGAGAACTTACGTATTATTTATTTGAAAAGTAAATGGAATGCCCCATAAACAATGAGGTTTCCCTAAGTTGTTTATGGTTATTTGTATTTTTAAAAAGAGGTTCAATCTATAAATAAGAAGGTGTTTTGTTTTATAAAAGAGAATAAAAATCGTATAGGAAAATAAAAGGAGATATATTCAATGGAGAAAGAAGCCATACGTGCGGTTGAGGAATATCGTAAAGATTTAAATGCTGGTAACATTGAGAAAATAAATAGTTGGGTATCAGATGATTTTATAGGTTACTTTGGGTATTACAGTGATAGAGACTATGAAGTATACCGAGGCGCTACATATAAAGAAGATAATATTGAAACATTAAAAAGTTATGAAGGACAAAAAACTTATTGGAAATATAAAGATCTAACACATATTTTAAGAACAGAGAATGAACTGATTTTATCTGCAATTGTAGATTTTTATTTGCAAGATAAAAAAGTAGCATCAGTTTTAGCGATGGAAGTTTTTAAGAAAGAAATGGCTGGGTGGAAGTTATATAGACAGCATATGGAAAGATATGCGTTATAATTTGAAAAATAAATGATGATAAAAGTGAAAGGATGTAAACGCCCTTATAAGAGTGTTTATATCCTATTTTTTTGTTTTTAATTCTGAATTATTAGAATTATAATATACGTATGGAATAAAATAATTTTTTGTATGGAAGTGAGTTGATTATTTGCCAACTATAAAGAAAATAGGGCGCTTTTGTTTTACTGATGATGAGGGATATATTATAAATGATGCACATACTGAAAAAGTTCAACCTATATTTATGGAGGTAATACAAGAAATAAAAAATACTTGTTGTGAATTGTTACAGGATGATTTACACAGTGTTTATATAAGAGGCTCAATTCCAAGGGGGATTGGAATTGAAGGAATTGCAGATATAGATGTAATTATAGTAGTACGAAAGGATCCCAAATTAATAGACTTAAGTTGGCGAAAGAAACTAGAAGTTCAAAGTTTGCAAAAGTTTAATTGTATAACAGGAGTGGAATTGAGTTTTTACAGTGAAAAAGAAGTGATAAATTCAAAGAGTTTTTCTTTTATAAGCTTTATGATACAGACACATGGAGTATGTATATTTGGTGAAGATGTAACATCGTCTTTACCTAAATATAAAGTAAGTCAGGAGTTAGCCCATGAACACCTTATTCAACTGGGGAAACAAATTGGACAAGCACGCAAAGAGTTAATACATAATAAAGGCGTGGAAGATATAGAAGATTGTTGTCGTTGGATTATGAAGGTAATAATCAGGTCAGGTCTGGCATTGACAATTGAGAGAGAAGGGCTTTATTCCAGAGACTTATATCCTGCATATGAATTATTTAGTAAGCATTTTCCTGAACAAGAAAAAAATATGAGAAAGGCATTACAATATGTAATTGAGCCGATAAATGATATAAATGAAATTTTATTATTTTTAAGTACATTTGGTGAATGGCTAATAGAAAGAGCGGCTGATTTTTTGAATAATATAGATAACTAGAATAACATAAAAATATTATGTAAACAAAAAAGGGGGGAGTGAAATGAATGTTAGTGTAGGTGGAAATGTAGAAAATATTGCAAATGGGAAATGGAATATAAGATAAGGGGGAATTAAAAATGCTACTAAAAACAATCTACTGTAAGGTAGAAGAAGAGAAAAAGGAATTGTTTTCAAAAGCACAAGAACAATGGCGTGATATACAGCATCTAGATGGTTTTCATGGACAATTTGGTGGATGGCATGAAGATGAGGCATGCGTATTTACTTTATGGGAAGATAGAAGTGCATATCAAACATTTATGAATGGTGCTCACGATACAATTTATATAAATAGTAATCAAGAAGATACGTTTCTTTCATGTGAAATTGAACTATTTCAAACGTTGTATGATATAGCAGAAGTGCCTTTGAAAGACGTTGTTACAGAAGGATCCTTCATAAGGGTGGCTGTATGTGATGTAAAGGAAGAAAAAGAAAAGCAATTTTTACATAAACAAGAAACAATTTGGAATAAAGGAATGGAAAAAGCGAAAGGGATGTTAGGTGGAGTAGTGGCGAAGTCTGTAAAAAATAAAAATCGTTACATAGTGTTAACGTATTGGAAAGAAGAAATAGCTCACCAATATTATGTGGAAGAGATATTCCCCGAGTTGTATAAACTAGCTAATATTCATGAAGATATAGAAGAGATAAAAGGAAAACAAACTGTATGTAAGGAAGAATGGCTTGTATATTAAGCACGGAAAAAGTGCATAAATGAATGTATGATGAAGATATTTTCTTATAAATAAGAAATTAATAGGAGACGTTATATACTCTTTCATGTTAATATATTTAAGTTATAATAGAAGGCTTACCCTTTTGTATTGTACGGTAGAAGCAGTGTGAGCTAGAATTTTTTTTAGAAAAGGAAGTGCCTAACTTGCGTATAAATAAATTTATTAGTGAAGCTGGAAAAGCGTCTCGACGCGGAGCAGATAAATTAATTAATGAGAGAAGAGTAATTATTAACGGTAAGGTTGCAAAAATTGGTGACCAAGTGAATCCAGGTGATGATGTACGCGTAAATGGAGAGCAACTTCGTATTGCTCGAGATCACGTATATATCGCTTTAAATAAACCAGTAGGTATTACATGTACAAGTGAAAAATCAGTAAAAGGTAATATTATCGATTTAGTGAATCACCCTTTACGAATTAGCCATATTGGACGTCTTGATAAAGACTCAGATGGTTTAATTTTGTTAACGAATGATGGTGATATTGTTAATGAGATTTTACGTGCTGAAAACAAACATGAGAAAGAATATATCGTTTCAGTAGATAAGCCAATTACACCCGATTTCTTAGAAAAAATGGCGGCAGGTGTTAAAATTTTAGGTACAAAAACACTTCCTTGTGAGATCACACAGTTATCAAAATATGAGTTCAAAATTATTTTAACACAAGGGTTGAATCGCCAAATTCGTCGTATGTGTGAAGCTTTAGGTTATCAAGTGTACACGTTAAAACGTACGAGAATTATGAATATTGAATTAAATAATTTACCCGTTGGACAGTGGAGAGATTTAACGAAAAAAGAGAAACGCCGTCTATTTGCAGACTTAAATTACGAACCACAAGATTGGTAAAATTGTGAAGTGAAACCAAAAAAATTTGGTTTCACTTTTTTTAATTAAATAAATAATTTTTTTATACACTTGCAAAAATAAAATGAATAAGATATAGTAAATAACAATTAATGGATGTACTTAAAAAAGCAAAGAAAAGGACACGAGTTATTTTCCCCGGTTATACAGAGAAGGAAGGAAAGCTGAGAACTTCCTAACGCAGAAAAATAACTTACCACCTTAGAGCTGCACTAGGGAAACTAAGTATCTAGTGCCGTGTAAGCGACGTTATCGCAAAAGAAGCCATTATGTTTTTGTGTGATGGGAATCTGGGTGGAACCACGGATATAAGCATATTCGTCCCTATTTTAGGGATGAATATGCTTTTTTGCATTCAATTTCATAATAAGCGAAGAAAAGGACACGAGTTATTTTCCCCGGTTGTACAGAGAAGGAAGGAAAGCTGAGAACTTCCTAACGCAGAAAAATAACTTACCACCTTAGAGCTGCACTAGGGAAACTAAGTATCTAGTGCCGTGTAAGCGACGTTACCGTAAAAGAAGCCATTGTTTGCAATGGGAATCTGGGTGGAACCACGGGTATAAGCACGCTCGTCCCTATTTTAGGGATGAGTGTGCTTTTTATTATGAAATGGAGAGATGAAAAATGAAAGAACAAATGATTGAAATTAAATTTCCAGATGGTAGCGTGAAAGAATTTGTAAAAGGAATTACTTTAGAAGAAATTGCGGGATCCATTAGCAGTAGCTTAAAAAAGAAAGCAGTCGCGGGGAAAGTAAATGATGGGTTATATGATTTACGCCGAAATATTGAAGAAAATGCGGAAGTAGAAATCATTACTATAGATTCAGATGAAGGTGTAGAAATTGCAAGACACTCCGCGGCACATATCTTAGCGCAAGCTGTAAAAAGATTGTATGGTGATATAAATCTTGGAGTAGGGCCTGTTATTGAAAATGGTTTTTATTATGATATGGATCTTCCAAGTAGTGTAAATGTAGAAGATTTACCGAAAATCGAAAAAGAAATGAAAAAAATTATAAATGAAAATGTAAAAATAGAACGAGTTGAAGTTTCACGAGAAGAGGCAAAAACATTGTTTCAAGAAATGAATGATCATCTGAAATTAGAATTGTTAGAGGCAATTCCTAGTGGGGAAAGTGTAACACTATATAAACAAGGTGAATTTGTAGATTTATGTAGAGGACCGCATTTACCTTCAACAGGCTATTTGAAAGCTTTCCAATTAACTCACGTTTCAGGTGCATATTGGCGAGGAGATAGTAACAATCAAGTGCTTCAGCGTATATATGGTGTTGCATTCTCTTCTCAAAAAGAATTAGAAGAGTATTTACATTTCGTTGAAGAAGCAGCAAAAAGAAATCATCGTAAGTTAGGCAGTGAGCTTGAGTTATTTATGTTTTCTGAAGAGGCTCCGGGAATGCCGTTTTATTTACCGAAAGGACAAATAATTCGTAACGAATTGGAAGCATTTTTAAGAGAAATTCAAAAAGAGTACAATTATCAAGAAGTACGCACTCCGTTCATGATGAACCAAGAAGTATGGGAGAGATCAGGGCACTGGGGACATTATAAAGATAATATGTATTTCTCTGAAGTAGATAATAAAAGTTTTGCATTAAAACCGATGAACTGCCCAGGGCACATGCTTATGTTTAAAAATAAATTGCATTCTTATCGTGAATTACCGATTCGTATGTGTGAATTTGGTCAAGTACATCGTCATGAATTTAGTGGTGCGTTAAACGGGTTATTAAGAGTACGTACTTTCTGCCAAGATGATGCACATTTATTTGTAACTCCAAAACAAATTGAAGATGAAATTAAATCAGTAATGGCGCAAATTGATTACGTATATAAAACTTTTGGATTCGAATATGAAGTAGAGCTTTCTACTCGTCCAGAAGATTCAATGGGTGATGATAAATTATGGGAGCAAGCAGAAGCAGCATTAGAAAATGTATTACAATCGCTAAATTATAAATATAGACTAAATGAAGGTGACGGTGCATTTTACGGGCCGAAAATTGATTTTCATATTAAAGATGCTTTAAATAGAAGTCACCAGTGCGGAACAATCCAGCTTGATTTCCAAATGCCAGAGAAATTTGATTTAAATTATATAGATGAGAAGAATGAAAAGAGAAGACCAGTTGTCATTCATAGAGCAGTTTTAGGATCTTTAGACCGCTTCTTAGCGATATTAATTGAGCACTTTGGAGGCGCGTTCCCAGCATGGGTAGCACCAGTTCAAGTGAAAGTCATTCCAGTTTCGAATGCAGTCCATGTACAATATGCAGAAGAGGTTGCGGATAAATTAGCACAAGCTGGTGTTCGTGTCGAACGAGATGTACGAGATGAAAAATTAGGATATAAAATTAGAGAAGCACAAATGCAAAAAGTTCCTTATGTTCTTGTTATTGGGGATAAGGAAATGGAAAACGGAGCTGTAAATGTACGTAAATATGGGGAAGAAAAGTCGGAAGTAATTGAACTAAATGGGTTTGTGGAAAGTATAAAAGAGGAAATAAAAAATAAGAAATAGAGATTCATAATAAAATACACCATTAACATGTATTACTGGATTTAAAGTAATGAAAGAACCATAATAAATGATGAAGGGATAGCGATTAAGCTATCCCTTCATCATTTATTTCCATATACTTCATCTCAAACTGTTAAATCATTTTCTGATTTTATTTGAATGGCTACTTGTAAGAGCTTTTGGAGAACTGCAGCAAAAATGGCAATTACGATAGAGGAGAAAATAATGATTAGTCCAATTGGAATAAAACTTGGAGGATCAATTTTTTTTGCCATAAGATAGTAGAGTGGCATACCTAGCAAGTATACTGTACCAATTGTGAGGGCATAGTATTTTATATTTTTTAATGAATTAACTGATAATTGTGAGAACGCTTTGTTTTTATCAATGTAACTTAAAAGTTTAAAAGCTTGATACAGAGCAAAGTAAAAGGGTATCGCCGCTACGTACATATCGATTAAAACAAGAGATTTCATATAAGCAATAGCTGGATACAATTCACCAGCGAAATTCCCGATTTTAGGTACTAAAAATATGCACAATGCAAGTACTACTATACCTATAAAAACAATAGCTAGCTTTAAAAAGAGTGTTGTAACTTGTTTCATAAAAAGCACCTCGTTTTATTTAATGACAACATGATTTTAACATATAATTTATCGTTTTAAAATAAATTTATATTGTTTTTAAACTTATTATTATTGTTATTTATATAAATTATTAAATTCGAGAAGAATAATAAGCCTTTCTTACTACAAAGAGAGTCACCTTATGAAATGATTTGTAATATTTTTTACCTTACAAAAATGTAAGGTAAATGTAAGCGAAATCGAAGGAACGAGTTGTAGAAAGATGAGAATATGAAGTAGGAAATAGGTTCATGTTATCTGTATAACCTCTTTAGTTTGAAGAATTAAAAAATTCTTAAGAATTTACATGAGAAAAAGATAAGAAATGTGTGAGAAATTAAATTTATACAAAAGGGATGGAGTGAAAGAGATGTCAACAAATGTAGTTACTGTAGAAAGTGTAGAAAAAACGTATGGGAAAAGAAATGAGAATCAGTCAAAGGCATTAAGGGGTGTGTCATTAAGTATTAAAGAAGGCGAATTTGTTGGGATTATGGGTCCTTCTGGGTCTGGAAAAACGACTTTACTGAATGTGATTAGTACATTAGATCAAGCTACGGGTGGCAGTGTGACAATAGCTGGTACAAATATTACTTCTATGAAGGGGAATGCATTATCAGATTTTCGATCTCAAAAATTAGGGTTCATCTTTCAAGATTTTAACTTGCTAGAAAATTTATCAATTTATGAAAATATTGCTTTACCACTTTCTCTGCAAGGCGTACCTTCAAGTGAAATTACCGGAAAGGTAAATGAGGTTGCGAAGAAATTAGGGATTACTGAAATTTTAACAAAATATCCGACGGCTGTTTCTGGGGGACAAAAGCAAAGAACAGCGGCGGCAAGAGCTTTAGTACATAATCCAGCAATCGTATTAGCAGATGAACCGACAGGAGCCCTTGATAGTAAAAATGCAAAAAGCTTATTAGAAGCGATGCAAGATTTACATGAAAATCACAATGTAAGTATTTTGATGGTGACACACGATGCATTTAGTGCCAGTTATTGTGAACGTATTTTATTTATTCAAGATGGTCTTTTATATAAAGAATTAAAGCGTCAAGGAACGCGAGAAAGTTTCTATCAAGACATTTTAGGTGTGCTCGCTCATATGGGCTCAGCTGCTGAGTCTAAGTAGGGGGCGAGACTATGTTATTCAAATTATCACGTCATAGTATGAAAAAGATGTTAAAAGATTATATGGTTTTACTTATCGGTCTCGTTATTAGTATTAGTATTTTTTACATGTTCCAAACGATGGCGATGAATAGTGAATTTACGAAGGATAATAGTCTTATTAGTAGTATTAGACTCGTATTCTGGGTAGGTGCAATACTATTATCTTTCATCACTGTATTTTATATTATATATGCCAATTCTTTCTTACTCACGTTAAGAAGAAAAGAACTCGGTATGTATATGATGCTCGGAGCGAAAAAGAAAAAAGTAGCACAATTATTATTTATTGAAACATTCGGTATGGGTATTGTTAGTATTATTATCGGGATTTTAGTAGGGATGTTACTAGCAAGTGTAGCAGGAAACTTTTTAATGAATGGCATGGAAATTTCAGCAAAGGGTAGTTATTCATCTGTATATACACCAGCAATCATAGTTACAGCTATTTTCTTTTTAGTACTATTTTTTATTACTGGTTTAATGAATAGCATCCGTTTATTACGTAAAACAGAATTAGAATTAATACGTGAAGATGAAACACTAGATGAAGTGAAGAAAAGCAAAACTCGCATTATTATAATGACTGTACTTGGTGTATTACTAGTAAGTACAGGATACTATTTTATGGTAAATATAAAAACGTTTGCTGAACTCGGTTTTATAATAGCGACAATCGTTACAACACTTGGAACATATTTTATTTTTAGTTCATTGCTCCCATTTTTTGTGATGAAAATTAAAGGGAATAAAAAACGAAATGAAACGGGCTTAAATAGTTTTACATATGCACAGCTACGCTTTCGAGTAAATAGCTTATCGAGAGTATTAGGTACTGTAGCAATGTTAATTGCATTAGGCGCAGGTGCGATGACTGCAGGTATGGCATTCCAAAAAAATGTAGGTATAATGACAGACTTTTCTCGTGTGTATGATGTTGTAATTCATGATCCGAATGAACAAGATACAGCTGCCTTGAAAGAAATGGAAATTGTGGAAGAAAGCAAGTACAAATATAAAGTAGATGGAGAAGCGGTTTATTACTTACGTAACGACTTAACTGCGAAACCGCCACTTGTTTCAGACCACTTTGATACAAAAACTTTAAAAGAGCCTGTTCGTAAACGTGTGACTGAACCTTTAACGGAACCTGTATATTCTGCTTTAGAGGCTCCTGAATTAGCAAAATTCCCTCGTATGCCGAGAGATTGGGAAGATGCAATTGTAAGAGAGATACAAATTACACATAATCAATTTAACGGAAAACCTGTAAGAATTGCAGATGAAGCGCATTATAAAGGGATTCAAGGAACAGAACACACTGTAACATTAGCAAAAGTAGATGATATGAAAAAGTATAAACCGTTGTTGATCGAAATAGATAAGAGACAAAAAGAACAAATTGAAAAAACAACAGGTACAAAAGTAGACTTATTTACGAAAATGACAATTTATCAATTTATGAACAGCTTCATGAGTGGAACAATGTTTATGGGATTTTTCCTCGGAATTGCATTTTTAGCAATGATGGCAAGTTCCCTTATGTTCAAAATATTAACAGGTGCTTCTCGTGACGTACGACGTTATGAAATGTTACGAAAAATTGGTGTGAGACGTAGTATGTTAACAAAAAGTATATATAAAGAAATTTCATATTTATTTATCTTCCCAGCGATTATTGGGATTTCCCACGTGTTAGTAGGGCTTAACTTATTTAGCTTCATATTAGTTGACCCGTTTGTAAAAGTGTGGGTGCCAATTGGGATTTTCTTAGTCATTTATTTCATCTATTACTGGATAACTGTTCAACTGTATAAAGGTATGGTAATGCCGAAAGAAGAAGTAGTGAAATAGTTTAAGAAAAGAGTCCTTGTTTGAAAACAAGGGCTTTTTTCATAATGTTCTCTATACAGAAGGAAAAGATTGGATAATGGTCGAAAAATATAATATAACTTCCAAGAAATGACTAAAACAATACTATTTTGTCGAGAGAAAGGATACAAAGTATGAAAGAAATGCTACAGTTATTTCGCAACAAAGTGTATGCACGTTTTTTTCTAGCGAATATTTTAGAACGACTCGGTTCTATGATTGCTGGAATTTCTTTAATGTTTTACTTGTTAGATCAATACGGAAAACAACCAGTTTACGCAACGATGACACAAATTATGATTGCGTTACCTGCATTAATCTTTTTTCTATTAGTAGGGACAGTAGTGGATCGTTTTGATAGACAACGTATTTGTACGGTAAGTAATATATGTTGTTCGCTCTGTAATATTGGAATCCTAATTTCGCTTTATTACGGGATGATTATACTTGTCTTTATATTTTTGTTTTTGGAAAATGCATGTATACAATTTTTCTCTCCATCAGAACAGTCGATGATACAGGGAGTGGTTGAATCAGACCAATACGGTGCAGCAGCGGGTATTAATCAAATGGTAAATAGTTTGTATGCTTTGTTTGGTGTAGGAATTGCAACGATGGTGTACTGGACTTTTGGAATTTACGGGAGCATTTTAGTAAATACGCTCACTTTTATTATGAGTGGTATTTTGATTCAAACGATCTCCATTCCAGAAAAAGTTCGTTTACCAAATGGTAGAACAAAATGGAAAGAAGTTAATTTGAAGATGTTAATAACAGAGTTTCAAGGAGGGGTCAAGTATATATACCAAAATGAAACTTTAAAAAAATTACTTTTAGGATTTATCGTATTTGGTTTATTAAATGGTATTTTAAGCGTATCTACTACTTACATATTAAAATACAAATTAGCACCAGCAACGTATGAAAGTTTAGCAATGGTGGGTGGTGTAGTTGGGGGTATTTCATTACTAATTGGAAGCATAGTAGCAACAAGTATAGGTAAGAAATATGCTCCTAAACCTATTATTGTATTTGGTATGGCAGGTTCAGGGATCTTCTTCGGTATGTGTTACTTTGTAAATCACGTATGGTCTTTTTATGTATGTATCGCTTTTGCGACTTTCTTTTTACCGTTTATTAATGTTGCAATATCGGGCTGGATGTATGAAATTGTAGAAGAGTCATTCATGGGGCGTGTACAAAGCTTGCTTAGTCCATTAACGACAGGATTCCAGCTTTTATCTCTCGGTGCGATAGCAATGTTATTCCCAAAATGGATTCGTGCAGATACATTGTATATTATTTTATTTGGTTTATTATTGTTTGTTACATGTTTATATCAAGCTATTCTACCAAGTGGGAAAAAGCAAGTACATGCTGTAGCTAAAGAGATGTGATATATTTAGTTTTTGTTTCTGAATATTCTATCGAACGGTAAGGGGAAATCGTTATGTTGATGAGAATGGTTAAGTGGTGTGGGATTACTTGTTTACAACTAGTAGCTGCAATTTTATGTATAATCTGCCTAGGGGCGCTACCGCGTTTATTTAAGGGATTGCAAATTGATTTAATCGGTTTTTGGAACACGATTGTATTTCTTGGAGGAAAGTTACTTCAACCGGGTGAAATTACATATGGATTTCGGGACTCAAGAAAATTATTTCCGCAAATATGGATTCATTATATTGAAACGATGATTGTATTTCTTTCAGCTTTTTTATTCTCGTTGCTTATAGCGTATATACTTGTCGTTTGGGTATTACAGCGTTCTCATATGAAACAGAAAATGTGGAACGGGATTTTTCTTACGCTTGAGAGTATACCAGATATATTATTTATTTTATTATCGCAACTTCTTGTCGTAATTATGTTTCAAAAAACAGGATTTATGCCAATCAAACTGGCTGGATTAGGGGAAGAAAGGATACGTTTGTTACCAATTATATGTCTTACAATACCAACAACATTATTGTTTATTAAACTGTTGTTATTACGGTTTAAAGAAGAATTAGAGAGAGATTATAGTTTGTTTGCCAAGAGTAAAGGGCTAAGCTTACGGTATATTTTGACACATCATATTTCAAGAAATGTTTTATTAACGACAATTTATTACGCGAAAACAAATATTTTATTTATGCTTTCCAATTTATATATTATTGAATGGATATTTAATACATATGGTATGTTTGTTTTTGTGAAAGAAAATTCGAAATTAGAAATATTTACAGTGAGTCTAGTAATATTATACGTACCGCTTTTTATGCTATTTCGTATATTACACACGCTTTTACAAAATGTTATAAAGGAGCGTGTGTAACATGTGGCAAGTTGTAAAAAGAGATGTGAGATTTTGGATGGGTATTACTTTTTTGAGTGTACTAATGATTGTTAGTATTGGATATACGTTGTTTTTTGATGGGAATATTCGCGAACTTACGATGATGTATAACGAAAAAGGAGAATTAGAAGCAGCTCCATTTGCACCATCAAGTAAATTTTTGTTTGGAAGTGATGTGAAAGGACGTGACCTTGTTCAATTAATAATAGAAGGTGCAAAATGGACAGTTGGAGCGAGTATAATTATAGCGATTTTACGAGTTATAGTTGGAGGGGGAATTGGTTTACTTCTAGGTATGTATGGTAAACGTTCTTTTCCAGTTATTTCATCCTTTTTTGATCCTTTTAGTATTGTACCGATGGTTATGATTTCTTATTTTATGTTAAATGAAGTATTAACGTTTGATAGTGGAGCAGAAGTTGTGCCGTTATATTTGCGGGTGTCATTTCAAATTATAGTTCTTGTATGTCTTGCTGTACCAACAGTAATGTTGTATGTAGCGCAAGAAGTAAAACGTATTAAGAAAGAAGAATTTATGTTGGCAGCTACTGTGCTCGGCGGAAGTAAGTGGCATAGGTTGAAGCGCCATATATGGCCGCATATGTTACCATCATTTCTTTTATTAGTAGCCCAACAATTTGTGAGTGTACTATTGCTTCTTTTGCATCTTGGATTACTTAAGTTGTTTTTTGGCGGAACGATATTATTTGGATTAGATGCAGATAGTGTAACAAAGGAATGGACTGGCCTAATTGGTCAAAACTTCCGCCACTTAACTACACATACATGGATTGTACTTATACCGATTGCTTTTTATAGTATGACAATTTTAGCTGGAAATCTAATTAGTAATAGCATGCAAGATGCGATTAAGTTAGGAAATGTGAGAAAGCTAGAGAGGGAAAGTAAAGAATTGCAAGTAGAGAAACAAGTACAAGCAACTACGAATGACTTTTCTTTTTATAGAGAGATACAAAAATGAAAAAGATAGCTGAAGACTAATCATTTTCAGCTATCTTTTTTCGCTTAAAGTGGTGGTAAATCAATCTTACCTTCTTCAAATAATTCTTTTATCATATGCTTCGTATAACCAGCGGCTTGACCAAATGTGATTTTTGCTGGCATGGGTGCTTCGTTAGCATCTACAACTACATCAATAATACACGGTTTATTTTGTTTTACTGCATTTTCGAAAGCGGGAAGTAGTTCATCTAAATTCTCAACACGGTATCCAATACCTCCACACGCCTCTGCATATTTTGCAAAATCAGGGTTCGTTAAGTCTGTTTCGAATTCGATATTACCCATGACTTCTTGCTCGAATTTAATCATCGCAATTTTATTATTGTTTAATACGACGACAACGATTGGTAGTTTATATTTAACAGCTGTTACGAAGTCGTTCATTGTCATTCCAAAACCACCGTCACCACAAACTGCAAATACTTGTTTATCCGGGAATGCAATTTTTCCAGCAAGAGCACCAGGTAAACCGCAACCAAGTGTTGCGAGCCAGCTAGAAATGACAAATTGCTGGTTTGTCATACGGAAGTGCCTTGCGGTCCATACTGTTACATTTCCGACATCGACTGATAGAATTGCGTCATCATGTGCTACTTGCTGCAGAGCATGCATAACGCGTTGTGGTTTAATTGGAATGGAAGAGTCTTCTTCTTGATCGTGTAATTTTTCTTCCCACTTTTTCATCATTTCTTGGTGATATTCTAAGAAGGAATGGTCTGTGTGTTCTGCAACATTTTCAATTAACCATCGTAATGTCTTATCAGCATCACCAGCTAAACCAATATCTGTCGCATAACGTTTCCCGATTTGGGCAGGATCTGTATCGATATGAATTGTTTTTGCTTTTTCAGGTAAGAAGCCGGTGAACGGATAAGAAGTACCGACCATAATTAAAGTATCTGCATGCTTCATTGCTTCATAAGAAGGTTTCGTGCCAATTAATCCTAATCCACCAATACAAAGAGGGTGTTCATCAGGAATAATTCCTTTAGCTGGCAATGTAAGTACGATTGGAGCACCAATATGTTCTGCCAATGCAAGTAAAGATTCTCTCGCATGTTTCGTACCTTTTCCAGCTAAAATAACAGGCTTTTTCGCTTCATTAATTGCGAGTTTTGCAGCATCTAAATCTTCTTCTTGAGGAAATAAATTAGGTAATGTAAAGGAAGTATTTGTAACTCGAGCACCACTTTTTACTTCGAATTTCGGAACATCATCAGGAATTGTAAGAACAGAGACCCCTTTTTTCGTATAAGCCATTCGAATCGCTTGATTCACGACAGCAGGTAGCTGTTCTGCTGACATAATGCGCTGGTTATAAACCGCAACATCATCAAACATTCTTTCTAAATTTACTTCTTGGAAAAAATCCGTCCCGAGTAAATCTGTTTCTACTTGACCTGAAATTGCTAGCACAGGAGCCTTATCGAGTTTCGCATCATATAAACCATTTAATAAATGAATAGCACCGGGCCCTGCAATTGCCATACAAACGCCGAGTTTTCCTGTTAACTTAGCATAGGCAGCTGCTGCTAATGCACCAGCTTCTTCATGGCGAACTTGAATGAATTTAATTTTATCTTGCTTTTTTCTTAAAGCTTCAATGATAGAATTGATGGAATCTCCAGGCATACCGTATATGTGTTCTACTCCCCAGTCAATTAATAAATCAACTAATGCTTCACCGGCTGTTTTCCCAAACATAATTGTTCCTCCTTATAATAGGTAGATAACATTATGTTTTGGATAAAAAGGAAAAATATACAAATAAGAAAATTTTTCTGGTTATTTGTAATTTAAGAATCAGTGTGGGAGGCACAAAAGTTCCACTTTAGCAACCTTAATGATGACCAGCGAATAAAGTGAACACTGTTATTAGTAAAAAACCACTAGTTGCCCACATTAGAAATGTAAGGAAAGAGAGCTGTTTCTTTGCTTTCCACAGCATTTCATGAATTGTGACATAGCCAAGTGAACCGATAGCGCTCCCCATAATGAGCCCTTGTAAATGTAGAGCCTTTCCTTCCATCAAAATGCCAAAAACCGTACCAGTACCAAGAATAAGAGAAAGTAATAAAGTTGTTAATAAAAATGAAATATATTTATGTTTTGTAAAGAGGAAGGGGATGATTAATGCTAAGCCTTCAGGAATATGGTGAATTACAATTGCAAGTAAAAAAGGAAGGGCAGAGTCATTATGATTTATAAATGCTGTACCTAGTGCAAAGCCACTCGGCAAATTATGAATAAATATAGCAAAAGAAAGAAAAAGGAAAGTTTGCCATGCTTGTTGATCTTTTTTATGTATGGTTGGATGATGACAATAGTTATCTAATAAGCTCATAACTAAAATACCAATAGCTATACCAAGTATAGGCCCAATTATTTCATAGCTTGCAAATGTTTCAGGAATAATTTCAAGGGATAAAAGACCAAGCAAAATTCCACCACATAATGCATATAAACGATGCATTTTTTCTTCAATTAGCTGGCGCGTAGCAATGCCAACAGCACCGCCTAATAATAAGCCACCAAATGAAAAAAATGTAACTATCATAGGAATCCATAATCGTTCCATCGTATCACACTCCGATTCTTCCACCTTATTTTTAGCTTACGAAAAGGAAAGTTAGATTAGTCCAAGTAATTGTGTTTGATTATAGAGAAAAAACTAATAATTCGTTATAATTTATATATTAAATTTAAGTGTAAATATGAAATGAGGAAGAATTTTGCAAACAAAATGGAGTTTATCTGAATACGCAAATCCAAAACGATATGATATTGAAAATAAAAGTTTGTCAGATTTTCCGTTCTTACTATCATGGGCACAAAAACTAAATATACAAAATGAATGGATTCTAGATATTGCTTGTGGAACAGGAAGAATTACAATTCCATTTATAGAAAACGGATATCAAATGATCGGTGTAGATATACATGAAGGAATGCTTGCTGAAGCGAAGAGAAAAACTACGGATTGTAAGAAGGTAAAATGGTTACAACAAGACTGCTTACAATTGAACATTGAAGATACCATTTCGCTAGCATTTATGGTGGGGCATGGATTCCAGCATTTCCTTACAAATATTCATCAAAATCAATTATTAACATCTATTCATCACGTATTAGCTGACAATGGTATATTTATATTCGATACACGTTTCGCTTCAAAAGAAGAATTAATACAACCATCTACAGAAGAATATTGGACAACTGTTAATGATGAAAAGGGTAGGAAATGTGATTTATATACTGAAATGACATACGATTCAATTCAGCAAATACAGCATTACATAACAACAAGAAGGTTTTATGAGGGCGATACTCTAGTAGAGGAAATAAAAACAACGATAGATCTTCGCTATACGTACCCGCAAGAGCTAGAAAGATTATTAGTAGCGAATGGTTTTGAATTATTACATATATATAATGATTGGGAAGGCAATGAGTTAGGGGAAGATTGCTATTCTATGGTAGTTGTTTGCCGGAAGAAAAAATAGTATTATTTTAAAAATATGAAGGTGAAAAGCCTTTAAGGAGAGGAAAAAATGACTTGGTACTTAGATAATGTTTATGAGTTAAATAAAGAAGCGCCCTATACATTCTACCTTCCTAGCTCAGAAGTTTTGGAGAAATTAAAGGTTGGAGATTTGGTAAAGCTAATTTTTGTATCTAAAAATGAGGAAGAAGATGGATTTAATGGTGAAAGAATGTGGGTTGAAATCATTGAAAGAAATGAGAAGAAGTTTGTAGGGGAACTGAGCAATGAACCATATCGCTTAGATTTAAAAATAGGTGATAAAATTTCATTTGGGATTGAAAATATATGTGATACGGAATATGACGATTCATCTTCAAAAGATTGGGATTTTTATTTTGATACGAAGGTAATTGTTAGTAATGATGTACTTGAAAAAAGAGAATTTAACTTTATGCTTAAAGAGGATGCAAGAGAAGAAGGTGACTCTGGTTGGTCAATTTTAAGTGGCTATGAAAGTGATGACTATGTGAATGATCCTAAAAACTTTCAAATTATTTCAATTGGAGTCATATTGAATATAGATGATACTATTTTGAAATTTCTTGAGGAACCACCTTTATGTGCATATGAAAGAAATGATAAAGGTAGTTTTTATAAGATTGAAGACTATGATTGGGATACTTATTTAAATGGATAGAAAAAGTTATTACGTTTTAAAGAAAGCAATATAATTTCACCCTATGTGCTTGATAAAGGTTCTACAGATAATAATTCAAGAGAGTAATAGTAAATGGAGGAACAAATGATGCAACAAATTAAAAAAATAGGAAACTCATTTTGGTATATGACACCAGTTTCTGAAACAGATAGACCTATATTAGGAATGGTTGTTGGACAAGAAAAAACGTTAATGATCGATGCAGGGAATTCAGAGGAACATGCACAATTATTTTTAGAAATGTTAAAAGAAAAAAATGTATCGAATCCTGATTTTGTAGCACTAACGCATTGGCATTGGGATCATATTTTTGGATTATCTGTATTACAGAATGCATTAACTATTTCACACGCTGAAACGAAAAAAGAAATGCAGGCAATAGTATCTTATGAATGGACAGATGAAGCGTTGGACGCACGCGTAAAAGAGGGTACGGAAATTGCATTTTGTGCGGATTGCATCAAAAAAGAGTTTGAAGAAAAAGCGAGAAATATTAAAATTATTCTTCCAACCTTAACGTTCCAGGATCAAATTGAATTAGACCTTGGCGAGATGACCTGCGTGTTAAAACATGTGGGCGGAGATCATGCACATGATTCAGTTGTTATGTACATAAAAGAAGAAAAGATATTGTTTTTAGGAGACTGTATATATGCAGATATTTTTTCTTCGAAGTGGAACTATACGACGAAAAGAACGTTTGCATTAATAGATGAATTAGAAAAATTTGATGCTGAGACATATATTCTCTCTCATGGGGAAGCGATAAATCGAGAGGAGTTTTTACAAGAGATTCGTATGTTAAAAACAGTAGGAACTTATACTGAAATACATAAAGGCGATGAAGGGAAGATAAAGGAAACGTATAAACGAGACATAGATAGAGAATTAAATGAAGATGAACTAGAAACAATAACGTTTTTTGTAAATGGTTATGAAATGAATAATCAATAAGACACGACATGAATCCAATATAATTAAATTGCACAAAAAGAGTATTGAAATTTAATTCAATACTCTTTTCAATAGTTAAATATGTAGTTTCAACCAAATTCTAAATGGGGAATCATTGTCTGGAGGGGTGTCATTCTATTTATTTTTCGTATAGATAGTGGTTCAAGTAGAAGCTTTCTTTGCTAATTCAGTTATATAGTTGAAAAATCCATTGTGGTTTACATCATATACTACATTTACAGGTCGCCCACCATCAAATTCCACTGTACGCCCCTGGCTTGGTCCGTATGTATGAACGATACTATTAATCGTTTGAGTTTTTGCGAGGTTAGTGTTTCCGACAAGCGCAGTTGTTAGTACATCCCACAAGTAGTAAGTAGAGTTCGTTGAAAAGTGAACGAGGGGAGGGACCATCGCATAGCATTGGCCAAGGAAATCTACACCAATATACTTTCGTTCTTTTGCCCAACGTTCACGTATGTCTATAGTTAATGGAACTTGGTTTGTACTTTCTAGTGTCACTAAGTCAATTTCAATTTTTGATTCCCATACACGAGCTACTGCTTCAGGGTCCCAAAATGAATTCCACTCAGCTGTTCCATCATGCTCTGGTTCATGTACATTGCCTGCGGTAAGAAATGTACCACCCATCCAAACGAGACGTTCAATTTTATCTTCGACTATGGGAGCTTCATATAATGCACGAGCAAGGTCAGTTAGGGGTCCCGTAAATAATAAAGTTGTTTTTCCTTCCGTTTGTAGAAGCGTTTCTATTAAGTGATGATGTGCAGGCTTTGCTGCTATAGGTGTTATAACTTTTCCAGACTCATTTAAAATTGGTAAAGCATCTACATAAAATGCATGCATCCGCCAGTCTTTTGGAAATGGATTTTTCGCACGGGAATTTGATGCGGCTACTTCAATATATTCTTTGCTGAAGCGATCAATAATTTTGCGACTTGCAGACATTGCCGGTTCCAAATAGCAATCAGCAGGGATAACTGAAACACCTGCAAGTTTGACATTATCCATCTGAAGTAATAAAAATAGTGAAATTAAATCATCTACACCACCATCATGATTGAAGTACACTTTTTTCATCATTGTAATCTCCATCCTATTTGATTTAGTTAGAAATTAAACATGAATTGAGGAAAAGTCATCAATAATTTCAACCACTTCAATTTCGCCATTAATGAGTAGTTCAGGGAGTTCGTTATTCACATTTCCTTTCCAATATTCTCTAGCTTGTTCCATTTTTTGAGAAAAAGGAATAGCATCTTCTTTCGGTAAAAGATTCCCGTCACCTTCAAAAGAACTTCCGATTACTCGTAGTTTAACAATCTGCAAAACTTCTCGATTGTAAGAATCAAATAATGCTTTCCATTTTAAAGCATCTTCATAGCTTTTAGCGGCATATAAACAAGACAACCTTGATGGATAATCAGGATATTCTTGCAACCTAACCATTTCCACAATCGTTTCTCTAATGGCTCTAATTGTTTGATCCATGTAATTCATAACTACTGTAGCATTTTCATTCTTTATATGTAATTCTTCATTTGTATAATGTTCTTTTAAAATTTGTATAGAATCTTCACCACTAGAATTCAAATGTTCTCTTTCAAAAAAGAAGTGGAATAGCGTATTAGTTTGATTTTTATTAAATTGAATGCTTTGTCCGATCTTCATTTTTTTCCTTGTTACGATATGATATACGAAAAATCCTTGTTCATTCATGGTTCTCCTCCTAGTAGTAATGTTTAAATTTAGTAATTCAACATTGAAATATATAAAACCTTTATAAGTAAAAGTAAGAATTTGAGTTGAAAGTAAAGAAAATATATGAAAACGTTTTAAATTTGTTCACAAAATGTTCACTTACGAAGAGGTTTCCAATATCGATATAATGACAAAGACTCAAAGAGAAAGGATGATGAATTTTGCCAACAACAAGAAAGGAAAATCTCCAATTTGGTATGATGATGTGCCTTGGGATGGTTATCGTAATGACGTTTTACAATTTACTAATGAATGGATCAGGAGGGCCAATTCATATTAAGGAGATTGCATTAGAACTACTAATTGGATTTATTATTGCGCTATTAATTGAAATAAGTATTGTTGGACCTTGTGTGAAAAAAATTGTATTCATGTTGCCATTTGATAAATCGAAAAAAGTAAATATTATTATTGCGATGGCGACAGCTATGGTTATTGGAATGGTTTTCTTCATGTCGTTTTATGGAATGGCAATGATGTATTTTAATAATGGATTACATGGTGAATCTTTTGTTTCAATGTATTTCTCGATTTTTATTAAAAACTTCATTATGGCGTATCCATTACAATTAATTATTATGGGGCCGCTAGTGCGTTTCTTATTTGGAAAGTTTGTTATGAAAAAGAAATTTTTTAATGTAGCATAATTTTAATTTATAAAACATTATATATAAATAATAAAAACACATCTCGTATTTTTGAGGTGTGTTTTTTTGTTCATTCCAAGTTATTTTCATAGTGATGTGACATTTGTCCTTTTGCCATTATAGGATTATAGCTTTTAATTAAGTCAGAAATAAAAGATGAGGAGATGATTTTTTGAAAGGTATTATATTTGCTGTTTTTGCGGGGATATTTATAACACTTCAAGGAACCTTTAATGCGAAACTTAGTTCACATATAGGTATATGGTCGACAAGTATTATAACCCATTTAGTTGGATTCATTATTGCAACAACTGTATTTTTGTTAAAGAAAGAAGAGAAAGTAACAGATTTAAAGAATGTGAAAAAAGTATATTTAGCAGCGGGTGCATTTGGTGGATTCATTATTTGTGCAGAAACTATGGCGATATATGCATTAGGAGTTACATTGACAGCTGGTACACTAATGGTTGCTCAATTGTTAACGGCAACAGTTATTGAAATGAAAGGACTGTTTCATATAAAAAAGATACAGATGGAGAGATATCATATTGTGGGAACAATAGTAATGATTATAGGTATTGTTGTATTTAATATGTAAATGAAAGGGGAAATGAATATGGAGGATAGATCAGGTTTAATTACGCATTATTTGAAAACCAATAAAACGCTCGAGGTTTTTTCAGAAATAGATGCAGCATATTTTCAATTAAATCACTTTGAAAAAGGCGAGCTTATTTGCAATATAGATGACGAAATGGATCGTTTATATTTTGTTGTTAAAGGTAAAGTAAAAGTTTATACGATTACACCTGAAGGGAAGAAACTAATTCTTCGCTTTATCAATCCATTGGCCATTATTGGTGATATTGAATTAATTCAAAATAGCAAAGCACATAATGTCGTTGAAGCTTGTTCAGATGTTGTAGCAATCTCTATTTCTAATACGGGTATTAGAAACAAGTTATTACATGATCCTATATTTATGAAATTCTTGCTTGAAAACATTGCGAACACATTAAAAATATCGACTCGTTTTACTGCTCTTAATTTACTTTATCCTGTAGAAGTACGTGTAGCTAGTTATTTACTTTCAATTTCAACAGATAGTAACGGGAATATGTATAAAGGGGATTTGGATGCAACTTCGGTAACGAGTATTGCGGATTTTATAGGGGTAAGTTATAGGCACGTAATACGGGTATTACAAAAATTTTATAATGAAAAATTAATTGAAAAGAGTAATGGAGTTATTGTAATTAAAGATTTTTCTAGAATGAAGGAAGTTGCTAAAGATAATATATATGAGCAATGAAGGGGAGAGGAAGATTTTGATTGGATTTAGTTTAGCTATATTAGCAGGAATATTAATTAGCGTACAATCTGTTTTTAATGCAAAAGTAAATGAAAATGTAGGACAGTGGTTAACGACTACATGTGTCCTTGGAATAGGTCTTATTAGCTCTATTTTATTTTATATCATTACTGAAAACAGTATTAACATTAAAGTGTATACTACAAATTATTTGTTTTATGTAAGTGGACTGTTTGGCATCGGGTTAATTATTTGTATAATGGGTGCAATAAAGAGCTTAGGTCCAGCGTATACGGTGCTAATTAGTCTTATTACTCAATTGGTCGTTGCGTTATGCATTGATACATTTGGATTGTTCGGAATGGAGAGCGTCCCATTACAAATAAATAAGTTAGTTGGTATAGGCTTATTAATTTTTGGAGTAGGAATTTTTAAAAATATTTTTTCGAATAAGAGAGCTATTAGAATAACTGAGGATGAGATTTAAAGGTTATAAGGATGTTAATAATCAGATTATAGATGTCTATGTAGTGTTCATATATGTCTCTGTTAGTGAAGGGTTTATATATTCGATAAAAAAACGTGAATTAGCCATTAGTGTAGTTGAAAAGAAGACGTCAATAAGTTGAGGTCTTCTTATATATTGTTCTGAGGTTATCTGAACTTAAGTATAAGGGGATGAGAAGTGGTTTAAGTTAAGAAGAATATGACCGAAAATAAAATATTACTAAACATATATAACTAATGAATACAATGTCTTTTTCAGTTATTAAGTTGTAAATCATTTTATGATAAAATCTTTTACATAATTTAATAAAGGGGTAGTATTCAATGGGTTATTTCTCAAATGGTTTATTAGTTTTGTTTGTGCTAATCGTATGCAGTTGTATATTTTTTGGTTGATAATGTAATGAGAGTCTTACATAAAAGAAGTTATCTCAAGTGAGATAACTTCTTTTTATTTTATGTTGAGAAGGAATTCTATCTTTCTTATTGAAGTTTGTCCTAGTTATTTTCACGTCAATCGCAATTTTCATAAGGGGAATTTTATGGAGCATTAACAAACTATAGAATAGGGAGTATTTACATGGAATATAGTATACGCTACACAAGTGAACATCCTACAAAATTTAATGGATTATTTGCCTTATACGAATCTTTAGGATGGAATTCTCTTAAATTAACGGTGGATGAATTGGAACAAATGTGTAAACAAAGTTGGTATGCAATATACGCATTTAAAGAGCAACAATTAATTGGGATGGGGCGTGTTATATCAGATGGTGTAATAACAGGTGTTATTTGCGGTGTATGTGTAATGCCGGAGTATCAGTATATTGGTATTGGAAAAGACATAGTGAAACGATTAATCTATCACTGCGAACAAAACAAGGTTATTCCGCAACTTATGTGTGTGGAAAAATTGCAATCTTATTATGAATCTATAGGGTTTGAGGCATTTTCTGTTGGAATGACAAAACATATTATAAGATAGTGGAGTTTTATATTTTCAGTTTACTCGTACATATTTTCAAACTTCAGTTATAAAGGAGAATTGCTGTATGGAGATTGCTAAAGGGGTAGAAATGTTACAACTTGAGTTTCAAGGATTTATCATTCACCCAATTCTTTTATGGGATGATGAAATGGCAGTTTTAATAGATACTGGTTTCCCTGGACAATTTGAAGTTATACAAGTAGAGATGGAGAGAGTTGGGGTATCTTTTGATAAGGTAAAAGTTGTGATTTTGACACACCAGGATATAGATCATATAGGTAGCCTTCCTAATGTATTGGAGAATGGTGTAAGAGATATTAAAGTTTATGCGCACGAGTTAGATAAGCCATATATTGAGGGAGATTTACCTTTATTGAAAGATGTACAATTAGAGAACCCACCAAAAGGAAAAGTGAGTGACACTGTGATTGACGGGCAAGAACTTCCGTATTGCGGTGGGATACTAATTCTCCATACTCCAGGGCATACTCCGGGGCATATTAGTTTATATTTGAAACGAAGCAAAATTCTTGTCGCTGGAGACTCGATGTATAGTGTGAATGGAAAGTTAGGAGGAGTTCATGCTCCAACAACTTTAAATATTATGGAAGCACGGCAGTCTTTGAAGAAGTATTTAAATCTAGATATTGAATCTGTAGTTTGTTACCACGGGGGATTAAGTAAGGGGAATATAAAGATTCAACTTCAAAATTTGTAAAAGTCGAAGATAATAATTTTTTAATAATGGATGCTAAAGTGTAGTCTAATTGTTGGTATATAAATAAAACACTTAAATGATAAAAAAGCATGTTTGAAAAAATTCAAACATGCTCTTTTATTAAAGGAAATCTATTTAATATGAATGACCTAACCCGTTCCAATAAAAAGAAACGATTTCTTGTGCTAATTCATCTATATTTGTAAGAATAGGATTGTGATTCTCATCTTTAAAATTCCCAATTGATAATAAAGATACGAATGCATGAGCAGTAAATTTAGCGTTTCCTTTCGGGATTTCTCCAATTTGCATTGCATTATCGAGTGCTTTTTCTAATACTTCATACATGCTATCTTCAGCATGTTTTAATTGTTTCAATTGTTCTTTAGATAACGACAGTTTTGCATCTTTCATAAAATTTTTCATATCAATATCTGTCGTTGCGTGTAAGTAGACTTTAGCGAAATCCAATAACCTTTCTTGTAACGTTTTATTTGTAGAAAGGATTTGAGACATATTCTCTCGTATACGTATCATCATTTCAATCATAGTAGCAGTAAATAAATCTGCTTTTGTTGAATAGTAATAGTAGACGGTTGCTTTCGTAACACCACAAACTTTTGCTACTTCCTCCATAGAAACGACTTGATAATTTTGAGTAAGAAATAACCGAGTTGCAACTTCTAAAATGGTTTCTTTTGTAGATTTTGTATTTTTATTTTGACGAGGCCTTCCAAGAGGGCGTTGTTTTTGTTCCAAATCCATTCGCTCCTGACATGTATTGTTTAGATAATTATAACATAATTTTTATTCATTCTTGATTAATTAACCGACCAGTATATATAATTAATAGTGGAGGAAAAAAGGAAGGTGGGTTTTTTATGAAAAAGCACCCGTTACATATGTTAGGGAGGCTTGTAGCAGGGAAAAATACGCAATGGATCACTTTATCGGTATGGATTCTTATTACATTATTACTTTCATTTACGTTACCACAAGTAAACAGTACGAAAGAACCGAACCCGAAAAATTTACCCGAAACAGCTATGTCGCAGCAAGCGGAAGCACTTATGAAAAAAGAGTTTCCGAATAATGCAGGGAATCCTTTATTAGTAGTATGGTATAGAGATGGTGGATTACAGTCACAGGATTATAAACTGATTCAAGATGTTTATAAAGAGTTAAAAGCTAGTCCTTTAAAGGAACAATCAACGTTACCATCATTTGATACAATCCCGGAACAAGTATTAGCAAAAAGTGCTTCAAAAGATGGTACATCATTTGTTACACCGGTATTTTTTAACAAGTCGGCTGGAACAGATATATTAAAAGGAAATCTTGAAGATTTAAGAAACATAGTGAATAGTAAAGTCGATGAAGATCCATTCAAACGAAAAATTAGTGACACTGGTTTACATGTCCGATTATCTGGACCTGTTGGCATTCAAACGGATGCAGTTAGCTTATTTAGTCAAGCTGATGTAAAACTGTTAGTTGCTACAGTACTTCTCGTATTAGTTCTATTAATTTTACTGTACCGTTCACCAATTTTAGCAATTTTACCTTTACTTGTTGTTGGCTTTGCATACGGTATTATTAGTCCTACACTCGGTTTTTTAGCTGATCACGGATGGATTAAAGTAGATGCCCAAGCGATATCAATTATGACAGTACTATTGTTTGGTGCTGGAACGGACTACTGTTTATTTTTAATTTCGAGATATCGGGAGTACTTGTTAGAAGAAGAAAGCAAATATAAGGCGCTTCAACTTGCAATTAAAGCTTCTGGCGGTGCAATAATAATGAGTGCGTTAACTGTTGTACTTGGATTAGGAACATTATTGCTTGCTCATTATGGTGCCTTCCATCGATTTGCAGTACCATTTAGTGTTGCTGTATTTATTATGGGAATCGCTGCTTTAACAATTTTACCAGCGTTATTATTAATTTTCGGTAGAGCTGCATTCTTCCCGTTTATACCGAGAACAACTTCAATGAATGAGGAGTTTACAAGAAAGAAAAAGAAAGTCGTAAAAGTTAAAAAATCAAAAGGGGCCTTTAGTAAAAAACTTGGAGATGTAGTAGTACGAAGACCGTGGACAATCATTATGCTTACTGTATTTGTACTAGGTGGATTGGCTTCATTTGTACCACGTATTCAATACACATATGACCTATTAGAATCATTTCCAAAGGATATGCCTTCACGCGAAGGGTTTACGTTAATTAGTGATCATTTTTCAGCTGGTGAACTAGCGCCAGCAAAAGTTGTTGTAGATACGAAAGGAAAAGAGCTTCCTATTAAACAAGAACTAGAAAAATTCTCTTTCGTAAAAACAGTGAAAGAACCAAAAGAGGGGAAAGAAAATAAGCAAATTAAAATGTATGAGGTTTCTTTAGCTGAAAATCCATACTCAATTGAAGCATTAGATCAAATCCCTAAATTGAAAAATCGTGTAGAAAAAGTATTAAAAGATGCTGGGGTTAGTAATGCAGAAGATCAACTATGGATTGGCGGAGAAACAGCTTCATTATATGATACAAAGCAAATTACAGAGCGTGATGAAGCGGTTATTATTCCAGTAATGATTAGTATTATAGCTTTATTATTACTTGTTTACTTACGATCAATTGTCGCGATGATTTATTTAATTGTAACTGTTGTTTTATCATTTTTCTCTGCATTAGGAGCAGGATGGATATTACTTCACTTCGGTATGGGAGCACCAGCCATTCAAGGCGCAATACCGTTATATGCATTCGTATTTTTAGTTGCTTTAGGTGAAGATTATAATATCTTTATGGTTTCAGAAATATGGAAAAACAGAAAGACACAAAATCATTTGGATGCAGTAAAAAATGGCGTTATACAAACCGGTAGTGTCATTACATCCGCAGGTTTAATTTTAGCTGGAACTTTTGCTGTGTTAGGTACACTACCAATTCAAGTGCTAGTTCAGTTTGGTATTGTAACAGCAATTGGTGTATTATTAGATACATTTATTGTTAGACCATTACTTGTACCGGCAATCACAGTCGTGTTAGGCCGCTTTGCTTTTTGGCCAGGGAAACTTTCAAGAAAGAATGAAGAGATACAAAAAGTGGATGCGTAGTTGAAAGAGCCAAGGATACTTTCCTTAGCTCTTTCAATGTAATTAATTTTTTGAAGTCAAATCATCAGATGTAGCATGATCAGTATCTTCAATAGCGGTTTCTGGCATTCCATATAAGCCGTTCATTGCTTGCTCTTCGATATTAAGATTTGCAGTAGTATTATTTTGAATAGGTGTAGCGTTTTCGATAACATTTTCTTTTTTATTTACATTTTTGTTATTCATGTATGAATCCTCCAAATTTCATTTGATTTATTTATAGTATGTGGATGGATTTCCAGAAATATGTGAATGGATTCTTATAGATGTTATATAATTAAATAAACAATTAGAGTGAAATGTAAACTGTTAGGAGTGAACATTTATGGTGAAAGCAAGGAAATTAGCCTTCTAAAATAAATAGAAAATTTTAGGAGGCTATTAAAATGAAGTTTCACGTAATTGATAGAGAAAATTGGAATAGAGAGCAGTATTTTGAACATTATTTAGAATTAAAATGTACGTTTAGTATGACAGTGAATGTTGATATTACGCTTCTGATAGAGAAAGTACATCAAAAGGGAATTAAATTTTATCCGACTTTTATTTATATAATTTCGAGAATAATAAATAAACATAAAGAATTTCGAACATGTTTTAACGATGAAGGAGTTTTAGGCTATTGGGAGGAAATGATACCGAGTTATACAATCTTTCATAAAGATGATAAGTCTTTTTCAAGTATATGGACGGATTATTCAAGTGATTTCCACATTTTCTATAAAAATTATGAAGACGATATGAGAAACTATGCTAGTGTTCATGGTCTTTTCACGAAAGAAAATATTCCGCCTAATGCATTTCCGATTTCTAGTATACCTTGGACTAGTTTTACTGGATTTAATCTTAATATTAATAATGATGCTGATTTTCTATTATCAATTATAACTTGTGGGAAATATTTTAATGATGGAAGCAGAATTATGCTTCCAGTTTCTTTACAAGTACATCATTCGGTTTGTGATGGGTATCATGCGAGTCGATTTATAGAGGATTTACAGGAGTTAAGTAATAGTTGCAACGAGTGGCTGAAATAAAAACTAATTTTTAATTATATACAAGTGAAAATGAATAATGGAAGAGATCATGTTTATATTGCATGGTCTCTTTTTTATTCATCTAAATAGAAGTGGAAAATATAGGTTAATTTGTAGTTTAATAATAAGTAGAATGATTAATTTCAATTTTTTTTATTTTGTCACAATAAAGGGGGAACAAAAATGACCATAATATCTATAGAAAAAGCTACAATTTTAGATGCAGAAAAGTTAACAGAAATAATGACAAGAACATTTGATGAAGAAGTAAAACGATGGCTATGCGGTCAAGATGATGTCATTGACTATAACATCCAACCACCAGGGTATTCTTCAGTTGAAATGATGAGATATTCGATTGATGAGCTGGATTCTTTCAAAGTGATGTTGGATGGAAAAATAATTGGGGGAATTATAGTTACGATCTCAGGTAAGTCATATGGCCGAATTGATCGTATTTTTGTAGAGCCTGCTTATCAAGGGAAAGGAATTGGATCAAATGTTATTAAATTAATAGAAGAGGAATATCCAAGCATAAGGATTTGGGATCTTGAAACATCTAGTAGACAACTTAATAATCATCATTTCTATAAAAAAATGGGCTATGAAATAATTTTTAAATCTGATGATGAGTATTGTTATGTAAAAAGAATCACTGTAGAGACAGCTGAAGAAAACCTAATAAAAAATAAAAATATAAAAAATAGCCAATATGAAAACTGTAATTTAGCAAATACAGAGTATTATCAAGTGAATTTAAAAAACAGTGCATTTGTTGGTAGTAATATAATGCATATGAATATGAGTAATTGTAATGTAAGTCAATCTAAGTTTAGAAATATAAATTTTAAAAGATCTTTATTTGCAGATTTAAATCTTTCCGGTAGTAAATTTAATTTGGTGACATTAGGTGGAGTGCAATTCAAAAATACAAGTCTTGGAGAAGATAATCATCCTATTTCATTTAATAGATGTGATTTAGAAGGTAGTACGATAAGTAATAGTAATCTAAAAAATATGGAAATAGAAAATTGTGATATAACCGGTATGAAAATAAATAGTATTCCAATTGAAAAACTGCTTGCATTATACAATAAAGTAAAAAGTTAACCCTGATGTAGATAAGGAGTTTGTAAATCTAATATTATCCCGGAATAATTATGTAAAAATAACATAAAGAAATCCAGAAGAGAAGGGGTTTCATACAGGAGGATAGAATGTATTGTTATAAATATGGAGGAGGGGAAATATGGCGATCATAGTAAGAGCGGTAGAAATACAAGATGCTAGAGCGATTCACAGTATATGCATACAAGATGACGTTTTACCTTATATGGTTTTCTTACCTAGCATGCGTGTAGAAGCTATGGAAAATAGAATTCGAAATTTAGCGCCAAATCAATTTGAATTTGTAGCAGAGTATGATGGGGAAGTTGTTGGATTTGTTGGGTTAACCCAAAGTCAAGGACGTAGATCTCATTCAGGTGATTTGTTTATCGGGGTAAATAGTGAATATCATAATAAAGGAATTGGAAAAGCTCTTCTTACAAAAATGCTTGATTTAGCGGATAATTGGTTAATGTTAGAGAGAGTAGAACTAGGTGTTTTAGAAACGAATCCGAAAGCGAAATCTTTATATGAAAAATTCGGATTTGTAGAAGAGGGAGTAAAGATAGGGAATTTGAAGGCTCACGGAAAGTTTATTAATGAAATTATGATGAGTCGTTTTAGACCTGACGGTTTAATCGTACATAATGCATAGTGAAAGCATGACAGTATAATGTCATGCTTTTTTATTAGAATTTACTTGTAATAAAAATAATGCTAAACCAATAAAAATAACTGAAATACCTAGTCCTTGTTGTAAAGAAATGGTCTCATTTAATATAAAGTACGCTAGTATACAAGTCCCAATCGTTTCTCCTAAAATGCTCATGGAGATTATAGTAGCACTCATCCATTTTAATAACCAATTAAAAATCGTTTGTCCTAAAATCGTAGCAATAAACGCTAAGCCAATAAAATATAGCCAAGTTTGTGTAGAGTAATGGATGAAAGATTCTCGCTGCATGTAAGCAAATATCCCAAGAAAGCAGGCGCTACTTCCATAACTAATTACCGAATACGGTATAAGTGATAAATCTTTACGAACATGTTGGCTAATGAAAAAATAGCCTGTAATAATTCCTGCCGCAGTAAATGCCAAAATATCTCCGTATAAAGCTTCTCCGCTAATTTGGAAGTCTTGCCATCCAATGATGATACTTCCTAAAATAGCGATGAGGCAACCAATAATCGCGCTTCTCGTAAACTTTTCCTTGAATAAAAAATAACCGCCGATCATTGAGAATAAAGGTTGTAATGTTACGATAACTGTAGAACTTGCTACAGAAGTATATTGTAATGATTCAAACCAAAGTACATAATGTGCGGCTAAAAATAAGCCAGAAATGAATCCGAATCCCCATTGTTTTCTTGTTATTGTTTTTAGCTCGTTTCGATTATTTTTATTGAAAAGTAATAATGGTAACAGAATCAGTGCAGCAAAGAATAATCGATAAAAAGCGATGATAGTTGTAGGAGCATCGGCCAATTTTACAAAAATCGCTGAAGTTGATAGGGCGAATACGCCGAAAAATAAGATGCAATATGAAAGAATAGATGATTTCAAAGTTTGTCCCTCCGATAAGTTGTCTATTATAATAAACTAAATACGATATAATTTACAAAGGTAAGTATATAAGTCTTGTGGGCGATAGGAAAGGATTATTTACTTTTGTTTAGTAAGTCATCACAAAGACAACGAAAGATGCAATATGATGGACGAAAGGAAGTTTTACAATGATACATGATAGGCTTGGACAAACAGTATTAAGTTATCGTAAGAAAAATAATATGACAATTCGTGAATTCGCTGATTATGCAGGGATTAGTACATCACTAATTAGCCAAATTGAAAGAGGACATGCTAATCCTTCTTTAAATGTTTTGGAGTTAATTGCAAAAGCATTGAATGTACCACTGTTTACACTTTTTATTAACGATATTGATACAGATTCGCTCATTTCTAAGAAAAAAGATCGAAAAAAAGTATATCGGGAAAACAATGATCACATTGTATATGATGTATTAACACCTGATTTTATGAAAGCACGTATTGAAATGTTAATGATGGATTTAAATAAACAAGCAAATACAACAGAAAGCCATTATTCCCATGAAGATAAGGAAGAAATTGCTGTTGTTATGAAAGGAGAAGTTTATGTGGAATTAGAAGGAAAAGAGTATTTCTTAGAAGAAGGGGATGTTGTACGTATCCCGCCTAATGTGAAACATCGTTTTTTGAATAAAAGTGAAGAATCCAATCATATTTTATTTGTATTGACGCCATCTTTAGGATGAGTATAAAGTGATTTTTATTACAGGGGATAGAAAGATGGAAAATAAAACTGTTTTAAAAGCTGGCCTGTCAATTATTTCTCAATGTAAAAAAGAAACAAATGATATTTGGCATGCACATTTCGGAGCAGCTGCAATTGCTAGTTACTTTTTCATGAAAGATAACAATATGGAAGAAGAGATAATACGAAGTATGTTTTCTCAAACAAAAATGATGCTAAGCAAGCAAAACTTAGGTGAAATCATCGTTCATAAAGAAGAAATTGATTTTCAAAGTGCTGAAAAAATGATTATAGAATCATTAGAACATACAATTGATGAACTTCATTGGGTCGGACATAATGTCATTTATGCTGCATTAAGTGTATTAGCTATGAAAGAGTTACAAAAATGGGGCGATAATCAAGCGATTGAAGGGATTACGAACCTTATATTATCGTTTCGAAAAACAATTCCTGGTAGATCGTGGATTGGTTTTACAACGAAGGAAGTAAAACAATTAAGTATAAAAGATGAGATAGAAAGTGAATTGAGAAATCCGAAACAACTATCAAAATTTATTTTAAAGGAGCTATCGCAATTTAATAGTATTTATAGAGCGGAATCACATCATGATTTAATTGGTCATTTACTTACATTTTCTCATGCAATTAATATTATGTATGACTTAGGGCATATAGATATATTCCATCGAGCGATACGTCCACTATTAAAGCTAGTATACGTGTTACGTGCTAGTCAAAATCTGACGTCAAATAGTGAAATAACTTTACACTCACCGATAGATTGTTTACCTTTAATCGAAACGAAACGTGCTCATATTTTACCGACAGAAAATCAGTTTTGGCTAAAAGACTACAGTACATTTGATTGGGATTTTGGACATGTCTTTAAATTCTCATATAGTTACTTTGATCATATTAGGAGGGCTCCAAAATATAAAGGTATAACTTTAGAGAAATTTCGATTTGTTATGAATACGTAATGAAGTCTAATGATCTGAATTAAGGTACAAAAATATAAATTTTTTTGTGTTAGTATATTATTTTAAAATATGTAAGATTTTACATCCGTATTTTACTTTTACTAATTATGTAAATAGGCTATACTAAAATACATACATTTTAGTATTGGAGAGAAAAGTAAAACGACATGGAATTAGTGAAATTGGAAAAAATAATTGAAATAAAGAAAGAAGAACTTTTATATTTAGTATCGGATTACGGAATTCAACATGAAAAAGTATTGGCATTAAGTCAAGAAATAGACAAATTGATTAATTACTTTATGTTTTTAAAATAGAAAGAACTATGACATGATGTGAAAATGTTATAGTTCTTTTTTTATTTGGAAATTCAGATGTAAATTCTATATACTAATAATTGATGGAATATTCTGTTTTGAAGGCGGGGGAACTATGATATTATATACGCACATTTTAGGTGAAGGGGAACCAATCGTACTTTTACATTCTGGTGGTATGACAGGTTTAGTAGAATATGAAGAGCAGGCAGCATTTTTTCAAGAACAAAATTATCAAGTCATTCGTCCTGATTTAAGAGGGCATGGAAGATCAGGAGGGACATTGGAGAATTATTTCCTACGTTCTGCAAAGGATTTATATGAAACGTTAGAGCATCTACAAATTGATAGATGTCATATAGCTGGTGTTTCACTAGGTGGATTAGTCGCTTTATTATTTGCAAAAAAGTATCCAGGGAAAGTGAGAACATTAACTTTTTCAGGTATTTTTCCGGTTAAGAGAGAAAATTGGGAAGAGTCTCAGGAGTATGAAGCGAAGTGCCACCAGCAATTGATGGAGAATGAAGAAGTTGTAACTTATATGAATCAAATCCATGAAAAAAGTGATTGGAAAGTATTGCTTGAATCGTGGCAAGTGAAAGATTGGTACCCTTTCGATGAAACTGGTGAAGTAGCGAATCTTCAAATACCTACACTTTGTATTGCTGGGGGAGATTCAGAAGATGAAGTTACAGCTGCTACAACGTTCAAACAATTAAACAAAAATATTCATATTGCCGTTATTCCGTTTGCTGGTCATTTAGTGCATAGTGATCAACCAAAAATTTATTCGAATATATTGTCTAATTTCTTACAGAACGCGCAAGTTGCTAGTCGAATATAAGGACTTTTGGGTATAATAATAAAGGAATTATTAATTGTATCGGTTAGGAGCGCAATACATATGAAAACAGTTGTTGTCATCGGTGGAGGTATAACGGGACTTTCTACTATGTTTTATTTAGAAAAATTAAAAAAGGATTATAATATAGATTTAAATTTAATCCTTGTAGAAAAAGAAGAGTACTTAGGTGGGAAAATCCATAGTGTAGAAGAAAAGGATTTTATTATGGAATCCGGAGCAGATTCAATCGTTGCTCGTAATGAACATGTCATGCCGCTTATAAAAGATTTAAATTTAGAAGAAGAAATGATGTATAACGAAACGGGTATTTCTTACATATATTCTGATAATTCTTTACATCCAATTCCTTCTGACACTATATTTGGGATACCGATGAGTGTCGAGTCGTTGTTTAGCAGTACGCTAGTATCAACGAAAGGGAAAATTGTTGCTTTAAAAGATTTCATAACGAAAAATAAAGAGTTTACAAAAGATACTTCTCTTGCTGTATTTTTAGAAAGCTTTTTAGGGAAAGAGTTAGTGGAGAGACAAATTGCCCCAGTGCTTTCAGGTGTATATTCCGGTAAATTGAATGAACTTACTATGGCATCAACATTACCGTATTTACTGGATTATAAAAATAAATATGGTAGTATTATTAAAGGTTTTGAAGAGAATAAAAAACAGTTTCAATCAGCAGGAAACAAAAAGTTCGTATCATTTAAAGGTGGATTATCTACGATTATTGATGGTTTAGAAGAAGTGCTGACTGAGACTGTTATTAAGAAGGGGGCTGTAACGACCGCTGTAAGCAAACAAGGTAATCGCTATGAAGTCTCCTTTGCAAATCACGAATCAATCCAAGCTGATTATGTTGTTTTAGCAACTCCGCATGATATCGCAGAAACTTTATTACAGTCTAATGAGTTAAACGAGCAGTTTCATACATTTAAAAATTCATCACTTATAAGTATTTACTTAGGATTTGACATACTAGATGAACAATTACCAGCGGACGGCACAGGATTTATCGTAACAGAAAACAGTGATTTACATTGTGATGCTTGTACATGGACAAGCCGGAAGTGGAAACATACATCTGGAAACCAAAAGCTATTAGTGAGAATGTTTTATAAGAGTACTAATCCGGTATATGAAACGATTAAAAATTATAATGAAGAAGAATTAGTACGAGTCGCTTTATATGATATTGAAAAGAGTCTCGGAATTAAAGGTGAACCAGAAGTAGTTGAAGTGACAAATTGGAAAGATTTAATGCCGAAATATCATTTAGAACATAATCAAGCAGTTCAAACATTAAAAGAAAAAATGATGAATCTTTATCCCGATGTATACTTAGCTGGCGCTTCCTATTACGGTGTCGGTATTGGTGCGTGTATAGGAAATGGAAAGAACACTGCAAATGAAATCATTGCAACATTAAATGAACCGTCAATTTAATATAGCATACATATATAAATAAAATGTCCCTCCGTTATGCTGGAGGGACATTTTATTTATTTCACTTGAATTGAGATCTTTTTATTAGTTGTATGATTCTCAGTAATCGTTAATGTTATGTTACCGGATTCTTTAAATGAATATGATGAGAGTTGATAAAGCTCTTTTATACCATGTTTCTCTTTTAATTTATTGGCAGGAAGTAATGTTATGTTCGGTTTCCATGTTACCTGTTTACCTGAAGGATAGTTTACTATTATTTCTGGATTATTTAATTGCATTGGTTTCCAAGAGGCAAAATGTAGCTTAACTTCTGTATCTTTTTTTAGTAATTCTTCTGAGAAATATCCAAGCTCTCCAATGTTACCGAAAACCGTAAAGTTTTGATTTTGTAATGTGATGTCTAAATGTTTAGGTTGATATGTTGCTGCGTGATAGATTCCATATGAAAGAGAAAGAGTAGCGGCGATTAAAATGCTGATTGAAAATGTCTTAAAGCTATTGCCTTTAAAACTAGTCATCATGAATGAGTTTGGGGTGAACTTTTTTGCAAATAAAAATATGAGTAATATGAGTAAGAGGGATAAGCCGATGAATATATACATAGAATTTTTACACCTCCGCAATAAAAAACTATATTTATTAACTATATTTTACCATAAATGTATGGGGTAGGGTGTTGTTTTAGAAGGGAAAAGTGAGTATGGAATAAAGAGATGATCAGTGTACTATGATCATCTCTTTATTTTTCGAATCATGTAAATACAAGAAGGGTTACTCTTAGTTCGTATTGAATTAAGACGGTAGGCTTCTCTTGAAATATTTGATTAATGGGACATTGAGGACTTTCCTAATTATAAATATTTTTTCTGCTATAATGAATATGTAGAAAGAAAGGAGTGATCCTATGGCATTTCCTATATTAGAAACAGAACGTTTGCGTTTAGTTGAAATAGAACAATCTTATTGTCAAAAAATATATGAAATCTTTTCATTGGATGAGGTAACATGTTATTACGGTATGAATTCTTTTACGGAGTTTGGACAAGCTTCACGTATGATTGAATCTTTTTCAAAAAATTACTTTGAGAAAAAGGCAATACGATGGGGGATTGTATTAAAAGAAACGAATACTTTAATAGGTACAATTGGATTAAATAATTTACAATTATGGAGTAAACGATCTGAAATTGGATATGACTTACATCCTCGTTATTGGGGGAATGGTTATGCGTCAGAAGCGGCTAGGGAAATTATTCATTATGGATTTCAAGATTTAGGTTTATTTAGAATTGGTGCTATTACATACCCTGAAAATGTTACTTCTTGTAAAATGTTATCTAAAATAGGCTTTCATAAAGAAGGATTATTACGTGGGTATATTCATCAAGGAAATAAGCAACATGATGCATTATTGTATTCTATAGTTCGAACGGATGTTGAAGATATAAATTTATAATAAAAAACCCCTCTTAAATAAGAGGGGTTAAGTAAAAAATTAACCTAACTTAGGTAATAAACGTTCTCCGCTTTTCATGCTACTTTTACATAAAGGGCATTTAGGCTCTTCTTCAAATGAAAAGTTCTTTCTCATCCATCCTAAACAATCCTCTGCTTCACATTCCCAGACAGGGGTTTGTTCTGGTGGTACTTCTGCTACATCGTTCTTTCGATTGCGATACATGTAACCACTCCTTTTATGTAAAAAATTTTAGTTATATATTAAAAAGGTTGTTAACCGTGCTGGTAACAACCTTTTTATTGTTTGAATTATAGCTTTACAACGTTTTTAGCTTGAGGTCCACGGTTACCGTCTTCAACTTCGAAGCTAACTTCTTGACCTTCGTCAAGAGATTTGAAGCCGTCGCCAGTGATAGCTGAGAAGTGAACGAATACGTCGTTGCCACCTTCAACTTCGATGAAACCGAAACCTTTTTCGCTGTTAAACCATTTTACTTTACCTGTTAATGTCATGGTAATGCCTCCTAAAAATTAAAAAGATTACAATATGTTCGGCCTTATTTGAATGAAAAATAAAATTTCACATATTATCAAAAACCCATAAGGAATATAAAATGTTCCTGATTGATACTTGATAATATGCAAAGAAAATATACTGTTAAATTGACCTTAATTACTATCTTACAACAAATGGTGGGAAATAGCAAGTGCTGGTAATACCAGTGTGAAATAGGATGGTAAAAGACACAAAAACATCTCTTTTATTTATATATTATTCCTAATTTTGGTTTATGCTAAACTAAGAACATTTTTATTGAAAATTTGTATTAGTGAATCGATATATAGTATAAGAATAGTGTTGATGTATTTGTTAAGGAGGCGAGAATATTGCAGTCCAATAAATTTAAAATAATTGAAGCAGCCAAAGAAGGAAGAAGAAAAGTTCATCCAGTATTCGCTGTTATACTTGCAATTGTATTTTTAACTTTAGGTGAATTGTTCATGTTATTTATGTTGTTTTTACCGAAAGCAGAAACGCTTTTAATGAAAGCAATTTATAGTGATATTGAAATGATATTGACGTTTGGCGGAGCTATATTTTTTGTTTTTTTATGGATTAGATTTGTAGAGAAAAGATCAATTTCATCCATTGGATTTTGGAGAAATCAGTGGATAAGAAAATATTTAAGAGGTGCATTAATAGGTTTTGTTTTTATTTCAATACCAGTCATGCTACTTTTATTAACTGGAAATGTACAACTACAAATGCAGCACATTACACCAACCGCTATACTTGGAATTGTGGGATCTTTAGTTGCTTTTTTAGTACAAGGTGCAACAGAAGAAATTGTTGTTCGGGGTTGGTTATTTCCAGTTCTTTCTGTTAGAAGCCGTATATGGGTCGGTATTGTTGTAACTTCATTTTTATTTGGTTTTCTTCATTTACTAAATCCAGGTATTACAATTCTTTCAATATCGAATATAATATTAGTTGGTGTGTTTGCAGCTTTTTACGTTTTGAAAGACAGTAGTCTTTGGGGGATATGCGCATGGCATTCCATTTGGAATTGGGCACAATATAACGTATTTGGTTTTGCAGTTAGTGGAATGACAATGTATTCTACACCACTTTTTAAACCTGTAACGAGTGGATCGGAATTCCTTCATGGAGGCTCGTTCGGAATTGAAGGGAGTATCATTACAACAATAATGCTCTCCATCGCTTCAATTGTTTTATGGAAACAGTTATGGGGGAGAAAAGCGAAACAAAGAGATTTTAGTTAATGAAAGAGGGAGAAACTATGGGGATTATAGCGTTTGAGGGAGCGAGTGCGGTTGGTAAGAGCACAACGTGTCGTGAGTTAGAAAAGAATTATGGTGCTTATATTATACCTGAAGTGAATTTATTATTTGAAAGACCGAAAAATGAAAATAGAACATGGTATTTTGAAAAACAAATAGAGCGTTGGAAAATAGCAATGCAAAAGTCAGAGCAATATGAAATAGTAATACTTGATGGCGACATTTATCAGCCGCTTAGCTATAATTGGTGTTTCCATTTTGAAATATTTGATCAGCCATTATCTTTAATAGAAAACTTTTATAAAGATAAGCTGATACATAGGGAAATTGGTTTTCCTGATCAATATTTTTATTTATATACGAATGATGAAGAACTTAGAAAACGGAAAGAATCTGATGAGACAAAAAGAAGAAGAAATTTTGAAAAACATTTACATATATCAAAATCGTTTCAACGTTATTATGAAAATTTAAATACTGTTACAGACGGGTACTGCAAAATAATTGAAGCGAAAAGTGTAAAAAAGAATGAACTAGAAATTGTAAATAACTTAAACAGTTTAAATGTGTGTGAAGAGAGTCGTTTTGATGTTTCGAGGTTAGATGCGATTACGAAGTGGTTAAAAGAAAAGCGCGCATAAAAAGAACGAGTACCTTATAAGGTACTCGTTCTTTTTATGCATATTGAATATGTAAGTTCGTTTCATAAATTGTTTTTAAAATTTGTAAGTTTGCTTGTTCATTTTTCTGAATAGCATTTTTATATTTAGGTAAGAAGAGTTGAGAAGGATAAACTGGGAGTTCACCGCAAATATCAATACCATAGATAGATTTATTCATAATTAGAGAATGAATAAATTGTAAAAGTCTAGATAATTTCATGTGCCCTTGATCCCAATTGGTAATAGTAACTTTTGGATCTAAAACATCCTTATCAATGCTTACATATATTGTTTCTGTATGAATATGTGGAAGTATTGTATGTATGGATACTTCATGTGATATATCAATCGGAAAAACTTCTACAGCTGAATAATCATTAGAATGAATTGTTAGAGAAGAAGGTCCAATAATGATTACCTTCTTTAAATTACTATTATTTCGAAGAGAAAATGATACCCAAGATCCACAGGAAATGAGAGTCTGTTCATTCACTCCCTTTAAGTTCATATCAGTATGATGATCAAATAGTATAAGGGTAAAAGGTTTGTCCATTTCTTCTAATAATAAATAAGATACATAATGATAATTTCCAGAGCCTATAAAAGTAATCCCTTTATTCTTTCTACGATTTAATGCTCTTTTTATATGCATGAAAGAAGTGTTTTCGCAATATAGATTTGAGTGTTCTAAATGAGTAAAATCAATATCTTCATGTGAATAAGAATGTAGTTTATTTTGTAATAAATACGTATCATCAAAGTTTAAAAAAGTTAAACCACTATACAATAAACTCATATTTATTCATCTCCTTTATAGGTAGGCTAGCACATATTTTTATAAAATTAAAATGAAATGCTTTGAGTGGAATTAGTATTTGGAAAAGTTCGATCTTTTAACAGAATAATCTTTCAATTTATAAAGAAAAGGAATACAATATAAGGAAATATGTATATGCTTTAAGAAATAGAAAGTATGTAGCAAATGGAAATGATACTTGGAATTAAATTGAGACAAAAAGAAAGTTGAGATTAACTATCGGCAGATGCTCTGTTGATTCAACAAATAATCAATATTTCGAGTTATTATTTGTGAAAGGAGAATAAAGCTAAGTATGAAAAAGATTATTATTTCAGATCTTGATGGTACTTTATTAAGAAGTGACAAAACAATTTCAGAGAAATCTATTAATATTTTAAGGGAATGTAAAAATAATGGGGACGAATTAATTTTTGCTACGGCAAGGCCGCCAAGAGCTATAAAACAGTATATTCCCGACGTGTTAAAGAGTGAGATTATCATTTGTTATAACGGGGCTCTAGTTCTTAAAGGGAATGATATTTTATATGAAATGAAGATTTCTAAAAATAACATTTTAGAAATCATAGAAATAGCAAACAAGTATAATCTTCATGAGATTTTCCTTGAAATAGGTGATAAGTTGTATTCAAATTTTGATGTTACTTATTATTTTGGTAATATACCATGTGAAATTATGGATGTAAGAGATTTAGAATTTGAAAAAGCTTCTAAAGCGATTATTTGTACTAAAGGCTCAATAAACCAGAAATTTATTAAAGAATTGCCTGATGAATGCAAGGCAGTCATTACAGATGACGGGACATTGTGTCAAATTATGCATGCAGAAGTTTCAAAATGGAATAGTATTCAATATGTTCTACAACACTTAAATCGAGACGTATCTGAAGTTATTGCCTTTGGAGATGACTACAATGATATGGAAATGATAGAGAAGTGTGGGGTTGGTGTAGCGATGAGTAACGCTGTTGAGGAATTAAAAGCAGTCGCTAAATTTATTGCTAAAAGTAACGATGAGGATGGAGTTGCTACATTTCTAGAAAGTAAAAGTTATGTTTATGTTAACTAGTATGAAAAAAATGTAGTAAGCAGCGAAAAAAGAGATACTGCATCTGTTTTTGATAAATAGATATTATGAATGGGATATGCGGGAGGAAACAAGCAAGATGAAAACATTCTTTAAAATAATTGGAATTATAGCTGGCATGGCGGTAATCGGAGTAGGTTTAACATATGGTATGCTGTATTATTTGAATAATAGTAAACCTGCTGCGAAAAAGGCATCACCAGCTGCTCCAGCAGCAGAAGTGCTGGCTGATAGTAATGTAAAAGCTGAAGATGCAAAGGTTTTAGAAAATGGCAATCATTCATTACCAAATAGCGGCTTTAATAAAAATTTTAAATGGACAGATGAGAAAATACAGACAGCGTTACATGAAATGGCACATCAAAAAACGAAAGCTGATCAAAAGTGGGGCTATATTTTTATTACACAAGAACGTATTGAAACTTTACTTGATATTGTAAAGAGCAATGATCTAGTACAAGGAAAAACATATGCAGATATTTTAGAGAGATGGAAACAAGGAAAATATGAAAAAATGGATGCGGATCACAATCAGATTTGGAAATTACAAAGCGGGAATTTAGGCGAAGGAAAAGGGGTAATGTCAGAAGCGGAACAAAAAGAGTTAATTAATCAAGTGTTTATGCAAAAAGGTACATATTCGGGTAGTCAATTAATTGCAGGTGGGGGACAGGCTAATAAATAAGATAATATGGGAAGAGAGTAATTGCTTTTTAGGCAGTTACTCTTTTTTCTGTGCACTTTTTAGTTTTTCTCTAGTAAGGAAAGAAACGATTGTAAAACGGGCGAAATCCATCTAGATTTATGATAAATTACATGGCTTTGAATAACTGTTGGAGTTTCAATAGGCTGAAAACAGAGTTGCTCTTTTTGACAACTTTCTTGTACAACGATGTAAGGAAGAATTGAAATTCCTAACTCACACATAACGGATTGTTTAATAACTTCAACGTTGGAAGTTTCAAATGTTTTAGCTGGAATATTCCTGCTTTGACGTAAAAAACGATCTACCATTGGTCTATAACCGCAGCTTTGTTCGGTAAAAATAAACTGAGTATCCTTTAATAAATAAAATGGGTTAGAGTGTGTACAGTAATGAGGAGGTAAAATCCATCCAAATGCTTCATTACTAAAAGTACGTGTATTAAAATCATTATGTTCCATACTTTCTCCAATTATGAAAATAACATCTGTTTCCCCTTCACGTAGCTTATTAATTGCTTGTTCGTTTGTAGTTGTTTCTAGTACGATATTTACTTTCGGATTTTTCTGTTTGTAAGTACGTAATAATTGCGGAAGACGATACACTGCTAATGATTCGTTTGATGTAATACTCAATGTACCTTCTAATTGATCGGTATTTTGAGGGATTTCTTGTGCTTTTTCATAAATTGCAAGTAATTCTAAAGCATAAGGATGAAATTGATGACCTGCTTTTGTAAGAAGTACTTTTTTTCCTAACCGATCGAAAAGAGGAATATGTAAATCGTTCTCTAATGCTTTTATATGCGCTGTAACTGTAGATTGCGCATAACCTAATGCATGAGCAGCTTTAGAAAAACCACCATACTTAACAATCGCACAAAATGTTTTAACATGTCTCATTTCCATAAGTAATCCCTCTTTTATTATCATGATTTGTGAATGATTATATCACGTATTTTAATTTTCCAAATGATTAAATTCTTTATAAAATAAAATTGTAGAAAGATTCATTTAAGTGAAATTGGAGGAGAAAAGATGATCAAAAAGGGCTATCATGTAGCTGTTGTTGGGGCTACAGGTGCGGTAGGGCAAAAAATAATTGAACTGTTAGAGAATGAAAAAAAGTTTAATATAGTTGAAGTTACATTGCTTTCGTCAAAGCGATCCGCTGGTAAGGTAGTACCATTTAAAGGACGAGAGATAATAATACAAGAAGCAAAAACAACTAGCTTCGAAGGTGTAGATATTGCCTTTTTTAGTGCTGGTGGAGAAGTTTCTAGGCAATTTGTGAATCACGCTGTTTCTAGTGGTGCCATCGTAATTGACAACACAAGTGAATATCGAATGGCACGTGATGTACCGCTTGTGGTTCCGGAAGTAAATGCGCACACTTTAAAGGAACATAAAGGGATAATAGCAGTTCCGAATTGTTCAGCATTACAGATGGTAACAGCTCTTCAGCCAATACGAAAAGTATTCGGATTAGAACGAATTATCGTTTCCACTTATCAAGCTGTATCGGGTTCTGGTATTCATGCAATTCAAGAATTAAAAGAACAGGCTAAGTCAATACTTGCAGGTGAAGAAGTGGAGAGTACTATATTACCAGCGAAAAAAGACAAAAAACATTATCCAATTGCATTTAATGTATTGCCTCAAGTAGATATATTTACGGATAATGATTTTACCTTTGAAGAAGTAAAGATGATTCAAGAAACGAAGAAAATTTTAGAAGACCCGAACCTGAAAATGGCAGCTACTTGTGTGCGTGTTCCAGTTGTATCGGGGCATTCAGAATCGGTTTATATTGAACTTGAAAAAGAAGCAACTGTTGTAGAAATTAAAGAAGTACTTTTTGATGCACCAGGTGTTATTTTGCAAGATAACCCTAGTGAACAGCTATATCCAATGCCATTATATGCAGAGGGGAAAATAGATACATTTGTCGGAAGGATTAGAAAAGATCCTGATATGCCAAACGGATTCCATCTTTGGATTGTATCCGATAATTTATTAAAAGGTGCGGCTTGGAACTCGGTTCAAATTGCAGAAAGGATGGTGGAAGAGGGAATCATTTAGTATGAAGAAAACTAGGGAACTGTTCATAATTACAGTTTCCTAGTTTTTATTTTATCCCAGCCACATTTGATTTGAAAGACAGTAAAAAACATCAAGAATGAATAAAGTTTAATTGGTACGATATGGATAAATCCAATAAGGGGGAATTAGATGTATCAAGTAAAGGGGTATTTTTCATCGCTCAAAGGAAGTCATTATGAAATTGGTAAGCAACAAGGTGAATTTGTGGAACAACATCCTTTTCTTATTCCACAATTTATAGAGCAAGAAAACTTAATATCGCATAACCATTGGACAGAATCTAGAAATATATTAAATCAATATTGTTCTGGAATTAATGAAGAAATTGAAGGTTTTTGTGAAGTGTTGAAAATTCCTACTAAAAATATGATGTATTATTATCAAACGTTATTAAAAGCAGGATGTAGTCATTGTGTGGTATTACCTAAAAAGACAGATTCAAAACACACATATGTATTAAGAAATTATGATTTGTCACCAAAAATAGATGATATGCGTTTTTGTTCAACTCATGTTGAAGGTGCGTATGCACATAGTGGCTTTTCTACTCAATATTTTGGCCGAACGGAAGGGGTTAACGAGCATGGATTAGCTGTTACATTTTCAGCATGTGGTCAACCAGTAGGAAATATTGAAGGTCTACGAAAGCCAGTAGTAAGTGGTTTACAATGTTTTGCAGTAATTCGACTGTTATTGGAGAAATGCAAAAATGTGCAGGAGGCTAAGTCACTAATAGAAGAAATACCGATTGCTAGTAATATAAATTTAATAGTAGCAGATCCATTAGACGCAGCACGTATTGAAATATTTGACGGATATAAATCAATAACTTCAATTGATGAGGAAAGCCAAGATTTTATCGTATCAACAAACCATGCAATCAGTTTACCTATTCAAAAACTGAGTAATAGAAGATTAGAACAATCTACAAACAGATATCACACATTGTATGAATATTTAAATCGAAATGAAATAGTAAGTCTTGAGTCTTTAAAAGGATTAGTAGAAAAAGAGTATCCTACTGGGCTGACAGTACATAATTATGAAGAATGGTTTGGAACTTTGCATTCTGTCTTATTTGATTTACATAATCGTACAATGAATATTTGTTTCGGATCACCACTTTTAAATGACTGGTACTCGTTGGAAGTTGGAGGGATTATGCCGTTTTCTGAGGTGAACGTGAACTTTAAAAATAAAACTTATACTGACTTTTGGAGGGAAGATAAGAAAAAAATGATTCCTAAAAGATAAATGGGATAAGATGGTAATGTGAAGAGTGCATTTATACTGGAGGGATTACCAATGCTAAAAGTTATTTTACCATTTGTTCTTATCTTTTTTCTTGTCATTGCGATGCATATGGCTTATCAAAAGAGAAAAAAATCCGGGGTAAAAGGATTGAAAAGTGCGTTAACTTCTATTTGCTTCTTTTCACTCGCAATCTTAAATATGTTTGCATATTGGTTTCATTTTGGTGGTGCTTTTACGTGGTTATTTTCAATTGTATTATTGCTAGTTGGTGCATATTTTACTAAATATATTCCAATATCTAAAAAGATACATTAAAATTTAAAAGAGTTTAAATATAATGTTTACTTTGTTTTGAAAAGAGATTATTCTACTAAATCGTTGTGAAACGGTTTCATAGGATAATCTCTTTTGTTTAGTTTTGGAAAGAACGTACGGTGCTTTTTAGTTGTTCAATAAATTCTCGAGTTGCAGCACACATATATTTATCTTTTCTATAAATTAGTCCTATTTCAATTGTTGGAGTAGGGTTTTCTATTTTAATAGCTTGAATGTTTTTATTTTGTAAAAAGTCTATATATGGTTTGGGTAAAACTGTAATTCCCATTCCTTTGGAAACCATTTGAATTAAAGATTCCATCGTGCTAATTTCTAAAATTGGTCTTGGTTTAAAGTTGAATTTTTGACAATGAGATGTAATTAGTTCGGTTAAAAAGAAATTTTTAGGTAAAAGAATTAAAGGGTAGTTCTGTAATTCAGCAATAGATACATGATTACGTTCAGCCAATCGATGACCAGTGGGCACGACTAATGTAAGATCGCTTTTGTATAGAGGGATAGAGATAGTCTCTTTATCTTGCACCGGGAGAAATGTAATTCCAATATCTAGTTCGTTTTGTAATAATTTTTCACGAATATCTCCAGTACGAAGCCCTAATACAGAAAGCTCTATATTGGGATATAAATTATTAAAATTTAAAATAGCTGCCGGTAGTAAATAATTTACGACGGTTAACAAAGCCCCTATTGTTAAAGAACCTTGCTGTAATCCGTTTAGGTCTTGAATAGCTGAACGAGCTTGTTGGACTTCATGAAAAATGGTTTTACTATGTGATAATAAAATCTTCCCTGCTTCAGTTAAAGATATTTTTTTACCAATTCGATCGAAAAGTGGCATTCCTACTTCATGCTCTAATGCACGAATTTGTTGACTTAGTGAAGGCTGTGAAATATTTAATTTCTCAGCTGCTTTTGTGAAATGTAATTCTTTTGAAACAGCTAAAAAGTATTCAAGTTGTCGTAATTCGATTGGAATCACCTCAAGTATAATAATAGGTTATACCTATCATTATTATATAAATAATTGAATTGAACAATGATTTTAGAGGTTTTATAATCATCTTTATATAACAGAGAGGATTGTAAAAATTAACCGAGAGAAAATACATGTAACACCTTTAAAGGAGGAAATAGAATGGCTAATGAATTTCAATTATTATCTATAAATATAGGATTACCAAAAGAGGTTACATACGGCGGAAAAGTAATTCATACAGGCATAAATAAGAAACAAGTAAAGGAACCGGTATATTTATCTTTTGTAAAATTTAATGGGGATGGACAAGCTGACTTAGTTCATCATGGAGGAGTAGATAAAGCAGTTTGTGTTTATACTAGTGATCACTATCCATACTGGGAAAAAGAGTTGAATCAAAATCTTGTATATGGGGCTTTCGGAGAAAATATAACAGTTAATGGTATGCGCGAAGAGGATGTTTGTATTGGTGATACGTTTGAGCTCGGACAGGCAATCGTACAGGTAACACAACCAAGGCAACCTTGTTTTAAATTAGCAAAAAAATATAATATTCCAAAGTTACCACTATATTTTCAAGAAACAGGATATACAGGATTTTATTTTCGTGTATTAAAAGAAGGATGGGTATCATCAGTCGATACTTTAAAAAGACTACAGTCTGATCCAAAAGGTGTTTCAGTAGCGTTTGCTAACCGTATCATGCACAAGGAAAAGCAAAATGTTGAAGGGGTAAAAAGGATATTAGAAGTAAATGCACTTTCGAGTAGTTGGAGAAAGTCTTTTGAAAAGCGTATAAGTGGAGAAGAAATTAATACGAAGGAAAGACTTGAAGGGATAAAAGAATAAAAATATTTTATTATAAATAGTGTATTTCTATTAGTAAAAGCTAATTAGAAAGCGCTATTTTTATATAATAAACTAATTAATATCCAGAAATCTTAATATTGTTTTATTCGACTTATTTTCAAATAGTCAAAACATAAAATTAATTAGACTTTTTTTTTATGTTTTATGATAGTATATTGATTGGTAAGACCTCTATTTTTAAGAGTAGGTCATATAAGTATATCTAATTTAATGGAATTTAACATTTGGAGGTACAACATGGGGAATGTTGAAAAATTGGCAAGTCTTCTAATAGAAGAACCGAAAAGAGAGCAGTTATTTCCTTTATTTGAAGAAGTGTTTGGAATTACAATTCAAACATTGAATGATTTTTCAGAGAGAGGTTATTGGGATGATACATACAAAGCTTTATCATTTTTACATGACGATAAAGCGATTGCAAATGTTGCGGCATTCTCGCTACCATTGCTAGTAAATGGTGAAAGAATAAATGCAGCGGGCATTCAATCGGTAATGACACACTCTAATTTTCGTAGACAAGGACTCATGACACAATTAATGAGTAAAATGATAGAAGAAATCGATAAGAAATGTGAATGTACATTATTGTTTACGGAAAAACCTGAACTATATGCATCAATTGGTTTTAAAGTTGTGCAGGAATATTTGATGACTATTCCATATAATAAAAAGAATAATAATGATTCCTTACTTAGAGAGCTAGATTATTATATGGAAGAGGATAGAAAGTTAATACATGAAACTATAGATAGTAGCCAAAGACTTTCAAATAATTTTTCAACATTAAACTTCCATCCTTCGTTTTATTTGAATATGTATGATTCGAAATGGAATGAAAAATTGTATTATTCAGAGAAACTAGATACTCTAATTGTGTATGAAGTAGATAATGAAAAGTTGAAATTATATGGAGTGTTTGCACCAGTAATTCCAGTTTTAGATGAAATATGCGGGGAAATTGCTGAAAGATTTACAGAAATCGAATTTTACTTCTCTCCAGATCAATTAGGGGTTGAGGATGTACAGTTTAAAGAATTACAGTCAAGTAAGTATTTAATGGTTCGAAGTGATAAAGAGTTAGATTTTAAAGGTTATAAATTTCCAGTATTAGCGGAGTTTTAAATGTCTATATAAATGCTTTATTATGGAGGAGCTATGAATATATCGTATATACCAGAACGTATTGAGCAACTTACTATAATGAATGTACCTGAATATTATAAGATTAATGATAATCATGCGTTTATTGTCCGTTCGAAAGCAGAAACCGATTTTTGGCTTAAAACACATTATGGTTTTGAAGTAATGAATGGTCATGTATTTTATACTGAGACGATGACAGATTTTCAAGCTGAAGTTCAATTGCGTATGAATCCAAATTCAAAATTCGATCAAGCGGGTCTTTTTGTTATGATTTCGGAAAAGTGTTGGTTGAAAACTTCATTAGAATATATTCCAGATGGTCCATCTCATTTAGGAGCTGTCGTAACAAATAATGGATATTCCGATTGGTCCACACAAGACTTTCGAACAGAATTAGCTACCCAACAACTTCGTTTTCGAATTATTCGTAAACGTGGTGATTATACAATATATGTGAAGAAGATCCACAAATGGGAACAAATAAGAATCGCTCATTTGATGGAGGATATAGGAAATGAGCCTATTAAAATAGGTTTTTACACGTGTAGTCCTTCTAAAAATAATGGATTTGAGACTGAGTTTTTAAATTTTACAACTGAAAAAATATAGATGAAAAACCGTATTCTTTTTATTAAGAATGCGGTTTTTGTATGTATATAATACAAAGCACATTTATTGACCAGAAAGTCATTAATGCTTATCATTTAATAATGTTAAATATTAATTTACATAATATAATAGAAGTAATGAAGAAATTACAAAAAATATCGCTTAAATAAGGAGGGATATGAATTATTCAGTGGTAATTTCATAGGAAAAGGAGATTATGTATGAAATCATTTCGTAAGTTATTACAGTATTTAAAACCATACATGTTCTTCGCTATTATTGGACCGCTATTTATGGTACTTGAGGTTGCGATGGACTTAATTCAACCGACTATTATGCAACATATTATTGATGTTGGGATAGCAAATCGGGATATGAATTATGTAATAAAAATGGGACTTCTTATGATAGGAGCTGCAGCACTCGGTTTAATTGGAGGACTGGGGTGTATGATGTATTCTACAAAAGCAGCTGTTAATTTCGCTACTGACATACGAAAAGATGTGTTTGCGAAAATAGAAACATTTTCTAGTGAAAATCGTGATTCGTTTGGAACTGGAAAGTTATTAACAATTGTGACAAATGATATTACTTCTATTCAATCGGCGATGACGATGACATTACGTGTTCTTGTTCGTGGTCCTTTGCTATTTATCGGAAGTATAATCATTGTTTTTGTGACAGCGCGCGAGTTATTTCCTATATTACTCGTAGTCGTTCCAATTTTATTACTTGCGATTATATTCATTGCAAGTAAAGCAAGCGGGACGTTCAGAAAAGTGCAAGAAGCATTAGATAAAGTGAATACAAAGTTACAAGAAAATTTATCTGGAGTACGTGTTATTAAAGCGTATGTAAGACAAAAATATGAAATTAATCAGTTTGAAAATGTTAATACAAATTTAACGAAGATAAATATTCGAGCAGTGCAGCTTATTTCCATGATGATGCCAATCATTATGTTAGTTGTAAGCGGCGGGATTGTCGCAACATTATGGATTGGTGGAGAAAAAGTATTTAATGGAACTCTTCAAGTAGGGGCTATATTAGCATTTATAAACTATTTGAATATTATTTTAATGTCACTTATGTCTATAAGTATGGTATTTATGCAAATCGCACGAGCATTTCCGTCAGCGGATCGTGTACAGCAAGTGTTAAATACTGAGGTTGATATTATAAGCGAAGCGAATGCGATTGAACCTGAGAAAATCGAGGGGAATATCGAATTTAAAAATGTTAGTTATAGCTATACGAAAAATAATGAATACGTTTTAAAAGATATTTCGTTTAGCATACAAAAAGGTGAAAAAGTAGGGATGATTGGATCAACTGGAAGTGGTAAATCTACCTTAGCGAAACTGTTACCACGTCTATATGATGTGGATCAAGGTGAAATATGTATAGATGGAATAGATGTTAAAACATATGATTTGCAAAAACTCCGTGCTTCAATAGGTTTTGTACCTCAGAAGGCGTTATTGTTCTCAGGTAGTATAGAAGAGAATTTACGTTATGGTAAGGAAGATGCAACACATGATGAGCTGGAAGTAGCAGCTGCATCAGCTTGTGCGACTGAGTTTATCAATAAGCTGGAAGAATCTTATCAATATAATTTAACACAAGGTGCGACGAATTTGTCAGGTGGACAAAAACAACGTGTATCAATTGCAAGGGCGCTTGTAAGAAAGCCATCCATTCTTATATTAGATGATTCTACATCAGCAGTGGATGCAAAATCAGAATCTAACATTCAATTGGCATTAAGAACAGAATATAAAGGAACAACAACATTATTAATCGCTTCTAAAATCTCATCTATAATAGATGCTGATAAAATTCTTGTTTTAGATAACGGTGAATTAGTTGGTGATGGTACACATGAAGAACTGTTAGAACAATGTGAGGTATATAAAGAAATCTATCTTTCCCAAGGTGGCTATTTACATAAAGAAGGTGGGAAAGAACATGCGTAATTTTCAAGGACAATTTGCTAATAAAGGTGGGCGTAACACACCAAAGATGGGGAAGGCTAAAAATACGAAAGGAACTGTGATGAGAGTATGGAACTATATGGGCTATCAAAAGGCTGCTCTTACGTTCGTTATATTTTTAGTGTTTGTTACGACGTTACTTGGGTTATTAGGTCCGTATTTAATGGGAGTAATTATCGATCAATATATTGTACCAAAAGATTTAGGCGGTACGGCGAGAATGTGTTTGTTACTTATCGCGATTTACGGTGTAACAGTATTCTTAACTTGGTTACAAACATTTGTAATGGTTAATGTTGCATTAAAAACGATACAAAAAATACGACAAGATATTTTTGAGAAAATCCAAACGCTTTCTTTACGGTTCTTTGATGTACGTTCTCAAGGGGATTTAATGAGTCGTGTGACAAATGATATAGATAATTTGAATCAAGCGTTGACACAAAGTGTTGTACAAATTATTTCATCAGCGCTAACTTTTATAGGTGTGACGATTGCGATGTTCGCATTAGATTGGATCTTAGCGATTGTTACTTTAATTACAGTACCTATCATGTTTTTCGTTACAAAAAAACTAGTTGCTTATAGTGGTAAAAACTTTGCAAAGCGTCAAAAAGATTTAGGAGAATTAAATGGATTTATTGAGGAAGCTATAACAGGAGCGGATGTTACAACGTTATACGGGAGAGAAAAAGAAACCGTACAGAATTTCAATAAAATTAATGAGCAACTAAGAGTTTCAGCAACGAAGGCGGATACATTTTCAGCTTTTATTTTTCCAAGTATGAACTTTATTAATAACTTAGGTATGGGACTTGTAATTGGAACTGGATCAGTTATGGTTTTAAATGGAATGACAACGGTAGGTGTCATTGCAGCTTTTATTAATTATTCTCGTCAGTTCTCAAGACCACTTAGTCAATTCGCAACTTTAATGAATACAATTCAATCGGCAGTTGCTGGTGGGGAACGTGTCTTTGAAATTATGGATGAAGTACCGGAAATCAAAAATAAAAAAGATGCATTCGTTGTACAAAATTTACAAGGCCATGTTGCACTCGAGAATGTTTCATTTGGATATGAGGAAAATAAAACGATTTTAAAAGAAGTGAGTCTGAAAGCGCGGCCAGGGGAAACAATTGCTTTAGTAGGTCCAACTGGATCGGGTAAAACAACAATCATTAATTTGCTAACGCGCTTTTACGATATACAGCAAGGGCAAATTCATATTGATGGAAAAAATATAAAAGAATATGATATTAATTCGTTGCGAGGTAAAATAGGAGTAGTTTTACAAGATACGTATTTATTTGCTGGGACGATTATGGATAATATACGTTATGGGCGATTAGATGCTAGTGATGAAGAAGTAATCAATGCAGCTAAGGCAGCATCTGCACATTCTTTTATAAAACATTTACCGAATCAATATGAAACAAAAATAGCTTCAGAAGGATCGAATTTAAGTCAAGGACAGAAACAACTTCTTGCGATTGCAAGGGCAATTTTAGCAGATGCAGATATATTAATTCTCGACGAAGCAACATCTAATATTGATACGAGAACGGAATTACAAATACAAGAAGGACTAAACAATTTAATGAGAGGTCGAACAAGTTTCGTAATCGCTCATCGACTGAAAACGATTGAAAAAGCAGATCAAATCCTTGTTATAAAAGATGGAAGTATTTTAGAAAAAGGGAATCATAAATCTCTCATGGAAGATAGAGGGTTTTACTTTGATCTGTATACGAGTCAGTTTAAAATTTAATATAAAAAATGAGGTTTCTCTAGAAAAGAGAAGCCTCATTTTTTATATTTGTAAACTTTATGAATTACTTTTCTAACCAAATTAATTATCCGACCTGAAAAATACTTATACTTGCAGATACATTTGTTAAAGAGCCACCATCACTATTTGAGAGAGTGATAGTACCTGCTGAAGAGATGTTATTTATTAAAGTCAATGTTGAAGGAACAACTGTTACGGTAAAAGCAGCAGTACCTTGATTTATTGTATGTGGTGACCCCGTACCAAAACGCCCACCAGGAATTGGTGTACCATTTAGTTCAAGGGAGAATTGGTTTTCGCGAGAAGCTTGTAATTGAAACTCTGCTACATATGTTCCTAGTGTATTAATTATAATATTTCCAGTACCTGTGATGTGGCTAAGGGCAGTTCCTGTTATAGGTCCATTTGTGTTAAAAGTAACACTACTTCCCACTGCAATTGTTTGGTTAGTAGTATCAAAAACATATAGATAGTTTGTTAATCCTACACTAGCCGCCCCGGTAGGCCCAGTGGAACCGGTAGAGCCAGTGGAACCAGTAGGCCCGGTGGAACCAGTAGGCCCGGTGGAACCAGTAGGCCCAGTGGAACCAGTAGGCCCAGTGGAACCGGTAGGCCCAGTAGAACCAGTAGAACCAGTAGGCCCGGTGGAACCAGTAGAGCCAGTAGGCCCAGTGGAACCGGTA
>NZ_MACG01000038.1 GCF_001884035.1 Bacillus tropicus
TTGGGGTGAAGTCGTAACAAGGTAGCCGTATCGGAAGGTGCGGCTGGATCACCTCCTTTCTATGGAGAATTGATGAACGCTGTTCATCAATATAAGTTTCCGTGTTTCGTTTTGTTCAGTTTTGAGAGAACTATCTCTCATATATAAATGTATGTTCTTTGAAAACTAGATAACAGTGTAGCTCATATTTTTTAATTTTTAGTTTGGTTAAGTTAGAAAGGGCGCACGGTGGATGCCTTGACACTAGGAGTCGATGAAGGACGGGACTAACGCCGATATGCTTCGGGGAGCTGTAAGTAAGCTTTGATCCGAAGATTTCCGAATGGGGAAACCCACCATACGTAATGGTATGGTATCCTTATCTGAATACATAGGGTAAGGAAGACAGACCCAGGGAACTGAAACATCTAAGTACCTGGAGGAAGAGAAAGCAAATGCGATTTCCTGAGTAGCGGCGAGCGAAACGGAACATAGCCCAAACCAAGAGGCTTGCCTCTTGGGGTTGTAGGACATTCTATACGGAGTTACAAAGGAACGAGGTAGACGAAGCGACCTGGAAAGGTCCGTCGTAGAGGGTAACAACCCCGTAGTCGAAACTTCGTTCTCTCTTGAATGTATCCTGAGTACGGCGGAACACGTGAAATTCCGTCGGAATCTGGGAGGACCATCTCCCAAGGCTAAATACTCCCTAGTGATCGATAGTGAACCAGTACCGTGAGGGAAAGGTGAAAAGCACCCCGGAAGGGGAGTGAAAGAGATCCTGAAACCGTGTGCCTACAAATAGTCAGAGCCCGTTAACGGGTGATGGCGTGCCTTTTGTAGAATGAACCGGCGAGTTACGATCCCGTGCGAGGTTAAGCTGAAGAGGCGGAGCCGCAGCGAAAGCGAGTCTGAATAGGGCGTTTAGTACGTGGTCGTAGACCCGAAACCAGGTGATCTACCCATGTCCAGGGTGAAGTTCAGGTAACACTGAATGGAGGCCCGAACCCACGCACGTTGAAAAGTGCGGGGATGAGGTGTGGGTAGCGGAGAAATTCCAATCGAACCTGGAGATAGCTGGTTCTCCCCGAAATAGCTTTAGGGCTAGCCTTAAGTGTAAGAGTCTTGGAGGTAGAGCACTGATTGGACTAGGGGTCCTCATCGGATTACCGAATTCAGTCAAACTCCGAATGCCAATGACTTATCCTTAGGAGTCAGACTGCGAGTGATAAGATCCGTAGTCAAAAGGGAAACAGCCCAGACCGCCAGCTAAGGTCCCAAAGTGTGTATTAAGTGGAAAAGGATGTGGAGTTGCTTAGACAACTAGGATGTTGGCTTAGAAGCAGCCACCATTTAAAGAGTGCGTAATAGCTCACTAGTCGAGTGACTCTGCGCCGAAAATGTACCGGGGCTAAATACACCACCGAAGCTGCGGATTGATACCAATGGTATCAGTGGTAGGGGAGCGTTCTAAGGACAGTGAAGTCAGACCGGAAGGACTGGTGGAGTGCTTAGAAGTGAGAATGCCGGTATGAGTAGCGAAAGACGGGTGAGAATCCCGTCCACCGAATGCCTAAGGTTTCCTGAGGAAGGCTCGTCCGCTCAGGGTTAGTCAGGACCTAAGCCGAGGCCGACAGGCGTAGGCGATGGACAACAGGTTGATATTCCTGTACCACCTCTTTATCGTTTGAGCAATGGAGGGACGCAGAAGGATAGAAGAAGCGTGCGATTGGTTGTGCACGTCCAAGCAGTTAGGCTGATAAGTAGGCAAATCCGCTTATCGTGAAGGCTGAGCTGTGATGGGGAAGCTCCTTATGGAGCGAAGTCTTTGATTCCCCGCTGCCAAGAAAAGCTTCTAGCGAGATAAAAGGTGCCTGTACCGCAAACCGACACAGGTAGGCGAGGAGAGAATCCTAAGGTGTGCGAGAGAACTCTGGTTAAGGAACTCGGCAAAATGACCCCGTAACTTCGGGAGAAGGGGTGCTTTCTTAACGGAAAGCCGCAGTGAATAGGCCCAAGCGACTGTTTAGCAAAAACACAGCTCTCTGCGAAGCCGTAAGGCGAAGTATAGGGGGTGACACCTGCCCGGTGCTGGAAGGTTAAGGAGAGGGGTTAGCGTAAGCGAAGCTCTGAACTGAAGCCCCAGTAAACGGCGGCCGTAACTATAACGGTCCTAAGGTAGCGAAATTCCTTGTCGGGTAAGTTCCGACCCGCACGAAAGGTGTAACGATTTGGGCACTGTCTCAACCAGAGACTCGGTGAAATTATAGTACCTGTGAAGATGCAGGTTACCCGCGACAGGACGGAAAGACCCCGTGGAGCTTTACTGTAGCCTGATATTGAATTTTGGTACAGTTTGTACAGGATAGGCGGGAGCCTTTGAAACCGGAGCGCTAGCTTCGGTGGAGGCGCTGGTGGGATACCGCCCTGACTGTATTGAAATTCTAACCTACGGGTCTTATCGACCCGGGAGACAGTGTCAGGTGGGCAGTTTGACTGGGGCGGTCGCCTCCTAAAGTGTAACGGAGGCGCCCAAAGGTTCCCTCAGAATGGTTGGAAATCATTCGTAGAGTGCAAAGGCATAAGGGAGCTTGACTGCGAGACCTACAAGTCGAGCAGGGACGAAAGTCGGGCTTAGTGATCCGGTGGTTCCGCATGGAAGGGCCATCGCTCAACGGATAAAAGCTACCCCGGGGATAACAGGCTTATCTCCCCCAAGAGTCCACATCGACGGGGAGGTTTGGCACCTCGATGTCGGCTCATCGCATCCTGGGGCTGTAGTCGGTCCCAAGGGTTGGGCTGTTCGCCCATTAAAGCGGTACGCGAGCTGGGTTCAGAACGTCGTGAGACAGTTCGGTCCCTATCCGTCGTGGGCGTAGGAAATTTGAGAGGAGCTGTCCTTAGTACGAGAGGACCGGGATGGACGCACCGCTGGTGTACCAGTTGTTCTGCCAAGGGCATAGCTGGGTAGCTATGTGCGGAAGGGATAAGTGCTGAAAGCATCTAAGCATGAAGCCCCCCTCAAGATGAGATTTCCCATAGCGTAAGCTAGTAAGATCCCTGAAAGATGATCAGGTTGATAGGTTCGAGGTGGAAGCATGGTGACATGTGGAGCTGACGAATACTAATAGATCGAGGACTTAACCATATAATATG
>NZ_MACG01000039.1 GCF_001884035.1 Bacillus tropicus
ACGTAGTAGCGAATGAAGTAGTAAAACAAGAAGTTACGAATGAAAAAGTAACAGGTCAATTTGAAATTGTGAAAGTGGATGCAAATGATAAAACGAAATTGTTATCAGGTGCAGAATTCGAAGTGTATAAAGATGGTAAAAAGGTAGCAGAACTGAAAACAGATGAGAGTGGAAAAGTGATGTCACCAAAATTACCATTAGGTGAATACACAGTGAAAGAAACGAAAGCACCAGAGGGCTATAAGCTTTCGAATAAAGAATGGAAAGTAACAATTCAAAATGAGAACGAAATCGTAAAATTAGAGGCAGAAAACGAAAAAATCTTAGGTTCTCTACAAATCATTAAAACGGATGATAAAGATCAAACGAAACGTTTAGAAGGCGCAGAATTTACATTGAAAGATGTGAAAGGCAATGTTGTAAAAGAAGGAATTACAACAGATAAGTCTGGAACTGTTATAGTAGACGGACTTGTGCCGGGTGAATATACGTTAGAAGAAACAAAAGCGCCAGAAGGTTATGAGTTAACTAAACAAGTAATTCATGTAACAGTTGACGGTGAAAAAATTGTTGATGTAAAAGTAACGAATAGTAAGAGTCTTGGTCAATTCGAAATCGTAAAAGTAGATGCAGAAGATAAAGCGAAAGTATTATCAGACGCAGAATTCGAAGTGTATAAAGATGGTAAAAAAGTAGAGACATTACGAACAGATAAAACAGGTAAAGTAATCTCTCAGAAATTAGAACCAGGAACATACACATTAAAAGAAACGAAAGCACCACAAGGGTATAAATTGCTGAAAGAAGAAATTGAAGTCGTTGTGGAAGCAAACAAAGTAGTACAAGTACAAGTAGAAAATGCGAAAGAACTAGGAAGCTTACAAGTAATCAAAAAAGATGCGGAGAGCGGAAAAGTTCTAGAGGGTGCAGAATTTAAGCTGAAAAATGAAGCTGGTCAAGTAGTTGGAGAAACGAAAACAACGAATAAAGACGGTGTTGTGAAATTCGAAAACTTAGTGCCAGGAAAGTATACGTTAGAAGAAACGAAAGCACCAGAAGGTTATAAGACATTAGAAGTAACAGTCGAAGTAAACGTAGTAGCAAACGAAGTAGTAAAACAAGAAGTATTGAATGAAAAAGTGAAAGAAGAAATTACAGGACAATTAGAAATTACAAAGGTAGATGCTAATGATACAAATAAAACATTAGCAGGCGCAGTGTTTGAAATTTGGAAAGACGGAACAAAAATCGACACATTAACATCAGATGCAAATGGTAAAGCAACTTCGAAAGAACTGGATCCAGGAGATTATATTTTAAAGGAAGTTCAAGCACCAGAAGGTTATGAGTTATCTGATAAGGAAATCAAATTTACGATTTCTAATCAAAAATTTGAAGTTGTAAAACTTCAAATTACAAATAAAAAAGAAACAGAAAAGCCAGGTGAAGAAACAGAAAAGCCAGGTGAAGAAACAGAAAAGCCAGGCGAAGAAACAGAAAAGCCAGGTGAAGAAACAGAAA
>NZ_MACG01000040.1 GCF_001884035.1 Bacillus tropicus
TTAGAAATAACGAAAGTAGATGTAGCGGATGGGAATACAAAATTACCGAATGCAGAATTTACAATCTACAACGAACAAGGGAAAGAAGTAGTAAAAGGGAAAACGGATGAAAAAGGTGTAGCGAAATTTAAACTACCATACGGAAAGTACACGTATAAAGAAACAATAGCGCCAAATGGATATGTAATAAATGAAGAGACATTCGTATTTGAAATAAAAGAGAATGGAGAAATTATTAAACATATTGTGAAAAATAAGAAAGTAGAAGGCGAGTTAGAAATAACGAAAGTAGATGTAGCGGATGGGAATACAAAATTACCGAATGCAGAATTTACAATCTACAACGAAC
>NZ_MACG01000041.1 GCF_001884035.1 Bacillus tropicus
CTGTGAGAGTAGGACGTCGCCAAGCAAAAACCTAAGTCGTTTCGACTTAGGTTTTTTTGTGTTTATTTTTATTTACCTTTAGTCATCTTACAGAGGGAAAAGAATGAAATAGAAACTATTTTAAATGAATTTTGAACGATGTTCTCGTAAAGGGTTATAAAATAATACGTTTAAATATTAGTTTAAGGTAAGAATTACCTTCTTATATAATTAAGTTGTAGAATCACTAAAAAATAAATGAAAACGTTATGTGGAAAATAACTATTCAGTTGTTTTTTGCATAATGTTTTTTCATTTTTAAAGGATTTTGCATAAGAAAAAATCTATAATGAAGATAGTTAACATATATTTTTGATAGGTGTGGGGGATTATGAAAGAAATATGCATGTTATTAGTGGCTGTTATATTATGGGGGACAGCTATTGCACCAACAAAGTGGGCGTTAGAATCTATTCAGCCATTTACTTTGTTATTTATTCGTCTTTTCTTCGCGGGTGGAATCTGTTTACTATTTTCATTTAAACAATTAAAAAGATCGGTTGCACATAAACAAGTGCCGTGGAAAAGGATGAATTTACTATCTTTTACTGGTGTAGCTGGTTATTTTATGTTCACATCCTACGGTATTTCTTTAACAAGTGGATTGCATGTTAGTATTATTGATGCTGCTTTACCTTTAGTTACAATTCTTTTTTCAGCGTTCTTTTTAAAAGAAAAAATTCAGCTTAATTATTGGATCGGTATTGTACTCGGGGCTGCCGGAGTACTTCTTATTACCCTTCCATCTAGTAACGTCGATCAAGAAGTATCTTTAATAGGAGATACCCTTATTTTATTAAGTACTTTTTTATTTGCTTTCTATACAGTATTGCTGAAAAGACCAAAACAAGAACAGTATCTATCAAAAAAGGTTTTTACAACACTAACTTTAATTATTGGAGCTGTTATTCTATTACCATTTGCAACGGTAGAAACTTTTTATTACGGTTTTCCAAAGGTTGAAACATGGAAGGCCGGACTAAGTATAATATATCTTGTTATTGGAGCAACAATTTTAGCGTATTGGTTTTGGAATAGAGCATTAGAGTCAGTCTCGGCATCGGTAAGTGGATTATATTTAAATGCCTTACCGTTAATAAGTATTGTTGCCTCAATTGTTTTATTAGATGAAGCTTTAACTTGGAAGATAGTAATAGGAGGAAGTTTAGTTTTAATAGGGGTAGGATGGGCGGATAAACAAAAGATAAGTAAGTTATTAAAGAAGGATAACTTGAATAGTAAGGAATGCTAAGCAGCATGCTGTATATGGTTTAAATATAAAAAACACCTAATATATATTAGGTGTTTTTTATATTTGGCAAAGATAATAGATTGAAATCAGTATAGGTATTCTCTACTATATCTATACGTATTGAAATCATTTTTAAATATTGTTTGAACGAGTTGTATACATTCGGTATCATAAAAACTTTCGAAAGTAGGGTAGCGAGGAAATAAAGGGTCAGTAATATCAGCTTCGCTAAAATTCCCTTTATAAATCATGGCGGGAGTTTGATGATGCCATGATGTTGAGAACTCATTTATTGGTGCAGTTTTTAATTCGAAACGCTTTTCTAATGCCTTCATTTCCTGATAAAAGTTTTCTAAGTATATATAATTGGTTACATATTCTTCTTCACCAGCTATATATTGTTGTGTAAAATGCGGGTTAATATCATTTCCTTGAGCATCATTAATAAATAGATAGTATAGAAATTGTTTAAAAGAGAGTCCTTTGGAGGAATTTTCATCTTGATATAGAAACTTTCGGATGGGCTTCCATTCGGGATTCTCTATATAGGGAGGTGCGATTAAGGATACGAAAGAGCTCACTGCTCTCCTATAAGGGTCACGAACAAGTTTAAAAGTTTCTTTTTGTTTTTCTCGTAATGCTATACCTAGTCGTACATTATAGGCAGGTGTACTTTTGTATATATCATATTCATAATTATGAATGAAAGGGCTATAACTTAGAGCTGTTTGTAATAAATCAATCTGGTAAAAGAACCACTTGGCAAGAGAAGTACAACCACTTTTTTGGCTCCAAAATAGAATGATAGGAAATTTCTTATGATAATGTGGAGTTCTTGAATGGGCATTGATGATGTGTGATAAGGGAGGATCGAACAATCTCTACACCCCTTTCAGATATTTTAATTATATGTATGAAAAATAAAGAGGAATATGAGTAACTGTTTCATCTTTTCTAAAAAAGTGAAAGATTAATATTGACTATTATTGAATAGGAGTGTAATATAGAACAAGTCGCCGATGACAATAACGTCGAAAGCGACAAACGAAATAAAAAACTTAGTTGACATTAA
>NZ_MACG01000042.1 GCF_001884035.1 Bacillus tropicus
AAAGGGAAAAGCTTGTGGCCACCCCTACACGCGGCTGTGAAATAAATAAAAACATATTTCCGGCTGCCCAAATTAAACCAGGAATAATATTGCGAATCGCATATTTATTAAATGGTTGATGCTTAAATGTTAGCATCAGTCCACCTAACACCATGCCGATCGCTTGCGGCAATAATGCCGACCATCCGTCTATACCAAATAAGCGGATAATTACTACATACACTAAGTAACCAAGAGTTGAGATTAATAACATCACAATCCCTTTTTTGAAATTTCCTGTTTGTTCTTCGTTTTTCTCCTCGTTGCTTTGAAGAGATGTGAGAACGATTCCAACAATGATGCATATAAGCGCAAGAACACCTAATATAACAGAGGTTGTTGTGGACCATTCATGAAATACAATTACTCCAAATAAAGTCGCTGAAACTAATTGCATTCCTGTTGAAATAGGCATCGTCTTAGAAACACCTATTAAATCAACACTTTTTAATTGGTTGGCTTGTCCCACTGCCCAAAATAGGCCTGAAATAATCCCGATGATTATAACCATTGGCGTCAAAACGGGCTTCATAAAAATATAAACACCGATAGAAAAAACTAGAGCGCCAAGGGTAGTTCCTAGTATTTGACTGTAGGGTCCACCACCTAACTTAACGTTGAAGAGTACAATACTTCCCCAAAATAATGCTGGTAAAATCGCTAATAAAATATCCATTTTCTAACCTTCCTAAAACATATTTATTTAGCTGAATTCATATAAGAGACAGCAAGTTTAGTTTGTTTGGTATATAATTGCTTCCTCCTTCGTATTAAAAATAAGTACCTAGCTAAAAATACATTTTAAATTAATTTATATCAAATATATTTTCGTTAACAGGTTACTTTATGTAACCAATAATAACTACACAACAATTCTATGTCAAGCATTAATTTTAAATTTTAAAAGGTTAAATAAAAAAATATAAAAAGCGAGTAGAAAAATTTAAAAATCTAATAGAATAGGTTTGCTTATTACGAATTTCAATCAATATAGCTGAAGAGGGCACATATTTTGGAGGTTAGGATGGATCCCTTGTTAGGAAACTCTCAAACTGTAATGAATAGGATAACTACTAAACAGTTTGTTAAATTGTATATTCCTTTTGAGAAAATAATGAGAAATACTCAAAATGTATAATGAAAAGAGTTGGTAGCACCTTTCTTGCTAGAAGGATGTTATTTTTCTTTTTGATATGAACTATTAGACATAATAAATTTCCCTCTCTTTTTGAATGATTTAAATATACTTCCCAGTAAAAAAAATTCTCAATCCAAGATAAATAAAAGATAAAAGTAATACAGATATATAAATGCGTAAAAATTCTAAAGGAAGTGAGACTATGCAATCACATCCAAACGAATGGATTCCGGTTATACCGTTGGAGCAAATGTCTAATAAAGAATATGACGTTTTGATTGTTGGTAGCGGAGCAGGAGGCGGGGCGGTTCTATGGAGATTATGTGAACAATGGAAAAATAAAAAACAAATTGGTCTTCTGGAAGCAGGGGATTTGATTTTGCCCACTCATGGGCAAAATCTTCCGACAATGAATATTGATCGGTTTTTAAACAATTATTTTCCTAAAGTCGCAACACCTATCGGGAAGCGGTTGCCCCAATATCCGGAAGCAACACTGGTTTTTGCTCTTGGAGGTAGAACCTTGTTTTGGAGTGCAGCATCTCCCCGAATGCCTGCTTTTGAAATGGGAAAATGGCCTGTGACAGCAAACGAGATGAAATCCTATTATGTTATCGCAGAAAAAGTAATGAATGTCACTCCGTTTTTCGCTCGAGGATCATCTATGCAAAACATCATGTTAGAGCGTCTTAAGAAAAATGGATTTCCGGAAGCTATAGATTTACCAATGGCAGTTAATCTTAAAGGAACACAACACGGACAAATTGGTTCCGATGTTTTTTTTAGCTCAATCCATTTTTTAGCCTATGCCTTGAATTGGAGGGCTTTTGATTTAGCAGTCAATTCTCGTGTCGTTCAAGTAGTAATCGATCAAGGAAGAACAGTCGGAGTTCACGTGATTTCTCCTGATAAAAAGTCCTATTTCATTAGAGCAAAAACAGTTGTATTATCAACGGGTGCTCTAGAAACACCCCGAATTTTGCTTAACTCAGGAATCCAAGGACCAGCAATTGGCCATTATTTGACGAATCATTCCCTTCTTAGAGCTATAGGGCAAATAAACCGTAGAAACTTTTCAGAGGAACTAGGAAACTTAGTGATAAATATTCCTCAAACAAAACAATCTCCTTTTCAAATTCAAATGCTCGGATCGGAAAAATACTATGCTTATCAGCCTTTTGAGGAAAAACCATTTCTTGAGGAAGTGAAAATCGCGATAAATACCTTTGGTAAAGTAGAATCCAGATTTGAAAATAGTGTTTACTTAGACCCTACCGAACGTGATGAATACGGTATACCACAGATTCAAGTCAGCTTTTCCTACAGTGAAACAGACAATATGATCATCCAACAAATGGCGCAAGCTAAGATACAAGCTACCTTAGCTATGAAATTATCCTTGACTTCACAAGACAATAGGCCTCCAATCTCTCTAATGTCTCCTGGAAATGATTATCATGAGTCAGGTACATGCCGTATGGGTGATGATCCTTTAACTTCTGCAACCAATCAATTTGGTCAAATTCACGGCATTCCGGGTCTTTATGTAGCTGATAATAGTGTACTTCCTTCCATTGGAGCAGCTAATCCTACCCTAACTACAATTGCATTGTCTATTCGTACGGCTGATTACATTATCCGACAACTAGGGTGAAATGGAGTGATTTACTTATATAAATTTCGATACATAATTGAACGTATAAAGAAATTTTGCATACAGCATGTTAACTGCAGCTTTTGAATTTCACTTCAAATAGCCTCTTTTGTGGGGGCTATTTTTTGCGTATCGTGTTTTTTCTAAATGCTGAAGATATTCCAAGTTGCAAGAGATAGTTAGGTTATTGAAATTAAATAAACATAAACAAGCTATCATGAATTGATAGCTTGTTTATGTTTATCTATAGTGCAAAATAGCAATTACACATTATTTAAATCAGTAGCTAATTGTAGACTGTAAGGATCTGATTTTGAAATTACCTTATTCTTTAGAGTTACGTATTTAAAAGTGTTTAGCCATTTCTTTCGCTTTAAGAATAGCATTTTCCTTAATTTCTAATGCTTTTTCAGGAAACTTGTTATGCCCCTCGATAAAGATACCCTCAAAAGATGAAGTTCCAAAAAACTCCATCATAACTTTTAAATAGCGGTGCCCCATTTCTTTTGATGCTTCTGGTCCGTCAATATAAATATCGCCACTCGCTTGAATGTGCAATGCTTTTTTACCTGTTAATAATCCAACTGATCCTTCTTTTGTATATTTGAATGTTTTTCCAGATACAGCTACAGCATCTAGATATGTTTTTAAAATGGCAGGGATGGAGAAATTCCACATAGGAGTAACAAATACATATTTATCAGCTAAGACAAACTGCCCACCTAATTCAGCTAGACGTCCGACTTTTGAAATTTCAATAGGTTTTAATTCATGCAATGGAGTCCCGGATCTAAGTTTATTCCATCCATTAAAGACATCAGCATCCAGATATGGAATATCAGCCTTATATAAATCAAGATGAACGATTTCATCATTAGGGTTTAGTTTTTTATAAGATTTAATAAATTCTTTTCCAACCGCCATACTGTATGATTGAGTATCATCAAATGGATGGGCTGTAATATAAAGAAGATTTGCCATATATTTATTCCAGCCTTTCTAAAATGAGGTCAGTTATTACTTGAATATTAAACAGTGTAAATTTTATAAGATAAATTGTCCATTTATTGAACTTATTAAGTATAATTTTTAGTGAATTATAATTTGTCTTTGTTTGAGAGTTATTTCGCTTGTGAATATGAAAGGAGATCTACATTTATTCTTTCATCCAGCTTTCTGCCCATTGACTAATTGGTCCCAGAATTTCCCCTAATGCTGCGCCTTTTTTGGTAAGTGAATATTCTATTCTTACAGGGCGTTCTGCGAGTACATGTCTTACCACTATATCGTTATCCTCAAGTTCTTTCATTCTTTCTGTGAGCATACGTTTACTTAAATCTGGAATCATTGAATGAATCTCGCTAAAACGTTTAGGACCACTCATTAGTACATAAATAATTAATCCCGTCCATCTTTTTCCTATTAATTCAAAGCTTCTTTCTATTTTAGGTTCAATGTCTCGTTGATTATTCATTTCTCACACCTCCGTGCCATTAAATTGTAATTGTGTGTTTCTATATATGTATTGTAACCATATAAATTATATCAAACAAATAGGATAATTCCGTTATTTATGTAGGAAATCATAAATAATTAGGGGGTTAAAGTAATCTCCGTCTTTCTATTTTAATAATATTTTTTTATAATGTGAAGGTTTCTCCGTATTATTTCTAATTAATATGTAAATTTAACAATTTTTTATTTAAGTAAATATTTCTTGACGTTAAACTAACTAAAGATTATCATATTTATATAAAATTCGTTACTAAATAAAAGTAATTAAATGAATTATTGTTATTATTATTTGGTGATGGAATTGAATCTTTTTAAAGAATTGTTATCTATAAAAGGTGGAGTAGAGAATGACGTAGATGACATTTATATTATTTGGGGACAATCGGCGTTTTAGCTGAAAAGGGAAGTTTTCCTACACTCTACAATTTACATGCGAATCCAAAAATGCCCTCGATTGACTTCTACCATTGGTTGAGTTGAGGGGAAGCAGAGATGTTGAATATTCAGGATGCATGAATAGAAATTGGATAAAATAGTATCAGACAATGAGTATACAAATATTTCTTAGGTAATCTTGAAATAGTTTATCTACACTGGAGCTATCTATAGGTCTAGTGATTGATAATAAATGTTTAACTTTAAATTATATCGCTTTTGAAATGTATTATTTAGAAGGATAGTAAAATTTAGGAGGAAGTAAAACGATGACAAAGGATTTCTACACTGCACTGAAAGAAAGACGTACTTATTATGGGATTAATAAAGAGGTACAAGTATCGGATGAAAAAATTAAAGAAATCGTGGAGTTTGCTGTGAAATATACGCCATCCGCTTTCAATTCTCAAACTGCACGATTAGTTGTATTATTTGGTGAAGCTCATAACAAATTATGGGATATTACAACTGAAACATTAAGAAAAGTAGTTGGAGATGGAGATTTTTCAGGAACGCAACAAAAAATGGATTCCTTTAAAGCTGGTTATGGAACAGTACTATTCTTTGAAGATGAGGCTATCGTTAAATCGCTTCAAGAAAAATTCGCTGCATATGCTGAAAACTTCCCAATTTGGTCACACCAAGCATCAGGTATGCACCAGTTAGTTGTGTGGACAGCATTAGAAGCAGAGGGATTAGGAGCATCTTTACAACATTATAATCCATTAATTGATGATGAGGTAAAACAAGAATGGAATGTTCCTGCTAACTGGAAACTAATTGCACAAATGCCATTTGGTAATCCAACAGCTGCCCCAGGTGAAAAAGAATTCCAACCGCTTGAAGAGCGTGTGAAATTTCATAAATAATCTTTGAATGTAATAAAAATAGAACTTTAATCGGTAGTGGTCTTACTGTCCACAAATAGCGGGATAAGATAACTGTATTGTGAAAAAAAATGTTTAATTAAAAAAAATTTATTCATTCTTTTTATTAATCGAGTATGTATTAATAAAAAGCGTTAAAAACAATATTTTAATCTTTAAAGGAACAAGGTGATCGTTTTGATCACCTTGTTTTATTTTATTAATAATAATTATTTTATTCATTAAAAAACGCTAACTTTTCATAAATCCTTAAAAATTAGCGTTTTAATTATAGGTATCTGTAATTTGATTACTTAAAACTATATACGAAAAAGCTTTTATGTTATTCCTCAAGTTCTATCCATTCTTGTGACCATTCTTCTATTCCACGAATAATGGCTTCTAAGGCAAACCCTTTTTGAGTTAATGAATATTCTATACGAACGGGTGTCTCAGGAAAGACTTTACGTTCGACAATTCCTTCTAGTTCTAATTCTTTCAATCTTTCTGAAAGTAATCTTCCGCTAACAGGAAGAGAAGATTCAAGCGTACAAAAGCGCTGAGGTCCAGAGAAAAGTTGGTAAATAATTAGTGCTGTCCATCTTTGACTAAAAAATTTCATTCCTTTTTCAAAGCGAGGGCATAATGTAGAATCATTCATTTTCCTTCACCTCCTAAAATAAATTATATAACATCTTACTGTTAGTAACAAATGTTTTTATAATTAATTACTTGACGTAAATTAATTACGATTATATACTAACTTACATAAAGTAACTAAGTTGTTTTATGTAAGTTCAGTTTTTTTCTTAAAATAGCCAAAATTGTAATGATACATATTGCATATAAGCTGAGAGAAAAAAGAATATCATCTTTAAAAACACTTACGTTGTGTAAGTTAGAAAATAAAAAATATAACAATGGAAGAGAATTTTTTAGAGATTCTCTATATTAGGAGGTACCTAATGGCTACAACAGATACAATTCATATGTTAGAAGATAAAATTCAATTTATACATCAAGATGAAAAGGATATTTATTTAGTAGGTCCTATCAAATTGCCAATTAATTTATATGGGGAGACTAAAGTTTTCCAATGGTATTCTTGGTTACAATGTAGTGAGGTTACAAATAGTGTAGAAGGAATTATCGAAAAACTCTCATCTATTAATTTAGCCGATATGCAGCAATCTAGTGTGCTTGTATATGGTGATTTTGAGAATTCTGAAGATGCCCTAATTCGTATGCATAGTATTTGTCACACCGGTGATATCTTTGGTAGTAAACGTTGTGACTGTGGATTCCAATTAAAGCAGTCTTTACAAATGATTACAGAACATGGTTCAGGTGCTTTATTTTACTTAGCGAATCATGAAGGAAGAGGAATTGGTTTGTTTAGTAAAGCAATGACGTACCTCTTGCAAGAAAATGGGTTAGATACAGTAGAAGCTAATCTGAACCTAGGTTTTGAAGATGATGTTCGAAACTATGATGATACAATTGAAGTATTAAAAGCGCTACGCTCAAAACCTGTAAAACTTATTACAAATAATCCGAAAAAATTAGAAGCGTTACAAAAAGCGGGATTAAATGTTACGAGTCGTGAACCGTTATGGGGTGATGTCTCAGAGTTTAATGAGAAATATTTGCAAACGAAGATTCAGCGTTCTGGACATTTTGAAGGGGGACACTTACATGCTTGAGCATGAATTGTATATGAAGCTAGCACTAGAAAATGCCAAGGCTATGAAGGGACAAACCACTCCAAATCCATTGGTTGGATCTGTAATTGTAAATGATAATCGAATTGTAGGGGTCGGAGCACATATGAAGGCCGGAGAACCACATGCCGAAATACATGCGATACGTATGGCTGGAGAACAGGCACGTGGTGGTACAATCTATGTAACTCTTGAACCTTGTTCTCATCATGGTAGAACAGGGCCTTGTGCTGAAACAATTGTACAAGCAGGAATTAAGAAGGTAGTAGTTGCTACACTTGATCCGAACCCACTTGTTTCTGGACGTGGAATTAAAATTCTACAAGATGCAGGTATTGAAGTACTTGTAGGAGTGTGTGAAGAAGAATCTAAAAAAATGAATGAAGTCTTTAATAAATATATTTTGACAAAGCGCCCATTTGTAACGATTAAATCAGGAGTTACATTAGATGGGAAAATCGCTACGTCTTTATCGGATAGTAAGTGGATTACATCTACAGAAGCAAGACAAGAAGTACACCAAATACGAAACGAAAATGCGGCTATTTTAGTAGGAGCGAATACTGTTCAAAAGGATAATCCATCATTGACAACGCGTATTCCAAATGGACGAAATCCAATTCGAGTAATATTGGACTCGACATTACGCATACCGATGGAAGCTAACGTTGTTACAGATGGAGAAGCTCCTACCTGGATATTTACAACAAGTAATCATGCAGTGGAAAAAAAGAAAGCATTAGAAAATGCAGGAGTTAAAGTATTTGTTACTAGCGGAGAAAAGCATATAAACTTACATGAAATGCTTGATGTTTTAGGGCAAAAAGGAGTTTCCTCCCTGCTTATTGAAGGCGGTGGAGAGGTAAATGCTTCGTTTATTGAAAATAAACTAATGGATAAAATTATTTTATATTTCGCACCTAAAATTATTGGAGGCAGATTGGCGCCTAGTTTTGTAGAGGGTACTGGTATTACTAAAATGAAAGATGCAATTGAATTTAAGGATATATCATTTACCCAGGTTGGAAAAGATTATAGATTTATTGGTTATCCAGCATATAGGAAAGATGAGAAATAAGGAGAATAAAAAATACTTATATGTTCCGATAAATGGATTGCAGAAAGGAGCGATGAAGAGTGAAGTTTGGATTTGATATCGATGATACATTAATTGATTTAAGGCAGCATGCTTTTCATTTATATAATAAGAAATTAAACAAAAAAGTAGGATTGGATGTATTTCATTCTTTAAAAACAATTGAAATTCATGAAGTATTTGGCATGACTTCGGAGGAAGGCAGTCATATGTGGAATAGTTTGCTGGATGAGATTTATTATACTTCTTGTTCACCGTTTCCATATGCAGTAGAGACATTACAAGAATTAGAAAGACAGGGACATGAAATATACTATATAACAGCTCGGCCTAAAGAGCATGGAGAGCAAACAAAAAAATGGTTAATAGAAAAAGGTTTTCCGGTACATGAAGATCGCTTTTTCTATGGAATGAAGGATGAAGAAAAAATACACTTCATACAAGAAATAAAATTAAACTACTTCTTTGATGATAAGCCGGCAGTCTTAGAAACGTTAATAGGAAAACCGATAAATGTGTATGCAAAAACTACTTCTTACAATCAACATCTCAATATCCCGCGTATTACAAGTTGGACGGAGTTAGGAAATATTATAAAGAAAGAAATGTGAGGATTTAACTGGAAAATCAAATAGAGCCAAGAGCATATTGAGTGTTACAATTTTAGAGGAAAGACATAGGTGTTATGTCTTTCCTTATTTTTTTTGGATTACAGGGAATACTATCGTTTCTTTAAAGTGTGATGTGTTAGGAGTACTTTTGATAAAAAGGAAATAGAAAAATGAGCAATAAGAAAAATATTTTTAAGCTAGTCTAGTATGGAAGCGTAATTTATATTTCAATGATAGGTTCCCCTGTTGCTGCAATATTTGCGGATATTTTGGATGAGAAGTTCAAGAATTAATGGGGTGTGTTCATAATCATGGATTTTCAGAAAACTAAAATTACAATGTTAGGTTATTTTGATTTAGTAGTGGATGATATGCAAAATTGCATATCGCAAAATAAACATCGTAATTTTGGGATTCTTATTATAAAATACATTACTTAAACTATATATTAGAATGGAGAATGTGAAATTGGAATTATTAAGAAACAGTAAGGTTGGTACAAAACTAAACATACTAATAGCTATATCAAGTATTGCATGTATAGTATTATCCCTAATAGGATTTTTGGGGCTAGAAAGAGGGAAAAGTACTTCTTCTAATATGTATGAGGATAATTTACTACCAATTGAGCGGATTGGGATTGTAGAATCTAATTTTTATCATGTTAATATGAACTTTATGGAAATAATGTTATCAAAAGATGAAAAAAGAATGAATGAATTAATAAGAGAAATGGATGGAATTCGTAAGGAAAATGATCATCTTTTAAAGCAGTTTGAGGCTAAAGTTATTTCTACTAAAGAAAAAGAATTATATAACACGTTTCATGAAACATTTAATGAATTAAGGACTCAAATGAAGAAAGCGCAAGAATTAGGGAAATCTAATAATGAGGAAGCATATGCATATTACCTAAAAGAGATTGAACCTAATATGCAAAAATCAATAAAATCAATTCGTGAATTGATTTTATATAATAGTAATGATGCAGAGCTTTTACAAAAGGAAAATAATAATAGTGCTCAAAATACAATGATAATGTTTGTTAGTATTTCGATTTTAGCAATTTTAATAATTATATTAATCGGATATATTATTAAAATAACTATCCGAAAACCACTTGCGTTACTACAAAGTGATATGGAAAAAGTAGCAGCTGGAGATTTAACAACACGTACTCCTTATAAAGCAAATAATGAATTAGGGCATATTGTTCAGTCTTTTAATAGTATGTTAGATAACCTTCAACAATTAATTGCGAATGTTAAGATGACAACACAAGAGGTTATTTCTACTACGGAGGGCGTATTACAAGATACAAATCGAGCGTCTAGTATTTCAAATGAGGTTGTACAGACTGTTTTAGAAGTAAAAACAAAAATAGAAGGACAGGTAACTAGTATTCAAGAGAGCTCATCCTCAATGGAAGAAATTACAACCGGGGTGCAAACTGTAGCTGAATCTTCAGCTGTAGTCGCTGAGGTAGCAGTAACGACTACAGAACGAATAAATATCGGTAGTGAAGTGATAAATCACTCTATTCTTCAAATGAATAGTGTGCATGATGTTGTCGAGGAAACATCAAAAGTAATAAATAAACTTGTTACACGTACACAACAGATAGATACAGCTCTTACTGCAATTACTAATATTGCCGAACAAACGAACCTTCTTGCCTTAAATGCTGCTATTGAAGCGGCACGTGCTGGAGAGAATGGGAAAGGATTTGCAGTGGTTGCCGCAGAAGTTCGAGACTTGGCTGAGCAATCTAAAGAATCTGCAAAAGAAGTTAATCATTTAATAAAATCCATTCAAAAAGATACCCAAGATACAGTTAATGTCATGCAAAAAGGACAACAAAAGGCAGTAGAAGGAAAAGAAGCTGCTCACAAAGCGAATCAAACTTTCTTGTCTATTATGAGAGATATTGATAAAATTACGGGTCAAATTCAAGAAGTATCCGCAGCGACAGAAGAGATGTCTGCTGGTACAGAAGAAGTAAATGCTTCTCTTTCGCTAGTTTCTGAAACTGCAACGGATGTGAAAAAGGAGACTCTTCAAACAGTAAATTCAATTCAATCACAGGCCGTATCAATTGAACAAATATCAATCCAATCCAACAAAATGAAAGAAAAGGTGGAGGAATTAACGGAATTGGTTTCAAAATTTAATATTACAGAACAAAAAGGATGAGTAAATCATAAAAGCTTACGTAAGGCTATCAGCCTAATAATAATTGATTTTTCGCGATTAAAAAGATTTTAGTAATTAATTCAATCACAAGTGTAATAACATGTATAAAAAAACATGAAGACTTAAGGGTCTTCGTGTTTTTTTTGAATAATGTCTGAAAAAATATTGATAATTATACGATAATTTGGGAATTGTTATTAAATATTCGTATATGCAAAATTACATACATTTAATGATTGATAATCACGAGTTAATGTAACTATAATAATTACACTGATAAGTAACTTACTGACGACAGTTATAAGTGAAGAAGGAGGGTTTTATTGTATTTTGTATATGAAAAATAGAAAAGGAGATATGCAAATGAAAAGATTACTTGTTATAGGCATAATGTATACAATGTTTTTCCTCATAGGAAATATACACTTACATGCTGATGAACGAGCAAATGTAAAAGAAATTACTAGTTTAAAAGAGCCTAAGTGGATATTTCAGGCAGGCATAAGTAAGGGGAAGTATCATGATCGACAAGATTTAGGATTTATTTTGCAGAGAAATACACCATTAAAGGTAAGACAAACGAATCCTAATTTTAAAGACAAATTAACAGTACGTTTATTGTCTAATGACTCAAAAAATGAAGAATCCATACAAGTAGGAAATGAATGGGTTACCATTCAAGGTGATATGCCTTTAGTTCCTTTCATAGATACTCCGTATGGTGAAGAGCCTGCCATACTTGAGTACCAAGTGGGGAATGAAAGTGCTACTAAACCTCTTCCCATTTATAAACAACAAGGAAGTGTATCTCAATTTTTTAGTACATGGGATCAATTTGATGGAGAGTATGCATTAATTCAAGGGGAGAGTTTCCAATTATTTATACCTAAAAAAGATAAAGAGTTAGTAAGATCTTTAAAAGATTTTCAATCGTTGGATGAGTTAATTGCATATTATGAAGATATTTTTGCGATGTATGATTCCATTATTGGTTTAGATGGTTCAGCGGTTGAAAATAAAAAAAGTCAAAATCGTTATTTTTTAAAAGCAGATATGTCTGGTGCTGGTGGTGCCTATTATAGCTCAAATTGGACAGCGAATAGTTCAGATAGTACAAAAATGTGGCTAGATAAACTGAGTTGGGGAACTTTACATGAAATCGCTCATGGATACCAAGCTGGTTTTGATAATCAAGGAATATTTACAGGAGAAGTTTCTAATAATCTATTTGGTGTTCAATATCAATATAGTAAATACGGAAAAAAAGCAGATCAAGTTGGTTGGTTGTTTAATTTCGGGAAGAAGGAACAGGTAGAACGGAATTTATATAATGCTTTAATGAAAGAAAATAAAAATTATGATGACTTAGATTTACGACAAAAACTTATTCTTTTAACGATGGCGAAACAACAAGCTGGTGATGAAGCTTTTGCAAAAATGTATCAAGGTTATCGAAAACTAGCAAGCAATGCTGCTTTTAAAAAAGGCGATCATTCTTTACCAGACTTAATGAATCAGTATTATAGTGAGAATGCAAAAGTTGATTTCACACCCGTTTTTGAAAGATGGGGCTTTAAGCTTAATCATAAACAAATAGAAATGAATAGAGCGAAAGGTTATCCGGCTGTTACTTCTTTAGCTTATATAGTGCCTGAATCACAATTAGCTAAAGCGAGATCTTTAGTTGATCCTGATATTCCGATAAACTCCAACTTTGAAATAGTTACGAATCAGCAAATTGCTTCACTTGGGCTAAAAGGGAATTTGCATATCCATTTACATACAAATGAAATAGATACATTGAAAGGAGGAAAAATTAAATTAAAAGAAGGGAATACAGTTGTTCAAGAGAAAACAATTGAAACAGCGGATATCAATTTACAAGACGTACCAAATGGAATTTATACAGTTGAGATTTCAGGTGGGAAAATGGATAGCATGTACCAGTTCAGTTCGTATTATGCCTATGTAAAAGAAAAAGATAATAGTCTAAAGATTGATGTTAACGAAATGAAAGTGAGTAAATTGGTAAATGAAACGATTCAATTCCTAGGATTAGGAGATGACCAATTCGCTGCATTAAATACGGATGTAGAGCAAAAGCAAGCTGTTTTTACGGTTACTACTAAAACGCCTCATAGCTATTATGCAGGTGAAAAATATGCATCAATAGAGGTGTTTAATGAGAAAGGAGAAAAAATTTATACGAAGGAAATAGAAGGAACAAATGTAACGATTGTAAAAGATACCATTCCACTAAAAGAAGGGTATAAAATTAAAATCTATCATGATGAAATTAAAAAACGATTAACTAGTAAAGCTACTATTATTAATCCTATGAATAAAACAAATGAATTTATAATGACAAAATGGGGGTTAAAAAATACTTCTTTGCAAAATAATCCAGAAGAAAATCTTATGCAAAGAATTGATGAAGAAATGGAAGCCATTATAGAAAATCCAGTTTTAAAAGAGATACCAATGCAAAAATTAGAAATGAAAAAGAATGTGTGGCTGGCAATAAATATGTTATCAGAACCACAAAAAATAACGTATATGGAAAAATATAAAGATAGCTTATATAATGAGTAATTTTTGAGAAATGAATTGAATTTAAAAAAGTAGCAAACCAATCTATTAACCTATATATAAACATATAGTTAAAAGTTTTATCTATGCTTAAAATTCTAAAATAAATTTATATAACTTAATAATAAGATTATAAAGGAGTAAGAATATGAATAATTTCGTAAAGGTAGGTTTAACTACAGGAGTGGTGTTATCGGCGATTATGCCTTATGGAGGAGTACAGGCGGCAACAGAAGATTTAAAAGTAGAAACAAAGGAAGATACGTTTCGAACAGGTAATTTAACAGCACCTTCTCAAAAATCAGCAGAAAGTGTAGCAAAGGATGCACTAAAAGGAAAAACAGAACAAGCATTATCGTCAAAGCAAGTTAATACGGAATCCAAAGTTAATTATAATGTTACGCAAAGTCGTAAATCTTATGATGGTACTACATTGGTACGTCTTCAACAAACGTATGAAGGACGTGATGTATACGGATATCAACTAACAGCACATATTAATGATGATGGTGTACTTACGAGTGTTTCGGGGGATAGTGCCCAAGATCTACAACAACAGGAAGATTTGAAACAACCTATTACTCTATCAGAGGAGGATGCAAAGAAGCAACTTTTTAAAATCTATGGGGATAATCTTACATTTGTTGAAGAACCAGAAATTAAACAAGTGGTATATGTAGATGAAAATACAAATAAAGCTACAAACGCATATCAAATTACTTTTAGTGCATCTACACCAGAATATGTATCTGGTACAGTATTAATTGATGCTTTTGGTGGAAATCTATTAAAAGAACTCGTTCAAAAATTGGGTATACAAGTAGATAGTAGTATTGTCCAATCTGCGACAGCAAATAAATCACAAGATCCTTCAAAATTAACAGGTACAGGAAAAGATGACTTAGGTATTAATCGTACGTTTGGAATTACGCAGCGAAGTGATGGAACGTACATGCTGGCAGATTATTCTCGTGGTAAGGGAATTGAAACATATACTGCAAATTATAAAGATTATAATAATTATAGAAGAAATGTATGGGGTTATTTGGATGATTTAGTAACAAGTAATTCTACAAATTTCACAGATCCTAAAGCAGTTAGTGCCCATTATTTAGCAACGAAAGTATATGATTTTTATCAAGAAAAATATAGCCGTAACAGCTTTGATAATAATGGACAAAAAGTAATTTCTGTCGTTCATGGCTGGAATACAAATGGTACGAATAAAGGAAATCCTAAGCAGTGGTTTAATGCATTTAGTAATGGAGCTATGCTAGTATACGGAGATCCAATTGTTAGAGCATTTGATGTGGCAGGACATGAGTTTACACATGCGGTTACAAGAAATGAGTCTGGACTTGAGTACGCAGGAGAAGCTGGTGCAATTAATGAAGCTTTATCTGATATTTTAGGGGTAGCAGTTGAGAAGTATGCTAATAATGGAAAGTTCAACTGGACAATGGGAGAACAATCTGGTCGTATATTTAGAGATATGAAAAACCCATCATCTATCTCTTCTAGATATCCAGAGGATTATAGACATTATAATAACTTACCTATTGATGCTGACCACGATTATGGTGGTGTACACACGAACTCTAGCATTATTAATAAAGTAGCTTATTTGATTGCTAGTGGTGGAAACCATAATGGAGTAAATGTACATGGCATTGGAGAAGATAAAATGTTTGATATTTTCTATTATGCAAATACGGATGAATTAAATATGACTTCTGACTTTAAAGAATTAAAAGAAGCTTGTATTCGTGTAGCAACGAACTTATATGGTAAAGACTCATTAGAAGTACAAGCTGTCCAACAAGCCTTTAAAGCAGCTTATATTTAATATTATTGTGATGAATTATAAACCTCTTTATTTTAATATAATGATTCATTTGGGTGTATAGACAAAAACCTTGTAGAATTTTTCTGCAAGGTTTTTTTAGAATGTTATGTTACAGATGTGTTATATAGTTTTTTAGTTAATTAGGATAAAAATAATCCTATAAATGTATGTAAGAATGTGTAATTTTACACTCTTTTTTATGATAGAAAAAGATACTACGTTAGTAAATATAAAAAGTTGAACATTATAGTATATAGGGCACTTTTTTGTTCCTATGGAACTTTAAAGTGCGTAATTTTCTTTATCGTTAATATATATCATAATGGTATTTATTAGTTGGTTTTAGCTTTACTCTGCTGTTGATGTGATTTTTTAACATGACAATGATTAGAATCAAAATTATCGAGTAGATCTAAATGATGATAATTTCGATTTTTAATTCAGTACAGAGTGAAATAGCTACATAATTTTCGTTTATCCCGCTATTTGCCGGGTAGTAAGACCCCCACCTCAAAATTCAGCGGAAGCAAAGAAGTTAGGTGGGGGTCGGGCTGCCCGTAAAAGCCCGATTGGTGAAGGTTAATAATCAGTGGGGGATGAAAAAAAAACCACTGATTAAAGTTTCACTTTATACTCTTTCGAAAAAAGGTGGATCTGCTTATTTTCTGTTAAAGATAAGAGAAGTGAACCACAATATAAACGTAATTATTTATTCCAACGTAAGTCAATCATGTAGCACATGAATTTGGAGGGATCTATATGCATATGCAATTAAAAGGAAAAACAGCACTAGTTACCGGATCTACGGCAGGGATTGGAAAAGCAATTGCCACTTCATTAGTAGCAGAAGGAGCTACTGTACTTATTAATGGACGCCGTGAAGAAAATGTTAATCAAACGATAAACGAAATTCGAACGCAATATCCGGATGCTATTCTTCAACCTGTAGTAGCTGATTTAGGAACAGAACAAGGGTGCCAAAACGTGATTGAAAAGTACCCTGAAGTAGACATTCTTATTAACAACTTAGGAATTTTTGAACCTGTAGAATATTTTGATATCCCTGATGAAGATTGGTTTAAATTGTTTGAAGTCAATATTATGAGTGGTGTTCGACTTACTCGCTCGTACTTGAAAAAAATGATTGAAAGAAAAGAAGGAAGAGTCATCTTTATTGCTAGCGAAGCAGCTATTATGCCGTCTCAAGAAATGGCCCACTATAGTGCGACTAAAACGATGCAACTTTCACTTTCTCGCAGTTTAGCTGAGCTGACGACAGGAACGAATGTGACTGTTAATACTATCATGCCTGGTTCGACTTTAACGGAAGGAGTGGAGACTATGTTAAATAGTCTTTATCCTAATGAGCAATTGACAATAGAAGAAGCTGAGAAGCGATTTATGAAAGAGAATCGACCAACCTCTATTATTCAAAGACTTATTCGACCAGAAGAAATTGCCAATCTTGTCACTTTCTTAAGCAGCCCACTTTCTTCAGCGATTAATGGCTCCGCGTTGCGAATAGACGGGGGATTAGTACGTAGTGTATTTTAATAAATTAAAAACAACATAGTATACTGTTGAAGATAAGATGGTAAGACAAATAAGTTGTATTTTACTCATTAATAGAAATATACAAAAAGCAAATTGTGATAAGAAAACAGCCGGATTTTCTACTATAATAAAAATTCGGCTGTTCTTTTTTTACTTGTTGTAAAGGATGGAAAGCTTTTAGCGTTGTGGCATTTCTTAAGAAAAAGATAAGACGAAGCGATCCCGCTGTTATTTGTATTATTTAGTGAAAATTACCAAACGTTTTTCAACACTATTTTCCCTATTGCTTTATTTGATTCCAAATACTCATGTGCTTGTGCAACTTCATCAAACGTAAAAGTTTTCGAATCTAGCAATGGGCGAAGTTTTCCTTCTTCTACTATTTGCGTTAGTTTAGTTAAAATTTCCCCGCAAGCGTCACGTTTATCTGTATGTAATATTTTTAACGCCATAAAAGTAACGTGCAGAGTAAGTCCTTTTGCGTGTAAGGGAGAGAGGTCATGGGTTGAACGAGCTGCAATTGTTACGACAGTTCCATTAATTGCGGCAGCTTCAAAAGAATGATCGAGATTTTTGCTACCTACTGTATCAAATATAACTTCAAATCCGTTGCCATTCGTATGTTTTTGCACATATTCTTGAACAGATTCTTCTTTATAATTAATAGCTATGTCGGCCCCTAGACGATAAGCTATTTCCATTTTGTTTTGCTGAGAAGCTGTTGTGAAAACTGTAGCACCTGCCCATTTAGCTAATTGGATGGCTACGTGTCCTACACCACCAGTAGCTCCATGAATGAGAACATTTTGACCAGGTTTAATATTTGCACGATCAAATAAAGATTCCCAAGCTGTAATTGCAACTAATGGTAGAGCAGCTGCTTCTTCCATTGTTAAATTGTTAGGTTTGTGAGCAATCAGTCGTGCGTCAGCAAGCATAAATTCTGCAAGTGCACCTCCAGTTTCTTTAAAACCTCCGGCACATCCGTATACTTCATCCCCACATTTGAATTTCGAAACACCTTCTCCTACTTCAATGACAATACCAGCTACATCTCCGTGTAATACAGCTGGAAACTCAGGAGCGACTGCTGAAACGGCACCACTACGCATTTTTGTATCGATTGGATTTACACTTGTTGCTTTTACATGGATTAGAACATGACCTGGTAAAAGTTTCGGTTTTGAAACTTCTTCTAATTGAAATACAGATGAATCCCCAAAAGAATGGATAATTTGTGCTTTCATTGTTTATACCTCCTGTTTGTGGTTATAGCATAGCAAAGTACGAAAAATAAGTATAATATTTTGAATTTTATTAGTGAGAATTTTATATAGAGAAGGGGAAAGTACGTGAAATAATGTAACGTACTTGCAAAAGCAACAGTACAGCTTTTTGAAGAAAGGATAGATGTGATTTTTGCCGCATGATTTATTCATTATGTGTATTATTACTCACTTAGTATAGGTACTTAAAAGTGCCTACATCACTTTAAAGTACGTACTGTTATTCATGTTATGACCGATTTATAATAACACTCGTAGCACAAAGAAAGTTATAACGATGACAATCGGCAACGATGGGTGTTACAGTATTGCTCATGAATTTTGAGGAGAAATATGAAAAGTAAAGAAAACTATAGATTGATATGGATGAAGGAAAGTGAGTGAAACAAATGGAAAAGTTTGCGAATCATTTTGGATATAATCGTATGTTTGCGAAAGATCAGCTTACATTAGGAGTCCACATTCCGATTGAAAATTATCAGTTTCATGCTCCAACGATGGAAAAACAAGTAGAGTTAGTGCAAAAAGCAGAACAATATGGTTTTACAGGTGTATGGCTTCGCGATGTTTTGCTACAAGACCCTGACTTTGGTGATCCTGCAACAGGTCAAATTTACGATATGATGATTTATTTAACGTATTTAGCAAGTAAAACAGAGAAAATCGCATTTGGAACGTCGGCAACTGTATTATCGCTTCGCCATCCATTGCGTGTGGCGAAAGAAATTGCGACATTGGATCAACTGTTTCCAGAAAGAATTATGCTCGGCGTTTCATCCGGTGACCGACGAGCTGATTTTAAAGCGTTAGGTGTTAGTCATGAAACAAGAGGTGAAAAGTTTAGAGAAGCGTTTGCTTACTTGGAAGAGATTTTGTATAAAAACTTCCCATCTATTCAGTCGACGCTAGGAGAAGTGCATGGTGCAAATCTAGTCCCAAAACCGTTTAAACGTGTTCCAACCTTTATTACAGGTTTTAGTCAGCAAAATATGGACTGGTTCGCTGAACATGGAGATGGATGGATGTATTATCCACGTAGTCCGGTACATCAGGCTGCAGCAATTGGACAATGGAGAGAACGAGTAGAGGGTTATCATCCAGATGTATTCAAACCATTTATACAACCGATGCATTTAGACTTATCTGAAGATCCAAATGAACGTCCTACACCGATACGTTTAGGTTACCGTACAGGGCGTAAGGCGCTAATTGAATTGCTTGATATATATCGAAGTATTGGTGTGAATCATTTATTCCTTGCTCTATTTGATGGTCAACGTCCAGCTAACGAAGTATTGGATGAGCTAGGAGAAGAAGTACTACCTCATTTCCCAGCATTGTAAAGGAGTGAAAAGAATGAAAGCGATAGGACTTATGCAATATGGAGATAAAAGTGTACTACAAGAGATTGAAATGCAGACACCGCTATTGGGAGACAACGATGTACTGATTGAAGTATATGCAGCTGGTGTAAACCCCGTGGATTGGAAAATACGTGAAGGTTTACTTCAAGACGTAATTTCTTATGAATTCCCGCTCATTTTAGGATGGGATGTTGCAGGTGTAGTTGCTGCTATAGGGAAAAACGTAACAGCATGTAAAGTAGGGGATGAAGTATATAGTCGTCCCGATATTGAACGAAATGGTACTTATGCAGAGTACGTGGCTGTAGATGAGAAGTATGTGGCGAAAAAACCGAGAAATCTATCTTTTGAAGAAGCGGCATCGATCCCTCTAGTAGGTTTGACAAGTTGGCAAAGTTTAGTGAAGTTCGCAAATGTTCAAAAAGGTAATAAGGTTTTAATTCATGCTGGATCTGGCGGGATTGGTACGTTTGCTATTCAATTAGCGAAAAGTTTCGGTGCACATGTTGCAACTACGACTAGTACGACAAACATGCAGTTTGTAAAGGATCTAGGCGCTGATACTGTCATTGATTACAAAACGGAAGACTTTTCTTTGCTTCTGCATAATTACAATATTGTATTTGATGTGTTAGGTGGGGATGTACTAAAGAATAGTTATAAAGTACTTGCACCAAATGGAAAGTTAGCGTCTATTTATGGTCCGAAAGGTATGGAAATTCCGCAAACCGAGATATCAAGAGAGAAAAATATTGAGAGTGACCATATATTTACTGAACCTAACGGATATGAACTTTCTCTTATTACAGCATTAATTGAGAGCGGGAAGATTAAACCTGTTGTCACGCATGTGTTGCCTTTACATGTAGAAGGCGTAAAAAAAGCACACCACATAAGTGAGTCAGAACGTGCTCTTGGGAAAATTGTATTGAAGAAACATTGGTAAAGTATGAGGTTGTAGAGACAGTATGGTGTTAAGTAGCGAATGAACTTATATATTCTATTCTAGCAATTGTTTTAAAAGGGAGAGAACAAATGGAATCAATGACATTTCTTTTACCCCGCATTAACAGGCAGTAAGACCCCCACCTCAAAATTCAGCGATATCATAGAAGTTAGGTGGGGGTAACTGCCTGTAAAAGCCCGATTGGTTCAACTAATAATCAGTGGGGATGAACAAAACCCCCACTGATTAAAGTTTCACTTTATCCGGAGCGACAGGAGATTTAGCGAAACGCAAAATTTATCCTGCTTTATATAAACTATTTAGTAATCAAAATATACCACAATCTATTTCGATTATCGGTATCGGCAGAAAGGTAATGTCAGATGTAGAATTTCAAACAAAGGTAGAACAATCCCTTGCTACATTTTCTAGAATATCTACTGATGACGAATCAGTAGTAGAAGAATTTATTAATACATTTCGTGATTGTCAATTAAATACAGCGAATATAGAGGACTATCAAGATTTGTTGCGTCTTGTAAAGATGCGTGAAACAGAATTAAACATTCCTGAAAACCGCATGTTTTACCTATCTGTTATACCAGAAGTATTTGATGTCATTGCTTTAAATATTAAAGAAAGTGGATTGTGGGCTACAAAAGGATTGAACCGTCTTATTGTAGAGAAGCCTTTTGGTTATCATGTAACGTCTGCTCTTGAGTTTAATGAAAAAATGATTGAAGATTTTGATGAAACTGACATTTGTTATATCAATCATTATCTTTGAAAATGAATGGTAACTAGGAATACACTTAGAAAGGTATTACGAAATAAATAGTATGTAATTGAAGACATTTTTATTGACGATAATAATTTATGTGGTTAATATACTAGACATAAGATTACTTAATTACTAAAAGTAATCAGATATAAAATGTTTCGTTAAATTCTATAAATAAGTAAGTTGTAGTAGTAATGCTTTGAATTGCCACTATTAATATTGGGGACAATGAGAGAGCGAAAGGTATAAAAAGAATTGGAATTAGATAACTCTTTGTTTTTTATAAAACATGAGCTTCTATACAATTCATTTTCAAAATATTGACAAGGATTATACAACAAGAGGGGGACTGAAATTGGAATCAATGACCTTTGTTTTATTTGGAGCGACAGGGGACTTAGCGAAACGCAAAATTTACCCCGCACTATATAACTTATATAGAGATCAAAAGCTTCCAAAGCAAATATCCGTTATCGGGCTTGGGAGACGTCAAGTATCTCATGTAGATTTTCAAGAAAGAATAAAAGAATCAATAGAGACGTTTTCCCGTCATAGAGAAGAAGGTACTCCAGAACTCGAAGGTTTTTTAGATAATTTTCGCTATTGTCCATTAGATGTGAGTAAGCCGGAAGACTATGAGAGATTATTACAAGTCGTTCGTGAAAGGGAAGAAGAATTACATATAAAAGGTAATAGAATGTTTTATCTTTCCGTTGCTCCTGAATTTTTCGAGACAATTGCTTTAAATATTAAGGAAAGCGGAGTTGATAAAACGGATGGATGGAAACGCCTAATGATTGAGAAACCGTTTGGGCACGACCTTACATCTGCTCGTGAGCTGAATGATAAGCTTAGTCGCACGTTTGAAGAAGACGAGATATACCGTATTGATCATTATTTAGGTAAGCCGATGATTCAAAACCTTGAAGCACTAGAGTTTGCAAATCCTGTTTTACAATCGATTTGGAATAAAGAACATATAGCGAATGTACAAATCACAGCGAGTGAAACAGTTGGGGTTGAAGAAAGAGCAGGGTATTATGATCAGGCAGGAGCCATTCGAGATATGGTTCAAAATCATATGTTACAAATATTAATGATGACTGCTATGAATCTGCCGGAAAAGGTTAATGCATGTGAAATTCGAGAGGAAAAGCGAAAGGTAATGGAGACGCTTCGTAAAGTGAAAAAAGAAGACGTTCAAAACCATATCATTCGCGGACAATATGGTGCAGGAGAGATAAAAGGCGGGAAAGTTGTAGCATATAAAGAGGAACCGGGAGTAAATCCTTCTTCTAACATAGACACATTTGTTGCCGCTCGATTGTGGATCGATAATCCGTTTTGGACTGGCGTTCCATTTTATATACGAACAGGTAAACGAATGAAAGAAAAGTCTACTCGTATTGTAATTGAATTTAAAAATACGTTAAAACAGCAATATCAAGATAATAATCCAAATGCAGAACCTAACTTATTAATAATTGAAATTAGCCCAGGTGAGAATGTTTCATTACAGTTAAATAGTAAAAATCCATTGAAAAATGGAGAGATTGAACCGATGCGTATTAACTTTACTTGTGAGCAAGCGAATGTGGGAGTACCTGAAGCGTATGAAAGACTCATTCATGATGCTGTGAGTGGAGACGCTACATTCTTTGCACATTGGAGAGAAGTTGAATTGTCATGGGAATGGGTACAACCAATTCTTGAAGCATTCGAGGAGAACTTATTACCACTTCATGAATATGAGTCTGGTTCATATGGTCCAGATGCGTCTCATGAATTATTGCAAGAAAGTGGATTTAAATGGTGGTTAGATCAAGAAACGGAAAAATAAGTACTTTCTTTCATGAAAGCATGTAGGGGGACGATTACTATGACACAAAATATAAATCAATTAGCAGTGAATACACTTCGTACGTTATCAATTGATGCTATTAATGCGGCAAATTCAGGTCATCCAGGTCTTCCGATGGGAGCAGCACCGATGGCTTATGCATTATGGGCGAATCATTTAAATCACAATCCGAATCATCCGAAATGGTTTAACCGTGATCGATTCGTTTTATCAGCGGGACACGGATCGAGCCTACTGTATAGCTTACTTCATTTAGCTGGATATGACGTTTCAATTGATGACTTGAAAAGCTTTAGAAAGTTAAATAGTAAAACACCAGGACATCCTGAGTTTGGTCACACTTCTGGAGTTGAAGCGACTACAGGACCGTTAGGACAAGGGATTGCAAATGCTGTCGGAATGGCAATGGCAGAAGCTCATTTAGCAGCGAAGTTCAATAAGGATGGTCACTCTATTATAGATCATAATACGTACGCATTAGTTGGAGACGGTGACTTAATGGAGGGTGTCGCTTATGAAGCGATGTCAATGGCAGGGCATATGAAACTTGGCAAGTTAATTGTACTGTATGATTCAAATGAAATTTCACTTGATGGTGAATTAAACATTGCTTTTTCTGAAGATATTCAGAAAAGAGTAGAATCTGCACATTGGCAATATGTAAGAGTTGAGGATGGAAACGATGTTGATGCTATTACAAAAGCTATTCAATTAGCGAAAGACAATACGGATCAACCTACTCTTATAGAAATTAGAACCATTATAGGTTATGGAAGTCCAAAAGTTGCTGGAACGAACAAAGCACATGGTAATCCGCTTGGAGTAGAAGAAGCGACAGCGACAAAACAAGTGTATGGTTGGCATTATGAGGAAGACTTCTTTGTGCCTGAAGAAGTAACAGCTCATTTTAATGATTTGAAACAAAAAGGTATTGAAAAAGAGAATGAATGGAATGAGCAGTTCAACGTATACAGAGAATCGAACTCTGTACTAGCAGATGAATTGGAAAACGCGATTACAGGTGAGGTTTTAATCGAAGCGAAAGACATTTTATCCTTTGATACTGAAAAAACGATTTCCACTCGTGTTGCAAGTGGAGAAGCTATTAATCATTATGTGAAATCGATTCCTTCTATTTTCGGTGGAAGTGCGGACCTTTCTCATTCTACGATGACAGATATAAAAGGTGAAGCAGTGTATGCAGTAGAATCGTATGCAGGCCGAAATATATACTTCGGTGTACGTGAACATGCAATGGGAGCGGCAGCGAATGGACTGGCTCTTCATGGAGGAGTAAAACCGTTCGTAAGTACATTCTTTGTATTTAACGATTATCTTCGTCCATCTATTCGACTTGCTGCATTGCAAAAATTACCTGTTACGTACGTATTTACACATGATTCGATTGCTGTAGGAGAAGATGGTCCAACGCATGAACCTATTGAACATTTAGCAGCTCTTCGGGCAATTCCTGGTTTAACAGTTATCCGTCCGTCAGATGCAAATGAAACAGCAAGTGCGTGGGCGTATGCTTTACAGCAAACGGATGGTCCAGTCGTTTTAGTACTTAGCCGTCAAAATTTACCGGTGTTTCATGAAACGAAAGCAAACATAGAGAATCTTTCTAAAGGGGCTTACGTATTAACACAAACGAATGAAAATCCGGATGTAATTTTAATTGCGACAGGTTCTGAAGTATCCTTAGCTGCTAGTGCGAAAGCGAAATTAGAAGAAGACAATGTCTCTGTTCGCATCGTTGCAATGCCAAGCTGGGAGTTATTCGATCGTCAATCGAATGAATATAAAGAATCCGTTCTTCCGTCTTCTGTAACGAAACGAGTATCTCTTGAGATGGGTGTATCTCTCGGGTGGGAGCGTTATGTAGGACAAGAAGGAAAAGTACTATCAATTGAAACATTTGGAGCTTCAGGAACTGGTGCTGAAGTCATGAATCTATTTGGATTTACGACAGAAAATGTTGTTCAAATTACAAAAAATGTATTGAATTCTTAAGCTATGACTGTGAATACCTTTCCGTACATATCAGTGCTGCAAGGTATTCCAGATTGTAGTGATATGAATTTTTAATAAAAGATGATTTGAGGAGGAATTATATTATGCAAGTAGGATTAATTGGTTTAGGTAAAATGGGATTAAACTTAGGGAAAAATTTAATGGATCATAAACATGAAGTAGCAGCATTTGATTTAAATGCAAGTGCAGTGGAAGAAATGAAAGAGTACGGGGCTACAGGTACATCTAGTTTAAGTGAACTTGTTCAGTCATTACAATCACCAAGAATTCTTTGGGTTATGGTACCACACGCTGTTGTTGATTCTGTTATTGATGAGATTACACCCCTTTTATCAAAAGGAGATATTTTAATTGAAGCAGGTAATTCACATTATAAAGAGTCTATCCGCCGATATGAGCAATTAAAGAAAGATGGTATTCACTTTATGGATGCAGGAACTTCTGGCGGAATGGAAGGCGCTCGTAATGGTGCTTGTTACATGATCGGAGGAGATCAAGAAGCTTGGGATATCGTTGAACCTATCTTCCGAGATACTGCTGTAGAAAATGGATTCTTATATGCTGGAAAAGCTGGTAGTGGTCACTTCTTAAAAATGGTTCACAACGGAATTGAATACGGTATGATGGCTGCTATTGGTGAAGGATTTGAAATCCTAGAGAAAAGTGAATTTGACTACGATTATGAAAAAGTATCAAGAGTATGGAATAACGGTTCAGTAATCCGCTCATGGTTAATGGAATTAACTGAAAATGCATTTTCTAAAGATGCAAAACTGGATGAAATTAAGGGCGTTATGCATTCTTCTGGTGAAGGGAAATGGACAGTAGAAACAGCATTAGACCTTCAAACAGCAACTCCTGTTATCGCAATGTCTCTATTAATGCGCTACCGCTCATTAGACAATGATACATTTACAGGAAAAGTAGTAGCAGCTCTGCGCAATGAATTTGGCGGACATGCAGTAGAAAAGAAATAAACATCTTAAAATTACAACTCATTAACGTTTAAAAAATGGAGGGAATAGATCATGAAGTTTTTTATTGATACTGCAAATCTTGAGGACATAAAAAAAGCATATAAACTTGGAGTTTTAGCTGGTGTTACAACGAACCCGTCTTTAGTAGCAAAAGAGGGCATTAAGTTTGAAGACCGTATTGCAGAAATTTGTCAGGCAGTGCCTAAAGTTGAATCTGTTTCGGCAGAAGTAACGCCAGATGCTGTGACGGCTGAAGAAATGATTGCTCAAGCAGAAGAATTGATTAAGATTAACGGCGGCGATGAGAAAGTTACAATAAAACTTCCAATGACGTTAGCAGGATTAGAAGCTTGTCGCTATCTTACTGAAAAAGGTGTGAAAACGAACGTTACCCTTATTTTCACTGTGAACCAAGCACTTTTAGCAGCTCGAGCAGGTGCAACGTATGTTTCTCCATTTTTAGGACGTTTAGATGATATTTCTGAAGATGGCGTATTATTAGTTGCTAAAATTGCTGAATTATTCGATGTTCATCAATTAGATACACAAATTATTGCGGCTTCTGTTAGACATCCAGATCATGTAACTCGTGTAGCGATGGCAGGTGCTCACATTGCAACAATCCCTTATAAAGTAATTGAACAACTTGCTATGCACCCATTAACAGATCAAGGTATTGAGAAGTTTGCTGCGGATTGGGCGAAAGCTCCTAAATTATAATGTATGAAAGTGAGGGTGCTTTCCGAAAATTGCTTTTCATGAGAGGACAAATCCTAAGTAACTTCATCGTTTAAAATGGATCCCGAGTTTGTAGTCTTACGACGTGAAAGTAGCAAGAGAAGAAAGCGTCATTCACTTTTAAAGAAGGAAAATTTGCTTGCGCGAAGCGTTTACCATAATAACATTATAATGATGAAAGAGAACTCCCCTTATCAGAGAGATGAGTTAAAGTATATCTCTGATAAGGGAGATTCTTTTTATATAAATTATTATGATGTGAAGATACTTGCAAGTGTATAGCGATATGGAAAGGTATCTTTTACTCAAGTAAGAACTATATGGGTTCTTTTCATTATATAGCATTTTTGAAAGGGTTTACATAAAGGGGGATTAAGTATGAATATGTACCTTTTAATGATTACATTATTATCAATTGTAATTGTTATTTTAGGGGTGTCGTGGTGGAGATGGCATGCGTTTATTAGTTTAACGGTTGCAAGTTTGTTTTTAGCAGTTATGTCTGGAATGCCAATGGATAAAATAGTGGGTGCTTATGAAACGGGGGTTGGCAGTGTTCTCGGGCATTTAGTAGGTATTTTAGTATTAGGTACAATTTTAGGGAAAATGATGGCAGAGTCAGGTGCTGGAATGCAAGTGGCGGAGTTCTTTATTAAATCCTTTGGGATAAAAAACTTACCGTGGGCGATGTTAATCGCAGGTTTTATTATTGGAATTCCGGTGTTTTTTGAAGTAGGTATTTTAATATTACTGCCTTTAGTCATTTCAATTCATAAAACTACGAAACAAAATATTTTATTGATAGCGTTACCAGCAATTGCTGGGCTATCTGTCGTACACGGCCTTGTTCCACCGCATCCAGGGGCAATCGTTGCAATTGGTATTTATAAAGCGAACCTTGGGAAGGTATTATTGTATTCACTCATTATTACATTTTTTGCAGCAATTATTGCAGGGCCTATATTCGCTAAATGGATTCACAAACGTGTAATTCCTGAAAATGAGCCAGAATTGATTCGTGTAAATACAAAATCAACGAAATTACCAGGAATAGGAGTTTCTTTTTTAGTTATATTGTTACCTGTTCTGTTAATGGTTTTAGCAGCAGCAGCTCCTTATGTTCCGCTTTCTACTACTTTGATGAAGATTGTCACATTAATCGGTAGCCCTATCATTGCGTTATTGATTGCATGTTTTGCAGCGTTTTATTTTCTTGGATTTCGTCAAGGTATCGATAAAAAGGCTATTAAGAAGGTAACAGAAGATAGCTTATTACCAATCGGTTCAATCGTTGCGATTATTGGTGCTGGCGGCGGATTTAAGCAAATTCTTATCGATAGTGGTGTAGGCAATGCTATTGCTCAAATGTCTGAGCATTTAGCTCTATCTCCAATTGTATTAGCATTTATAGTAGCTGGATTGATTCGAATTGCGACAGGGTCAGCGACAGTCGCTTTAACAACAGCAGCGGGCATCGTTTCACCAATCGTTGAAAATACGACAGGTGTGAATTTAGAGTTGCTCGTTATTGCAACAGGTGCAGGAGCATTAATGTTTTCACACGTAAACGATGCTGGGTTCTGGATGGTAAAAGAATACTTAGGTTTAACAGTGAAAGAAACATTTAAAACATGGACAGTATTAGAAACGTTACTTTCATTTATCGCTTTTGGAGGAGTTTTACTACTCGATATGTTTGTTTAAAATTAGGATATGTTTATATGAATTGTGATAGAGAAATTTAGCACATAACGTTATGAATAGATAAAATAAATATATTTTTATGGTTCTTATATGATTAGGATACTGTAGCAATTTTTTGTTAGGAGGAAGAAATGGTGAGCTCAAAATATATGATTGGTGTAGACATTGGGACAACTAGTACAAAATCAGTTCTATTTTCTACTGATGGATCTGTGATTGCAAGTCATGGAATTGAATATCCTTTATATTCTCCTACGCCTGAAACAGCAGAACAAGACCCAGAAGAAATTTTTCATGCAGTAATAAATACGATTAAAGAAACTGTACGATCAAGTGGTGTACAGCCGAATGATATTCTTTGTGTTTCTTTTAGTTCGGCAATGCATAGTATCATTGCTGTAGATGAGAAGGGAAAACCATTAACGAGATGTATCACTTGGGCAGATAATAGAAGTGCAAGCTGGGCAGAGAAAATAAAGAGTGATATGAATGGTCATGAAATTTATTTGCGTACGGGAACACCAATTCATCCGATGTCACCACTTTCGAAATTAGTTTGGTTACAAAATGAGCAGGCAGAATTGTTCGCAAAAAGTTATAAATTTATTTCTATTAAAGAGTATGTTTTCTATAAGTTATATAAGGAGTATGTAATTGATTATTCTATAGCATCAGCAACAGGAATGTTTAATTTGAAATCTTTAAAATGGGATGAAGAAGCTTTACATGTTGCGGGAATTACAGAGGAAAAGCTTTCTAAACTTGTTCCAACGACACACAGCTTAATAGGATTAGATGAAGATCTTGCAAATGAGATGAATGTACTTGTTTCTACTCCTTTTATAGTAGGAGCGAGTGACGGGGTACTATCCAATTTAGGTGTAAATGCAATTGATCCTGGTGTTGTGGCTGTTACAATTGGTACAAGCGGTGCGATACGCGCTGTAATAAATCGTCCTGTAACAGATCCAAAAGGTAGAATTTTTTGTTATGCCTTAACTGAAGACCATTGGGTAATTGGTGGACCAGTTAATAACGGTGGTATGATTTTCAGGTGGGCTCGTGATCAATTAGGTACTTCAGAGATTGAGCTTGCGAAGCGTTTAGGAAAAGATCCATATGAAGTGCTTACTGAAATAGCAGCAAAAGTGAATCCGGGATCTGACGGTTTATTATTTCATCCGTATTTAGCAGGGGAAAGAGCTCCTTTATGGAATGCAAATGCACGAGGATCTTTCTTCGGACTTGGGTTGCATCATAAGAAAGAACATCTTATCCGTGCTGTTTTAGAAGGAGTAATCTATAACTTATATACAGTTCTTCTTGCTTTAAAAGAGCTAATTGGCGAACCGAAAAAAATCCAAGCGACAGGCGGTTTTGCAAGGTCGGAACTTTGGAGACAGATGATGGCGGATATTTTTCATCAAGACGTATATGTTCCGGAAAGTTTCGAAAGCTCTTGCTTAGGAGCTGCGATCCTCGGTTTATATAGTTTAGGTGAAATAGATACATTATGCGTAGTATCTGAAATGGTAGGGGCGAATTTCCACCATGAACCAAACATGGAAAGTGTGGAAAAATATAAAGATTTAACACCAATCTATATTCGTCTGTCCCGTCAATTGGAAGAAGAATATGAAAGTATAGCAGCATACCAAAAAAAGTGGGTTTAAAGGCTATTTAGCAGAGAAATATGGTAACGTATAAAGAGGTACTCCAATTTTTTTAGGATACTCTTTCAATATAAAATATTGTAAGAAGTATGATGAACGAAAAATATAGGGAGAGAGGGTTATGGAAATGAAGGATAACAAAGAGTTTATTGGGTATGTTGGAACTTACACGAAAGAAAAAAGTGAAGGAATATATAAGTTTATTTTAGACACGGAAGCAAAGGAAATTAGTAATGTAACACTTGCGGCTAAGCTGGATAACCCTACATATGTAACGATTAACCGAAAGAATGAATATCTCTATTCCGTTGTTAAGGAAGGAGAATCTGGTGGTGTAGCTGCTCATTCGATTGATAGTAAAACTGGAGAGCTAAAGGAGAAAAATAGACAAGTGGTAGAAGGGGCTTCTCCTTGTCATGTGAGTGTTGATAGTGGAACTCACACGGTAGTTACAGCAAATTACCATAAAGGAACGATTGAGTCTTTCGCAGTAAATGAAGAAGATGGATCTGTAAATCCTGCGACCTCTATTATAACGCATAAAGGTTCAGGTCTGAATAAAGAAAATCAAGAGAAACCACATGCGCATTACGCGGGATATACACCTGATGAGAAATATGTGGTAGGTGTTGATTTAGGGATAGATAAAATAATTACATATGAAATAAAAGATAGTGCATTAAAAGAAGTGAATAGCCTGGCTGTAAATCCAGGAAGTGGTCCGAGACATATTACTTTTCATCCGAATGGAAAGTATGCGTATGTGATGACGGAGCTTAGTTCAGAGGTTATTGTGTTAACATATAATCCGGCAGAAGGAGCTTTTACAGAAGTACAGTATATTTCTACTCTTCCTGAAGCATTTGATGAAAATAATCAAGGAAGTGCGATTCATATTTCTTCTGACGGCCAGTTTGTATATGCAGGTAATCGTGGTCATAATAGTATCGCCGTTTTCAGCGTGGATCAAAACTCAGGTCAGCTTACACTTGTGGAACACACATCTACAGAAGGAAATTGGCCAAGAGACTTTGTATTAGATCCTACTGGAAAGTTCCTTGTTGCTACAAATGAAAAGTCACATAATCTTGTGTTATTTTCAAGAGATGAATCTACAGGTAAGTTAACACTTTTACAATCTGATGTTGCTGTGCCAGAGCCTGTTTGTGTGAAGTTTTTAAATATATAATTTCAGATGCCAAAATAAAAGCAAAGCGATATCGCTTTGCTTTTATTGTTTCTTTTTCGGTCTACGTACTAACTCGCCGCCGCAGTTTGGGCAAACATTGTGTCTTTCTTCTGTACATGGTGCACAAAATGTACATTCATATACGCAAATGTATGCTTCAGAATCTTGTTCCAATGATTGATCGCAAATTTGACAGTTTGTTTTCATTTGTAGTGCCATAGTAATTCTCCTTTTAGTTTGAAAATTTATAATTTAATTATAATTCATTGATTAGAGTTAGTCCTTTTCAATTGAAAGGAAATCGAATGATAAAGTTGTGATTTGAAATGAAAGATGCTCGTTTATTTTTAAATTGATTATTTTGTGCAGTTAGAATATTATGAAATAGTCAAAAGACAACAGGGGGTATACATTTTGACTAATCATAGCGAATATTTAAAAGCAAACTGCGAAAAATGCTTCGGTCTATGTTGCGTTGCATTACCGTTCGCAGCATCGGTAGATTTTGCAGTGAATAAAGATGGTGGTAAACCATGTTCCAATTTACAATCAGATTTTAAATGCAGTATACATAAAAATCTTAGAGGAAAAGGTTATAAAGGCTGTACAGTATTTGAATGTTTTGGCGCTGGACAGAAAATTTCTCAAGTTACGTTTAACGGAATGGATTGGCGGAAAGATGCTAAGCATGCGAGAAAAATGTATGATGCTTTTCCAGTTATGCATCAGCTTCATGAAATGCTCTGGTATTTGAATGAGGCTATTCTTTTACAGGCGACACAATCGATTCATAAAGAATTAAGTAAAGCGATTGAAGAGACAGAGCGACTTTCGAATTTACATGCGGAGGAGTTAATGAAAGTAAATATTCCATTACATCGTGCAGAAGTAAATATTTTACTTTTAGAAACGAGCGAGCTAGTTTGGAAGGAAATGAATGCTGCGCGTAAGAAACGAATCATTCACCGCGGGGCAGACCTTATGGGAGCTAATTTGAAAAAGAAAAATTTGCAAGGGGCGAATTTAAGAGGAGCTTACTTAATTGCGGCTAACTTAAATGGTGCAGACTTAAGAGGAGCAGATCTCATCGGAGCAGACTTACGAGATGCAGATATTCGCGGGGCCGATTTTACTAATAGTATTTTTCTGACACAAGTTCAAGTTAATGCGGCGAGAGGGGACAAACATACGAAATTGCCGAAATTGTTGTCCCGTCCATCGCATTGGGGTGCGTAAAGAGTATATAGAAACAGGCAGAGATTAAGAATCTCTGCCTGTTTTCATTTCTTTTCAAAAGTAGTAATAAAAACACTACATATAATAAGAATACCGCCAATAAAAAAGTTACTATTTAATGTCTCGTTTAAGAGTAACCAACCAAGAAACGATCCGACAATAGGTTGAAAGAAGAAAAATAACGAGCCGATGCTTGCGTCCATTAATTCTAATCCTTTATTCCAAAGGAAAAAGGCACCTGCTGTTGAGATGATTCCTAAATAAAGTACGCCTAATACTAAATATAGGTTCATATGTTCAATCGGGCTTGATTGAAATTCCCAGATCATAAAAGGTGTAATAAAAAAGAGTGAAAAGAATATGGCGTACGTTGTAATCACTAAAGATGAGAATCGAGCTGAAGCAATCTTTACATAAATAGATAGTAAAGCCCACGTAATAGCTGCCCCAACTAATATGATTGTACCGATAAAATAGGAGCCAATTTCAATATCCCATCCGATTACGATAATGACACCGATTGTCGCTATGATGGTAGATAGTAATCTACGAACGGTTAGTTTTTCTTTTAAAATGATCGCTGCAAATATAACCATAAATGCAGGTGTAGCTGATGTTACTAAAGAGCCGGTATGAGCGTCGGATAATTTTGTTCCGATAAATTGACAAGTGATCGAAATGAAATATCCGATAAATCCAATCCAAGCGAATAATAGCCAATCTTTTTTACGAATGGTTACTTTTTTCTTTTGCTTTTTCTCAGCTATTTTTAAAATCATATACAAAACAACAAAAGCAATGATAAAGCGTAGCCAAACGAGTGTTAGTGGTGGGATAAAGTCGAGTACATATTTGCTAACAACATACATACCACCCCATATACTTGCTGCTAGTGATAAACATATAGCTCCTAAAATTGTTTGTTTCATGTAAAGTACCTCCGTCTATTTTTAGGGTATTATGAGTTCCCTAAGACGAGGCATAGTGCACGTGTTATATGAATGCCCGCCTTAGTTTATAGACGGCCTACAGGTTGATCGTTTTCAAATGAAGTGTTGTAGTACATGCGTGCATTCCTCCTTCATAATTTTATAATGATATTATAACTTAATTTTCAGTTTATTGGGGTGTTTCTTTAGGAAATGGAAATGGTGGTTGTGTAAGAAAGCATAGTATATAGTAGAAAAACATATTTTTTAAATAAAAGAAACCAATTACATAATTGATAAGTATATTAAGAGTAGGATGAAAAAGTAGATTAATAGAGAAAGTGGAGGAGATTGTTATAACTACAACCGTTATTTCGCATTTTTATAATGAAGAGTATTTATTACCGTGGTGGCTTGCTCATCATACGAAATTGTTTGATCATGGCATTTTAATTAATAAAGGCTCAACAGATCGTTCGGTTGAGATTTGTAAAAAATTCGCGCCACACTGGGAAGTACGAGATTCTGTAAATCCAGAGTTTGATGCATATGCGACAGATCATGAGGTGATGAGGGTAGAACAAGAAGTAAAAGGATGGAAAATGATTTTAAATACAACTGAGTTTCTTTGCGTGCAAGATAAAAATCAGTTTTGGAAATCACTACATGAATTGGGAGGGAGGATGTATTGGCTAGAAGGGCTTATTATGGTTGATGATCCTAACTACAGTTATCCGGACCTTAACTTTGGACTCCCTTTAATGAAACAGCGATTTCATGGTTATTTACCAGAAGATTGGCCGTTGTGGAGAAGAGGTAGATTTATTCATAATCATGAACATGGAAGTTATACGGTTGGAAGACATTTATCTGCGCATGAATCTATGATTTATCCGCCTCTTGCTTGTATATTATGGTTTGGATTTAGTCCGTGGAATGATGCAATGAGAAAGAGAAAGTTACAAATTGGTCCGACTCTTTCTGAAGCTAGTAAGCATGGAGGAATGGGTACGCACCACATTATTACGCCGGAAAGATTAGAAGAATGGTATAAGGAATTAGCGAGAGGAACGAAGGATTTACGTTTTAATGATGCATATCGTTATGTTTTTGTATAAATGATTTCCACCATAAAATTGTTTCTTCAATTCCTGTATTTAGATTGTATGTTGGTTTCCAGTTTACTTCAGTTTTTAAACGTTCGACATGAACCCCGACAAATAAAGGTTCATCTGTAGAGAAAGGTATTGCACCTAATTTAATTAAATGTTCTTTTCCTATCTTTTTAGCGATGATAGAAGCTAACTCTTTAATTTGTACAGATTGACCAGAAGCGATATTGATTGTGCCTGTAACGCCATGTTCTAATACCGTTACGAGAGCATCAGCGACGTCGCTCACATGGAGGAAATCTCTTGATTGTTTTCCATGTGTACATAGTGCTTCCTCATTTTTTAATAAAGAAGTGATAATGTTAGAAACGAGCCGATTCCCTTGTTCGTGAGGGCCATACATATGAAAAATGCGGCCCCAACACATGCTGAGACCGGTTTGCTTGGCGTACGTTTGGAGCCAGGAGTGTAGTGCGTTTTTACATAATGAATACGGGGTTTTATAAGAAAGAAGCGGTGAATCCTCAAATAATACACCGTTAAACCATTCATACTCTGCGCCAGTACCGGCAACGACGACTCGCTTTCCGCCGCATGTTGTGAAGTGTTGAATCAATGAGATACTGGATGTAAGCCAATAGTAATTATTAATGGATACGTAGCATGCTGGAGGCACTGCTTCCCAAGCTAAATGAATGAGATGACTAGGTTTCATGTCGTAAATGAGTTTTTTTATTTCTTCATCGCAAAGTAAGTTTACTTTATGCCAATGGCAAGAAAGGTGAGATGGTTTATTTGTATTGTAAGTGGCGTGCACTTCATAGCCCTTTTGAATAAGAGAATGTACAACATATTTACCAATCCATCCGCTACCGCCTGTTACGAGAATTTTTTTCATGGCTCAATTACCTCAACTTCTGGTATTGTTACTAAAAATTTGCCGCCCCATTCACGAATGAAAGAGCATTCTTTCATAATTTCATCTTTTAAATTCCAAGGAAGTATGAGAATGTAATCAGGTTTTGTACGTTTTATTTCTTCTGGAGATTGTATGGGAATGCGGGTACCTGGTAGAAGGAGATTTTGTTTATGAGGGTTTTTATCTACTGTATAAGCTAGAAATTCTTTTCCTATCCCGCAATAATTTAAAAGAGTGTTCCCTTTAGCTGGCGCACCGTAACCGATAATTTGTTTGTTTAAAGCTTTCGCTTCGATAAAAAACTGTAAAATATTTATTTTCAATTGTTCGATGCGTTTAGAGAAAAGGAGATAACAATCTAATGTATCTAGTCCGTGATCTATTTCTTTTTGAATTATTTTTGCAACATTGGAATGGATAGAGGATTGGTCACTTAGATGGTTTACAAAAATCCGTAAGGAACCACCGTGCGTTGAAAGTTCTTCTACATCGACAATTTGTAAATGATGATGAGCTAAAATTTTTTGTAGGCTTATAAGTGAGAAATAGGAGAAGTGCTCATGGTAAATCGTATCAAACTGTTTAAAGGATATGAGATTTAATAAGTGCGGGAATTCAATTGTTATCGTGCCATCTTGTTTTAATAATGTTTTTAAACCTGCCACAAAATCATGTAAGTTCGGAACGTGTGCTAATACGTTATTAGCGATGATTAAATCTGCTTGTGGTAATTTTTTTGCTAAGTCGTTGCTGAAAAAATTCACTTCGGTAGGAATTCCTTTTTGGGTAGCGATTTCTGCTACATTTTGTGCTGGTTCAATTCCTAACGTTTCGATATGTTCTTTTTGAAAGTATTGTAATAAATATCCGTCGTTACTCGCAATTTCAACCACCTTTGAATGTTTCTTTAAGTGGAAGCGCTTAATCGCCATTTCTACATATTTTTTAGCATGCAGTAGCCAGCTTGATGAGTAAGAGCTAAAGTATAAATAGTCATGAAAAATATTGTGCGGAGATTCAAATTCATCTAATTGTACAAGTAAACAAGAGGGACAAACAAATGTGTGCAGCGGATAAAAAGGTTCCATTTTATATGAGTTTTCTGGAGCTACAAATGAGTTAGCGAGAGGAGAAACACCTAAATCTAAAAAAGTATTTGTTAGTAATGAGTGGCAAAAACGACATTTTTTCTGTTCCATTTTATAGCCCCCTTATAAATTTTTGAATGCATTGATTTGTTGCCGCGTGAAAGCTTCTATATTTTCACCGGATGTATATTTTTTGTACCAATCAACAGTCCAAGCGATAGCATTATCTGTTGATAACTTAGGAGTCCAGCCGAGTTTATTTACTGCTTTTGTACTATTGAGTGTTAAAACAGGTGATTCATAAGGAGTATTTGTAGAGGGGGAAATGATTGTTAGTGGTTTATTCCATAGTGTTATTACAGATTGAATGACATCATAAACGGTTCTGTTAGGTTCATTCATTGGGCCGAAATTCCACGCTTCCGCATATTCAGCGTCTGTCCAAAGGTTTTCAGCTAAAAGGATATAGCCATGTAAAGGATCTAATACGTGTTGCCACGGGCGAATAGCGTTTTTGTTTCTAATAGTTAACGTATCATCTTGTAAATATGCACGAATGATATCTGGAAATAATCGATCTTCGGCCCAATCACCACCGCCGATGACGTTACCAGCTCTTACTGAGGCGAGTTTCTGAGTATTCGTGCGGAAGAATGATTTTTGATAGGATGTTGCCACTAGTTCAGCGCAAGCCTTACTAGCACTATAAGGGTCGAAACCTCCTAGCCGGTCACTTTCCACAAATGCTTGGTTATCGCTCCCGTCATTTTCATAACATTTATCACTTGTAACATTAATGATGCCACGTATACTGTCTATATGTTTTGCCGCCTCTAATACGTGAACGGTGCCTAAAACATTCGTTTTAAATGTTTCGATAGGATTTTTATATGAAGTGGTGACAATTGGCTGGGCTGCTAAATGAAATAGTATGTCAGGATTATGTTGTTTTAGGGCGTGGAATAAAGAATCGTAATCTGTAATGTTGCCATGAATTGTTATGCATTCTTTTGCTACGTTACCTTGTTCAAAAAGGTTAGGAATAGATGGGGGGTGAGAAGAAAAGCCAACTACTTCTGCACCTAAAGAAGTTAAGAAAAGGGTGAGCCAGGAACCTTTAAATCCAGTATGTCCCGTAATAAATACTTTTTTCTTATTCCAAAAAGATGATGAAGCCATATTACCAAACCTTCCACGGAGCGTTATTACTTTCCCATAGCTCGACTAATTTATTTTTATCGCGCAATGTATCCATCGGATGCCAAAAACCAGTATGTTGATATGCTGATAGTTCGTTTTTGTTTACTAACTGAACTAAAGTGTCTGTTTCAAAAACAGACTTATCTCCACTAATGTAATTGAAAACTTCAGGATTTAAAACGAAAAATCCACCGTTAACCCATCCGCCATCCCCGAGTGGCTTCTCTTGAAAAGATGTTACAGACTGTTTATCTAATATGAGAGAACCAAATCTACCAGGAGGTTGTACGGCGGTAACAGTTGCCATTTTTCCATGTTTTTTATGAAATGCAATAAGTTCTTTTATATTTACGTTGCTTAATCCATCGCCATAAGTGAGACAGAAAGGTTCGTCGCCAACAAAATTTTGAATCTTTTTCACTCGTCCTCCCGTTTCGGTATTTACACCAGTATCGATTAGTGTAACTTTCCACGGTTCTACACGATGAGAATGGCTAGTAATTGTATTATCGCTTAAATGTATTGTGAAATCGGACATGTGTAAGTTGTAATTTAAAAAGAATTCTTTAATTGCATATCCTTTATAGCCTAAACAAATAATAAATTCAGTAATACCGTAATGGCTATACAAACTCATAATGTGCCATAAAATAGGTTTTGTTCCAATTTCAATCATAGGTTTCGGTTTTAAATGTGTTTCTTCCCCAATCCTTGTCCCGTATCCACCAGCAAGAATAACAGCTTTCATTTTTTCCTCCTAAAATAAAAAATATAATATATACAGTATTCATATTTGTATGCAAATGGTTTTGTTTTTGACTAAGTGAGTAAAAATGTGTGGAGCATGATGATGTGAGAAATATTAAGGTTTAAATTTAGGGAATAATTGTTGATACTCAGGGTGATTACGTAGATCCTGTGTTGCATTAGTTAACATTAAAAATCGAGCTTCGAGTTCTTCAGAGGACCGACCATATTGTTTTTGAAGTCCCATTTGAACGCCCTTTTTTGAAAGGGTGGGTGTAATTTGTAATTTTCTTGCCTTTGTATGTTCGTTCCAAGGGCTAAAATAAAATTTGAAAATGAATGAAGGAGAGTTATAAATGATAGGTTGGTGCCGAGTAAAATGTCTGCCTGGTAAATATGCACCATCAAGATAGTTGTGTATAAATCTCCAGGCACAGCCGATTTCTGGTTTATAAGGAAAGAGCCCGTGATATCGTTGTTCTACTAAAGGAATGGAGTATCTTAGTTTTGAATAATTGTAATCATGCTTGTCAATCATGACAATCATTCTAATCGCATACATATTTTGGCCTAACGTATGAAGTGATGAGAAAAATTCTTCTACATTATTACAACAAAGAAATTCTGTAGTATTTAATACCATCTTCCAACCTGAAACTTCTCTTTCAATTTCCATTACTTCAATGTCAGTATTAGTGGGATCGAATTCAAGGAATCTTGAATCTCGTACTTCCCAGTGGGGAGCAAATAATTTGCAAATTTCAACTGAACGATCTGTGGAACCTCTATTAATTAAAATACCGTGATCGAATATTTTTGTGTGATGCATAAGCCACCATGGAAGTAGGTATTCTTCATTATAAAAATGAGAAATGAGTGTCTTTCTCATGTTAATCATCTCCTATACAAGCAATCATTATTAGTAGGATATGTTTTTAAATAAGAAAGGTTAAAAGGTGCAGGCAATGTAGTGATGAAGTAATAGTTTAGTAATTTTCTTGTATAAGTGTAGATTACTTGTATGGAATACTAATAGCGTGAATCTTGGAATTTTGTATAAATTATGAACAATAAACCGTCACGTTTGACTGTACAGTTTATGTATTGTATGATGTTAGTAATATAAACAAGGGGGGAAGATCGTTGGGAAGGTGTATCGAATCGGACAGTTGGCTCTCATGGCTCACGTGTCGAAACGAACGATTGATTATTATACGAATCTAGGTATCTTAAAAGCGGAGCGATCTCAATCTAATTATCGCTATTACGACGAAACAGCATTTGAGACATTACAATTTATTGAGAAGTGCAAAGAAATGCATATGCCGCTTTGTGAGATTAAAGAGAAAATCGAGGAGAAGAAGAAGCTGCTCGGTATCAATGAACACGTTTCGAAACAAGTGAATGAAGTGACAGACCATATTCATCGATTAGAAGCAGAGTTAACAGAGTTAAAGCCGCTTTTAGATGGATTGACTGATTCACAACGTGAAAAAATATCGAAATCTTTATCTGGTCAAACGACAGCTTTAATACAGACACTTGCTCTATTATTATAGAAAAAGTGAAATCCGACCTCTTTAATTTTTGTATCGGGCTATGTTTTCTAAGAAACAAATAAGAAAACATTATAGTATACAGGAGGTGGACACCTTAGTTTTTTAACTAAGGGGATTCATTGGAAATATTTAATTTAGTCATGGTTGCGATTTTAATCGCATTTACTGGATTTTTCGTAGCAGCTGAGTTTGCGATTGTAAAAGTACGTTCAAGTCGTATTGATCAGCTTGTTGCAGAAGGAAAACGTGGTGCTTTAGCAGCGAAAAAGGTAACAACAAATTTAGATGAATATTTATCTGCTTGTCAATTAGGTATTACAGTTACAGCTATGGGATTAGGTTGGTTAGGTGAACCAACAATTGAAAAGTTATTACACCCGTTATTTGAGAAATGGAACTTAAACCCTTCTATTTCATCAGTATTAACATTTGGTCTTGCTTTTATGATTATGACGTATTTACACGTTGTAGTAGGAGAATTAGCTCCGAAAACGATGGCAATTCAAAAGGCTGAAAGGGTAACGTTATTATTGGCAGGTCCATTAATGATGTTCTACAAAGTAATGTATCCATTTATTTGGGTATTGAACGGTTCAGCGCGTGTTGTAACTGGCTTATTCGGTTTAAAACCAGCTTCAGAACATGAAGTAGCTCATACAGAGGAAGAATTACGCCTTATCCTTTCAGATAGCTATGAAAGTGGCGAAATTAATCAGGCTGAATACAAGTATGTAAATAACATTTTTGAATTTGATAATCGTATTGCAAAAGAGATTATGGTACCGCGAACAGAAATCGTTGGTTTCTACCTGGAAGATTCAGTAGAAGAACACATGAAAGTCATCCAAAATGAGCGATACACACGTTATCCGATTTTTGGAGAAGATAAAGATGATATTATCGGTATGGTCAACGTAAAAGATTTCTTTATTCGATATATGACCGAGGATCAAAAAGATTTATCATCAATTCGCTCGTATATGCGTCCGATTATTGAAGTGATGGAAACAACTCCAATTCACGATTTATTACTTCAAATGCAGAAGAAGCGAATTCCGATGGCTGTTTTATATGATGAGTACGGAGGAACAGCTGGAATTGTAACGCTTGAGGACATCTTGGAGGAAATCGTCGGCGAAATTCGTGACGAATATGATGAAGATGAAGCACCACCAATTCAACATGTGAACGATCAACATATCATTGTTGATGGAAAAGTGCTTATCTCAGAAGTGAAAGATTTATTTGGATTGCACATTGAAGAAGATGATGTGGATACAATCGGTGGATGGATTATGATGCAAAATCATGAAATCGAAGAAGGGCAACACGTTGAGGCGGAAGGTTATGAATTTAAAGTGTTAGAAAAAGATGCTTACCAAATTAAACGTGTTGAAATTCGTAAGATGGAACAAGAGCAAGAAGAAGAGAAAGCAGCAACTGTGTAAGTTGCTGCTTTTCTTCTAAAGTACAAAAAATGAGAACTTAGGAGCGGATATTTTGATTCAAGAAGCCTTACGTGTATATCGATTACAATTGTATGTGATCTTTAGTGGTTTACTACTTATGTGGACGATTACTCCGTTTGGAAAACAAGTAACAGGGTTTGGTATCGGATTAGCTGTAAGTGCATATTGCCTTTGGTTATTAGCTCGCAGAGTGGAGAAACTCGGAAAAAGCATCGTAATGAAGGAAAAGGCTCCAGGATTAGGAGTTCTAAACCGATTTGCAGCTGCCATTTTAGGAGCTATCATCATGTATGAAATTGAGCATGAAATGGAAATGTGGGCATTTGGTACAGGCATTTTAGGTGGACACTTTTTAATGATTGCAAATTTAGCTTATGCAAATATGCAGTTAGTGAAAGAAGAAGAGAAGAAAAGGGAACATGCTTCGAAAAACATAGAGCTATGATGAGAGGGGCCTAATGGGGTTCCTTTTTATTTTAGTGAAATGATACAAATAACCAAATTAACGACAAATATAATACGCTTCTTTTTTGCGTTTTTCAATAGTATGAAAAATAATAAAAAAAATTTTAAAAACCCATCGATTTCTAAAGGTTATGTATGTTATCATGACAAAAGACTTTTTGAAAGAGGTGGATACCAATGTTACAAGCGCTACTTATTTTTGTGCTTCAAATTATTTACGTTCCCATTTTAACAATTCGTACGATTTTGCTTGTAAAGAATCAAACAAGATCCGCTGCTGGCGTAGGATTGTTAGAAGGAGCTATTTACATTGTCAGTTTAGGTATTGTGTTTCAAGATTTATCAAATTGGATGAACATCGTTGCCTATGTCATTGGCTTTAGTGCGGGACTGTTATTAGGCGGTTATATAGAGAATAAATTAGCAATTGGTTATATTACGTATCAAGTTAGTTTACTAGACCGTTGTAATGAATTAGTAGATGAATTACGTCACTCTGGATTTGGCGTTACTGTATTTGAAGGCGAAGGTATTAATTCGATACGTTATCGCTTAGATATCGTTGCAAAGCGTTCTAGAGAAAAAGAACTGTTAGAAATTATTAATGAAATTGCACCGAAAGCCTTTATGTCTTCTTATGAAATCCGTTCATTTAAAGGTGGATATTTAACGAAGGCAATGAAGAAAAGAGCGTTAATGAAGAAGAAAGATGAACACGCATCGTAAAAAAGAGGAGTAGTGCTGCATGAAAAGCGCAGTATAAGTCCAAATGAAAAAGAGAGGAATCTATTTTGAGGTAGATTCCTCTCTTTTTATAAATAGTGTTTATTAGTTAATTAAAAGACTAAGTCGTAAAGTTATTTTTTCTACTCATCCTCAAATTAATAATTAGCCATATAACTTGAAAAAATACTGGTATGATAAACGCGATTAATAAAACGATAAGTGATATGGATTTAATTTCAGGTGTTTGAATAACACCAGCACCATCAACCTCTCGTAGCCAAATAATAGCGGCCCATATTCCAAAAACGATAATCCAAAATAGGTTACCAATCCACCAAGAAATCCATCGTTTTTTCATGTTAGCACCCCTTACATTTATCTACTGTTAAAAGTATATTTTCGTTCGTTACATTTATAATGAAACAACTTTAAAATTAGTTTTTAACCGTATATCTAATTTGTTTGAAGGTTACTATTTCTCCATCATCATTATCATCTTTCGTTTGCAAAAGTTGAACTTTTGGTTTGTAGTCTGTCCTATGAGCGTGTTCGATATCTTTAATGTTAAGGTTGTAGGATTCACCATTCTTCAGCTTTTGTTCCAACACTTTTTTATTAGCAACATAAATAAAAGTCACTTTATTTTCATCAATGCCCTCGGTCTTAATTTCTAATTCATTATCTTTTGTTGTAATCGTTGGTGTTAATAATTCCATACTGCCTTTCCCGCTTTCTAAAGAATTCTCTGCTATAGTTGAACATCCTGATAATATGATTCCAGTGAATAGAAGAACAGCTAATTTCTGTTTCATAACATCCCTCAATTCCATGTGAATTTTGATATTGGTATTGCTAGACTGCTAGTGTGGAGTGTAAATGTTTAGCTAGTACTCTTTTTATTGTACCATAATATGTAAAATGAAACAGGCTGTATATTTACTTTCATGTGGATTGAAATGTATACATATTGTTGTAAATTCGTGTGTTTTAGTTTTTATTTCAAGTGAAATGTAGGCAGAAGAAAGAAATTTTTTTATAGAAATTACAATTTTTACATTTTACTATAATGATAGGAAATAGATGAATTCATTCACTTCGGAGGTAGTTATTTGAACATGAATGAGAAGGCAATTGAAATGTTTGAACAAAATAAATATGAGGAAGCAAATGAAGTTATACGGGAATCTATCGAAGTGAAAACAGCAGAAATAAAAGATGTCGAGAATGAAGAAGTAGAAGAAAATTGGACAGAAAACGATAAGAAAGAGTTAATTGAGGAATATACAGAAGAGAATAATTGCTATAAAACAATGATAGAACGTATTACATCTGGATATGTTCCAGGGTTAGAATTTGAAACTTATCATATAGGGGCTTGCTATTTATCCCGCTTTAATGGGCAGTAAGACCCCCACCTCAAAATTCAGCGAAAGTAAAGAAGTTAGGTGGGGGATCAA
>NZ_MACG01000043.1 GCF_001884035.1 Bacillus tropicus
GGTTGTAAAAGACATAATCATCTTGAATATGAACAATAAAAAGATTCGACTGTCAAACATGATGGTCGAATCTTTTTCGTTATAGGTCGCTTGTATTACATAGGTATACATCCTCTTTAGAGGATTCTTTTTTTATATTTAAAATATGTAGTGAAATAAAACCAATAAGTCCTATTCCACCCAAGATAAGCCATGGTGTATACATTCCGTTTAAATTTGATGTAAACCATGTACCGGTATAGTTACCGATGATAAAACCGAATGCGAGTGATAGTTGATAAAATCCGAAGAAAGTGGCTGTATATGATTCATTACTGTAATTTGCAATAGCGATATCAGCGTTAGGTAATACGAGTGTTTCACCGATTGTAAAGAAAATTACACAAATAAAGAGCCAATATGGGTGTTGAAATAAAGGAATGAGTAAAAAGGAAATACTCATTAATAAAACACCGTATTTAATAATCGAAAGTGTGTTGTATTTGTGGAATAATTTTCGGAATAATACCATAAATATGACGCCTGTTATTGCATTTATCGTAATAACTAATGTAGCGAGTTGGTTACTATTACTAATGTTTTTCATATGAAGTGGAAGTGCGACAGTAAGTTGAGTAAACATAATATAGAAGAAAATCATGATAAAGGAAAACAGAAGGAAAGACTTGTTTTGTAAGATGGTCTGTATTCCTAATGTAATAGACGTGTTTTCAGTAGTGACTTGGAAGTAGTTTTTAAGTAAGTAAAAGATTAAAGCAAATATCAGCATAAGAGATCCTGTTAGAGAGAAAGCATAGATTGGATCGAGTAAGAGTAAGGACCCTCCTGCAATTGGTCCGATTATTGCACCGCAATTAAAGCTAAGGTTTAAATATGTAAATAAATTTTTTCTCAAATGAGCTGGCTGTGAGCCAAATATAGCGCGAGCGGCAGGTTCGTAAAATGCAGTTCCGAAGCCAATAAGTGCAGAAGAAATAGAAATTGTATAGAAATCAGAGTATATTCCTAAAGCGATAAATCCGATTCCTCTCAAAAATAAACCGGCTATCATCATAATGATATAGCCTATTTTGTCAGCAATTAACCCTGAGAATAATGGGATAATTCGTGATGTAATTGTCATAACCGTCAACACTGTTCCTACTTGGACAGCAGAAAAATGAAGAAAGGTTAATAGATAAATAGCTAAAAATGCGTATACTGCAAAATAACCAAAAGACATAAAAAATGAAGAAATAAGCATGAAACGTATCGGTGTTGAGAAACTTTTCATAAAAATCCCCCTAATTATGTAACCAGTAAAATTATTTGATGGTTAACTATTTTATATTATAATTATACATAAAGTCAGAAAAAAGTAAATTTTAAGAAGAAGGTGAATGAAATTGAGGCAAAATGCACCAAATGAACTAGAATATATTCGGGAATTTTTAAATACATGGAGAATACCAAACGATACGAGAGAAGCAATTGATTTGCTGCAAACAGAAGAAGATATAACGCTCTTTATGAAAGAATATTTTCATGAAGAGTTCCCTTTTCATACGATAGAAGAATTAAAAAGTTTTCGAGAAGATATTCGGATGGTAATTGAAGGTGAAGAATCATTACAAAAATGGTTAGAGAAATATCCATTTCAAGTAAACGTAAGGGAAGATATGAAAGGTATTACCTATGAACCAATGCGGGAAGAAAATATGTATACAAAAGTATTAAGCATTGTGTTAACGGCAATTCAAGAAAATTTGTGGGGAAGGTTAAAAGCATGTCCAGATTGTCGCTGGGTATTTTATGATCATTCGCGAAATGGAAGCAAAAGATGGTGCGGTATGTATGCTGAAGAAGAAGGAGGAAGAGCATGCGGTACAATTGCAAAAGTGAAAAATTACCGCGCGAAGAGAAAAGGGAGATCGGGTTATAATGTGTAATTAATATTAGGGGAAGAAAAATGAATGGGGGAATGTAGCATATGAAAGGTACACAAATGTTAGCATTAAATAAAAAGTGTTGGGATACAGTTGCACCTTATTTCTTTCAAGTGGATTGTTTACCGAAATATGGCCCATATACAGCGTCTGAAGATGAAATTCATTTGTTCGATTCAATTAAAGATAAAAAGGTACTTGATGTTGGATGTGGAAGTGGGCATTCGTTGCAATATATGGCGGAACATGGAGCAGAGGAAGTATGGGGCCTTGATCTTTCAAGTGAACAAATTAAAACAGCGAATGAAACGTTAAAGAGTTGGAATCCGACGTTAATATGTGGAGCAATGGAAGAAGAAGGGGATATACCGAAAGATTATTTTGATATTGTATACTCCATTTATGCATTAGGCTGGACTTCGGATTTAAGAAAAACGTTGGAACTGATATATTCATATGTAAAACCAGGAGGAAGTTTTATTTTTAGCTGGGAGCATCCCGTATATTCAAACTTAATGTATGGAACAGAGGCGATTGCTTTAAGCTCGTCTTATCACCAAGAAACTCCTATTACGTTTGAAACGTTTAAAGGGGAAGATGTACAGGCAACGTTATATAAAAGAAAAATGAGTACATACATAAATGAGTTACATAGAGTTGGTTTTACAATTGAGAGGATTGAAGAGCCTGAACCAGCTAGCTCATTTGCTGGAGAAACAGCAGAACCTTCTACGAAGTATTATTCTTTATATAAAGCTAGGATGGTGCCAACTACTTTTATTATTAAGGCGAGAAAGTAAAGTGTTTTATAAAAAGAAGCCTATCATTTCATTCATTTGAAATGATAGGCTTCTTTATTTTAAAAAAAATGGGGTCACATGTGTACTTTTCTTATAAAAATGCATTTCATATAAAAGGTGTAATGATTTTGGGGGAAGGGGGATTATTGTGCGTCATCATAGAAAGTGCAAAAAATTTGGAGTGGCACTGCCTCTTCCGCTTATAGGAGCAACTGGCCCAACTGGTAATAGTGGTCCAATCGGTCCAACTGGAGGGCATGAAGGTCCTGTTGGTCCTACAGGGGTGACTGGTCCGACGGGAGCAACTGGGCCTCAAGGTCCTCAAGGTATTAGGGGAATACAAGGTCCTCGAGGGACAACAGGAGCACAAGGAATACAAGGAGCGATTGGTGATACAGGTGAGCAAGGTGTAACAGGTCCAACTGGCCTCCAAGGTCCTCAAGGATTAATTGGAAACCAAGGTCTAATTGGTGATGTTGGAGTACAAGGATTAGAAGGGGTACAAGGAGCGATTGGTCCTTCCGGTAGTCAAGGAATACAAGGTCCCCAAGGAATACAAGGAGAAATAGGCGAACGAGGACAAACGGGAGCCCAAGGAATGCAAGGCGTGATAGGTGAAACTGGTATTACAGGTGTAACAGGTCCACAAGGGCTACAAGGAGCGCAAGGAATACAAGGGGAGGACGGAACTACAGGTATACAAGGAGAAGAAGGTCCACAAGGAATACAAGGAATTACTGGAGAACAAGGACATCAAGGTGATCAAGGGATACAAGGTATAGTAGGTCTAACTGGTTCTGCTGGTCCACAAGGCCCTCAAGGTATAAGCGGAATAAAGGGAATAACAGGTGTAATAGGTCCTCAAGGTCCATCAGGTGTTCAAGGAATACAAGGAATAAACGGATCCGCAGGTTTTCAAGGAGCAAAAGGAATACGAGGGATAACAGGAGCAACCGGGAGTACTGGTACACAAGGTGCAGAAGGTCCGCCTGGTGGACCAACAGGAACAACTGGTCCAATTGGTCCGTCTAGTGGAGTGACTGGTCCATCTGGTCCACCCGGTCCACCTGGGGGGCCAACCGGTCCAACGGGCGAAACTGGTGCGCGGGG
>NZ_MACG01000044.1 GCF_001884035.1 Bacillus tropicus
TTAGTTTGTCTAGCATCATAAAATAAAAATTGACGTTTCACGTTGTTTGTTTCGTTCAGTTTTCAAAGAACTACTTCGTCGCTCAGAAGCGACTTTATTAATATAACATTTTGTTATATTTTCGTCAACAACTTTTTTCAATAAGTTGTTTTTCGTTTGTTTTGCTTGTTACCTTTCGTGGCAACGAATATAAATATACCAGTTCGATTATTAAAATGCAATAGTTTTTCTAATAAAATTTTTAACTTAGTAAAAAAGTATAAAAACAGCACTTTTCTTCTATATAAATATAATTTCTCCCAACATCAACATCTAATGCCCCACGCTCATACTCAAATAAAAAAAGCTTTGGAGAAATCTCCAAAGCTTAGTCTTGTTTATGACGCATAGCAGGGAATAATAGTACATCACGAATAGATGGTGCATTCGTTAATAACATAACAAGACGATCAATACCAATTCCTAGTCCACCTGTAGGAGGCATACCATACTCAAGAGCTTCGATATAATCATCATCCATCATGTGAGCTTCATCATTACCTTGTTCTCGTTCTTTTAATTGCGCTTCAAAACGTTCTTTCTGATCGATCGGATCATTTAACTCAGTGAATGCATTTGCATGTTCACGTGCAACGATAAATAATTCGAAACGATCTGTGAATCGCGGATCTTCATCATTCTTTTTCGCAAGTGGCGAAATTTCTACCGGATGACCGTAAATAAATGTTGGCTGGATTAATTTATCTTCTACTTTTTGCTCGAAGAATTCATTAATAATATGACCAACTTCCATTGTATCCTTAATTTCTACATTATGTTGTTTTGCAAGTTCACGCGCTTCTTCTACACTCATCGGATTCCAGAAATCTGCTCCAGAATGTTCCTTAATTGCATCTACCATATGAAGACGTGTCCATTCTGGTTCTAGATTAATTTCATAATCACCATATTGGATTGTTGTTGTACCTAGTACTTGCTTGGCGATATGAGCAACCATATTTTCTGTTAGTTTCATAATATCTTTATAATCAGCATACGCTTCATATAATTCAATCATCGTAAACTCAGGGTTATGACGAGTTGATACACCCTCATTACGGAATACACGGCCGATTTCATAAACTTTTTCTAACCCACCCACAATAAGGCGTTTTAAATGAAGTTCAATTGCGATACGCATATATAATTCCATATCTAACGCATTATGATGCGTGATGAAAGGACGCGCAGAAGCTCCACCTGCAATTGCATGCATCATAGGTGTTTCCACTTCAAGATAACCGTTGTCATCTAAGTATCTTCTCATTTCACGAATGATCTTACTACGAGTAACGAATGTTTCACGGCTTTCCATACTTGTAATTAAGTCTAAGTAACGTTGACGATAGCGCTGTTCAACATCTTTTAATCCATGATATTTATCCGGTAATGGACGAAGAGATTTCGTTAATAGCGTAAAGCCAGTTGCTTTCACTGAAAGTTCTCCAACGTTCGTTTTGAACACTTTACCTTCAATACCTACTAAGTCACCTAAATCTGCTGTTTTAAATAATTCGTACTCTTCATCTCCAACAGCATCTTTACGAACATAAATTTGAACTTGTCCATGTAAATCTTGAATATGCGCAAATCCAGCTTTTCCTTTACCGCGCTTTGTCATAATACGACCAGCGATAGAAACAGAGATTTCTTTCTCTTCTAATTCTTCTTTAGAGAACTCTCCATATAAGCTTAATAAGTCATTTGTTGCATTTGTACGTTCAAATCGTTTACCGAACGGATCGATTCCTTGCTCACGTAAGTTATGTAGCTTTTCACGACGAACAAGCAATTGGTCGTTTAATTCTTCGTGGTTCATGTTATCCATGGTATTGATATCACTCCAGCTCTATTAATTTTTACAATATATACAGTATAGCATTTTCTACTCAACTAGAAAAACTGCCAGCAACTAACTGGCAGTTCTTCTTTCTTTCACGTAATTATAGGAAGTGTATAGAAGAATGTCAATCTTCCCTATCTATTATTAACCAACGTGAATTGTTTGTTGTTTCGCTTCTACTTCTTCTACAAATGCACCTAATACATTCGCAAGGTCTTCACGCGTATTACAAGCATTTATACCATTACGTACATTTGCATTACCACGAATACCTTTTAAATACCAAGCTGCATGCTTTCTCATCTCTCTTACAGCGACACTTTCGTTCTTTAAATCGATTAGACGATCTAGATGCAACATACATACGTCAATTTTCTCACGTACTGTCGGTTCCGGCATTAATTCACCTGTCTCTAAATACTTTACCGTACGATAAATCATCCAAGGATCTCCAAGGGCAGCACGACCAATCATAACGCCATCTACACCAATTTCATCAATCATGCGTTTTGCATCTTGTGGCGTTGCGACATCACCATTTCCGATAACCGGGATATTTACAGCTTGCTTTACTTGTTTAATAATATCCCAATCCGCTTTCCCCTCATACATTTGCACTCGTGTACGTCCATGAACCGCTACCGCTTGTCCGCCAGCACGCTCAACAGCTTTCGCATTTTCGATTGCGAAAATATGATCCTCATCCCAACCAATACGCATTTTAACTGTAACTGGTTTTTTTACAGCTTCTACAACCGCCGCTACCATTTCGTATATTTTATTTGGGTCCAAAAGCCACTTTGCTCCTGCATCACACTTAACAATTTTCGGTACTGGGCACCCCATATTAATATCAATGATATCTGCTGTCGTATATTGATCTACGTATTTCGCAGCATCTACAAGAGTTTCTTTCTCTCCACCAAAAATTTGTAAACTTAATGGCTTTTCTCTCTCATCGATATATAACATGTCTAATGTTCTTTTATTGTTCAGTAGTATTGCCTTATCACTTACCATTTCAGCACAAACTAGGCCCGCACCGAATTCTTTTACTGTCAAACGGAATGCAGAGTTACACACTCCCGCCATCGGTGCTAATACAACCGGATTTTTCATCTCAATATTTGCGATTTTTAACACTCGATTTACTCCTTCCTTCATGGTCACTTTGGCATTAACTCATCTATCGAGACCTTTAATGCCTTAGCAACTTCCACTACAAAATCTTGGGAAGGCGATCGATTCCCTCGCTCAACTTCACCTAAAACAGATACAGATACCCCTAGTTCTTTTGCAAAACCCTCTTGCGTATAACCTTTTAGTTTTCGAAAAGCACGAATGCGTCTTCCCCATTTTTCTGCTTCCATACCGTTACTCCCTCTCGCCTTTTCATTTCTTCTAATTGTGAACGTGAAATGTTTTGTTTTATATCTTGATTAATCTCTAACAACGGAACGATAACAAAAGCTCTTTCGAACATCCGCGGATGCGGAACAATAAGATTCTCTGCTTCAATATTTTCTTGATTATATAGTAAAATGTCAAGGTCGATAGTCCTAGGTCCCCACCTAATTTCCCTTTTTCTTCCTAGGTCATTTTCTACTTTTTGCGTTACTTTCAATAATTCTTGCGGTGATAAATTGGTAGAAATTTTTATAACTAAATTTAAAAAGCAACTTTGGTCAGTATAACCAACTGGTTCCGTTTCATATACAGACGAAACATCCTCAACTGTGATATAAGGATTTTTATTTAGAAACTGAATCGCTTCAGTTAAATACGTATAACGCTCTCCAATATTTGAACCTAATGCAATGTAAGCTATATTATTCATGGACGTTCTCTCGTAATTTCTACCGCTACAGCACGATAATGTCCCGGTATCGGTGGATCTGGTTTAATTACCTTTATCGTACATCTTGAAATACTCTCATATTGTTTCAATATATCTGTAGCGATATTTTCAGCAATACTCTCTACAAGCTTATATGTTCTGTCTTCAACAACTTTCCTACATAACTCGAAAAGCTCTCCATAATTAACAGAATGCTCTAAGTCATCACTTTCTCCTGCTCGTTTCAAATCCAATTCCACCGTTAAGTCCACTTTAAATCTCTGGCCCAATTTATTTTCCTCTGGGAATACACCATGATAACCATAAAACTCCATATCATGAATATAAATTTTATCCAATTACTTTACCCCCTTACCAATCATCGCATCCATCATCTTAGCCATACGCGCCATTTCCTTCACATCATGAACACGAACAAACTCACAACCCTTTTCAATACCGAGACAAACGGTAGCTCCAGTTCCCTCAAGACGTTCCTCTACTGGTAAATCTAGCACATGCCCAATAAAGGACTTTCTTGAAGTACCTAAGAGAACCGGGTAACCTAGTACGTTTAACTGTTCTAAATTACGCATCGCTTCTAAATTTTGTTCTGGTGTTTTAGCAAAGCCGATACCTGGGTCTAAAATGATATTCTCATCTCGTACGCCAGCATCTTTAGCAATTTTAATACTGTCATATAAATCAGCAATCATATCAGCCATTAAATTACGATAATTCATATTATCGCGATTATGCATTAAGATAATAGGCACATCGTAATAAGCTGCAACTTCAGCGATTTTTGGTTCCGCCTTCGCTCCCCAAACATCATTAATAATATGAGCACCAGCTTCAATTGCTTGTTTTGCAACTTCAGCTTTATACGTGTCGATAGAAATAGGCAATTTTACCTCTTTTGAAACAGCCTGAATCATCGGAACAACTCGTTTTATTTCTTCTTCCACTGATACTTTGGCAAAGCCCGGACGAGTAGATTCGCCACCAATATCAATAATATGAGCACCTTCATCTCGCATTTCTTTCGCATGGCGCACTGCAGCATCTACCTCGTTGTAACTCCCACCATCAGAAAACGAATCTGGTGTTACGTTTAAAATCCCCATAATTAACGTTTTTTCATTTAAGTTCAATGTATATTCGCCGCAGCGCAAATCATAATCCCACTTCAAACTACACATCTCCTCTTTGTAATTCATTTCTGCTCCACAATTTCTCTCTCTGCATTTCATAAAGGTCCATAAATCTTTTTGTAACCATACCTACTTTACCCGGGAAATCTCGCCCCTCTACACGATTAAGCGGAACAATTTCTTGAATCGAGTTTGTTACGAAGACTTCATCAGCTGATAGTAATTCACCTTTTGTAAAGAAACCTTCTTTTACTTCTATACCAATCTCTTCAGCAACCTTTATAATAAACGCACGAGTGATACCATTTAAAATCCCTGTTTCAAGCGAAGGTGTATATAAAATATCACCTTTCACAAAAAAGAGATTCGAAACAATACCCTCTGCAACATAACCTACTTCAGTCAGGAAAATCCCTTCCTTATTCACACCATTTCCAATTTCACGTTTCCCCAAAATGTTATTTAAATAATGATGAGACTTCAAGCGAGATGCACCCTCTGGTGTATTTCGAACTTGCTTTAAAACAACCCCTTCTTTTTCCACTACATCTCCCGGAGTTGCTAAAGGCTTTATAAAAACAATAACAGACGGCTCTTCATACATTTCCGTTTGCAATCCAATTTCATCTATACCCGCCGATACATTAAAACGCACATATGCATCCTCTAATTCATTCTTAACGAGTAAATTCTTCAAAATAAGCAGTACTTCATCTTTCGTCATTGTCCATTTTATTTGCAATGTATCCAGCGCATCTATTAAACGGTTATAATGATCATCCAATAAGAAAGGATGACCATTATAAATACGAAAAGTCTCAAAAACTCCAAGACCATATAAATAACCATGATCATAAGGAGAAATTTTCGCTTCACTCGATTCTACATACTGACCATTTACGTAAATTAACATGATGTCACACTTGGACTATATTTACGAATGAAGTTCTGCAACAACTCTTTCCCGTGAGAAGTCATAATAGATTCCGGATGGAACTGTACACCTTCAATCGGTAATGTTGTATGGCGCAGCGCCATAATTTCCCCTTCTTCTGTCCAAGATGTTACCTCTAAGCAATCAGGTAACGTCTCTTTTTTAACAATAAGGGAATGATAGCGCGTCGCGGTAAACGGATTAGGAATATCCGAAAAAATCGTCTTCTCATCATGATGCATAAGCGATGTTTTCCCATGCATTAATCTCTCCGCGCGGACAACCTCTCCACCAAATACTTGCGCAATGGATTGATGCCCAAGACAAACCCCGAAAATCGGAATTTTCCCGGCAAAGTATCGAATAACCTCCATACTAATTCCTGCTTCATTCGGACTACATGGACCTGGCGAAATCATTAAAAAGTCTGGTTTCATATTCTCAATATCTGAAATAGTCACTTCATCGTTACGTTTAACAACAAGATCTTGTCCAAGTTCTCCAAGAAACTGCACTAAATTAAATGTAAAAGAATCATAATTATCAATCATTAATATCATTTCTCTCACCTAACCGTTTCTTCGCTACGTTCTTTTGCACGCCATAAAGCAATCGCCTTTTTTAACGACTCTTTATATTCATTTTCCGGATTTGAATCAATTACAATTCCCGCTCCTGCTTGTACATGCGCTTTTCCATCTTTAGCAAGAAGTGTCCTAATCACAATATTCAATTCTGTATCTCCAGAATAACCGATCCAACCGATTGAACCTGTATAAATCCCTCGGCGAACAGGTTCTAATTCTTCAATAATTTCCATCGTACGTATTTTCGGGGCGCCAGTAATTGTCCCTCCAGGGAACACAGCCTTCACTAAATCAAAAGCATCTTTATCTTTTTCCACCTCACCACGCACATTAGAAACAATATGCATAACGTGTGAGTATTTCTCGATTACCATAAATTCATCTACTTCTACAGTGCCATATTTACAAACACGCCCTAAATCATTTCGTTCTAAGTCTACAAGCATGACATGCTCTGCTCGTTCCTTTTCATTCTCAATTAATTCCCTTGCTAATTCTTCATCCTCTTGCTCATTCGCCCCTCTAGATCTCGTTCCAGCAATTGGTCTTGTACTTACTTCTTGCCCTTGTTTTTTAATTAGCAATTCAGGCGAAGCACTGACAATTTGAAAATCCCCGAGCTCCAAGTATCCCATATATGGAGATGGATTAATTTCACGAAGGCTTGTATAAATCTCTAACGGGTGTGTTTGTAACGTTCTTTCTTGTCTCGTCGACAAGTTTACTTGAAACACATCACCAGCCCCAATATATTCTTGAATACATTCAACTGCCTTCATAAAGCTTTCTTCAGTAAAAGCAACTGCTTCACTTTTCTTTTCGGGACACGCAAACGGTATAGTCACTTCTGGCGCTTCTGTCGCCCAAAGAATCTTCCATTCATTTAATCGCTCTTTTGCCTCTTCGTGCTTATCTACATAATGTGTAATAATCCATAATACTTTTTCTTCTTGATCATACACAAACACATCATCAAATAATAAAAAGAATATATCAGGTATATTAATATCATCCTCCGCAAGAGAAGGAAGTTTTTCAATATAACGGATGCAATCATAACTAAAATAACCAATTGCACCACCTTGAAAAGGCGGGTATTCCGGATTATAATCCGTTTTCCATCGCTCCATATATTCCTGCATTAAATCTAATGGGTTTCCTTGCTTTATTGTTTCCTTACCACTTTCACTTATATGTAACGTTTCACCCTTCCCTCGGATTACCGCTACTGGGTTTAACCCCACAATGTTATAACGACCGCCACGCCCACTCTCTAACAAAATATGTTGCGGTTTATCCTTAGAAAGAAATTTATATTGCTTAAAGAAATCTAACTGATATGGAATAGAAAGCGCTAAAGATTTTCTTCGTTGCATATCAACACCCCGTCTTCTTTTATCCCACCCTCTTATATTAACCACTTCAAGCTACATTCGTTATGTATATAGAAGAGTTATACTCGAAGGCTAGTGAAAATAAATTAATTATACTACCTCTTATTTTACATGAAGTTTTCTAGTCATTCACTCTTTTCCTATTTCCAATCCAAAAAGAAAAAGCATCCTTTTTCAAGGATGCTTTTTCAATCACATATAATTAAGACTCAAATTGATAAAGTGGTGTACTTAAATAACGTTCACCGTTACTTGGGATAATAACAAGTACCTTTTTCCCTTTACCTAACTTTTTCGCAATTTCTGTTGCTGCATAAATAACCGCTCCAGAAGAGATACCAACTAGAATACCTTCCTCTTTAGCCACTCTTCTTGCATATTCAAACGCTTGCTCCGTTTTCACTTGAACAATTTCATCATATACTTCTACATCCAATGTCTCTGGAATAAATCCAGCCCCAATTCCTTGGATTTTATGTGGACCTGGTTTCCCACCAGATAATACTGGTGAATCCGCAGGTTCTACTGCATAAATTTTAATATCTTTATACGCTTCCTTCAGCACTTCACCAGCACCAGTAATCGTTCCACCCGTACCAATACCTGCAATAAACGCATCTAATTGGTCGCCCATTTGTTCAACAATTTCTGGGCCCGTTGTTAAACGGTGAATTTCTGGATTCGATTGGTTTTTGAACTGTTGTGGTATAAAGTAACCATTCTCTTTTGCTAATTCAGTCGCTTTACGAATTGCTCCACCCATTCCTTCAGGCCCTGGAGTCAATACTAATTCCGCACCATAAGCACGTAATAAATTACGACGCTCAATACTCATTGTTTCTGGCATTACTAAAATTGCCTTATATCCTTTAGCAGCCGCTACCATCGCTAAACCAATTCCCGTGTTACCACTTGTCGGTTCAATGATTGTATCGCCTTCTTTTAATAATCCTTTTTTCTCAGCATCTTCAATCATAGCTAATGCGATACGATCTTTAACGCTGCTCCCTGGATTCATAAATTCTAATTTTAAGTATATATCTGCGCTGTCTGATTCTACGATGCGGTTCAACTTAACGATCGGCGTTTTCCCGATTAATTCTGAAACTGATTGTGCCACTCGCATTCCTGTCACTCCTAACACCGAGTATTTTTATTGGTTTTATCTATATTTAGATTTTGTCAGAAAATTCCCTGTTTGTCAATGTATTTAGAGGTGAATTGCCTTATTACAAATTCTCAATTAAATTTGTAATATCTTCTTTAGAGAACTTGTATCGCTCATTACAGAAATGACAATGAACTTCTGTTTCTTCTTCTTCACGAACTTGCTCTAACTCCGTTTTACCTAAACTAATTAACACACTCTCGATACGTTCGCGTGAGCATGTGCAATTAAATTGAACATCCATCGTTTCTAATACTTTCACCTTATCTTCTCCAAGAACTGCATACAGTAGCTCTTCTGGAGAAAGCCCTTGTTCGATCAATGTTGATACAGGAGGAATCTTCTGTAAACGCTCTTCAATGAATGAAATTGTTTCTTCCTGTGCACCTGGCATAATTTGAAGAATAAATCCACCCGCTGCTAATATGCTATCATCTCCATTTACAAGGACACCAACCCCTACAGAAGAAGGCGTTTGCTCAGAAACTGCAAAATAATACGTGAAGTCTTCTCCTAATTCTCCTGAAACAATTGGAGATTGACCAATAAACGGCTCACGCATACCAATATCTTTAATTACCGTTACAAATCCTTCAGTACCTACCGCTTGATATACACGTAATTTCCCTTGTTCTGTTCCTTCAAAGTCAACATGTGGATTCGTTACATAACCACGTACATCCCCATTTGCATGAGCATCTACTAAGATAGGACCAATCGGGCCATTACCTTCTACCTTAATCGTTAACTTTTGGTCACCTTTTAACATTGCACCCATCATTGTACCTGCAGTTAAAGAACGACCAAGTGCCGCTGAAGCTGTTCTCCATGTATCATGACGTCTTTGCGCCTCACTTACCGTGTTTGTAGTACGTACACTATACGCACGCACTTCCCCATCAAATGCTAACGCTTTTACTAAATAATCTTTCATACTTATTTATTCACCTTTCTCATGCTGTAAATTTGCATTACGCTCATATAACATATACAAACCTTTTAAGGTTAAGAATGGATCTACAACATCAATTACATTCGATTCTTCTGAAATTAATTTCGCTAATCCACCTGTTGCAATAACTTTCGGTTCTTGTTTAGCTTCCTCTTTCATGCGCTTAACAATACCTTCCACTTGTCCAACATAACCATAAAGAATACCAGATTGCATCGCACTTACCGTATTCTTCCCAACTACACTGCTTGGTTTTGTAATTTCAATACGAGGAAGTTTTGCCGCTCTACTATATAAAGCCTCTGCTGAAATCATAATTCCGGGTGTAATAACTCCACCCATATAATGCTTTTCTTCGTTAATATAACAATATGTAGTAGCCGTACCAAAATCGACAATAATAAGCGGACTTCCATATAAGTGGATTCCTGCTACTGCATTTACGATTCGATCCGCACCTACTTCACGTGGATTTTCATATTTAATATTTAGCCCCGTTTTTATTCCAGGACCTACTACAAGCGGCTTAATTTTAAAATACTTTTCACACATGCGCTCTAAAGCAAACATAATTGGTGGTACGACTGAAGACACGATAATACCTTTCACATCTTCAAACGAAAGCCCCTCATGCTCAAGCAACTGTTTTACAAGCATTCCATATTCATCTTCTGTCTTATGACGATCTGTTTCCATGCGCCAATGTTGACGAAGTTCCCCCTCTTCAAACACACCCAGTACAGCATTTGTGTTCCCTACATCCAATACAAAAATCATATTCTCACCACTTATCTTATTTAATCTATATTTGTGCAGTATGTATAAAACTTATAAAAACATCATATCACACATACTTATATAATCAGCTTTTCTATCCTCATCATTTTACAAAAAGATTACTCCCTATTTCAATTTTTAATACCAGATTTATTTAAATTCTTTTTCTACTTAGTTCCTTTCTACAAATAAAAAAGGAGTGACTATCGTCACTCCTTCATCTCTTACTTATCTTCTGATTCTTCATCGTCCTTCTTCATGTTGATGTTTACTTTCACATCAGCTGAAGATGTTGGACGTTCTGGCAATCTGCCATAATCACATAAATGATTGATTTGCTCTGCATCTAACGTTTCTACTTCAAGTAACGTTTTCGCAATAAGATCTAGTTTATCACGATTGTCAGTAAGAATTTGTTTTGCACGAGCATAACATTCTTTCATAATCGTTTGCATTTCCATATCGATTTCGTGTGCAATCGCATCACTATAGTTTTGTTCTGAATGGAAGTCTCTTCCTAAGAACACTTGACCACCTTGTGAGCTACCAAATTGCATTGGTCCAAGCTTATCACTCATACCAAATTCCGTTACCATACGTCTTGCAATACCAGTCGCACGTTGGAAGTCATTATGAGCACCTGTACTTACTTCACCAAATACAATCTCTTCAGCTACTCGACCACCAAGTAAACCAGTGATTTTATCAAGTAACTCTGGTTTTGTCATGAAGTAACGATCTTCTTTTGGAAGCATTACTGCATATCCACCAGCTTGACCACGAGGGACAATTGTTACTTTATGAACGACATCAGCTTCATCAAGAACAACACCAATTACAGTGTGACCCGCTTCATGGAAAGCAACGATATTACGTTCTTTTTCAGAGATAACACGACTTTTCTTAGCCGGACCTGCAATAACACGATCCGTCGCTTCATCAATGTCACTCATATCAATTTTCTTCTTATCTTGACGAGCAGCTACTAAAGCAGCTTCGTTTAATAAGTTTTCAAGATCGGCACCAGAGAATCCTGGTGTGCGAGTTGCAATTGCTCTTAAGTTGATATTCTCATCAAGCGGTTTATTACGAGCATGTACTTTCAGTACAGCTTCACGGCCATTTACATCTGGACGATCTACTGTAATTTGACGGTCAAAACGACCTGGACGTAATAATGCTGGGTCAAGAATATCAGGACGGTTTGTCGCAGCGATGATAATAATACCTTCGTTTGCACCGAATCCATCCATTTCAACAAGCAATTGGTTTAACGTTTGCTCACGCTCATCATGGCCACCACCAAGACCTGCGCCACGTTGGCGTCCTACCGCATCAATTTCATCAATGAAAATGATACAAGGAGCATTTTTCTTTGCGTTTTCGAATAAATCACGTACACGTGATGCACCGACACCGACGAACATCTCTACGAAATCAGAACCACTGATAGAGAAGAACGGAACGCCTGCCTCACCCGCAACGGCACGTGCTAGTAAAGTTTTACCTGTACCTGGAGGTCCCACTAATAGAACACCCTTCGGAATACGGGCACCAACTTCAGCAAACTTACGAGGATCTTTCAAGAATTCAACTACCTCAACAAGCTCTTGTTTCTCTTCATCTGCTCCAGCAACATCTCTGAAACGAACTTTTTTCTTTTCGTCATTATATAACTTCGCCTTACTTTTCCCGAAGTTCATAACACGGCTACCGCCGCCCTGAGCTTGGTTTAATAAGAAGAAGAATAAAATGAAGATAATGACAAACGGGATGATAGAAGTAAAGAAGGTTACCCAAGCACTTGTTTCTTCTGCTGGTTGATACTTAACTTCAGCACCTTGCGCTTTATCATTAATTTTCTTTTGTAATTCCTCAGTATTTGGTGCATAAGTAACAAATTGTTCTCCCTGGCTAGAGTTATTAAATTGTCCTTTTACTTCAAACACACCATTTTTCGGTTGAAGCTGCACATTACGCACTTCACCTTTTTCTAGTTTAGTAATGAATTTATCGTAGCTAACTGATGTCGTTTTTTGTGTCGAACCATTAAAATAGCTCACGATTCCAATTACTACTAGGAATATCAGTAAATAAAAGATGGTATTACGGAAGATACGATTCATTCCTAACCTCCTCTCACGGCATAAACACTATAGTAAATCGTAACATAGAAAAACTTTCCTATACAATTGTGACGCCTGTATTTAATTAATTTGAGTAAACGCTTGGTTTTAATACTCCTACATAAGGAAGATTACGGTACTGCTCTTTATAATCTAATCCATATCCTACAACAAATTCATGCGGTACAGTAAATCCAACATAATCCGCTTTCAAATCTACCTTACGGCCTGTTGGTTTATCTAATAACGTAACGATTTTTACAGACTTCGCTTTACGATATTTAAATAGGTCTACTAAGTAACTTAGCGTAAGACCGCTATCAATAATATCTTCAACGATTAAAATATCGCGACCTTCTACAGAAGTATCAAGGTCTTTTAAAATTTTCACTTCGCCTGTTGAAACAGTTGAGTGACCGTAACTAGATACAGCCATAAAATCCATTTCAAGATATGTATCTGTTCTCTTTAATAAATCTGCCATAAATGGCATTGCACCCTTTAGTACACCAATCGCAAGAGGTACTGTGTTTTTATAATCCTCTGCAATAATTGCGCCTAATTCGAGCACCTTTTCTTGTATTTGCTCTTCAGAAATTAATACTTTTTCGATATCTTGATTCATCATTTCATTATCCTCCCGGAAGACTCCTTGCTTTTGTAGTGAATAATCATATATTTATCCTTCTTTGCTGTCTCTTTCGAGATAGCAAATGCAGATCGCTTCAACAAGGGTAACCAAATAACATTCCCACTTGCATCACAAACGACCGGCCATTCTTCTCTTTTTTCTCTTGGTACTTTTGCTTCGATAAAAATAGCTTTTATCTTTTTGGTGCCATTCATACCTTGTATTGACATGCGATCTCCATTTTCTCTAGACCGAATACGAAGTGGATATGATATATCATTATACTTAGCAACAAATACTGTTTCATTCATGTCACTTGGTATATCTTCGCTCACCTCTGTTACAATTTTATCCCCGTTCGATAGCGTAATTGTCCCGGGCACTGATAAATCTTGTAAGAAAGGAGAAACAATTTCTTGTTTAAATCCAAAGCTACACTCCTCGTATGCGCGAACAATTTTCAAATCACCTGGGAAATCAAGTGAACCCGAAGGCTGTGTCCGCTTAAAAAACTCAATCACTTTGTCAATATGTATAGAGGAAAGAGAAGATGGAATCTTATATTCATAAAGATAGTTTAATATTAGTTGAATCCCTCTTCTTTGTAAAGGCATAGACATGGATTCAAAGGCAGGAATTGATAAGCTAATTTGTTTATCACTTTTTTTTGTAATTACTTTATTCATTTTCTCAAAAGCTAATTCCTGCAAATACGCCTCATCCTCTTGCATCTGCATGCTAAATTTTTGGAATTTCTCATGCACTTGTGGGTTTTCTTCTTTCAAATGAGGAAGAACATATTTACGTAATCGATTCCTTGTATATACTTCCTTTTTATTACTTGGATCTATACGAGGAATTATTTTCAGCTTATTACAGTAATCAACAATTTCTTCCTTTGTTACTCCAAGTAACGGCCTAATTAAATACCCATTATGAAAAGGACGCTTCACTGCAATTCCTGCATATCCTTTCGGAGTACTCCCTCGTACAAGACGCATTAAAATCGTCTCTACTTGATCATCACCATGATGTCCAAGGGCTACATATCTCGCATCATATTTCTTCATTATTCTTTCCAAAAATGCATATCTGCATTCTCTAGCAGCAACCTGTGCATTCATCCCGTATTGCTGTTGATATTGCGACACATTAATCCTTATCGTTTCGCAAATAACTCCCAGTCCTTTACAAAGGTCCTGCACAAACTGTAGGTCCTCATGAGATTCATCACCTCTAAACATGTGATCCACATGCGCCACTACAATTTCAAACTGTTTTGCTGCTCTTTTTTCTAATAAATAATATAGAAGAGCCAAAGAGTCAGGACCACCAGAAACCCCTACAACAATTGTTGAACGTTCCTTTAATACATCATGCTGCTTTACAAAGTCATCTACCTTTTCAACAAATGTATCTTTCAACTTCGTAATCACCTTTCATTAAACAAGAACAGCAACGTTAGTTACCTTGTTTATAATGGTACAACTTTTACAAACATTGTGCAAAAAAAAGATATACAAAAATTACATTTTTATCTTACATCATCCGTACATATTCACAAAAATAATAGCATTATCTTTTAAAGCAAAAAAACCTAGGTATTCGCCTAGGTTTTTAGAAAGAAAAAGCGATAAAGAAACATCACACTTCAACTTTATTGTGCCTGCATTCCCACAATTGGAATAGTAGCCCACTTCGGCATATTTTTCTTCACTTTCGCCACCACAATAGTCATATCATCATTTATATAACCATCACCAGAGCGAATCACCTCTTCCATGATGATATCAGCAATTTCTTGCGGATCTTCAGTTTGCAACTCTTTAATTTTCCGCTTCATCCATAATTCATGATTCTCCACATGTTGCGCTCCCTCAAAAATCCCATCGCTCATCATAATAAGGATATCACCTGTTTTTAATTGCTCACCCACTACATCAACTTCAACATCCTCAATAATTCCCATTGGCAAATTACTTGCTTCAATTTTCAAAATATTGTTTGCGCGTTTAACAAAACTCGGCGTCGATCCAATCTTTAAAAACTTCGCACTCGCATCCCGCAAATCTACCATAGCTAAATCTAACGTCGTAAACATCTCTTCTGTTGTTCTTAAAGAAAGAATAGAGTTAATAGACTTAATTGCTATTTCTTCATCAATGCCTGATTGAAGTATTTTTTGTAATAATTTCACCGTTTCTTTACTCTCCATATGAGCTCTTTGCCCATTTCCCATACCATCACTAATTGCAAGAGCATATTTACCAACACTTAAATCCATCATTGCATAAGAATCACCCGAAACAAAACCACCACCTTTTGCAGCTGTGGCTAAGCCCGTATCAAGAGAATACGTTTTTGCTGAACCAAATGATATTAAGCTATGGCCGTTCGGATAAGAAGATTTTTCTTCATGCTTAACAACAATATTTTCCTTTAGAATATCAGAAAGCATAGGTGCAACTAATTTTTCACATTCTCCGTGTTCATTAGATGCAACTGGAATCAACATTTCAATATCAATACTTCCTCTATCTAAACAATAAATATCAACATGCTCTACTTCTACACCAAAATCACGAAACGCTTGCAGAATCTGTTCTTCCTGTACTTGATGATTTTCTCGTTCTCTTTGTATCTCCTTAGCAAAATCCTCCATAACTTTTGATACACCCAATAGTTGCTCCGCTACTATTCTACGATTTTCTTTCATTTGTTTTCTTAATTTTTGTCCCTCATAGAAGTGATCTAATTCACCTGCTACTAAATCCGTTACTTTCTTTCCTCTCACACAATGCTTGTCCCATTCACGAACTAACTTCCGATTATGCTGTAACGTCCCCTCTTCTGTTTCACTCATTATTTGTTTCATATAATCGTACGTTTTATCGAAATTAACTACCCAGCATTGGTCCTTTTTAAAGCATGTTTGACATGTTTTTGCAGTAATTGTACTTAAGAACAAATCTGCCTCCGTCTCTTTATCTTCCTCCTCCACATATCCATATACAGAAAAGCTATTAGATAAAGCAGCAAACACATTGGCAAATTGATTGATTTTATTCGCTGTAACATCACGCATCCTTCTTAAATACTGTTGTTGATCTTGCGAATGCTCCTGCGTGCCCGGCATAAATTTAGCAATACGATCCATAACAAGTTTCGGTGTTAATAAGAAGAAAGCAATTGCCACACCAGATTCGATTAAAGTTGTTACAATGTTTGTTTGCTTGTCTACATATAGCGTAATCAAGCTTGTCCCAATTAACAAACCTAAACTAACACCTAAGCGCTTCCCTTCTTTTAACAAACCACCAAGCAATCCAGAAAAAGCAAGCAGACTAAGTTGGGACAAACTGGAGACATTCGCTAAGCTTAATATTAACCCAGTGACGACCCCTACTGTAGATCCTGTAGCCGCTCCTGCGATAAAAGCAAACACAAGTACTAAATACCTAGTAAAAATATGTTGAATAGAAGCGTCATATACGAACCAATCTGTTGTACCTGTTAAAACAGATGCTAGTAATATAATTAAACAAACAATTTCTTCTGTCTCTAACGCTTGTTGTTTCCCTTTTCTTTCTACTAAAAGCGGGACACTTTGTAAAAATATCATAGTTAATACGAAGCTAAGCCCGGCCTCAATTGTACTAACGAGTAAATCGTACATGGTGACAGTTTGTTGTGCAAAATATACGACAACTAAATGTGCGGTTAATGCGGAGATAAATACTTGGAACGGAACAAGTCCAACAGTTTTACGTGTAAATCGACTAAAGAAGATATTATAAATGAAGAAAGTAAAAATAGATGCAAAGGTAAAGAATAAATTATCTATCGAAACTGAAAGTGCGCCCCCCATTAGAGCCAAGAACGCAAGGGGCATTTTATCCCGCTTCATAACATAAACAGCAGCAAAAAATGGAAGTGCAAACGGTAAAATATTTGTTAATATATATGCTCGCCCCAAAAGAAAACCAATAACAACAATAATAAATCCCCATCTAAAGAAAACTTGCTCAAACTTCATTCGCAACTTACTCGTCCACTTTACTCCTCCAAGCTGACCCTCATTCATTGCTAATGCACTTGTATTCATAGTATTCCTTCCTGCTTTAGGCATATTTTTAACACCACCTGCATAGTTTAATTACTGTCATTATAAAAGATGAGTATTGGGATTTTTGTCAAAACAACAGTTTTCACTTTTATAATCGTTCGACTTTTTATTCGAAATAACTCTACATATATACACAGTATGTATTTTATTTTTAATATTTTAATCGAACATTCAGAAAATATAGGGTGATTTTGTAGAAGTGTTGTATGTCTTAATTTATTTAACAAAAAAAGATCATGCAAATTTGCATGATCTTTTTAGATGACCCGTACGGGATTCGAACCCGTGTTACCGCCGTGAAAGGGCGGTGTCTTAACCACTTGACCAACGGGCCGTTAAATTAAATATAGCGGCGGAGGGGATCGAACCCCCGACCTCACGGGTATGAACCGTACGCTCTAGCCAGCTGAGCTACACCGCCATGTCGTCTTATTTAACGGACAATTAGTATCTTACCTCAGATACAACTTAAAGTCAACACATCTTGAAAACTTTTTTAAAAATATATTTTCACATATAAAAAAGCACCCCGAGCAATCGCCCTGGGCACTTCTCTATATTCTAAGAATTAAACGTTCTTATTATCCGCGACGTGCGCCACGGCCACCACGTTTAGATTCAGTGTTACGCTTTAAAGAAGTTAAACGATCTTCGCTGTCCTTTAAGAAACGTGCCATCTTTTGCTCGAATGTTTCTTTTGGAGCGCGGTCGTTACCGCCACCACGGTTATCTCTGTTGAAAGAACGATTACGTTGTGGACGTCCAGAACGTTGTTGATCACCACCGCGTTGGTATTCACCGCGTGGACGATCTCCTTCTGTTTTTTCACGCTCTTTCGCTTTTTTAATAGATAGACCGATCTTACCATCTTTTTCAACGTTAATAACTTTTACTTCTACTTGGTCGCCCACTTTTAAGTGATCGTTAATATCTTTCACATAATTATCAGCAACTTCACTAATATGAACAAGACCCGTTAAGCCTTCTGGCAGCTCCACAAAAGCCCCAAAATTTGTAATACCTGTTACTTTACCCTGTAACTTGCTGCCTACCTCGATTGACATAAAAAAAATGCTCCTCCTTAGTGGTTAAAAAGTCAAATTTTACTTTATTATATATAATCCTAAAATATAGTGTCAATAAGACATACTCTACTTAGAAACAGGAAAAATTATCTCCCCTTTTCCAGAGAAGAAATAATCCCTTCTAGCAATCTTTAATACGTACTCTTCATCATTTAACTTTTGAACTTCATCTTTTAGACTCTTTTCTTTATTCGTTAATGAATCCAGTTCTTTTTTCATGTCCTTAACTTTTGCTTCTTTTGCTTTAATGGAACTGTTTTGTTGATAAAACGTTACACTAATACTCGCAATAATTGTAAAAGCAAAGACAAGAAAAACCGCTAAACGGCGATAAAGTCGCTTCCTGTTCTCATCCGTTTGTATTATATGCTCTTTAACAGGATTTGGACTCTGTTTTTCGATTGTTCTTTGTCTCAGTTCCCTCATTTCCGAGGTCCCCCTAACTTCTTTTTTATACGCTCCCATAATTGGAAGATATGTCCCTTCAATTTTGCTATATATTGCAGGAACCCTACATGCTTCATTATAAAAAGTTTAACACGATTAGGGAGAAGTTTCCATATGAGCGAAGCAATAAATCGAACAGGCCAGAAAAAAACTTTCCATATGAAAAGTAATATCCAAATCACCATTTTCCATAACACATGTCCAATTGAAAGCAGTATACGAAATAAGAATAATATAAATGCAATAAATAGCTGCGCTATAATAATAACAGGTTTTATCATGAGTAGCTGTATAATTTGAACAAAAAAGTGTGTTGTTTGTACAAAAATATAGATGAGAAAATTTAACAGTCTCATGTATATTGCTTTCAACATGCTTTGATATGCCGCAAAACCACATAATAATGCTAAAAATACATATATACGTAGTTCAGCTTCATTTACAAGAAGCAATACGTAAAAAACGAATAATGCTTGGACAATCCAAAATAGTATATCATGTATAAATACAAGCCAACGCTTACGTTCTTGACGTTTTAAAAATCGTTGGTATGTATCTAAAGACGCTCCAATCCAAGCACCCATCCCGATCATTGAGAGCATCGTATACAACTGAATTGTTAGACTCATTTAAACAACTTACTAAAGAAGCCTTTAGTTTTCTCCCCTTGATTCTCATCAATATACAGCATCTCATGAACTTTCCCTTTAATCGATACAACACCTTTTTCTACATCTAAATTTTTCATTTGCAAATTTTGACCACGAATTGTTAAAAAGCCCATTACGGTCTCAAGTAAAAACTCTTCGCTATCAAAACTCTCTACCTGCTTTACACCGGTAATATCAATTACACGCCTGCCACGCATAATAATATCATGCTCTACAGAAACATTTTGTTGATTAGAAGACATAGGTGAGTAACCATTATTCACGTAAATCCCCCCATACATTTATACTAGCTAATAGTAATGTATGAAGGGATAATCGATTTTAGAACAAGCCTTCTTCGGCCTTTACTTTTTCTTCACGAACTAAGCTATACATATTTGCTGCATCTTCTTTTTTAGTAGTTTCTTTCAATTCATTTATTTTTACAGTTACTATTTTTTGACCAAAACGAATTGTTAATTCATCAGCTACTTTCACATCCGAACTCGCTTTTGCCACTTGACCATTAATGGATATTCTTCCTTGATCAGCTACTTCTTTCGCCAATGTTCTTCTTTTAATTAAACGTGATACTTTTAAAAACTTATCTAGACGCATATTAAATCCCCCTATTAACGCTCTGTTTGTTTTGCCTCTTCCCAGAAAACATCTAACTGCTCTAATGATAAATCTTGCATCTCTTTATTCATTTCAGCTACCTTTGCTTCCATGTATAAAAAACGACCGACGAATTTCTCATTTGTTGAACGTAACGCTTCTTCTGGATCTATTTTATAATGACGAGCTATATTAACAAACGCAAATAGTAAATCGCCAAATTCACTTAACATCTTCGCCTCATCCATGTTTGTAACTTCTTGTTGGAACTCTTGCCATTCTTCTAAGGCTTTCTCTATCATCGGCTGTACATCAACCCAATCGAAACCAACCTTACCAGCTTTTTTCTGAATTTCATAAGCGCGTAGTAACTGCGGCAAACTTTTTGGAACTCCATTTAAAACAGATTCTTTTACAAATCCTTTTTCTTGTTTTTTAATTTCTTCCCAATTGGCAATTACTTCATCGGCATTATTTACATCCGTATTCCCAAATACATGCGGATGACGACGAACCATTTTCTCAGATAAAGTTCGAATAATATCATCTATAGAGAACCAACCTTCGTCCTCTCCGATTTGGGCATGAAGCATAACTTGTAATAATATATCACCCAGTTCTTCTACTAAGTGATCATCATCCTCTTCATCAATTGCTTCTAACACTTCATAAGCTTCCTCAATTAAATACTTCTTTAAAGATTGATGTGTTTGCTTTTTATCCCATGGGCAACCATTCGGCCCACGAAGGTCTGCAATAATTTCTCTAAGCACATCAAACTGTTGATACAAGGACGCACGTTCCTGAACTGGTGGTACGTACACACTCGTTAAATTATTCAACTCCGTTTCATGATCTAACATGTACAACGGTACCTTTTTAACTTGTTCAAATGAAGTCCCTGCAGCTGTTACGATATACACTTCATAATCATCTGGCAGCATCTCCATTAATGTTAATTTCACATCAGATGCAACGAATGCATCATATACTTGGCAAAAGATTAAATGTTGACGTAGTTCTAATTGCCCTCTTTCAAATGATGTGGCGTCAATTAATTGGAATCCTTCAATTGGATCAATCTTTAGACTTGCAAACATAGGGTCAAGGAAACTTTGTCCACCTTCAATTCGCACTTCAACATTCGCTACTTCGCCTTTTTCCAACAGTAGTTGAACTGTTCTTTCCGCTACAAGTGGGTGCCCTGGGACAGCATAGATAATTTCTGCGCCTTCAGCTTGTTCTAGCAATGTATTCGCAATTGTTTCATATACAATCTCAAATGTATCATGTGCTTCATATACATTGTCAAAGGCAGTATATTGTATACCTTCTTTCTCTAACTCTTCTATAACGGGATGTTCCTTCGTTCTAACAAACATGTGATCTGCTTCTTTTATTTTTCGATATACACCCATTGTTAACTGATCTAATTCACCAGCACCTAATCCTAAAATAGTAATGATTCCACTCACAACCTGCCACCTCTATCCACTCTTCTTCAATGAACCTTCTTTTTTCTCTTTTTTCATAACGGTTCCTATTTCCGCTTTTGTAAATACACGTAATTTTAAAATTAAAAACATATATGCCAATCCACCGATGGCTACACCTAACAACGCCTCAAGCGTTGCAACACCTCTATGACTTGTATCAATTACTAATCCAGATATTTGCAATACACGCATAAACATTATTAATACAAATCCCATACCGATACCACTAATAACTACACCTAACATATTTCGTTTGTCGATAAGCGATTCGGATACAGCTCGCATAAGTAATACACTATTTAGTATAGAAATTACAATTAACGCAACTAGCGTTGCAATTGCAGCTCCCTTCACACTAAAATACGGCATTAATATATAATTTAAAGCTAACTTTAAACAACCGCCACATATAACGAATATCGCTGGTTTTAATGTTTGTCCTAACCCTTGCAAAATAGAAGCAGTTGTAATCGACAATGAACTAAATAAAATAGATAAAGATAAAATGGATAAAACATCTGACCCATCACTATTTTCAAACAACATAATATTCGTAGGCTGGATAATACAAGTTAATCCAATGGCCGCTGCAAATCCGATAACAAATGTTATTTTCATCGCTAACCTTACCTTTTCTCGAATAAAGGTAAGATCTCCTCTTTCCTTCGCTGCTGTAATAATTGGAATAAGTGACAACGAGAAGGAAGTTGTCACGACAGTACCTAATTGCATAAGCGGGATACTTCTGTCATAAACACCTTTTAAAACCTTTGCACTTTCAGCCGGCTCTCCTGCTCCAATAAGTAAAGAATAGAAAGAAACAGAATCAGCCATTTGTATAAAAATAAGCACTAAGTTACTAACACAAATCGCTAACCCCTGCCAAAACAGGATTTTAATAATCTTCTTTTTCCCTTTAATCCTCTTTACACTTTTGAAGAATATAGAACGAAAGTCATGACGCATATAAAGTACAAGTACGATAATCCCAATCAGTCCACCCGCGATTGAACCTAGCATAGCACCTGCACCAACTGTATATAAATCAAATTCGTGAGCAATTAGGAATAGAGATAAAAATACAATAATAGAAACACGAATCGTTTGTTCTATCACCTGCGAAACAGCTGTTGGCATCATATTATTGAAACCCTGGAAATATCCTCTTGCTACAGATAAAAATGGCATCAATATGAATGAAAAGGAAATAACACGTAATAGCTTATCTAAGTGTATATCGCCCATAGCTGTCGCAATTGCTTCGGCACCAAAGAACAATGTAAAAAATCCTATGAAACCAATCCCTAATAAAAACCAAAAAGATACACAAATAATTTCTTCTGCTTCTTGTTTTTTCCCTCGTTCTAATCGTTCCGCAACCATTTTTGAAATTATAATGGGGAACCCATAAGTAGCTAAAATTAAACAAAATCCATAAAACGGATAAATTTGTTGGTAAATATAAAAGCCAACGTCACCCGCTATATTTTGATATGGAATACGGTAAAAAGCGCTTAATACCTTTGTAACAAAACTTGCGATTGTTAATATAATAGCCCCACGCCAAAAGGCTTGATACTTCTTCGATTCCATACAAGAAAACTCCTTTTTCTATTCTCACCCCTCGTATTATATCATAAAGAAAAGGACAAGCTTCCTTACCTACACGAGTAAGAATACGTTCGTGCAACACTAGAAATATTCAATGAAAAAAGGTAGCAAAGCGCTACCTTCATTCAATATACATATATCTCCAAATAATTGATTTCTCAAGAAGAAATATCATAATTAGGAAAGATTGCTACTTCTAAAATTATACACCTTTACTGTTCCATTTGTTTCGCTAAGAAACTGGCAGCAGTATTGACCGCTTTGTGCTCTATTTCGCTTATAATCGCTTCTTTTGAAAAAATAATGACAGCCCCAATTGGGTCTCCGTTTGCAACAATCGGTCCAACTGTATAAGAATGAACCTTTTCTGTTACACCATCAATAATGGAAATATCACTTTCGTCCGTCATAATAACAGACTTTCTTTCTTCCATCGTTTTTTCAATTAGATCGCCAACGCTTTTATTTAAGTATTCTTTTTTTGACACGCCTGATACCGCGATAATAGAATCTCGATCGCATACAAGCACATTATGTCCTAAGCTATCATATAAAGCTTCTGCATATTCTTTTGCAAAATCACCTAGTTCGCTAATTGGAGAATATTTCTTTAAAATTACTTCTCCATCGCGATCAACAAATATTTCTAATGGGTCCCCTTCTCGAATACGTAAAGTTCTACGAATTTCCTTTGGGATTACCACCCTACCTAAATCATCAATTCGACGTACGATTCCAGTTGCTTTCATTCTAATGCTGCCTCACTTTCTACTGATGATGAAAGTGGTGAATTTACCTGTTCATGTAAAAATCACCAACTGTTAGACATAGTATTTTACACATTAGTTCTTCTATGCACGCCGAATTGCATTTTTTTATCTTATATTAGGCATTTATGACTTCTTTTTTCACATCTGGTAGACCTTTTAATAAATTTTCAGCAATTGTTAACCACTTCGATGTCTCTAAGCCACTTGTTTTCATGACGATTTTCAATTGTGATCCTTCCATTCCTAGACCAATCATTCGTCCAAAACTATTTCCGAGCATGAATAATTTTCCGCCATCAATATTTTGACTCGCTTGTTCTGAGAACAGAATTGTTACTTCAAATTTATTTTGCTTAATTAATTCAATTTGTTCTTTCATTGCCAATACTTTAATATTTGCAATTTGCAATAAGTAGCCAACTTCTTGCGGGTAATCACCAAATCTATCTATCATCTCTTCTTGCAACTCTTCAATATCTTCAATCGCAGAAACGCCTCTAAATTGTTTATACATCATAATTTTTTGTTTACTATCCGAAATATAAGCATCTGGTAAATATGCATCTACTTCTAAATCAATTTCAACATTAACTGTATTTTCAACTCCGTCTGTTCCTCTACGCTGTTCAATTGCGTCTTTTAACATTTGAGAATATAAATCAAATCCGACAGAATCAATAAATCCATGTTGTTCGGCTCCTAACAAGTTACCTGCACCACGAATCGATAGATCTCGCATCGCAATTTTGAAACCGGACCCAAGCTCTGTGAACTCCTTAATGGCTTGCAGACGCTTCTCTGCAACTTCTGACAACACTTTATCCCGTTTGTATGCAAAGTACGCATATGCAACACGATTGGAACGTCCAACACGCCCACGAAGCTGATACAACTGCGATAATCCCATACGATCCGCATCAAATACAATTAATGTATTTACATTTGGAATATCTACACCCGTCTCAATAATCGTTGTACTTACAAGAACATCATGCTGTCCTTCTAAAAACGATAGCATAACAGACTCTAATTCACTCTCGTTCATTTTCCCATGTGCATAAGTTACACGCGCATCTGGAACTAACATCGAAATTTCATCTGCTTTTCGTTCAATATCCTCCACACGATTATATAGGAAGTAAACTTGCCCACCTCTTGCAAGCTCACGTTCTATCGCTTCTCGCATTAACGCCGGATTATACTCTACTACATACGTTTGAACTGGGAAACGATTTTCCGGCGGCGTCTCAATAACAGATAAATCACGCACGCCAAGCATAGACATATGAAGCGTACGTGGAATCGGAGTTGCCGTTAATGTTAATACGTCAACATTCGCTTTTAATTGTTTAATTTTTTCTTTATGCGTTACGCCAAATCTTTGTTCTTCATCAATAATAAGAAGACCTAAATCTTTATAAGTAACATCTTTAGATAAAATACGATGTGTTCCGATTACAATATCTACCGTGCCATCTTTTAAACCTTTAATTGTTTCATTTTGCTGCTTTCTCGTACGGAATCTACTTAATAATCCTATATTGATCGGATAATCTTGAAAACGCTCTCGAATTGTTTCATAGTGTTGTTGTGCAAGAATTGTCGTCGGCACTAAAATTGCAACTTGTTTTTCATCCATAATTGCTTTAAATGCCGCACGAATAGCTACTTCCGTCTTTCCGTATCCTACATCACCACAAAGAAGCCTATCCATCGGACGTCCGCGTTCCATATCCTTTTTAATCTCTTCAATAGAACGTAATTGATCCTCTGTCTCTTGATACGGGAAAGCAGACTCGAATTCTTGTTGTTCTGCCGTATCTGGTGTATATGCATAACCCTTTGAAGCTTCGCGCTCAGCATATAGTTTAATTAGGTCATCTGCAATGTCTTGTACAGATTTTTCGACTTTCGTTTTGACCTTCTTCCAATCATTTCCGCCCAGTTTATAAACTTTCGGATCCTTACCCTCAGATCCTACATATTTTTGCACTTGGTCAATTTGTTCGATTGGAACATATAACTTATCATTACCTTGATATTTAATATTCAAATAATCTTTATGAACACCGTTAATTTCTAATGTCTCAATACCTAAGAATTTACCTATACCATGATTTACATGAACTACATAATCCCCAACTTTTAATTCCGAATAACTTTTAATACGTTCAGCATTCGATAACTTTTGCTTACGTTGTGATTTTTTAACTTTCTTATGAAAAAGCTCTTTTTCAGTAATGACAACAAGCTTTTGCATCGGCATTTCAAATCCTGCATGTAAATCTCCTACAGCAATTTGTAACCTTCCAGGCAATAATATATCTGTGCCCTCTACAATATCTGCCTCAATATCATAATCACTTAAAATATGTTGTAGTTTTTTCACACGTTCATCATCAGTACCTAGCACAACAGTCGTAAAATGCCCTTCGTTCCATCTATCAATTTCAGTTTTCAACAACTGCATCTGCCCATGGAAATCTTGCATTGTTTTACATGTCACATTCACAATGTTTTGCGGATGTGTATGTGCTATATGACGTAAGAATAACGTTAAATATACAAAACTTCTTTTTTTATGATGAAGAAATTCTTCAAACGAATGAGAGAAAGATAAATCTTGAATAATTGTTCCCTCACCAAGAAGGGATATATACCATTCCGCCTCTTCCGTTTCAAGATGTGATGCTGTTTCTTGAATACGTGAAATCTCATCTAAAATCACAACACCATCTTCTGGTAAATAATCTATCAGACTAGCAGGTTCGTTATAGAAAATAGATAAATATTTAAACATCTGTTCTATACTTTGCCCATTTTTTAACATCTCAATTTCATGACTTACCGTCTCAAGCACTGTAGTCTTCAACTTATCATCGGAAAGTTTTTGCATCGTCTTAGTCAGACCTTCTTCAAGATGCTTAATTCCCGATTTCAATTCTTCCTGCGAAAATAAAAACTCTGTTGCTGGGCCAAATCTAACACTTTCTTTTTTATCTTGAGAGCGCTGTTCATCCACATCAAATAATCGAATAGAATCAACTTCTGTATCGAAAAATTCAATACGAAATGGCAATTCTTCAGTTAGTGGATAAATATCTAATATTCCCCCGCGTAAACTAAATTCTCCAGGAGCTTCTACCATAGACTTACGCTCATAGCCAATATGATGTAAAGTATGCAAGAATGTATCTAAATCAATCTCTTGCCCTAGATTGATTTCGATTTGTCTTTGCTTCCACAACTCTTTCATTGGTAAAAATCTGCGTAGTCCTGCAACTGGTGCTACAATAATCCCATGCTCTCCTGCAGCTAAGCGATTTAACACTTCAATACGTTGTGCCTTCAATTCTGGGCTTGCAACACCAAGTTCTGATGCTATCAATTCATTTACTGGATATAGCCATACATCCTTTTCACCAAGTAACGCAACTAAATCTTCATGTACTTTTTGCGCTTGATATAAATTATGCGTCACAATAAGTTGTGATTTTTTTGTTTTTTTATATAAGGCCGCCATTAATAACGAACGAGAAGAGGTTGCCATACCTGATACAAGTTGCTCTTTTAAACCATCTTCTAATCCATTAATGACCGATTGGATCTCTTCATTTTTATAAAATTGCTCTAATAAACCTATCATTTTCAAAACCCCTCTCAACATAAAGAGCAAGCCACTATATTTTATGCAAATATTTTGGAAAAAGAAAACAGAAAAATGCTTTGGACATGCCAAAGCGACAACATTTTATTGCAGAAATTTTTCATATTCATAATACTCAGGATAAGATGCGAGCGTTTCTTGACACAATTCACAAATCGTTTTTATATATATATTTCCATTCTCATGAAAATGAATCATCTCTACTACTTCTTGCTCTGTTAGTTGAAATAAAACGTCGCTATATACTTTTTCTGCGGTAACGGAGCCTACATTACTCCCGCAATGTCTGCAATAATAATACCCTTCCATACTAGCCTCCTAAAAATCCAATTACTGCTAGTATGGGTAAAAACAAAATAAAATATTCCCAATCGTACCCTTAACTATTGAAAGTATTCATAATTTGAAGAAAAGGTTTATTTAACCATTCTTCACATGCATCTGCTGCTTTTTCAATAGAATGATTTACATCAGGAATCTCTTCCGATGTAAAACGTCCCAATACGTAATCTACTACCTTCATTCCATTTTTCGGACGATCGATTCCCATGCGGATACGTTGAAACTCTTGTGTTCCTAAATGTGAAATTGTTGATTTCACACCATTATGTCCACCAGCACTGCCTTTCATACGAAGGCGTAATTTACCTACAGGGATGTCTAAATCATCGTACAGAACAACGAAATCCTCTACATCAATTTTATAGTAATCCATTAGCGGACGAATACTTTCCCCAGATAAATTCATATATGTAAGTGGCTTTAATAAGATTACTTTTTCTCCATTAACAAATCCTGCACCAAATACTCCTTTAAACTTTTGTTCGTTCAAAGAAATATTCCAACGCTTTGCAAGTTCATCAATCGCCATAAATCCAATATTATGCCTTGTTAATTCATATTCTCTACCCGGGTTCCCAAGTCCTACTATCAATTTCATTCTTGTACCACTACTTTCTTTTTTCGATACGAAAAGACGTAACCAATCTTGGTTACGTCTCATTCTATCCAATTAATTGAATAATACACTTACAGATTCTTCTTCGTATACACGAATGATTGCTTCTCCGATTAGTGGAGCAACTGAAAGTTCATGTACTTTGTCGATTTTCTTCTCTTCTGGTAATACGATAGAGTTCGTTACAACTAACTCTTTAATATTTGAGTTTTGGATACGCTCAATTGCTGGGCCAGATAATACTGGGTGTGTACAGCAAGCATATACTTCAGAAGCACCGTTCTCAACAAGAGCGTTTGCTGCTAATGTAATTGTACCAGCTGTATCAATGATGTCATCAATTAAAATTGCTGTTTTACCTTCAATATTACCGATAATGTTCATTACCTCAGATACGTTCGGACGAGGACGACGCTTATCAATAATAGCGATTGGTGCTTTTAGGCGATCTGCCATTTTTCTAGCACGAGTTACTCCACCGTGGTCAGGTGACACGATTACGATATCTTTAAGACCTTTTGTTTCAAAGTAATCTGAAAGAATCGGTACACCCATTAGGTGGTCGATTGGGATATCAAAGAACCCTTGAATTTGTGGAGCATGTAAATCTAGAGTGATTACACGAGTTGCACCTGCTGTTTCAAGCAAGTTTGCTACAAGTTTCGATGTAATTGGTTCACGAGAACGCGCTTTACGGTCTTGACGCGCATAACCATAGTAAGGAATAACGATATTAATTGTTTTTGCAGATGCACGCTTTAATGCATCGATCATAATAAGTAATTCCATGATATGTTCGTTTACTGGGAAGCTTGTAGATTGAATAATGAATACATCGCAACCACGGATACTTTCTTCAATGTTAATTTGAACTTCTCCATCACTAAAACGATCAACAGAACATTTTCCTAGTCCTACTCCAATGTGCTTTGCAATTTGCTCAGCAAGTTCCTTATTAGAGTTTAAAGAGAATACTTTCAAATTAGAATTTAGATATTGAGTCGACATCTAGATTAACCCTCCACATTATGATTTTTTCTTATTCAGCAATTGATCAACATAGTCTTCTTTGTTAACTTGACGTGCACGTGCTACAGATAATGCTTTTGATGGAACATTCTCTGTAATTGTAGAGCCTGCTGCCACATAAGCACCATCTTCAACTGTTACAGGAGCAACAAGGTTTGAATTACATCCAATAAATACCCCGTTACCAATCACAGTTTTGAATTTATTCTTACCGTCATAGTTCACCGTAATTGAACCACAACCAAGATTCACGTCTTCTCCAACTTGCGCATCCCCGATATAACTTAAGTGTGAAGCTTTACTTCTATTACCAAAAACAGTTTTTTTGATTTCCACGAAGTTTCCAACGCGTACTTCATCTCCAATAACTGAATCTGGGCGAATATGTGCAAATGGACCAACCGATACTTCTGTACCAAGCTTACTATCATGTACAGTAGATTGACGAATTGTCGTACGATCTCCAATTTCACTATCGCGAATTACTGTATGCGGTCCAATCTCACAATCAGAACCAATTACAGTGTTCCCCTCAATAATTGTTCCTGGATGAAGAACTGTATCACTACCGATAATTGCATCAGCAGAAATATACGTGTTACTTGGATCAATAATAGTAACACCATTTACCATGTTCTTTCGGTTGATACGGTTTTTCATAATAATTTCCGCTTGCGATAGAGCGACTCTGTCGTTAACACCTAACGTTTCATCGAAGTGCTCTGTTTGATAAGCTGATACAATATGACCTTCATTTTTTAAAATCTCAATAACATCTGGCAGGTAATATTCACCTTGTACGTTATCATTTGAAACTTTAGAAAGTGAAGCGAATAAAGCTTTATTATCAAAACAATACGTACCTGTATTGATTTCTTTAATAGCTAATTCTTTCTCATTTGCATCCTTATGCTCAACAATCTTTTCAACATGACCATTCTCATTTCGAACGATACGACCATATCCAGCAGGTTCTTCTATGTAAGCTGTTAACACCGTTGCCATTGCCCCTGCTTCTTTATGTTGCTGAAGTAATGCTTCCATCGTTTCAGCAGTTATTAGCGGCGTATCACCACAAATAACTAAAGTTGTTCCTTCTTCGTTTGCAAGTACACTTGCAGCTTGATCTACAGCATGCGCTGTACCAAGTTGTTCTGCTTGTAATGCAAACTCACTTACGTTTCCTAGCTGTTCTTGTACCATTTCAGCACCATGTCCTACGACTGTTACAAGTTTCTGCAATCCTAGTTGAGATACTTGATCGACAACATGTTGTACCATAGGTTTTCCACATACAGGATGAAGCACTTTGTATAACTTAGACTTCATACGTGTGCCTTTACCTGCAGCTAGAATCACTGCAAATCTGTTTGACATATAGACCCTCCATCGCAACCTATTTATCCATTAACGATATTATCCTAAATCATCATATATTTCAAGAAACACATTTTAACTATTAAATTTTACCATAATTCTTATAAGATGTTTTACTCTTTAGTATCTTTTTTAAGAAATAAGCTATACTATTTAAAATGATTTTGAAAAAATTAGAAGTTTATCTCTTCGCTTTGTTAAATTTAGAATTTTCCGAACGAAAAATGTATATAACCACCAAAAAAAAACAAACCCCTGTAAATGCTTACAGGAGTTTGTTGCAAAATTATAGGACTTTCTTTAAAAAGCCCTTTTCATTCGAATTTTACGAAGCACCCGCTTCTTCAAACTCAACCTCTTCTAACTCGCCTAAACGATGATACTCTGTTAAAACCGCATCTTGAATTTTAGAGCGTGTACCAGAATTAATTGGATGTGCAATGTCACGGAATTCTCCATCTGGAGTACGTTTACTTGGCATTGCTACAAATAATCCATTATTACCATCAATTACACGAATATCATGAACAACAAATTCATGGTCTAGAGTAATAGAGGCAATTGCTCTCATGCGGCCTTCTGTGTTTACGCGGCGTAATCTTACGTCAGTCACTTCCATCTTGTGTTCACCACCCTTTTCTAAATAAGCGATATATTTGTATAAATTCCACAAAATTTCTATTTTCCCTTTAATTTTTTAAAAATTTTTAAGATAAAAATTTTTATTGTAATTGAATATAGAGATTAGTGGAGGTTATCGCTTACAAAGAATTACTTAACTAGGGCAATTACTTCGATTTCAACTGAAACATCTTTCGGTAATTTTGCTACTTGTACACAAGAACGAGCTGGCTTATGAGCAGAGAAATACGATCCATATACTTCATTAACAGCATTAAAATCATCCATATCTTTTAAGAATACTGTTGTTTTTACTACCGTATCAAATGAAGCACCTGCTTCTTCTAATACTGCTTGTAAATTTTGAAATACTTGCTCTGTTTGTACTGTTACGTCTCCTGCTACAAGCTCTCCACTTGCAGTTAACGGAATTTGTCCTGAACTGTAAAACATATTATTTACAATAATCCCTTGTGAATACGGTCCAATTGCTTGTGGTGCATTGTTTGTTTGAACAACTTTCATACTTTTCACCCTTTTATTATTTATTTTTACTCTTTAAAAATAGTGCACGAAAAGCAGTTTGTCCATCTATTTTATAATTTATAAATAGAATAAAAAAAGATAAAGCTATTTGCTTTATCTTTTTACTCAGCCTCTACGAGCCCTTCATCAAATGGTGCCAGTGAATAATTTCCCTTTTCCACTTGAATCGCTTTTTCTTTCACATCAACTTCTGATAGACGAATCAATGATACAAAGTTATTAATTAGTCTTTCTTCAATATCCGTGGACTCTACTAATACACCAATACCAACAAGATTAGCCTTAAACTCTTCTAACATACTCATCATACCTTGAATTGTTCCGCCAGCTTTCATAAAGTCATCAATAATTAAAACATTTGATCCTTCTGGAAGGCTACGCTTTGCTAACGTCATTGTTTGAATTCGCTTAGAAGAACCTGATACATAGTTGATACTAACAGTAGGTCCTTCTGTTACCTTATTATCTTTTCTTGCAATCACTACCGGTACATCTAAATAGTTCGCCACTGCATATGCAAGTGGAATCCCCTTCGTTGCCACCGTCATAACTGCATCAATTGGTTGCCTAGCAAAAACAGAAGCAAACAAACGACCTGCGCCATTAATATGACGAGGATTACTTAAAAGATCTGTCATATATAAGTAACCACCAGGCAAAATACGATCTGGATTTTCAAATAAGCTACACAGCTCACCGATAATTAGATCTGCCTCTTCTTCACTTATATATGGTATATATTTCACTCCTCCTGCTGCTCCTGGTATCGTTTGCAATGTGCCGACCCCTTGTTGTTCAAACGTTTGCTTAATAATAACTAAATCTTCACTAATAGAAGACTTAGCTGATTGATACCTTTCAGCAAAAAAAGTGAGAGAAACTAGCTGACGAGGGTTTTGTAACAAGTAATAAGTCATATCGACTAATCTTGTACTTCGTCTAATTTTCATACTCCCACCTCAAATCACGAATATTCTAAACAAATCATAACGTATTATACGTCTTTATTCAAGCGTTTCTCGCTCTCCTAATAAACGTACTGCGTATACTTGTTCACAAAATCCTTTTAATCCGTTATATATACGATGCATTCGCGAATCATGGTGCACCAGACCGAATACGGTTGGACCACTTCCACTCATTAATACGGCATCTGCTCCAAATCGCTTCATCTGTGCCTTAATACGTGCAACTTCAGGATGCATCGCAAACGTTACATCTTCTAAAACGTTACCAACAGTATCACAAATCCCTTTGTAGTCTCCAGCATTTATGACATCCACCATTTTATCTACATTTGGATGTGTAACTCGATTTAACTTTAAATTTCCATATACATCAGCAGTAGATACACCAATATGGGGTTTTGCTAAAATAACCCAACAAGAAGGTGGAGTTTTTATGTGCTCAATCTGTTCTCCTCTTCCAGTGGCAATTGCTGTCCCACCATATACGCAAAACGATACATCTGACCCAATTTCTGCGCCGAGCTCTGCTAACTGATCAATTGTAAGCCCTAAATTCCATAATTTATTAAGACCACGTAATGTCGCTGCTGCATCACTACTTCCACCCGCTAATCCAGCTGCTACTGGAATCGTTTTTTCAATAGTAATAGATACACCTTTTTTTACATTAAACTTCTCTTTTAATAATTTCGCTGCTTGATAAGCCAGATTTCTTTGGTCGTCTGGGACATACCGATTATGGGATAAAATTTCAATACGGTCTTCTGCTAATTCCATTAGTTCTAAACGATCCGCTAAATCAATTGTTGTCATAATCATTTTCACTTCATGATATCCGTCTTGTCTTTTTCCCAGTACATCTAACGACAGATTAATCTTTGCTGGTGCTTTCACTAGTAGCTTCAATCTATTCACCCACTCTATGTACTCAATCTTTTATCGTTTATTTTACCATAAATTTATAGTAAGACGATGACACTTCCCTAATTATAACGAAAAGCATTCAGAATGAAACTACTTATGTAAAATGATGGCACCTTTTATAGTACAAAAAGCCGAGGAATCACTCCTCGGCTACCGTAGCATAGAAAGTATCTTACAACTACTGGTTTTGTTTCATTAATTGCTGTTCTGCAATTTCTATAGCACGTTTCACCATGTTACCAGCATCTTTCGCACGAATTCCGCCCCATCCTTCTTTCTGAACAACATCATAAAAGCCTAGCTCTTTTGCAAGCTCTTCTTTAAATTGATTTGACATGACACCTCTTCGTCTACTCAATGCAGAGTCCCTCCTTATTTTGCTACGGTATAATTAGTATGCAAAATAATATAGCTTTTCATTTGTGGGAATATATGTAACGATACATGAATTATAAAATCACTTCATTATGAGGTTCACCATAAAATGTTAACTCTACTGTCTCTGTTAAAACATCCGCATAGCTATACGATACACGTTGCAACGCGTCTTCTTGTTGATCCAGTTGTACAACAAAAACAGAACGGTACGTTTCTGCAAGTACACCTGATTGTTCTACAGTTTTTCTTCTCCCACTGTTCGCCTTTAACATCAGTCTCTGTCCAAGATGGTGATCTAATTCGCTTTTAATTTCATCTAAACGTTTTGACATATACTTCGTTACACCTCGCTGTAATTTAGATTGAACACTTAAAACACGATATATCTATCCCAATTATTAACCGCAACTCACAGACAATATCATTATAAAAGCATCATGCGTTCGAATAGATAGAAGAAATACTATATTGTAAAAGTATCATTATGTAGTCTGTGCGTTCTTGTCTCTTTTTATCCAAACTGATTTAAATCCTCTCCATACAAAAAAGCAAGATACATATGTACCTTGCTTATTCTTCATAATGTTGAAAAGGTAATCCCGTTCGTAAAATCCCCCTTGTCTCAATCCCGCCAAGTCCCTTTTCACCAGTAATCGTATTACGTACAACATCCCATACATTAACCCTTTCCATAAATGACGTAAAACTAATTTTACCAACCACATATACAGGGTCTAGTGCGTGAATATTAATTCTAGATGGGGAACTAGCAAAATTAGCGCCTGCTCGAATTAATGCTTCAAAGTGTGATTGACATGCCCCAGCAAAAATAACGAGTTGATCCAATGATGGATATTTTTTTCTCACTTCTCGAACAGCCTGTACAAAATGCCTTGAATGCCTATATGCTGCTAAATCTCCCTTCACGCCTTTTGATTTTGTATACGCATCGTGCCCTGTAATAACTAAAATGTCCGGACGAAAATGGTCTATTAAATCTACTACCTTTTCATGCATCTCCGTTTCTTTACAATGAATACCTTGTACAGGAACACCAATTTTATTATATAAATCTAGGCACTTGCGCAAATATAACGGGTCTCCATCTATGTGCAATACACGCCCTGGCATTTGAAAATAATTCACTTCACTTGTATATCCACCAGTTGAAGTGTGTTCATGCCTTTGTTTCATTAATACGTAATCTTGTTGAAACAAACGATACGTGCGCTCCATTGTTTCTTTCTCACGCTTCGCTCTCTTTTTATGTTCTCGTTGATCTATACTAATTAAATCCTCAAGTGGCGCATCTGCCACTAATCTAATTTCCTCTCCAAACAATATAGCTATCTCGCCTTTTATTTCTATAATACGAAAAAGGATATCCCTATTATGAGAATATCGTTCCACTAATTCTCCAACATGTAAAACCATTCTCCTACCTCCAAACTCGTTAGGCCATCTTACCTGTTTTTAAAGTATGAATTTAGGAGGGGAAAGGTGACAAAAGGGACAGTTCAAATTGAACCGTCCCTCTTGTACTCTTATGATAACTTATGAAGAACTAATGCATTACTTAATGTCGCAAACTCTTCGATAGATAGCGTTTCGCCTCTTCGTTTTGGATCAATTCCTACTTCTGTTAAAATTCGATCCAACAGCTCCTTATCTTTCGGGAAACCATTTAAATTATTTGATAAATTATTCATTAAAGTTTTACGACGCTGTGCAAAACTTGCTCGTACTACTTCAAAGAAGAATGTCTCATCTGTTACTTCTACCACTGGTTTCGGACGCTTTAAGAGGCGGATAATTGCAGAATCAACATTTGGTTGTGGCACAAACACTGTACGCGGTACAGTCATAACTGTTTCTACCTCTGTATAATACTGAATAGCAATGGATAAAGAACCATACTCTTTCGTTCCAGGTTTAGCCGCTAAACGATCCCCAACTTCTTTTTGCATCATAACAACGAATCCACGAACCGGTAATTTCTCTTCCAGCAATTTAAATAAAATTGGCGTTGTAATATAGTATGGTAAGTTAGCTACTACCATTACATCTTGCCCTTCTTCAAATTGCTCACTAAACACCTCATGTACATCTGCCTTTAGTACATCTTTATTAATAACTGTAACGTTGCCATATGGAGCTAACGTCTCATCTAAAATCGGTAATAACCTTTGATCAATTTCAAAAGCCACTACTTTTTTAGCACGCTTCGCTAATTGTTCTGTTAATGCACCGATACCTGGTCCAATTTCAATTGCACCACTTTCTGAACCAATTTCAGCGTGATCAACGATACGATTTAATACATTCGTATCAATTAAAAAATTTTGCCCTAAACTTTTTTTGAATGAAAATCCATACTTCTCAACAATGTCTTTCGTACGATTTGGCGTTGCGATATCCTTCATTTTCTTTCCTCCTGTATGACTTGCTTATAAGCTTCTGCAAATGATTCTTTTGAAACTTGAAACATTTGTAAACGTTTATGTAACTGTTTTGCGTTTGTATAACCAATCTTTAATAGCTTACCCATTCTTTCTCTGCGACTCTTTGCCATTTCTCCGCCCACTAAACCTGCATCGACTAGATCGCTCCAACTAATTTCACTTGTGTAAGCTTCCATTTCTTCATGTATATTCTCTAAAGCACGGCGAATTGATTCATTAGAAGCATGTTCAATTCCGACACCTTTTTTCCTCTTGGCAAGTGCTTCTTCCTTCGGTAAAAAAGCATGTTTACATCCAGGCACCTTATCAGAAATAATTTTTCGAATACGCTCTCCAGGATAATCCGGATCTGTGAAAATAATAACGCCTCGTTTTTGTAGCGCTAATTTAACTTGTTCAATAACATGATCACCGATTGCTGAACCGTTCGTTTCAATTGTATCCGCATCAACAGCACGCTTAATCGCAACTGTATCATCTTTACCTTCTACAACGATAATCTCTTTAATTTTCATGCTTGCCTCCACACTCGTTTCGTCTCTACTTAGTAAAACAAAAAAATGACGACTTTTCCATTATTATTTTCCCCATTGTTACATTTTAAAAAATAGAATGTCCAAAACTTTGTTCTCTCTCCTTATTGTAACACTTACTCATTCACCCTCGTTTTCTCTACCACTTCTACTATTCCGTTTCTCAAAAAATAAAAAGAATGGGCTCCCCCATTCTTTTTATTCGACACCAAATAAAGCTTTTGCATTCTTAGTTGTTACTTCCGCTACCTCTTCATAAGAAATTCCTTTTAAATTCGCAATTTCTTCTGCTACGAGTTTTACATAACTCGGTTCATTTCGTTTTCCTCGAAATGGATGTGGTGTTAAATACGGACAATCCGTCTCTATTAACAATTTCTCTAATGGAATCTCCGTAGCAACTTCTTTCGGCTTCTTAGCGTTTTTAAATGTAACTGGTCCACCTAACGAAATTAAAAAGTTCATATTAACACATCGCTCTGCTACCTCTACGCTGCCGCTAAAGCAATGCATAATGCCTCCTACTTCAGCTGCATTCTCTTCTTCTAGAATATCAACAATATCTTGGGTTGCATCGCGGTTATGTATAATAATCGGCAATTTTACCTTTTTCGCTAATGCAATTTGTTTACGGAATACTTCTTTCTGTATTTCTTTTGGAGACTTATCCCAGTGATAATCTAAGCCCATTTCTCCAAGTGCAACGACTTTAGGATGAGAAGCAAGTTCTTCTAACCAAGCTAAATGCTCTTCTGTCATGTCGATTGCATCAACTGGGTGCCATCCAACCGCGGCATAAATAAAATCATAGGCTTCAGCTAATTCAATCGCCTTTTTTATCGTTACTTCATCAAAACCAACAACAACTGTATAAGTAACCCCCGCTTCTTTCATTCGGGCAATAACTTCTTGTAAGTCTTCTTCAAATTGCTCTGCATTCAAATGTGAATGTGTATCAAACAACATAATACATAACTCCTTTTATATTGAAATCAAATTTATTCTACGCAAATAAGCTCTTTTATAACTTAACGATAACAATACTACAATCTTAATGCAAAAATTGAGAGTGTAAAAAGAAAAAAGACGCTTCACACATGTTACACGTGAAACATCTCTTTTCTTGTCTTAATTACTTAATTTTTGTACCATTTGGTAGATTTTGGTCAATCGATGCTAATGACAATACGCCATTCTCTTCACCCGCTAAAATCATACCTTGTGATAATTCACCGCGTAATTTTACAGGTTTTAAGTTTGTTACACAAATAACCTTTTTACCTTTTAGGTCTTCTGGCGAATAGAATTTTGCAATTCCAGAGACAACTTGACGCTTTTCTGTGCCTAAGTCTAGTTGGATTTTTAACAACTTATCTGCCTTTTTCACAGGTTCAGCAGATAGTACTTCAGCTACGCGTAATTCTACTTTAAAGAAATCATCAATTGTAATTTCTTCTGCCTTCGGTTCTTCTTCTTTTTTCTCTTCTACTTTAGGAGCAGAGGCTTTCATTTGTTCTTTAATGTACTCTACCTCTACTTCCATTTCTAAACGAGGGAAAATCGGGTTTCCTTTTTCTACTTTTGTTCCAGCTGGAATACAGCCAATTGTAGATAAGCTTTCCCAAGATTTATGCGCTTCATCAGTAAGGCCAAGCTGAGCAAACATCTTGTTTGGTGCTACTGTTAAGAATGGCATAAGCATAATACCTGTTTGACGAAGTACTTCTGCTAAGTGAGCCATTACAGAAGCTAACTTTTCACGATCATTCTCGTCTTTCGCTAATACCCATGGTTGTGTTTCATCAATATATTTATTCGTACGGCTAACCAATTGCCAAATTGAGCTTAGAGCTACAGAGAATTCCATATTCTCCATTGCTTCTTCCACTTTTTTCAATGTATCTTTTGCAAACGTTACTAACGTTTCATCAAATTCCGTTACATTTGCTTTAAATGCAGGGATTTCTCCGTTAAAGTACTTATCAATCATAGCTACTGTACGATTTAATAAGTTACCTAAGTCGTTTGCTAAATCGAAATTAATACGCTCCACAAATCCTTCTGGTGTGAATACGCCATCAGATCCAAATGGAACTTCACGAAGTAAGTAATAACGTAATGCATCTAATCCGTAACGATCGATTAATGTAACTGGATCTACTACGTTTCCTTTTGACTTACTCATCTTTCCATCCTTCATTAAAATCCAACCGTGAGCAAAGACTTTTTTCGGAAGAGGTAAATCTAATGCCATTAAAATGATTGGCCAATAAATTGTATGGAAACGAACGATTTCTTTTCCAACTAAATGCACATCCGCTGGCCAGAACTTCTTATACATCTCTTCATTTTCTGTTCCATAACCTAATGCTGTAATGTAGTTAGATAATGCGTCAACCCATACGTAAATAACGTGTTTCGGATTACCTGGAACACGAACTCCCCAGTCAAATGAAGTACGAGAAACTGCTAAATCTTCTAAGCCTGGTTTAATAAAGTTATTAATCATTTCATTCTTACGAGACTCTGGCTGAATGAAATGTGGATTATCTTCATAGAATTTTAATAGTCTGTCGACATATTTACCCATTCTAAAGAAATACGATTCTTCACGAACAAGTTCTACATCATGACCACTATCTGGACTTTTTCCTCCAACTACTTTGTCACCTTCCATAATTGGATCTACTAATTGATGCTCCGTATAGAATGTCTCATCTTGTACAGAGTACCAACCTTCATATTCATCAAGATAAATATCACCTTGGTCTACTAGTTGCTTGAAGATTTTTTCAACAACATCTTTATGACGATCTTCCGTTGTACGAATAAAATCATCATAAGAGATATCCATTTTCTCCCAAAGCTCTTTAATTCCTGCAACGATGTTATCCACATATGCTTGTGGTGTAACGTTTAATTCTTCTGCTTTCTTTTGGATTTTCTGTCCATGCTCATCAGTTCCTGTTAAATAATGAACATTATATCCCTGCATACGCTTATATCGTGCCATCGCATCTCCTGCTACTGTTGTATAAGCATGTCCAATGTGTAATTTTCCACTTGGATAATAAATTGGGGTAGTAATATAAAAGGATTTGTTTTCCTCTGTCATTGTTTTGGACCTCCCGGATAACCTCATATGTATTTATAAATAGTATATCAAAAACTTATATATAAAGTGAAACTTTAATCTGTCGGGGTTTTGTTCCCTCCCGCAGATTATTAGCCCGCACCAATTGGGCTTTTACGAGCAGCCCGACTCCCACTTAACTTCTTTGCTCCGGCCGAACTTTAAATTTAGAATCTTATTGCTTGTTAATGCGTGATAAAAACGAGTTAATGATTAGTATATTTATCATCTATTACTCATATTTCAAGAAAATATACAATCTCTACTTACAATTTAAACATTTTTCTGAAAATAAAGTGAAATAATAGTAGAAATTACTCCCATTCTATTATATATAAGAAGTAAGAAATCTATAAATCTTTTTAAAAAATATAGAATTAAAGAATTGACGGAAATGTAAATGATTGGTATCATATGTCCATAGGGTATTTTGTCGAAAAATGACGAATCTAAAAATAGACTCGAAACTTATAAACTATTTCTTTAGGAGGAAAAGAATTATGAAATCTACTGGTATTGTTCGTAAAGTTGATGAATTAGGTCGTGTAGTAATTCCAATCGAATTACGCCGTACTTTAGGTATTGCAGAAAAGGATGCACTTGAAATCTATGTTGATGACGAGAAAATCATCTTAAAAAAATATAAGCCAAACATGACTTGCCAAGTAACTGGTGAAGTATCTGATGGTAACCTATCTTTAGCTGAAGGTAAAATTATCTTAAGCAAAGAAGGCGCTGAGCAAATCTTAAACGAACTTCAAGATTATATCGAAACAGCAAAATAAGCTTCTCAATTATGAGAAGCTTATTTTTTATCGACATGATAGATTTGATATACATCGCGTTTCGACAAATCTCGATCTTTAGCGACTGTTTTTATCGCCTCTTTTGAATTCATGCCTTTTTCGTTTATATAATGTTCAATATGATTATATACTGAAATAGATTCCCACCATTGTTCTTCTGGAGCAGGTTCTTCCGTTGAACCAGCTACTAAAATACAAAACTCACCACGAACTTCATTTTGTTTCGTCCACTCAATTGCTTCTTCGACTGTTCCTCGAATAAATTCCTCGAATTTTTTCGTTAACTCTCGACACAATACAATTTCTCTATTTCCCAATACTTCTTGCATCGAGATTAAAGTATCATCTAGGCGGTGAGGTGCTTCATAAAACATCATTGTAGTTTGTATATAGCGAAGCTTTTCTAATTCCATTTTTCTTTCTTTTTTATTTCTTTGTAAAAATCCATAGAAATAAAACTGTTTTGTTTCAAGACCTGATGCAATTAATGCTGTAAGTGCTGCATTTGCCCCAGGAAGCGGGATTACATAATATTGCTCAGCTACTGCCTCGACAACAATATCATAGCCTGGATCGGAAATACACGGCATACCAGCATCACTAACAAGTGCTACAGTCTTTCCTTCATCTAACTTCTCTAATATTTTCTTACCACTTACTTCTTTATTATGCTCGTGGTAACTCATAACAGGTGTTTCAATTTCGAAATAATTACAAAGTTTTTTCGTTTGTCTCGTATCTTCAGCAGCAATTAAATCAGCTTCTTTTAAAATTCGGATTGCACGAAATGTCATATCTTCTAAATTTCCAATAGGAGTCGGTACTAAATATAAAACTCCCTTTTCATTTTGTTGAAAGCTTTTTTGTTGCCACATAGCGTTCTCCTTTTTGCATATATTCTTCTTTTTGTTTTCTATTTAATTGCTTAAAATAATACTCTGCTTGCATAGCTGTACGTTTATCTTCATGAAATTCTACGTATTTTAAAACAACAGGACGTCTAGCACGCGTATACTTAGCCCCTTTTCCGCCATTATGGGTCTCAATCCGCTTCTCTATATGATTTGTATATCCAGCATAATAACTTCCATCAGAGCACTCTACTACATAAAAACAATGCTTATTCTTCTCCATATAAAATAGAACGAATCTCCTTTGTGTATTCATTATTTTCTTCATATACAAAAAGAGGTGGCAATATTTTCAGATCGGCATTTCCATCCTTAATTCCTTCAATTAACAATGTATTCGCTTCTTTTCCTGCCTTAGGATACACAAATCGGACACGCTTTGGTTCAATTTTGTATTTACGCATTAATGTAACAATGTCTAGTAAACGACCTGGGCGGTGTACAAATGCTACTTTCCCGCCTTGCTTTACTAGCTGACTACTCGCAGATACAACATCCTCTAATGTACACATAATTTCATGACGAGCTATCGCTAAATGTTCATTCATATTTTTTTCAGAAGTTGCAGGTGTTTGGAAATACGGTGGATTACATGTGACAACATCATATTGATGACGTCCAAGTTTCTCCGGCATTTCTTTCAAATCTCCATGTATTAAGTGGATTCTTTCTTCCAACTTATTATATTGAACACTTCTTATTCCCATATCATATAAGCGTTCTTGAATTTCCACACCAGTAATATTCCCTTTCGTTCTTGTACTTAATAGAAGGGGCACAACTGCATTACCTGTACACAAATCAAGTAAATTACCTTTTTGAATTGGTACCCACGCAAAATCTGCAAGTAAAACAGCATCTAACGAAAAGTTAAATACTGATGGGCTTTGTATAATCTTTAAATCTTGTGCTAATAAGTAATCTAAACGTTCATCTTCATATAAATTCATATGTTACTCCTTTTCTTACCCTTAACCTACCCTATTTCATCTTCAACTAATAAAAAATATATTTCATTCTACTCTCATGTATAAAAAATTACCTTTCCAATTATTATTGGAAAGGTAATTTCACTTTTTATTTAAAAATGACAGGCAGAATAAACAATCTCCCTCTTTACGTACACTTCCATAATGCAGATTACAAATATGAAAACCTTCTTGATATAGTCTTGCTAAATTATCATAGCCTTCACCAATATCTGTCTTCGGCTTCACTTCTTTACGTTTTTGAGTTTTTTGTTTTTCTTTAATCTGCACTTCTTCAAAGCGGTGTCGCAAATTTTCATTTTCCATTTTTATATGTTGGTTTTCTTCCAGTAACTCTGCAAGATGTTGTTTTAATTCCCCCAACTGTTTGTATAAATGTCCAATTTGCTCTTCCATACTAGAAACCGATGCAAAAATATCTTTTTTCTCCACAAGCACCCACCTCATTAATCTGTGGTTTGACTCGAAACGACCCCTTTATTCACTAACTCATCTAACGTATATTCTACTATCCGTTCCTTGTCTACTAGTTCCACTTGAATTAATCTTTCTAAAATATTTAATCCGATAACACGGCCAGTACCATGCGGGGTTTGTATACGTTGATCTAAATCAGGAAGTTGTTCCTTTGCTGCCTCATATTCATCATTCTCATATTTTAAGCAACACATTAAGCGACCACATAAACCAGAGATTTTTGCAGGATTTAATGATAAATTTTGATCCTTTGCCATCTTAATGGATACAGGTTCAAAATCTCCTAAAAAAGTAGAACAACAAAGCATACGACCACATGGACCAATACCACCAAGCATCTTCGCTTCATCACGAACACCAATTTGTCTTAGTTCAATTCTTGTCCTAAAAATTGCTGCTAAGTCCTTCACTAGTTCGCGGAAATCAATCCGACCATCCGCAGTAAAGTAGAAAATAATCTTATTGCGATCGAACGTATACTCTACATCTACAAGTTTCATATCAAGATTATGTTCTACTACCTTTTGCTGACAAACTTGATATGCTTCTTTTGCAGCATGTTTGTTCTCTTCAACAATGGTACGATCATTTTCATTTGCAATACGAATAACCTTTTTTAACGGTAATACAACGTCGTTTTCATCAACTTGCTTTTTGGTAATAACTACTTTTCCGTATTCAATACCTCTTACCGTTTCTACAATTACAAACTCATTTTCAGAGATATCGAACTGATTCGGATCAAAGTAATACACCTTTCCGGCCTTCTTAAAGCGAACACCTACTACATCATACAAAACGGTCATCCCTCCTGCAACCGCAACACTAACTGTTCGAACACAAGCTGCGCATTTACATTAGCGTTGATTCTATTTTTTGCCTCTAATATATTAAAGAGAGCTGATACAATGCGCTTCTGAGCATAGGAGAAAGATTCAAACATCTCTTTCTGCTCACGAAAAACAAGACGATCTTCTTCTCCAAGTTGAACATATAATAAATCCTTATAAATAAGGAGTAACATATCTAAACCTTGCTGTAATTGTTCTTTCTCTCCAAAGTGTTTCCCCCATTTTTCTTGTACAAAAAAAATAGAGACTTTATCTTTTTCGAGCGCTTCACATAATTTTATCACTAAAGCTCGTGCTTGTGCAAACCATTCATCATTACATAAAGCTAAAGCTTCATCAAAACTATTCGTGAGTTGTGCAGCAAGTGTTGATAAAGACGCCGTAATACCTTCATCCTGTAATCTTCTAATTAAAGATTCCGTAGGTAACGGTCTAAATGTAACAACTTGACAGCGAGATAAAATCGTATTTAAAATTTGATGACTTTGTTCAGTAAGTAAAATAGCTGTTGTATCACTACTTGGTTCTTCTAAAAATTTCAACAGTGTATTCGCTGCATTTGCTGTCATACGGTCTGCGTGCTCAATAATATATACTTTTTTATTTGCTTCTAATCCTGTTTTGGAAAACTCTTCTTGTAAATCATGAATTTGCTGCTTCTTAATAGATAATCCGTCTGGTTTTACAATATGTAAGTTTGGGTGGTTACCTGAATCAATTCGCTTACAATTTGTACATACATGACAAGGCTCTACCCCATTCCGCTGAGAACAGAGGAAACTCTTTGCCATTTGAATTGCTGTCGCAAACTTTCCTGTCCCTTTCCCTCCCTCTAACAAGTAAGCGTGGGATATACGCTCTTTTGCGATGCTATTCATCAACATTTTTACACCGATGGGTTGTATAGCAGAAAGCTGCTCCCACGTCTTCGTCATAATGCATACCTCACTTATTTCATTCTTTCCTTCTATTATAACAATTTATCTTCTATAACCTGAATAACTTCTTCTATAAGTTTTTCCATTGGTTGATCAGCATTCACTAATACAATACGATCCGAGAAACGTTCTACAACTTGTAAATACCCTTCACGCACACGTTTATGAAAAGAGATATCTTCCATATCTAACCGATTCACTTCACGTCCTGCATCTTTTGCAATTCGAGCTAAGCCAACCTCTGGCTCAATATCTAAGTAAATCGTTAAACTAGGCATACAGTCCTCTGTTGCGAAACGATTTATGTCAAATACTTTATCCATACCTAATCCTCTTGCATATCCTTGATACGCTAAAGAGCTATCTATAAAACGATCACATAATACAAGGTAATCCTCATTAAGTGCCGGCATAACTTTTTCTACTAAATGCTGTCTACGTGCAGCAGCATATAACAGCGCCTCCGTACGTGCTTCCATCATCGTATATTCTTGTTTATGCAAAATCGTTCTAATATCCTCAGAAATTGCAATACCACCTGGTTCTCTTGTCGCCATTACCTTTTGTTCCTTTTGTTCAAAGTATGGCAATAAACCTTGAATTAACGTTGTTTTACCCGAACCTTCTGGACCTTCAATTGTTACAAATAATCCCTTCATCCTAAAACCTACTTTCTATATCATACACTTTCATATATTTCGTGCTGCCTTGAAAACGAGCGCCTGCTTTTTCTAAATACATAATTTGCTCTTTATGTTCTGAAGTAATTCTTTCCCCATACATAATCAATGGAATACCAGGTGGATACGGAATTACCATTTCCGCCGCTACCATCCCAACTGCTTCTTCTACAGATACTACTTTTGTTTCGTATTCTTCCAGTTGTTTATATGTATACGGTAAAGGAGAAATTTCTCCTTTATAAGTATAACGAATAGATTTCGCCTTGTCTTTCACCTCATAATATTGCAATGCCACTCGGATCATCTCTATAGCCTTCATATATTTTTTATTTACTTGCAAAGGCAAAATAAATAGAACATTATATGGATCTGCCATTTCTGTATATATACCGACCTTTTCAAATACAGACTGTAATTCGTATCCTGATAATTGACAACGCGTCTGTACGGTAACCTTTAGCTCGTCTTGTAATGGATATTGTAAAATAGCTATTTGTGGAATAGCACTCAATTCTTCTTTAAACTCCCGTAAAAACTCGATAATTTCATCATATCCTTTTTCCTTTATACGTGCTATCGTAAAGCGTGCAATATCAAGAGAAGTCATAATTGGATACGATGGACTACTAGATTGTAGCATACTTAAATAAGTAGAAATTTTTTCTTCTTTCACTAAGCAACTATTTATATGTAAATAGGATCCCATTGTCATTGCGGGTAATGTTTTATGCGCAGAATGAACTACAATATCTGCACCATATGCTAACGCTGACTTTGGAAATGCCCCGCCTAAACAGAAATGAGCTCCATGTGCTTCATCTACTAACACAGGAATTTTATGTGCATGTGCATAAGCAATACTTGCCTCTAAATCCATACCCATACCATAATAATTAGGATGCGTTAAAATGAGTGCTTTCGCATTCGGATATTTTTCAATTGCTTCCTTAATAATCTCATCATGAATTCCCACTGGTACGTTATAAGCTTCATCAATCCATGGATCTAAAAAAATGGGATTTGCTCCCGCTAACTTTAAACCATTAATAATTGATTTATGACAATTTCTTTGTACAAGAACGATATCATGTTCCCCACAACAAGACAAAATCATTGCTAGATTCCCGACTGTTGAACCATTAATTAAAAAATAACTTTTGTTTACTCCATATGCATCAGCTAATAATTGTTGTGCCTCATCTATACATTCAAACGGACTATGTAAATCATCTAACCCTGACAACTCAGTTACATCGATAGATAGTATATCTTTAAACTCCTCTACTGCCTCCTGAGGGAAGTTTAAACCATTTTTATGACCTGGGACATGAAAGGATAACGGCCTTCTTTCTTTAAACTCTATTAATGCTTCATATAAAGGTATGCGATTTTGATTCATCTATATCTCTTCCTTATTATTTCATTCTTTATCTATTATACAGAACAAAAAAAATAATAGGCAGATGCCTATTTAAAAATATGATACTTCTAATTTCCGAAGCTGTTTTAAATAATATATATACTTCGGATCATTTGTTTCCGTATTCACCATGTCCTTTTCACATTCATAACATATTAAATTATTATAAACATATATCCCTTCTTTTCTTTCTGTCTCACAAACAATACAAACTTCGTTTTGTGATTTCATATCTTTCCCTCCCTATTTAAATGGACATATTTTATACTTCTATTCCTTAACAATTTACAGAAAAATATACATCAATCTCTTATATAATATGATTCATCCTTAGGCAACGTGTTTGTATTACCATTACTTCTTTTTGCATACTGTTTGAAAACACAAAAAAACACGAGTCATTTGACTCGTGCTTAGTTGCTTGGCGACGTCCTACTCTCACAGGGACAAGGTCCCAACTAC